>NZ_MIKE01000029.1:0-215300 GCF_001853485.1 Flavobacterium tructae | reverse complement strand
GCAACTAACAGCCTTAAGGTGGTTATTGCGGCGGGGCTCACCTCTTCCCATCCCGAACAGAGAAGTTAAGCCCGCCTGCGCAGATGGTACTGCAGTTATGTGGGAGAGTATGTCGTCGCCTTTCTTTGAAGGACCCTGTTCGTAATAAAACGGGGTTTTTTATTCTAATTTTGGTTAAATGAAGATTTAACCAAAAAAAGGTACCTTAGCTCAGATGGTAGAGCAATGGACTGAAAATCCATGTGTCCCTGGTTCGATCCCTGGAGGTACCACATAATGCTCGGATGGTGAAATTGGTAGACACGCTGGACTTAAAATCCAGTGAACAGCAATGTTCGTGCGGGTTCAAGTCCCGCTCTGAGTACTAAAAACTTCAACTGGTTTTACTAGTTGAAGTTTTTTTTCGAATAAAAATAAAGAATGCTGGTCATTTGTAATAAACTTTATAATAAGAGCGCATTATTTTAATCGAAAAAAAAAGCATTGATTGGCCTAAAGTTTTGAAAGAGCCGGTTAATTAGAAAATAATGGACGCATAGCTCAGCTGGATAGAGCACCTGCCTTCTAAGCAGGCGGTCGAAGGTTCGAATCCTTCTGCGTTCACAAGAAGCCACTCTAACTGAGTGGCTTTTTTGTTTTAAATATTTTTATTAACGCAGTTCAGCAGGATAGAGCATCCCGATTTCCAATCGGGACGGTCGAAGGTTCGAATCCTTCTGCGTTCACAAGAAGCCACTCTAATCGAGTGGCTTTTTTGTTTTAAATATTTTTATTAACGCAGCTCAGCAGGATAGAGCATCCCGATTTCGAATCGGGACGGTCGAAGGTTCGAATCCTTCTGCGTTCACAAGAAGCCACTCTAACCGAGTGGCTTTTTGTTTTAAATATTTTTATTAACGCAGCTCAGCAGGATAGAGCATCCCGATTTCGAATCGGGACAGTCGAAGGTTCGAATCCTTCTGCGTTCACAAGAAGCCACTCTAACCGAGTGGCTTTTGTTTTAAATATTTTTATTAACGCAGCTCAGCAGGATAGAGCATCCCGATTTCCAATTGGGACGGTCGAAGGTTCGAATCTTTCTGCGTTCACAAGAAGCCACTCTTACCGAGTGTTTTTTTTGTTTAGATAATTTTTGATAATCTAGCCCAGTTGGATGGAATAGTTTGACTTTTAATAGAGATGCTGAATCGCTCGAAATTTCATAGCTACTACGATCCGCTCAAATAGAATAATTTTTCGTTTAACTCCGTTTACATATTGTTTGTCAGGTAAGTTTAGCTTTAAATGGAATAAACAGGTGTTTATACTTGGTTGAAAGAATTGAAGAATTCATATTTTTAAAACTTTCTTATGATAAATGAGATTGTCTCTACAGGATGAAGTGAAGGCATTATTTGAATAGTAAAAGATAGATTATGATTGTTAAACCTGGTGATTTTTTTTTCGGCTTAATGGAATTTTTGGCTTATATAGTTCCAGGTTTTGTCCTGTCTATAACGTTACCTATTTATCTAAATATTGGAATTCCCTGCTATTTGGATGTGAAAAGAGATGGTCCTACAATATTTTCATGGATTGCATTTATTTTGATTTCATATATTGCCGGGCATTTTATTCATCATTTGTGTGCAATGTTATTGAATCCGTTGTACGAAATTAGCTACGCAAAAATCAAACAGAAAAAATATCATGAATTTTTAAATTTGGCAGAAAATGTAATTAAAGAGAGATTTTCTTTTCATTCTGATTATTTGAAAATTGCAGAAGGCTTCCTTAGGTTAAATCATCCCGGTTTGGTAGCCGAAATAGAGGTGTATGAAGCCAATTCTAAGCTGTTTAGGTCTCTTACTGTATTAGGAATATATTTGTGTTTTTTTCCAAAGATGCCCATAGCTGTAGTCGTAATTTTGGTGATTGCATCGTTTTTCTCATTTTTAAAATTTGCCAACCAACGATGGACCTATCGGTTTGTTGTTTATGAGTATTTCTTGCTTGAAAAATCAGATCAGTAAAATTTGTTGTGTGCATAGAAGTTTGTTGTGAAATTTTTTCAAGATTCAATTAGTGTGTTAAGTAAATGGTTTTGTTTATATTTACTTCTTTCAACATATATTTATCATGAAATTAAGTTCGTCTTCCGCTCATACTTTAGTATTTCTGTTTTGTCTTTTCTTTTATGGACTTTCTTCAAATGCTCAAAATGAATCTTATTCATCTGAGGATAATGAAGAAATTGCCGATACCACTTTTGTAAATTTAAGGGAATACAGTAGCGATTTCGTTTATGATATGAAGTATGCTACCGAAGATAATTTTTTGAAAGCTAAAGTCTACGATTGTGCCGAATGTTTGTTGCGCTATAAAACGGTAAAAGCTCTGATAGCAGCAAATAGAGATTTTATGAAGGATGGGTGTAAAATAAAGATTTTCGACTGTTACAGGCCTTTATCGATTCAGAAAAAGATGTGGGAGATTGTATCGAATCCGGAGTATGTGGCAGATCCAAAAAAAGGCTCCATCCATAATAAAGGAGGAGCCGTTGATATAACTTTAGTGAATGCTCAAGGTGAGGAACTGGAAATGGGAACTAATTTTGACTTTTTTGGCATCGAGGCAAGTCATAATTATAGAAAATTTCCGGTCTCAGTTAAAGCAAATCGAAAATATTTGAAAAAAGTGATGTTGAAAAATGGATTCAATTCTTTTGATTCGGAGTGGTGGCATTATAATTTAAAGACAGGTTTAAAGGATAAAGTCTCGAACCAAAAGTGGAAATGCAATTAATTATTCAACACATCTTATGTTCTCCATAAAATAAGTATTCGGGTGGTAAACTTTACCGTTCAGTTCAGAGGTCAATTCTCTTTTTACAATGTAATCTTCTATATTGGTCAGATATTTTATACGCATAATTGAAACAGGGGATTTTTTGAGCTCTTCAAAACCTTCTTTCATGAACATAAAAATTCCCGTATTGATGCGATTATCGAACCCTTTTTCGTCATGGATAAGTGTTCCACAGCTTTCTTTATCTATATGAATTAATGTTACGATTTTCCCGTTTTCTAATTGTAAAAAAACTTTTGAATTTTTATCAAAGCAGTTGGCTTTTATAAAATCTTTACTTTTTTGGATAAGTTGTAAATTTAAGGTTGGCAGACCGTCAGTTTGTGCCAGCGCGAAGAAAACATAATCAAAAGTACCTCCAAAGTATTTTTCGCTGATCATGTAGTCGTTTGTTACTTTATAAGTCCCTAAGGAGTCGGTAACATTCGCACTATATTCACATGGTTTTTGTGCAAAGGCGGTTAAGGTTAGTAATAAAAAGGTTAGTGTAATTAGTTGTTTCATTTTTAAGTTATTTTTCTGCAAATTAAAACTATTTTGTTATCATTTTTATCAGTTGTAAAAAAACAATACAAATTTCCGCCGTTTTTTATTTTCCATTTTTTTCGAATGTTTTCTACCGTGTCCGGAAAGTTTCGTGTTGTGATATTGGCCTGCTGATTGGCAAGTTCAATTTTCATCTCATTCTTGCTGTATGAGATTGTTTTTTCGATTTCAAAACGTCGTCCGGGAAACTCGATTAAAGTTTCTGAGGTATAGAGATGAGAATGTTTATGAAGTTTGTTGATCTTAAAAATAGTACTTACTTCATCGAATCCTCCTGATTTCATAATAGCCGAATTGGGCTCGTAAACGTATTTTTGAGGAAGCTCGTAAGAGGGAAAACCAATTTCATTTCCTAAAATAAAATCAAAAGTCTCGATTTTATCTTTCAGAATATTGGCCGTTTTTATAGTGATTTCGCCGGAATAATTTTTATGAATCTCAAAAAGCAATTCTTTTACTTCGTTTTCAAGGGCAATAATATGGATGTTTTTAACAAATTGAAGTTCCGATAATCCTGCAGAAAGATCTAATAGCGGAGCCGTTTTTATTAAAATGGATTCTGTTTTCTCAAAGTAAAAATTGAGCAAATCAGGAACATTGGGTAAGCAGTCTTTCAGCATAAAAACTTTACCTTTAGCGTCGTTTCTACGGGACGGATCAATATAAATCCAATCCCACTTTTTATTGAATTGATTTAAAACTGAAGTAGAATCATCTGCATAAAAAGTACAGTTTTCGACTTTAAGCTGTTTGAAATTATGTTTTACAATTGCCGATAAATCGTTATTTATTTCGCAATGCGCTATGTTTTTGAATTTTTGAGAGAAATAGTAATCATCCACACCAAAACCTCCTGTAAGATCAATTAAACTTTCTCCGGAAATTAAAGATGCTTTGTAAGCGGCAGTTCTTTCGGATGAAGTTTGTTCAACCGATATTTTAGAGGGATAAATAATATTTTCGGCAGCAAACCAGGTAGGCAACTTGTCTTTTGCTTTCGATTTTGCTTCAATCTGATTTAAAATTACAATCCATTCTATTTCAGGAAATGGATTTTTCTGAAGCGCTAATTTTGTAATCGGGACACCACTATTTTGAGTTATGAATTCCTGAATGTTTGGGTCTAAAATAGCAGTATTCAATGTTAAATTCTTTCGGTTAATACAGAGACAATTTTGTTGTCAGGAAAAAATTCTTTTAAAATTACTTTCACCATGGTAAAGGCCGGAATGGCAATAATCATCCCAACAATTCCAAAAGTAATTCCACTGATTAAAGTAATCAGGAATATTTCTAACGGGTGCGAATTTACGCTTTTTGATGAGATTATGGGTTGACTGATGTTGTTATCAATAGCCTGAACCAACAGAAACCCTATAAGTACATAGATTGTTTTAGGAAGTATTTCCGATTGAAAATCACTTCCGATCATACTAATCATTGTTAAAAGTCCTGCCAGTATGGTTCCTATAATTGGTCCTATGTATGGGATAATATTCAAGATGGCACATAAAAAGGCAATAACAAAGGCATTTTTATTTCCAAAAATCATTAAAACAATTAAATACAGGATAAATACAACCGTTAACTGCAGTAATAGCCCAATAAAATAACGGGTCAGAAAATGGTTTATTTTGGTTATCGAATTTAAGATTTTGTCTTCATTGGTGTCAGGAAGAATTTTTCGGGCACTAACTTTAAAGGCATCCTGATCTTTGATAAAGAAAAAGGTGATAAAAAATACAGATACCAATCCCATTCCCATATTGGCCATGAACCCGATAATTGAATTCAGGAAACCAGTAAAGTAGCTGAAATCGATTATGGATGTAATTTTGGATTCTTTTAAAACCTTATCGAGATCCAGATGCTGTATATTAAAATAATTTTCAATACTGCGTTCTGTTTCGAGAAATTGCTGTTGCAGATTTTGAGTATCAAGTAATGATAGATTATTGGCTTGCGAAATGATTAACGGCACAAACAGTAGAATAAAACCAACAATTGCAAGTATGAATAAGATTAGCGCTGTGGTTGCAGCCAGTGAATTACTGAACTTTAATTTATTCTTTAAAAATTGAATTAACGGATTGGCAATTAAACACAATAACAGCGAAATGCACAGATAGACAATTACAGTCTGGATTTGGTATAGAAAATACAGGACAGCTGCGACAATCAGGATTGTTGTTAAAGCTCTCAAAATTCCGTTAGATATTGTTTTCGATGTTATCATGATTCGGTTTTAGATGATAAATATAGGAAAAAAGCTTTTGAAATTTTGAAGTAAACAAAAAAAAGCGGGATGTTACCATCCCGCTTTTCAGTTTGTTTTTTATACTTGTTTGGTATTAGATTCCAAAAGAAGCTCTTGGACCTCCGGTAACAAATATAGCAGCCATTCTGCTTTTTTGTCCTTGAGAGAACATATACATAGCGTTGTCATCAACGTAATCCATATAGTTCATTGTCATTTCAACTGGAGTTCCTGAACAAGTGCTATAGTGAGGATATGCTGGTACACCATAGTTTGCAGTGTTGTGTGTAGGAGTATCTGAAACTAAATCGCTTCCGCAAGTAGCATCTCCCCAGATGTGACGTAAGTTCATCCAGTGTCCTACTTCGTGAGTAGCTGTTCTTCCTAAGTTAAACGGTGCATTTGCTGCTCCGGAAAGACCAAAATATTTCGGGTCAACAACAACTCCGTCTGTAGCAGCAGCTCCTCCAGGAAATTGTGCATAACCTAAAATACCTCCTCCAATAGTGCAAGACCACATGTTTAATTTTGTTGTTGGAGAAGTTGGTGCAAGACCACCTTGAGCAGTTTTCTTCATAGCATCGCTTGTTCCCCATGAAGTTTTGGTAGTAGATTTTCTAATTACCTGATCTAAAACGAATGTAATTCCAACATTTGCTTTTACACCAGAAAAAAGAGCTGGTACACTATTGTAATCTGAATTTAAGGCATTGAAATCTTTATTTAAGACATCAATTTGTGTTTGAATTTGCGCATTAGAAATGTTTTCTGCTGCAGTTCTGTAAAGAACATTAACTACGACCGGAATTTCAATTTTACCGTTTACAAGACGTTTGGTAAGGATTGCATTTTCAGTGAAAGCGTTGATTTCGTTCATTCTGATTGCTAAAGTTGGATCAGCTTTTAGTTGAGCTTCTAAAACTTCCTGACTTGCGCATCCGCGATGTGCAATAGCTTCAACTTTTGAATCCGCAGATTCTGATTGGTCGTTTTGGCACGAAAACAGCACTAATGCTGTAAATGCAGTAACAATGATTTTTTTCATAATAACTTGGGTTTTTGTTATAAAAAATTTGTTTTGGTTAATTATAATGCAATTTTATAACAAAAAAATTATTGTAACAAAATATTTACATAATATTATTTGTGAGAATTTTACAAACCCTTGTACAATCTAGTTCTTACAAAAAAATGACAAAAATAATTAAGAAGTAAATTCGTACAATGCTGTTTTTGAGAATGTTATTGTGTCGATTTTTATTGTTTATAGAAGATTTTTTTGACAAATATTACAGAGTGAAATTTTAGTAAGTATTTATACGTAAGAATAACTGTTAAAATAATGGTAATTTTGAATCAAATTAGCCATGAAATTCCATCCGACTGTCTTACATGTCAAACAATAATTCCTGGTATTTCTTCATTTGAAGTACATGCGAAAGAAACAACAAAAGGTAGCATCAAAATAAGTTGTATACTTGAGATTTAAAATGTGAAAAAATTTAAAAAGAAGTAATTTCATAAAGGGCAATACTTGCCGCTTGTACAACATTCATACTGCTGTTCTTTCCAAACATATTGATGTGGACAATTTGGTTTGAAATTTTTAAAAGCTCTTCAGAGATTCCGTTAATCTCACTTCCAATGATAAGTGCAATTTTTTGATTCTCAGGAATTAGAACTTCTTTTAGCGGTTTGCTGTTGCTTGCGATCTCTAAAGCAATAATTTCGAAATTATTTTGAAGGAGATAGTCCGCCAGATCGGCTGTTTCTTCAATTATCGTATGGGCAACGTGAAGATGAGTGCTTCGTGAAGTTTTGTTGATTTTTCGGGGAGTTAACGGAATATCTTTTCCTAAAAAAATGATATTTTCCACTCCAAATGCCTCACTGATTCTAAAAAGAGAACCAATATTCTGCTGAAAATAAATGTGATCACAAACTAATGTTATCGGAAATGTTTTTCGTTCAAATTGATTTTCTTCGTGAGTAAGCTGCACTTTCTAAAATTTAATTGGTAAAAATATAATTGATAATGTTGGCTCCCATTTTTAAGGCTTTGTCTCTAACCGGAGCAGGGTCATTGTGTACTTCGGGATCTTCCCAGCCATCTCCTAAGTCACATTCATAAGTATAGAGTAATACCAATTTGTTTTCGACAAAGATACCAAAGGCCTGAGCACGTGTTCCGTCATGTTCGTGGATTTTTGGAAGACCATTTGGAAATGGGAAAGGCTTTTGGAATATGGGGTGATTTGCAGGAATTTCGATTAAGTTATTGTTTGGAAATATTTTTTTAATCTCTTTTCGAATGTATTGATCCATTCCGTAGTTGTCGTCAATATGCAGAAAACCACCACCATTTAAATAATTTCTAAGATTACTTACATCAGCATCGCTAAAAACAACATTTCCATGTCCGGTCATATGAACAAACGGATAAGAGAGCAGATCCGGATTACTCGGTTCAACTGTTGATGGTTTTGCTTTTATTCTCGTATTGATGTTAGCATTGCAAAACTTAATTAAATTAGGTAATGATGTTGGATTGGCATACCAATCACCGCCACCGCTATATTTTAACAACGCAATCTCCTGCGAAAAGGAAGAGATTGAAACCATTAACAACAAGAGAAATACTTTTTTCATATCATTTAAGTCGTGGGATGTGAGTTATGGGGTATGAGTTATGAATTATGAATTATGGGGATAACTATAAGCGGTAAATTTAAACAATTTCAAATTTTCGGTTAAACAGCAAAACAAATAAACGATTAAACAGTTTAACAATACCTGGTTTAATTTTCATTAAAAAACACAACACTATGACAAGCTACAATCGCAGCAGTCTCCGTTCGCAATCGGGTATTTCCTAAAGTAACGGGTTGGAATTTGTGTTCTAACGCCAGTACAATTTCTTTTTCAGAAAAGTCTCCTTCCGGGCCAATAAGCAAGGTAACACTTTCATTGGGTTTCAAAACTTCCTTTAAAGATTTTTTATCGGTTTCTTCACAATGCGCGATTAGCTGCAATCCTTCATTTTTTTGTTTGATGAATTCTTTAAACGAAATGGCTTCATTTAATTTAGGCAGATAGGTTTCGTTGGATTGTTTCATTGCCGATAAAATAATCTTTTCAAAACGCTCCGGATTAATTACTTTTCTTTCTGAACGATCACAAAAAATAGGGGTGATTTCCTGAATTCCTATTTCCGTAGCTTTTTCCAAAAACCATTCAAAACGATCATTCATTTTGGTTGGTGCAACCGCTAAATGCAGTCTGAATTTTGGAGCAGGCGATTTTTTGATCGAAATGACTTCTACTATACATTTATTGTCTGATGCTAAAGTAATTTGGGTTTCAAACAACAAGCCCGAACCATTGGTTACGTGTAGAATATCGGAATCTTTTTTGCGTAAAACTTTTATAATATGACGGCTTTCTTCTTTGTCAAAAGAAAAGCGTTCTGTAGATTCGTCGATATCAGGATTGTAAAATAATTGCATAATTAAAATTGGATTCGCGCTTTCGAAACTACTGCTGAAGTTTCGAAACGTTTTGATAAATATTTTTGATACCCCACAATTCCTATCATGGCGGCATTGTCGGTGGTATATTCAAATTTTGGAATGAAGGTTTTCCATCCGTATTGGGCTTCGCTTTCTTTCAATCGGGTTCTGATGCCTGAATTAGCCGAAACTCCTCCGCCAATGGCAATTTGTTTGATTCCGGTTTCTTTTACCGCTAATTTCAATTTGTCCATCAAAATTTCGATAATGGTATGTTGAATGGAAGCACAAATATCATTCAGGTTCTCTTCAATAAAATTAGGATTTTCAAGTTTATTTTTTTGAATAAAATACAAGATGGCCGTTTTTAGTCCGGAGAAACTAAAGTCAAGTCCCGGTACTTTTGGTTTGGTAAAAGTAAAGGCTTTTGGATTTCCTAATTTTGCATATTTGTCGATCAACGGTCCGCCCGGATAAGGAAGGCCAAGGATTTTGGCACTCTTGTCAAAGGCTTCGCCAACGGCATCATCAGTAGTTTCACCAATAATTTCCATATCAAAAAAACCGTTTACTTTAACAATTTGAGTATGCCCCCCGCTAATGGTGAGCGCCAGAAAAGGAAATTCCGGTTTATCAAACCCTTCTTCATCGATAAAATGTGCTAAAATATGGGCATGCATATGATTTACAGCAATTAACGGAATTTTGAGCGCTAACGAAAGTGATTTACTAAAAGAACTGCCTACTAATAAAGATCCCATTAAGCCCGGACCTTGCGTAAAAGCGATAGCAGTTAGTTGATCTTTTTGTACATTTGCCTTACGAAGTGCGGCATCAATTACCGGAACAATATTTTGCTGGTGTGCTCTTGAAGCTATTTCAGGAACAACACCTCCATATTGATTGTGAATTAACTGATTGGCCACAACATTTGAGAGTACTTTGTCGTTATGTAGGACTGCGGCAGCAGTATCATCGCATGAACTTTCGATGGCTAGAATAAAAACCTCTGAATTTTGCATATAAAAGCACGATTTTTGAATTATATTTGACGAATCAAATATTTGATTTTCTTTTATTATAAGGAGAAGCCAAAATTAAAGAATTTTTATCAAAAACAGCCGTTCTTTGTCTGTTCAAAGTAAATTTAAAAGAAAACTAAAATATAGCAGCTATCAGAAAAGTAAAGAAAATAATATCCCGAACCCTAATTGGTTTAATTTTACTTTTGTTAGCACTTGCTATCATCTTGGCTTTACCTGTGGTTCAGACCAAAATAGCGAGATACGTTACAGAATCTTTAAATACTGATTTTAAGACTGATATTAGTGTTGAAAAAGTTGCCATAAATATTTTTGGAGGTGTAAAACTCAAGAAGGTTCTGATCCGCGACCATCATAAGAAGACTTTAATCTATTCTGATATAATTACCACTGATATTCTTAGCATTAAAAGATTATTAGATGGTGATTTGCTTTTTGGAGATATTAGGCTGACCGGTATGATTTTTAATCTCAAAACGTATAAAAACGAAGACGAGAATAATATCAACAAGTTTATTAAGCTGTTTGAAACAGGAAAAAAAACACCAAAAACCAACAAGCACTTTTTGCTGACAGCCAAGAATGCTTACATATCTCAGGGGGCTTTTTCTGTTGTGGATGAGAATAAAAACACGCCAAGATTTCTTGATTTTAAAAAGTTGAATGCGTACATCAGCGAGTTTAAGTTATACGGACCGGATATAAATACAAATATTCACCGATTTTCATTCTTAGATCATCGTGGCTTGTATGTGTCAAACTTTGCAGGGAAGTTCAGTTACACTAAAAAGCAGATCAAGGTTGAAAATCTGGCGATAAAGACTAAAAGATCTTCTATTTACGGAAAAGCGATTTTGAACTATAAAATAGAGGATTTTCTACATTTTACCGATAAAGTAAAGTTTGATGTAGCTTTAGATTCTGCTTCCATTGCGTCAAATGATATTCGCTATTTTTATGATGGCTTGGGAAAAAACCAGCATTTTAAAATTAAAACAAAAATAAAAGGAACCTTGAATGATCTTAATTTAAGACGTCTTAGATTGAGTGATACTAATGGTTCAAGAATCTTTGGAACAATTAACTTCAAGAATCTTTTAGGAAGCAAAACACAGAAGTTTTCTATGGATGGTAAGTTCGAAAAACTGGTTTCGAGTTACGATAATCTGGTCGTTTTATTGCCGGGTATTTTAGGTAAGACACTTCCAAAGGAATTACGACGAATTGGTAAATTCAATATCGTTGGAAAAGCGAAAGTTTCGACCACAGCCTTAGAAACCGATTTTAAAATGATTACCGATTTAGGTAACGGTCAGGTCGATTTGCACATGAATCATATCGATTTTATTGACAAAGCTTCGTATTCCGGAAATGTAATTCTGGAGAATTTTAATATTGGTGCGGTATTGAATCGTAAAGATATTGGAAGAACGACTTTGAATGTAGATGTAGACGGGGTAGGGTTTACCGAAAAATACCTCAATACCATTGTTAAAGGAGATATCGCAAAATTAGATTATAATAAATACACCTACAATAATATTGTTGTAAACGGGAATTTTAAATTGCCTTATTATAAAGGACAGGTTTCTGTAAATGATCCAAATTTAAGTTTACTGTTTGATGGAATGGTCGATTTAAGTAAGCGTGAAAATCGCTATGATTTTCATATTAACGTAGACAATGCCGATTTACGTAAACTTAAATTTATAAGCGATTCTATTTCACATTTTAGAGGAGATGCCGTTGTAGCAGTGACCGGAAATTCCATAGAGAATTTACAGGGAACGATTTCGATCAAAGAGGCTGTGTATCAAAACCCTCAGGACACCTATGTTTTTGATGATCTTACAATCAACTCACATTTTGATGCCGATAAACTGCGAACAATTACTATTGGTTCTAATGACGTAGTAAAGGGGGAAATAGTAGGTAAGTTTCAGTTTGCACAACTGGACAAGCTGGTCATGAATTCAGTGGGAAGTTTGTACACCAATTATAAACCTTACAAACTTAAGAAAGGGCAATTTTTGCGTTTCAACTTTCATGTGTACGATAAGATCGTGGAAATGTTATATCCGGACATTAAAATTGATTCAAGTACCACAGTGAGAGGAAAAATTGATTCGGATCTTCAGGAGTTTAAATTTAAGTTTAATTCCGAAAAAATTGTAGCTGCCAAAAATACCTTTGACAATATTCGAATTACGATCGACAATAAAAATACGCTTTATAATGCTTATGTAGAGCTGGACAGTATTAAAACACCTTATTATAAAGTACGCGATTTTAATTTGATTAACGTTACGGCTAAAGATACTCTGTTTGTAAGATCTGAATTTAAAGGAGGGGATAAAGGGGAAGATTATTATAATCTGGATCTCTATCATACTATCGATAAAAATAAAAACAATATCATAGGGATTAAGAAGTCTGAGATGAAATTTAAAGACTATTTATGGTATTTAAATGAAGATGCTGAAAAAGACAATCAGATTGTTTTTGATCAGTATTTTAAAAATTTCACTATTGATAATATTGTATTGTCTCATGAGAATCAAAAAATAGATTTGAATGGTGTCATAAAAGGGAAAGATTATAAAGATTTGGTGTTGAATTTTGAAGATGTGGATATTAATAAAATCACACCTTTTAATTCTAAGTTCGTATTTAATGGTAATTTAAATGGAAATGTAAATTACAAACAGAGTAAAGACGTTTATCAGCCCACGGCCTCTATTGTGATTGATCATCTGAATCTGAATAAAACGGATTTAGGTACGCTTAATTTTGATATTGCGGGAGATGAAAGTTTTAAAAAATTCACTATCAATTCTTCTATCCAAAACGGATTCACAGAGTCGTTTAAAGCAGAAGGAACTTTTGCGGTTGAAAATAAGGAGACCTTTTTAGATTTGAGTTTGAAACTCGAAGGATTTAATCTGGCGACCTTAGGAACAGTTGGAGGTGATGTGCTTTCTAATGTTAGAGGATCGGTTTCAGGGAATGCCGCCGTGGTGGGGAATCTGAAAAAACCTGAAATTAACGGACGTTTGTATGTGGAGAAAGCCGGGATGACCATTCCATACCTGAATACAGATTACGAATTAAGCGATCGTACCGTGATTGATTTAACAGATGAAAAATTTCTGTTTAGAAACAATCAGCTGACTGATACCAAATATGGGACAAAAGGGTTGCTGAACGGTAGTATTGAACACCATAATTTTGGCGACTGGAAGCTGGATTTAAATATTACGTCTAAGCGATTGCTTGCTCTGGATACTAAAGACAGTGAAGATGCCGCTTATTTTGGTACGGCTTTTATAAATGGTACTGCCAGTATTAAAGGTCCTACAGAAGGATTGTTTATAAAAGTAGAAGCGAAATCAGAAAAAGGAACTCAGGTTAAGATTCCAATAAACAATACACAAAGTGTTGGAGAGAGTAGCTGGATTCATTTTGTAACACCACAGGAAAAGTACAATCTGGCAAATGGTATACTTGAAAAGACCAAGAATTACAACGGATTGGAACTGGAGTTTGATTTTGATATTACTCCCGATGCCGAGGTAGAGGTAATTTTAGATCGAAGTTCCGGACATGGTATGAAAGGAAAAGGATACGGATCGTTATTATTTAAAATTAATACACTGGGTAAATTTAATATGTGGGGGGATTTCCAGGCATACGAAGGAACTTACAATTTTAAATATGGTGGTTTAATTGATAAAAAATTCTCCGTTAAAAAAGGAGGATCTATTATTTGGGAAGGAAACCCGATGAAAGCACAATTGAATCTGGAAGCTGTCTATAAAACAACTGCAAATCCGGCAGTACTGTTAGACAATACTTCTTCATTTAATAAAAAAGTACCGGTCGAAGTGGTAATTGGATTACGTGGAGATTTGGCCAGTCCGGAACCTAACTTTGACATACAGTTTCCTTCTGTCAGTACCGTGCTTAAATCAGAGATACAATATAAGTTAGATGATAAAGACATTCGTCAGACTCAGGCCTTATATTTACTGTCTACAGGCTCGTTTATGAGTACAGACGGATTTAGTCAGGGTGATTTTTCAGGGACCTTAACCGAAACCGCTTCCAGTTTGTTAGGGGGTATAATAAAATCAGATAATGATAAAGTCAATATCGATCTGAACTATATCTCAGCTGATAAAAGACTTGGGCAGGAGGCCGACGGTCAGTTTGTAGCGAATATTTCTTCTCAGATCAATGAAAGAATTACAATCAACGGAAAACTTGGAGTTCCAGTAGGTGGAGTAAATGAATCTGCTATTGTTGGAGATATCGAAATCCTGTACAGAGTTAATGAGGACGGATCAATGAATCTTCGTTTGTTTAATAAAGAAAATGATATTAATTATATAGGACAAGGGATTGGTTATACACAAGGTGTTGGTATTTCGTATGAAGTAGATTTTGATACTTTTAGCGAGCTGGTCAATAAACTTTTCAAAAATCATAAGCTGGAAAGAGCGATCAAAAATTCCACAAACGATTTGCAGGACAATAACCTAAATCCTGATTTTGTTAATTTCTCGAATAAAAAGAACGCAGATAAGAACAAAAAGAAGGAGGAGAAAGAGAAAAAAGAAGAACCAAAAGTTCCTCCACCCATAAATAATGAAGGATTAATTCCTGACAATGACTTTTAGAAGATTTGTTAAAAAGATACAGATAAAAAACCATTCGTTACTGCGAATGGTTTTTTTGTTTTAATTTTAGAGACTTGCTTATTTTTTGCTAATAAGGATTGCCGTCAAATTTTATAACACTTCAGTAATGTATTGTTAATTTTAAATATTCAATTTAAATAGGCGACATTTATTATGGAGAATGAAATTTTTACTTTAGAAAAACTTATTAACGAAAACGTTTGAATTTAACATATTTTGCTAATTTATTATAAAGATAACCCGATAAGTGGTGAATGTTTGCTAATTTTACACTTTAATACTTAAATAATGCCAAAAACGATAAAAAAAGTTGGTGTTCTAACATCAGGAGGTGACTCACCAGGAATGAATGCCGCAATACGATCAGTTGTTCGAACATGTGCTTATCATAATATAGAATGCATAGGGATTTATAGGGGATATCAAGGAATGATTGAAGGTGACTTCAAAGAGATGGGACCCCGTAGCGTAAATAATATTGTGAATAAAGGCGGAACGATTTTAAAATCAGCTCGTTCAGTTGATTTTAGAAGCCCGGAAGGTAGAAAAAAAGCGCACGAAAATCTTTTAAAAGCCGGAGTAGATGCTTTGGTTGTTATTGGAGGAGACGGAAGTTTTACCGGAGGATTAATTTTTAATTCAGAATACGGTTTTCCGGTAATGGGAATTCCAGGAACAATTGATAATGATATTTTTGGAACCAGCCATACTTTAGGTTATGACACAGCCTTAAATACTGTTGTAGATTGTATCGATAAAATTAGAGATACTGCAAGTTCGCATAACCGTCTGTTTTTTGTAGAGGTAATGGGTAGAGATGCAGGTCATATTGCTCTTAATGCCGGAATTGGAGCCGGTGCAGAAGAAATTCTTATTCCTGAAGAAGATTTAGGTTTAGACCGATTATTAGATTCTCTTCAAAAAAGTAAAGCTTCAGGAAAATCATCAAGTATAGTAGTTATTGCCGAAGGAGATAAAATAGGTAAAAATGTTTTCGAATTAAAAGATTACGTTGAAGCCAATCTGCCGGAATACGACGTTAGAGTATCTGTATTAGGACATATGCAGCGTGGTGGTTCTCCATCTTGCTTTGACCGTGTTTTAGCAAGCCGTTTGGGAGTAAAAGCGGTAGAATCTTTAATAGAAGGTAAATCAAATTATATGGTCGGTTTGCAGGCTGATAAAGTTGTTTTGACACCTCTTGAACAAGCAATTAAAGGTAAATCTGAGATTGACAGAGAATTGTTAAGAGTGTCCGATATCATGTCGACATAAAAAAAGTTTAAAAAAGGAAAGAAGTTTATTGTGAGGAAATTAGACTTTGAATTAGTGTAATAAAAAACAAAAAATTAAGTAAAATGTCAAAAGTAAAATTAGGAATAAACGGATTTGGACGTATCGGAAGAATCGTTTTTAGAGAAACTTTCAATAGAGATAATGTAGAAGTAGTAGCAATCAATGATTTGTTAGATGTAGATCACTTGGCTTACTTATTAAAATATGATTCAGTTCACGGACGTTTCAACGGAACTGTAGAAGTAATAGACGGAAAACTTTTTGTAAACGGAAGAAACATCCGTATCACTGCTGAAAGAAATCCTGCTGATTTAAAATGGAACGAAGTAGATGTAGATGTAGTTGCTGAATGTACTGGTATCTTTACAACCATCGAAACTGCAAACGAGCACATCAAAGGTGGTGCTAAAAAAGTAATTATCTCTGCTCCGTCTGCTGATGCACCAATGTTTGTAATGGGAGTAAACCATGAAACAGCAAAAGCTACGGATTTAGTGGTTTCTAATGCTTCTTGTACAACAAACTGTTTAGCTCCTTTAGCTAAAGTAATTCACGATAATTTCGAAATTGTTGAAGGTTTAATGACAACAGTTCACGCAACAACTTCAACTCAAATGACAGCTGATGGTCCTTCAAGAAAAGACTGGAGAGGCGGACGTGCTGCAAGCATTAACATCATTCCTTCTTCAACCGGAGCTGCAAAAGCAGTTGGAAAAGTAATTCCGGCTTTGAATGGAAAATTAACAGGAATGTCTTTCCGTGTTCCTACTGCTGACGTTTCTGTAGTAGATTTAACAGTAAAAGTAGCTAAAGAAACTTCTTATGAAGAAATTATGGCTGTTTTGAAAAATGCTTCCGAAAATACAATGAAAGGTATCTTAGGATATACAGAAGATGCAGTTGTTTCTCAGGATTTTATTTCTGATAAAAGAACTTCAGTAGTGGATGCAGGAGCTGGAATCGGTTTAAATTCAACTTTCTTTAAATTAGTATCCTGGTACGATAATGAGTACGGATATTCAAGTAAATTGATTGATTTGTCTGTGCATATCGCAGGTTTAAAATAATAATATATATTTTTGCAAAATCCCGTTATTGAATAGTAATGGGATTTTCTTATTTTGTTGCTTCTTTAATTAAGGTAAAAACACATTTTTTATTTAGCTAAAGAAAGACTAATCCAAAAACTAAATAAAATGAAATTAATAGTTGATAGTGGATCTACTAAAGCCGATTGGATTGCAATTGATGATAATGGAAAAGTATTATTCACCACACAAACTTTAGGATTAAATCCTGAAATTCTTGACGGTCCGGAGATAGTAGAAAGATTAAACGATCGTTTTGATATTCTGCAAAATAAAAAGAACGCGACGCATTTGTTTTTTTACGGAGCAGGTTGCGGAACGGAGAGAATGAAAATAGAACTTTCCCGAATATTTCAGGAATATTTTGAGAATGCAATTGTAGAAGTTCAGGAGGATACTTATGCGGCGGTATATGCAACTACTCCAAAAGGAGAAGCTGCGATCGTGAGTATTTTAGGTACCGGTTCTAATTGCAGCTTTTTTGATGGTAAAGTATTGCACCAAAAAGTTCAGTCACTTGGGTTTATCGCAATGGACGACTGCAGCGGAAATGTTTTTGGAAAAGAATTAATCAGAAAGTACTATTTCAATAAAATGCCAAAAGAACTGGCCGTTGAATTTGAGAAAGAGTATAATTTAGATCCTGATTTTATCAAGAATAAATTGTACAAAGAACCAAATCCAAACGCGTATTTGGCGACCTTTGCAAAGTTCCTGATCAAGCATAAAGACACTGAGTTTTGTAGAAAAATTATCTTCAAAGGAATGAAATCTTTCGTGAAAAACTACATCAAGCAATTTGACAATTGTAAAGAAGTTCCTGTTCATTTTGTTGGGTCAATTGCTTTTTATTTAAAAGACGAATTGCAAGAAACTTTTGATAAATACGGACTTCAATTGGGTAATGTTTTAAGAAGACCAATTGATGGGTTAATTGCTTACCACGTTGCAAATCAATAAATAAAAATAGAATATGGAAATTGCTATCATAGCTCATGATGGGAAAAAAGCAGACATGGTTCAGTTTTTGAATAAAAACAAGACTTTACTGCTTCAGGAAAACATTAAATTAATCGCAACGGGAACTACGGGGAGTAAGGCTGAAAACGCCGGTTTTAAGGTGAAAAGAATGCTCTCAGGACCAATGGGAGGTGATGCGCAGATTGCTGCGAGAGTGGCAGAAGGAAAGACGAAAATGGTTTTCTTCTTTAAAGATCCACTGGCAAGCCATGCTCACGAAGTAGATATCAATATGTTGATTCGTGTTTGTGATGTTCATAATGTACCTCTGGCAACTAATGAAGCTTCGGCACAGTTACTGCTTAATGCCATTGCGCTGCAATTATAGAGTTTCTAATTTTAGATATAAAAAAAACCGTTACAACTTGTAACGGTTTTTTTGTTTCAGGTTTCAAGTTTCAGGTTATGCTCAAAGTGTCAAACTTGAAACTTGAAACTTGAAACCTGAAACAATTTTTACTGCACAGCAATTATCGAAATTTCAACATTTACATTTTTAGGTAAACAGGCAACCTGAACAGTTTCACGAGCAGGAGCCGTTTTTTCGTCGAAGTAAGAACCGTAAACGGCGTTTATAGCGGCGAAATTATTCATGTCCATGATAAAAATGGTAGCTTTTACTACATTTTCAAAAGACATATCGGCAGCTTCTAAAATGGCTGCAATATTTTCCATTACCTGTTTAGTTTCATCATTGATATTGTCTGTTACAAGTTCGCCGGAAGTCGGATTGATCGCAATCTGACCTGATGCATAAAGTGTGTTTCCTGATAATACAGCCTGATTGTAAGGACCAATTGGAGCCGGTGCCTTTTCGGTAAAGATGATTTTTTTCATAATAAATTATTTTTATTCGATGGTTTATCGATTTGAAGTACTACGCTTGTTCCATTTAATATCACTCAACATTCCGGATTTAATTCCAATAAAGAAGTTCCAGTTGGAGTTTGGACCAATTGGAGTCCAGTTAAAGGCCATTCTCCAGCTTAATAAGTCTCTTTCAAAACGAAATTGTGTAAAAGTAACCCCTTTTTGTACAAAATCGTAACCTGTAGAAACTCCGCCTTTCCATTTAGGAGTAATATCCATATTAGCAGATATCATGATCGAGTTTCCACTAATTTTATTTTCCCTGGCGGCATTCGAGTAGGTTAGGGAATATGCCAAAGTCATATCCCACGGAAGTTTAGAGCGGAAAAATTCAGTTATCACATCTTTATCATCATCTTTTTCGTTGGCAAACTGACTATTTCTGCTATCGTTTAGATCCGTATTTGTTCCGAACAAGTCGTCATTACGACCACCATTTCGCTGGCTTTGTGTGTTCTTTTCCTGTGCATTGCCTCCCTTGTTCGAGAAGGAATAGTTTACAGTAAGGTTGGCACTCGTTAATCGGAATAAACTTCCTCCATTATCAATATTAAAGACATTCATTACGTGCCCTGCATTGTCAATCGCATACGGGTTTAAAACAGCTCCGAAGTTCAGGTTCATTTTGTTGTCCAAAAGCTGCGTTCCACCACTTACAATTACCGGCTGCCAGGCTAAAGTTTGTTTTCCGTCAGCATTGAAATTATAACTGGTGCTGAAGTTTAAGTTGTTTAGTAACATGATCTTTTTCGGCTCTGTTTTTGTGCTGTCACGATCTCTTACCTTGGCTTCAAAAGTATTACTTAAAGCAAATGACACAATATTAGAGTTACTGTTTCCGGGAGCGCCAAAAATACCATTGTCAAATCTGGAGTACGTATTGATTTTTCCGGTTGCGTCTACTGTATAATTGTCGTAATACTGATCAAAACTTGGCGTGTAAGAATACGTCATAGTAGGTCTCATGACGTGACGTATGGATTGAATTTTTTTGTTGTCACCAAAATTAAAAGTACCGTAAATGGTAGTTCCTAAATTGGTACTGAAATTATAAGTTCTGTAAGCATCAAAACCATTAACAGTCGTGGTTACGGCCTGTCCTTTAGTAGCATCGTATTCTCTCTTTTCGGTTTTAGTTACCCAGGTTTCCTGATAATTGGTAGAGGCTCCTGCACTAAAGTATTTAAACAATTTAAAGTTAGTACTGATAGGAATACTGTGTTGCATTCCAATCTTAGCATCTCTAAACATCTGTGGTTTGAAAAACAGGGAATCTGTTGTTGAAATACTGTTTTTCCCGCTTAAATTATATTGTAAATTGATGTTTTTTATGAATCCCTTTTTAACGCCGTCTTTTCCAACAAAAGGATATACACGATCCACACTTGCCTGTAAGGTTGGTAGGGTCATGTCGATTTTTTCCGTTTGAGTATTTTGCGAGTGCGTGGCGGTTAACGAAATACGTGCCTGAGGAATCGTATTGAACGTTTTGCTGTAAGAGATGGAGGAGTTTAAAGTGTTATTTAAATTAGATCCTGCGTTCGCCTGATTGATAGATCGCTTGAAGTACTTACTACTACCCATGTTTACAGAGGCAGAAAAAGTAGAGTTAGGGTTTGATTTTGTATCTTTTGAATGCGACCACTGAATGTTGTAGATTTTTTCTTTAGAATAATCAGGATAACCACGCTCACTGTTAATTAGATTTTCATAACGAATGTTAAGATTTCCTCTGTATTTGTACTTCGCGGCGTATGTCGATTCGAAACGCATGGCATAACTACCATTGGTATAATAGTCACCCAGAACCGTCAGATCATAATTATCACTCAATGCAAAATAATATCCTCCGTTTTGTAAAGAGAAACCTCTTGTGTTTGAGTCGTTGTAACTAGGTAAAATAATACCCGAAACACTTTTTTCCTGACTCATCGGGAAATAGGCGAAAGGCAATGCCAGAGGGGTAGGAACATCTGCAATGACCATATTGGTTAAACCGGTAATTACTTTTTTACCAGGTATAAATTTTACTTTATTGGTTTGAAAGTAGTATTCCGGATTGTCAATGTCTTTTGCGGTTGTAAAACGGGCACCGCGTAAAAAGTAAACCGAGTCGTTTTCTTTTTTGGTAATGGCTGCTTTAATCTTAAACTCACCTTGTTCTGTTCTCGAATTATAGATCAGAGCCTTTTTTGTTTTAAAATTAAATCGGATAGAGTCGGGCTGAACTTCGCTGGCTCCTTGTTTGAAGTTTGGATATTGTATCAAAACACCTGCCGAATCCCGAATACGTCCGGCATAAACCTCTTCCTTCTCCATGTTTAAAACAATGATACCCGATTTTAATTCGACATCTTTGTAATAAAGTTCGGCTTCATTATATAAGGTAAGAGTTTTTGCTTTTTTATCGTATTTAGCGTAATCTTTAGCTTTATATTTGGTAACAGCGTCCAGAAAATTCTTTTTTGCCTTAACCGTATCCAGCTTTATAGTGTCTGAAACAGTAACCTCAGGTTTCTCTGTTGTAGTGCTTTTGGGTTTATCTGTTTGTTTTACAGTAGGTAAAGGCTTTTTTTTGTTTTTTATCTCTTGCGAATATAAATTACCACATCCTAAAGTTAGGAAAAATGATAATAAAACGATATTAAATAAGTTTGTATGCAAAGGTTTAAATGCTATTTTTGTAAAATTATGGCTTGTTTTTTGACATGTCAAACTTACATATAATTTTTTGTCAAAAATAATCAATTGTAAAAATTATAGCTGTAGCGTTTTATTAAAATTAACTTTTAGATTTATGAATGGATTTAACAAAATTAAAGTAATATTTACTTTTTTTCTAACGATATTGTCTTTTTGTGCTTATAGCCAGGCAAATGTTTTTAAAGTAACACTTGATGCTGGACATGGTGATCACGACTTTGGAGCTGTTTACAGCGGACGGATTGAAAAAAATATTGCTTTAGCTATTGTTTTAAAAGTGGGTAAAATCTTAGAGGGAAGTCCGAATGTTAATGTAATATATACTCGTAAAACGGATGTTTTTATCGATTTGGTCGAAAGAGCAAACATTGCAAACAGAGCAAATTCGAATATTTTCGTATCAATTCACTGTAATGCAAATAAAAACACAGCTGCTGACGGAACAGAAACCTATGTAATGGGTTTGAGTAAAGTAGCGTCGAATCTTGAAGCGGCGAAAAAAGAGAACTCTGTAATTACTTTAGAAAAAGATTATAAACGTAAATACGAAGGTTTCGATCCAAATTCACCTGAATCAATGATCGGAATGACTTTAATGCAGGAAGAATATTTAGATAACAGTATTTCTTTGGCCAGTAAAATTGAAGACAATTTTGATAAACTTGGAAAAAAATTGAGACATGGAGGGGTAAAGCAAGCGCCTTTTATGGTACTTCATAAAGCTTATATGCCAAGGGTTTTAGTAGAAACCGGGTTTGTATCTAATCCGACAGAAGGAAATATTCTAAATTCAGAAGAAGGACAAAATGATATTGCAAAAGCGATTGCCGAAGCAATTTTAAGTTATAAAAGCGAATATTTTGGTTCAGGTATTCCTGAAATAGTAGATTCAAAACCGGCAAAAGATACTTCAACTCCGGTTAAAACGAAAGAAGTCGAAACTCCTGCGGCAGTTAAAAACGCTCCAAAAGGTACATTCTTTAGAGTGCAGCTTATTGCCAGTATTAAAAAGACACCATTGGAGCCTAAAAATTTTAAAGGACTTAAAAACGTAACCATGCTGTACGAAAATAATATTTATAAATATTTCTATCAGGAAACTTCAAGTTACGATGCTGCCAAAAAATATTTGGAAGAAGCTAAAGATAAAGGATATGGCGCTGCCTTTTTGGTTGCAACCAAAGATGGAGAAAAGATCAGTATTCAAGACGCCATTAAATAATAGCTTCTAGTTCGAATATTTATATTAATTTTGTACAAACACTAAGAATTTTGAAACTAACAAGAGAAATTAAAACGGCTATTTTAGTCATCGCGTCAATTTTATTATTTATTTGGGGCTATAGTTTTTTAAAAGGCAAAGACCTTTTTACAGATTACCAAACATTATATGCAGAATATGATAATGTGGAAGATTTGTCAGCATCAGCTCCCGTTACCATAAACGGACTTACAATTGGTAAAGTAACTAAAATTACAATCAATGAAGTAACAGGAAAATTATTAGTTGAACTTCAATTAAAAACAGATTTTCCAATTTCTAAAACAAGTCAAGCATCTTTATATTCTCCAAGTTTAATTGGAGGAAAACAGATCAAGATTGTTCCTAATTTTGCAGACAAAGAACTGGCAGTTGATGGTCAGACTTTAGCTTCGGTTGTTGAACCGGGACTGAAAGAATCTTTAGGCGGAAAAATTGAGCCAATTCAGGTGAAATTAGAAAAAATGTTGGTTAACATTGATAATCTGGTTTCAGGATTAAACAACGTTTTAGATAAAAAAGGACAAGAAGACCTGAAGAAAACTTTAGCTGAATTGAGTCAGACTATGGAGCAGTTTCATAAAGCTTCAGGAAGCATCAATACTATTTTAGATACCAACAAAGGACAGATTAACGGAGTGGTAAGCAACTTTAATAAAATGTCCAGTAACTTCAATAAAATCTCTGATTCTTTAAACAAGGCAGATTTAGGAAAAACAGTTCGAAACTTAAATCAGACTTTGGCTAAAGTAGATGGTATTATGAGTAATTTGAACTCAGGAAAAGGTACTGCGGGTAAATTATTGAATGATGATGCGTTGTATAATAATCTGGCAAAAACTTCAAAAGAGCTTGAATTATTGTTACAGGATGTTCGTCTTTACCCAACACGTTATGTAAATGTTTCGCTTTTCGGAAAGAAAAACAAACCTTACGTAGCACCAACAGAAGACGCTAACACAACCACTAAAAAATAATCAGAATGAGTTATTTAGATAATATTTTATTCGCTATACTTCTTATAATAGGTTTTGGCTTTTTTGCATCGAGCGTAAAAAAGATCATCCGAAACATTAATTTGGGAGTAGATGTAAATCGAAAAGATAATTCTAAAGCACGTTGGAAAAACATGGCATTGATTGCTCTAGGGCAGTCAAAAATGGTGAGACGCCCTGTAGCTGGAATACTTCATATTTTTGTATATGTAGGTTTTATAATTATCAACATCGAATTACTCGAGATCATTATTGACGGGCTTTTTGGAACGCATAGAATTTTTGCGCCTTATTTAGGTGTGGTTTATGATGTTTTAATTGCTTCATTTGAGATATTGGCAATACTGGTAATTTTTGCAGTTACTGTTTTTTGGATTAGAAGAAATGTAATCCGATTAAAGCGTTTTGTGAACAAAGACCTGGACGGATTTCCAAAAAGCGATGCGAATTACATCTTGTATTTCGAAACCGTTTTGATGTTATTGTTTTTATTAATGAATGCTTCCGATCTTCATTTGCAAAATGTTCCAGGAGGAGTTTTTCATAAAGCAGGAAGTTTCCCGATCAGTCAGTTTATAGCGCCAATTTTTAACGGAATGTCGAATGATCTGGTAGTGCTGTTATTTGAAGTATTCTGGTGGCTGCACATAGCAGGTATTTTGGTTTTCATGAACTATTTATACTTTTCTAAACACCTGCACATTCTTTTGGCTTTCCCGAATACTTATTTTGCGAACTTGAACCCTGAAGGTCAGTTTGATAATTTAGAGTCAGTAACCAAAGAGGTAAAGTTGATGATGGATCCAAATGCAGATCCGTTTGCAGCAGCCCCTGTTGACGAAAATGCTGCTCCTGCAAAATTTGGAGCAAGCGATGTTCAGGATTTGAACTGGGTACAGCTTTTAAATGCTTATACGTGTACGGAATGTGGTCGTTGTACATCATCATGTCCGGCAAATCAAACGGGTAAAAAATTATCTCCTCGTAAAATTATGATGGACACAAGAGACCGTTTGCAGGAAGTTGGTAAAAACATCGATGCAAATAAAGGAGTTTTTGTTCCGGATAATAAAACCTTATTGAACGATTATATTACACCTGAAGAATTGTGGGCTTGTACCTCGTGTAATGCCTGTGTAGAAGAATGTCCGGTAAATATCAGTCCGTTGTCTATTATTATGGATATGCGTCGTTATTTAGTGATGGAACAAAGTGCTGCTCCAATGTCATTGAATGCCATGATGACCAATATCGAAAACAATGGAGCGCCTTGGCAATATAGCCAGCAGGATCGTTTGAATTGGAAAAACGAAAATTAGAAATAAAAGTTTAAAAGGTTATTGGTTTAACCGTTTAATCGATTTGAATAAAATAGTAAGGTTTTTTAGTAGGTTTGCAGCAAAGAGTGCGATTAACCAAATAAACAATTAACCGATTTAACAACAAAAGAAGATGTCAGAAAGTTTAGTAGTGCCAACAATGGCTGAGATGCTAGCCCAGGGAACACAGCCTGAAGTTTTATTTTGGGTAGGTTGCGCAGGGAGTTTTGATGATAGAGCAAAAAAAATTACAAAAGCATTTGTGCGAATTTTAAATCGTACCAATGTATCGTTTGCAGTTTTAGGTACTGAAGAGAGCTGTACCGGAGATCCTGCAAAACGTGCCGGAAATGAGTTCTTGTTTCAAATGCAGGCCATGATGAATATCGAGGTGCTTAATGCTTATGAAGCAAAGAAAATAGTTACCGCTTGTCCGCATTGTTTTAATACTTTAAAAAACGAATATCCTGAATTAGGAGGTCAGTACGATGTTATTCATCATACAGAATTCTTAAAATCATTAATTGATGACGGAAGACTGACTGTTGAAGGAGGTCAGTTTAAAGGAAAGAAAATTACTTTTCACGATCCTTGTTATTTAGGTAGAGCTAACAAAGTGTATGAAGCGCCAAGAGACTTGATTCAGAAACTGGATGTTGAACTAGTAGAAATGAAGCGCTCAAAAGCAAACGGACTTTGTTGTGGAGCGGGTGGAGCACAAATGTTTAAAGATGCTGAGCCTGGAAATAAAGAAGTGAACGTTTTGCGTACCGAAGATGCTTTGGAAGTACAGCCGGATATTATTGCAGCCGGGTGTCCGTTCTGTAATACCATGTTGACTGATGGTATCAAACATCAGGAAAAAGAAGGACAAGTGAAAGTAATGGATGTTGCGGAGCTAATTGCGAATGCGCAAGATCTTTAATTTGAGGTTCTAAGATGCTAAGGCACTAAGGTTCTAAGTTTTTCAACCTAAAACCTGAAACTTGAAACAAAATAAAACAAAAAGAAAAAATGTATATACCTTTTGAAAATTTACCTGGTGAATCCAGAGTTTGGATTTATCAATCAAACAGAAAGTTTTCTGAGGAAGAATTTTCTGAAATAGAAACCGACCTGAAAACTTTTGTAGAAGGATGGGCGGCACACGGAATAAGTCTGGAGGCTTCGTATCAACTAAAATACAACCGATTCATTATTTTGGCTGTAAATCAGGAAGTACAGGCGGCAACAGGCTGTTCGATCGATAGTTCGGTGGAGTTTATCCAAAGTTTAGAAAAAAAGTACAACGTTGATTTGTTAGACAAAATGAATGTGACTTTTAAACTGGGGGAACATATTGCACACAAGCCTTTAATCGATTTCAAGAAAATGGTTAAAGATAAATCAGTTTCCGAGAACACTATTGTTTTTAATAATCTGGTAAACAATATTGAAGAATTCAACGAATCATGGGAAGTTCCTGCTGCCGATAGCTGGCACAGCAGATTTTTCTAAGAGAAATTTATAATATTCGAAAGGTGCAAAATCTAAATTTTGTGCCTTTTTTGTTTTTATAAACCGGACAGGTTTTTGAAACCTGTCCGGTTTGAATAAATAGACTTTTTGTTGTTGTAACCTCTGAGGTTTCAAAAACCTGTAGGGTTTAGAATCGAAAAATCTGAATCTATATATTCACAAAAATCTAACAGTTTAAAAGAGCAACTAAAAGCTATTTTTAAGTACTTTCGTAGTTACTAAACTTAATACATGAAAATAGCAATAGTTTGTTATCCGACATTTGGTGGTAGTGGTGTAGTTGCTACGGAATTAGGCCTTGAATTAGCCAGACGCGGACACGAAATCCACTTTATTACCTATAGTCAGCCAGTTCGGTTGGCACTTTTAAACCCTAATGTTCATTATCACGAAGTAAACGTTCCTGAATATCCTCTTTTTCATTATCAGCCTTATGAATTGGCATTGTCCAGTAAATTGGTTGATATGGTGAAATTGTATAAAATAGAAGTACTTCACGTGCATTATGCCATTCCTCACGCGTATGCTGGTTATATGGCGAAGCAAATGCTGAAAAATGAAGGAATTAATCTTCCAATGATTACCACACTTCACGGAACAGATATTACACTAGTGGGGAATCACCCCTTTTATAAACCTGCGGTGACCTTTAGCATCAATAAATCAGATTATGTGACTTCCGTTTCTCAGAGTTTGAAAGATGATACTTTAAAGCTGTTTAAAATCAAGAATAAAATTAAGGTTATCCCTAATTTTATCGAATTGGATAAAGTTAGAAAAGATCCTCAGGCACCTTGCCATCGTTATGTTATGGCGAAGGAGGACGAGCGCATTATCACGCACATTAGTAACTTTAGAAAAGTGAAGAGAATTCCGGATATCATTAAGATTTTCTATAATATTCAGAAAGAAATTCCGTCTAAACTGATGATGGTAGGCGATGGTCCGGAAAAAGAAAAAGCAGAAGTTTTATGTATGGAACTTGGTATCTATGACAAAGTTATTTTCTTTGGAAATAGTAACGAGATTGATAAAATTTTATGTTTTACCGATTTATTCCTGCTTCCATCAGAAACAGAGAGTTTTGGTTTGGCAGCTTTAGAAGCAATGTCAAGCGGAGTCCCGGTAATTTCAAGTAATTCGGGTGGTTTGCCGGAAGTTAATTTTGATGGCTTTTCAGGATATTTGAGCAATGTTGGTAACGTTGAAGAAATGGCTGCCAATGCAATCAAAATACTAAAAGACGATGACGTTTTGAATCAGTTTAAAGCAAATGCATTAGAAGTTGCCCGTAAGTTTGATATCAAAACAATATTGCCTAAGTATGAGGCGTTGTATCAAAAAGCGATTGATGATTATAAGCATGAGAAACACGAAAAACAATAATCTTAAAAGTTAACGTAAATGAAAAAAGTAATTTCGGTACTGGTGATTCTGGTTTTAGTTTCTTGCGGGGTTAAGAAAAGCTCTGACGGGACTTCTAAAATTTTGTATGAAGTTCTCACAGAACAATCTGACGGAGGAGGAAATATCAAATTTTTTGAAATTCTGACGGAACCGAACGAAATCAAAATGCTGGAAAATGATCCCCATTTGAAAGCAAAAATGAAACAGGACGATATCAGTAATTCAAATTATGTAATCCTGAATATGGGAGAAAAAAATACGGGTGGCTATTCTATTGGTGTTGAAAAAGTAGAAGAAACGGATAAAAATATTATCATCACCGTTAAAGAAAATAATCCCGCTGCAGATGCTATGGTAACGCAGGCTATTACTTATCCGTACACTGTAATCAAAGTACACTCTAAAAAAGAGATTATTGTGAAGTAAGTTATGAGTTGTGGGATGTCAGGCTGAGCGAAGTCGAAGCCCCTATGCACAAAGCTTCGACTTCGCTCAGCCTGAGACTCATTTTCAATGTAAACATAAAAAAACCTGTCGCATTAAAAACGACAGGTTTCTTTTTATAATTATTTTTGTCTTTAATTAGAATCTGAATTTTACTCCCAAACCAACATCAAATCCAAAATTGTCATCGTCATAATATCCGGAACCAACTTCAGGTCTCGCGTCTAATGATAAAGTAATTGGTGCTTCTTTAAATCTGTATTCTATACCAATATCTCCCGCAGCAAAAACATACGTTCCGTTATCTTTGTATCTGTTGTTGTTGGTATAATAGTCGTGATTCCAAGTTGCAAGACCACCTCCAACTCCGGCATACCAGTTGAAACCACCATCAATATTCCAAACCCATTGATAAAGCGCTACACCTTTAATGGCATCAACGTTACTGCTGTTTCTCCATCCTAAATCAAATTCCAGTCTGTTTTTTTGGTTTAATCCTAACTGATAAGATACTTCTCCGCCAAAACCGTTATTATCTCCTAAACGGATACCCAGGGCATGTTTCGAAATTTCTTGTGATTGTGCCGTAAACGCTAAACCTAATAGCATTAGGGCAGATAAAATGATTTTTTTCATAAAAATGGTTATTAATTTTTGCCAAATTTAATCCTCACTATAATTTTGAAACGTATAGGATTATTAAAAATTGTTATATAATTCACATTTTTAGAAAGCAAGAAAGCAGGTTTAAAGTAGTTTTATTTGCGATAGGCAGTGTGTTTAGAAGTTTATTTGTTTAGAATAATAGTAGAAATTAACTGAGAGCTCAGCGTGTCCTCCATTTCAAAGAGATTTTCTTCTTCGGTAAAATTACTTTCGGCATAAGAGTATAATTTCCATCGCTTTTTATGGTATTCCAATGCGGTAAGATTTTCCACCCAATCTCCCGAATTAAGGTATAAAGTCGAGCCGTGTTTGTTTTCTTTGGTAACGATTTTCGGTTCGTGTATGTGTCCGCAGATGACGTAATCGTATTTTTTTTCAATAGCCAGATCAGTAGCAGTAGTTTCAAAATCAGAGATAAATTTAACGGCTTTTTTCACGCTGGCTTTTATCTTTTTAGAGAAGGAGTAAGGTTCTCGTCCTAGTTTTGCAAGGCACCAGTTGGCAAATCGATTGCTTAGAATTAAGTAATCGTATCCTAATCCGCCCAGTTTTGCAATCCATTTGGAGTGTTGAACAGAAGCATCAAAGACATCTCCGTGAAAAATCCATGCTTTTTTATCGTCCAGTTCCAAAACTAATTTATCGACCAGTGCAAAATTCCCCATGTTCATATCGCTGAATTTCCGAAGAATTTCATCATGGTTTCCGGTGATGTAATATACTTTTGTGCCTTTAGATGCCATGCCGATAATACGCTGAATGACTCTTAAATGTGCTTTTGGAAAGTATGATTTTCTAAATTGCCAGGCATCAATAATGTCACCGTTAAGGACTAATGTTTTAGGCTTTATGCTTGATAAGTAGTTGTTTAGTTCTTTGGCGTGACTTCCGTAAGTTCCTAAATGGACATCAGATATAATGACCAATTCAACATTTCGTTTTTTCAATTTTTCTTTTTTTGAAGTTTAACAAATGAAAGAAACTCTTGTGAGAGAAATTTTATGAAATGGTTATCAATTTGGCTGCAATTTTAATAAATTGTGATTTTTAATCACCTTAACCTTTGCTTAATAATACCAATTTTAAATTTTTTAATTTAATTCATAAAACTTACATTTGCTCAAAACTAATTACAATGGCAGGAAATAGCTACGGCAATTTATATAAAGTTACAACATTTGGAGAATCTCATGGTGAAGCTTTAGGCGGAATTATAGATGGTTGTCCATCAGGAATTGAACTTGATTTAGATGCAATTGAAGTTGAAATGTCCAGAAGAAAGCCCGGACAGTCGGCAATTGTAACACAACGTAAAGAACCGGATGCAGTTCAGTTTTTATCTGGTATTTTTGAAGGTAAAACGACTGGAACGCCTATTGGATTTATTATTCCGAATACCAATCAAAAATCAGACGATTACTCCCATATAAAAGACAATTACAGACCTAGTCATGCTGATTACGTATACGATCAGAAGTATGGTTTTCGAGACTATCGCGGTGGTGGAAGAAGCTCTGCCAGAGAAACGGCAAGCAGAGTAGTTGCGGGGGCGATAGCAAAACAAATGCTTCCTGAAATAAAAATTAATGCCTACGTTTCGTCGGTTGGTCCAATTCATTTAGATACACCTTATCAGGATTTGGATTTTTCTAAAATAGAGAGCAATCCTGTTCGTTGTCCGGATGAAAAATCGGCAGCGATTATGGAAGAGTATATTCGTGATATCCGCAAACAAGGAGATACCGTTGGAGGAGTAGTTTCCTGTGTCATTCAAAATGTTCCGGTTGGATTAGGAGAACCGGTTTTTGATAAGCTGCATGCTGAATTAGGAAAAGCCATGCTTTCGATCAATGCCGTAAAAGGTTTTGAATACGGAAGCGGATTTTCAGGTTCTGAAATGAAAGGAAGCGAACATAATGATTTATACAATCCTGACGGAACTACAAAAACAAATCTTTCGGGAGGAATACAGGGTGGAATAAGCAACGGAATGGATATTTATTTCAGAGTAGCCTTCAAACCTGTTGCGACTATCATGCAGACTCAGGATTCATTAGACAATAAAGGAAATATTACACCAATGACCGGTAAAGGCCGTCATGATCCGTGTGTAGTGCCTCGCGCAGTGCCAATTGTTGAAGCAATGGCTGCGATTGTTTTGGCTGATTTTTATTTGATCAACAAAACGTATTTATAAAAGTTAAGACAGTGAGGGTTTTAACATTTTAATTTAAAACAAACAAATTAATGCAAGAAGTTACAGAAACTAAAAAGAAATCTTTTCTTAAAGGATTAACAGGGCAGATTATTATTGCAATGGTTCTTGGAGCCACTTTGGGAATAATTTTGCACAATTCGATTTCGCCTGAGGCAGCACAATCTTTCAGTAATAAAATAAAAATGCTTGCAACGATCTTTATCAGATTGGTGCAGATGATTATTTCTCCGTTAGTATTTACCACTTTAGTTGTAGGTATTGCAAAACTTGGAGATATTAAAACTGTGGGAAGAATTGGAGGAAAAGCCCTTGGGTGGTTTTTTACTGCTTCTTTTATCTCTTTATTGATTGGATTGTTTTATGTGAACATTCTGGAGCCGGGAGTAGGTTTAAAACTGGATCACGTTGATATGGCTGCAGCTTCGGAAGTAACTGCTAAAACAAAAACATTATCTGTTGAAAATTTTGTAGAACACATTGTACCTAAAAGTATTTTTGAAGCAATGGCAACCAATGAAATTTTACAGATTGTTGTATTTTCAATCTTCTTCGGCTTAGCTGGTGCCTCTTTGGGAAGTACAGTAAAACCAGTAATCAATGCTTTAGATAAGACTTCGCATATCGTTTTAAAAATGGTGAACTATGTTATGAACTTCGCTCCAATTGGAGTTTTCGGAGCCATTGCGGGAGTATTCGCTATTAGAGATGCCGAAGAGTTGGTAATTACCTATTTTAAATTCTTCGGATCGTTTTTAGTTGGAATTGGTACTTTATGGGTGGTTTTAGTTGCGGTAGGTTATCTTTTTCTGAAAGGAAGAATGACAGAGCTTTTAAGACGTATTACAGGGCCTTTGGCGATCGCTTTCGGTACAACGAGTAGTGAAGCTGTTTTTCCAAAATTAACGGAGGAATTGGAAGATTTTGGTGTAAAAGACAAAATTGTAGCCTTTATGCTGCCGCTTGGATATTCGTTTAACCTCGACGGAAGTATGATGTACATGACTTTTGCCAGTATTTTTATTGCTCAGTTTTATGGAGTACATCTGGATTTAGGGACTCAAATGGTGATGCTTTTAGTTTTAATGTTGACAAGTAAAGGTATTGCAGGTGTACCAAGAGCCAGTTTGGTTGTAGTTGCTGCAACTTGCGGTATGTTTGATATACCGGTTGAAGGAATTGCATTAATCTTACCAATCGATCACTTTTGTGATATGTTCAGAAGTGCTACAAACGTTTTAGGAAATGCTTTGGCAACATCAGTTGTGGGGCAATGGGAGGATGATAAAGATTCTGAAATTGCTTCCGAAAACTTATAATTATTTTTATTCAGGTAGGAAAAGACTTTGAAAACTTTTAAAGTCCAAATAAAAAAGAAGCTGTATTTTTAATAGAAATACAGCTTTTTTTTATTTTTGATGTATATTTGGTCAAATTAGCCTGTTTATGCCCCGAATACGGATTCTTTTGCTGCTACTGCTGGTATGTCTGAATTGTTTTGCCAATTCAGCCATTGTGCAATCTGAAACGGTGCCGGAGGCAAAGATTAATAAACTTGTAGAGGAAGCCTGGGGAGACTACAGGAAATCAAATTTTGAAAAGTCACTCATCACCTCTCGAATAGCATTAAACTATGCTACAGCTGCTAAGAATAATAATTTAATAGCAAAATCGTATAAAATAATTGCCGGGAATTACAATGAATTGTCGGAATTTGATAAAGCTATTTTTTTCTATAAAAAAGGATTGTTTTACGCCGGTAAAACCAATAACGATTCCTTAAAATACAGTCTTCATAATAATCTTGGTAATATTTATTGTTTCGAGAAAAAACAGTTCAACCGGGGAATTAATTATTACAAAAAATCCATAGCCTACAGTTTAAAATTAAACGAGATGGGGCAAGTATATTTTACAAATGTAAATATTGCCTGGGCTTATTTTGATATAGGAAAATTTAAAGAAGGATATCCGTTTCTAAAATTTGTAAACAGCAATAAGAGTAAATATGGTGACGAGTCTACAGAGATCGTTGTAAACATGCTAAACGGGATGTATTATAGTTACCATAATGATTATGAGTTGGCCAATGTTTTCTTTCTCAAAGCAATTCAGGCGGGTAAAAACAGTGACGAGCGATCGGATTTGTCATATTCACATCAGGAATATTCTAAGTTTTTAAATAAGATAGGGAAGTATGAAGAGGCTTATGTGAATCTGGCTTCATATAATAAAATAACGGAAGAATTGTACAATGAGGAAAAACTCAAAAAAGCCTCTATTGCCGGTTTTAATTTAGAATTAGACGAATACAAAAGGCAGATTGATAAGATAGAAAGTGAGAAAGATTCACAGTATCAAAGTCTTAAAAAGTCAAGGATTATTGTGATTTTATTTGTTCTGATTTCACTGATTCTTTTGGTTCTCATTATCACTCTGATTAAAAACATCAGGTTTAAGAAAAAACACAATGCAGAGCTTTTAGAAGCCAAAGAAATTGCAGAGGAAGCCTCACTTCTTAAAAGTCAATTTATTTCGACTATAAGCCATGAGTTGCGTACACCATTGTACGGTGTGGTTGGAATCACCAATATGCTGCTGGAAGAACACAAAGAACTGTCCAGAAGCCAGCATTTGAGTTCGTTAAAATTTTCGGCCCGTTATTTATTATCCTTGGTAAATGACATTCTTCAGATTAATAAAATTGAGGAGAATAAAGTGGTATTGGAGAATTTGACATTCAATATTTCCGATGAGATCATGATGATTAAGAATTCGCTGTCTTTTTTATCGCAAAAAAACAATGATAAAATCACGGTTTCTATTGATCCCTGCATTCCCGAGTACCTTATTGGAGATAAGTTGCGACTTGCTCAGGTTTTAATGAATCTGGTGAGTAATGCGCTTAAATTTACAAAAGATGGTGAAGTTGAAATTATCGTAAAACTTAATCGCTTTGAAGGAAAGATGTATTTTCTGGATTTTTGGGTAAAAGATAACGGGGTGGGAATCGCAGCTGTAGACCAGGATAAAATTTTTGAGAAATTCGTACAGGTTGGAAGAAAAGATGAAGATTATCAGGGAACTGGCTTAGGATTGAGTATTGTAAAACGATTGTTGGGGCTTTTTGGCAGCACAATTGATTTGAAAAGCGAATTAGGCTTTGGGACTTCATTTTCATTTACCATTCCGTTTGAATTCGATCCTCAAAAAACAAAACTGATTATTGAAGAAATAGAGGTTGATCTGAGTTCAAATGAGGTGTTTAAGATTCTAATTGTAGAAGATAATCTCATCAATCAGCTGGTCACGAAAAAAATCATCGAAAAACACAATTATGTCTGCAAAGTTGTTGATGATGGTTTTGCGGCTTTAAAAATGTTGGAGAGCGAAAATTTTGACCTGATTTTAATGGATATCAACATGCCTTTGATGAATGGTTTTGAAACTACAAGAAGGATTCGTTCAAAAGGGCTTAAAACGCCCATTATAGCGCTTACTGCTTTTGATAAAGACGAGATTACAGATGAAGCGATTTCTTCAGGAATAAATGATATTATTATCAAGCCGTTTGAACCGGTACGCCTTTTTAAGATAATGAATTACTTAATATTGGAAACGAAAAACGCCGGTTAGTACCAGCGTTTTTTATTTTGTTTAGAAGCATTTGATTTTCTCGATTTATGAGCACCACCGCTTCGGTTTGAGTTTTTAGGTTTTTCATCCGTCGCTCCCGGGCTTCCTGAGTGCCATGGGTAAGGATGATTGGTAATGGTTTTTACCTCTACTTTAATAAGTTTCTGAATGTCTTTCCAGTAAGGCTGTTCGTCTTTACCACAAAACGAAATAGCAATTCCGCCATTTCCGGCACGCCCCGTACGTCCAATCCTATGCACATAAGTCTCCGGAATGTTGGGTAAATCAAAATTGATAACAAAAGGCAATTGGTCAATATCGATTCCTCTTGCAGCAATATCGGTCGCAACAAGAACGCCAACTTCTTTGTTTTTAAACGCATCTAAAACACGCTGTCTGGCATTTTGAGATTTATCTCCGTGAATAGCCTCGGCAGGAATGTCTTTTTTACGAAGCGCCTTTACCACATTGTCAGCACCATGTTTGGTTCTTGAAAAAACCAGAACATTAGACAGATTTTCATTTTTGATTAAATGATACAATAAATTTCTTTTCTCTGTTTTTTCTACAAAGTAAATGCGCTGCTCAACCGTTTCTGCCGTTGATGAAACAGGTGAAACTTCTACCTTTTCGGGATCTTTCAAAAACATTTCAGCCAGTTCGCGAATGGCAATCGGCATAGTAGCAGAGAACAATAAAGTCTGCCTGTTTTTAGGAGTCAGTTTTACAATTTTTTTGACATCATTGATAAAACCCATGTCCAGCATTTGGTCAGCTTCATCCAGAACCAAAGTGTGTAAATGATCGAGATCCAGGAATCCTTGTTTGTGTAAATCAAGTAAACGGCCCGGGGTTGCAACTAAAATGTCAACTCCATTTTTTAGGGCATCTACCTGAGGATTTTGTGAAACCCCTCCAAAAATGGTCAATTGTGTTAAGTTGGTATATTTGGCATAAGTGTCAAAACTTTGGCCAATTTGAACCGCTAATTCACGTGTAGGAGTAACTATAAGGGCACGGACTTGTTTGGCCTTTTTAGAAGAACCAACAATTCGGTGTAATTGATGTATAATTGGAATAGCAAATGCTGCTGTTTTTCCAGTACCGGTTTGTGCACAGCCAATTAAATCTCTTCCTGACAAAACGATCGGGATCGATTGTTCCTGAATAGGAGTAGGATTTAAGTAACCTTCTTCAAATACGGCTTTTTGTATACTTTTTGAGAGTGACAGATCTTCGAATAACATATCTTGACTTATTAAGGATTTAGTTTTAAGTACTAAAATTCAGTGCAAAGATAGGTTTATTCGTTTAATCCTTTATTTGAATATTGCTTTATTTGGCAAACGCCTATTTTTTTGATTAGTAAAGTTTCTGTTGGGATTAGATTTTTTCGTTATTCGCTTTAATAAAATCTGTTACTAAATAGCCTATTAGCTTGCCAATTAAATTGTTGTTCGGAGAATCGGCCAGATCCGGCGCGCCCTCACAAATATGCAGATACGTCGCATTTTTATGTTGTCCGAAAAAGGAAATAAACTGACGTACTTGTTCTACCGAAAAACCGCTGATGGTCATCGCGCTGCTGGCAATGTTCGGAAGAGCATCCAAATCGATTTCGATTCCGAAAGAATCTGTTCTGATGAATTCTAGAGCCAGAGCCATTTCTCTGTCAAAATCTTTTTCCCTGCGGATGCTGACGCTGTCGTACGTATTATAGCGAACGCGGTCTTCCAGTTTTTTGATGATGTCTAAAACGCTTTTAGAAGTATAGTTTTCATGCAGACCAAAAATGAAGTATTTTTTTAAGAAACCTTCTTCATAGGCATACGAAAAACCGTTGCCGCTATGACGTCCTTCAAGGATTCTAAAATCAGAATGCGCATCGAAATTGATAGCGTTAATAGGTTTTCCCTTGGCCAAAGCCGATCCTTTTATATTTCCGTAAGCATTGTTATGTCCGCCTCCAATAATAATAGGTGTTTTTCCTGCTTTTATAAGAGTAAAGATAATGTGTGAAACTTCTTTGTCTATTTTTTCGACTAATTGACTAAGTTTTGACCGGTCGTCGATATCGTTGAAATCAAGATTTTCAACATCGCGCATTTCCGCAGCAACGTCCAATTGTCCTAAAACAATAATCTGACTGCCTTTAGAAAAACGATTGTGCTGAATGTTAGCAATGCTTTTCATAGCGCTTTCCCATGCCGATGCTGCTCCCGGTCTGCCGTAATTGGCACGCACGCCAATATCTTCCGGAATTCCGAAAAGGACATATTTAGCTTCGCTCTCTTTTAGAAACTGAATCTTATCAACTCCTTTAGGGATGACGATCATTTTCTCTCCGAATTTTATTTCACCACTTCTGTGATTGGTAATTTTTGCTAAATCGTTAACAGTAAAAGGAATTAGTTTCTCCATGAAAAAAAAAATTTTTCAAAAATACTATAATTGTAGAAACTTACGTTAATACCTTTATATTAATTCTTAAATTTGTTTTAAAGAAAATTTTTTAAATATGGAAAACCCAAAGAACAACAACTCAAGTCTAAAGGCGGTAATCGCAGTTTTAGCAGTCCTACTGATTGGTAGCTTAGTGTATATTTTTAAATTATCATCTGATACAGATGTAGTTAAGACTGAACTTACAACGACAATGACAGAAAAAGAATCTGTTATGAAAGATTTACAGGAGTTAAAAGCAACTTACGATGCTGCAATTGCTGAGAATACTTCAATGTCTGATGAGTTAATTCAGGAAAGAGATAAAGTAGTCGCTCTAATGGATGATTTAAATAAATCTAAAGGAGATGTATCTAAGTACAGATCACAAGTTCAGGCAATGCAAGGTAAAATGAAAACTTTAGTTGCTGAAAACGATGAGTTGAAAAAACAAAATGGTGTTTTAACAGTTCAAAGAGACAGTACAATTGTAGTTTTAGGAGAGTCTAAGAAATACAATGAAGTTTTGGTTGGTCAAAACGAAGAATTGGCTAAAACAGTTGAAAAAGGAGCTAAATTATCAGTATTGAATACTAAAACAATTGCTTACAAAGTAAGAAGTTCTGGTAAACAAATTGAAACTGATAAAGCAAGCCGTGCTGATGTATTGAAAGTAAGCTTTACAATTGCTGAAAATCAAATCGCAAAATCAGGAGATAAAACGTACTATGTTCAGGTTATTGACTCTAAAAACAATGTTTTAGGAGAAAAGAGAACAGAAAGTTTTGGAGACAATACTTTAACGTACAGTTTTAAAACTACTGTTAAATATGAAAATAAAACAGTAAACGTTTCAGAGGATTTAATTGGTAAAGATTTCGAAAAAGGAACTTACTTTATTAACGTTTTTGACAATGACGAATTAGTTTCTAAAACTAGTTTCACTTTAAGATAATACGCCGTCTAGGACAAATACCACTAAAAGTAAAAAAGGTCTGTGATTTTTCACAGACCTTTTTTTTATGTTTTACTATTTTAGAATTTTTCCTTCCAAAAAAACACTTTCGATAAGATTGCTTCCAAAAGCGTAAGGAATCTGATAGTAAGAGGAAACGGGTTTTGTAAGGATCAGATTGGCTTTTTTACCTTTGGTGATACTTCCGTGTGTTTCAGAAATTCCCATTGCGTACGCGCCATTTATGGTAGCAGCATTTATAGCTTCTTCAGGAGTCATTTTCATTTTAATACAAGCCGTTGCAACCACGAAATTCATGTTTCCGGATGGAGTAGAACCGGGGTTAAAGTCTGTAGCCAGGGCAATTGGCAGGCCTGCTTTTATCATTTCACGAGCCGGAGTGTAAGGAATACTTAAAAAATAAGAACAGGACGGTAACGCAACAGGCATTGTTTCTGTGTTTTTTAAAGCCTCAATGTCTTCCGGGTTCATAATTTCAAGATGATCCACTGAAAGGGCGTTGTATTTGATTCCGGCCTGTATTCCGCCAATAGAATTGAATTGGTTGACATGAATTTTTGGTTTCAGTCCATATTGTATTCCGGCTTCCATGATTTTTTCTGTTTCTTCAACAGAGAAATAACCAGTTTCACAAAAGGCATCCACATAATCGGCCAGTTTGTTTTGGGCAATCTCAGGCAGCATTTTAGTGATGATTTCATCAATATAACCCGCTTTGTTTTCTTTGTAATGCAAAGGGAAGGCGTGTGCTCCTAAAAACGTTGCTTTTATGGCAATGGGATAATTCTGGGCTAATTTTTGAATTACGCGAAGCATTTTAAGTTCACCCTCGATAGTTAGTCCGTACCCTGATTTAATTTCTACAGCTCCGGTTCCCAAATGCATGACTTCTTCTAAACGAAGTTTCGACTGCTCGTAGATTTCTTCTTCAGTAGTTTCATTGAGTTTTTTAGCCGAATTTAGAATACCACCGCCACGATTGGCAATTTCTTCATATGAAAACCCATTGATACGGTCTACAAATTCCTGCTCGCGATTTCCTGCGTATACAATGTGTGTATGACTGTCGCACCAGGTAGGCAATATAACTCGTCCTGTCGCATCGATTGTCAGATCGGCATTGGTTTCTGGAAGATTTTCCATCAGGCCGTAATCCTGAATAAGATCGTCTTTTAGAATTAAATAGGCATTTTTCAGTGTCGGAAGTATGGCCATTTCTGTTCCTGATACTTTGGCTATTGAAGTTTCGCGAACCTGAAGCAGTTCTTTTATGTTGGTTATAAGAGTTGTCATTATTTTGAGGTATAAAGTAAAAAGCACAAATTTCACAATTATCACACAATAGATTAGTGAAATTAGTGAAATCTGTGTTTGAAAATTTGTTCTTAATTGTCTTATTCTGAAACGGTTATTTCGAACATTTTGCTCCAGTTTTTACCGGTAACAAAAATAGTTTTAGTTTTTGGGTTGTAAGCAATTCCGTTTAAAACATCATCTTTAGTTACATCAGTCATAAGTTTGCGTAATCCTGACATGTCCAGAATTCCTTCAACGGCTCCGGAAACAGGGTTTACAACAGCAATAGCATCCTTAAACCAAACGTTGGTATAGATTTTTCCGTTAATCCACTCCAATTCATTAATGGCTTTAATTTTTGAAGTTCCCGAGTATACGTTGATGTAATCTATCATTTTTTGCGTTGCAGGATCCATTTTCCAGATTTTCTCGGTTTTGTCCGTTTGATAAATGTATTTCCCGTCATTCGTCATTCCCCAGCCTTCGATATCTTTCTCGTACGCAAAGGTTTTTTCCAGTTTTAAAGTGTTGGCATTGTAGATGAAACCTGTTTTGTTTTGCCAGGTCAGCTGAAATAATTTGCCGTTGATGAACGTAATTCCTTCACCAAAGTATTTTTTATCTAAGTCAATTTGCTTGAAAACTTTTCCGGTTTTATAATCGTATTTTCTTAAGTAAGAAGCTCCTTCCTGACCGGTGCTTTCGTATAAAGTGTCTTTGTAGAACTCTAATCCTTCAGTAAAAGATTGTTTGTCGTGTGGATAGGTGTTGATTATTTTATATTTTAATAATTTAGGTTCGATATTAGAAACCAGTTCCACACGTTTAGTAGCATCTGAGGAATCTGAACCAAAATAAACGGTAGCTTTTAGGTACTGATACCCTAATCTTTGTTCTTTTAATTCAAATTTGAATTTTTCCGCACCTTTAGTGCTTCCCACTTTTTTATCGTTTACAAAGTAAGCAATGCTGTCGATTTCTTTCGAATTTGGGTTCAAAACACCGATCGAAATGGCTTCCTGAGGTAAAAAATGTGCCGGAAAAGCCGAATCATCGATAGTAAACAAAGAATTTTCACCTTTTTTTGTATCTCCACATCCAATTAATGTGATTCCTAATAAAATGACAGTTAGGAAGTTATAATTTTTCATAGTTTAAAATTTGAATAAGCCAATATACGATGATATTTTTATAGCAACAAAGGTCTTGCAAAAATATAAAAAGATTGTATATTTGCACCGGCAAGTCCTACACGACCAGCTCCTGCAGACTCCCCCAGGATGGGAACATAGCAAGGGTACGTGGTTGAGCGGTGCGATGTAGGTCGCTTGCCATTTTTTTTTTTTTTTTTTTAGTTCCCGATCTTTCGGGATTTTTTTTAGAATTAATTTAAAAGTAGTCTTCCTTATGGAGGATTTTTTTATTTTTGACCCTTTTGAAAGTTAAAGTTAAGTGATGGAAATTAAAAATTTCTCCACATAACCCATAACTCATAACTCAAAACTTAAATAATGAGTAAAGTTGTTTTAATTACCGGCGGATCTTCAGGAATTGGAAAGTCAATTGGAGAGTATTTACATCAAAAAGGTTTCGTGGTATACGGAACGAGCCGAAATCCTGAAAAGGTACAGAGCTCTGTTTTTCCTTTGGTTGCTTTGGACGTTCGTAATGCGGAATCTATACAGTTGGCAGTGGCTCAGATTATTGCAGCATCCGGAAGACTGGATGTTGTTATTAATAATGCCGGGGTTGGAATTACCGGACCTTTAGAGGAGATTCCGACGGAGGAAATCAAGAATAATTTTGAAACCAATTTTTTCGGACCAATTGAAGTGATGAAAGCGGTTTTGCCTCAAATGCGAGAGCAAAAATCGGGTTTGATTATCAATATTACTTCGATTGCAGGTTATATGGGATTGCCGTATCGCAGTGTGTATTCGGCTTCAAAAGGGGCTTTAGAATTAATTACAGAGGCCTTGCGTATGGAAGTAAAATCGTTTGGAATTGAAATTACGAATGTGGCGCCGGGTGATTTTGCTACAAATATTGCAGCAGGTCGTTATCATGCACCGGTGGTAAAAGGCTCGGCTTACGAAAAAGTGTATGGCGATATTCTTGCAACGATGAACGAACATGTTGACGCAGGTGGAAATCCAAATGAAATGGCTGAAGCTGTTTATAAAATCATCCAAAAAGAAAAACCAAAAGTACATTATAAAGTAGGGGCTTTTATGCAGAAGTTCTCCATTGTTTTAAAACGTGCATTACCGGATAAAGTTTATGAAAAAATGCTGATGAATCATTATAAGTTGTAATTTTGCACGAAATTTTTAAACACACAATTAAATATAAATAGATTATGAAATTTTTTATTGACACGGCTAATTTAGCTCAGATTAAAGAAGCACAGGCTTTAGGAGTTTTGGATGGTGTAACCACTAACCCATCATTGATGGCTAAAGAAGGAATTACCGGAAAAAACAACATTTTGAAGCACTATGTTGACATCTGTAATTTGGTTGAAGGAGATGTAAGTGCTGAAGTGAATGCGCTGGATTTTGACGGTATGGTTAAGGAAGGTGAGGAGCTGGCTGAATTACATGACCAAATCGTGGTAAAATTGCCTATGACGAAAGAAGGTGTTATGGCGGCAAAATATTTTTCTGATAAAGGAATTAAAACGAATGTAACTCTTGTGTTTTCAGTAGGACAAGCTATTTTGGCTGCAAAAGCTGGAGCAACTTATGTGTCTCCATTTGTAGGTCGTTTAGATGATGTTTCAACTGACGGATTGAATTTAATCGAAGAGATTAGATTGGTATATGATAACTACGGTTACGAAACTCAAATTTTAGCAGCTTCTGTGCGTCACACGATGCACATTGTAAATTGTGCTAAGATTGGTGCTGATGTTATGACTGGGCCTCTTTCTGCAATTTACGGATTGTTGAAACACCCATTAACAGATATTGGATTGGCTCAGTTTGTAGCTGATTTCGAAAAAGGAAACAAGTAGTGTAGTCCTTAGTTAATAAAAACGTAAAAGCGCCATTTTTCAATAGAAAGATGGCGTTTTTTTTATTTTTATATATCCGACAGATTTTTGAAACCTGTCGGGTTTGTTGTGATTATAGGAAAGTAGTATTAAAAAAAAATCTCAAATTCCAAATTCCAAACTTTTAGTGAGCGTTTGGAATTTGGAATTTGAGATTTGGAATTTAAAATTTTACCCGGTTTAGTGACCTCCGCCTCCGCCTTCAACGTGGTTGATCCCTTGTCTTTTTAAAATTTTAGGGCAATAGAAGCCATAAAATCCTAAATAAGCAAAACCTAAAAGAGGAACGATGTAGGAGAAGTGTGTCCATGTGATTCCGAAAATTCCGTTTGGACTTGTAAGGTCGATATCGCAGATGCTTCCCTGAATTAAAGGGATAACTCCTCCACCAAGAATCATCATGATTAAGAATGAAGATGCTTTTCCGGTGTTTTTACCTAAGCCGGCAATCGCTAAATCAAAGATAGACGGCCACATGATAGATAAGAATAAACCTCCGGAAATGAAGAAGAATTTAGCAATTTGCGGATCAGGGTAAACCAATCCTGCAAACATCATTAATACTCCTGAAATTCCGAAAAGCATTAATGTTTTACCTGCATTTTTACCTCCAACAAAACTTACTGCTATAAATAATAAGATCCAGATTGGGTAAATGTAAAAAGAAGAAACATCGTGTGCAGCAAAAAGGTTAGCACCAATGATTACTCCAAATGCCAAAGCAGGAACGATAAATTTAAGTGCTGTATTTACTAAGTTTGAAGTGTTGAAAACGTTAACACCACCATTCCATCGGCCAATCATTAAACTTCCCCAGTAAAGGGCAATAAACGGGGCGATAGCATCTTCCAGGATGTTTCCAAATTCATGTGTATGTAATAAGGCAGGAAGGTTACTGATAATGGTTACCTCTGTACCTACGTAGATAAAGATTCCTAACATTCCTAAATAAAGCTGCGGGTAGTCTAGTATGTTGAATTTTTCGTGAGCTACTTTAATTTCTTCTTCATCCTCTTTTGCAGGGTCTTCAATTTTAGAGAAGTTCATGAAAACGGCTACGATGATAAAAGCAAGTCCAAGAATAATAAAAGGCAGTTTAATGTCCTCTAAAGAAAGAGCTGTCTTTTTGTTATCTCCCATTCCGAATAAAGCGATTCCCAGTAAGATAGCGCCAATTGTAGTTCCGAAAGAGTTAATTCCACCCGCTAAAGTCAAACGGTGAGCACCTGTTGCAGGGCTTCCCATTTTAATGGCAAGAGGATTGGCAACAATTTGCTGGATAGAAAATCCTAATCCTACCGTAAATAAAGCGGTTAAGAAGAAAGGGAAGCTTTCCATTGTTGCAGCGGGAATGAATAAAAATGATCCAACGGCAGATAGGAGTAAACCGGCAGAAAGTGTTTTTTTGTATCCAAATTTTTGTAAAACATCTAATTTTAAGGACACCAAAAAGAAAATCAAGGAACCGACGAAGTATGCTGCATAAAAGGCCCAGGCTACTAATTGTGATTGTACTTGCGATAAGGTGAATACTTTCTTGAAAACAGGAATCAGGATGTCATTGGCAGAACCAACAAAACCCCAAAAGAAGAAAACAATTATCAACGAGATAAACTGTCCCCATTTGGTTTGAACATTTTCTGAACTCATAATTTAAGAGGTTAATTTTTTATTTTATTGTTTTTTGAAGACCGTAAATATATTTGTTAAGAGTATCAAAAAAAAATAAAAACCCACAAATAATGTTAAATTTAAACCAACGACATTATTTTTTCAACAATGTGTTAGTTTTTACTGAGTTACAAAAACGATTTAGGAAGCTGAATTTATTCCAGAATTTTGTTTTTTACTTCTTTGCTGTAATTTCTTCCAATTGGAATGGTGTAGGATTGTATTTGAATACGATTACCCTCTATAGATTTTACTTTGTTGAGTGCAATTACGTATGATTTGTGAATGCGCAGGAATCGATCAGCCGGTAATTCTTCAGATAAAGAAGTTAGAGATTTGTGTGTAATGTAGGTTTTGTCGGAAGTCACCACTTTTATATATTCTTTCATGCCTTCAACAAACAGAATTTCTTCAATATTAATTTTCATCATTTTTTTATCGACTTTAATAAAAATATGAGAGTCTCCTTTTACGGTTTCGACTTTAATATTGTTTTTCAGGTTGTATTCTGTGGTGATTTTATTAATGCATTTTATGAATCTTGGAAGCGGGATAGGTTTTACTAAATAATCCAGAACATCCAGATCGTAACTTTCGGCGGCAAATTCTCTAAAAGCGGTTGTGATGATCACTTTGGTTTTGTTTTCGATTAAACTAATAAGTTCGAACCCTGTCATCATAGGCATGTTAATGTCTAAGAATACAGCATCGACAGTGGTACTGTTTATAAAATCAAGCGCTTCCAAAGAATTATTAAATGTGCCGATTACTTCAAAATCTGTAAAATTGGTAAAATAATTTTGCAGGACTTTGATTGCTAAAGGCTCATCATCAACCAACACGCATTTAATTTTCATTATTAAGAGGTATTTGCAAACGGATTATATAGTAATTTAATTTGATTGTGTTTTTTAGACTAAAATCGTTCTTGTAAATCAGTTTTAATCTTTTTTTGGTATTCGCCAGGCCAATACCACCTTTCGAGTTAAGATTTTGTGAAATTACAAAATTATTTAAGATTTCAAAGTCTAACATTTTATTGTCGATAACTTTACAATTGATTTTGATTTTTATATTGTTGTTATTGACTCCGCCATGTTTAAAGGCATTTTCTACCAATGAAATAAAGATCAGCGGAGGTACTACAATATCTTCGATATTCGATTCCAGATTGATCGTAACTTCTACATTTTCAAACCGTAACTTCTCGATTTCGATATAATTTTGTATGTAATCAATTTCTTTGATTAAGGGAACAGATTTGGTTCCTTTGACATCATATAAAACATACTCCATCAAATTAGACAGTTTTAAGATTACGTCCGGAACTTTATTTGAAGATTCAAGCGACAAAGCATATAAGTTATTCAGCGTATTAAAAAAGAAATGAGGCTGAATTTGATTCTCCAGATATTTTAGTTTGATCTTAAACTGATTTTCTCTTAATGATCGGTTTCTTTCACGTTCTCGCAACCAGGTTAGTGTAAGGTAAACAGAAGACGCCATGGCAACAACGTACAATTCTCCAATGCAGACTGCCAGTACGTGGTTAATGTCGAAGGTGTGATATTCACGGTTCGCTTCCGGCCAAATATTTTCGGATATAATATAATAGGTAAGACCGGTTTTTATTAAGTAGACCCCCAATAGGCTTGCAACCATCATAAAGGTGTACTGAATGTATTTTTGTTTTAGCACCAAACGAGGAACCAATACAAATAAATTAAAATAGACTAATGGAATGTGTAAAGAGAATTCTATCAGGTTTGATTTGAATGAATAGGAGTAGTCATTAAAGTAGGCTCCCCATCTTAAAAAGTTAAGAGTAAAATAGCAGCTCCAAAACCAAACATGATTTTTAAGTTTAATGTCAAATTTCAATTTTCGTATTTCGTTCAACTTCTGATTACTAGTTTATAGGGATTTTCTTTAGCTTAAATATGATGCAACTTTAAACAATTACTTTTTAAAACGCAATTCTTTTAAATAAAATTTTATGAAAAAAGAGATGTGTTGAGCTTTTCTAATGAGATAACGTTTTCGTAAAGCATATTGTGAAGTATGGGTTAAAGTTTGATCATAAATGCCCTTAAGATGTTAATGATTATTAAATGATTGTTTAATAAAAGTGATTTTTTTTGTAGTAAATATTTATTTTGTTGTAAAATTTTACCAGAAAATGGCTAGAAAACGTTTTCGAATAGCATATTATTGATTGTTTTATGTCGTTGGTTTAAAATTTAATGTTGTTTGTATAAATTATTTTTTTTAACAATCCCTTAAGAATAATTTTACCCTATAACTAACAAAATAAATTAACATGAAAAAAATTTTCTTAATCTTTATGATTGTTTTTACGGCGCAAGTTTCGCTTGCTCAGGTAAAAAGCATTAAAGGTGTGATTACAGATTCTGATGGAATGCCATTGCCAGGGGCTTCCGTTGCAGTACAAGGAGGTCAAAAGGGAACTACTTCCGATTTTGACGGAGTGTACTCAATTGAAGTTCAAAAAGGACAGACTTTAGTTTTTACTTATGTTGGACTTGAAACACAATCAATTGTTGTAGGTGATGCTGCTACAATTAATGTTAAAATGCTACAAGCAGCGTCAAATGCACTTACAGAAGTTGTTGTAACTTCATTAGGTATCAAGAAAACAAGAAAATCTTTAACTTATGCGGCTCAGGAACTTAAAGGGGAAGAGCTAACACGTGTAAGAGACGCGAACGTTATCAATACAATTGCAGGTAAAATTGCGGGTGTTGCTGTAACAAAAAGTTCTGCCGGTACAGGTGGTTCTACAAAAGTAGATATTCGTGGAAGCTCTTCAGCAACAAACAATCAGCCTTTGTATGTTATTGATGGTATTCCAATGTTAAACTCTGGTTCAGGTCAGCCAAATGATACTTTTGGTAGTTTGAATGGTGGTAACCGTGATGGTGGAGATGTTGTATCTTTAATTAACCCGGACGATTACGATGGTATGACGGTTTTAAAAGGAGCAGCGGCTTCTGTATTATATGGATCGCAAGGAGCAAATGGAGTAATTTTACTTTCGTCTAAAAAAGGAAAAGTTGGACAGTCAAGTTTTTCAGGTTCGTCTGTAACTACTTTTGAATCGGCTGCTTATTTGCCAAAGTTTCAAAAAGATTATGCTGCAAGAACAGGGGAAGATGAGTCTTGGGGAACGAAACAAAACATAAAAGATCATGTTAAAGATTTCTTTCAAACCGGAGTTACTCAAATTACATCTGTAGGATATTCTGCAGCAACTGAAAATTCTTCTACAGCATTGACTTATGCTAATACATCAGGATCGGGGATTATTCCAGGTAACGGAATTAAGAGAAATAACTTTGGAATTCGTCAAACTGCAAAGTTTTTTGATAACAAACTTACAGTGGGTGTAACTGGAAATTATACTACACAATCAATTGCAAATAAACCGGTAAATGGTCTTTACTTTAATCCACTTACAGGAGTTTATTTAATGCCAAGAGGAAATGATTTCAATTATTATAAAAATAATTATGAAGTTTTTAATCCGACTAGAAATTTAATGGCTCAAAATTGGATGACGAACAGAGATATTATGCAAAACCCATATTGGGCTATTAACAGAAATAAATCTGAAGACACAAACACTTTCTTCAACGGAGCAATTTCGGCTTCGTACAAAGCAAATGAATGGTTAACAATTGCTTCAAGATATAGTTATAACAGAGTTGACAGTGGATTTGAAAAGAGAATTTTTGCTACTACTCAAGGAACACTTTCTCACGCTAATGGTAGATACATTAGTAATGATGCTGTAAGTACGCAGCGTTATGGAGATTTAATTGCTACGATCAATACAAAATTTAGTGATGATTTTTCATTTAATGCTAATATTGGTACAAGTATTACGAATACGATGACGAATGACAGAACAATTTTAGATTCTGGAATTGGTGCCGGATTAAAAATAACGAACTGGTTTACACTTAACAATTTTGTAAACAATACAGGGAATTATCAGACAATCGACTCAAAAAGAGAAATACAGTCTGTATTTGCAGCTACTACATTGGGTTACAAAGACATGTTGTTCTTAGATGTTGCAGCTAGAAATGACTGGTCTTCTACATTAGTGAATACAAATAAAGGATCTTATTTTTACCCGTCTGTAGGTTTAACAGGTATACTTAGTGAGATGTTTAAAATGCCGGAGTCAGTTAGTTTTGCAAAAGTTCGTGCAACTTACGCTCAGGTTGGTAATGATGTTGCTGCTTTTGTTACTACTCCTGTAGATTTATATGTTCCGGGTAATAACAGTACACAACCTCAGGTTGGATTACAAAGAGGAACTACTTTAAAACCAGAGTTGAAATCAGAGTATGAATTTGGTACAGAATGGAGATTCCTTAACAATAGATTTGGTATTGAGCTTTCTTACTATAATTCAACAACAAAAAATCAATATTTCCAATCTGCTGCGCCGGACGGAAGCCCTGAGGGAGTTAGATTTTATGGATTCAATGCCGGAAGTATCGAAAATAAAGGTTTTGAAATTGTAGTAAATGCTGGTATTGTTAAAGGAGATAAATTCTCATGGGATTCATCTGTGAACTTTTCTCAAAATAAAAATAAAGTAAAAGAACTTCCAGCTTCATCTAAAGGAATAGTGAATTTGACTGTTCCTGGAGTTAATAACTACCAATACTCTTTAATTGAAGGAAGACCGTTTGGTGTTATCATGGGGAAAAACATTCTAAAAGATGATCAGGGTAGAATTTTACTAGATAAAGATGGTAAAATTCAAGGTACTGAAGGTTTTACTGAAGTAGGTAATTCAAATCCTGATTTCATGTTAGGTTTCTCTAACACTTTCAAAGTTGGTTCTTTCTTTGCAAATGTTTTAATTGACGGACGTTTTGGTGGTAATGTTATGAGTATGACTGAAGCTCAAAATGATTTCTTCGGAGTTTCTAAAGCAACAGGTGATGCCAGAAACGCAGGAGGAGTTCCGGTAAATGCAATTAAACCAGACGGGACTGTAGTAACAAATATACCTGCTGAGGATTATTATAAAAAAGTTGGAGGTAGAGATGGAATTACAGGCGAATATGTTTATAAAGCGACAAATGTAAGTGTAAGAGAGATTTCTGTAGGATATACTTTCAATCCTAAAAAACTTCCTGTTTTCCAAACAGCTTCTATTTCATTAATTGCAAGAAACTTATTCTTTATATACAAAGACGCTCCTTTTGATCCAAACATTGCATTAAGTACAGGAGAGGGACTACAAGGTATTGATATCTATGGTTTACCTTCTACCAGAAGTATTGGTCTTAATTTAAATGTAACTTTCTAAATTAAAAAAAATGAAACTAAATAACATAAAAAAAACAGCTATCTGTATGTCATTTCTTGCTGCAGTAGGTTGTACAGGTAATTTTGATGAAATTAATACTAACCCTAATGGTTTCAGCAATGATCAATTAAAGGATGACTTTAATGATATCAAAAAAGGATTCGCTCCGATGTTTAACAACATTCAGGTTTTAGGGGATCAGCTTGAATCTCAATATCAATTACAACAGAATCTAAATGCAGATATTTGGTCAGGTTATATGGCTACTCCAACCCCTTTTAGAGGAGGAAGTAACAATACAACTTATGACTTAATTGACGGATGGAACAATGCTATTTGGACAAATGCTTATCCTACCGTAATGTTCAATGCATACGATATTGCGAACAAAACAAAAGGGAAATTTGACCATTTTTATGCACTTTCTCTTATCTTGAAAGTAGAAGGAATGCACCGTGTTACGGACATCTTTGGTCCTATCATCTATTCTCAATATGGTAAAAATGCACCAATTGCTTATGATTCTCAGGAAGAAGTATACAACCAAATGTTTAGCGAGTTGGATTTTGCTGTAGATGAATTAACAAAAAGAGCAGATGCCGGAGAGCCTTTTGTATTTAAAGATGCGGATTTATCAGGTTATGAAGGTAACTATGCTTCTTGGGTTAAATTTGCCAACACTTTACGTTTGAGATTAGCTATGCGTATCGTAAAAGTAAAACCTGCTTTAGCAAAAGCTCAGGCTGAAAAAGCGGTAGCACAAAAATTCGGAGTATTTACAGCTAAAAAAGATGCGTTTAGAATTGTATCACCAACTTTCACAAACCCTATTGCTACCATTAGTGGTTCATGGTTAGACATTAGAATGTCTGCTGATATGGAATCTATTTTAAAAGGATACAACGACCCTAGAATGCCAATTTATTTTGATAAATCAGCTCAATTTACAGGTCAGTATAAAGGAATTCGTACCGGTATTGCCATTGGAGGAAAAGGAGATCGTGAGCGTTTTTCAGGTATTGGAGAAGTGGTTAGATCTAAAACCATTTACTTAGTTACTACTGCTGAGGCTTATTTCTTAAGAGCAGAAGGAGCTTTAAGAGGCTGGAATATGGGAGGTGATGCTAAATCATTATACGAGGCAGGTATTCAGGCATCGTTTGACCAAAGAGAAGCTTCTGGTATTGCTAAATATTTAACAGATAATACTAGTTTGCCTGTAGCATATGTTGATCCTGTTGCTGCTGTAAACAATTCAGCTCCGGTAAATAATATTACTATTGCCTGGGATGATGCAGCTACAAATGAGGTGAAATTGCAAAGAATTATTACTCAAAAATGGATTGCAGGTTTCCCGGAAGGACAAGAGGCCTGGTCTGATTACAGAAGAACAGGATATCCAAAATTATTCCCTGTAGTGGTAAACAATAGTGGAGGAAAAATTTCTACTGCACTTGGAGCCAGAAGAATCAACTTTACTTCAAATGAAGTACTGAATAATAAAGAAGGTGTAGCAACTGGTGTAGCTAAGTTAGGTGGTCCGGATAACGGAGGAACCAGACTTTGGTGGGATGTTAATGCTCCAAATTTCTAAAAAAAATAATCAAAGAATTAAAAGAATTTAAGTTTGGTTAGTAAATGGCGTAAACAGCGCGAGTTGTTTATGCCATTTCATAAACCAAAATTGTAAATGTTATAAAAAGAAAAGAAATGAAAAGTGCTTTAGAAATAAAACCTGATATCAGCTATAAAAGCGCGGGGAAATTTGAAGAGACACGATTTGAGAAAATCCACAATGAAATCTTCAGGAATTCCGCAGAAGCTTCGGTAATTGTAGCACAGGAAATTGCGCAATTAATCCGATCTAAACAAGAAAAGAATAAATCTTGCGTATTAGGTTTAGCCACAGGTTCTTCTCCTATAAAAGTTTATGAAGAGTTGGTGAGAATGTACAGAGAAGAAGGCTTAAGTTTTAGCAATGTAATCACTTTTAATCTGGATGAATATTATCCGATGAGCAAAGAGAACAATCAGAGCTATCATTATTTCATGCATCAGCATCTTTTTAATCATATTGACATCAAACCCGAAAATGTAAATATTCCGGACGGAACCGTTGCCATTGAAGAACTTAATCAATACTGCATCGATTACGAAATGAATATTAAAAATGCAGGAGGACTGGATTTTCAATTATTGGGAATTGGCCGTACGGGTCACGTAGGTTTCAACGAACCTGGATCCCACATCAACTCGGGAACCAGAATCATTACACTGGATCACATTACAAGAGTGGATGCCTCTTCCGATTTTAACGGAATCGATAACGTTCCAAAAAGAGCGATCACTATGGGGGTTTCTACCATCATGAGATCCAAACGAATTGTACTAATGGCCTGGGGACAAAACAAAGCCGATATCATCAAGAGAACCATTCAGGGCGATATCAGTTCTGAAGTTCCGGCTACATTTTTACAAAACCACCCTAATGCGACTTTCGTATTAGACCAGTCAGCAGCTTCAGAATTAACCCGTTTCAAAACGCCTTGGTTAGTAGGAGAATGTATCTGGACGCAAGAATTAAAAAGCAAAGCGATTGTTTGGTTGTGCCAAAAAACAAAACAGTCTATTTTAAAATTAACAGACCGTGATTACAACAACAACGGAATGTCGGATCTTTTGGCGCAGGAAGGTTCTGCTTACGACTTGAACATTAATATGTTTAATGTTTTGCAGCATACCATCACCGGATGGCCGGGTGGAAAACCCAATACCGACGATTCGCATCGTCCAGAAAGAGCCAATCCGGCAAAAAAACGAGTGATTCTTTTTAGTCCACATCCAGATGACGATGTGATTTCTATGGGAGGAACTTTCTCAAAACTGATCAAACAAGGTCATGATGTACATGTGGTATATCAAACCTCCGGAAATATAGCCGTTACAGACGACGAGGCACTTAAATTTGCCGAAGTGGCTAAGGATTTTCTTGGTGATGCTGCCTCGGGAATCAACTTTAAAGCTGTAATTGAATTTTTGAATAACAAATCAGAGAACCAAATTGATTCCCTGGAAGTTCGCAAATTAAAAGGACTTATCCGAAGAAGAGAGTCCTATGCAGCGACCCGATACATTGGTTTAAAAGATGAAAACACCCATTTTTTAGATCTTCCGTTTTATGAAACCGGACAGGTAAAAAAGAATCCATTGGGTCCTGAAGACATTGCTATTGTAAAGGACATCATTGCACAAATCAAACCCCATCAGGTATTTGCAGCGGGAGACTTAGCAGATCCGCACGGTACTCATGAAGTTTGTCTGAATGCGATTTTTGCAGCGATGAAACAACTGAAACCGGAAAAGTACATGGACGACTGCTGGTTGTGGTTGTATCGTGGTGCATGGCACGAATGGGACATTCACGAAATTGATATGGCCGTTCCGCTTTCTCCATCAGAAGTATTGCTTAAACGCCATGCGATTTTGTACCATCAGTCACAGAAAGACCGTGTAATGTTCCAAGGCAATGACTCAAGAGAATTTTGGGTAAGAGCCGAAGACCGCAACAAAAATACTGCCGTCTTATATGACGAACTAGGATTGGCAGAATACGAAGCCATTGAAGCTTTTAAACGTTTTGATTATTAAGAATACCATATAAGATCCGGGTGAGAGTGGATCGCAATGCAAAATTCAGATTGATTTCATTAGGAGTAGTGAGGGTTCAATCGAAATCATTCTGAGTTTTGCTTCTATTATTTATTATTAATGTTGTGTAAAAGCAACATCTTTCCAAAAACAAAAAAAATGAAATATTTATTAGTCCTACTATTAGCGGGTGTAACTGCTAGTGCTCAGATTAAAAAAGAGCAGTTAAATCTTATGCCCTGGCCTCAAAGCGTTGTGTTAAATGATGGTAATTTTGCGTTAAATAAAAATTTTAAAGTAAATATTACCGGAAATCCAAATCCCCGAATTTTTGGTGGAGTAACTCGCTTTTTGCGTCGACTAGATGGTAGAACCGGTATTTTTTTCGAACAAGGATTTATTACCAAATTAAATGAAGTTCCAACAGCTGAGCTTCAAATCAATTGTACCAAGAGTGGAAAAATTGGTTTGTATGAAGATGAAAGTTATCACCTGGATATCAAACCAAACAAAATTACAATCAATGCAACAAGCGATTTAGGGGCACTGCACGGGCTTGAAACCTTATTGCAAATGTTGCAGAATACAAACAACTCCTTTTATTTCCCGGTATCAAAAGTCTCCGATTTTCCAAGATTTACCTGGAGAGGTCTGATGGTCGACGCAGCAAGGCATTTTCAGCCGGTAGATGTGATCAAAAGAAATATTGACGGATTGGCCGCTATGAAAATGAATGTTCTTCACTGGCATTTGGTGGACGATCAGGGTTGGAGAATTGAAATGAAAAAACATCCAAAACTAATCGAAAAAGCTTCGGATGGAATGTATTACACACAAGAGGAAATTAAAAATATCGTAAAATATGCTGATGAGCGCGGTATTTTAATCGTTCCGGAAATAGATGTTCCTGGTCACGCATCTGCAATACTTACCGCTTATCCTGAGATTGGAAGTAAAGTAATCACACTGACAGGAGGAACTTCTGAAAAAAATATTCAGGGAACCGCAATTGCGACCTATGGAATTGAAAGAAATGCGGGGATTTTTTCACCAACATTAGATCCTTCAAATCCTAAAACATACCAATTATTAAGTGAATTATTTGATGAGGTTTGCCCGTTATTTCCAGGCGCTTATTTTCATATCGGAGGAGATGAAAACGAAGGAAAGGACTGGGATGCAAATCCAAAAATTCAGGAGTTTAAAAAGAAAAATAAGTTAACAACCAATCATGAACTGCAGACTTATTTTACCATGCAGTTAATTCCGATGCTTAAAAAACATGGGAAACAGTTAATGGGCTGGGAGGAAATTTTGACTAAAAACATGTCAAAAGATGCCATTATTCATGCCTGGAGAGGTCCTAATGAAGGAGTAGTAGCAGGTCAGTCCTTAATTGAATCCGTAAAAAAAGGATATAAAACTGTAATGTCTAATGGGTATTATATTGATTTAATGTATCCGGTGGCAAGTCATTATTTGAATGACCCTATGCCAAAGGGAGCCAATTTATCCACTGAAGAAAAAGCGAGAGTATTGGGAGGTGAAGCAACAATGTGGACAGAGCTTGTATCTTCAACAACAATTGATTCCAGACTTTGGCCAAGAACAGCTGCAATTGCAGAACGACTTTGGTCAGCCGAAGATATAACCGATTTGGCCAGCATGCGTAAACGTCTTGATGTAGTTTCTTTTAGATTAGAAGAACTGGGATTGACACACATTCGTAATAAGGATGTGATTTTAAGAAATATATCGAACAATCAGAATACAAATTTCGTTGAGGAATTTACAAATGTTTGCGAGCCTTTAAAAGGGTATAAACGAAACAAAGGAGGAACCGAATATCAAATGTACTCTCCGTTAACTCTTTTTGCTGATGCCTGTACACCGGATGCTAAAGATTCTTTGGCTTTTGACGATGCAGTAGCGCAATATTTAGCAAATAAAACTCCGGAGAATAAAGAAAAAGTAACAGCATTTTTAAACAAATGGATTGCTGTAAACAAAGGACTGGTAGAATTAAGTGCAAATGCACCTTTGATACAACACTTTTTACCTCTGTCTAAAAAATTGAATGATGCATCACAAGAACTATTACTTGCTTTAGATAACAAATCAACGTTAAAAGGAGATGATCTGAAAAATTTAATAGAACTATGTAACAGTAAAGACCACGCTGATGTTGAGTTGTCAGTATATGAAAGTCTTAAAAAATTAATTTAAAGATTTGTTTGAGTTAGTATTTAGTATGTTTTTTTACCATGATTATTTAGTAATTCGTTATCTCTGCCATACAGGTTTTTGGCAGAGATAATTATGGTAGACTTCACTAAATCTTTAACTCCTGACCAAAGAATAAGCATACAATTATAACCATATAAAGAAGTATTAACATTTAAAAACCAAATAGTAAGTCGCATACCACAAACATGACAAAAAGTAAAGTATTTAGATTGATGAATCCCAAATTTATCTTCTGTGTTTAAACTAATTTTTTTAAAAATTAAATAAATATCAGTCACTACTATTCACTAATGATTATGGCTAGGATCAGTAATAGTAATATTTATTTTTAGAAGTAATGAATTAAAAATCCAGTGTGTCGTGATGTTATTTATTCGCGGTGTATTGAACCCCGGTTATCGTATTTATTTGCCGCATTTTGGCAGGTAAGGTATTGTAATTGGAATATTTATTATCTATTAACCAATATTTATTAACTATGAAACATTATTACAGATTACTCTTTATGTTACTGTTTCCCTTACTTGCGTCGGCCCAACCAGCCCACGGCAAAAAAGTAGTAGGGTATTATGCGCAATGGGCTATTTATGCCCGGGATTTCAACGTTCCCAAGATAGACGGGAGCAAGATAACCCATTTGAATTATTCTTTTTACGGGACAACTTTTGACCCAGCCCGTCCGGAGAATACAAAATTAAAATGTTTGGATACCTATGCTGATTATGAGCATACGGAAGGCGGAATTCCATGGGATGCTCCTGTAAAAGGGAATTTTTATGACTTGAAAAAGTTAAAAGAAAAGTATCCGCATTTAAAAATTTTAATCTCTGTTGGAGGATGGACTAAAGGTCAGGATCTTTCTCCAATTGCCGCAAGTCCGGTGGCAAGAGCTGCTTTAGCTGCAGATATGGCAAACTTCATTGTCACTTATCCGTTTATTGACGGATTTGATATCGACTGGGAGTATCCTCTTATGGGAGGAACAGACGGTACCGAAATCGTGAACGGAATCCCGGTTCCTCCACAAAAATACCACCCGGATGACAATAAAAACCTTGTACTTTTATTAAAAGCCATGCGTCAGGCAATGCCTAATAAACTGGTAACTATTGCGGCCGGAAACAATGTTCGAAATGTACCTAAACAATATTTAGGGCCAAACAACAGGGCAACGTATGGAATGACCGAAGATATTTCAACGTATTGTGATTACATCACTTACTTTGGATATGATTTTGGCGGAAACTGGTATGATAAAACATGTTATAATGCTCCTCTTTATGGAAGCGGAAACCCGAATGATCCATTGTATGGTGCAACTCAGTCAGAATCACTTGATGAGTTAACGAACATCTATTTGAATGTAGTTGGTTTTCCTGCCAATAAATTAATCATGGGATTACCTTTTTACGGCAAGAAATTTGACAACGTTGCCAATAACGGAACCAATCCAAACTTTCCGGGCTTATTTGTTGCTGCACCAAGATATAATGTTGCAGGCTGTACAAATCCGCAAAACCCAACAGGAACCTGGGACGGACCGGCAGCTTGTGAGAAATCCGGAAGTATCGAAATTTGTGGCCTGGTTGGAAATCCGGTTACCAATTCACATGCTTTTTTAGATCCAAATACTATGTTAGTTACACCAACGGCAGCTGCTGCAGGTTGGGTAAGGTATTTTGATAACACCACTAAAGTTCCTTATTTGTACAATAGTAGTTTGAAACAGTTTATCAGTTATGAAGATAAACAATCAATGGATTTAAAAGTACAGTACATCAAATCTAAAAATCTGGCCGGTGGTATGATTTGGGAATTATCTCAGGATACCAGAGGTTCTATCCCTAATTCACTTTTAACTCAGGTAGATACTTCGTTTAAAAGTATCGTAGAAGGTACAGTGAGTATTGGAGGTTCTGTAAAAAATGGAACAGCTTTGGTTACTAACGTTACTGTAGAGATTAGAAATGCGAGTAATGTAGTTTTAGAAAGTGTAGTGTCTCCAACAGGTAACTTTACATTTTATAATTTACCAAAGAATCAAAACTATACCCTTACAGCAATAAAGTCTGCCTATACTTTTACACCGGTTAGCTTAACAAATGTTGCTGCTGATCAGACAGGAGTTGTGATTCAGGGGACACAGCCATTGTATACAGTAAGTGGAACTATTGTAGTTGGCACTAGTACTACACCAGTTTCAGGAGTTACAGTTACAGCAACTTCCGGTACGACTGTTTTAACTGCTGTTTCCGGTACTAATGGAACCTACAGTATTACAGGTTTAACTGCTGGACTTAATTTTACAGTTACAGCTGCCAAAACTGGCTTTCCTTATACACCAGCTGTGACAACTTACAATGCAATTGACAGCAACAAAACGTTAAATTTTGCTCAGGGTGATCCAATCGTATATTATAACGTTAGTGGTACAATCTTAAACGGAACTACACCTGCTGTGGGGGTAACTGTTACGGCAACATCGGCAGGACCAACTGTTGCAGCAGTTTCTACTGCAAGTGGTTATAGTCTTAGTTTGCCATCAGGAGGGAACTATACCATAACGGCTGCGGCTGCCGGTAAAACCTATACTCCGGCTTCAACAGTTTATAGCAATTTAATAGCCCACAAAACGTTGAATTTAACCGAGTATAACGTTGGAACCAATAAAATTAGCGGAACGGTTAAAAACGGTACAGTTCCGGTTGCAGGAGCTAAAGTAGAAATCGTTTTACCTTGGACAGACAATACACACGGATGGAAAAGCGTTTTGGCAACTACAGATGCACAAGGAAATTATAGCTTTGCCAATTCAGTTGTAGACGGATATACTACTGTTTCTAGTTTGAAATTGAATGCGTGGCAAAATAATGACGTTAATTATTTTCCAAACAATCTGACCAGTTTTGCCGTTCCGGCAACCCCTACGGTTTATAATTTCAATACTGCCGCTACCGCAAGAACATCCTCTTATGCAATGAGCGGAAAAGTGCTAAACGGAACTACTCCGGTATCAGGAGCTGTAGTTTCGGCAGTTTCAGGTACGACAGTTTTAACTGCTACAACAGATAGAAATGGGGCTTATACTTTTGCAGGTTTAACTTCAGGATCAGATTATAAGGTATCTGTTGCTAAAACCAACTTAACATTTGCTCCGGTTTCAGCAGTTTCGACAACAGAGTCTGGGAACAAAACTCTTGACTTTACGCAAAATTTGGTAAGTGCTAATTTAATTAGTGGTACTGTTAAAAATGGTACAGCTCCGGTTGCAAATGCAAAAGTAGAACTTATTGTGCCTTGGACCGATAACACGCATCCATGGAAAAGCGTTTTGGCAACAACAGATGCTCAGGGGAACTTTAGCTATGACAACACAGTTACAGCGGGTTATGCGCAAGTTTTAAGTTTGAAATTAAATTCTTGGCAAAATGGTGAAGTAAGTTACTTCCCAAATAATCTGGCAAATTTTGCAATGCCAACGACACCAACAGTTTATAATTTCAATAGAAATGCGGTTACACCACCTCAGGTTACCATTACAGCACCTTCTGCAGCAACGGTAGCTATTGCTCCGGGAACTGCGATACAGCTAAAAGCAACTGCAAGTGTAGATGCCAGCTTAACTATTTCATCAGTGGTGTTCAACATCAACGGACAAAATATTACAGCAGCGCTTTCAGGAACAGAATACGTAGCAAACTGGACGCCGGTTTTAGCAGATTTCAATAAAAATTATACATTAAAAGCAATCGTAACTGCATCAAGCGGTGCGACTGCAGAAAATACAAAAGCGTTTGCTTTACAATGTTCAGGGACAAATTGTCCTAATTCATTGCCAGTAATTACCTGGAATGCTCCGGTGAACACTACTATAAATCAACCTTCTTTCCAGGTTGTGCCAATTTCGGTTACAGCTGTGGATAGCGATGGATCGGTTTCAGGTGTTACGATTACAATCAATGGAAGTACTTTCAACATGACAGCGGGCACAAATAATACTTATACTTATAATTTTACGCCATCTGCTCATCAGGCTTATCCGGTTGTAATCAAAGCAACCGATAATAAAGCTGCTGTAACTACATTAAACAATACCATCAATATTACTAACAATGCTCGTGTATTCATTCCGCTTCCCTCCACTAATATTATTTTAGGATATGCACATTCCTGGGAAAATGCCGGTGCTCCGTTTTTATATTTTTCTCAAATGGTAGGAAGTAAGTTTAACGTAGTAGATTATGCATTCGTAGAAACGGTTAACCGTGACGGTTATACACCGGTACTAACTACAAATGATGCCAGATATTTGACCAATGGAGTTTTCAATAAACAATTATTGAAAAATGATATCAAATCCTTAAGAGATAGCGGCGTTCCTGTTATTGTTTCTATTGGAGGTCAAAACGGTCACGTTGTTTTAGAAAATGTAACTCAAAAAAATATTTTTGTTAATGGTCTGAAAGCCATTATTGACGAGTATCAATTTGATGGAGTTGATATCGATTTTGAAGGTGGATCGATGAATTTTAGTGCAGGAGGTTTAAGAGATATTTCTTATGCGGGTATTTCTGCTTATCCAAGATTAAAAAATGTAGTAGATGCTTTCAAAGAATTAAAAGCTCACTATGGACCTGGATTTTTATTAACTGCAGCTCCGGAAACACAATACGTACAAGGAGGATATTCTACCTATAATGATACTTTTGGTTCGTTCCTTCCAATCATTCAAAACTTACGTAATGAGTTGGATTTGTTAGCCGTACAATTGTATAATACAGGAGGAGAAAACGGATTAGACGGTCAATATTATGGTTCAGCTAAAAAAGCAAACATGGTAACTGCCCTAACCGATATGATAATAAAAGGGTACAACATTGGTACAACAGGAATGCGTTTTGATGGTTTACCACCTTCAAAAGTCCTTATTGCATTACCGGCTTGTCCAAGTGCAGCAGGAAGTGGTTTTTTAACGCCGACAGAAGGAATTAATGCAATGCATTATTTAAGAACCGGAACTACTTTCTCAGGAAGAACCTACACGATGCAGCCAGGCGGACCATATCCTGCTTTGAGAGGTTTAATGACTTGGTCTGTAAACTGGGATTTTTCTTCTTGTGGTAATTCAGCCGAATTATCTAAAGCGTATGCCGCTTATTTTGCAGGACAAACAGCTGCAAGAGCGTTGCCTGAAGGAATCGAAACAAAAAGCACGACTATCGCTTACTTTAAAAACGATGCTTTATTAGTAACAACTGACTCTGGAGATATTGCTCAGGTAGAAGTTTTCAATACTATTGGACAACCATTGGTAAGTCACAGAAATGTTCATCAAAACAAAGAAGTGGTGCTTCATAACTACAGCTTTACCACCAAGCAATTATTTTTAGTTGTGGTGACGGACAAAGCAGGAAATAAAAAATCATTCAAAGTAATGAACTTTTTGAACTAAAAGGACAGTATGGAAGAATGACAATTACAGAAATAAAAAGTTGGAATGGTTAAAATTGAGTTTGGTTATTTATTTTTTAATCTAATTTTTATTTCGAATAAATGCTGCAAATTGAGGTGATTTGTTATTTGGTTTTCACCTGAAGGAAGCGCATTATAAACCCGACAATTGTATTGTCGGGTTTTTTTGTTTAAAATGATTTAATCTTTATGTTGAGGTAAAGGACACGGATAAAACGGATTTTCTATTGCAAAGACACAGATAAAAACGGATTTTAAAAATCAGTGTAAATTCGCGTTTTCGTGAAAGGAATCTGTTTCATCCGCGTCACAACCTTTAAAAAAAACTTTGCGAACCTTGCGAGAACCTTGCGTCATTGCGGTTAAAAAAAACTTTCACAAGTTTTGATATCAAATGCAATTATTTAAGATCGAGGTAAGGATCTAAAATTTCTGCCAGTTTATTGAACCAGTAAAAATTATCGGCAATATCCTTTATTTCAGATCCCATGGTTTCGTATTCTCTTAGTACAGATAATGAAAGCACATAATTTACTTCCCGTATCATTTTCGCCATATCTTTTGCGGCAATACTATCATTAAAAAAATGGTTTAATCTGGTTTCAATTTCGGGCGAAAGGTTTTTTGTAGTCATAGTCTTGGTTTTTTTTACAAATATATAGCTTATGACACAAATTTGTGTCAATTTTTTAAAAAAATAATTTAGACTTTTGACTTATGAATATTTCAGAAGAAATTTTTATTGCAAATCTAGGACTTCACATTAAAGGACTACGTGAAAAAAAAGATTGGTCTCAACAGCAGCTGGCTGATGCGTGTGATATTCCCAGAAATCAAATTAGTAGAATTGAAAGAGCCAAAATAAATACAGGCATAAGAACTCTTATAAGAATTGCGAATGCTTTAGATATTGAACTTACGGAATTGCTTAGCTTACATTTAAAATAATTTTTAAAGAATCTGCTCAAATCAATAAAATCTGCGTGAAACTTTTTGACTCTTTTGAGATCAAGTACAATTATCTCAGATTCCATGGTTTTGCATCTTCTCATGCAGATAAAAACGGATTTTAAAAATCAGTGTAAATCCGCGTTTTCGTGAAACGAATCTGTTTCATCCGCGTCACAACCTTTTAAAAAAACTTTGCGAGCCTTGCGAAAACCTTGCGTCATTGCGGTTTAAAAAAAACTTTCACTACTTTTGAGATCAAATACAATTATCTTAGATTCCATGCAGAAATTTGTCAGCTTTATTATAATTTTTCTCTTTTTCGCCATAAGTACCGCACAGAATAGATTCGGAGCTCCGGAAGTTGATCCTGTTCAAATTCAAAAAACCTACACAGACTGGTCTGCTTATCAGAGCAAAAAAATCATGCTTTCCAGAGATTTTATTGCTCTTGATTCTTCAAAAGAAATTTCAAAAGAGACATTTTTAGATCAGCTGGCAAACGGAAATTTCATCCCAATTCGATTAGAATCAGAACCCGAAATGTATGTTTATAAATTATTCGAAATTCAGCCCGGGACTGATAGCAGTATAAAAGCAACGATGAACCAGATTGGTTTTGACGCTCTTAAGAATTACAAAATGGAAGGAACCGCTTTTCCTAAATTCTCATTTAAAGATCTGGATGGAAATTTGGTTACCAATGAATCGATGAAAGAAAAGATAGTGGTCATCAAATGCTGGTACATTCATTGCACACCCTGTATCAGAGAATTTCCGCAAGTCAACAAATTAGCCGCGGAATACAAAGACCGAAAAGACATCCTGTTTATAAGCCTTGCAGAAGATGCTGCAGCGCAGTTAAAAACATTTCTGGCAAGAAAACCATTGTCATATTCCGTTATTCCCGATATGAAAGCATATATGAATGAAGCCTTGCAGTTAAATTCATTTCCAACGCATTTTATTTTAAACAAAGAGGGTATGATTGTTAAAGTGCTTCCTAATTTTGAGAGCTTAGAAGTCGCTTTGGCGAAAGAAAGCAGACAGTAAAATGTAAGCAGTAAAATGTGAAATGTAATCTGTAAAATATAAGCTGTAAACGGTGAACTGTAGGTTAGATAACATCTTATATTTTACAGATTACATTTCACTATTGTCCCCTTTGCAACTCTGAACCTTTTTTCATACTTTTGCACCAAATTAATTAAAAAGACATTCATGTTAACAGTCAATAATTTATCAGTTCAGTTTGGCAAACGAATTTTGTTCGACGAAGTAAATACTACTTTCACTCATGGGAATATTTATGGAGTTATTGGAGCCAATGGTGCTGGAAAATCTACTTTTCTAAAAATCTTAGCAGGAGATATTGATCCTACATCAGGACATATTCATTTAGAACCGGGAAAACGTATGTCGGTTTTGAACCAAAATCACAACATGTTCGATGAGCATACGGTTTTGGAAACTGTTTTGATGGGAAATAAAGTTTTGTATGCTGTTAAGAAAGAAATGGATGAACTTTATGCCGACTACAATGATAAAAATGCAGACAGAATTGGAGAACTTCAGGTTCAGTTTGAAGAAATGAACGGTTGGAATGCCGACTCTGATGCTGCGGCCATGTTGTCTAACTTAGGAATCACAGAGGCAGATCATTATACTCTAATGGGTGATTTGGAAGGAAAAATTAAAGTACGTGTGCTTTTGGCGCAGGCACTTTTTGGAAATCCGGATTTACTTATCATGGATGAGCCTACCAACGACCTGGACTTTGAAACCATTGCGTGGTTAGAGAACTTCCTTGCGAATTATGAAAATACTGTAATTGTAGTGTCTCACGACCGTCACTTTTTAGATGCGGTTTGTACACATATTTCTGATATTGATTTTGGAAAAATAAACCACTACTCAGGAAACTATACGTTCTGGTACGAGTCCAGCCAATTAGCGGCAAAACAACGTGCACAGCAGAATAAAAAAGCAGAAGAGAAGAAACAGGAACTTGAAGAATTTATTCGTCGTTTTAGTGCAAACGTTGCGAAATCGAAACAAGCTACTTCTCGTAAAAAAATGATTTCGAAATTGAATATTTCTGAAATTAAACCTTCAAGCCGTCGTTATCCTGCGATTATTTTTGATCAGGATCGTGAAGCAGGAGATCAGATTTTGAATGTTGAAGGTCTGGCAGCTTCTATCGATGGTGATCTTTTGTTTAAAGATGTTGATTTGAATATGGCAAAAGGCGATAAAATCGTTCTTTTTTCTAAAGATTCACGTGCTACAACAGCATTCTACCAAATTTTAAACAACGAACAAAAGGCAGATGCCGGAACTTTTGATTGGGGAATTACAACCAATCAGGCTTATTTACCGGCTGAGAATCATTCTTTCTTTGAAAATGATCTGACTTTGGTAGATTGGTTACGCCAGTACGCCAAAACAGAAGAAGAGCGTGATGAGGTTTTTATTAGAGGATTCTTAGGGAAAATGATTTTCTCCGGAGAAGAGGCGTTAAAAACAAGCCGCGTATTATCAGGAGGAGAAAAAGTACGTTGTATGCTATCCAGAATGATGATGGAGAGAGCCAATATCTTAATGCTTGATGAGCCAACCAATCACTTAGATTTGGAGTCCATTACAGCTTTTAATAACTCATTGAAAAATTTTAAAGGTTCCGTAATTTTCACCACACATGACCACGAGTTTGCACAAACCGTTGGTAACAGAGTAGTGGAGTTAACACCAAACGGAGTCATAGACCGTTACATGACATTTGACGAATACCTGGACGATGAAAAAATTCAGGAATTAAGAAAAAAAATGTACAACCTGTAATTTTATAATTTATAATAAGAGAAATCCCGTTCGCTAGCTGAACGGGATTTTTTTTTTATTTATTTTTTGCCAAACAGTTTAGCGAAAATGAAGATAATTATCGCAATAATAAAAATAACGATAAAGATACCAAAGCCCATTCCGGCTTTAAAAATGTCTCCGATAACTTCGCAGCTCGTAAATAAAAATAATAGTACAAATACCATTAACAAACGTTTGATTTTATTTTGCATGACTTTGATGTTTTAAGAACTTGCTGTTCTGATTCGTATAACTTAAAATTAGACCAAAAAACAAGAAAGATCTTATATGATTTAATTAAAAAGTTCTATGATTTAGATTAAAATCAACTAGGTGTAAAAGGTTAAACAACTTTACAATAAAGAGAAGTAAAGATAAGGGAAAGGTAATGTTCTCTTAAAAGCTATTACGTTTTCGAACAATACTTTTGTTCGATCTAAACAAAAAAACGTATGAAAAAACTTTACTTATTATTTATGCTTCTGGGGCTAAGTTATGCTTCAAAAGCGCAAAAATTATTTCCTTATCTGCAAAACGCGACACCAACATCTATCTACGTTAACTGGAAAACGGACAGTAATCCGGAATCTATCGTAGAGTACGGAACAACAGCATCGAGTCTAAATGTTACTGTTACCGGTAATACAAATGTTTTTACAGATTCAGGTTATCCGGGTAATTATTTCTACCATAGTGCAAAGCTGACGAACCTTTCGCCTAACACGAAATATTTCTACAGAATAAAAACCGGAGCAGATGTGTCTTCGGTTTATTCTTTTAAAACATTGCCCAATCCGGGACAGGCAGCAACAGCTAATGGACACATTCGGTTTTTGATTATGGGGGATAATCAACTGAAAGCTGTTCCGCGTTATGATTCTTTAGTGTCAGCGGCCAAAAGAAAAATAAGACAGAAATGGGGAAAAGACGCATCTCCTGATGATAATATCTCTATGACTTTTATGGTGGGAGACCAGGTTGATGTAGGAACTTTAGATCATTACGAAAATGTGCATTTTAAAAAGAACAGAGGTTTATCGGGTAATGTGCCTATCCAGACCACAGTAGGAAACCATGAAACCTACGGAACGCTGGGAATGAACTCCTATTACGATCATTTTTATATAAGTGAGCTTTCGTATAAAGGCATTTCGTCAGGAACAGAGAATTATTATGCACAGCAGGCTGGTAATGTTTTGTTTATCAGTTTAAGTTCAGAACATACAGGGGCAGAACAGCTAAGCTGGTTGCAAAAAGTTCTTACCGCTGCAAATGCGGATAATACAGTAGAATGGATTTTCTCTTTAAGCCACAGACCTTATCAGGCAGAGCAATACGTCGGTGATATTTCAACTTGGGTTCGTAATACAGCCGTGCCGTTATTGGTAACTTCTCCAAAATATTCGATGCATATTGGGGCGCACCATCATTTGTATCACCGCGGACAATTGAAAAATACACCTACCTATAATATTATTTCGGGAGGTACGGCCTGGGATCAATATTGGGGATCTTCTACAGAGCAGGATTTTGATGATGTACAGAAAACCATTTGTAACTGGATTTACCAAATTGTAGATATTGATGTGACAAACGGAAAAATGGACATTGAAAGTTATTCTATTGGAAGTGTTGATAAATGGAAGAACAACCAGCTAATGGATGAATTTCATCGATATAAAAACAAAGCGGCACCTGCCAAACCTTCGATTACGAATACTTTTACTGCGACAAATACATTGCCGCTAACCGTTTCCGGATCGACTTATACGACAACTACAGATGAGAAGTTGAATACCAGTCAGTTTTTGATTTCTCAAACACCAACATTCGATATTGTAAAGAAAGAAGTATATCGAGATTTTGAAAATTTATACGGAAAGTATGGCACTAAGAAAGATTCGACTGTAAACATCAATCTGGGTGTAGATATTACTAAAATGGATTTGGCTTCTAATTCACTTCCAAATGGTAAATACTATGTGAAGTTAAGATACAGAGACCGTAATCTTGAATGGTCGCCATGGAGCGATGTTCAGACTTTTACAATTACAGGAAGTAACAATGTAAATACGGCAATAGTTACAGATGCTTTGACCTATTCGTTGAACACACCTATAAAAGTTGATTTTACGGATGCTCCGGCCAGTACTTCAACGTGGATTGGTTTATACAAAGAAGGGCAGACTCCGGGAGGTTCTTCGCCATCGCAAACCTGGAAATATACGGACGGAAGTGCCAGCGGATTTATCACTTTCTCTAGCGGACTGGCTACTAAAGGGCGTTATTATGCTGCAATATTTTCAAATGGAGGGTATACGGAAATTGCGCCACGAAAATACTTTTATGTAGGGCCGGTTCCGACCTTAACGACTGATAAAACCGAGTATTCTGTTGGGACTCCTATCCTTATTAATTATACAAATGGTCCGCAACTGGCAAAAGACTGGATTGGTATTTACAGAATGGGGGTTAATCCCGGATCCGGAGTTACAGCAACAAGCTGGCAATATGTTACAACAGCTGCAGATGCTAAATCTTTCACAGGACTGCCAAAAGGTTATTATTATGCCGAGTATTATTTACAGGACGGATTTAATCCGATTGGAAACAAAGTATTTTTTAAAGTAGGAGCAGTCGTTACCGAATTATGGATCAATAAACCGGTTTATGATTTGGGCGAGCAGATTACCGCTTCGTGGACAGACGCTCCGGGAATTGTAAAAGACTGGTTGGGGATTTATCATGACGGAGATAATCCGAATGAAAAACCACTGGTGAGTTATACCTATTTTGAAGGACTTTCTGAAGGAACAAAAAATATTGCTGCTACAGAATTGCCAACAGAAAAAGGGAAATACTTTTTGGTAATGTTTACTAACGATTCTTATAATGAAGTTTCCAACAGAGTTTCTTTTGAAGTAATCGATCCACATCTGAACAATGATGAATTTAAAATCGATAATGGTTTGAGAGTGTATCCAAATCCAACAAAGAATGATACGGAAACCTTTATTCAATCTGAATATCCTATTGATGAAATAGAAATTTACAGCATGGAAGGGAAATTATTATATGCTACAAAAAATGTAAACAATAATAAGTTTTCTCTAATCAATCAGGATTTACCAAAAGGAGTTTATATTCTAAAAATACATTCCCGTAAATTGTTTACGGCTAAACTAATTGTGAAGTAGTTTTTTTTTTTTTCGAAACCCCATTTGCGTCTGTAAGTGGGGTTTCGTTTTTTAGGTCATGACAGTTCGTGTACGGGAACTGTCTTTTTTATTGACTCTTTTATGGTATCAATTTGATTCAGATGTCGCAGGATATGATGAATAAAAAACTGAAAAGTATCTCCTAGTTTTAGTCTTAGTAAACGGGATAAAGAAGTGGGGATTTTTATACGATTTAAACTCACCTTTTTGGATTGTTCCAGTAATGCTAATAATTCAAATTGTTGATTGATGAATTTGTCAATTACACTTTTGTCAAGCTCAGAGTTTAATGGGTTTTTGTCTTTAAAGGTTTTCATTTTGTTCAGCTTTTCTTTCGGAAGCATACTTTTGGCAAAATAGCCTCCTAAAAATCCGCTATTAAAATGAGTTTCAGAAGAGGTTTTCGAATTCTTTATTTTGTCTTTTATCTCAGGCAGATAATAATCACCATACAAATTCAAGTGCTCCAGACATTCCAAAATGTTCCAGGAAGCAGGATTTTCTCTCCATGTCAAAGTTTGTATAGTATCATTCTTAAGTTTCTCAGCCTGATTGATACTATCTCTCGTGTGATCCATTAGTAATTGTATGAGTTTTTCTGATTGCATAGGTTTAATTTTTGAAGCAAAGTTTCAAAAAGTTTTTCCGGAAATGATTGATCGAAATCAAGACTTTTTTAATCTCGATAATGTCTCAGGTGTCATTCTTAGATAGTTGGCAATGTGTTTGTTTGGGACTTCTTGAAAAAGCTGCGGACTTCTCTTTAAAACTCTTTGGTATCTTTCTTTTGGAGAACTGGTTAAAATATCAATTTCGCGTTCCATTTGCTGCACTACTAAGTTTTCTAAAATAGTAATCCATAAGTTTTTATTGGCTTCAATTTTTAAAAATTGCTCTATTTGCTTCTTTGTGATGATCTTCAGAACTGTTTTTTTAATGGCCTGAATGCAGAGGTCAGAAGGCCTTCCGGTTAAGAAAGAATCCAGTGACACAATTAAATTTTGTTGGTAACCAAATCGAATGATTTGTTCTTCATCATCAGCCAAAACAAAAAGCCGTAAGCTTCCACTCTCGACAAAATAGATATTGTCGTCTATGCTTCCTTTTACTTTAAGAAAATCATTTCTGCTTATGGTTATTGTTTTTTCAGAAAGTGCAATGATTTCTTTCATTTTTTTTGAGCAATTAGTATAGTATGAATTTCAATATTTTCAGATTTTGGATATTTAACTTCAAACGATTTAATGATTTTGAAATTATGTATAGAAAGCTGTTTTTCTATGTTCTTTAAATTATGATAATAGAAATATGTTCGGTCGCCGGTACTTCCCGAAATGAAACCTGATGCAGTGGAATGCCCTTCAACAAAACTAAGATAAAAAATACCACCAGGACAGAGTATTTTATCAATGCTGTTGATTAGTTTGAAACAATCTTCTTCGGACAAGTAGGGCAGACAAAAACCACAAATAATGGCATCAAATTGTTGATTTACTTTGTTGAGGTCTCGCGTATCCATTACTTCAAACTGGGCAGAAGGATTGTTCTTTTGTGCTAATTCAATCATTTTGGGAGCAATGTCAATCCCCCTAATTTTTAAATTGGGTTTCTTTGATAATAAATATTTTGTGATGTTTCCCGGACCACAGCCAATTTCAAAGATATGAAGCTGTTCGTTTTTCAAAGCATCGCAAAAGAAGTCGTAAGTTTCATTATACAGCTTTAAATCCATGAACTTGTCTTGATAAATAGTTGCAATTTTATCCCAGGTTTCGAAAGTTTCTTTGTATTGATCCATAGCTTTAATCTTGTGTTTGGTCTGTAAGCAAGAAGTATAGGTAAGTGTTGTACTGCTAAAATATAATTTTAAATTTAGAGACGGAAATAGTTTTTTTGATGTAGACTTTTAGTCCGATCTCTAACTTCAAAGATGTCTTTTGACAGTTTATGGCCGACTCAAAATGATTGGGCAATGGTTCCGGTAAAATTTAGTTAGCGGGTTATTTTTCGCATAAGGGCTTCAAATGGACCGTTCTGAAAGTGTCTTGCCCAAAGTTTACTAAAGTAGTAACTGAGTACAAAGTACGCAATTGAAAACAGTAAAATATAAATTGGTTTTGTTGCTTTCTGATCTGCTGAATATTGGACCAGATCATTACCTGTTAGTGCAGAAAATAAAATTAAACCAATGGTGAGATGTGAAATGTAATGCGTAAGCGTCATTTGACCCGTTGGTGCAAAACTTTGTACATATTGGTTATTTCCGTTTTTTTCTCCGATGTACATAAAGAAGGCGATCAGCATCAGAGCAAATCCGGAGGTGCTTAGCATAAAAGGAAGGTACGGAGGGAGATAATCAGCATTGATAAATAAATGTAAATTCTCTGAAAGTACAAATTGTCCGGACAATAATTGAAGTAATGCTATCGATACATACAATAAAAGTCCAATAATAAACATCTTCTGCTGAATCTTTTTACTGCTCCAGTTTAGTCTTCCGAGATACATTCCTAAAAGAAAATAAGCAATCCAGGGGAATACAGCATTCCAGCCGTTGTAAAAAGTATTTCTGATAAACCCGTTCAGGGTATAAAAATCTTTGTATTGAAATGATTCCATATTCCAACCCGTTTCATAGGGAACAATAAAAATTAGAAAGTGAAAAGTAAAGATCGCCACAGCAGCCAGAAACAGAAAAAACCTTTTGTCTAAAAAAATTATAAAAGCAATTATGAACATATAGCAACCGTAAAAGTGCAAAATATCGGCAGGCCAGATCAGGTTAAGCAAAAGTCCGATGACAAATAAAAAACCAGCCCGTTTGAGGATGGTATTTCTCAGCTTGTTTTTCTCGGCAGGAGTATATTCCACTCTGTTGGTCATAAGCGCAATACCCATTCCTGCCAGTATCACAAAAACAGAGCTTGAGTTGCCGCTGAAAAGAGACATAAATTGTGCAACGGTACTTTGGTCGTTATGGGAGCCAAAAACCATATTGAAATTAACAATAAACATTCCGAAGATGGCATATGCTCTTGCCAGGTCAAATCCTATAATTCTTTGTTTCATTTTTTTATATTTTATGAAACAAATGTCGAAATGAAAAATCGCGGGAAATTTGACTTAAGTCAAATAATACATTTAAATTTTGGACCGGATCCTGCTTAGGGTTTCCAAAGATATTCCAAGATAAGAAGCAATATGTGTAAGCTGGATGTTTTTAATAATATGCGAATGTTCTTTAATTAATTTAAGGTAGCGGGTCGTAGCGTCCAGTGTGCGAAACTGAAACAATCGATCCTCCAGCCAAATTGCGTAATACTCAGTGAGCATCAAATCTAATTCTGTCAATTTGGGGAATTGCTTTTTTGCATTCTGAAATCCTTTAAAGTCAGTTTGTGAAACGGTGATGTCTGTGACGGCCTGAATGAATTCGTTACTTGTCGTTTGCAGGCAATAACTATTAAAAGATACCGCGATATCATCTTTAAAGTATAATTCTGTCGTGATTTCTTTTCCATCATCGAGGTAGTACTTTCTAACAATTCCTTCTTCTATAAAATAGCTTTTACTGCAAATTTCATCTTGCCGTAATAAAAACTCCCCTTTTTTTAAAGTCCTGGTAGTGGAGATGTTATTTAAAGCGGCTAAGGTTTCCTGATCAAGGCTGTTTATAAAAGTATCTATTTTGATGAGATAGGAATTCATTTTTTCGGTATGTATTCGGTTTTTAAAAGTAATCATAGCCAGGATGATTATTTTTCTCCTAATCTTATGTGTTTTGGTTGGTCAAATATAATAAAATAGCAAAAAGGATCTGATTAAGTTAAGAGATGTTGATGACGTTGTACGAAAGGTTCTTTGACTTGTATAGTTTCATAAGCGACAAATTGAAATTCGGTGTTATCTATGGAATTTAAAAAGAATGCTTTGTGCTATTACAACGCTAAAAATTTATTCAAATATTTGTATTTAGAAAGAGACTACAAATAAATTCTGATTTTGTATATTTGCCCAACCAAACATTATACTTAATTATGAGCCAAAAAGTATTACTTAATTCAAAAGAAGTTACTATCATACTCCATCGTTTGGCTTGTCAGTTAATCGAAAAACATCTTGATTTTTCAGATACTATTTTAATCGGAATTCAGCCAAGAGGTGTTTTTTTAGCCGAACGTTTGAAACAAATATTAGAAAGCGAGTACAAAACGCCCGAAATTTCTCTGGGTTATTTAGATATCACCTTTTTTAGAGACGATTTCCGCCGCACCGAAAAACCGCTTGAAGCGAATAAAACCCAAATCAATTTTATAGTCGAAAATAAAAAAGTCATTTTTATTGATGACGTTTTGTTTACCGGACGAAGCATTCGTTCCGCGTTAACTGCTATTCAGTCTTTTGGAAGACCTTCAGAAATTGAATTGTTAGTTTTAATTGACCGACGTTTTAGCCGCAATTTACCTATTCAGCCCGATTATCGTGGACGCCAGGTAGATGCTATTAATGGCGAAAAAGTTAAGGTAAGCTGGAAAGAAAATGAAGGTGAAGATGTGGTCTATTTGATAACAAATTAACGATTAAATAAAAAAAGGATGACAGAGAATGAAGCTTTTATTTATGAATCAATTTTTAACCAAGTTAGAATGGGATTTCTGTCTCTTGATGAGATTCAGGAAAATATTCTGGAAGAAATTGAAGACAACGAATTTGAGGATGAAATCTCTGAAGAGTGGGCTTTTGATAAAATAAGAGAAGAAAACCAAAAATTACTTTCAGAAAGTAAACAATGGAAAAGTCCAACAGATACGGAAAGATTAATAAAAGCGTTTGATGAATTAGCCGACAGAAATATTATTGCACTTCATAATGCGGGTTATACCACATCGGATGGGGAGTATGAAGTTGTTGAGGTAGAAAGAGCGTTGCGTGAAAACGAAGTAGAATCTGATGGATATTGTTTTTATCACGAACAAGATTTAGCAAGAGGAGTAGCTGTAAAAGATTCAAGTTTGTTTATCGCTTTCCAGAAAGTAGATAATGGTGATGATGCGACAACAATAGAAGTAGGTAAAATAGTTGCCGAAGTTTTAAGAGATAACGGCTTCACTCTGAATTGGAATGAATCTGCAAGAACAAAAATAGAAATTCCAGGATTCAAATGGCAGCATCTTTTTGATGAAGATGCCAGAGATTTGCAGGATTACAGTGAAGTTGTAGAAAGAATGATTCAATAAAAGAGTTGTTCTTTGTAGTAGTATTGAAAAACTGAGCATGCCAGGAATTTACGAATTTGACAAATAAATATTAAAGAAATAAAAATGAAAGAATTAAGCGTAGATCATTTATTGGGAATTAAATATATCAATGAAAATGATATTAACCTGATTTTTGAAACGGCCGATCATTTTAAAGAAGTCATTAACAGACCTATTAAAAAAGTTCCTTCATTACGAGATATTACCATTGCCAATATTTTCTTTGAGAACAGTACGAGAACTAAACTTTCCTTTGAATTGGCACAAAAAAGATTATCGGCTGATGTGATTAGTTTTTCGGCAGCCCAGTCTTCGGTTAAAAAAGGGGAGACCCTGATTGATACTGTAAATAATATCCTTTCAATGAAAGTTGATATGGTTGTAATGCGCCACTCCAATCCCGGAGCGGCTTATTTTTTATCCAAAAATGTCAAAGCCAGTATCGTGAATGCCGGAGACGGAGCACACGAACACCCAACTCAGGCTTTATTAGACAGTTATTCGATTAGAGAAAAATTAGGCGATGTGGCTGGAAAAAAAGTGGTCATTGTAGGAGATATTCTGCATTCGAGAGTAGCTTTGTCTAACATATATGCTTTGAAGATGCAGGGAGCTGAGGTAAAAGTATGCGGGCCAAAAACACTGATTCCGAGATATATTGAATCACTTGGTGTCACAGTTGAACCCAATTTGCGTAAAGCTTTAGAGTGGTGTGATGTTGCTAATATGCTTCGTGTTCAAAACGAACGTATGGATGTGAACTTTTTTCCATCGACACGTGAGTATGCACAGCAATACGGAGTAGATAAGCCATTACTAGACTCTCTTGGGAAAGAAATCGTAATCATGCACCCGGGACCAATTAACAGAGGAGTAGAGATTACTTCTGAAGTGGCTGACTCCGATCATTCTGTTATTTTGAATCAGGTCGAAAACGGAGTAGCGATCAGAATGGCGGTGATTTATTTGCTCGCATCTAAGATTCAACAGTAATGGATATAGTCTTCAGTCGCGGTTTTCAGTCTCAGTCTTGACTGAAAACTGAGAACTGGGAATAAGAACTGAAAACTAAAAAAACTTCGTACCTTAGCTTTTCAAATCAGAAGTGTATATAGTAAAAAAATGAAAGTAGATCAAAAAGGACATACCGTTACAATTAAAGATACTCAGGGAGATTTTAATGCTTTTTTGGAAAGGGTAACGCAACAGTTTAAAACCTTTGAAAAACAAAATATTATAATCGATTTATCAGCAGATAGTGATGTGTCGGAAAAAGAGGTGAAACTCTTTTTACCCCTTGCCAAGCAGCAGAAGAAAGCCAAAAAATCATTTGTAATAGTAGTTTCAGATCTAGACTTTAATGCCGTTTCAGATAAATTAGTTGTTGTTCCGTCACTTTTGGAAGCGCATGATATTATCGAAATGGAGGAAATCGAAAGAGACCTTGGATTTTAAAATAAGTTTAATTGTTTATTCGGTTAACTGTTTAATCGATTTGAATTAGTTTTAGCCGATTAAACGATTTACCAAATAAACGAATAAACAATAAAATTGAAATTAACCATACTTGGCTGTTATGCCGCAACTCCCAGAACAATTACGAACCCTACTTCACAGGTTTTAGAAATAAGAAATCGTTTATTTTTAATTGATTGTGGTGAGGGAACACAGGTACAGCTTAGAAAGAATAAGATTAAATTCTCCAAAATAAATCACATCTTTATCTCGCATCTTCACGGAGATCACCTTTATGGATTAATTGGAACTATCTCTACTTTTTCTCTTTTAGGAAGAACGACCGATTTACATATTTACGGACCGAAAGGGATTAAAGAACTTATTCTGCTTCAATTAAAATTGACGGAATCCTGGACGACCTATAAATTGTTTTTCCATGAATTAGAGTCAAAAGAAAGCGAAGTTATTTTTGAAGACAATAAGGTGATTGTAAAGACGATTCCGTTGAAGCATCGCGTGTATACGAACGGATTTTTGTTTCAGGAAAAACCCGGTGATCGCAAATTAAATGTAGAAGCGGTTCAGCAGTACAATATTCATACAGCCTATTTTCAAAAAATAAAAGGTGGTGGTGACGTTACACTTGACGATGGAACCGTAATAAAGAACAAAGAATTATCCTTTGATCCTATTCCGTCAATGAGTTATGCGTTTTGTTCCGATACCGTGTATCATGAAGACGTACTTCCTATAATTAAGGATGTTGATGTTTTGTATCACGAATCTACCTTTTTGGAATCAGAAGCCGCTTTGGCACTGAAAACGTTACATTCAACCGCAAAAGAAGCGGCAACAATTGCGCTTAAAGCAAATGCAAAGAAGTTAATTCTGGGGCATTATTCAACACGTTATGATGGTATCGAACGTTTTAAAGAAGAAGCCGAAACTATTTTTCCAAACACACTTTTAGGAGATGACGGGAGGAGTTTTGAGTTTTAAAATGTGAAATGTGAGTTGTACGGATGAGTTATAAATGACAAAATGGTGATTTGTTTATTTGTAAGAATTCGTAATCAAAAAATCTACAATCTACAATCTAAAATCAATAATCATGAACGATTTAAGCAATTATAGAAAATCTTACGAGAAGAGTGAATTATTGGAAACCAATATTCCCGAAGACCCAATCAATTTGTTCAACCGATGGTTTCATGAGGTAGAAGATTTTGGCGGAAACGGAGAAGTTAATGCCATGACAGTTTCGACAATTGGATTGGATGGTTTCCCGAAATCCAGAGTGGTTTTATTAAAGAAATTTTCAGAGGAAGGTTTTATTTTTTATACCAATTATGATTCGGAAAAAGGGAAGGCGATAGCCGCAAACCCGCATGTGTGTTTGTCTTTTTTCTGGCAGGAGATGGAACGCCAGGTAATCATAAAAGGAATCGCTGTAAAAACATCAGAGAACATATCAGATGGTTATTTTGATTCTCGTCCTGATGGAAGTAAATTGGGTGCGATGGTTTCGAAGCAAAGCGAAGTGATTCCGTCCCGAACTTTTTTGGAAGAAAATTTGAAAAAACTGGAAAAAGAGTTCGAAGGAAAACACATTCCGAGACCTGAAAATTGGGGTGGTTTTTTAGTAGCTCCTTTAGAGGTAGAATTTTGGCAGGGGAGACCCAATAGATTGCATGACAGAATTCGTTACCAAAGCCAATCTGACTTTTCATGGAAGATTGAAAGATTATCCTCTTAGCTTGTAGGATTATTACATTTGATTGTGAAATTATTGCGTATTTTATCGATATTATTTGTAGTTTAACGATAAATTGAATAAGTTTGAGAAAGAAACAAGTCAATTTATTTTAATAAATATTTAAAGGATTTGCCCCAACATCTACTTTAAAAATTAAACTACTATGTCATTATGAAAAAGATGATGCGTAACATGAGGTTCGTTGCAATAGTTGCCCTACTTGTTGCAATGAGCTCCTGTTCAGCGGACAGCGCAGAGGGTAGCGAAAGCCCTGCTACAGCCGAGGCTGTCGTTGCTAACTACAATTACAATGATTCTGAAATCGAATCGATGAAACTTATCAATGATTATCGGGTAAGTATTGGTTTGAATACTTTGAAAGGAATCAATCACGTTTCATTTAAGTGCGAAGAACACAACAAATACATGATCGCAAACAATGTGGTTGATCATAATGATTTTACTTCACGTTCGAATAATATCATGAGTGTTTTAGGTGCTAAAAAAGTAGGCGAAAATGTTGCTTACAATTATAAAACTTCTGAGGCTGCTTTAAGAGCCTGGCTGGATAGTCCCGGACACAAGGCAAATATTGAAGGAGACTATACTCATTTTGGTTTGTCAGTTTCGATTGACCCTAATACCGGAAAGAAATACTATACTAACATCTTTGTGAAGATGTAGAAAAAATATTGGACTGGTTAGTTTTTTATTGGTCGTTGCAATTCAGGGAATTGCAACGATTTTTTTTGGACTATGTATGAAATTAGTCCTTAAGGTGTACTGATGTAAAAGTGGGTTAGTTGTTCTCAAAGAGTCTAAACAAAGCATTAGGTTAAACGCTATGAGTGACGAAAACTAGGGTTTGTGTAAAGCCTAATCCGAAATAAATAAAGAAGACGAATTATACAGGTTCGTTTCACGAAAACGGAATTTTAAGGGAGTTATTTACAAGTTTTAAAAAAAAACCAAATTCCAATCAGTGTTTAATCTGTTTTTGGAATTTGGAATTTTAGAGTTTAAAATATTACGTTTTTTTAGAATTATTTGAATTTGGTTTTTTACAAGGCTGTGATAATAAATTCGCTTCTTCTGTTCATTTGATGTTGTTCTTCTGTACACGGTACACCATCAGAACAGCCATTTACCAGTTGGGTTTCTCCATATCCTTTTCCGGTTAGTCTGTTTTTAGCGATTCCGTTTTTAACGAGCCATGCAATCGTTGATTTAGCTCTTCTGTCGGATAAGGCTTCATTGTATCGATGTGTAGCACGACTGTCTGTATGGGAACGAATATCAAGTTTCATCGTTGGATGGCTGTTTAACACATCAAGTATTTTTTCTAAATCCAGAGCAGCTTCTGTACGGATATTTGATTTATCCAGATCAAAGTAAATCATTTTGATACCAAAACATTTTCCTAAATCATCGCCAATAGTGACTTTACAGGCGGATTTATCCAAAGCAATAGGAAGACTGGTTTTTCCGGTTAGTTTTCCAATGGTAATATTGATTTCTTTGGTTGTATATTCTTCTTTTTCTGCTCTTACATTATACGTTTTTCCACATTCAACAGGGAAACTGTAAAAACCGGTTGCATCTGAAATAGTCGTGTTTTTTATATTACCCAGATTGTCATACAAGGTTAATTTTGTGTTTGGTAAGACAGCTAAGGTTTCAGAGTCTGTAATGATTCCGTTTAGCTCTTGTATGCATTGCAGTTTTCTTGTTTCGAGAAATTTGTAGATATCATCAGAACCTTGTCCGCCATCTTTATTAGAGCTAAAATAGCCTCTTCTGGATGCAGGATCAATAATGTAGGCAAAATCATCTTTAGGCGAGTTAACATCTGCTCCAAGATTCTGAATATTGCTTATGGTTCCGTTATCTTCAATTTGGCCTACAAAAACGTCCAGACCGCCTAGCCCGGGATGTCCGTCAGAAGCAAAATAAATTTCATTATCGCTGGTAACAAACGGAAATGTTTCTTTTCCTTGTGTATTTATGACTTTACCTAAGTTCATAGGTGTACCATAACTGCCATTGCCATTGATACTTACTTTGTAAATATCAGATTGTCCCACTGTTCCGGGCATATCTGAGGCGAAATACAGTGTTTTCTCATCAGGACTAAGTGCAGGATGTGCCGTACTGTAATTATCACTGTCAAAAGGAAGTTCGGTTATGTTGGTCCATTTTCCGTTTTCAAGAGTGGCTCTGTATATTTTGATTAAAGTAATTTTGTTGTCATCTTTTCCTTTTTTACCGTTTATATAATTGTTTCTGGTAAAGTAAACCGTTTGTCCGTCTTTCGTAAAGGCGGGAGAAGACTCATGAAACTTTGTATTAAGAGAGGTTTTGAATTTATTGACTTTCACTGTGCTGTTGGCAGGAGGGTCAATATCGGCAAAATACAAATTCGTAAAATATTCTCCGGTCCATTTGTGTTTGCGTTGTGAAAAGTTTCCGGTATCCCGGGCAGAGGCAAAGTATATTTTACCGTTGTAAACATAGGAACTGTAATCGGAGTATTTAGAGTTGATTCCGGCATCTTCAATTTTGTATCGGCCGGAATTGGCTTTGATTTTGTCCAGATAGTTTACATCCTCGGCATATAATTTTGCTCTGTCGTCGTTTTTAGATTTAGCCAAAAATTCAGTCATAATTTTATTGGCCTTATCGGTTTGTCCGCTTGATTTCAGACATTGTGCATATCGATAGTAATACTCTGGCTCAACAACGGTGTTCATCGCAAATAATTCACCGTACCATTTTGCAGCAGCTTCAAAGTTAGAGTTGAAGTAGTATGAGTTTCCGAGCTTCTTAAACAAATCTTCCGATTTGTATCCTTTATCAGCTACACGTTCATAGGTTTTAATAGCGTCGATATACGCATAATTATCGTAGTTCTTATCGGCAGTATTAATTTTCGATTGTTGCGCATAACTGCCGGCTGAAAAAGAACAGATAATTGTTAAGCAAAGGAGTATATAATTTTTCATAATCGTTATTTTTAGAAGAAACGTGGCGTTGTCATTTTACCATTGTTTTTGAAGAATTCGTAACGCAGGAATATCTCATGAGATCCTGAATTATAGTTGTTTAAACGTGTGGTTTCGCGATCGTAACCATAACCAAGATAGAGGCCGTCAGTAATCTGGAATCCTACCATAGCACTAAGTGAAGCGCTCCATCGGTAGGCAACTCCCACCACAAGTTTATCCATGAACATAAAGTTGGCAGAAACATCTACCTGAAGCGGTGCTCCTTCGACCATTTTGGTCAGTAAAGCGGGTTTGAATTTGATGTATTGAAGTCTATCAAGATCAAACACATATCCGGCTATTAAATAATAATTGATTTTATCTTTGTAAATGGCGTAATCATTATCATCGTACCGATTGGTTTCGATAAAATTAGGTACTGATAACCCAATGTATGCTTTATCAGAATGCCAATAGACTCCGGCTCCCACATTCGGCGAAAACTTATTGTTTAAATCCTGAAACTGTGGATCTCCCTGACTCTCCGGATTTAATTTGCTGACATCCAAATTGAACAGGTTGGCTGTTCCTTTGATACCAAACGAAAGTTTAAAATCGGCTGAGGTTTGAACAGTATAGGAAAGGTCAACAGAAAAGTTGTTTTCGTTAGTTGGGCCAATTTTATCATTTACTAAAGAGGCTCCGATTCCTAAATTACTATTATTTATTGGGCTATTGATTGAGAAAGCGCTGGTTTCAGGAGCCCCGTCGAGTCCAACCCATTGGGTGCGGTATAATCCAAAAACACTTAAAGCTCCTCGCGATCCTGCATAAGCCGGATTAATGTTTATGGTATTGTACATGTATTGCGTAAATTGTGCATCTTGCTGTGCATAGCTCGCAATTGTTACAAACATAATGACGAAGAAAAATAATTTTGTTCTCATAGTGGTATTTATTATTTTCATTAGTACTACTTTTTTCAATTTAAATTGTAAAAAAGTCTATGCATTTGTATATTCAAAAATAAGGATTTTTTTATTAATTAATTGTAAATTGTTGCTTTATGTGCTTGCTATGCAATGAGATATGGTCTTTTTTTATTTCGATAAATAAAGATATCCGTCTTTTTTATTATTCTGTAATACATTATTTCCGTCCAGTGATTTGTAGTTAATAATGTAGAAATAAGTTCCCGTTGGTAGTCCGTCAGATTGTTTCACTGTGGTTCGGCCTCTTGAAATTCCGTCGAAGGCATTGGTTTGATTGTTGTAATTGTGTGTTTCAAATACTAATACCCCCCAACGGTTATAGATTTCTACATCATTCTCAGGATAACAAGTGGTATCGCCAATACTGTCTATAGTGAAGACATCGTTGATTCCGTCACCATTTGGAGAGAAAGCATTGTGGACTACTATACTTCCACACGCAAGTACTTTACAATCATCATTTATTGCCATATTCAGTACAATACTTCTTGGGCAGCTGGCATCAGGTATTTTGTATTCGAATGTATAATTACCTATTGCCAGACCTAAAGGATTAAAATTGTTTCCTTGTATGCTGTTGGTATTACTGTTATCTACCCAGATTCCGTTAGTAGGAGTGTTTTCAGGTAACAATGATAACAAGTTAATAATGGTTGAATCATCGTTACAGGCTAAACTGCTAACAGTCGTTGTTTCATTAGGAGTTGCTGTGATTGTAACAGTGGCAGTTGCAGTACAGGCTTGATTTCCTTTGTTTACAGAAGATGTTGCTGTAAGAGTGTACGTACCGGCCGGTAAATTGGTATTTCCAACAGTTTCATTTTTTTCATTTTTAATGATAACGGTCGAACCAGGGCTACTAGTTACCTGGATTGAACCAGTTCTTCCGTTCGAACAGTTCACATTTGTAGCAACTCCGGATACAGAAACTTTGTTTTCTACAGTAAAGGTTTGAGTCAGTAGTGTTTTATTACCGGCACAATCTGTTAAAGTATAAGTTCTTGTTAGGATGTAAGGGCTTCCATCACAACCGCTTCCTCCATTATTGGCGTCACTTACAGTAATGTTTACCGTACTGCTGCAATTATCCACAGCATTGGTTATGTCGCTCGGATTTCCAACTGGGATATCAGCAATAGTTTGCAGATTTGCTACATTTACCGGAGCTGTTCCTGTAGGTGGAGTAGTATCTCTAACGGTTATGATTTGAGTGTAAGAAATTGTATTTCCACTACAATCACTGGTGGTCCATTTACGAGTTAAAGTATAATTTGTACTACATTGATTTTCAGTATTGCTTTTTGTTTCACTGAAAACAATTGGTAAGTTACCACTACAATTATCGGAAGCTTCCATATTTGCCGGTTGAGGTACTGCATCACAAGAAACAGTAATATCGGCAGGCAGTACCCCTGTAAAGGTTGGTTTAGAAGTATCCTGAATAGTAATCACCTGAGTGAAAGTATCTGAGGTATTTCCACAATCGTCTTTCACAGTCCAGGTATTGGTATACGTTCCGGCATTAGAACAACCTTCAGAAGCTAGAAAAGCACCGCTTACTTTTACAATATTCGAAACATTAGTATCACATGCGTCTGTAGCGGTTGGGAATAAAGCTTGTGCGGCAGTTAAAGCTGCAGTATCGCTACATTCTACTGTTTTGTTTAAAGAAGCAGTTTGTGTAGACCATGTTGGTTTTGAAGTATCCTGAATAGTAATTACCTGAGTAAAAGTATCAGAAGTATTTCCACAATCGTCTTTCACGGTCCAGGTATTGGTATACGTTCCTGCATTAGCACAACCTTGAGAGGCCACAAAAGCACCGCTTACTTTTACGATGTTTGAAACATTAGTGTCGCAAGCATCTGTAGCCGTTGGGAATAAAGCCTGTGCGGCAGTTAAAGCTGCTGTATCGCTACATTCTATCGTTTTGTTTAAAGAAGCAGCTACAGTAGACCATGTTGGTTTTGAAGTATCCTGAATAGTAATCACCTGAGTGAAAGTATCAGAAGTATTTCCACAATCGTCTTTCACGGTCCAGGTATTGGTATACGTTCCTGCATTAGCACAACCTTGAGAGGCCACAAAAGCACCGCTTACTTTTACGATGTTTGAAACATTAGTGTCGCAAGCATCTGTAGCTGTTGGGAATAAAGCCTGTGCGGCAGTTAAAGCTGCTGTATCGCTACATTCTATCGTTTTGTTTAAAGAAGCAGCTGCAGTAGACCATGTTGGTTTTGAAGTATCCTGAATAGTAATCACCTGAGTGAAAATATCAGAAGTATTTCCACAATCGTCTTTCACAGTCCAGGTATTGGTATACGTTCCGGCATTAGCGCAACCTTGAGAGGCCACAAAAGCGCCGCTTACTTTTACGATGTTTGAGACATTAGTGTCGCAAGCATCTGTAGCTGTTGGGAATAAAGCCTGTGCGGCAGTTAAAGCTGCTGTGTCACTACATTCTATCGTTTTGTTTAAAGAAGCAGTTTGTGTAGACCATGTTGGTTTTGAAGTATCCTGAATAGTAATCACCTGAGTGAAAATATCAGAAGTATTTCCACAATCGTCTTTCACAGTCCAGGTATTGGTATACGTTCCGGCATTAGCGCAACCTTGAGAGGCCACAAAAGCGCCGCTTACTTTTACGATGTTTGAGACATTAGTGTCGCAAGCATCTGTAGCTGTTGGGAATAAAGCCTGTGCGGCAGTTAAAGCTGCTGTGTCACTACATTCTATCGTTTTGTTTAAAGAAGCAGTTTGTGTAGACCATGTTGGTTTTGAAGTATCCTGAATAGTAATCACCTGAGTGAAAATATCAGAAGTATTTCCACAATCGTCTTTCACAGTCCAGGTATTGGTATACGTTCCGGCATTAGCGCAACCTTGAGAGGCCACAAAAGCGCCGCTTACTTTTACGATGTTTGAGACATTAGTGTCGCAAGCATCTGTAGCTGTTGGGAATAAAGCCTGTGCGGCAGTTAAAGCTGCAGTATCGCTACATTCTATTGTTTTGTTTAAAGAAGCAGCTGCAGTAGACCAGGTAGGAGCAGAAATATCTTGTACAATGATCACCTGACTAACAGGAAGAGAGATATTTCCACAGGCATCAACAGCAGTCCAGGTTCTGGTTTGCGTATAGGAACCTGCACATCCACCAGGTGTAATAACATCTTTGTAAGTTAAGGATGAAATTACTCCATTATTATCTGTTGCAGTGGCAGTAGCAAATACTGGTGTAGCAGGACAATTAATAGTAGAAGTTTGTGGCAGTGGGTCAATTATTGGTTTAATAGAATCGCCGTCGATAATAGTAACTGATTTAGATATGGTACAAGAGTTTGCATCTGTAACCGTTACAGTATAAGTTCCGGCAGTAAGGGCACTTGCTGTAGCTGCTGTTCCGCCAGACGGAGACCATAAATAAGTATATGCTGGAGTTCCACCGGAAACATTTACAGTTGCTGATCCCGTATTATCACCTCCACAACCTACATTCATTTGTGAAGTAGTAGCGGTTAGAACTGTTGGTTCAGTGATCGTAAAAGTTTTAGTGATGGAACAAAGATTTGCATCTTTTATGGTCACGGTGTATGTTCCGGCAGCTAAATTAGAAGCCGTTGCTGCAGATCCTCCAGATGGTGCCCAGGAGTAAGTATAGACTCCGGTTCCTCCTGAAACTGTTACCGTTGCAGAACCATTTGTTCCGGCATTACAAGACACATTCGTTTGTGAAGTTGTAGCAGTCAATGCAGCTGCAGGTTCGATGATGGTTACAGTTTTAGTAATCGTACAAAGATTAGCGTCTTTAATCGTCACAGTGTAAGTTCCGGCTGCTAAATTAGAAGCGGTTGCTGCAGATCCTCCAGATGGTGACCAGGAGTACGTATAGGCTCCGGTTCCTCCGGTAGGGGTTACCGTTGCAGAACCTGTTGTATTTGATTTACAAAGTACATTGGTTTGTGAGGTGGTTGCAGTTATAGCGGTTGGTTCTGTGATGGTAAAAGTTTTAGTAATCGTACAAAGATTTGCATCTTTGATTGTTACCGTATACGTTCCGGCAGCTAAATTAGAAGCTGTTGCTGCAGACCCTCCAGATGGTGCCCAAGAGTAAGTGTAGGCTCCGGTTCCTCCTGAAACTGTTACCGTTGCGGAACCTGTTGTTCCTGCATTACAAGCGACATTGGTTTGTGAAGTAGTAGCGGTTAGAGGCGCTGAAGGTTCGGTAATGGTTACGGTTTTAGTGATGGAACAAAGATTAGCATCTTTTATGGTCACAGTATACGTTCCGGCTGTTAAGTTAGAAGCCGTTGCTGCTGATCCTCCAGATGGTGACCAGGAATACGTATAGGCTCCCGTTCCTCCTGTAGGTGTAACTGTTGCAGACCCCGTTGCATCTGATTTACAAAGTACGTTGGTTTGGGAAGTAGTAGCAGTTATAGTGCTTGGCTCTGTGATGGTAAAAGTTTTAGTAATCGTACAAAGATTAGCATCTTTTATGGTTACGGTGTATGTTCCGGCTGCTAAGTTAGAAGCTGTAGCGGCAGATCCTCCAGATGGTGACCAGGAATAAGTGTAGGCTCCTGTTCCTCCCGAAACTGTTACCGTTGCAGATCCTGTTGCTCCTGAATTACAAGACGCATTGGTTTGTGAAGTAGTGGCAGTTAAAGCAGCTGCAGGTTCGGTAATGGTTACTGTTTTAGTAATTGTACACAGATTCGCATCTTTAATCGTCACGGTATACGTTCCGGCTGCTAAGTTAGAAGCGGTTGCGGCAGACCCCCCAGATGGTGCCCAGGAATACGTATAGGCTCCGGTTCCTCCTGTAGGGGTTACCGTTGCAGATCCCGTTGTATCTGATTTACAAAGTACGTTAGTTTGCGAAGTAGTAGCCGTTAGAGCAGCTGCAGGTTCAGTGATAGTAAAAGTTTTAGTGATGGTACAAAGATTAGCATCTTTAATGGTCACGGTATATGTTCCGGCAGCTAAGTTAGAAGCGGTTGCGGCAGATCCCCCAGATGGTGCCCAGGAATACGTATAGGCTCCGGTTCCTCCTGAAACTGTTACAGTTGCAGATCCCGTTGTATCTGATTTACAAAGTACGTTGGTTTGCGAAGTGGTAGCAGTCAATGCAGCTGCAGGTTCTGTGATGGTAAAAGTTTTAGTTATACTACAAAGATTAGCATCTTTTATGGTCACGGTATACGTTCCGGCAGCTAAGTTTGTAGCCGTTGCTGCTGATCCTCCAGATGGTGACCAGGAATACGTATAGGCTCCGGTTCCTCCGGTAGGGGTTACCGTTGCAGATCCTGTTGCATCTGATTTACAAAGTACGTTAGTTTGCGAAGTAGTTGCAGTTATTGTGCTTGGCTCCGTGATGGTAAAAGTTTTAGTAATCGTACACAGATTTGCATCTTTTATGGTTACGGTGTATGTTCCGGCAGCTAAGTTAGAAGCCGTTGCTGCAGATCCTCCAGATGGTGCCCAGGAATAAGTGTATGCCCCGGTTCCTCCCGAAACTGTTACCGTTGCAGACCCTGTTGCTCCTGAATTACAAGACGCATTGGTTTGCGAAGTGGTAGCAGTTAATGCAGCTGCAGGTTCAGTGATGGTAAACGTTTTAGTGATGGTACAAAGATTGGCATCTTTAATCGTTACGGTATACGTTCCGGCAGCTAAGTTAGAAGCGGTTGCGGCAGATCCCCCAGATGGTGCCCAGGAATACGTATAGGCTCCTGTTCCTCCTGTAGGTGTAACTGTTGCAGACCCCGTTGCATCTGATTTACAAAGTACGTTGGTTTGCGAAGTAGTAGCTGTTAAAGCAGCTGCTGGTTCAGTGATGGTAAAAGTTTTAGTGATGGTACACAGATTAGCATCTTTAATGGTCACAGTATACGTTCCTGCTGCTAAGTTTGAAGCCGTAGCGGCAGATCCTCCAGATGGTGCCCATGAATAAGTATAGGCTCCTGTTCCTCCCGAAACGGTTACCGTAGCAGATCCCGTTGCATCTGATTTACAAAGCACGTTGGTTTGCGAAGTAGTTGCAGTTAATGCAGCTGTAGGTTCTGTGATAGTAAAAGTTTTAGTGATGGTACAAAGATTGGCGTCTTTAATCGTTACCGTATAAGTTCCTGCTGCTAAGTTTGAAGCCGTAGCGGCTGATCCCCCAGATGGCGCCCATGAATAAGTATAAGATCCTGTTCCTCCCGAAACGGTTACCGTAGCAGATCCCGTTGTATCTGATTTACAAAGTACGTTAGTTTGCGAAGTAGTTGCAGTTAATGCAGCTGTAGGTTCTGTGATAGTAAAAGTTTTAGTAATCGTACAAAGATTAGCATCTTTAATCGTCACGGTATACGTTCCGGCAGCTAAGTTAGAAGCCGTTGCTGAAGATCCTCCAGATGGTGACCAGGAATACGTATAGGCTCCGGTTCCTCCTGCAGGTGTAACTGTCGCAGATCCCGTTGCATCTGATTTACAAAGTACGTTGGTCTGAGAAGTAGTTGCAGTTAATGCAGCTGCAGGTTCAGTGATGGTAAAAGTTTTAGTGATGGTACAAAGATTTGCATCTTTAATGGTCACAGTATACGTTCCGGCAGCTAAGTTAGAAGCGGTTGCGGCAGATCCTCCGGATGGTGACCAAGAGTAGGTATAGGCTCCGGTTCCTCCAGTAGGCGTTACCGTTGCAGAACCAGTTGTGCCTGATTTACAAAGTACGTTGGTTTGCGAAGTAGTAGCCGTTATAGCCGTTGGTTCCGTGATCGTGAAAGTTTTAGTGATGGTACAAAGATTGGCGTCTTTAATGGTTACCGTATAAGTTCCGGCAGCTAAATTAGAAGCTGTTGCTGAGGTTTGTACCGGAGTTGTGTTCCAGGAGTAGGTATAAGGTGCAGTTCCTCCGGCAGGAGTTACCGTCGCAGAACCTGTTGTTCCTGCATTACAAGCCGCATTAGTTTGTGATGTGGTAGCGGTTAAGACAGCAGTCGGCTCTGTAATAATGATTTGTTTGGTACCAGTACATCCTTTGGAATCAGTAGCGGTTACAGTGTAAGTTCCGGCAGCTAAGTTAGAAGCCGTTGCTGAGGTTTGTACCGGAGTTGTATTCCAGGAGTAGGTATAAGGCGTACTTCCTCCCGAAGCAGTTACCGTTGCAGAACCTGTTGCGCCTCCTTTACATTTTACGTCAACATGAGAAGCGGCAGTTTCTGTTATCACAATGTTAGTTTGGCTTACAACAACTGGTTTCGTATCAGAACAACCGGATTGTGTGTTTTGACCTTTAATGTAATAAGTTCCTACTGGCGCTGCAGTTGGTGTATTGTACGGAATAGTGGCAGCGGCATCTTGCCAATAGGTGTAAGTTAGCCCCGAAGTACTTCCTGCGGTAACGGCTGGTAAAGTAAGGTCGGCAGTTCCATTTACGCATACAGGCGCAGGATTAGTGATAACCAAAGTGTTTGTAGCAAAACTTTTTGCTTTTAAAAATACACCGGCATCCCATTGTTGATCTGAGGCATCGGCAATGGCCATTTTTATTTTGTAAGTTTTTCCCGCTGTAACAGCATAAGTAGCAGTAAGAACTACTGTTGAACCATCGTACTCCATAGTGGTGGAACCAGGGGGATTGTTTGAATAATAGGTAGCATTTTTTGCTGGAAAAGCAACATTATTTACGTTTGTTCCGGCAGAATGTATGTTATTTATGGTTACGGCATCACCGTTTGGTAATTGTGCAAGATTGATAGCGTTATTGGTATAAGTTCCGGTAATTCCAAAACCACTTAAAAAGAAACCGAATGCATCATTAAAATCGGTATTTACGTATTCCAGATATTCTTCTGAAGCAAAAACGAATTTGAATTCTACAAGATTACCATCCGGAATAAAATTAAATTCTAATATAGAGGCATCATGCATCGTTTCTCCCGAAATGGCAGTTAAATCCTGATCACTTGCTGCACTTACCATTGCATCCGATTTGTTGGTATAGGTATTCGGCCCCATGGCAGAGCTAATTTTTCCTGTAGATAAAAGAAGTCCTTCGTCGATTGGAAAGGTTGAAGTACCCTTACTGAAGTAACCCAATTGACGATCTCCCGCAGTAGCAGACCAGGTGTGATCGACCCAGGTCCAGTTGTTGTTGTTATTTCTGTAATAACCGAAACGAACATTACTGATGGTCAAACAGCCGGAGGTTAATATATTACGAACAAGCTGATCCGCACTATAAGCATTATAACCTGTTGAGGGATTGGCGACATCAATAGAGCCCGCAACAGCTGCCAATGCACTAACGGCCTCTGTAGAAGCTGCTGTTTTTGCTGTCTTTGAGGTTGCCTTGCTATAAGGAAGAGTATTTCCATATCTAACAGGAATTTCCTGAGCAACAACTGCCGAAGAGTACATGGCTAATCCTAAAATTAAAATTAAAAATGATTTTAAACTAATTTTGGAAAAGGTATCTTGTTGAACATTTTTGTGAAACGGGAAAAAATAGGTACCACATTTAATGAAATTTCCCACTTCTTGTAGAGTAGTTTTAGTTTTCATATTTTAGGATTTTGTTTTTTGAAATGCTTGTGATATTTTAACAAAACCAAAGTTATAAGGTGTAATTAATTTTGATTTTTTTTCTCCGTAACTAACCTAAAAACTCGTTGAAGTGTATTTTTTTTGTTAAAGGAAGCGTTAAAAAACACTTTTTTTAGACATTTTTGACAAATGAAAAAGGGTCTGAATTTTATATTTTTCATTAAAAACCGAATTTTGCAAACAGTTTAAATATTTAATATTCAATTATTTAGCTTGTTTTTTAAGAATAGTAGTACTATCGACTAAGTGCTTGATTTTATAGATGAAGAACACTTTTTTCTAAAAAGAGAGAATCTTCTTTTTTTGATTTTGGAGATTTTAGACTTAGGTGTTCGCTGTTAAAATTTTGTTTAAATGTTAACAGAAATAAAAAAATGAAAAGGTTTAGAATTTCTTTTGTAAATTAGAAGTTCAATAAAAAAATCATCTTCACTTAAGAAGTTTGTAAACCTTTTGCTTATGAAAAACTTAATTTTAATACGCCATGCAAAATCAAGTTGGGAAGCTCCGTTAAAAGATTTCGACAGACCTTTAATGAAAAAAGGCATTTTAGACGCACATGATGTATCGTCTACAATTTTAGAGTTTCTTCCTAAAACCTATATAATGTGGAGTAGTACTGCTGCAAGGGCCCTGGAAACAGCGCTTATTTTTGCACAAAATATTTCATATCCTCTGGAAAGTATCATTTTTAAAGACGATCTTTATACTTTTGATGACAGACAACTCGAAAAAGTTATCAAATCATGTGATAATAGTTTTGAAAGCGTTATTCTTTTTGGACATAACGAGGCTATTACAAATTTTGTTAATAAATTTGGGGATGTTTTTATCGAAAATGTACCTACGTCAGGCTTTGTATCACTACAGTTTGATGCCGAAAGCTGGGACAGCATTCATAAAGGTAAAACTCATAAAACAATTTTCCCCAAAGATTTAAAATAGATAAAGTGTACGAACAGAAATATATCGATAGAGAAAAAAGTTGGTTAGCGTTTAATGCAAGAGTACTTCAGGAAGCCGGAGATAGTTCAGTTCCACTTTTAGACAGGTTGCGTTTTGTTGGAATTTTTTCAAACAATTTAGATGAATTTTTTAGAGTTCGTTATGCTGCAATTCGAAGATTAAGCCTTTCAGGGATTTCCGGTGAAAAATATTTAGGAGGAGTTTCAGCGCATCAGTTAATTAAAGATATTACCGAAATTGTTATTCAGCAGCAATCTGAAAGTTTGCGTATTTTGGGAAATATCGAAGCAGAATTGGAAGCCGAAAATATCTTTATTATAAATGAAGATCAAATTACAAGAGATCAGGAGAGCTATCTGAAAGACTTTTTTGTTCAGAAGTTAAGCCCTGAATTGGTAACCATCATCTTAAATGATCTGGCAGAATTTCCTGTTCTTAAAGATACCTTGGGATATTTGGCAGTTCGTCTGGAAATGAATACCAATGACGAAGTTCGCTATGCTGTTATCGAAATTCCTAAAACGATAAACAGGTTTGTGGTGCTGCCGTCAGAAGACGATAAACAATATGTGATACTGATTGATGATGTTATTCGTTACAATTTGAAAAACATATTCAATATTTTTGATTACAAAAGTGTTTCGGCACATATGATCAAAATTACGCGTGATGCTCAGTTGGATATCGACAGCGATTTGAGTAAAAGTATGCTCGAAAAAATTGCATCATCCGTAAAAGACAGAAGAATAGGAGAACCCGTTCGTTTTATTTATGATAATTTGATCGAAGAAGATACATTGCGTTTCTTTTTGGATAAAATGAAAATCGTTGAAACCGATAGTATAATTCCGGGAGGACGTTATCACAACAGACGTGATTATATGAGCTTTCCTAATTTAGGCCGATACGATTTACTGTACAAACCAAACGAACCTTTACCAATTCCGGGCTTGAGTCTGGAAGGAAGTATTTTAGAAAAGATGAGTAAAAAAGATTATCTTCTGCATGCCCCATACCAGTCATTTTCTTATCTGACGAAATTTTTGCGTGAAGCTGCCCTGGATCCAAAAGTTACCAGTATAAAAATCACTTTATACCGTTTGGCAAAAAACTCACAGATTATCAGTTCTTTGATTAATGCTGCGAAAAATGGTAAAAAAGTAACGGTTCAGATCGAGCTTCAGGCGCGATTTGATGAGGCATCGAATATTTCCTATGCCGAGCAAATGCAAACAGAAGGAATTGATTTGATTTTTGGAATAAAAGGTCTAAAAGTACACAGTAAAATTTGTGTGATCGAAAGAGTAGAAGAAGGAAAAACACGTCGTTACGGGTTTATTTCAACCGGAAATTTTAACGAATCGACGGCTAAAATTTACACCGATGTAACCTTGTTTACCTGTCATCAGCAGATCTTGAAAGACATTTCTAAAATATTCGAGTTCTTTGATATCAATTACCGAGTACACCGATACAAACATTTAATAGTATCACCACATTATACCCGAACAAAATTCATCAAATTAATCGATCGTGAAATTCTGCATGCGCTTGCCGGCAGAAAAACACATATTAAATTAAAAATGAACAGTTTGTCCGATTTTAAAATGATCGATAAATTGTATGAGGCCAGTAATGCAGGAGTTAAAATTCAACTTCAGGTAAGAGGGATTTGTTCGCTAATTCCGGGAATTCCGGGAATGAGTGAAAATATTGAAGCGATAAGTATCGTTGATAACTATCTGGAACATTCAAGGGTTTATATTTTTGGAAATGCCGGGTTGACCGAAGTATACATTTCATCAGCCGATTTTATGACTAGAAATCTTGACGGAAGAGTCGAAGTTACCTGCCCAATTTATGATCTTCAAATAAAGAAAGAACTAATAGATAATTTTAATATTGCGTGGAAAGGGAATGTCAAAGTGAGATATCATTCCTATAAACTCGATAATAAATACAAGCCCAGAAACCATCATGCCCCATTTAGAGCACAGTTCGAAACGTATAAGTACTATCAGAATAAAATAACAGTTCAGGAAGAAGTGGTGTAGCGTAAGCGATTAATTAAAAAACAATAAAAAATAAAATCATAAGTGAGCATGATTAATATAAGGAAATTTGCAGCGATAGATATTGGATCGAATGCCATGAGGCTTCTGATATCGAATGTTGTAGAACAAGATGGAAAAGAACCCCAATTTAACAAAAGTTCGCTTGTTCGTGTGCCAATTCGTTTGGGACAAGATGCCTTTACCGTAGGAGAAATTTCAGCAGAAAATATAGACCGAATGGTGGATGCCATGAAAGCATTCAACCTTTTGATGAAAGTACATAAAGTAGAACGTTATATGGCGTTTGCAACTTCGGCAATGCGCGAGGCTTATAATGCAAAGGAAGTTGTGGCATTAATCAAGAAAAAAGCCGATATAAAAATAGAAGTTATTGATGGTAAAAAAGAAGCCGCAATTATTGCTTCGACCGATTTACACCATCTCCTAAAAACAGACGAAACTTATCTTTTTGTGGATGTAGGTGGCGGAAGTACCGAGTTTACTTTGTTTTCTGACGGGAAAATGATCAATTCCAGATCTTTTAAAGCCGGAACCGTTCGTTTACTAAATAATATGGTACATGATGTGGTTTGGGATGAAATCGAAAAATGGATCAAAACCAATACCGCCGATTATGAAGAAGTAACACTGATTGGTTCAGGAGGAAACATCAATAAATTGTTTAAAATGTCCGGGAAACAACAGGAAAAACCACTTTCGTACATTTATATCAATTCACAATATGCTTTTCTGAATTCCTTAAGTTATGAGCAAAGAATCGCCGAATTGGGATTAAACTCAGATCGTGCCGACGTAATTATTCACGCTACCAGAATTTATCTGAATGCTATGAAATGGAGTGGTGCACGCCAAATTTACGTTCCTAAAATCGGACTTTCTGATGGAATTGTAAAAGCGATGTATTACGGTAAGATTTAATTTTTTTGCCACTGATTTTACGGATTAGAACGAATTGTTTTTTAATTAGGAATAGAAAAGTATTTTAAATCAGTAAAATTCAGGCAAATTTTTTTCAGAGTATTACATATTAAGTAAAACGTAATAAAGAAAATCTACTAAAGAATCTGTGGAAATCTTTTGAATCTGTGGCAAAAAAATATTAACCAACAAACACAATAAATGAATAAAACCAGACTTGAGGCTTTTAGTGATGGTGTTTTGGCTATCATTATAACCATTATGATTTTAGAAATTAAAGTACCGGCAGGTTCTGAATTTGCCGATTTAAAACCATTGATTCCTAAATTTCTAAGTTATGTTCTGAGTTTTATTTATGTGGGTATTTACTGGAACAATCACCATTATTTAATTCATAGCCTGGGTAAGGTTAATGGGAAAATTCTTTGGGCCAACTTACATTTGCTATTTTGGCTTTCCTTAATTCCTGTTGCAACCGGATGGATGGGCGAACATAACTTTGCCAAAGCATCTATGGCTTTGTATGGTACTGTCTTGCTTTTGTGTTCCATTGCTTACTTTATTTTGCAACGCATTATAATTCTTAATGAAGGAGTAAATTCCACGTTGGCAAAAGCGATAGGGCGTGATTTAAAAGGACATACTTCTTCGGTTTTGTATATTTTTGGAATCGTATTTTCGTTTTATAACGAGTGGATTTCAGGAGCGGCTTATTTTATTGTCGCTTTAATATGGCTTATTCCGGACAAAAGGATAGAGAAAGTTTTTGCCTCTAAAAATTAATTTATTTTGAGTTTAAAAATGAGATCAGTTTTTCAATCCATTAAGAATTTACCGCAGGAAATATTAGATCAGTTGGATGATTTAATTACAGTCCGAAAACTTAAAAAAGGTGATTTTTTATTGAGAGAAGATCAGGTTTGCAGTGAAATTGTATTAATTAAAAAAGGAATTTTAAGATCCTTTTTTTTCAGTCATCAAGGCAATGAGATTACCAATTGTTTTGCTTTTGAAAACGAATTTATGGGGTCCTTTTCGAGTTTTATTACACAAAAAGTCGCCGAAGAAAATATTCAGGCACTCACCGATACTGAAATTGAAGTCATCAGTAAAGATGGGATAGAGAAACTGTATCAATCCAGTATATATTGGCAGGAAGTAGGTCGCAAAATTGCAGAAATGGAGTATGTGGCGTTGCAAAAAAGAATGATTTCTTTTCAAAAATTATCAGGGACTCAGCGTTATGAAGAACTTTATCAAAATCATAAAAATTACATTCAACTGATTCCGCTTCAATATCTGGCCTCTTATCTGGGGGTTACTCCAAGGCATCTAAGTCGAATTCGTAAAGCAATTTTATAGGACATTTGTCCGGTTCCCAAGAGAGGTTTTCCTATTATTTTTGTTTCAAACAAATATACAAATGGAGAAAAATATTCTTATCATCAACGGCCATCCAAACTCATCCAGTTTTAATTTTGCGATTGCAGAATCTTATCTTAAAGGGGCAATAGCTTCGAAAGCCACAGTGGATACAATTACAATTGCAAAGCTGGATTTCAATCCGAATTTGCAATTTGGCTATCAAAAACGTACCGAGCTGGAACCTGATCTTCTGGTATCCTGGGAGAAGATTAAGAAGGCAGACCATTTAGTTTGGATTCATCCGGTTTGGTGGGGTGGTTTGCCGGCAATTACTAAAGGATTTATTGATCGTTTGTTTTTACCGGGTATGGCTTTTCAATATCGGGAAAATTCAGTTTGGTGGGACAAATTATTAAAAGGAAAAACGGCGCATATTATCACCACTTTAGACCAACCTGGCTGGTATTACAGATTGTTTTACGGAAGACCAAGTGTCAATCAGCTTAAAAAAGCTACGCTCGAATTCTGTGGTATCAAGCCGGTAAAAGTAAGTTATATCGGAATTATAAAAACAGCCGATGAAGCGCAAAGAAAAAAATGGCTTCAAAAAGTATACAATTGGGGATTGCTTACTAAATAGGAAGTTAAGACGGTAAATCTAATCCAAATGTGGAACGTAAAAGTTCGATGTTTGGATTGATTTCCAGGAAGCGATTGTATCGGTCCTGGTCGTTAAGACTGCGTTTAATTTGGATAGTTTCATTAACATGAGCCTCAATGGTAATGTCATGATTGTGCAAATGCCCTTTTAAATGCCCTAAAAGCCCATACATCTGACCTTCAAAATCCAGTTTAGAGCCTTCGTTGGGTAATTCAAAAGTAATTACTGTTCCGTTTAATTTAGGGTCATTGATCAACAATAAAGACTGCATGATTTTATGACCTTTATCACCCAAACGCTGAGCATATTTGTTCCATTGCAGCAACATTTCCGTCTCTGTAAATTCTTCTGTAGGCAGTACAGTAGTTGTTTTTACAACAGTTTTAGTGTTGGCTTCCAGTTCTTTTTTCTTGCGAATACTGGATAATGAAAAGGCAGAAACCTTGGGTTCTGTACTTGTTTCAGGTTGAGGAGTTACAGGGACTTCTGTTTTTGGTGCTGAAGCAGTTTCTCCATTTTGTGAAGTTACAGTTTCAGGCGTTTGAACAGTTTCTGTTTTTGGAGTTTTAACTTCTACTATAGAATATCCTCCATTTTTATAATAAGTAGGGGGGATTATGAATTGCTCAACTTTTTTTTTTCTCCATCAAAATTGATAGAGGCCAATTGCATCAAACATAGTTCAACCAAAAGACGTTGGTTTTGACTTAGTTTGTATTTTAGATCGCAGTCGTTAGCAATGTCAATGCCTTTTAGTAGAAAATCCTGAGAACATTTTTGCGCCTGAACACCATACATTTGCTGCGCCTGTTCGCCTACTTCAAGTAAAGCGATTGTTGCAGGAGTTTTACTTACCAGTAAATCTCTGAAATGCGATGCCAGTCCGGCAATAAAATGATGTCCATCGAAACCTTTTGCAAGGATATCGTTGTACGCTAGTAAAAGATCCGGAATTTTATTTTCTAAAAGTAAATCGGTAATGCTAATGTACGTTTCATAGTCTAAAACGTTTAGGTTTTCGGTTACCGCCTGACGTGTTAAATTAGTTCCGCAGTAAGAAACCACACGGTCAAAAATTGATAAAGCATCACGCATTGCACCATCGGCCTTTTGAGCAATAATGTGCAAGGCATCGTCTTCAAAATTAATTCCCTGACTTGCAGCAACGTCAGCTAAATGTTCTTTAGCATCTTTTACCGTAATTCTTTTGAAATCAAAAATCTGACAACGAGATAAAATCGTTGGTATAATTTTATGTTTCTCTGTGGTAGCAAGAATGAAAATAGCATGTTTTGGCGGTTCTTCCAATGTTTTAAGAAAAGCATTAAAAGCGGCCGAAGACAACATGTGGACCTCGTCAATGATATACACTTTATACTGTCCGGTTTGCGGTGGGATTCGAACCTGATCAATCAGATTACGAATATCATCCACAGAGTTGTTCGAAGCAGCATCTAACTCAAAAACGTTAAAAGCAAAATCTTCATTTGGATCATCATATCCGGGCTGATTTATTTTTCGTGCCAGGATACGTGCACAGGTTGTTTTTCCAACACCACGCGGTCCGGTGAATAAAAGAGCAGAAGCAAGGTGATTACTGTCAATAGCATTCAACAAAGTGTTGGTAATGGCTTTCTGTCCCACTACATCTTTAAATGTTTGTGGACGATATTTACGCGCCGATACTACAAATTGTTCCATATTCTATTTTATTCGTTAGCAAATATAGGGTATAATTTAGTGATTTAAAAATTTAAAAATTCAAAGATTTTTAAGTGTTTGAGTTACTGTAGGTTTTATTGGCGGTGTTTTTTCGCGTCACTTAGAGGAAGTGTTTTGATCTTCAGATTGGATTGTTTATATGTAAAGAAAAAGGACTAATTTTAGGAACGATAAAATACCGTAATAATCTGTTTTGATTTGAATCTGACTTTGGAAATTAATTGGAATTTAAACTATGAAACGACAATTTTTGATTGTAATAGCATTGATAACCTTTACTGCAAAAGGACAAAATAAAACTACGGACCCTATTTATCAGCTTCGTGTTTATGAAATTTTTGAGTCCAATAAAAATCAGTTCCATGAACGTTTTCGCGATCATGCCATGCGTATCATGAAGAAGTATAATTTTAAGATCACCTCTATCTGGGAATCCAAATCGGACAAAAAAACAGAGTTTGTTTATTTTCTGGAATGGCCGGACGAAACTACTATGAAAAAAGCCTGGGAAGGTTTTAAAAGTGATCAGGAATGGATCGCGATTAAAAAAGAATTTACAGCAAAATATGGTGATGTAGTGGGGAATATTGAAGACCGGATTTTGACAAAGACGGATTATTCCCCAAAATGATTGTCCTGCTTTTTTTAAGTTGCTTTTGCTTAAAGATATTCAAAACGTGCGTCTCGTTGGTAAATTTAGCCGCAATCTCATTTTAACTCCTTAATTTTTATGAAAAACTATTTATTGGTAATTGCATTTGCATTTTTTTCGTCTGCTCTTCAGGCACAAACCGCTCAGGATACACTTGATATTAAACGTGTTGCTTTGGCTTACATCGAGGCGCAACACAATCCAAATCCGAAATTGATGGAAAGCGCTTTGCATCCCAGATTGGTAAAACGATCTGTCTTTAGAAGCAAAGCCGCTCAGAAAGATTATGTCTCAGAATACTTTGCAGAGAACATGGTGATTCTGGCAGAGACTTATAATGCAAAAGGAGATAAGTTTCCAAAAAATCCAAGAAAGGAAGTGAAATTACTGGATGTCTCGGCACGTACAGCGTCTGTTAAATTGATTGCTGATGCCTGGATTGATTACATGCACGTTGTAAAAACTAATGGAGAATGGAAAATCATAAATGTGCTTTGGCAGTACAATGATGTGTCGCAGCATGAGTAGGGAGGTGATTGTTTCTTTTGATTAATGTTGAGTCGGAAGACCAATTTTTTTGTTTAGAGTAAAAAAGAGAAATTTGTTTTTACTCTAAACAAAAAAAAAGCATAATTGTTGTCTGAGACTAAGTGCCCTAGCCCTGATAGAAGCGGTATCCTTTTTCCTGCTTCTTTAGCAGGGAAAAGATAAAGCGGATAGCAGGATTGGCTCCTTAAAATTACCTTCCCTTAATACTTAGATCAGACAAAAACTTTACCGTTTCCTGATCGGAATCGGCAGAGAAACCTGCGACGTAAACCCCTTTTTTACCTGAGATTGATTTAATTCCGTATACAACTGCCTCATCGCCGGGGTCTGAATTCCCTTCGTATCGATACACATGAACAATTTCAAATTTTTCAGGATTCTTTTTTATCAGGTCTGAGTTTAAGTTAAAATCAAACGTAAATCCTTTTTCATTCAATTGATCTAAAGCTTTTGAAACAGTTGCGTAGTGATACATTCTAGTCATGATAATTGAATTTTAAAATTATGGATTTTAAAGATAACCAATTTAAAATTAAATTGTTATGAAAATGGAGCGAAAATCAAAAATTTAAAATCATTATTCTTAGTAGATAAAGTGTTACTTTTGCCCCGCAGACCGCCTTATCGTCGTTCCGATTGATCGGAAGGGAGGAAAGTCCGGACACCACAGAGAAGCATAGCGGGTAACACCCGTCGGCGTTAGCAATAGCGCAAGGACAAGTGCAACAGAAAGTATGTACAGGTAATGCTGTAGTGAAACCAGGTAAACTCTATGCGGTGAAATACCAAGTATATCAGCATTTAAGGGCTTCTCGTCCGTTGTTGAAGGGTAGGTAGCTTGAGTTCCGCAGTAATGCGGAATCTAGATAAATGATAAGGCCCTGATTTATCGGGGACAGAATCCGGCTTATAGGTCTGCATTTTTTATATATTTGTGAAACTCTCTAATCTACCTTCATGAATATAACTACTCCAAAACCGTCAAATCAACCCAAAAAAAGTACTTTTAGGCTTATAGTTACGAACCTTACTTTTTGGGTCCTTATTGCCATTATTGCCGGAATTTTGCTCGGTCATCTTTCGCCCGCAAATGGTGTGAAAATGGAAATACTGGGGGCTAAGTTTATTGCATTGATCAAACTTTTTATAGGCCCAATTATATTTTTGACGATCGTTCTGGGAATTTCCGGAATGGGAAACCTGAAAAAAGTGGGCCGAATTGGAATTAAAGCCCTAGGTTATTTTGAAGTGGTTTCGACTGTAGCTTTGGCCATTGGTGTGGCTGTGGCCTATTTTTTTAAACCCGGCAAAATAGACAAATCCAGTTTGACTTTAGGTGATGCGAGTCAATATACAACGCATGCTGCGGAGCATTTCTCATGGCTGCAGTTTTTCTTGTCCAATTTTACACTCCAAGTTTTATTGGCCGCTATTGTTTGTGGTATTGCATTGAACTTTTATAAAAAAAGAGAACAGACGATTTTGGTTTTAGAACGTTTTTCTAATGTGGTTTTCCTGGGATTAAAATATGTGATGTATCTCGCTCCTGTTGGTGCTTTTGGCGGTATGGCTTACACAATCGGCAAATTTGGTTTGCAAACACTCATTCCGCTTGGGAAATTGATGTTGTGTGTGTATTTGACCATGGCCCTTTTTGTTTTTCTGATTTTGGGAAGTATTCTGAGATATTATAAAATCAGGATTCTCTCTGTTTTGAAATATATTAAGGAAGAGCTTTTACTCGTGTTGGGGACTTCATCTTCTGAGGCAGCTTTACCAAGTATTATGGTGAAACTGGAACAAATGGGATGCAGTAAATCGGTTGTAGGATTGGTGATTCCAACAGGTTATTCTTTTAATTTGGATGGAACTTCAATTTATTTGTCGATGTCGGTAATATTTCTGGCACAATTGTATGACGTGCATTTGAGTTTCTTTGAGATTTTAAGTGTGATCGGAATTTTGATGATTACTTCAAAAGGTGCTGCCGGAGTAACCGGAAGCGGATTTATTGTGCTGGCTTCAACTTTAACGGCCTTGCATAAAATTCCGCTTGAAGGTTTAGCTTTTTTACTGGGAGTCGATAAGTTTATGAGCGAAGCGAGAGCGATTACCAATTTGATTGGAAATACGGTGGCAACAATTATTATTTCGAAAACAGAACGCGATTTTACAGAGCTGAACCTGGATCCTGTTGTAGAGGAATAGTATTGTGAGACGTGAAATGTGAAATGTGAGATGTGTAACCTGAAACTTGAAACCTGAAACTTGAAACCTGAAACTTGAAACTTGGAATTTGGGATTTGGAATTTGGAATTTGAAGTTTAGAATTTAGAATTTGTTAAATTGAATTTTTATGAAAAGAATTGGAATTTTAGGACTCGGTGGAGTAGGTGGTTATTTCGGCGGACTTTTGGCGAAAGCTTATTTTAAATCTGATGAAGTCGAAGTGATTTTTATTGCTCGTGGCACCACACAAAAAGCTATTGCTGATAGCGGATTGAAAATTGTAACCGATGAATCAGAAATGATTGTGCATCCAAAACTAGTTTCAAATAATCCGGAGGAAATTGGTGAACTGGATTATTTAATTTGTGCTACCAAAACCTATGACATTGAGGAAAGTTTACTTTCGCTTCAAAGCTGTATTGTGGCTAAAACGGTTATTCTTCCATTGTATAATGGAGTCGATGCTCCGGAACGCATTCAGAAAATATTTCCTAAGAACGATATTTTGCAAGGCTGTGTCTATATCATTTCGATGATTACTTTACCCGGAACCATCCGAAAAATGGGTTTTTATGAGAAGCTGTTTTTTGGTTCTAAGACGGTTTCTGCTTCAAAATTAGAAGAATTACAAGGAATTTTTCAGCAGGCCAGAATTGAAAGTTATTGGGTAGAAAACATTGAAGAGACAGTATGGGAGAAGTTTATTTTTATTTCGGCACTAGCAACAACAACTTCCTATTTGAATCAGAATATTGGTGAAATTCGGGACAATCCGGAAGCCATGTCAGTTTATGTAGGGTTGGTGCATGAAATTGATGCGGTTGCCAAAGCAAAAGGATTAAAACTGCCGGATGATATTGTAAATCAGACTGTACTTAAGTTAGAAAAATCACCACGTGAAGCTACATCATCGATGCACAGAGATCTGCTGGCAGGCAAGAACACCGAAGCCCTTTCACTTACTAAGTTTGTGTTGAATGAAGGGATTAAATATGACGTAAAAACGCCGCTGTACGAAAAAATATCTAACGTATTACTGCCATAGACCTTGTTGTTTTATAGTACTGGATTAGTTGTTAATGAGTTAGAAGCTGATTTAATTGTAGGAAAACACTTCCTTTTTCTTGTTTTGGTTTTATGGTTTTTATTCTACTTTTGGCAAAATTAATTTAACAGCCAAAATGAAGAAAAATTATTTGCTCTTATTGTTATCCGTTTTTATTGTCAATGTGATTCAGGCACAAGATGAAGTACCGTCAGTAGAAAAAAATCAATTCAAAATAAACATGATCTCTCCCGGATTCGTTTATGAGCACGGTTTTACAACTAAAAACACCCTTTATTCAGAAATTAGCGTAGGAGTTGGTTACAGTTATAACAGTTTTTATAACGAGTCAAACGTCTATTTTTCCCCGTTAATCAGTGAGCAATTTCGCCATTATTACAATTTAGAAAAGAGAGCTAAAAAAGGAAAAAGAACAGCTCATAACTCGGCTAATTTTTTTGCTCTAAATGCCCAGTATAATTTTCGAAGTATTTCTACCAACGAGCGATATCGAGAATATGTACCATCAACAACCATTGCAGTACTTTGGGGATTGCAACGTACTTACAAACGAAAATTCAATATGGAATTTAATCTGGGCCCTGGAATAAATATTGATCAATACAATACAGAGTTTGTTCCGGTAGCTAATTTTACATTAGGTTGGGTTATTGGAAAATAAGAACAAAAAAATAGAAAAACCTTGGCTTGGTCAAGGTTTTTCTATTTTAAATTCCAATCCAATATTTCGGGTGCTTTCAATGCTGATTTTCGGATCGGAATTAAAGTATTTTCTAAGTCTGCTAATGAAAACATCCATGCTTCGGCCTGAGAAATAATCATCCTTTTTCCAGACCGACATTAAAATTTGGTCCCTCTTTAATAACTGGTTGTGATTCAGATATAAATACTCAATAAGAGAAGCTTCCATTTCTGTAAGCTGCTGGACATGATTTTTGTTATTTAGGGTTAGTCTTTCGTTATCAAAAATATAAGAACCAATTTCGATTATATTGTTTCCATCCAGACTCCTTTTTTGTTCGATTCTTTTTAGAATATTCTGCAAACGCAGAATAAGTTCGTCTACTTCAAAAGGTTTTATAATATAATCGTCTGCACCTAATTTTAATCCGATGATTTTATCTTCTTTCAATTTTCGTGCAGTTAGAAAAATAAATGGAGTCTCAGGGTTGATTGTAATTATTTTTTCGGCCAGTGAAAATCCGTCTAATTTTGGCATCATGACATCCAAAATACAAATATCAAAAGTCTGATTTGAAAAATAGTCTAAAGCTATTTCTCCATTTTCTGCCCAGATGACTTCGAATTGATGCAATTCTAAGTATTGTTTTAAAATTGCAGCAAAATCAAAATCGTCCTCGGCTAAAAGTAATTTTTTCAAAATAAGGGAATTAAACTTTTAATAAAATAGTAAACTGAGTTCCTTTTCCAAGATCACTCACCACGCTAACAGTGCCCTGATGCGCTTTTATAATTTGATCAACATAATACAATCCTAAACCTAAGCCTTTTGTATTGTGAAGATTTCCTTGTTCTACGCGATAGAATTTTTCAAAAAGAAGAGATTGTTTGCTCTTTTCAATTCCAATTCCGTCATCTTCAACACTAATCGAAAATTGATTTTGATTCAGTTTTGTTTTTAATGTAATGGAGTTCGAACCATATTTTACCGCATTTTCCAGAACATTCAGAAGAGCAGTAGTCAAATAGAATTTATCCAGAAGCAAGTTTGTTTTTTGCGTCTGAAAATTGGTTTTAATGTCGATTTTAGGATAGGTAATTTTAAAATCATTAACGATTGTCAATAGAAAATTTTCGGTTTCGATATTTTCTTTTTGCAATTCGATGCCGTTTTCTGCCAGCGAATTGGCCATAACCTGATCAATCAAATTCTGTAAACGATTGTTCTGACGTGAAATTGTATTGACGATCGCATTAAAGCTTTCGTCATTATCCCGAATGTCTTTTCGCTCTAATATTTTGGTCGAAATACCTAAAGTCGTCAAAGGAGTTTTAAGTTCGTGAGTAATATTATTGATGAAATCGGTTTTAACATCGTTGGCCTTCTTTTGTTTGATTAATGCTTTTATGGCAATAAAAAAAAGAGTTATTAGAGTTGCTATAGAAAGTAAAGATAAAATGAGAACGAAAGTCATTCGTTTTAAAATGATCATTTCCCAGTCAATTACAGAAACATACATCGAATCCTCAGTCAATAATTTGTAATTCTTATTTTCAAAAGTTCCATTGGTCGTTCCAACATAATTTCGAACTAAAAAGGCATGATTTAATGAGATCAGATTTCCGTATAGTTTGTTTTGGATAAAAGGTTTTTCAGAGAAAATGGTGTCTGCTTTTGCGTGGTTTTGGTACAGAACAAATTTATTAAGGACAATCGCAAAATCTATTTTTAACTCAGGTAAATCTCTTTTAAACTTGCTCTGAATTTTTTGTGTCAAAGCGTCGCTATATTCATTTTCCAGAATATACTTTTTGATCTCAAATTTGTTGTTTTTTCCCTGAATGTAATTTTCGGATAATTGCTGGAAAAGTGCTTCTTTTTTGGCGACTATTACCGAGTCTATGTCGCTATAATCATTAGAGATACCAGCAATTTTATTTTTAATTTCAGTGTGAAACTGCGCCACTTTATAATCGTAGGTTGTTTTTACCAAATAACATTGCACTGTTGATAAAACAATCAGAGCGATAACAGAAAAAGCTATTAGTAAATTGATTCTTTGTTTCATGAGTTGTTTTTATTGCCACACTGATACGACAGATTAAACTGGTTTACACGGGTTTGTTTTGTTAACACATAGAAACATAGTTTTGTTTGCCTAAAAAAAACGTTTCGCTTATTTAAAATACGCATCGTTTATGTGAAAGAAAGATATTTCTTTTTTACCTCCTTTAGGACAACTAAAAGCTATGTATTTATGTGTTTTATAATTTTTTAATGACTGCAATGTGATTTATTAAACGGGTATAAATCTCCGGGCCATTCTTCATTCAAAAATAATCCTTTTGTCAGACAATAATCACATTAACGTCGCATTAACCTTCAATTAACTTTCGCAATTCTTTTTTAGAAGCATTTTTGCAGGACTATAAACTAAAATCAAACCTAAAATGAACATTAACTTGCTGGTAAAACTTTTTTTAATTCTCTTTTTGTTCTTATTTTCTTTAGCGGGATATGCACAAAGCGAGACCCCAAAAGACAGTCTTTCGAATACGCTAAATGAAGTTGTGATTGCTCAGAATAAAAAGACTTTTATCAATACAAACGGAAATGTAAAAGTTGATGTTGCCAATTCAATTTATAACGTTATTCCCAATACAGTCGATTTGCTGGCGAAGTTACCAACTGTTCAAATCAGTTCAGATAGAGAAAGTATCTCTGTTGTGGGCAGAGGAAATTCTTTAATTTATATCGACAATCAAAAAGTAGAAATGAGTGATTTGAATGCTTTGGCTGTAGCCGATATTAAAACGATCGAAATTATTCAGAACCCATCTTCTAAATATGAGGCCGAAGGACGTGCTGTAATTTTGATTACAAGGAAATTTAGTAAAAAAGACCGTTTTAAAACGGAGATTTCTGAGGTTGCTTCTTTTAAAAAAAAGTACAATAATTATCTCGGATTTAATACCAGTTTTAAAAAGAACAAGCTGGAATGGAAGGCTAATTTTAATTACAATCAGCTACAACCTTGGGAAAATCACAGTATTGATTACCAAATTCCCGAGGCCGAAATTGTTTCTAAATATGATGTGGAGGCCTATTCTAAAAAAAGGCAGTTTGTTTTTGGTGGCAGTTTGTTTTATAAGATAAATGAAGATGATTATTTTTCGTTTAGTGTTAACAGTAAGCTTCAGAAAGATATTTTTCCTATTCATACCATAACTTATAATAAGAATAAAGAGACAGGAAATAACGTGTTAACCTACAGTGATAATGATACCCGAAAGAATTTTGTAAACTCTTTTTTGAATTATAATAAAAAAATAAAAGCTATTGATGCACAGGTTTTTACTGGCTTGCAGTGGTCTAATTTTGATCAGGCATTGTGGAGTAATGTTAAGAATAAGTACAACGAAACTCAATTTGAATGGGCACAGCTTCGCGATCAAAAATTTAAGGTGAATGTCTTTTCGGGTAGAATTGATGCTGAAAAGAAGTTTAAAAATGAGATGAAATTTGAAATTGGAGGATTGTATTCTTCTGCTGGTTCCAAATCAGATTTTGATTTGTTACATTATGAAAATGACGAAAAGGAGTTTAGCCATTATGATTTTAAAGAGCAAAATTTGGCAGGTTACAGTCAATTTTCGGGAAAAATTAAGGAAGTAGAATTCTCCGTTGGAGTAAGGGTTGAAAATACAAATGTGGACGGGAAATTTAAAGCAGATTTGACACCTCTAATCCGTAAAAATTACACTAATTTTTTCCCTAAAGTACAGCTTTCATTTCCGATAGACAGCTTAAAGAGTATTAGTGTTAATTATGCTAAAAGTATCTCGAGACCTAATTATTCTTCTTTAAGTCAGGGAACAACCTATATCAATCCGTACTTTTTATATGCCAGAAATATTAATTTAGATCCCACGATTGTCAATGAGATTTCGTCTACATTTCAATATCATGATAAATCGGTGAAGCTAACGTATTATCAAAATACAAACCCTGTTTATAATAGTTTTTTCTTTGATAAGGAACTCAATATCATGACTTTTAAAGATGTGAATTTTGAGAAAGAGTCCGCCTTGATTCTTGATTTTGAATTGCCTTTCACTTATAGATTCTGGACTACTACAAACTCTTTGGTTTTGGTTTCAGAGAAAATTGAAGACTCTTCGGCCGTATTCAGGTCTTCCAAACCTTATTTTTATTATTACTCCAATAACGAATTTAGACTTCCAAAAGATTATGTATTAGTGGTTGGTTTCAGGACAATTGCAAAGCAGTACAAAGGAGTTTTTGAAAGAAATGCAAGAACGGTCGTAGATGTGGCTGTTTCTAAAACGTTCTTTAAAAATTGGAGTTGTGTGTTAAGTTTTAATAATGTGTTTAAAAGTATAACGGAAGCAGAAGTTTTTACCATTAACAATATCAGTTCGAAATCAAGATATTTGATCGATGAACATGAGATTTCAGTTTCTGTAAAGTATTCTTTTGGAAAAGTAAGGGAATCCGAATTCAAAGGAAAAAGGATGGAGGAGAACTCAGATCGTATAAGATAAAACAGAGTTGTGAAATTGTCTTTCTGAGCGAAGTTTTAAACTTAAAATGTTCTGACTTCGCTCGATATGACAGTATTGGCAGAGCGAGGTTTACCCTTCGTCTTCTTCTGTTATTTTAGTTGATGAATCGTCCGGCAATTCTTCATCGTCATCAGTGGAGTTCAATTCGAAGAAACTAAAGAAAGATCCGCCGTAACTTTTTTGAAAAGAAAAATTACTCAAATGATCCATTTTGGTGTATTTAGAATGTTCGATAATCATCATACCGTCTTCGTGAAGTAATTCTCTTTCGAAAACCGTTACTACAATTTTCTCGAATGCTGCCTGGTCAAATCCATAAGGAGGATCGGCAAAAACAATATCGTAGGATGTTTTACAGTTTTCCAGAAATTTGTAAACGTCACTTTTAGTTGCGGCGATGTCAAAATCGTATTCTGACGAAACCTGCTTGATGAATTTTACGCATCCAAAATCACCGTCTACTGAGGTAATCGGAGCACTTCCGCGGGAGGCGAATTCAAAACTGATGTTCCCGGTCCCTGAAAACAAGTCCAAAACCTTTAAACTGTCAAAACTAAAATGATTGTTCAAAACATTAAACAATGCTTCTTTACTCATGTCGGTTGTTGGTCTTACAGGAAGGTTTTTTGGCGGAAAAATGCGGCGTCCTTTGTATTTCCCTGAAATAATTCTCATGATTGGAATAGGATATAATGTTTTTGATTTTCGGTTGTGGTGAAGCTATTTCTTTGCTGTAGGGTGCTTACATCCAAAAAGGATATATGACGAATGTATTTATATGCAATGGCATAAAACGCATCGTTTTGGTCGATTGTACCTAATAATTCAAGCGGAAAACTTTCAGGATTCAAACTTAATTGTTCGGCAGTAAAAAGCAAATAATAAATAAAATCTTCAGGTGTCTGATATTCAAATGAATTGAACAATAATAGTTTTTGATTCTGGACTACAATCACTTCAAAATGACCGGGGTTGAAATTAACGACCATTTTTTTATCGTCATTGTTTCTTGAAGCGTCCAGAATTTTTTCGACTAAAATACTGTTGGCATGTTTGTAATCAAAAGTGCCAAACTGATCGATGAAAAAATTGTTGATGTTAACATACGGTATATAAACCGCATTCATTTGGTATTTTGAAATCTGATCGTAAGCAAAAAAATCAGTTTCGAAAACTTTTGTATTGTATTGCAGGTAACTTCCAAGGTAGTTTTCATCAAACAAAGCCGTTGGAACAAAAGTGGAAAGATTGTTATTGTGAATCACTAAAACTTCATCGTAAGTTTCCGTTAGTTCCGGGTGATTTCTAAAAGCATCTCCAAACAATTCTTCAACTTTAGTCGTTTTATGAAACGTATCGAAATGAATTTCTTTTAAAGAAGTAATCGTATTATTTAAAGTGTCAAAACAACAAAATGACAATCCGGTCAGAGAAACCTGAATAGAAAGCTTTTTGTAATTTTTTGAAGTGATGTTAGTGTTTTGTAATGACATATTGATTTACAATTCGTTACCTGTTTTACAAGAAGGAATTTTAGGCGACCACAAACTTACAAATTAAAAAGGAACAATAATAATTGCAATTTCAAAAAACAATTTCACATTCATTTAAAAAGACGAACTTTGTATCTTAAATTTACCCTATGAATTCAGCATTGTTTTACGGCGTTTTGCAAAAAAAATTTCCATTTGCACCAACTTATAAGCAGGATATTTTTTTTCAAAAAATCGCTATTTTTTTAACCGAACCGGCTAACGACACCATTTTTGTTTTGAAAGGATATGCAGGAACGGGAAAAACAACTGTGATTTCAACCATAGTGAACAATTTAGGGGATATTAACAAAAAGTTTGTCTTGCTGGCGCCAACGGGACGTGCAGCAAAGGTAATCGCCAGTTATTCGAATACACCCGCATTTACGATTCATAAAAAAATATATTTTCCGAAAAAATCTTCCGGTGGAGGTGTAGCTTTTACCAAACAGCTCAATAAACATAAAAACACCATTTTTATCGTCGATGAGGCCTCGATGATTTCTGATAATAATTCCGATTCAAAATTGTACGATAACGGATCACTGCTGGATGATTTGATTACCTATGTCTATTCGGGAACCAATTGTAAAATGATTCTTTTAGGAGATACTGCGCAGCTTCCTCCTGTAAATATGGATATTAGCCCGGCTTTGGATACGCATACTTTAGGGATCCACTATGGTAAAGAAGTCGAGCATATCGAGCTGGATGAGGTAATGCGTCAGGAAGAAAGTTCGGGAATTTTGTTCAATGCAACAGAACTAAGAGAATTGCTGAAGGAAAGTTTTATTACCGAATTTAGGTTCAATGTTAGAGGATTCAAAGACATTGTTCGATTGACGGACGGGTATGACATTCAGGATGCTATCAATATGGCTTACAGTAATTATAGTATTGAAGATACCGCTTTTATTGTTCGCTCGAATAAAAGAGCCAATCAGTATAACGAGCAAATCCGAACCAGAATTTTATTTAAAGAAAGTGAACTGTCGGCAGGAGATTTCTTGATGGTGGTTAAGAATAACTATTTCTGGCTGAAAGAAACAGATGAGGCAGGATTTATTGCGAATGGAGATATTATTGAAGTTCTGGAGCTTTTTGGAATTAAAGAATTGTACGGATTTAATTTTGCAAAGGTAAAAATCAGAATGGTCGATTATCCGGACCAAAAGCCTTTTGAAACGGTATTGATTTTAGATACCATAAAAAGTGAATCTCCATCCTTAACTTATGAAGAATCCAATCGTTTGTATGAGGAAGTAATGAAAGATTATGAAAGTGAAAGTACCAAATACAAGAAGTTTCAGAAAGTAAAAGAAAACGAATATTTTAACGGTTTACAGGTGAAATTCTCCTATGCGATCACCTGTCATAAATCGCAGGGTGGACAATGGAATACTGTTTTTATCGAGCAGCCGTATTTACCAAACGGAATTGACCGCGATTACATCAGATGGCTGTATACGGCTATGACACGTGCTAAAAATAAGTTATATTTGATAGGGTTTAAAGACGAGAGTTTCGAGGAATAAAACAGGAATTTCACTAATTGTCACGAATTTTTTAGATTTAGTATTGGTAAGATCTGTGAAATTCGTGTTATAACCATTTACTATGACAACACTAAACGACTTACATTCGATTTCATCTTCGTTTTCGAATACTGATAAAATGCCGGTTTTGTTTTTAGGACACGGAAGTCCCATGAATGCGATTGAAGAAAATCAGTTTGTAACCGGTTTTCGAAATCTGGCAAAGACATTGCCGCAGCCTAATGCTATTTTGTGTATTTCGGCTCACTGGTTTACCAATGGTACCAAAGTAACAGCGATGCAAATGCCCAGAACGATTCACGATTTCGGAGGATTTCCACAAGCTCTTTTTGAGGTGCAGTATCCTGCAAAAGGAAGCCCGGAATTGGCTCAGGAGACTAAAAAAATATTAGAACCTGTTCATGTCGATTTAGACGAGCACTGGGGACTGGATCATGGTGCGTGGAGTGTGATCAAACACTTGTATCCGGAAGCGAACGTTCCTGTGATTCAGTTGAGTATTGATTATACGAAGTCAGGACAATATCATATTGAGTTGGCACAAAAACTGCAATCGTTACGCCGCAAAGGAGTTTTAATTATTGGAAGCGGAAACATTGTTCATAATTTGCGATTGGTCGATTTCCGGAACTTTGATAAAGACAATTACGGTTACGATTGGGCAATTGAGGCGCGGGAAACCATCAACAGTTACTTATTGGATGATAATTTTCAGCCTTTGATTGACTTCGAAAAAATGAATAAAGCAACCCAATTGGCAATTCCTACTCCCGAGCATTATTTACCATTACTGTATACTTTAGGATTAAAAGAAAAGTCGGAAGAACTTAGTTTGTTTAATGATAAATTATTAGCCGGTTCTTTAAGCATGACGTCGGTAAAAATAATGTAATGTGATTTTGTGAATCTCTGCGGGTTATTACGCAGAGATTCACAAAGACGCCACGGAGATTCGCTAAGATTATTTTCTCTTCTTCTAAGTTATATTGATCGAAATAACTGTCGGCGATTCTCAAGTAATTTGTTGCTAAATATTATATAAAAAGGTTTCTCGCAGATTTTGCAGATTTAGGCAGATTAAATTTGGAAAAATCTATTACGCATTCTATGATGAAAAATCTGCTGGATCTGCAAAATCTGCGTGAGAAAAATTACGCAGTACAAAAAAAAAACTCTGTGAATCTCTGTGGTATTTTTGTGAATCTCTGCGAAATCCTAATTTATGATTCTTTTTCTAAGTTATACGCATACAGATAACCGTCGGCACTTCCGAAGTAGACCGTATTGTTGCTGATAAATGGCGAAGAAACAATCGATCCCAGTTTGTACAATTCATCCATTGCTTTTTTATTGTTTTCATATATAGAAAGGTCTGTATAGTGCGCAGCGTGACCAGAATCTAATAAATCATTTTTTAAGACAGAAGCAGCAAATTGCTTACGGTTCTCAGTACTTATGGTTTTAGACTTTTTTCCGTTAGAAAGCAGATCTAAACTGAAAAAATTCCCTGTAAAATCACCAAAATAAATTGTACTTCCGGCTATAGCGGGAGAATCATAGATGTAACCATTCGTTTTAAATCGATATTTTTCTGCACCATTTCTGGTATCCAGAGCCAGTAGGGCGTAGGTGTCTGAAGTTCCTACATAAATTGTATTATTCTGAATAACTGCAGTACTTAAAACCCATGAATTTTCGGCATCGTATTTCCAAACCAATTTTCCGGTTTCGGCTTCAAGAGCAAAGAAGAATGGTTCTCTGGCTCCAAAAAAGACTTTTCCGTCAGCAACAGCTACTGAGGATTGGATTCCTTTAAAACCTGGTTTTGTTCCTGTTGCAAAGCGCCAGATCTCCTTACCGGTTTCTATGTTTAAGGCGTATAGAACAGCATCCCAGCCGCCAACGTAAATTTTATTCTGATCGATTACCGGAGTTCCGTGTACGGGGCCATTGGTTTTAAACTTCCATTTTAAACTTCCTGTTTTGGCATCCAGCGAATAAACATTTCCGTCACTACTGCCAAATAACACAACAGCTTGTTTTTCTTTTTTGTAAACTACAGGAGACGAAAGATAAAAACTCCATAAATCTTCCATGTATTGGGTTTCCGGCTTCAGTCCAAATATGCCTTTTTCTCCAAACCAATGTTCTCCACCGGTTTTAAATTTCCAGATTAATTTCCCGTTTTGAGTGTTTACCGCGTAATAATTTCCGTCAAAACTTCCAAAGAAAATAGTATTTTCAAAGATGCCGGGAGTGCTGTGGATAGCTCCGTTAGTTTTGAATTTCCACTTTGTTTTGCCTGAGTTTTCTTCAACAGCGTAAAGAAAACCATCTTCGCTGCCAATATAAACAATACCGTTTTTTGCAACCGGAGAGGAGAAAATTTTACCATCGGTTTTAAATTTCCATTTCAGGCTGGAAGCAGGCTGATATCCTTGTCCGTTGAAAATACGATCTGTAAAGGCATTGTTTATAGTAGATTTTTTTTGGCAGAAAGCCGAGGGAATAAAAGTTAAGTTTAACAAAAGCAAGGGCAAAATCAGGTGTTTTTTCATAGTGGTTTTTTCTGATAAATATAATGCATTTTTTAAGGGGCTGTTCTTCAGATTTGTAAATTACGACAAAGAATATTTTTTTTAAACTTATTAGTTTTGAATAGTTACATTTGTTTAGAAGTTTATAAAAGAAAAATAAAATGAAGATTATAGCTGTAATTCCGGCACGATATGCATCAACACGTTTTCCTGCTAAACTAATGCAGGATTTAGGAGGGAAAACCGTGATTTTAAGAACGTATGAGGCAACCGTCGCTACAAAATTATTTGACGATGTATTTGTGGTAACTGATTCCGATTTAATTTATAATGAAATTGTAAATCAGGGCGGGAAAGCTATTATGAGTATTAAAGAACATGAATCGGGAAGTGATCGAATTGCAGAAGCGGTTGCTGGTCTTGATGTTGATATTGTGGTAAATGTACAAGGAGATGAACCTTTTACTGAAGCCGGACCTTTAGAGCAGGTTTTGTCTGTGTTTAAAGACGATAGAGAACGCAAAATAGATCTGGCTTCTTTAATGCGTGAGATTACCGATGAAACTGAAATTAACAATCCGAATAATGTAAAAGTGGTGGTCGATCAGTCGCAGTTTGCTTTGTATTTTTCGAGATCAGTAATTCCGTATCCAAGAGATAAAGATGTTGGGGTACGTTATTTTCAGCACATCGGAATTTATGCTTTTAGAAAACAGGCTTTATTGGATTTTTACAGTCTGCCGATGAAATCTTTAGAAGCTTCTGAGAAATTAGAACAATTACGTTATTTAGAATTCGGGAAACGTATTAAAATGATAGAAACCACTCATGTCGGAATCGGAATTGATACTGCCGAGGATTTAGAAAAAGCAAGAGCTATTTTAAAGGATATTTGATTGAAGCAGGTTAAGCAGGAAGCTTGTAAAATGTGAGATGTGGAACCTGAAACCTGAAACTTGAAACTTCAAACCTGAAACTAAAAAAAAACTCCCCAAACGAAATATTTTCTTTTGGGGAGTTTTTGTATAATGAGCTAAATTCTTAGTATAAAGCTGGGTATTTAGAAGGGTTAACTTCGTGCATCATGCTGTAGACTTTTTCAAAAATATCTTCTGCAGAAGGTTTTGAGAAATAGTCACCATCAGTTCCGTAAGCTGGTCTGTGTTCTTTTGCAGCAAGCGTTTGCGGTTTACTGTCTAAATGATGGTAAGCATCCTGTTCTTCCATAATTTGCTGTAAAATAAACGCTGAAGCTCCACCAGGAACATCTTCGTCAATTACAAGCAAACGGTTGGTTTTGGCAATACTTTTTACAATATCCTTATTGATGTCAAAAGGAAGAAGAGACTGAATGTCGATAACTTCACAGTCAATGCCTAAATCTAACAATTCAACAGCTGCCTGCTCTACCAATCTTAGAGTCGATCCGTAAGAAACAAGTGTAATATCTGAACCTTCTTTTAGAGTTTCAACTACACCAATCGGCGTTTTGAATTCACCAAAGTTTAAAGGTGTTTTTTCTTTTAAACGGTAACCGTTCAAACATTCAATTACTAAAGCCGGTTCATCACACTCTAAAAGGGTATTGTAGAATCCTGCGGCCTGAGTCATGTTTCTTGGAACCAAAACGTGAATACCACGAATGGCATTAATAATCATTCCCATTGGAGAACCTGAATGCCAGATACCTTCTAAACGGTGTCCACGGGTTCTGATGATTAACGGTGCTTTTTGCTTTCCTACCGTTCTGTATTGTAATGTTGCCAAATCATCGCTCATGATTTGGATGGCATATAGTAAGTAATCTAAATATTGAATCTCAGCAATCGGACGCAGACCTCTTAAAGCCATTCCAATTCCCTGACCAATGATGGTAGCTTCACGGATTCCGATATCGGCAACACGAAGTTCTCCGTATTTTTCCTGCATACCTTCCAATCCCTGATTTACGTCACCAATGTTTCCAACATCCTCACCAAAAATCAAAGTCTCCGGGTATTTGGTAAATAAGGCATCAAAGTTATCACGTAAAATCATTCTTCCGTCCAGGTCTGCTTTCGCGTCTTCGGCGTATTTTGGAAGTACTTTTTCAACTGAAAATACATTTAAATCAGAATCAGAGTATAAGTTACTGCTGAATCTTGGTTGTGTAATTTCAATATAATTTGTAATCCAGTTGGATAATAAAACCTTACTGTTTGGTACTTCAATAAAACGCAATATCTTTCTTGCTATGGCAAGCATTTCCTTTTTTAAAGGTGATTTAATAGCGCTTAATTCCGAAATGTATTTTTGTATTCTTTCTTTATGATTGATGCTGGCTTCAGCAATTTGTCCTAATAAAGCCAAAAGATTTTTCTGATCTTCAATAATTGGATTGATGAAAGAATTCCAAGCCTCTTTTTTAGCTTCAAGAACCTCTTTTTTCAAGTCAAAATCAATTTCAGCTAATTCTTCCGGAGATGCAATGTTAATGGCAATCATCCACAAACGCATTTGACGAATACAGTCAAAATCTTTTTCCCAAGCCAGTCTCTCTGCGTTTTTATAACGTTCGTGTGAACCGGAAGTAGAATGTCCTTGCGGTTGTGTTAATTCGTTTACGTGAATTAAAACCGGAATATGTTCTTCACGTGCAATAGCACCGGCTCTTTCGTAGGTCGAAACCAATTCAGCATAATCCCAGCCTTTAACTCTGAAAATTTCATAACCTTTGGAATCCTCATCACGTTGGTATCCTTTTAAGATCTCAGAAATATTTTCTTTTGTGGTCTGATGTCTGGCGTGAACCGAAATTCCGTATTCATCATCCCAAACACTCATTACCATTGGAACTTGTAGAACTCCCGCAGCGTTTATAGTTTCAAAGAACAAGCCTTCAGATGTACTGGCATTTCCAATAGTTCCCCAGGCAACTTCATTTCCGTCTACTGTAAATTTATCTTTAATAGTAATTCCATCAACATTTCTGTAGATTTTGGAAGCCTGAGCCAATCCTAATAACCTTGGCATTTGCCCGGCTGTAGGAGATATATCTGCGCTTGAATTTTTTTGTTTTGTTAAATCTTTCCAGGAGCCGTCTTCGTTTAAACTATGTGTTACAAAGTGTCCTCCCATTTGTCTTCCGGCAGACATTGGATCAAAATCTAAATCGGTATGACCATATAAACCTGCGAAAAACTGTTTTGGAGTCAATTCGCCGATAGCCATCATAAAAGTCTGATCGCGGTAGTATCCGGAACGAAAATCTCCATTTTTGAAGGCTTTCGCCATAGCAAGTTGCGGAACTTCTTTACCGTCTCCAAATATTCCAAATTTGGCTTTCCCAGTCAATACCTCTTTACGTCCTAAAAGACTACATTCACGGCTCGTAACCGCAATTTTATAGTCGTTCATTACTTCAGTTTTGAAATCTTCGAAAGTAAGTGTAGTATTATTTTTTTCTTTAATCATAATCTCAAATGGGTAATGTTTCGGAGCAAAAATAATTAAAAAGTATCAATAATCATAATTCATTAAAGTAAATATAATTTAATTATATGTAATTAAATTGCTAAAACAGGGTGTGTTTTTTAAGTGATATTTAGTTTTTTTGTTTTTTTAGTGCGAATAATTTATGTTTTTATAACTAATTCATTCGATTAAAGCCATTTTCTAGTAAAAAGATTAAGTAATGTTTTTGGTGAAAATGTGACGATAAATCGTATTTTTTCACTGTATTTATTTTGCGAAATCTCCCATCCGTTATTAGAATAAACCGGAAAGTACAATTCAAAATAATCCGGAACTAAATTTAACCGGATACCACTATCATATCTGAAATTTTCGCTTTGATGCTTGCTTCTCATTAAACCTACATCTCCGTAAACCTCAATCCAGTTCCAAATAGCATAGCTCGCATTTAGGGTAGCCATCCATTGATTGGCATATCTTGGTGCTATTTTAGATTTAAAACCACCTTCGGCTATTATATATTGCTGACTGAAAATTCCGGTACTTTCTGATCTGCCGAAAAAATTGTAATCAAACATATAATCAGACGGTCGGTCTAAACCAAAACTAAAATAATCAGAGTTTGTTCGATTGTATAAAAAGCTTCCGGCGTACAATCTTAAATTTAGTTTGCGATTGTTTTCAAAAAGTCTTCTGTATTCAATTTCTGCAGCTACTTTTCCAAATTTTCCTGAGAACTGAACATCCGTCATAAAATTAAAATGATTTACCAGCTCCATTTTTGTATTAACGTAACGGGCATTAAAAACAGAATAATTTGGAGTGGAATTGTCTTTGATGTAAGTACTTGCTTCACGATTTACAATAACCTGTCTGAACATGATCAGTTGTTTTCGGTTATCTCTGAAATTTTCTTCACGTATTCTAAACTGTACCATCGGATTCAGTCTCAAATAGGTGGCGTCAGGAGCGTAGTGGTAATAATTTTGGCTTAGGGAATAGCGTACATTATATAAGGTGCTGTTTCGATAGTATTGATTCCAGGAAAATGAGGAAGAACCGGAAAAAGTTTTTGCATTAATGGAATAAGCCGGTTCGATATCAAACGTAAAAGGTTTGTCTAAAATTGTTTTGTTGTGAAGACGCATACCGGGAGTCAGACCGTCGTAATAGTTATAATTAAGAGTCGGTATGTATAAAATTTGATTGTAATAAGGGTCTTCGAGATCTTTGGCAAAATTAAATTTGATAGGACGATTAGTAATAACCAAACTTTTTATGGACCTCCAATTATTTCTTTGGTTGTATTCCGGAACCTCATTGTCATAGTTGATGACAATTTTGTCGGCATTTTTTCTTTCAAAAATATAGGTTGAATCGGCTGTTTTTGGTTCGACCCATTCTTTAAAAACAACTTCATTTTTATTAATTCCATATATAGGAATAGGAGCATAGATACCGGTTCTGTTTTTAATTCGAAAAGCGACAGTGTCTTTCGTTCTAGAAACATGGGTGAACTTATAATCGATGATGTCACGTGATCCTATAATGGTGTTAAAAAACCAGTCAATCTTTTTTGGACTTTTTTTGGTTAGTATTTTTTCTAAATCGTATCGGTTTGTTTGTTCCGTTTTATTTAAATCGTAGAATTCCTGCACACTTTCGGGAACAATATTGTGATTTAAATAATCATCTAAATAGCTAAAACTTAAACCTGCACGATATTTACTCGCGATTTGTTCGTTGAATTTGATTAAAGTATTTTTCGGATCACCCAAAGGCTGATCCAGATTTTTACGAGCCATTAACATATAGTAATAGCTGTATTGCTCGTTGAAAGTCAAATTAGTGATGTTAAAACCAGAAAAGAGTTTCATGTCAGAGAGCCTTCCAAGCATTTTTTGATCCAGATGATTTTCTTCGATGTACTTCATCATCGCATAAATCTGAATCCCGTCATAAACCCAGTTGTCTTTTCTGGGGTCCAGACGCAGACTGTTTTTAAGGTAGTTATTCAGATAGGTTTTCAGGAATGTAATTTCAAAAACAAATTCATCTGAAAACGGACTGATAAACGAAGGCAGCTGGTTCAGTCCGTAGAATGGATTTCGATCGTAATCTACCTGAGAAACAGTGATTCTTTGGTGTGGATACTTTCCAATAAAAGAGTTCGCAAAAGTAACTACTTTATTGATGATAATCGCACTCTGAATTTCGGTTAGTCTTTTGTTTTTAAGATTTGTAAGTACCTCAAGTGACCCGTTATCGTAACTTGTGAAACCATTTTGTTTTTCGATGAACAGACTAAAATCAGTTCTGTTTTTTCCTGAGAACTGGTACGTTTTAAAGGAAGAGTTAGTAGTGTCATTCGAAACCGGATTCAAATCAGTCGTTATAGCATACTGGTTGGGTATTTTTATTTCAAGTTCATAATCTGTACTTGCATTGGCAATATCGTCCAAATTGAAATTGTCGTATTTCATAAAACGGTGATTTTCAAAACGGGCAGGAGTTATGAACCAGTCTTTTAAATTCATTCCTCCATTTTGATCAAAACCATAACGAGTAAACTTGTCACTTGGTATTTTGGCAATATAAATTAAGTGCAAGTCAATTTTTTCTCCCGGACGTAATTTTTTATTTAGTTTTACTACGATATAATCGGGATTTTTTTCAGTTCTTTCCCATTCAAGTGCGGAATTGTCTGAATCAGTAAGACTCAAAACAGTTGTGCTCCCTCTTTCAGAAGTTTTTGCTAAGTGGAAACCTCTGTAAAATTCATCAGAAAATCGTCTGGCTAATGGTGTGTTTTTATCAGAAAAAGCATTGTTCCAATCGTTAAGAACTATTGAAATCAAAGAATCATTTGAAGTGTTGTGATAAGTGATATCCTGTTTGATATTCAGGGTTTTGAGTTCTATGTTGACAGCGACTTCCATCTTAGACTGATGTTGCGCATATTGTTTTATCGAGCTTAATAGAACAAAAAGATAGAATATAATTTTATAAAAAGATTTCAAGGATAGAGCAAATGATTAAAATTATAAATAAACTCACAAGTAAATAATGATTCTGGTTTTTTGTAAAAATAGTATAAAAAAAGCTGTTTAAAAAACAGCTTTTAATTTTTGTAGTATTTTATTTAACTGAATCATACACAGTACTATATTTGTCTCAGTTTTTAACGGTTAAGTACGAAATTTAAATTTTCAAATTCGTTTAAAAGACAGATGTCTCTATTAGAAATTTGGACTCAAATCGTACTTTTTGTAGAATTTATCCAATACGTCAACTACTTCGTCTTCAGTGTCTACAATTTTAAATAAGTTCAAATCTTCAGGGCTAACCGTGTGCATTTTTTCTACCAGTACAGTTTTAACCCATTCGATTAATCCTGACCAGAATTCAACTCCAACTAATATAATAGGGAATTTTCCAATTTTTTTAGTTTGAATCAAAGTGATGGCTTCGAACATTTCGTCAAGAGTTCCAAAACCTCCCGGCATTACCACAAAACCTTGTGAATATTTTACGAACATTACTTTTCTCACAAAGAAATAATCGAAATTAAGGTTTTTATCGTGGTCGATATAAGGATTGAAATGTTGCTCAAAAGGCAATTCGATGTTTAATCCAACCGAAGTTCCACCACCTAAGTGAGCTCCTTTGTTTCCGGCTTCCATGATTCCGGGACCACCTCCTGTGATAACTCCGTAACCTGCTTTACTGATTTTATAAGCAATTTTCTCGGCTAATAAATAGTATTTGTCTTCTGGTTTTGTTCTTGCCGAACCGAAAATCGATACACATGGACCAATACGCCCCATACTTTCGTAACCGTTTACAAATTCAGCCATGATTTTAAAAATCGCCCAGCTGTCATTCGTTCTGATTTCATTCCACGTTTTTTGTTTTAAACGGTCCTGAATTACTTTATCCTCATCATTATCAAAATCTTCTAATCTCATTTTAGGTATTTTATAATTTATATTATTTTAAAATTGTTCTCTTTTTAGCATGGACAAAAGAGTGGTGCCTGTTTACATATTTTTGATCGAATGGTTGTTTTTCTATCAAAAAAAGCACTGTCAAAATTTGAGATTTTGACAAAAAGGCTAGCTAAATTAAGCCTTTTTTTGTGAATTGGTGCAAAAAATAAAATTTATTAATTTAAATATAGCATCTAAATAAAAGGGGGTATTGAGTTGTTATTCATTATCAGTAAATTAAAACGGTTTTGTGGTAATTCTTTATCTTGTCTTAAAAGGTTTTGATTTACGGATAAATATATATCGTTCCTATGGAACTCTCTTCTGCGATGGTTTCTTTATTTCAACGGATTAAAATCCGTTGCTACAAATATGTTGTTCCTACGGAACTTATTCATGTGGTTGGTTTATTGATAACGGATTTTATTCCGTCATATCAAACAGGTGTAACATTAAAAGAGCCATAGGCTCGGTCAATATTGTAGCGATGGATTTTAATCCGTCGAATAAAATGGACATAACAATAAAAAGAGCCATAGGCTCGACCAAATATTATTTAGTTGATTTAATTTCAAAGGGAGACAAAAGTCATTGCCAAGGTTTTAAACCCTGGCAATGATATTTTTATTCTAATTCCTTTTTTAAAAATTTAGCGGTATAGCTTTTCTTGTTTTTAACTACTTCTTCGGGAGTTCCCTTGGCGATCAATTGTCCGCCACCTTTTCCACCTTCAGGGCCAATATCGATAATATAATCGGCAAGTTTAATCACGTCCATATTGTGTTCGATTACCAGGATTGTATTTCCTTTGTCTACCAATTTATTAATCACGTCCATCAAAACACGAATGTCTTCAAAATGCAATCCAGTCGTAGGTTCGTCCAGAATATAAAAGGTGTTTCCGGTATCTTTTTTGGATAACTCACCAGCCAGTTTGATGCGTTGTGCTTCTCCGCCGGATAATGTTGTGCTTTGTTGTCCGAGTGTAATATATCCCAATCCAACATCCTGAATAGTTTTTACTTTTCGATAGATTTTCGGAATGTTTTCGAAAAATGGAACTGCCTCGTCAACAGTCATGTTTAAAACATCTGAAATTGATTTTCCTTTGTATCGAATTTCGAGTGTTTCTCTGTTAAAGCGCTTGCCCTGACAGGTTTCGCACTCTACGTAGACATCTGGTAAAAAGTTCATTTCGATAGTTCTAACCCCAGATCCTTCGCAGGTTTCGCAGCGTCCGCCTTTTACGTTAAAACTAAAACGCCCTGCTTTATAACCGCGAATCATACTTTCAGAAGTCATGGTAAACAGGTTTCTAATCTCTGTAAAAACTTCAGTATAGGTCGCCGGATTCGAACGTGGAGTTCTTCCAATTGGACTTTGGTCGATATCTATTACTTTATCGATATGTTCTAATCCCTCAATTTTTTTATACGGTTGCGGTTTTTTAACACCATTAAAATAGTAAGCGTTTAAAATAGGATAGAGTGTTTCGTTAATTAGAGTTGATTTTCCACTCCCTGAAACACCTGTCACGCAAATCAATTGTCCTAAAGGCAATTCGATCGAAACATTTTTCAGGTTGTTTCCGGTCGCTCCTGTAAGTTTTAGTGATTTACCGTTTCCTTTACGGCGTTCCTTTGGAATCTCCAGTTTCATTTTACCGTTCAGGTATTGAGCGGTAATAGTATTAGATTTTAAGGTTTCTTTTGGAGTTCCAATGCTGATGATTTCACCACCATATTTACCGGCTTTTGGACCAATGTCAATTACATAATCGGCAGTTTCGATCATGTCTTTATCATGTTCAACCACAATAACCGAGTTCCCGATATCACGTAATTGTTCTAATGATTTAATCAATTTTTCATTATCTCTCTGATGCAAGCCAATACTTGGTTCATCCAGAATGTACAAAACACCAACCAGCTGTGATCCAATTTGAGTAGCCAGACGGATGCGCTGCGCTTCGCCTCCCGAAAGTGATTTTGAACTTCGGCTTAAAGCCAGATAATTCAAACCAACATTCATCAGGAAGTTTAAGCGATCCTTGATTTCTTTAACGACCTCTGAAGCAATAAGGAGTTGTTTGTCAGTCAGGTGGGTATGTAAATCCAGGAACCAGGTGGTTAAATCAGAAATATCCATATCACACAAATCAGTGATATTTTTTTCATTAATCTTGAAAAACAGAGCTTCCTTTTTCAAACGGGAACCTTCACAAACGGGACAATTAACTTCGTCCATGAAATCTTTTGCCCAACGTTTAATTGTAGTAGAGGCACTTTCGTCATACTGATTTTTGATGAAATGGGAAATTCCTTCAAAATCTATTTTGTAATCGCGGGTTACGCCAAGGTCTTTAGAATTTACGGTGAATTTCTCTTTTCCGCCATGTAGAATTGTATTCATGGCTTCTTCAGAAATTTTCTCAATAGGATCTGTTATTTTAAAACCATACTTTTCACCAATAACTTCTAATTGTTTAAATATCCATGAAGATTTGTATTCGCCAAGGGGAGCAAAACCTCCCGCTTTAATAGATAATTTCGGATTTGGAATAATTTTTTTGACATTGATTTCGTGCACCGTTCCTAAACCGTTACAATGTGGACAAGCTCCTTTGGGAGAGTTGAAAGAGAATAAATTAGGTTCTGGATTTTGATACGAAATACCCGTCGAAGGGCACATCAGATTTCTACTGAAATAGCGTACTTCATTAGTGTCCTGATCCAAAATCATCAAAACGTTTTCTCCATGGTGCATCGCCGTATTGATGCTTTCAGAAAGACGTTTCTGATTGTCTTCGGTATTTTCAATCAGCATTCTGTCGACTACAATTTCAATATCGTGCGTTTTGTAACGGTCTAGTTTCATTCCGGAAACTAAATCCTGAACTTCACCATTGACACGTACTTTTAGAAAACCTTGTTTGGTAATTTGCTGGAACAACTCTGCATAATGACCTTTTCTGGCCTTAATTACAGGAGCTAATATATTGATGCGTTTTCCGTTAAAATCCTGTATGATTAAATCTTTGATTTGCTCGTCAGAATAAGAAACCATTTTTTCTCCCGTATTGTAGCTGTACGCGTCGGCACCTCTGGCGTAAAGAAGTCTTAGGAAATCGTAGATTTCGGTAATAGTTCCAACAGTCGAGCGCGGACTTTTACTGGTTGTTTTTTGTTCAATTGCAATTACGGGTGAAAGTCCGTCGATTTTATCTACATCGGGACGCTCCAGGCCTCCAAGGAACTGTCTGGCATAAGCCGAAAACGTTTCTACATAGCGACGCTGTCCTTCGGCATAAATAGTATCAAATGCCAAAGATGATTTTCCCGAGCCCGACAGACCGGTAATAACTACCAGTTTTTCACGCGGAATTGAAATGTCTATATTTTTTAGATTATGAACTCTTGCACCAAGAACTTCAATAGTATTGTCTTTTTCTAACATAAATTTGAGCAAAAGGCAAAGTTACCACTTTGATTTGTTCTTTTTATACTGGATTGTAAAAGTTTATGTTACAAATAGTAACAAAAAACGCTAACCAAAGTTAGCGTTTTCTTTTGCGTGTAAGCATATATTCTTCGATGGCTTCTTTGGTAGTGTACCAGTTTCGGCCTTCTTTATAAGCATCTATTTTACCTGTTCTGGCAAGTAAACTTACATATTCCTGACCGTATGGGGTTTCAGGTTCGCTTACAATATCAGATATTTTTTGATAATCGTAATCGTTGCCCGGCATTGCATTTAGATAGATATTTAAAGTTCGTTCTAAAGCTTGACACATCAAAAGAGTTAATTTCTGATAATTGCCATTGTTTGCCTGATTAAGGGCTTCGTAATATTTCTTTCGGTCATTTTTTAGGATAATAGCCGGAGGAAAGCCACAACGCATTAGCAATAAATTCATACTTAAGCGCACTGTACGGCCATTTCCATCAAAAAAAGGATGAATCCAGACCAACTTATGATGATAAATCGTAGCCAATTCAATATCGTTGAGATCTAATGGATTTGTATTGATAAAATCAATTAATTCATCGAGATAATCTGAAACTTTGTTGGCATTGGGCGGCATAAAATTAGCTCCGGAGATACGGACACCTCCGTTGCGCAAACGGCCGGCAAAATCATCTTCAATAGAACGCAAAACTAATCCGTGAATCGACAAAATATCAATGCTTCGGAGTTTGTAGGTATCGTCTATAATTTCATACAGATAATCAATCGCCTTATCATGATTGTGGGTTTCAAAATGTTCCCGAAGCGATTTTCCTTTGATGGTAATGCCTTCCTGAATGACCATTTGTGTTTCGCGTAAGCTCATAGTGTTACCTTCGATGCTGTTCGAATTATAGGTCCATTCTAAAGATAAACTCTCTCTGATTTTATGCAAAGCAATGTTCGGCAGTGGTCTGCTGTTCTGCAGATCGAGCCTTTTTTGATACAATCGATCAAAGGTAGATTGAAATTCAGTTCTATATGTTAAGTCTATATCCCACATTACCCAACAAAAGTACTTCTTAATATCGGATAATCCAAAATTTTAACCTATCCGATATTAAGACTACTCAATTGTCATAGAACGCAGTTTGGTTCTATAGGCTTCAAGTGCTATAGATTTGGAGATGAAACCATAGTATTTTTCGTTTCGGATAACGGGAAGAAAGGCTGTTTTGGATTGTTCAAATTTACTCATTACAATTTCCATACTGTCAGAAGAAGAAATAGTAACTAGCGGTGTTTTCATTACATCTTTAATGGCAGTATATTTAACACGATAAGCATTAAATATAATTTCACGAATATCATTAAAATGAACAATACCAACAAGTTCTTTCTCATTGTTTACGACAGCGAAGACCACTTGGTTGGAGTGTGAGATAAGATCGACAAGTTTGCCTAAATTTTCATCCGGATGCACCGTTAGGTAGTCGCATTGGATGATCGAATCAATATCTAAGGTAGATAATATATTGGAATCCTTATTACTTGTAAAAGCGTGCCCTTTTTTAGCTAAGCCCTTAACGTCTAAGGAATATTTTTCAAAACGTTTTGAAATAGCGAAACTGATTGAAGATACAATCATTAGCGGAATCATTAAGCTGTAACCACCCGTAATTTCGGCAATTAAGAAAATGGCGGTTAGCGGAGCATGAAACAACCCACTTAAGATTCCGGCCATTCCAACCATTGTAAAATTACTAATAGGAAGTTTTGATAGACCAATTAGACTAATAAACTTAGAGAAAAAGTACCCCAAATAGGACCCAAGAAATAGAGAGGGAGCAAAGTTACCACCATTTCCGCCGCTTCCGAGGGTAAGTGCCGAAGCAAAAACTTTGACCATCATGGTGCATCCTACAAACAACAGTAAAACCCACTGATTGTTTCTGAAATCTTCAAATAAAGTATTGTTTAATATTTTCCCCGGATCAGTTTCAGATAGCGTTTTGATACTCTCGTAACCCTCACCAAATAATGTTGGAAAAATAAAAATAAGTAAGGCCAATAGCGAAGAGCCTATTAAGGCTTTTTTATAGGCTCCTATTTTTAGACTGGCAAAATAATGTTCAATTTTTTGAAAATTTCGGGCATAATAAACAGCCATGAAACCAGTTAGTATCCCTAAAAGAACATAAAACGGAATATTATGATAATTAAAAGCTTCCTGTTTTTTGAAAGATAATAAAATGGTTTCGTCTAAAACGATAGCAGAAACTAAAGCGCCTGTTGCAGCCGAGATCATAATAGGAGTAAAGGCAGAAATGCTTACGTCTACCAGTAAAACTTCAATGGCAAAAAGAACTCCTGCAATAGGAGCATTAAAAGCCGCAGCAATTCCGGCAGCAACACCACAGCCAATGAGCAAAGTCCTATCCTTATAAGGGAGTCTGTAATTTTGGGCGAAATTCGATCCAAAAGCAGCTCCCGTAATCACAATAGGACTTTCCAAACCTGCAGAACCTCCCAGACCAACCGTTAACGAACTAGTAACGATTTGTGCATACATTTGTTTTCTGGGAATTATACTTGCTTTTTTTGCAACGGCATATAGTATTTGTGAAGTCCCTTTTTCGATGCTACCGTTCAAAACCCTTTTGATCACAAATACAGTAAGTACAATACCGATAATCGGCAGGATACTATTAATAAAGCTTAGTTTTAAAATTCCGTTGATATAAGTGGCAAATGAAAAAACACTATGGGCAAAAGTTTTTAAAACAATTACCGCCAAAGAGCAGGAAATACCAATTAAAACGCTTGACAGGAAAATAAATTGCTTCGGGGTCATTAACGATTGTCCTAAAGCGATAATGTTTTCTAGTTTTCTAAAATATTTTTTTAGCATGCCGTTTGTAAATGGTTAGGGAAATACAAATTTACTCTATAATGTTATAAATAAATACAAATAAAGAACTAAATTAAAAACCTACTGCTGTATCGTCTCCACGAAAATCAGCCCCGCCTTCAAGAGAATTGTCCGGAAGAATCAAAATACAATCCAGTTTACCAATTACGGGAGCGTTTTTTTCATTGATCAGATATCCTTTTGCTTTTAGCTTGTCAATTGTAACGTTGCTAAAGGCACCAGGTTCAAATGTAATAAGATCCGGAAGCCACTGATGGTGAAAACGTGGAGCATTAACGGCTTCCTGCATGCTTAAATTATATTCATATACATTCAAAATTGCCTGTAATACCGAGGTGATAATAGTCGATCCGCCCGGAGTACCTACTACCATAAAGAGTTTACCGTTTTTTTCGACAATTGTTGGAGTCATTGAGCTCAGCATTCTTTTTTGAGGAGCAATACTGTTCGCTTCATTTCCTACCAGGCCAAACATATTAGGAGATCCCGGTTTTGCACTAAAATCGTCCATTTCATTGTTTAAAAAGAAACCTAATTCATCACAGTAGTATTTTGATCCAAAGGCATCATTTATGGTTGTAGTAGCGGCAACGGCATTTCCTTGTGCATCCACGATCGAATAATGAGTCGTTTCGGTACTCTCATTGTACGTTACTTTTCCTTCTTTAATTTCAGAAGATAAACTCGCTTTTTCAGCATTGAAACTCGACATTCTGTCTTTTAAATAGGCATCAGACAATAAAGCATTCATCGGAATTTTTACAAAATCCGGATCGCCTAAAAACTGACTTCTGTCCGCATAAGCTCTTCGTTCAGCTTCAACGATCACCTGAATGGATTCCGGAGTATTGTGTCCCATTTTGGATAAATAAAAAGGACTAATCATTTTCATAATTTGAGCCAGACAAATTCCGCCGCTGCTTGGTGGTGACATGGATGTTATTTTCAGTTCTTTATAATCAAACTGTAATGGTTTTCTCCATTTGGCTTCGTATTTTTCTAAATCTTTAAGAGTTATGATTCCTCCTTTTTTCTGGATATAATTTACTAAAGTTTTAGCAGTCTGACCTTTGTAAAATTCATCTTTTCCGTTCTTTTGAATACGCTTCAAAGTGCTGGCCAGAGCGGCATATTTGATTGTATCATTTTCCTTAAATTTTCCTGCCATAAGGGTATTCGGTCCATTTACTTTTACAATAGCGTCATGATAAGCTTCCAGTTGCTTTTGCTGTTTTAAGGTTACGATCACACCTTTTTCGGCAAGGGCAATAACAGGTTTTAAAATTTCAGACATCGGAAGAGATCCTAGTTTCTTATGAACCGCAAAAACTCCGGCAACAGTACCAGGAACTCCAATCGCTAAAGCTGTTTCGGTGCTTTTTCCTTTAATGACATTTCCGTCTTTATCAAGGAACATGTCTTTTGTTGCAGCCAGTGGTGCTTTTTCACGATAATCCAATGATCCAACTTCACCATTGGCTTTTCGGTAAACCATAAAACCGCCACCGCCAATATTTCCTGCATACGGAAAAGCAACAGCCAGTGCCAGTTCGGTACCCACCATTGCGTCAAAGGCATTACCGCCTTTTTTCATGATATCTGCCCCAACTTTAGAAGCTTCTGCACGTGCCGAAACCACCATCGCTTTCGAAACTACGAGTCCGGTTGGCTTTATTGGGTTTTGCTGTGCAGTACAGCTAATATAGATCAGCGTAAATAAGAAAGTTATTTTTTTCATGTTGATGTAAAATTAAAAGGTATTATTTGGTGCTTTTGTTTGGTAAAAAGCAGTATTAAAGAGACAGTAATTTTTGATTGGCCTGGTTTTTCATATCCTCAAAGAAGAGCGTGAACTCATGTTCAAATTCCGGATAGAATTCCTTTAGTTCAGCACTAGCAAATTGCATGTTGGATTGGTTTTTTGATCTCCTTCGGTCCATCTGAGTTAAAATCTGATGTATTCCTTCAACAGTCTGATAACTCAAAAGCCAGTTTTGTTTGATCATATACGGCATCATATCTTGTGTTTTTTCAGTCAGGATAGGATAGTTTTCATGCAGCGATCTGTAAAATTGATTCACAAAACGATCTAGTTTTTCATCGGAATACTTTTCCCAGTTTTTGGCTAAAAAATGGTCGTAGACAATATCAACAATTACGCCTGCATAATGATGGTATTTCTCATGTAAACGTTTGGTACTTTGTCTGAAAACATCATGAGAATCAGTATAAGTGTCTATAAAACGATGTAAAAGAATTCCTTTTTGAACATCTTCCGGAAAATGTTCAAACTGTTTACCGCGAATTCCATCGGCCATAAAGTTGCCAATTTTAATCAAATCATTTTCACCTGAAAGATAGATATGAGCTAGGAAATTCATGTGTTTTTAAAGTTTGTGAGGTTCTTAGTTGTGAAGACACTGCGTAATTTTAGTAAAAGTATAAAAACTTTTTGACATCGTTTTAATGAATGACAGATAGCTTCATGTTTAAAATCTGAAAACTTAGAATCTTAGCACCTTAGAATCTTAGTAACTTTTCTATATTTGTGATAAAAAAATAACCATAACTCACAAAAATGACTTTAATAAAATCAATTTCAGGAATACGAGGAACAATCGGTGGAAAAGTAGGAGATAACCTGACTCCTGTTGATGCTGTAAAATTTGCATCAGCCTACGGTACTTTTTTGAAAAACAACACATCAAAAGAAAAATTAACGGTGGTGATTGGTCGTGACGCAAGAATTTCAGGACCAATGATTCACAATCTTGTAGTTAATACGCTAATAGGTTTAGGAATTAATGTAATTGATTTAGGACTTTCTACAACACCAACAGTAGAAGTAGCTGTTCCGTTAGAAAAAGCAGACGGAGGGATTATTTTAACGGCTTCTCACAATCCGAAACAATGGAACGCTTTGAAATTGTTGAACGCAAAAGGTGAGTTTTTAAGCGGAGAAGAAGGTGCAAAAATTCTTGAAATTGCAGAAGCAGAGGCTTTTGATTTCTCAGATGTTGACAGCTTGGGTGAGATTACAATAAACGATGCTTATATGGATATTCATATCGACGAGGTTTTGAATTTGCCTTTGGTTGATGTTGAAGCTGTAAAAGCGGCAAAATTCAAAGTAGTTGTTGATGGTGTAAATTCATCAGGAGGAATTATTATTCCAAAATTATTGGAACAAATGGGTGTGGAGGTCGTAAAATTATACTGCGAACCAAACGGACATTTTCCTCACAATCCGGAACCATTAAAAGAGCATTTAACGGATATTTCGGAATTAGTAGTGAAAGAGAAAGCGCATTTAGGAGTAGTTGTTGATCCGGACGTTGATCGTCTGGCTTTTATCTCTGAAGATGGGGAAATGTTTGGGGAAGAATATACTTTGGTAGCCTGCGCTGATTATGTGTTGAGTAAAACTCCGGGGAATACAGTTTCGAACATGTCATCCTCCCGTGCTTTGCGCGATGTAACTGTTGCTCATGGTGGGAAATACGAAGCAAGTGCTGTAGGTGAAGTAAACGTGGTAGCGTTAATGAAGAAAAACAATGCTATTATTGGAGGTGAAGGTAACGGTGGAATTATTTATCCGGAATCTCATTACGGAAGAGATAGTTTGGTGGGAGTTGCTTTATTTTTAACCCATTTGGCAAATAAAAAGATGTCAGTTTCGGCATTGCGTGCTTCTTACCCGGAATATTATATGAGTAAAAATAAAATTGAATTAACACCACAAATCGATGTTGATGCAATTTTAGAAGCCATGACCGAAAAATATAAAAACGAAGATATCAGTACAATTGATGGTGTGAAAATTGATTTTGCTACTGAATGGGTTCATTTAAGAAAATCAAACACGGAGCCAATCATCAGGATTTATACAGAAGCTCCTTCTCAGGAAAAAGCCGACGTATTGGCACTTCGAATTATTGATGAAATAAAAGCGATCGCAGGAATTTAATGTGCATTCTTATAACAAACAAAAAACACCTTTTTCATATTGAAAAAGGTGTTTTTTTATTTTGAAGACTCAAAAGTGAAAAGCGAAAAAGTATTTTAGGTTTGAACACCAAAAACTCACAAGTCACATTTTACATCTCACATTTCATAAAAAAATTACTCTATCCTGTGTTTCCATCTTTTGTGCGTCCATAAATAGAATTCAGGTGCTTCATAAATTTGTTTTTCCACTTCTCTTAAATACTTTTCAGTAATATCAAAGTTCTCATAATCATTCGGATTATCGGCGATTGGTACAAAGGTCGCTTCGTAATACCCTCTGGCTACTTTTTTTACTTTTACAAAAATAACACTCAGATCGTATTTTTTGGCTAGCATTTCGGCACCTGTATGCACTGGAACTTCAATTCCCATAAATTTCATCGAATGGAAAATTCGGTCCAGTTTAGGCGATTGGTCGCTGGCTAAACCGTACATACTTAAAATTCCGTTACGCTGGTTTTGAGCCATTGTTGGAATCGCTTTTCTGGTTTCGACTAGTTCCGTATCGTATTTAGAACGTATTTTTCGAACCAATTTATCAAAGTAGGGGTTGGCCACTTTTTTATAGACTGCTATACCCTGAAAAGCAATTTTAGTGTTCATGGTTAAAAGCCATTCATAACTGGCGTAGTGCGCAGCTACCAGAATGGTACTTTTACCTTTTTTCGCATACTCGTTTACAATCTCAATATTCGTAGTCTTAAATCTTCTTTCCATTTCTTCAGGTGAAATGCTCATCGTTTTGATCATTTCCAGAAACATGTCGCACATGTGACTATAGAATTTCTTTTCGATTTCTTTTCGCTCAGCATCGTTTAAATGTGGCAAAGTAAGTTTTAAGTTTTCACGTACTACTTTTTTGCGATAGCCTACGATTCTGTAAATCAGAAAACAAACAAAATCAGAAAACCAGTAAAATATTCGGAATGGGAGAATAGAGATAAGCCATAGAAAAGGATAGGCTATTATATAAACGAGAAATTGCATGTATTGTTTTTTTTACAAATATAAAGCAAAAATGAATTACGAGCGATATTTTGAATTGATGCTAACATATGTTTAAGAATGATTATATTTACAATTCACATTAAAAGTTTTTTATGAATACCATTTTGATTGGAATTATAGTTGCCAATGTTTTGATTAGTTATCAGGGTTTCAACAATCTTGCTTTTTTTAGAAAATATGAGTTTCATGTAGGAAGTATTCGCTCAGGAGAACAAATAAGAATGCTTTCATCCGGTTTTTTACACGCCGATATGATGCATTTGCTTTTTAATATGCTTACACTTTGGTTTTTTGCTCCGGTGGTACTGCAATGGCTGGGTAATTTTTCTTTTCTGTTAATTTATTTCGGGAGTTTAATTTTCGGGAGTTTATTAACGATGCTGTTTCATAAAAACGATTATAGTTACCGTGCAGTAGGGGCATCTGGTGCGGTGACAGGAGTTTTATATTCCGCGATATTGTTACAGCCGGATATGATGTTGGGAATCTTTTTTGTTATACCAATGCCGGCTTATTTATTTGGAATTTTATATTTATTGTATTCGATATACGGAATGAAGGCGAAAAATGATAATATTGGACATACAGCACATTTTGGAGGTGCAATTGGCGGATATTTCATAACTTTGATTAAAGAACCTTCCTTGTTTGTAGATCATAGCTTAATGGTAATATTGTTGGCAATCCCAATTTTGATCCTTTTTGTGATGGCTAAATTGGGGAAATTGTAACAATGGCACAACTTTTGAAAGGTCACTAATCAAATAATTTAAATATAATAAAAATGAAGAAAGTAGTATTATTTTTAACCATCATGTTTATGTCTATGTCTTACGCACAAGAAGTCAAACAAATTCCTCAAATCAATGTAAGTGGTGAAGGAAAAGTAAAAATAGCACCAGATCAGGTTTGTATTTCAGCTACGGTGGAAACAAAAGGGAATAATGCTAAAGATGTCAAAAAACAAAACGACGAAAAAATTGACGCTGTTTTGAAATTTATTAAAAAAATGAATGTTCCTGTTGCTGATTACAAAACGAAACAAGTTTCGCTTAATCCGCAATACGATTACGAAAAAAAGAAAACAAGTTATAATGCTACTCAGACTGTAGAAATTGTATTGAAAGATTTATCTAAGTACGATGAAGTAATGGAAGGTTTGGTACAACAAGGAATCAATCGTATCGATAATGTTTCTTTTGAATCTTCTAAATTAGCACAACACCAATCAGAAGCTCGTAAATTAGCGATTAAAGATGCTAAGGCAAAAGCGGAAGACTACGTTTCAGTTTTAGGACAAAAAGTAGGTAAAGCGATTGCAATTTCAGACAATTCTCAAGTATACAATCCTAGACCGATGTATGCAGCTATGAAATCAATGGCTATGGATACTAACGGTGGTGCTGAACATGAAACGCTTGCAGTTGGAGAAATTGAAATTACAGCAAATGTAAATGTAAGCTTCGTTTTAGACTAGATCTGATAAAAGAATAAATTTCAAATCCCAAATTCCAAATTTAAAACTGGAGTTTGGGATTTTTTGTTTTAACTACTTCTTAGATATCATAGCAAGATATTTTTTTGATGCCGGGAGTTTTATAATTTAAAAAAGCTTTGCGGTAAAGGAAGCATTGCATAACCCGTTTAATACCATCTATCGCTCTGAAAGAGCCTTAGCTCTAGCATAGTGCGAAGCACTATGAAAGGGATATTGATAATGATTGTTTTAGCCCTGAAAGGGCACAAGCCTAATCCCAAAGAAGAGAAATTGATTTATATTATGTTTTCGAAAGAGATTTTTCTCTACTTATAGCTGTAATGAAGGTGCATCAACAAAATTACTTTTCAATTCTTCAGGCAAATATGGTCTGCCTCCGGTAGCGGGAATACAGGTTCCTGTAAATACAGCCGTAGCCATTGTTTTTCCGTTTTTTATAATCGATTGTTTGAAATGCAAACGCGGTAATCCCTGAGCATCGGTATAAACAGCACAAGTAACATCAAAATTGTCGTCTTTTTTTAGCGAGCGGATAAATTTGATACTGTATTCGGATAAAACCATAAATACGCCATTTTGAGCCTGTTGCACAAAATCAAAACCTAAAACCTCCCGAACAAAGTCATGACGGCATTCTTCCATATAAAAAGGGTAATATAAACCGTCCATAATGCCTTGTATGTCTATGTGTGCGTCCGCAGCAGTGTAATTTTTTGAGTATTCCATAATGTAATTAAAGTTAGAACTGTTTGAACGTATTTTCTTATTTTATATTGTTGCGTTTGAATCATTTTATCAGATTAGAATCCCGGATTTATAAAAGTGAAAATACAAAGCATTCAAAACCAATTTGTAAACTTCATTTAGGGGCTCTTTTTTAGTGTTTGTGATAAAAAAAACTTCTCAATTTTTAAACTGAACTTTGAAAAATAGAAGATAAGTTGTGTTAAAAAATCGTGTCGCCCTGAAAAACAATAATATAATATCATTTCATACTAATATAGCATAAAGATAACATTTGGGTTAAAGTTAGATTTGAAAAGTTAATTCATATAATAAGTGGAGTATCTTGATTTAAATCGTAATAAATTAAGATTTAAATTATGTGTTCTGTAAATAATTAACAAAATAACAAAACTAAACCAAAACAAGTATTATGAAAAAACAACTACTTTTATTAGTATTGTGTTGCCTCTGGAGTATGCAGGGAATTAAAGCACAGGATCTAATCGAGCCTTCACACAGCTGTCGCACAAAAGAGGTCAATGAATTACAATTAAAGAACCACCCCGGTTCATTGAAAGAAAGTAAAGCGTTTAATTTTTTTAGTAAAGAATACGCTAAAAAGTTGAAAACCAATAAAAGTTCGGTAAATACTACTTATACCATACCGGTTGTTTTTCACGTGTATGGTACATCGTTTAATGGTAAAACAGTTACTCTTGAAAAAATACAAACAGCTTTAAAACATCTTAATGAGGATTTTCAGGGTCTGAATGATGACTTCAATACTGTAGAGCCCTTTTTTCAGGCAAGAAGGGGAACCTTAAATATTGAGTTTAAACTCGCACAGATAGATCCCAATGGAAAATGTACCACCGGTGTAATTTTTGAAAGAAAAAAAGACGGATATGGCAACGGGAGTGGGTACGATAGTCAAATTCAGGCAGATGCCTGGGACAATTACAAGTACATGAACGTTTACATTCAGAATGATTTGTATGCTGATGGAGCTACCAATAATTCAGGAGTTTGCTGGTACCCGGATTCGTGGATGTCCGATAATAAATTGGCAAGATGCGTTTATAACGGAGCTTATCTGGGAGAAAATACCAATAAAGAATTTGCCTCAGTACTGACTCACGAGTTTGGTCATTTCCTGAATTTGATCCATACTTTTGATGGTGGCTGCACAGGGACTGATGAAGTGGATGATACTCCAAAAGAAGACGGAAAACATTCTTTAGGCTGTGTACCGGGAACGAATTGCGACGGTGACAAAGTAAATATCGAGAATTATATGGGGTACAATGCTGCACAAGGATGCAGTAAGATGTTTACACAAGGACAGGTAGCGAGAATGCTTGCCGCTTTACAACACGCTGCAAGAAAAACATTATGGTCAGCACAAAATTTGATCGATACCGGTGTTAATTCAATCGGAAGTAGTGTAACCACAAATGTTACAAGTTTTAAAGAAGATATTGCTAATAACGGAACGGTTACTGGCAACGCTGTAATTACTTTAAATGGAACCGTCTTTTCGAAATCGTCGGGAGCTTTAACTTCCGGGGTAGATTTTAGTTCTAATCTGCCCGCTGGTTTAAGTGCTGCGATTGTTATAAACAGTAGCAATCAGGCTACCGTTACTATAAGCGGAACGGCAACGAATCATAACGCAAGTAATACTGCCAGCGGTGGAATTACATTGTTAGCCCCTGCATTAAATGGTGGAGTGAGTGGTATGCTTTGTGATGGTTTGAGTTGGAATTTTAAGTTTAGAGATCCTTACGGTATTTTCTATGTAGATATACCCGATATGACAGTTACGCCAACGTCTACCTGGAAATATTTTGCGCTTGAAAAAGGAGATGATGTAAAATATGGTGCCTGGCGATTCGCAGCCAATCATTTAAAAGTTGAAACTTACGGAAAAAGACTGGTAACCAATACAGGAACTAATAATATTACTCCTCTCGGCTTTAATGCCGCAATTAATGCAAGCAGTAATTTTACAGCGCCGGGAGCATATCCGAACCAATTAGATCTTAGAACCTCTTCTTATAAGGCATGGGACGGAAAAACGGATTATTTAGGTTTCGAATACACCATTGATGGAGAAAAATGTTACGGTTGGTTAAAAGCAGTTGTTGCTGCAGACGGTTCAGGATACAGTATTGTAGAATATGCTTATAATACACAACCGGGCGGAACCATTTATACCGGAATCACAGATAAAGTGGCGTTAAGTGTTTCTCCGGCTTCTCTTTCGGAGAGTGCTGTTAATAATGGAAGCATTTCTCAAATTTCTTCTTTTAAATTAACGACGAACAATGGAACTTTTGTCAAAAATTCAGGAGTACTAACTCCCGGAGTTGATTATACGATCACAGGTGTTCCGGCTGGTTTGACGGCTAAACTAAATGTAATAAGTACTACCGAAGTTCAATTGGCTTTTACAGGAAATGCTGCGGTGCATTTGAAAGAAAATAGTACTCAGGTAGCAGTAACCTTTTTAAATCCTGCTATTACAGGTGGGGTGGCAGTATTGTCAACTTCTGTTGCAGCTGTTAAAATTAATTTCAGAGATCCTTACGCGATTGTACATGTGAAAGATCTGAATTATACCGTGGATGCTGAAAATACGTGGAAATTCTTCAGAATTACAGCGGATGCCGATCAACAGGATTATGGAGTTTTTGTGGATAAGGGTGATCTTAAATTAGAAACCTATACAAAGTCTATTGTTTGTGAGGGCAATTCTTTAAACATGAGTTTGATTGGAGCCAATCAACTTATTGATGGCAACAGTAATTTTATTGAAGGGGGCAGTTATCCTGATCTGCACAATTTAAGAAATGCGGGTTATAAATCATGGGATGGTAAGACGGGCTATATTGGTTTTAAATTTACAATAGCTGATGAACCATGTTATGGTTGGTTTAAGGTGAAAGTAAATGCTAAGGGAACTGCCTACACATTGTTAGAATATGCTTACAATACAGAACCTCTGGCAGGTATACTTACGGAGGATATTCCGGCAGATCTTTCTGTTCATTTAGCCACCACACCGGATGAAATCAATGAAAATGCTGTAACTAATGATGGAAGTTTTGAAACAAAAATCACAATTCAGTTAACAACAAACGGTGGGACTTTTATAAAAAGTTCAGGAAATTTAGTTCAGGGAACAGATTTTACCGTTACAGGATTGCCAGCAGGTTTGACTCCTGTAATTACTTTATTAAACAGTACAACAGCTGAGTTGAGTTATACGGGTAAAGCGACGGCCAATGAAGCTTCAAATACAGTCACGGCGACTGTTACTTTCCTGAATCCTGCAATTACCGGAGGAGCTGCGATTCTTGATACGGATTATTTTACAACTAAGTTTATTTTTAAGAACGCTTATAAAATTATTTATGTTGATCTTCCAACTCCTTTAACAGTATCTGTTACAGGTTCTAAATGGAATCCGTTTAATATTACGGCAGATGCAGATCATACCAGCTACGGGTTATTTATTGACGGCAATGACTTAAAGTTAGAAAATTATGATAAGGATTTGGTTTGCGAATCAGGAATTAACAATATCTCGTACTTAGGCTATAACGTCACAATTGGTGCAGCAAGCAATTGGAACGGGACAAGAGTTCCTACTTTAAGAAGCAGTACTTATACAGTTTGGGACGGCAAAACAGGTTTTATAGGTTTTAAATATACGAAGAATGGAGTGCCTTATTATGGTTATTTTGAAACGGTTGTAAGTGCCGATGGTCAGAGTTATACGATCAGCAAATATGCCTATAATACAGCTCCTACAGCTTCAATTACTACGCCTCTCCAGTTGGGGGTGGTTAAGATGAGTAACAATCCGACAACAATCGCTGAAGATAAATTAACAAATAACGGAACTTTTACAACCACAGTAACGGTACAACTGACAACAAATGGTGGAACTTTTACAAAAAGTTCAGGCAATTTAGTTCAGGGGACAGATTTTACTATAACAGGTTTACCATCGGGTTTAACTGCTAGTGTGAGTGTAGTAAATAACACTACGGTTCAGGTAAGTTATCAGGGCAAAGCCATTGCTAATGAGGCAGCCAATGCCACTACAGCTACAATTACCTTTTTAGATCCGGCTATTACCGGCGGATCAGCAGTTTTAGAAAATAAATCGTTCACTACTGATTTTACTTTTACAAACGCTTATGTTGTTGTTAAAGTAGATTTGCCGACCCCGATAGTAGTTTCGGCTGCGAGTCCTTCGGGATCCTTCAGAATTACTGCCGAGGTAGATGGAAACGATACCGAATTTAAGCTGCAGTATGGCGAAGAGGGCGTGAAATTTTTGACCAATAACGGTTTAGTAAGTGAAACAGGAACAAGTTCAATTAGTTTTATTGGAACCAATCAGACAATTGGAGGAAGCAACAACTGGAATTCGTCAGGAGATGCAATGATTAGCAGTCCTGCTTATAATAACTGGAATGGAAAAACGGGATTCATTGGATTTACATTTGTTAAAAACGGCATTCCTTATTATGGTTATTTTGAAGCAGCCGTAAGTACAGACGGAAAAAGTTTTGCAGTAATACGATATGCCTACAGTGCAGGACCGCAAGCTTTAATTACAACGCCCGCTACAGTTAATCCTTTTACTTTTCCTACTTTGGGCAGTGTTGATTTTGAAAGCAAAGCAGCTTTTAAAGCTTATCCAAATCCGTTTAATGATGTCATAAACATTAGTTCTGATTCATTTTCGGGGAAAAAAGTAGAGGTATTAATTTATAACAGTTTAGGACAGAAGATGTTTGTTAAATCATACGATGCCAATGATGACACTATAACTGTAGATGGCAGTAATCTTACCAACGGTTTCTACTTTTTGAAGGTGAAAGTAGACGGTGTGGCACAGCCTGATAAAAAGATAATAAAATAGTAGATTTTAAATAGAAATTGATTGAATGGAAGGCTGTCTGAAAGGACAGCCTCCTTTGTTTTTGTGTCTTTAAATAAAAAAGGAGAATACTGATCTTGTTATAATAATCCCAGCGTTTTAGCCTTTTCAATTAGATCTTTGTCGCTCCCTTTTCCTTTTAACAACTGATCTTTTATGTTGGCTTTCCTTTTTTCTATAGCGCTCATTGAAAGAGGGATATATTCCGGAAGATTTACTGTTTTTACGCCTTCAGAGATTAGAATTAAAATTTGATTGTCGTGATTGTCCCAATTTATATTTTTCTTAAACAGTTCTCTTTGAGATTCAACAATGGTATCACTTCTGAATATTTCACCCTTAATAATGTTTTTACAAATTACAGGGAACTGTTCAAAATTGATGTCACTTTTGGATATAAAACCCTCAGGCCGAATTCCTTTTATTATTTTGTCGACAGTCAAAGGTTCACTGCGCATAGTAAGGAGTACTATTTTGCAATTTGGAAATTTTTCCTTGATTAAATAGGCCAGATCTATACCGTCATTAATATTTGATTGTTTGTAGGGCGGCAGATTAATATCAAGTAAAGCAAAATCTATATTAATATTTTGCTTGTGATGAAGAATGATTTTATTGTAAGCATCTTCACAATTATGACTTTTAATAAAATTTGGTAAATTTTGCTGAAACTCACCATCAGATAAGAGATTGATATAGCTGTCCACCGTCATTGGATGGTCGTCGACGATCAAAATATTAAGATTCATAATTTGTTTAATTCTATTGGAAACAAATGTAAGAAAAACTACGGTTTTTCCGTAATGGAATTTTGATTGTTTTACAACTTAAGAGATTAGTCGAATGGTTGATAATTAGTTTAAGTTCCAATTTTAACATGAATTAAATGAAATATTACGGATTTACCGTACATTTTAATCCGGAGTTTAGTGTTTTTTTGTTTTAATAATCAATTAAAGTTATTTTTATGAAAACGAAGTTATTTATTCCGGGATTGCTAATTGCTGTTGCATTGTTGACTTTTTCATGTACAAATGATGATTACGAAACGCCGAAAACTCAGAGTAGTCAATCAAAAAAATTGCATGAAAAACTGGATCCAAAAGCAAATAATATGGTAAATGGAACGACTAATTCGGATATTGACTTGTTAAATACTGAGGGTGATCCCGAAATTACAAGACCAACCAGAAAAGACTAAATGTTTTTGTGTTTATAAAAAAGACTATTTGATTTATTTTTAAATCTTATAGTCTTTTTATTTCAAAACCCTATATTTGAAATTGTAAAATAATACTTAAACTTTTGACGACACCTTTTAAAATAGTTTGCTTATTACTTGTGCTGACTTTTTTTTCCTGCAGGAAAAATGAATTCGCGAATGCTAATGATAAAATCACTATTTCCTTTGATGGTAAGCATTTAAATGGTAAGGAGAAAGAAAAATATTTAGATTCCATATTTAATTTATTAAAGGATCAGAATAATGATTCTGTTACCAGAAATCTTCATTTTAAGCTGTCTACAGAATATTACTACAATAAAAACCCAAAGAAATCTTTAGCAGCCAGTTTAGAGGTTTTGAGGTTATCTAAAGAGGTTGATGACAAAGAAGGAATCGCAAAAGCATTTTATTATATTGGCGACAGCTATGGAAATGTAAAAAAGGACAGCGCTTATTTTTATTATTTGCAAGCCGAAAAAGTATATTCTACATTATCGGATTACGATAATACGGGACGGATGTTATTTAACAAAGCTTATGTTTTGTTTTATGACGGAAATTATATCGAATGCGAAGTCGAAATCTCTAAAGCTTTACAGTATTTAAAAGAATCTAAAGATCAACAATTACTCTATTGCTGTAATGCCCTAATGGGGAATTGCCTGGAAAAGCTGGTCAATTATGATAAAGCATTGTGGTACCATCGTATGGCTTTGAATAATCTGGAAAAGATAAAACTGAATCATATTGACAAAGATGAAATAACCAATTACAATGTTACCGCTACGATTAATATTTGTAATCTGTATGATTTAAAAGGAGAATATTTAAAGTCTATAGCAAAGCTGCAAGGTTTACTTTCAAGTGATTTAGAGAAAAATTGGCCTCGTCTGTATGCTAATGTTCTGAGTAATCTGGCCTATTCTAAAATGAAAATAGGGGAATACGACAATGTTTATGAAATGTTCTCCAAATCATTAGAGATTTTGAAAAATAAAGGAGATGAAGCAGATATTTTATATAAAAAGATCCGCATTGGAGAGTATTTCCTCACACAAAAAGATACTGCTAAAGCAATAGAAGTTTTAAAAGAAGCCAATTTGTTGGCTACGCGAATTAAGAACAGTAATGAAATTTTAACGTCATTAAAACTGCTTTCTACTCTGGACAAGAAAAACAGCCTCTATTATGCAAATGAGTACATTAATTTGAGTGATAGCATCAATATTGTTCAAAAAAATGCACATAATAAATATGCAAGAATTGAGTATGAAACTTCCAGAATTGAAGACGAAAATAAGATTCTGACAAAGAAAAATTTCTATATTTTAATCCTCTCATTTGCGTCAATTTTTGTATTGCTGATTGTTGTTATTTTAAGATATTCCAAGTATAAAAATAAAGAATTTCAGTTCCTTAAAAAGCAAAAGTCTGCAAATGAGGAAATCTATTTATTGCTGATGGAACAGCATGAAAAAATAAACAATGCAAGAGATAATGAAAAATCTAAAATTGCAAAAGAACTTCATGACGGAATTATGAATAGAATTTATGGAGTCCGAATGAATCTGGGCTTTTTTAATTCTAAGGTAGAGAAGGAGATAATTGAAAAAAGGAAGGAATATATTTTTGAACTGCAAAATATAGAAAATGAGGTTAGAATGGTATCACATGATCTGAGCCACAGTTCTTTTTTAGATGGTAATGACTTCAATGTTTTACTGTTAAGTTTAGTCGAAGGTCAAAAGGGTATTAGTGATACTGAATTTAGCTATACAACCGACGAAAATTTTGAATGGTCGGCTATTCAAAACATTTATAAGATTAATTTATACCGCATTATCCAGGAAGCGATTTTAAATATCAACAAGTATGCGAATGCCACAAAATGTGAAATTAAAATTCAGTTTGAGGCTAATAGTATTCTAAGAATGTCAATTACTGACAATGGTCAGGGATTTGATACTTCAACTAAAAAAGAGGGCATTGGTTTAAGCAATATGAAAGAAAGAACCAGTTCGCTAAAAGGTAAATTTAGTATTGAATCACAAATTGGAGAAGGAACCAAAATTGAAGTCCAGTTTAATATTCGGGAGTTGACTTGACGCCGAAAAACGACTAATTTTTGACTTATATCGTGAAATATAAACCCGACAGGTTTTCAAAACTTGTCGGGTTTGTTTTTTTTAAAACAAAATACTTCTCCGTCCTCCGATTTTTTTTTAACCAAAATATTTAAATCGACATTTCTCTTAGTGGTTGGTTTTTAGAGGATTATAATCGTTTTCGCTTTCCACACAGAAACAACGAGTATTTGATTTATTATCAGTGTTTGACGCATTTTAATATGAAAGCCCGTAGTTTTTATTTAAAAAGTCCGTAATTTTTATATATAGACTACTACTATTTTAGCCGTAAATAAAATGTGTTTTAATTTTTCAAATCCGCATTAAGAAGAGTATCCTCGTAACCGAGGACAGCGAAGCTATTAAAAAAATGGAGTGTTATTTATGAAGTCAATTCACAATGGTTGGTATGTTTTATATGTTAAATGTCATCATGAAAGAAAAGTATTTGATATGCTTGGATATTTGTCTATTAAAGCTTTTTTGCCAACCATTCAGGTACAGAGTGCACGTACGGACAGAAAAAAAAGTATTCAGAAATTGCTTTTCCCTTCTTATGTTTTTGTAAAGATAAATTCTTCATTAGATTTTTATAAAACGCTTTCAGTTAATGGGGCGTGTATGTACATCCGTTTTGGAATGGAGTATGCTAAAGTCAGTGATGAAGAAATGCGAAAAATTGAACTTTTGCTTTTAAATAATGACGTTACTGAGGTCGAAACGCATGTTGAAGAATTTAGTGTTGGAGATTTTAAAACGATCTCTTACGGTTCCTTAAAAGGATTAGAATGTGAAGTACTAAATACAAACAACACCAATAAAATTGTGGTTAGAATTGATTCGCTGCAGAAAAATATCACCGCTACAATTCCATCCTATTACTTGCAAAATTAACATTATGGAGCGTAAAAAGCCCGGCTTTCGATTTTGATGGAGTTAAACTCTGAATAAGAACGAGCTTTTTCCTGCTGAAGAGTAATAGTTTAAATATCTATAGTATCCATATAATTAATAGAACTATAGCCGGTAATGATTTAGATCTATTTTATTAAAAGACAATTTTTATAACTAAACAGAATTCTTATACTTTTTTCATCACATTTTGAAGAAGTAAATGTCCATCAAATTATTAGAGTTTTAAATGACAACCATCGAACAAAAAAGTATTTCGAACTATTGGGTAACAAAAGTTAAGAATAACCCCGTGATTAATAGTATTAAGGCGGAAAATGGGAATAGTAAGAAGATACAAGTTGACACCAATAATCTTTCGTTTTTTAAAAAACTTACCAGTGAGAATGCAATAGCAGAACTAACTGTTTTAATTACGGTTTACACTGCTTTACTGCAACGTTATTTTGAAGTGGAGAGTTTCATTTTTATGTCGAAACCTACTGATGCTGAAACTGCGTTATTGTTTAAAAGTATTTCCGCATCTGGTCAATCATTTAAAGATTATTTGGGAGAAGTTAAAAAGGAACTACAGGAAGTTTATAAACATTCGGATTACGACGATACGTTACAGGAAAAATATCCTTTTGTTGAATATGCGCTTTTTGGCTTTTTCTACAATTCAAAATCAGCTTACACAAAAAATAACTTTCCGTTTTCATTATCAGTAAACAAAAACGATACAGAATTGGAGCTATCTCTTTCCTATGATGTTTCGTTTGTGGAGGATCATGTGGCAGCTCATTTTTTAAGTATTTATGCAAACTGGCTGTTGCAACTTGAGCATTTTATGAATGATTCGGTTGATCAAATACCGGTTGTTACTCCGTTGGAAAAAGAAGAATTGTTAAACTCTTTTAATCCTTCTGTAAAAAAATATCCGACTAAAACGCTGGTTGAGTTATTTGAGGAACAGGCAGCAAAAACACCAATTCATACAGCCGTTATTTTTAAAGAAAAGGAATTAACTTATAATGAACTGAATCAGCATGCGAATCAGTTGGCCCATTATCTCAGACAAGAGTATCATATTCAGCCTAATGATTTAGTTGGAATAAAGCTTGAACGAAACGAATTTATAGCAGTAGTTGTATTAGGGATTCTTAAATCCGGTGCAGCTTATGTGCCTGTCGATGTTAATTATCCTGAGGAGCGAATCAAATATATTGAAGAGGACAGTCAGTGTAAAGTGGTTATAGATGAAAATGAATTTAGAAATTTTCTCAGTCGTAAAGACAATTATAAAACAGACAATCCTGAAAGACTAAATCAGTCTACGGACTTAGCGTATATTATTTATACTTCGGGAACTACCGGAAACCCGAAAGGGGTTATGATTACGCATCATAATGCAGTTGTTTTACTTTATTGGTCTCAGGAGGAGTTTAATGCTGCCGCTTTTGATGTGGCCTATGCGGCAACTTCTTATTGCTTTGATCTTTCGGTTTACGAATTGTTTTATCCTTTATCTATTGGAAAAAAAATAAGAATTCTGGACAATGCACTCGAAATTGGAGAAGCACTTCAGTACGATAAAAAGGTATTGATCAATACCGTGCCGTCGAGCATTCGCAATATTATAGAAAGTGGATACCGTTTAGAAAATGCTGCGATAATAAATTTGGCAGGCGAACCTTTTCCGGTTGATATTGCCAAGAAATTATTACAGACTAATGCCGAGATACGAAATTTATACGGGCCATCTGAAGATACAACGTACAGTACAGTTTATAGATTATCAGCGCAAAAAGAGTACACTGCTTCAGTTTCGATAGGCAAACCACTAGCAAATACTCAGGTTTACTTACTGGATAAAAATTTAGAATTAGTTCCTCTTGGTGTAGCAGGAAAATTGTACATCTCGGGTGATGGATTGTCAAAAGGATATTTGAATCGTCCTGAACTAACTGCTGAAAAATTCATACCGAATCCGTTTAAAGAGAAATCTTTAATGTACGATACCGGAGACATGGCCAAATGGCTTCCGGATGGAACTATTGATTTTCTGGGAAGAAAAGATTTTCAGGTAAAATTAAGAGGATACCGCATCGAATTGGGAGAAATTGAAAACGCAGTGCTCTCTTTTTCAGAAAATATTACACAAGCCGTTGCTCTGGTATTGTCGAAAAATGAGGTGCAGAATTTAGTGGTGTATTTCACTAAAACTAAAGTGACAGATCACGAAATTTTAAAAAATTACCTTAAGGAAAAGCTTCCGGTTTTTATGATACCGCATTATTTGATTGGCGTGGACAAAATTCCGTTGACACCAAACGGAAAAATTGACCGTAAGGTTCTTGAAAATTTGCCGTTGAATCAGGTATCCAATGCAAATTATGTAGCCCCGAAAAGTGAAACAGAAAAAACACTGACTACTATTTGGCAGGAAATTTTAGGGATCGAAAAAGTAGGGATCGAAGACAGCTTTTTCGATTTGGGAGGACACAGTTTAATGATCGGTCAGGTGATCAATCTTATTTACAAACAGTTGGAGGGATCTATTTCTTATAAAGAGTTTTTCTTAACGCCTACCATTGCACAGATAAGTCAAAAAATACAAAAAGGAGGTTATAAGGTAATTCCCAAAGCGAAAGCGCAGGAATATTACCCGTTAACCTCTTCACAACATAAAATTTGGGTGCTGAGCCAGCTCGAAGGTGGTAATAGTGCCTACAACATGCATGGTGCTTTAAAATTTAAAGGAGATTTGGAAGTTTCAAAACTCGAAAATGCTTTTCGTCTTTTAATTGCTAAATATGAAATTTTAAGAACGTATTTTAAAGCGGGCTATGATGGCGAAATAAGTCAGTACATTTTAGAAGAAGGCGAATGGAATTTTGCCCTTAGTCACGAAAATTATCTGAATAAGAGCACAGAAGAGATTTCTCAATATTTAAAGGAACAACAAGCGGCTATTTTTGATTTAACGAAAGCACCATTATTAAAAGCAGCACTATTAAAAACAGAAGAGAACGAACATATTCTGTCATTGGTGGTGCAGCATACCATAAGTGATGGCTGGTCGTTAGAACTGATGTTTGCTGAGATTGTAGCTGCTTATAATAATTTGGTTCAGGAAAAACCGGTTGATTTTTCACCTGCGGCAATTCAGTTTAAAGATTATGCAGCATGGATGCAGATACAGGAAAACGAAGAAGCAGTTTTAGATTCAGAAAATTATTGGCTGTCTCTATTTAAAGAAGATATTCCTGTTTTGGAATTGCCAAGTTACAGAAGTCGTCCGGTCAGACAAACTTATAATGGCAATACACTTTCGTATCAATTTTCGGAGGCTTTTTTATCAAAATTAAAATATTTTTCCAAGACGAATAATGTGACCCCGTTCATGACGTTAATGGCCGGAATCAACGCTTTGTTGTACCGCTATACCAATCAGAATACGATCGTTCTGGGCACTCCGATAGCCGGAAGGGAGCACCCGGATCTGGAAAACCAGCTGGGATTATTTTTAAATACGTTAGCGATTAAAACCGAAATAAACGGAACGAATAGTTTTTCGACCTTACTAGAGCTGCAAAGAAAGATCTTAATCGAGGCTTATGAACATCAAAATTATTCCTTCAGTACTTTAGTCAACAAACTTAATTTAAAAAGAGATGCTTCAAGATCGGCCTTGTTTGATGTGTTGGTCGTACTGCAAAATCAGGCACAATTAAACACCCTATCGACCCATGTTCCAATGCTGGGAGTTGAGATAGAGCCTTATGAAGTGAAACGAAATACTGCTCAGTTTGATCTTAGTTTTATTTTTACGGAGCAGGAGGAAAGGCTGTTATTAAGTCTGGAATACAATACCGATTTATACGATGCCTTTTGGATTAAGGCAATCTTCAAACATTTCGAGAATTTGTTGACGACTGTATTCAATGATGTAAACGTTACGATTGATGCTATTGAATATTTAGAGGTAATAGAAAAAGAATTGTTGCTGAAAACATTCAATGCTACTGAAATATACTTTCCGAAAGAAGCTACTATTGTTGATCTACTGGAGTCTCAGGCAGCCAAAACACCAAATGATTGTGCCCTTATCTTTAATGATGTACAGTTGACTTATAAGGAACTCCACGAGCAATCCAATCAATTGGGGGAATATCTGAGAGAAAATTATGCGATCAGACCTAACGATTTAGTTGGTGTTCGTTTAAAAAGAGACGAGCGTTTGCTCCTAACCATTTTAGGAGTGCTTAAATCAGGAGCAGCTTATGTTCCAATGGATGTTAATTATCCTGAGGATCGCATAAAATATATTGTAGAAGATAGTAATTGCAAAGTTGTAATTGACGAAAACGAATGGAGTAAGTTTCAGGTAAAGAAACACCACTATAGTACCGAAAATCTTCTAAAAATAAACAGAGCCGAAGATTTGGCTTATGTTATTTATACTTCGGGAACAACAGGTAAACCAAAAGGAGTTCTGATAACCAATAAAAATGTTACAGCACTCTTGTACTGGGCTAAAAAAGAATTCAATACAGAACGTTTTGATTTGGTTTATGCCGTAACCTCACATTGTTTTGATCTTTCGGCCTATGAAATGTTTTTTACGTTATCTGTTGGTAAGACTATAAAACTCCTTAGCAATGCTTTGGAGATAAGTAAAGAATTAAAAACTGATAAAAGAGTTTTACTGAATACAGTTCCTTCCAGTATACGAAGTCTGATGGAGGAAGATTTTTCTTCATTAGAAAATGCCAGTATCATCAATTTAGCAGGTGAACCATTTCCGGTAGATATCGCCAGAGAATTGCTGCGCACTACAGCAGAAATCAGAAACCTGTACGGACCTTCTGAGGATACAACTTATAGCACATATTACCAGTTAGAAAAAGGCAAGACCTATAAAACAATCCCAGTTGGAAAACCTATTTCCAATACACAGGCTTATGTATTAGACAAAAATCTACAGCTTACGCCACTGGGTATTGTTGGAAAACTTTATTTAGCCGGCGAAGGAGTAGCTCTGGGATATTTGAATAAAGAAGAACTTACGGCCGCTAAATTTATCAAAAACCCATTTATAGAAGGAAGTATTTTATACGATACGGGCGATATGGTTAAATGGTTTCCGGACGGGAATATTGAATTCCTGGGCAGAAAAGACCATCAGGTAAAACTAAGAGGTTATCGAATAGAGCTAGACGAAATAGAAAATGCTCTGCTGCAATTTTCAGCGGAGGTAAAACAAGTTGTGGTGGCGGTAAAACCGTTTAAAGGCGCTGATACTTTAGTGGCATACTACACAGTTGGTAATGCTATTTCTAAAGACGATTTAAAAGCCTATCTGCAAAGCAAACTGCCAGTTTATATGGTACCGCAATACTATGTTGAGGTTCCTTTTATTCCTTTATCTCCAAATGGAAAAACAGACAAAGAAGCACTTCCGAATATCGATGAAACTAACGAGACGAATAATGGTTATGTGGAGCCAAAAGGAAGGATTGAAAAAATAGTAGCACTTATCTGGAAAGATATTTTAGCAGTAGAGACCATCAGTGCGACCGATGATTTTTTTAATCTGGGAGGACACAGTCTCAAGCTGGGACAGTTGATTAATAAAATAAACGAACAGTTACAGGTTACCGTTCCTTTTGAAAAGCTGTTTGAACATTCCGTTTTAAGAGATCAGGCCGAACTTATAAAGAGATCGTTCTCCAAGAATTTTGAACCTCTTGCAGCAGTTTCTGCGGCGGCTTCATACGAGATGTCGTATGCACAAAAAAGTCTTTGGATGGTAAGTCAGTTTAAAGGGAATGAAGTGGCTTATAATATTCCGGCCGTATATCATTTTCACGGAACGCTTGACATTATTGCGTTTAAAGAAGCTTTCTATCGGGTTATCAAAAAGCATGAAATCCTGAGAACTGTTTTTAAAGAAGATGACGAAAAAAGTATCAGACAGTTCATTACACCATCTGAAGAATTTAAACTTTCGATTGGATGCGAAGATTTTAGCGACTTTAATGACAAAGAGCTGTTACTACAGCAGGAAATTAAGCAAATAAGCAATTTTGAATTTGATTTGTTCAAAGGGCCTTTATTCAAAGCAAAATTAGTTCGCATCGATTCCCAACATCATGTTTTGTTATTTGTAATTCATCATATCATATCCGATGCCTGGTCATTGCAGCTTCTGATAGAAGAGATCAGTAGTAATTACAATTCAATATTGAAAAAAGAGGCGGTTCTGCCTTCTTCTAAATTAGACATTCAGTACAAAGAATACAGTCATTGGCTGAAAACTCAGATTGAAACAAACGCTATAACCAATGCTTATTGGATGAAGGAACTGCAGGGGCATTTAAAACCGCTACAGTATAAATATGAGTATATGCTTCCGGATGATATTGAAGATCAAGATAATAAAATTAATTTTTTCCTGAATGCCGAGGTCAATTCATCCATAAAGAAAATCGCTAAAAAACTTAATGTCACTGAATTTTCATTTCACTTAGCCGCATTTTTCAGTTTTCTGCATCTACAAACAGAGCAATCGGATATTGTATTAGGAGTTCCGTTTGCCGGAAGGGCTCATGCCCATCTCGAAGATCAGCTGGGGTATTATGTTAACCTGCTGCCCATACGAGTTAAACTTCATCAAAATGAAAATTTCGAAACCATAATCAGAAGGGTTCAGCACAAATTGTCAAAAGCTTTTGAGCACCAAATGTACCCGATCGATTTAATCCTTAGAGATTTAGAATTTGAAAGGGGAGACAGAGGAACCAATTTTATCAATACCGGTTTTACCTGGAATGAGCTTACTCACGATGAATTTACGATCAATGAAAATCTTAAGGCAAAAGCACAAAGTGTAGCTACAGAACAGGTTAAATATGACTTGTGGGTGATTTCAAACGGTTCCAATTTCACCCTTGAATACAGAAAAGAGGTTTTTAGCAAAGATACCATAGACCTTTTTGCCGAACGTTATCTGGTATTTCTGGAAGAACTGTCAAAAGGCATAGAACATGAAATAGGAGCCTACAGTTTTAAAACCGAACGTGAAAAACAACTGGAAGCTTCCAGAATCAATATCGAAATCAATTTTTAGTGATCCTGTAAAATCAATACAACATTCAAATAAACCTTTTGTAATCCCTACAATATAATCAGACTACAGCATGAAAGATAAAAAAATCATACAAGATTATTGGTTGAACAAAATAAAGCAATACAGTAACGACAGCAGTTATTTACTGAGCAGATATGAGCAAGTTCCTTCAGGTCAGTATAGCCTTTTATTAAAAAAGAGCAGTCTGGATAAGATTGCTAAATTATCAGGAGGGAATGCCATTGCTGCAGCGACTATTTATTTGTCTGTTTTCAATACACTATTAAAAAGATATACTAATAACGAAAGTATCTGGGTAGCTTCGTCCCCTTTCAATTTGGAAGGAGTACAGCCGGAAAAAGATACCTTACTGTTTTATAATACCGCTATATCCAATGTTTCTTCACTAAGAGATGCGATAAACGCAACCAAAAAAGAAATTGAAGATACTCTGCTTTATGATACTATTGATTTTGAATTAATTGAAAAAGAATTTCTAAATGTTGAACTGACTTCTGAAGATTATCTTCAATATGCTTTTGTATATCAGAAATTAAATCACAGAAATAATCTATTGGCTCAGGCCAAACTTTGTCTGGAAATAGAAGACACCACTGCGGGTAAGGAATCAATTACCATACATTTTGATACTGCGAAATACGATGCACTTTTCATTCAAAATATGGTCGAGCATTTTATATATATACTTGAAAATAGTAGTGAGCTGATTGATACTAAGGTTGATGATATTGAATTCATTACGGCTTCTGAAAAACAGCAGTTACAGGAGTTTTCAGGTGAATCTGAAAAGAAGATCGACGCAAGTGTTATCGGGATTTTTGAACAGCAGGTAAAAGCAACGCCTGAGAACATTGCTTTAGTTTATAAAGAAAAAAAACACACCTACACAGCTGTAAACCGAAAAGTGAATCATCTGGCCAGTCTATTGCAAAAAGAGTACGGAATTACATCCGGGGATATTATCGGGATCATGACAGATTATTCGGATAATACCATTTTCTCTTTTGCTGCGGCATTAAAACTGGGGGCTACTTATTTGCCTCTGGATTATAATCTTACAACAGAAAGACTTGATTATATCTTGTCGGACACACAGCCCAAAGTGATCATCACTCAAATCGAGTATCTGAACGACCTGCTTCATTACGATATTCCGTTATTTAGTATAGACGTAATGCTTAATGAAGAAAATATTTCCGATGTAAACTGGGAAAACAATAGTAAAGGAGATATCGCTTACATCATGTACACTTCAGGATCAACCGGAGTGCCTAAAGGTGTTGTGGTAAAAGACAAAAGTATCGTACGCTTGGTGAAAGAAACCAATTATATCGAAATTGATCCTCAGGACCGTATTTTGGCCATCTCAAATTCTTCGTTCGACGGTTCTACTTTTGATATTTGGGGAGCATTATTAAACGGAGCGACTTTACACATTCCGGAGAAAGATTTAGTGCTCAATTTTGAACTGTTGTTTCAGGCTATTACCGCAAATGAAATTTCGGTTGTTTTTATGACAACGGCTTTGTTCAACTCCATGGTGGATACTGACATTGATAGTCTTAAAAATTTGAGAAAAATTCTTTTTGGCGGAGAAATGGTTTCCGTTTCTCATGTGCGAAAGTTTGTCAATCATTTCGGAAGTGGAAGACTAATACATGTTTACGGTCCAACCGAGAATACTACTTTTTCGACTTTTTATCCTGTTGAAGAAGTTTCAGAAGAAGCGCCAAGCATCCCAATAGGAAAACCAATTTCCTATACCCAATGTTACATTCTTAACGAGAGTATGAAATTACAGCCTGTTGGTATTGCAGGAGAGTTGTATGTTTCTGGCGAAGGCGTTGCAGCGGGCTACTTAAACCAAGAAGAACTGACCTCAAAAAGTTTTGTTGAAAATCCTTATCAGGAAAACGCTCTGTTGTATAAAACCGGAGACATTTGCAAATGGCTGCCTGACGGTACAATAGAAATTTTAGGAAGAAGAGACAGTCAGGTGAAAATTCGTGGTTTCAGAATAGAATTAGGTGAAATCGAACGAAAGATAACGAGTTTCAATAGTATTACCGAAGCTGTAATTCTTGTAAACAAAGACAGCCATGATGTGAAATTTTTAGCAGCGTTTTTTGTTGCCGATGTTACTATTAATACTGAAGAGCTTCGTTCTTTTCTGATACAAAAACTGCCTAATTATATGGTTCCGGCTCATATTACTCAGGTGCCACAAATTCCATTAAACAGAAACGGGAAAGTTGATCAGAAAGAATTAAACAAACTGGCAAAATCAAATACGGAAACGACCAGAGAGCTTGTTTTACCAACAACCGAAATCCAAATAGCCCTGCACAACATCTGGAAAGAACTTTTTGATAAAGAAGACATCAGTATAACCGATGACTTTTTCGACATTGGCGGACACAGTATTAAGGCAATGAACCTAGTGTCGACCATTCATAAAAACTTAAATATAAAAATAGATATCGGAAACGTTTTTGAAGATCGGAATATTAAAGCGCTTTCAGAAACGATACTGCAGGCTCAGGAGAATGTATTTCAGGAAATAGAAGCCCTGACAGAGCAGTCAAATTATGCAGTGTCATCATCGCAACAGCGCTTTTGGGCATTGAGTCAGTTTCAGGAAGCCAACAAAGCCTACACAATTCCAAGTATCTACACCTTAACGGGAGATCTGGATCAGACGGCCTTAGCTTTTGCTTTTCAAACCATAACCAAACGACATGAAAGTTTCAGAACCACTTTTAAAGAAGATGAAAATCAGGAATTAAGACAATTCATTCTGCCTGAAGCGGAAAGTAATTTTGAAATTGATTTCGTTGATTTTTACAATCGTTCAGAAAAGGAATTAGAAGAGACCATTAACAACCTCATTCAGGTAGTATTTAATTTGTCGGAAGGACCGCTTTTAAAAGTAAGTGTATTGCAGGTAGAAGAATCTAAAGCGATACTGGTAGCAGTGATGCATCATATTATTAGTGACGGACTGTCTATGGAGGTTTTTATCGAAGAGCTGCTGCATTTGTACAAAGCCCGTAAAAATAAACTTGCTGTAGATTTTAAACCGCTCAGAATACAATACAAAGATTTTGCTGCCTGGCAGAATGAACAACTGGAGAATGAATCGTTGCAGGTTCATAAAGCCTACTGGACGGAGAAATTCTCAGGAGAGCTTCCGGTGCTCAACCTTCAAAAAAGTAAAATTCGTCCTAAAATTAAATCCTATAATGGCGAAACAATTACCATAAATATTGATGGCAGAACATTAAAACATTTTAAAAATATACTGGATCAGGAAAACCTGACTTTGTTCATGGGGTTGCTAACCGTGGCAAATGTCCTGATTTATAAATATACCAATCAGGAAGATATTATACTGGGAACTACAATTAGCGGTAGAAATCATATTGATTTAGAGGGGCAAATTGGCTGTTTTATTAACGTATTGCCATTGCGCAGTCAGTTTTCACACAAAGATTCCATAATTGATTTATTCCGAAAGGTAAAAAAAGTAACTCAGGAAGCTTACGAACATCAGATTTATCCTTTTGAACAATTAATCGGTGATTTGAATCTGACACATGATATCAGCAGAAATCCTTTATTTGATGCTACAGTCGTTTTACAAAATGCCGATTTAGATCAAAAATTAGAAGTTCTCAATAGTGAAGGCCTTGAAATAGCCCTGTATGAAAAAATAAAAGCAACGGTAAGCCGATTTGATATTTCATTCAATTTTGTAGAAACGGTAAAGGGACTGGAATTTAGCTTAGTCTACAATACGGACATTTTTGATACGATTTTTATTCGTCAAATTCAGAAACATTTTCACAACCTGCTGAATGCCGTAATTGCAAATCCGCATAATTCTATTGCTTCTTTGCCTTATTTATCAGTAGGTGAAATACAGCTTTTTACGTCAGATTTTAGTGCCGGAACCTTTAATTCTCAGGTTTGTCTGGACATTGTCGAAGCCTTTCAGTATCAGGTTAGAAAAACGCCTGCACAAATAGCCGTTGTATATAAAAACCAACAATTGACTTACGAGGAATTAGATCGTAATGCAAACAAAATTGCACATTTGTTAATCACAGAGTATGAAGTGACTAGTGGAGAAAAAGTAGGAATCATTTTAGATAAATCAGAACTTTTGATCAGTACCATACTCGGGATTTTAAAAGCCGGCGGGGTATATGTTCCAATCGATGTGGAAAGTCCTAAGATCAGAAAAGAATTTATTGTTAATGATATCGGCGCAAAAGTCATCATTACCCAGATGGATTATATGTTTGATCTTAACTTTTTTGAAGGAAGTATTATCGCTATAGACGTTCAGTTAGACGCTTTAGAAAATCATTCTCCGGCTCCGCAAATAACGAACAGTCCTGATGCTCCGGCATACATCATGTACACTTCCGGCTCTACCGGAAATCCAAAGGGAGTTTTAGTACCGCATAAAGGGGTTACCAGACTGGTTAAAAACACCAATTACATCGATTTTGATAGGGTACACGCCATCTTGTCTACAGGTTCTGTTTCTTTTGATGCTTCGACGTTTGAGTTTTGGGGAGCATTGCTTAATGGTGGAAAATTGGTTTTATGCGACAAAGAAGATTTGTTAAACACAACCAAACTTGCTTCACTAATAAAAACAGAAAAAGTAGATACCATGTGGTTTACATCGGGGCTGCTAAACCAGTTTACCGATCAGGACGTATCCCTTTTTGAAGGATTAATCAATGTACTGGCCGGAGGTGAAAAATTATCAGCTAAACATATCCGTAAATTACTGGAAGCCTATCCGGAACTGAACCTTATTAACGGTTACGGACCTACTGAAAACACTACGTTTTCGGCAACCTATAAAATTACAGCACCGGTAGAAGAGGATATTCCGATTGGTAAACCGATCAACAATTCGAAGGCTTACATCTTAGATCAAAACTTAGAGCTGTGTCCGCTGGGAGTTGTTGGAGAAATATACCTGGCAGGTGACGGGCTTTCATTAGGCTACTTAAATGCAGAAGAATTAAATGCCGAAAAGTTTCTGAATCCGAGGAGTTTGAATAGAGAAAGAGTGTATAAAACCGGTGATTTAGGATTGTGGCTGCCGAATGGAAATATCAAATTTTTTGGAAGAAAAGACAGTCAGATCAAACTTCGCGGTTACCGAATTGAACTCAACGATATTGAAAAAACTTTAGATGCACACCCGGATATCAATGGGGCTGTGGTGGTATTGAAACAATTATCAGAGACAGCAGACGAAAAATTTATTGTGGCTTATGTTAAGTCCAATCAGGTTATGAATCAAAAGGAGTTAAAGGCTTATCTGGCAGAAAGACTTCCTTTTTATATGATTCCAACTTATTTTATTGAAGTGGAAGATTTCATTTTGAATAAAAATGGAAAGATTGATAAAGAACTTCTTCCTGAGATTGATTTGTCACAATTAGAAAGAGAATACATATCCTACCGAAATGAAACGGAGAAAACCCTCTCTGAGATTTGGAGTGAAATATTGTTGATCGAAAAGATCAGTGTAACCGATGATTTTTTTGAAATAGGAGGACACAGTTTGAGAGCCGTAAAATTAGCCAATATGATTCAGGAAAGCTTTGGCGTTGAAGTGAGTATCGGACACGTATTTCAATTCAGAACTATCGAAACGATGGCCGAACAGCTCAGGTTTATTCAGAAACAAGAAGAGCTGACAGCAAACAAAAAAGACCTTCAGGAAATCGATATCGACTTATAATACAGCTGCTTTACTTTAATAATTGAAAATATCCTCTGAAAATTAAAATAAACCAATGAAAGACTTAATTGATAAACTACAGGGAGAAGGAATTTTACTTGAACTCATAGATAATAAACTGAAGGTTTTTGCTGAAAAATCTACTATTGCTCCCGGTTTAATTGAAGAAATAAAAAAGAACAGAGAAGAGTTGACTCTTTTTTTACTGAACAGTCAAAAGCTGCAGGCATCAAAACCTGTATGGCCAGAAATACTAAAAACAGCCGATTTAGAGTATTATCCATTATCTTCTTCACAATACAGAATGTGGGTTTTAAGTCAAATGGAAGAATCCAGTAAAGCCTATAATGTTCCGGCTTTATACACTTTTGAAGGGAATCTGAATGTTAAAACATTGGAGCATGCTTTTCAGTTGATTATCGAGCGTCATGAAATTCTAAGAACCAGGTTTGTCAATAAGGAGAATACCGTTGTACAAAAAATAATCCCTGCCGCAGCAATACAATTTAAGGTAGAAGAAATAAATCTAAGAAATCAAACAACAAGTGCAGAAGAACTAATCAACAAAGAAATGTCCTATTCTTTTGATTTAGAAAAAGAGCTGCTGCTAAAAAGTATCATTTATCAAACAGAAGATCAAAAGTGGATATTTTTCTTTATGATTCATCACATCATCAGTGATGGCTGGTCGATGGGAATACTTATAAATGAGTTATTAGAAAACTACACGGCATTAGAAAAAGGCGAAAATGTTGCTAAAGAACCCTTAACGATACAATACAAAGAATATGCAGTTTGGCAGCAAAAATTATGGAGCGATGATTATTTTGCAGCGCACAAAGAATATTGGCTGTCACAGATTTCAGGTGAAATCCCTAAAATCCAACTTCCTTTCAGTAAAACAAGACCGGTTTTAAAAACCTATAACGGAGATACCGTTTACAGAACCATAAGTAAAGAAATAAGCACGAAGTTCAGGAGAGTTTGTCTGGACAACGAGAGTACTTTATTCATGGGATTGCTGGCCACTTTAAAAATAGTACTTTACAAATATACCAACCAGACAGATTTAATTGTGGGTTCGCCAATAGCAGGGCGTGAGTTACAGGTACTTCACAATCAGTTGGGACTGTATTTAAATACCATTGCTTTAAGAGGAGTGATGAATCCGAAAGACAATTTCGAATCTTTTCTTAAGAACATTAAAGAAAGCACTTTAAAAGCTTATAACTACCAATCGTATCCTTTTGATAAACTGATAGAAGAAGCACAGTTGGAGACCGATTTAAGCAGAAATCCATTGTTTGATATCTTCCTGATTTTACAAAACAACGAAAGTACGAACGTAAAAAACATCGGAGATCAATTAACTGTTCAGGCTTTAGAAACAGAAAACAAAACCAGTAAGTTTGATTTGCTTTTCAATTTTGTTGAGGTAGATGAAAATTTAGAATTGAGTATTGTTTATAATACCGATTTGTATGACACGTTTTTTATAGAGCAAATCACGATACATTTTGAGCATTTATTGAACTTAGTAAGCGACACTCCGTCAGAAACAATAGAGAACCTTTCTCTGGTAACTGAGAGCGAAAAGAAAAAACTGGTTTTAGATTTCAATGCTACACAGTTCAGTGATCAGGTATGTGCTCCGTTGAATGTTTTATTCGAAGAACAAGTAGAGAAATTTGCTAATCACACAGCACTTCGTTTCAAAGAGAAAGAATTTACTTTTCAGGAACTGAACGAAAAAGTGAATCAGCTGGCCCATTATTTACGCGAAGAAAAAAACATCAAACAAGGTGATTTCGTTGTCGTAAAACTTCCAAGAAGCGAGCAGATGATTGTCGCCCTTATGGCTATCATAAAAGCCGGAGGCGCTTATATTCCGGTAGAACCGCAATATCCTCAAGAAAGAATCAATTTCATTATAGCCGACAGTCAGTGTAAATTTTTAATTGATGGGGAAACTTTAGAAAATATCTCAGAACAGTTGGCTTCTTTGCCTAAAAGCAATCCTGAAAATCACAATAAAGTTACCGATCTGGCTTATGTACTGTATACCTCCGGATCAACCGGAAATCCGAAAGGCTGTATGATTACCCATGAAGGAGTAACCAACAGAATTGACTGGATGTGGAACGAATACCACTATTCTTCGAAGGACGTTATTCTGCAAAAAACCACTTTTACTTTTGATGTTTCGGTATGGGAAATTTTCATGCCTTTATGCTGGGGAACCAAAATGGTACTTTGCGAACAGGAAGACATTTCAGAACCGCATCGCATTCTGAATTTAATCCAAAACAATGGCGTAACCAGTCTGCATTTTGTGCCAAGTATGCTCAACACCTTTATTACTTCTGTAACTAACACAGAACAATTAGGAAATAAATTATCTAGTTTGCGTGCCGTAATAACCAGTGGCGAAGCTTTAACACCATTGACCGTTAAGGAATGGTATAATAAAGTATCGGCTGCACCCATTTACAATCTTTATGGTCCGACAGAAGCTTCTATAGACGTTACTTTCTTTAATACTAATGTAGACAATGAAATAGTCCCGATTGGAAAACCAATCTGGAACACACAGCTTTATATTTTAAGTGAGTCAGATGCCGTTCAGCCGATTGGTGTAGCGGGAGAAATTTGTATTGCCGGAAAAGGGCTGGCCCTTGGTTACCTAAACAATCCGGAGTTGACTCATCAGAAGTTTGTACCGAATCCATTTCAACCCGGAGCGAAAATGTACCGAACCGGAGATCTGGGCATGTGGCTGCCTGATGGGAATGTAGCCTATTTAGGCAGAAAAGATTTTCAGGTAAAAATCAGAGGATTCAGAATAGAGCTGGAAGAAATAGAAGCGGTATTAAACCAACATCCACAAATACAAACGGCCGTGGTTTTAGACCATACTAATGAAAACAGCGGAGATAAATATCTGACAGGCTATATTGTAGCAAATGGTGAATTGGTGAAGGAAGAACTCAATTTATGGCTGGGAACTAAACTTCCTGTTTATATGATCCCGTCAAATTTTGTGGTAGTAAATGAAATTCCATTAACTAATAGCGGTAAAGCAGACCGAAATAAACTACGCCAAAGTAACGGACTAAGTCTAAAAACAGCCATTGCCTACGTTCCTGCACAGAACGAGCTGGAACAAAAACTGGTAGTAATTTGGGAAGGAATACTCAATCAGACCAAGATTGGGATACTCGAAGATTTTTTTACACTGGGCGGTCACAGTTTAAGTGCTACACATTTGGCCAATAGCATCAACAGAGAATTTAATGTGAAAATCAATCTGAGAGATATTTTCGAAAACAGAAACATTCAAAGTCTGGCCAAAAAAATAGCCGGGACAACTACGACTGTTTATCAGGAAATTAAAAAAGTACCGGAAAGCAGCAGTTACCTGCTTTCTTCAGGGCAAAGAAGATTATGGCTGTTGTCGCATCTGGACGATGCGAGTATAGCGCTCAATATGTACAAGACCTTTACGTTTACCGGTGTATTGGACATTTCGGTATTTGCAGCAGCTTTTTTGGCCATTCTGAAAAGACACGAAAGTCTGAGAACGGTTTTCAGACTGGATGAAAATGGTATCGTGAAGCAATATATCAAAGCCTTTAATGAAAATTTACTGAATTTAACGACTGAAGATTTCAGACCAAATCAATATTCTCAGGAGGTTATTGATGCCAAAATCAACCAGGAAATCGATAAACCTTTTAATCTGGAAGAAGATTCTTTGCTGCGATTGAAATTGTATCAGATCAAAGACGATCAGTGGATGTTTTCTTTTGTAATGCATCATATTATCAGTGATGGATTGTCGATGAATATTTTGACGAAAGAATTTGTTTCGAATTATCAAAATTTATCCCAGGGAAAAACAATTACAGCTTCTGAATTAAAAATTCAGTACAAAGATTATGCGCAATGGCAAACAGAACAATTTCAGTCGGAGGAATATAAAAATCAGCTGCAGCATTGGTTAAAAAAGTTTGAGGGAGAAGTTCCGGTATTAGACTTTCCAACTGATAAATCAAGAGCAGCAATCAATGTATATGACGGAGATTCAGTTGATTTTACAATTGAGAAAGAGACTTTTTCAAAATTTAAAAACTTCTGTGAGAGCCACTCGATTACCGTTTTTACCGGACTTTTATCATTGGTTAAAACGTTATTATACAAATATACCCATCAACAGGATATTACCATCGGTACGCCTATCGGAGGCAGAATACATACCGATTTGGAAGACCAGATCGGGCTTTACATCAACACTGTTCCTTTGCGAACAGTATTCAATGAAAATCACGATTTTATAAGTTTACTGCATCAGGTAGAACAAAGTGTCATCGATGCACAGGAAAATCAAATGGTCGCTTTTGATGAACTCGTTCTTAATTTAGATCTTCAATTGAGCCGTAACCGCCATCCATTGTTTGACGTTTGGTTTGTACTGAGAGACAATTCGATAGAAGCCGATAAACAAGCACTCGAAATAGATCATCTGCAAATCGCAGAATACGATGATGTAACCCTGAAAAAATGCCTGTTCGACTTAGTATTCAACTTCATAGAAAGCGAAGGACAGTTAGAAGGAAAAATCGAGTACAAATCAGGATTGTACGTTAGAGAAACCATTGTGAGGTTAATCTCAAACTTAAAAGTACTGCTGCATCAGGTAGTAGCAAACTCAGATCAAAGTTTATCGGGATTATCATTCTTAAATGCTGAGGAAGAAAATTTACTACTTCATGTCTTTAATGATACGACTAGAGATTATAGCGCGCAGCCCGACACCTTAATTGGTCTGTTTCAAAAGCAGGTATTAGAAACACCAGAGCAGACTGCACTGGTTTTTGAAGATAAAAAAATAACATATCAGGAATTGGATGAGGTATCCAACAAACTGGGGAATTATTTAAAGAAAAAATACGGCATAAAGGCAAATGAATTTGTAGGCGTTAAATTAGACCGAAGCGAGTGGAATGTTATTTCATTGCTTGGGATTCTAAAAAGCGGAGGAGTTTATGTACCCATTGACATTGCTTATCCGGAAGAGCGAATCGATTATATCATTGAAAACAGCGATTGCAAGCAGGTCATCGATTCTGATGAAATTTATGATTTCAGATCGATGGAAAAGCTCTACAGCAGTGTTATGGAGCAATCGAATAGCAGTGCTGATGACCTGGCTTATCTGATTTATACTTCCGGTTCAACCGGTCTTCCTAAGGGAGTTTCGATAAAACAGGGTGCCATTTCGAATACAATTTTATCTCAGATGGAAATTTTTGGCAATGAAAACAAAGAAAAAGCCCTTCAGTTGGCCTCGTTTTCTTTTGATGCTTCGATTTCAGAAATCTTTACAGTTTTGGCTTCGGGCGGAGAATTGCACATCATAACCGATGAGGTAAAAAAAGACACCGAAGAGCTGGAAAACTATATCGAAGAACACGCAATTCATTTCGCAACCATTTCTCCTTCTTACCTGAAATTATTGCAGCTGGACAAAATTAAAAGTTTAAAAAAGCTGGTAACTGCAGGAGAAGCAGCCCCGACCGAAGAAGTTAAAAAATACCTGACTTATGGCGGTACCTGTTTTAATGCTTACGGCCCTACAGAAACCAGTATTTGTGCTACGATTTATAAAGTGAATGAAAATCAGCTACAGGAACTTTCTAATGTTCCTATCGGATTTCCAATCGCCAACACTAAAATTTACATCCTCGGAACCAACGAAAAATTACTTCCTCTTGGAGCCATTGGGGAAATTTATGTAAGCGGAGCCGGTTTAGCCGAAGGGTATTTGAACAAGCCGGAATTAACCAATCAGAAGTTTATCGATAATCCATTTGCTGAAGGCGAAAAACTATACAAAACCGGTGATTTAGGAAAATGGCTCCCTAACGGTACGATTGAATATGCCGGACGAAATGACGATCAGGTAAAAGTGAGAGGATTTAGAATCGAACTGGGCGAAATAGAAACCGTTATCAAAGAACACGAAGCAATCGAAGATGCCGTAGTAGTGGTGAAAGAAGACAGTTTAGGAATTAAAGAAACCGTTGCCTTTTTTGTGCTAAAAGCCGATTCGGTTTCAGACAGTGATGATATTAAAGAATTTTTAGAAGACAAACTGCCGGAATATATGATTCCGTCTCACTTTATAAGCTTGAAAGAATTTCCGCTAACTCTAAATGGAAAAACTGACAAAAAGAAATTGTTGCAGAACAAGTCTTTAACCGAAAATGTTTCCCGAAACTACCTGGCGCCCCGAGACGAAACAGAAAGTAAACTTGCCGCATTGTGGGAAGAAGTGCTGGAAATCGATAAAGTGGGAGTACTGGACGACTTTTTTAAAATAGGAGGTCACAGTTTAAAAGCCACTTATTTAATCACGAGAATAAAAGCGGAATTTAACGCAAAACTCGATCTGATTTCGATTTTCAATAATGCCACTTTAGGAGAAATGGCAGCTGAAATAAAAAAGGCGCAGCTCGTGAATGCGGAAGTCGTGATTACAGATGATTTTGAAAATATCTCCCTATAACCTAATCCCATTTTTTAAAACTATAAAATAAATCTAAATGGCTACTCCAAAAATATATCTGAAAAATAACGTACAAGTTGAACCGTTAATTTCAAACTGGTATGCATGGCATCACATTATCCCGCCAATTCTAACGGGGTTTAATGTGGTAAACCGATACATTCCGATTATGGAATCGTATATCAACGATCCAAGCATACATGAGACTGCCGTAAAAGATCCTGCTTTTAGAGGAGGTCCTTTTATTGATTTAGACAAAAAACACGTTGATGAAGTAGCAGCTTTGTTGGAAAACACAAAGAAAATGGCAGCCCCGCTTTTTGAGTTTACAGATGCCGTAAAAGAACTGGACAAATTGCTTAAGAAAAAAGCAACCGGACATTTGATGCAGCCGCTGTATAAAGAAGTTCCATCGGCAATCAGAGGGTATGTCGAATTGTATTATGACAGGCATCACAGACCGGATTTCAGATTTTATGAGCCTCTTATTTATGCCAGTCCGTATTATGTAGAAGACTTTCAGACGGTGAAGCTGTCTTTAATTAATAAGGATGCCGACCGGCCTTTTATCTTCTCCACGCCAAGATTGTCTAATCTGGAAGCAGCATTGGAATTAAAATTACCTTTTAAATCGAAACAAATCGACGAGTTGTTCAAGATGAAACGTGAGCCTCAAACTTTCGAATACATCAAAGAACTTTTGAATATTGATCAAAACGATGAGGCACTGTTTAGAGATTTATTTACTACAGAAGAGCCTAAAAAGTATGAAAAATATACCGGAGACAGTATGCGCATCCGATACTTCGGACACGCTTGTATCCTGATCGAAACTAAAGAACACTCCATCGTGCTCGATCCGGTTTTAAGTTATACCTACGAATCTGATGTGTCCCGATTTACCTATGATGATTTGCCGGACGAAATAGATTATGTATTGATCACCCACGGGCACCACGACCACATATTGATGGAAACGATGCTGCAAATACGACACAAAGTCAAAAATATAGTTGTGGGTAAAAGCATAGGCGGTGCCATTCAGGACCCGTCATTGAATTTACTGTTAAGAAATCTGGGATTTGAGAATATTATAGAATTAGAAGAATTGCAAACCATTTCGGCTATCGATGGTATTAAAATTACAGGAATTCCATTTATCGGCGAACATCATGACATTCACATCAACAGTAAACTTTCGTATCACGTTGAATTAGACGGTTATTCTTTATTGGCAGTAGCAGATTCCTGTAATCAGTCGCCGGAATTGTACGAACATGTTCATGAGATTATTGGTGATGTAGACGTGCTGTTCATGGGAATGGAATGCGACGGAGCACCGGCTTCATGGGTGTATGGGCCAATTTTTACCACCAAACAGGAACGCGAAAAAGACTTCAGCCGAAGAGGAAGAGGCAGTAATTACGACGAAGGAATCAAAATGGTAAACTGCTTTAATGTTAAAGAAGTTTATGTGTATGCCATGGGGGAAGAACCATGGGTGCGACACATTTTGGATGTTGAATATACAGATGAATCCAACCCAATTGTGCAATCGAACATGTTAATCGAAGACTGCAGAAACAGAGGTATCGTAGCAGAAAGACTATTTGCCGAAAAAGAACTGTTTAAACAAGCGGTACTGCTGTACTAATTCCCTTTAACCCTCCCCAAAACAAAGACTACTATCCATTTATTTTCTTAAATAATTCATCTTATGGCATCAGATTTATATTTAAAATTAAAAGAACAAAACATTCACATTGACGTAAAAGACGAGAATCTTGACATTAAGGCTCCTGCAGGGGCATTGACTCCCGATATTATTGACGAGATTAAAAGAAACAAAGCCGATTTAATTCGTTTTATTAATCAATACAAATACGACAAAGCAGTTGCCATTCCGAAAGCTGCTATAAGCCCTGATGCAAAATATGCCCTGTCTTCCTCACAGTTACGACTTTGGATTTTAAGCCAGTCTGAAAAAGGAAATGTGGCGTATAATTCGGTTGGAGGATATATTTTTGAAGGAGTACTGGATCAAAATACGTTAAATGAATCTCTGAAGGAAATCGTATCGAGACATGAGAGTCTGAGAACTGTTTTTGAAGAAGACGGTAACGGAGGAGCAAATCAGATTGTTAAAGGAATAGAAGCAATCGATTTTTCAATTGAACATGCGGACTTACAAAACGTCTCAAATGCCGATGAAGTTTTAAAAGAACAGGTTGCCAAAGAGGCTTTAATTCCTTTTCACTTATCAAAAGGACCGCTTTTTAAAACAAAGCTTTACCAGTTAGCGCAGAATAAATGGGCTTTTATTTATACCATACATCACATTATTGTGGATGCTTTGTCAATGAATATTTTCATTGCCGAAATACTGGAATTCTACAATTCTAAAAAGCAAAACAGAGCTAATGCATTAAATGCGTTAAGAATACAATATAAAGATTACGCCAGTTGGGAAAATGAACAGCTTACCGGTAAAAAATACGAAGAGTTAAAAAATTATTGGCTCGATCAGTTTCAGGGAGAGTTGCCGGTTCTTACGATGCCGGTGGATAAAAAAAGACCAATTCTGCAAACATTCAATGGCGGAACAGTAGAAAAAAGAATCGACACCAAATTATCAGAAAACCTTGAAAAACTGATAAGAGAAAACGGTGCAACCATGTTTATGGGATTAACCGCCGTAATTAATACTTTATTATACAAATTTTCTACCCAGGAAGATATCATTATCGGAACTCCGGTTTCCGGAAGAGAAGACGAAGATCTGCAAAACCAGATAGGGTATTATGGAAACACGCTGGCCATTCGAATGAAGTTTAAAAAAGAAAATACTTTTTTAGAATTGTTAGAATACACCAAGAAACAGGTAGTAGGTGCCTATGAGCATCAAATGTTTCCTTTTGCAACACTTGTGAAAGAGCTAAACTTAAAAAGAGACCCAAGCAGAAATCCGCTTTTTGATGTTCAGGTGATCTACGGAGAAAATGACAATTCTAAAAAAAGCGAAAGTTTGGAAGGCTTGCAAGTTTGGGAATATGAATTTGAAGAAAAACTAAAAACCAGTCGTTTTGATATGGTTTTCAGTTTCTACAAAGACGGAAATCATTTAGTGCAGAACATTCAGTACAATACGGATGTTTTTTCAGAAAAAATAGTACATCAGATTGCAGACCATGTTTCGGTTATCATGAATTCTATTGTAAAGAATCCAAAGGAACAAATTTATAAATTGGAACACATCGGAGAGCAGCAAAAAGTAGCACTTCTGCAACTTTCTAAAGGTGATGTTCTGGCGTATGACCAAAGCAAAACAATACTCGATTTATTTAAAGAGCAAGTACAGGAAAAACCCGAAGCTATAGCAGTGGCTTTCAAGAATAAAAAAATCACCTATAAAGCGCTGGACGAAGAATCGAACAGATTAGCCAATTATTTGTTAGCCAATCACACCCTCAAAAAGAACGATTTTATAGGATTAATGATTGATAATTCTGAAAATGTACTGGTTTGCATTCTGGGAATTTTAAAAACAGGAAGTGCTTATGTGCCGATCGATCCGGAATATCCAAAACAAAGAATTCAGCATATTATTGAGGACAGCGGATTAAACGTTCTGCTCACGCAATCCGATTATCTTTTTGACCTTGATTTTTATACAGGAGAGTTTTTTGCCACAGACATTCAAATGGATTCGATTGCGGCCGAAAGTACTGTATTCGAGGCACAAGTGAATCCTGCTGATGCGGCTTACATAATTTATACCTCGGGTTCTACAGGTAATGCAAAAGGAGTCGTGATCAATCACGAAAATTTAATGTTTTCTACTATCGCAAGACTGGAGACTTATCCTGATGCAGCGGCATTTTTATTACTGTCTTCGATCTCATTTGACAGTTCTGTTGCCGGAATTTTCGGGACAATTACGGGAGGAGCTAAATTGGTTTTTGCCCCTAAAATCAGAGTTTCGGATGTCGATACTATAATAGATATTCTGGTAGAAGAAGAGGTTTCTCATTTACTTACCGTTCCCTCTTACTATCAGCTGCTGCTTAACCAGTTAGGAGAGCATCCAAATAAGTTAAAAACAGTAATCGTAGCAGGGGAAGAATGTACCAAACAGCTGGTTGATCTGCACCAGAAGGTGACTACACTAAAAAACTGTAAACTTTTTAATGAATACGGACCTACAGAATGTACCGTTTGGGCCAGTTATTATGTGTATGAACCGGCTGTAGAATTTATCCCTTCTATCGGAAAACCAATAGCCAACAGCTCGGTTTATATTCTGAATGATAACAATGAATTATCCATTGACGGTCTGATTGGAGAAATTCATATTGCCGGTAAAGGGCTTTCAGGCGGTTACTGGAACAATCCGGAGCTTTCCAAAGAAAAGTTTGTCGATAATCCGTTTGAAACCGGAACAAAAATGTACAAGACAGGAGATTTGGCCAAGAGATTTTCAGATGGTAATATTGAGTTTTTAGGTAGAAAAGACAATCAAATCAAGATAAGAGGAAATCGTCTGGAATTAGGCGAAATCGAAAATGCGCTCTTGAATTTTAAAGGTATTGACGGAGCAGTTGTTACCTACAGTGAAGGTACTTTGGTAGGGCATATACTAACCGATATTGTAATAAATATTGACAATCTGAAAAAGCACCTGAAAGAACAATTACCAATATACGCAGTACCAACAAGCTATACACAGTCCAATGAATTCCCGTTATTGCCAAATGGAAAAGTAGACAAAAAGGCCTTAGTCGTTTTAGCCAATAAACATACCTTAAAGGGAGACTCGTATGTACCGCCTTCTAATGAAACAGAAGCTGCTTTGGTACATGTATTTCAGCAAATTCTGCAAAAAGAAAGCATAGGCATAGAAGATGATTTTTTTGCATTGGGAGGAGATTCGATAAAAGCCATACAAATTATCTCCAAATTGAAACAGCTTGGTTTTGTATTAACAGTACAGGATGTTATGCAATTTACTGCCATACAGGAATTAGCACTTCACGTAAAACTGGCAAAGCAGGAGATCGATCAAAATGCAGTAGAAGGAACCATTCCGCTTACGCCAATTCAGAAATATTTCTTTGAGGTGACTTCACAGCATAAAAATCATTTTAACCAATCGATCTTATTAAAATCATCGAAGTCTTTGTCTGAAGAAGGATTGAAACAGATCTTTCAAAAGCTTACCGTACAGCATGATGCTTTAAGAGCGATATTTAAAGAGGAAGGCAACGAATGGATTCAGGAAATCAAAAATGATGGATTTGAATTCCAACTGTACGTTCACTCAAATGTTACTGCTTCTGAATTTGAGACCATTTGCGATGGGTATCAATCTTCTTTCGACTTAGAAAAAGGCCCCTTGTTTAAAGCAGTTTTGTTCAAAAGAGAAGATACTGATTATTTGTTGCTGCTTTCTCATCACCTGGTGATTGACGGTGTTTCCTGGAGAATTATTTTAGAAGATTTAATGACTTTATACGGGCAGTACGAAGCAGGAGCAGCATTAGAATTACCTCTAAAAACACATTCTTTAAAATACTGGCAGGAAAAACAACTGGAATACGCCAATTCAATGACCATGATGGAAGAAGAAGTGTATTGGTCTTCTATAAACGAAGCAACACAGTTCAGTACTTCCGAACTGCCAAAAGATTTTGATTATGAGGGCAATAATTTTTATAAAGATTTTGAGACAAAAGTATTTCAACTCGATCCAAGCTTTACCGAAAAATTATTGACAGAAGCACACAAAGCTTATAAAACCAATATAAACGATGTTTTAATTGCTGGTTTATCGCTTGCAATCGGTAAAAATTTTGATATCGATAAGGTAGCGATTCAGCTCGAGGGTCACGGAAGAGAAGATATCAACTCAGAGATAGATATCACCAGAACGGTGGGGTGGTTTACCACGATATATCCCGTACTCATCACTCTTAAAAAGAAACAGGATAACATTGGTCAATTAATAGAAGTAAAAGAAACGCTGCATCGAATTCCAAACAAAGGCATCGGATTCGGGATTTTGAAATACCTAAAAGATTGCGAATTAAATGTAAAAGCAGATGTTTCCTTTAACTACCTGGGTGATTTTGATTTAGGACAATCAAACCAAGAAGATCAAATCTTTCAGTTCGCAGATATTCCAAAAGGAAGAGAAATCGCAGCGAATACCGAAAGAACGGGAACACTGGATGTATCGGGAATTTTAGTCAATGGCCAGTTGCAGATTATGCTTTCATTTAATACCAACTATTTCAGAAATGAAACCATAGAAAACTTAAAAGAAGCATATAAATACGAATTAGAATTATTGATTTCCAGTCTTTCCGAAGAAAAAGAAACCCATTTAACCCCTGTTGATTTTACCTATAAAGGTTTGGACCTGAGCAGTCTGGAAGAATTAAACAAAATGCTGTAACCGTACTACTAAAAAGCTATGAAAATTAAAGATATATACCCGTTAACACCATTGCAGGAAGGAATTTATTTCCATTGGAAACTTTCTAAATCCATGTATTTTGAGCAGTCATCTTATAAAATACAAGCTGAATTGGAGATCAATTATCTTAAAGAAAGTTACGATCAGCTGATTGCAAGACATGATGTGCTCAGAACTTGTTTTCGGGATAATGTAGGTGAAGATCTTTTGCAGATTGTTCAAAACGAAGTGCCTTCCAACTTTACTTTTCTGGACATTACCGGAAATACAAGCGAGACCATAGCCTCAGTAAAAGAGCAGGATATTGCAAAAAGCTTTGATCTGACTGTAGGTTCACAGATGCGTCTTACCGTTGTAAAAACGAGTGCAAACCAGTATGAATTAATTTGGAGCCACCATCACATTATCATGGACGGCTGGTGTATCGGTATTTTGATTGGTGAATTTTTTAGGCTTTATGAAGGTTTACTTCAAGGGAAAAGAAACATTTTGCCTAAAGCAACTTCCTATTCAGACTATGTGAAATGGTTGATGAAAAATGACAAAGAAAAATCATTGCAATACTGGAACCATTATCTGGAAGATTTTCAGGGATTAAGTACGTTACCTTTTCCAAAGCAGCATGTGGAAGCCTTTAGTCCGGGAGAAATTTTTTATACCATTAGTGGAAGTTTAAGAGAAAAACTGGCTGTTTTGTGTCAGGAGAATAGTAGTACTGAAAATGTCTTTTTTCAGACGATATGGGGAATTTTACTAGCCAAATACAACAATACAAATGATGTGGTTTTTGGTGGAGTAGTATCGGGCAGACCTGCAGAAATTCATGATGTTGCCAATATTATCGGGCTTTTTATCAATACAATTCCGGTAAGGATCTCCTTTGACGATAAGACTACCGTAAAGCAAATCTTATTGCAGACACAGGAGCAGGCCATACAAAGTTTGCCTTATCATTATCAGGCCATTAGTGACATACAGCGTAGCGTAAACAACGGTCAGTCGTTGTTTGATCATATCATTGTTTTTGAAAATTATGTGGCCGCCGAAGTGATAGCCGAAAGTGAAAAAACAAATATAAAATTGTTAGAAGCGGCATCTTATGAGGGAGAAAACTATGATTTTTCACTGGCAATTGTACCAGGAAAAGACATCAGTATCCGTTTTACTTTTAATGCCAAAAAATATGATGAAAGGGATATTACAGCGCTTAAAAATCATTTTGAACAAGTCGTAAATACTATAGTAGAAAACTTTGATATTCCGGTTTCTGAAATAGAACTTTTGCAAGAATCAGAAAAAGAAGCCGTGTTGTCTTTGTCCGGTCATGACATGCTGAAAGAAGCTGCTGCGGAATACACTTTGGTGGAGTTATTTGAAAATGTAGTGCAGGAGAATCAGGATCAGATTGCGTTAGTTTATGGAGAAGAGCAGTACAGCTTTACCGGGTTAAATGGAATTGCAGATCAGTTTGCAGACTTTCTTATTTCAGAATATAAAGTACAGCCCGGAGATTTTATTGCCATGCAGCTGGATCGAAATGACTGGCTGGTTATTGCGCTGTTGGGAATCTTAAAAGCCGATGCTGTATACGTTCCGCTTCATATTAATTTGCCACAGGACAGAGTAGATTATATATTGGAAGATAGTAACAGTTCGATTATTATTGATGAGGATTTTATCAATCGTTTCAAAGTACATCCTAAAGCAAATACGACGATCTCAAAGGTCAAAATTTCACCATCCGATTTAGCCTATCTTATTTATACTTCAGGGTCGACGGGAAAACCAAAAGGAGTGCTTGTCGAGCATAGAAACATTTGTGCTTTGCTGGTCAATACAAAAAACAGTTTTGTCATTTCTCAAAAGCCCGTACTGCCTTTGCTGGCCTCTAATTCGTTTGATATTTTTCTTTTTGAATTGTTTCATCCCCTGTTGGCAGGAGGAAAAGTAGTGATGGTATCCAATGATGAAATAAAAGACATGGAGGATCTTTCAAAAATTCTCAGACAAACCAATAGCTTTCATGCCGTACCAACGCTGATGCGAGCGGTTATTGATCATATAAAAACGAACAATACCCAGCAATCCTATCCTCATATAGAATCGATTTTTATAGGGGGAGATAAAGTACCTGTCGGGATTCTCGAAGAAATAAGAGAAGTATTTACCAATGCAGTCATAAACGTACTGTACGGCCCAACCGAAGGATCTATTTTTATCACTTCTGAAAGTTATTTGCCTAACGTTAAACAATTTCCAAACGCAGTAATAGGACAAAGTAACGCCTATAATGCAACTTATGTACTGGACGATCATTTAAAATTATGTCCGATTTACAGCATAGGAGAATTGTGTATTTCCGGAAATCAGGTAACAAGAGGCTATCTGAACCAGGAAGAAATAACAGCCGAAAAGTTTGTCGTAAACCCTTTTAAGACCGATGAAAAGCTCTACAGAACAGGCGATATGGTCAAAAGACTTCCAAACGGCAAAATAGAATTTGTCGGCCGTAAAGACAATCAGGTTAAAGTAAGAGGATACAGAATTGAATTAGAGGAAATAGAAAATGCTCTATTGTCAAATGAATACGTAGATTTTACCATTGCCAAAACCATTACAGTCTCAGGCGACGAGAAAGAAATTGTAGTCTATTTAAAGGCTACAAAACAAATGGATGCACAAGAGCTGGTACATTTTCTGAAAGGAATATTGCCTTCTTTTATGATTCCGGATTATTACGTACAACTAGAGGAGATTCCGTTAACGGTAAATGGAAAAGTAGATGCTAAAAAACTACCGAATCCTTTGGATACAAATGCCGTAAGGAAAGCAGATTACGTTAAGCCTGTAACGGAGACCGAAATAAAACTAACCGAAATATGGCAGCGCATTCTGGACCGAAAAGCGGTTGGAATTCAGGACAACTTCTTCCATTTAGGCGGACATAGTTTAAAAATGATCAAGCTGTCCAATCAGATTTTTGTGAATTTCGGCATGCACCTCAACATAAAAGAAATATATATTCATCCTACTATAGAAGAACAGGCTGCCTATATTGATCGTTCTTTAAACAGCTACACCCTAACAATTCCACAGGCAGCAATAGCACCAAGTTATCCTTTGTCCTCTTCTCAGTATCGAATGTATAATATATGTTCTATAGACGCTCAGGTAAATAAAGCTTACAATATTAGAATAATAGATATTAAAAATGAAGCCGTAAACCTGGAATTTTTTACCAGAGCAGTATACGATTTAATAGAGCGACATGAAATCTTAAGAACCGCTTTTGTTACCAATGAAAATGGTGAACCGGGACAAATCATCATTCCGATCGAAAAAACAGAACCTTTAAAAATTCAATATTTGGATTTGCGTAACAGCGAAACCTTAGAAAAGGATTTACAAAAAGCGCTTATCGAAACAGGTGATGTCTCTTTTAATTTAGAAACGCCTCCTTTGATGAAAGCAGCATTGATAAGCGTTAAAGAAGATAAATGGATCATCAGTATTCTTTTTCATCATATCATTTTTGACGGATGGTCAACGGATGTTTTTGTAAAAGAACTGTACGCCTTATATGAAAAGTATAGCAAAAACAGCGCAATTGCTTTACCGCCTTTAGCCATACAGTTCAAGGATTATGCAGCCTGGGAGCAAAGTATGATTAAAAGTGAAGCAATTGAAGCAGATAAAAAGTACTGGCTGAAACAATTTGAAGGCAATCTGCCAATAGTAAGTGAATTGGGAGATCAAAAAAGACCCAACATCAAAACACATAACGGCGCAGTACGATCAAAAGTTTTGGAAGGCAGTATTTTGAAAGACCTAAACAGCTTATGCGAGAACAAAGAAGTTTCGCGTTTCATGGTCTTTTTAGCCGTAACCAATATTTTAATCTATAAAAATACCGGAGATCAGGATATCATTACAGGAAGTCCAATTGTAAATCGCGACTATCCGGAACTGTTTGATCAGATTGGTTTTTATGCCAATACCATTCCGTTGCGAACCCATTTAAATGAAAGCGCTTCATTTACAGCAACTTTAAAACAAGTAAAAGAGAATGTAATCAAAGCCAAAGAACATCAAAAATTTCCGCTTGATGAGTTAATTAAACTTTTAGACATTAAATACGATGCCGGCAGAAATCCGTTGTTTGATATCATCGTTACCGCCAGAGAAGAAAACAATCAGGCATCAGATTTAGAGTCTTATGATGCGATTATTGATGCTGTAGGAAATGGAATCTCTGCCAAATTTGATTTGACATTCGATTTTTTAGTGACCGATTCGACACTTACCCTGACATTAGAATACAACACTGATATATTCTCTTCAGAAAAAATCACGGCATTGCTTAACCATTTAGAGCAGATATTAATACAGGTTACCCAAAATGGAGACCAAAAAATAAGTGCGATCGATTGTTTGACAGCAGCAGAGAAAAAACATTTACTGGAAGAATTAAACGGTCATCAAACCGAGTATCCGAAAGATTCATCGATTATCGAATTGTTTGAAAAGCAGGTCGCTCTGACACCCGAAAAAACAGCTCTGGTATACAAAAAACAAAAGTACACCTATCACGAACTCAATAATGTTGCCAATCAGCTGGCCAATTATTTAGAAGAAAATTACAAAGTAACAGGAGAATTGGCGGCCATTTATTTGCCAAAAAATGAATGGCAGATCATAAGCATTTTAGCCTTGTTAAAATCGGGTTGTGCTTACGTACCCATTTCGGCCGATTATCCGCAGGAACGAATCAGTTACATCATTAAAGATGCGAATGCCGAATGCCTGATTGCGGTGGATCTAATCGAAGATTTTGTACAATCACAGGCTAATTATTCGTCTAAGTTTGAAAGTATTTATGCGAAAACAAACGATCTGGCCTATGTCATGTACACCTCCGGTTCTACCGGAGAGCCAAAAGGTGTTTTAATAGAACAGCAAAGCGTTGTCAGGTTAGTCAAAAACAACAATTTCATACACCTTAGCGGAGAAGAAGTATTACTGGCTACAGGAGCTTTTTCGTTTGATGCCAGTACTTTCGAGTATTGGGGAATGCTTTTAAACGGAGGAACTCTGGTCATTTGCGACGAAAATACGCTATTGTCTGTAAGAGGGATGAACGAGGTGGTTGCAAACGAAAAAGTCACCATGATGTGGTTTACCGCAGGCTGGTTACATCAGTTAGTAGACGAAAACCTAATCTTATTCAAAAACTTAAAAACAGTACTATGCGGAGGAGATGTTTTATCTCCACACCATATTACGAAACTGAAAAGTACTTATCCTGAATTAGTAGTTGTCAATGGATATGGGCCTACCGAAAACACAACATTTTCGATAACCCATACCATTGACTTACCGATAAAAACATCCGTTTCGATCGGTGTTCCGATAAGTAATAGTACCGTTTATATCATGGACAAAAACCACCAGCTGGTACCTAAAGGAGTCATTGGTGAAATCTGTGTAGGAGGTGACGGTCTGGCAAGAGGTTATCTGAACAATGCTGAACTGACCCATTCAAAGTTTATAACAAACCCTTATAAAACAGAGGAAAGACTCTACAAAACGGGTGATTTAGGCAGGTGGACCCATAACAATACAATTGAGTTCGTAGGAAGAAAAGACAATCAGGTAAAATTACGAGGTTACCGAATCGAACTCGGAGAAATTGAAAATATCTTATGTACCCACAAATTAATATTTTCATCATTGGTGGTCATAACAGACGGTACGGCAGCAGAAAAAAAATTAATTGCCTATTTGGTTACCGATGAAGATCTTGAAAGTAACACTTTAAAAAACTGGCTCAGAACCCAATTGCCAAAATACATGATCCCCAATCATTTTGTCTTTTTACGAGAGTTTCCGTTAAACATCAACGGAAAAGTGGACAGAGCTAAACTTCCTGAAATTACCGAGCTGGAAACAGAACGTGCAGCCTATACGGAACCCGTGACACCTACTGAAAAAACACTGGCAAAAATATGGGAAGCTGTTTTAGAAATAGAAAAAATAGGACTCGCAGATAACTTCTTTGATTTGGGCGGACACAGTTTAAAAGCTGTAAAAATGTTCCACCTTATCAACAATCAGTTAGAAGTGAAACTTACCATATCTGATTTGTTCACCAATCCAACCATAGAGAGTCTGGCGAACGAAATTGACAATGTCATTTGGGCCAATAACGAAGAACTGGAAGATGTCGAAAGCGAAAACATCACCATCTGATGCAATAAAAAACAAAAACAATAAAACCTAAAGCCCCCTTAAAATCGAACCGTATTTAATCTATGAAAATAAAAGAAATATATGCACTGAATCCTCTACAGGAAGGAATTTTTTTTCGCTGGCAAATATCAGAAAATGAATATTTTGAACAATCCTGTTACCACATCTATGGGAAAGTTGAGGTTGAGTTATTACAGAAAACATTTGATTTTTTGGTGTCAAGACACGATACACTAAGAACCTGTTTTAACAACACTACCGTAAATGATATTTTGCAAGTGGTACTGGACAGTGTTCCCTCCGGTTTCTATTACCGGGACGAGAGCGCCAATGAAAATTTTTCTTTGGAGAATTTTAAAAAATCAGACAGAGATAAAGGATTTAATCTTTATAAAGGCTCACAAATAAGATTAACTGTGATTAAGCTTCGGGAAAATGTATTTGAGTTTATCTGGAGTTACCATCACATTATTTTAGATGGCTGGAGTATCGAACTCTTAATAAAAGATTTTTTTTACGCCTACAAATGTTTATTGGCAGGTCAGGAGATTAAGCTATCTGCACCGCCAAGTTATTCAGCCTACAGCAAGTGGCTGATGGAACTGGATAAAAAAAGTATAGCGGCTTATTGGGAGGAATATCTTTCCGGATTTGAAACTAATACCGGAATACCATTTTTTAACCCCGACAATCAAAATCGTCAGGAAACGGAAGTTAAAGTACTTCATACACTATCCGAAAAAAATAAAGGGACTGTTACAGCACTCTGTCGGGAATTAGGAATTACCGAAAATATCTTTTTTCAAACCATTTGGGGAATACTGCTTGCCAAATATAATGATACCGATGATGTTGTTTTTGGGAGTGTAGTGTCAGGCAGACCTTCAGAAGTAGATCGAATAGAAGAAATGTTGGGGCTCTTTATTAATACGATTCCCGTAAGGATAAAATTTAATTCAGAAGAAACGATAAAGAATATCCTGATTGATACCCAAAAAGAAGCCATAAAAAGTATTCCAAATCATTATATTCAATTGGCAGAAATACAATCCAATAGTAATCTGGGACAGCAGTTGTTTGATACTTTGGTGGTTTATGAAAATTATCCTTCACAGGAATATGCAGAAGATGAGTTGATTAATTCGGCTCAGGACACTTTAGAGGTAGTGGGAGTAGAAGCATTTGAAAAAACAAATTATAATTTTTCACTGGCCATAGTTCCGGGGATTAATACCGTGTTAAGGTTTACCTATAATGCTCAAAAATACAGTTCGGAATTTATAGAAAATTTAAAAAAATGTTTTGAGTACCTCTATCTTCAGGTTCTGGAAAATCCCGACAGTTTATTTTCTGAGATTGATTTAGTTGCGGGAGAAGAAAGAAACAAATTATTTTTTGATTTCAACAGAGAGACTTTTGATATTACGGCAAACCAGACGATCATTGGTTATTTTTCTAAACAAGTCTTAAAAAATCCAAATAAAGCGGCTGTAAAGTATAAGGAAGAATCTCTTAGCTATCAGGAATTAGATGAAAAAAGTAATAAACTGGCACATTTTCTCATTCAGAATTATGATATAAAAGAGCACGATTTTGTTGCAGTCGCATTAGAAAGATCAGAAATGTTAATCGTAACGATTTTGGCCATTTTTAAATTGGGTGCCGTTTATGTTCCAATTGACATTCATTTTCCGGAAGAAAGAAAAAAAATCATAACAGAAAGCAGTCAATGTGTAGTAGTAGTCAATGAAGATACGATCAAAGAATTTGAAAACTCGACTCAGAATGACACTGCGATAAACAGAGAAATAGAACTTTCTCAAATTGCTTATGCGATCTATACTTCAGGGTCTACAGGAAAGCCTAAGGGAGTTATGGTAACACATCGCAATTTCAGTGTGCTTTTGACCAATTGCAGAAAAAAATTCGGAACAGACAGTAAGACACATTTTCCGGTTTTAGCTTCAAATTCTTTTGATATTTTTTTCTTCGAAGTTTTTTATCCTTTAACGATAGGGGGAACCATCACGATATTAAATTCTGAGACCATACAAGATCTCGCACTTTTGAGCAAAGAAATTGAAAAGATCAATGGCTTCCACGCTGTACCGGTTTTAATGAGACAGTTATTGGATTATAGTATTGATTTTGACATGGCAGATCGTTTCTCACAGGTCACAAAAATATTTATGGGAGGAGAAGTTTCTTCAAACGAAACCTTGGAAGATTTGTCAAAGATATTTCCTAATGCTTCTCTTCATGTACTGTACGGACCTACTGAGGGAACTATTTTTATAACGGGACAAACTTATTTGCAGAAACAGAAAAGTTACAATCCGCAACTCATAGGCGTACCTAACAAAGGTTCAAAAATATACCTGCTGGATACCGCAAATAATCTGGTGCCAATAGGAGTTCCGGGAGAAATTTGTATTGCCGGGGAGCAAGTTGCAAACGGATATGTAAATGATGAAGGCATTGGAAGAGAGGTTTTTATGACTGATTTTTTTTCCAGAAAGAAACTCTATAAAACAGGCGATTTAGCCCGCTGGCATTTTAATGGAGTAATTGAATTCATTGGCCGAAAAGACAGTCAGATTAAATTAAACGGGTATCGTATCGAACTTGGTGAAATTGAAACGGCACTTCAGGAACAGGAAACCATCAAAAAGGCCATAGTTTTAGTGGACAACCAAAAAGTAGATCAGAAAAGAATCGTTGCTTTTTATACCGGAGCTGAAGAACTGGACGAAAAGTCATTAAAAAAACAGCTGCAGCAAAAATTGCCGTCGTATATGATTCCTTCAAAGATAATTTGGGTCGAGGCCTTTCCAATTCTGATCAATGGAAAAACAAATGTGAAAGCCTTATTGACTTTAGGACAGCAAACTACCAAAAGCGAACAGTATACTTTGCCTAAGACTGAGTTGGAAGCCAAAATACTAAACATCTGGAAAGCGATCCTTTGTAATGAAAATATTGGCATACAGGACAACTTTTTCGAAATAGGAGGTAATTCTATTTCCCTTATGAAAATGGTACGGCTCATCAACAAAGAATTGGATATAAATTTAAAAGTACTCAATGCATTTAAGTTTAGCAACATTGAGGCACTTACCCATCATATTACGCAAGATGTAGAGCCAGGTCTTGAGCTAGTAGACGAAAAAAATTCCAAATCGGTTGACATCGCCAATCAGACCCTGTCAATTTTAAAAAAGAAGCAGCAAACAAATTAAGAAGTATCTCAATAAAGTAAAATCAAATGGCAACAAACGATAATACAGGTTTAGAAATTGCGATAATAGGAATGTCCTGTCACGTGCCGGGAGCAAATGACTGGAGAACGTTTTGGAACAATATTTCAAAAGGAGAAGAGTCCGTTTATACCTTATCAGAAGAAGAACTTCTTAAAAGAGGCTTTGTTAAAAATGAAACCAGCAAAAATGTACACATTCCGGTCATAGCAGAAGTAGGTAATAAAGGAAGTTTTGATGCTGCCTTTTTCGGATTTACACCTTATGAGGCAGCACTTATGAGTCCGGTACATCGTATGTTTTTACAATCGGCCTGGGAAGCTCTGGAAGATGCCGGATGCCTGTCAGAATCAGCAATCAGTATTTATGCGGGCAGTGGAGGTGATTTGCCTTGGAAAGCACATGTTGCTCTAAATAGCGACAGCAGTAAATTAGATACTATTACACTTGATTTTATAACCAACAAAGATCATTTGCCCACTTTAACGTCGTATAAATTAAACCTAACAGGCCCTTCATTTTCAATCAATACGGCTTGTTCGACTTCACTTTCAGCCGTTCATCTGGCTTGTCGAGGGCTCTTATTTGGAGAAGCGAAAGTAGCTTTGGCCGGAGGTATTTCTTTAATGTTAGAGCCCAGATTCGGTTACGAATACAAAGAAGGATCTATTTATTCAAAAGACGGACATTGCAGAGCATTTGATGAAAAAGCAACAGGAACCATCGGTAGCGAAGGGGTTGGTATCGTGGTGCTTAAACGACTGGAAGAAGCCCTCGAAGACAAAGATCATATTTATGCCGTAATTAAAGGAAGTGCGGCCAATAATGACGGGAACAGAAAAGTAGGATATACAGCCCCAAGTATTGAAGGAGAAATGGAATGTATAAGATTAGCGCATAAAATGGCCGGAATAGCACCTGATAGCGTGAGCTATGTAGAAGCACACGGAACGGGTACAACCTTAGGAGACCCGATTGAAGTAGAAGCACTTAACATGGCTTTTGAAAATAATAAAGAACACAACTGTTTACTGGGTTCAGTAAAAAACAATATTGGGCATACCGATACGGCAGCAGGAGTTGTAGGCTTAATAAAAGCAGCACTTAGTTTAAAATACCGTCAGATACCGGGAACGATAAATTACAGCGACCCAAATCCGAAAATCAATTTTAGCGAAGGCCCTTTTTATGTCCAAAAAGAGCTTCACAAATGGGAATCGGTCAATAATAAGCCTCGTAGAGCCGGAGTAAGTTCTTTTGGAATAGGAGGAACAAACGTGCATCTGGTTTTAGAAGAAGCCCCGGGAAAAGATAAAAATGCGACAAAAGAAAGATCCAATCTTTTCCTTTTTTCGGCCAAATCAAAGAGTTCACTTCAAAATTACCTTTTAAAATTTAAGGAGTTTCTAAAAAATGAAAGCGACATTGCTTTGGACGAAGTTGCTTACACCCTTCAGACCGGAAAAAGACATTTTGATTACAGAGCCGCAATAAGCTGTACGAACAAAGAAGAGTTATTCTTGTATACCGATATTTTAAGCAATGAAGAAAATATAGGGAAGGTTGATGAAAAGAAAAAAACGGTACTCTTATTTTTTCCTCATACAAACCATACAGATATCCAATTCTACAGTAATCTCTACAAAGAAAATGCAGGCTTTAGAAATAAAATAGACCAAAGTATTGCAACAGTGGAGCTAGGCAATTATGACCTGAAAAAATGGATGAATGAAACAGCGGTTAGTGGTAAATCAAAAGACAAGGTACTCACCAAAGTGTTTACGGTACTATCCGGTTATACTTTAGCCAATTTGCTGAAAGAATATGGAATACGGATCAATTTTACTTCAGGTGTTGGAATAGGAGAATATACTGCAGCCTGTGTTTCCGGAATATTACAGTTAAACGAAGTACTCGGGATGATGCTGTACGATGAAAAGGAATTAAGCATACAACCTGCTCAGATTCCTTTTGTACAAGCAGCCAAAGACATCACTATAAATGAAGGAATTTTAACTCCTCAAAAATATTGGGTGAATGGCAGAAGTCTGAAAATTAACGCATCGAAATCCTTCAGTGATATTGTACAAAACAATTCAGCTGTGCTTTTGGAAATGGGCGACAGCACAAGTCTGACACAGTTTTTAAATACCATTTTGGCTGAAAATTTTGAGGAAAATAGTCATGTCACTATTTCCTTATCGCAAACGGATAAAGCAATTCATGCAGATGATATCCTAAAAAATACTTTAAGAAAATTATGGCTCGCGGGAGAAAATATCGATTGGGAAGAAACGTATGATGACAATCACCCCGCAAAAACCACCCTGCCGGTTTATGAATTCGATAAAAGCGAATATCCGCATGTGGTCAATCTTATCCCCGAAAATTTTAATTTTTTGGCTAAAAAAGAGGAAAAAATCGAGGTTGGAGAGAAGGTGAATGTTTTGCAGAAAAAAAAGGAAACTACTTCAGAAATTATTCAGTCTGTGTTTGTTGAATTTCTTGGAGAGAAAAAATTCGATTTGGATAAAGACCTTTTCGAAATAGGCTGTGATTCCCTGAAAGGAATGTTAATCCTCAATAAAATTAAAAATGAATTACAGGTCGAGTTGTCTCTGATGGATTTTATGGAGCATAGTTCCGTAAGAGAGGTAATCGAAAGCGTTGAGGAAATTAAGAACAAAGCATACCAACAAGTAAAAACAATTACCATTTAGCCCCATTATTCTGAATCATAGAATCGTAAAATATTCTAAGGACAATTTACTCTACTTACTTAAATCGAATTGATTATGGATACACTACAGTTTTTGAATTATTTAACGGAAGAAAATATTACTATTCAGTTATCTGAAGATAATCTTAAAATTTCTTATACAAGTGAAGAAATTTCAGAGGCCGTTATGGAGGAGATAAAAGTGCGAAAATCTGAAATCGTAGAATTTTTAAAACAGCAGCAGGAAACCGGGATTGAAGCCAGCATACCATTGGCACCCGCAGATCTGATGTACTATCCGCTCACACCTTCTCAGACAAGATCATGGATTGTGAGCCATAATTGGGGCGATAATTTTGCTTACAACATGTCAAAAAGCTTTCAGTTTGAAGGAGAATTAGACATTACAGCGCTTGAAAAAGCCAGCCAGAAATTGATTTCCAGACACGAAAGCCTTCGAACTGTTTTTGCTGAAAATGAAGGCGGTGAAATATGCCAGTGGATCAAAAGCCCTGAAGAACTAAATTTTAAGATCAGTCACATCGATTTTAGAGGAGAGGATATCTCCGAAGAAAGATTAAGCAAGTTCATTAAAGAGGAGAGGGCAATACCTTTTGACCTGCAGACCGGTCCTTTATTGAAATTTTACTTAATTCGTTTAGAGGAAGATAAATGGTTGTTTTATAGTATCATTCATCATATCATTTGCGACAGCAGATCATTCAATATTCTGATACGTGATTTATTCTTTTTCTATAAAGCCGAAGTAATGCAAGTTGATGCTTTACTACCGGAACTCAGAATACAATATAAAGATGTGGCGGTATGGAAAAGCAAACGTTTTGAGGATATAAATTTAAGTAAAGAAAAAGAGTATTGGATCAATCAGCTGGGGGGAGAACTGCCTTTGCTGCAATTACCTGAAGATTATACCAGACCGGTGATTAGAAATTCTGAAGTGGGGATGCTAAGACGCACCATTAAAGCCGAATCAGTAAAAGAGTTTAAGACGTATTGCAGAAACGAAGGCGGAACCTTGTTTACAGGATTGATGACTTTGTTTAACTTATTGTTCTATAAGTTTAGTGAACAGAAAGATATTATTTTAGGATTTCCCGTGTATGGAAGAGATTTTTCTGAATTGGAAGATCAGATAGGTTTTTACGCAGATACAATTGCTTTGCGAACCCGTTTTGAAGCGCAGAATACCTTTAAGGAACTTTTTAATATTGTAAATACCAATGCTTTCAATGCCTATGAAAACAGAGAGTATCCATTTGAAGAAATTGTAAATCAGCTTCAGGTAGAAAGAAATCCGGGCAGAAATACCCTATTTGATGTATTTGTCGTATTGCAAAATTTTGACACTGATTCTCTGGAAGATGATTTTCTTCCGGGAGGATTAAAAGTGGTTGAATTTGCAGAACTGAAGGAAGGATATTCAGCTTATGATCTTACGTTTAATTTTGCAGAATCAAAAGATGGAAGCCTTTTTTACGAAATCGAATACAACTCAGCAATCTATCAGGAGGAAACAATAAAACGTCTGACCGATCATTTAGAATATTTAATGACGGAAACCATCGCAAACGATAAAATTGCGATAAGTGCTCTGGAGAGCATCGATTCTAGTGAACGCAAAAGAATTTCAGACTGGAGCAGAAATCAATCTAATGTTATTCTTTCTGATAAATCAATAGATGATAGCTATAAAACGTTAGATTTTGGTCTTTATTATTTCGGAAATACCGGAACAGAAGAAAATCAGTATGAAATACTAATGATTGGAGCGGCTTATGCGGATCTTAACGGTTATAGTGCAGTCTGGACACCGGAACGACATTTTAATGAATTTGGCGGACCTTTTCCAAATCCAAGTGTCTTGGGAGCAGCCGTAGCAGCAAGAACCAAAAATATAGGCATACGGTCAGGAAGCGTTGTAGCAGGACTTCATCATCCCATTAGAATAGCCGAAGAATGGTCGGTAGTTGATAATATTTCGGGAGGAAGAGCAGGTATCTGCTTTGCTTCAGGATGGAATGCTAATGATTTTGTTTTTTATCCTGAGAATTTTAAAGACCGAAAGGATATCTTACTTCAGACCATAGAAGAGGTTCGCTCACTTTGGATCGGAAATTCGGTAAATTTTAAAGGAATTGATTCGATAGAGAAACCTTTTAAAATATTACCAAAGCCCGTTCAGAAAGAAGTTTCTGTTTGGATTGCCTGTACCGGAAATATAGAAACCTATAAAAGAGCAGGAGAAATAGGAGCAGGAATTTTGACAGGATTGTTAAATCTTAGTTTTGATGAACTGGAAGAAAAAATTGCGGTATACAGAAAGGCTTACAAAGAAAATAATCATAAAGAAGGTGGCGACAGAGTGGTACTCATGTTACACACTTATCTGGATGAAACGGTAGAAAAAGCACAGGAAAAAGCAAGACCATCCATGAAGAAATACTTGCTAAAATCTCTTGAAATGAATGGAAAAGAAGCTTTGGAACAGAGTAATGATCCGTCACTTCAAAAAATAACAGAAAAGTCAGTTGACGAAATGCTGGATTTTTCGGTTAGCAAATATTTTAAAGAAGGCAGCCTTATCGGAAATTTAGAAAGCAGTTTACCGATTTTAAATAAAGTGGTAAAAGCAGGAGTAAATGAGATTGCCTGTTTAATCGATTTTGGTATTGACAAAACAAGTGTGCTGGAAGGCTTACCCTATATCACAAAATTAAAAGATTCTTTTAACGCTGTACGAAAAGAGATTGGTGCAACTAAAAAGGAGGACAGCAGTAAGAGTATTGAGACTTCGGTACTAAAACTTTTTAAAGAACAATATCTTTTGCATCCCCATAAGATTGCAGTTTCGGACGGTGCTGATTCGCTAACCTATGAAGTGCTTTACCAGAAATCAGAAAATTTGGCCCGATACTTACAATCAAAAGGAGCTAAAAAAGGAATGATCATCCCGTTGTGCATCAACCGTTCTGTTGATCAATTAGTGGGGATTTTGGGCATCTTGTTAACCGGAGCTGCTTTTTTACCCATTGATTCCGGTTTTCCAAACAAAAGAATTACGCAGATTATAGACGAAGTAAATCCTGAATTACTGGTAGCTCAAAAAGAAAACACGAGTCTTTTTTCTTCCGAAATAGTAAAAGTAGATATCGATGAAGTTCCCAATGTTAGGGACGGTATTTTTGAAGCGGTAGAAATAGATTCAAGTGATTTAGCTTACGTTATTTTTACTTCGGGCTCAACAGGAAAACCAAAAGGAGTAATGATCAGTCATCATGCGCTTGAGAATGTAATCGTTTCATTGTCTGAGAAATTAGAATTGGATCAAACCATAAAATTTGTAGCAGTAACTCCTCTGATATTTGATATTTCACTTTTAGAAATCTTCCTGCCTTTAATCACTGGAGGACAGGTTGTAATGACAAACGAAAAGGAAGGAAAAGACATTTATCATCTCAATAATTTTCTAAAAGAGAATACCGTAACTCACATGCTTACAACGCCAACAAGATGGAAAATGCTTTTGGACACAGGCTGGAAAAATACAGAAAATCTGGTGGTTATGGCTGCCGGAGAAGATTTGGATCAACAACTGAAAAATAATTTGGTCGCACTTACCGGTACCGGTATCTGGAATCTTTATGGTCCAACTGAAACCGCGATCATCTCCAGTTTGCAATTTTTGGAACAAGACGATATCGTAAACATCGGAAAACCAATTGATAAAACTGGATTATATGTTTTGTCTGAAGAAAAAATGCTAATGCCACAAGGCGCTGTCGGAGAGCTTTACATTGCAGGAAGCGGACTTGCTTTAGGCTATTTTAACGATAAAGCACTTTCAGACGAGGCGTTTGTTCCCAATATTGTTGATCCTGAGATGGGCGATTTGTTATACAAAACGGGTGATTTAGTCAAATGGCTGCCGGACGGGACTTTGAAGTATATGGGACGAAAAAAGAATCAGATAAAAATCAGAGGTTATCGTATTGATTTAAAAGAAATCGAAAATGTTCTGGAACAATACCAATCCGTAAAAAAAGCAATATTGTCCCTGAATGAAGATGAAAATGGTGAAAAAGAATTGACAGCCTATCTGCACAGCAATGAAAAAATAGACTATGTGTCACTAAGAACATTTCTGAAAAGCTATTTACCGGATTATATGATTCCCGAAAAATTTAAGACCGTAAAGGAAATCCCGGTAACGGTAAACGGAAAAGCAGATCTCAAAAAATTGCAGCTTCTTAAAAATAATCATACCATAAGCAATCAAAACACTTTTGTATTGGCGAGAAATGAGACGGAAAAACAGTTAACGGAGATTTGGAAGGACTTATTAAAACTGGAAGAAATAAGCGTAAACGATAATTTCTTTTTCCTGGGAGGAAGCAGTTTGAAACTTGCAAAAATGAAAAATGAAATCTATAAAAGATTCAGTATACCACCCGTTTCTTTAACCTTATTGCATCAGCTTACTATAGCCTCTTTCTCGGTTGAGGTAGAAAAATTACTCAGACAGACGGAGGAAGTTGACGAAGTGGAATACGAGAAATTCAATATTTAAGATACTCTTTTACTTTTCTAAAATTAAAACCAAATAACCCTTTAAAAATTCAGAAATGATTGAAAAAATAATTTCGCAACCGTCAATCGATGTTGTAAACCCATTATTGTTTTCTATGGGCGAAGATGTAATGGGATTTCTAAACGAAGTTCAGTTGCAATATCCTGAGGCAATTTCATTTGCATCAGGCAGACCAGACGCTAAATATTTCAATATGGGGCAATTTTCTGAATGTCTGGATTATTTTGTACAGCATAATGTTCGTGAAAAAGGGATTGAAGAAAATATAGTTTTGGAAAATCTGGGGCAGTACAACAGAACCAAAGGAATTATAAATACAGAAGTTGCAAAATATCTGTTTATTGATGAGTTTATAAAAGTAAATCCGGAAGATATCCTTATCACAGTAGGAGCACAAGAAGCCATCTCCATTGGAATAACAACGCTTTGCGATAGGGAAAATGATGTTATTCTGGTAGAAGATCCCGCTTACATTGGGATAACACATTTTGCAAAAATCAATGACTACAAAATTGAAAGTATTCCGGTTATTGCAAATGAATCTTCCATAAAAGCAATTGAGGATAAAATTTTGGAGCATCAGGAAAAGGGTAAAAAAGTAAAAGTAGTTTACGTAATTCCCGATTTTCAAAACCCTACCGGAAACAGCATGTCTTTGTCTAACCGCCATAAACTTCTGGCGTTAGCACGTTTGTATGATTTTGTGATATTTGAAGACAATGCCTATGGTGATTTTTATTACGAAAACGAAAAAATGCCTACTCTAAAATCATTGGATGAAAATGATACTGTAATCTACTTGAGATCCCTTTCAAAAACGATATACCCTTCTTTACGTCTTTGTTTAATGGTTGTTACACAAAAAGTAAAAGTGCAGGATAAAATTTTTGCCCTAAGCGATTTAATGGCGAAAACGAAAGGATACGTCACTGTAAATACCCCATCAATCATGCAAGCCATGTTTGGTGGTTTATTACTAAAGAACAAATTTTCGCTCGAATCCTTAAATGCTGAGAAACGGACGGGTATGAAAGAAAAAAGAGATCAGCTTTTAGAAAGTCTGAATCACTTTTTTAATAAGGAAACACAGTACTGGGCAGAAAATATCAGTTGGAATTTACCTGCAGGAGGTTTTTTCTTAATTCTTAAAGTGCCATTTAAAGTGACCAAAGAAGATGTTATAAGATGTGCAGAAGTCAATAAAGTAATTTTTACCCCTATGTCTTTTTTTTACATGAACGAAGGAGGAGAAAATGAGTTGAGGCTGGCCTTTAGTAATGTCACCAAAGAAGAAATAATAGACGGAGTGCAAAGATTGTCTGAGTTTATAAAATCGAAAGTAAAAAACCAATAAAAACTATAAAAATGGAAAACAACAATGAAATAATCGTATCTGATTTTTTTAATATGGAGTACGATTTTGTCGAGTATTATGTGGGTATGGCTAAAATGGTAGTATTCTGGCACGTTAAAGCATTAGGTTTTGAAGTGATAGCTTACGCCGGACCGGAAACAGGTGTTTTAGATCGTTGTTCTTATTATATCGTAAAAAATGATATAAAACTGGTGATCACCTCAGCATCACAGCCTAGTTCGTACAAAATAGTTTCTTTCGTAGATCTTCACGGGAACGGTATCAAGAGACTGGCCATAAACGTTGATAATGTTAAGGACTTCTTCGAAAGAGCTATGAAAAACGGGGCGATACCGGTAGAACATCCGCATTTAACCTCAGATGAAAATGGTTTTGTAGAACAGGCATCTTTAAAAATGTTTGACGATAATGAAATTGTACTCATCAATTACGATAATTATAATGGAGATTTTCTTCCGGGATATAAAAATGTACAGAGCGAATGGAACTTTGAAGGAGAAGATACCGGTCTGCAAAAAATTGACCACGTAGCTTGTGCCTTAAGACTCAACGAAATCAATTTATGGGAAAAGTATTTTAACAACATCTTCCTTTCTAAAACTGTGGTCGAATTTGATGAGAGAAAAGTAAAAGGCGAAAAGAAAATCGGGATGTTATTGAAAGTACTTCAATCCGGTAATAAAAGCATTAATAACGTTTTGGTTGAACCGGAACATGGCGTAAAAAATCAGGTACAATTGTTTATCGATCAAAACTACGGAACCGGAATACAACATATCGCTTTTGAATCAAACAACATTATTAAATCAGTAAAAGCATTGAGAGAGTCCGGTGTGAAATTTACCAGATATCCGGATTCTTACTATGAAAAATTAGCTTCGAAATATCCTGAATTGGATGTAGAGCCTTTAAAAAAGCACGGGATCTTGTGCGATGTTTTAGAGGGAGCCCTACTCTTTCAAATCTTTACCACACCTATAGGAGACAGAGCTACATTTTTCTATGAAATAGTACAAAGAGTAAATGATTATCAAGGCTTTGGTTTAGATAATATCTACGCTCTGTTTGAAGCAATGGAAGAAGAACTGACACTTTCGAATAAAATTTAACAAGGATGACAGGCTGCAAGACCGATATTATAAATGCTATAATTGAAATAGTGGGGCATGACTATGTATTAACAAATGCAGAGTTATTGTACAATTATTCCAGAGACTGCACCTCTGATGAAGAGAGTATACCCTCGGCAGTAATCTTACCTAAAGATGAAAAAGAGATATCAAAAATTCTTAAAATCTGTAATGAAACCAAGACCAGTATCACCGTGAGAGGCGGTGGTACCGGAGTTAGCAGAGGAGCATTATCCCATACAAATGGTCTGATACTTTCGCTGGAACGGTTGAATAAAATTATCGAGATTAATAAAATCGACAGGATTGTTACAGCAGAGTCAGGAGTGATCACTCAGGATTTGCGTAATGCGGTTTTAAAAGAAGGTTTAAATTTTCCGCAAAACATCAGCAGTGCCAACGCTTGTTTTATAGGTGGAAATATAGCAGTATCGAGTGGCAGTCCAAAATCATTGAAATATGGTACGACTAAAGATTATGTCATCAATTTAGAGATCGTTTTACCTGATGGAAGTATTATATGGACAGGAAAAAATGTAACTAAAAATGCAACCGGTTATAATCTTACCCAATTGTTTACCGGAAGCGAAGGAACACTGGGCATCATCACTAAAGTAGTATTAAAACTAGTTCCTCCCGTGAAAGAACTGCTTCTCATGATTCCCTTTACTAAAATAGAGAAGCTGTTTGAAGGCGTACAGCAGTTTTTTGTAAAAGGATACGACGCTTCAAGTATTGAATTTATTGATCAAAAAGGAGTAGAGCTGGCCTCGAAATTTCTGGATAAAAAACAATGGGATTCTAAACGTATTGAAGGGATTTTATGGATCGAACTTGAAGGCACAGATTCAGAAAAACTAATGCAGCAGGCTATTGAAATCAGTGAATTTATCAGTGCTTATACACCAGAAGAAATTAACATAGCAGATACCCAAAACGAAGTGAAAGCACTATGGGAAATGCGTTCTAAAATTGGAGAAGCGGTGATTCATCATGTGTTTTTCAGAGACATCGACATTGTAGTACCCCGCTCTAAAATTGATGAAATGTATAAATCAATCGCAGGGATAGCCCAAAAATATGATTTTGAATACACGGTTTTCGGACATGTTGGGAATGGAAATTTTCATGTCAATATTTTTCAGGACAAACAAAGCAGCAAAAAGCAGTGGGAAGACCATCTGGCAATTTGGGTGAAAGCCATTTTCCTAAAAGCACTAGAACTAGGCGGAACCATTTCAGGAGAACACGGAGTAGGTAAAATTAATCTTCCCTATTTAGAAGATGCCATGACCAACCATCAGATCCATATAATGAATGGCATCAGGGAGCTATTCGATAAAAACAGAATAATAAATTAAAATTTTTGCACAGGACCATTTAACTAACATGCACTATACCATTTAGTGTACACGAAAAAATATTATTATGGGTTACGATTTATTTACAAAGCTGAAAAAACTTAAAGTTACTGTCAAAGTAATAAACAATAATCTGGATGTTAAAGCTCCCAAAGGTGTTTTAAATGAAGAACTATTAAAGGAAATCAAATCAAAAAAGGAAGAATTAATTGATCTGGTGAATAAATATGCCAAAGATCAGGTTAATGAAAGCCATGCTATTCCCGTCGCACCAAAAAGCGAACATTACCCGTTATCTTCTTCCCAGCTTCGATTATGGGTTCTAAGTCAGATTGATAAAGCAAACTTCTCTTATAATATTCCCGGAATTCAGGTTATCGATGAGGCATTGGATACTAATGCTTTTATGCTGGCCATTCGTGATTTGATTCATCGTCATGAAGTTTTAAGAACTGTTTTTAAAACCGTAGAAGAGGAAGAAGTAAGACAGTTTATTATAGCTCCGGAAGATTTTGAATTTCCTTTTCAGCAAATAGAAGTAAATGGTGATGAAGAAAAATTAAACGAAATCCTGACCGGTATAAGTAATACTGTTTTCGATCTTGAAAAAGGTCCTTTATTCAAGGGAGCTCTGGTAAAAGTTACCAATGACAGATTCGTTTTTGGATATAACATGCATCATATTATCAGTGATGGCTGGTCTATTGGGATCATGATTAATGAATTGCTTAAAAACTATGATGCCCGACGAAAAGGAGAAACAGTACAGAGTCATCCTTTGCAGATACATTATAAAGATTATGCTGTATGGCAGCAAAAGCAATTAGCAGACGAAGTGTTCAATAAAGAGAGAAAGTATTGGCTGACTCATCTGGAAGGTGATTTACCGATACTATCGCATTTTGGAGATTTCCCCCGTCCGGCTATCATGAGTTACAATGGAAATGTGACAAGAAAGGATATACCCGCAGCTTTGTATCAAAAGTTTAAATCCTTTTGCAGAGAAAATTCAGGCACTTTGTTTACAGGCTGTCTCAGTCTTATCAATGTGTTATTACACAAATACACCGAACAGGAAGATTTTATTGTTGGGAGTCCGGTTTCAGGCAGAACACATAAAGACATGGCCGACCAGATTGGATTTTATGTAAACACCCTGGCACTTCGAACACAATTCGGAACCACTAATTCTTTTGAAGAGGTTTTTCAGAAAAATAAAAGGGTAACCTTAAATGCAATTGAAAATCAGAATTACCCTTTTGATGAATTAGTGAATCATCTCAACCTAAAAAGAGACCTCAGCCGTAGTGCTTTATTTGATGTTATGATTGATATTCAGAACGAAAATCAGAGCAACGATCAAAAAGCAGGTACATCCTATAACGAATTATTAAACGGAGGGGTTAGTAAATACGATTTAACCTTTACGTTCATAGAAAAGTCAGATTCACTAACGGTTGAATTAGAATACAATACCGATATTTTTACCGGAGAAACAGCAGTCGGATTCTTAAAAGATTTAGAAAATATAGTAGAAGCAGTAGTTCAAAATCCGGTGCAGAAAATTGGCTCTCTTCCTTTGAATATAAGCAAAAGAACAGCTCATTCTAAATTAGAATCTCCTGAAGAAATTGTGACAAACGAAGAGATAACGTATACGCTGCCTTCAACTCCGCTTGAAAAAGCATTGGCCGGGTTATGGGAGGAAGTTTTAGGAATTTCGCACATCAGTATGGAAGATAACTTTTTTGATTTGGGGGGACATAGTTTAAAAGCTTCCAGGTTAATTAGTAAAATTCATAAAGAGTTTCGTGTAAAACTACAGCTAAAAGATTTGTTCATTCATACAAGTTTAGCTTCTCAATACGACTTAATAACCAAAGAACAAGAAGTTGATTATAGTGAAATTCCTGTATTGGAGAAACAAAATGGTTACCCGCTTTCAATAATGCAGCGTCGTTTGTGGATCCTGAGCCAGCATGAAGCAGCCAATATTGCCTACAATATGTCCGGGGCTTATGTATTTGAAGGCGAGCTGGATTTCGATGCGTTAGAGAATGCATTTGTACAGCTGATAGAACGTCATGAAATTTTAAGAACCAGCTTTAAAGAAAATGATCAAAAAGAAGTGTTACAGTACATTACACCACTTGAAGACATTCTTTTTACAATAAAAAATACAGATCTGAGCCAGGCCAACGAAACAGTTCTCGAAAAACATTTGTTTGAAGATTTGTCAGCTCCTTTTGATTTGTCTTCAGGAACTTTGTTAAAAGCCAGTATCTACAAACAATCTCAAAACCGTTGGGTATTTAGTACCGTAATTCATCATATTATTAGTGATGCCTGGTCTATAGAAATCATTGTAAAGGAGTTGTTGCAGCTCTACAACAGCCTGGTAACCGGCGTTCCGTCGGCATTAACTCAGCTGCCTATTCAGTACAAAGACTATTCATCATGGCAGCTTACAGAGCTAAGCGGTTTTAGATTGGAGTTGCATAAAAACTATTGGCTGAATCAGTTCAAAGGCGATTTACCTACTTTAGATTTATCAGCAGGAAAGCAGCGTCCTCTTATAAAAACATACAATGGAGGGTTGTATACTAAGTTGATTCCCCGTTCTTTAAGTGACAAATTCGATGAGCTTCTTAAAACTCAGGAAACTACGTTGTTCATGGGATTACTTAGTGTAGTCAATGTACTGTTTTATCACTATACACAACAGGAAGACATTGTAATTGGAAGCCCTGTTGCAGGAAGAGACCACGCTGATTTAGAAAATCAGATTGGTTTTTATGTAAATACATTGGCACTTAGAACTCAATTTTCGAAAAGGGACAGTTTCAATACGATCTTGTCTCATGTGAAAAAAGTGGTTCTGGGAGCACATGAACATCAGTTATATCCCTTCGATGATCTGGTTTCTTCCTTGGATATTCCAAGAGATATGAGTCGTAATCCTCTGTTTGATGTACAGGTTATTGTTCAAAACCAACAAGTATCAAACTCCAAAGGAATGGAGAATTTATCGGTTAACGAATATCAGGGAAAATTACCGGATTCCAGTGTGTTTGATTTGGTTTTTAATTTTGCTGATTCTGAAAATGGCCTAGCGACCAGTATCATTTACAATAGTGATGTTTTCGACTCAGAAAGGATAGAACAATTTGGAAATCACCTGGAGCAGCTATTAGTAGCTTTAGTACAAAATGCAGAACTGCCGGTACAGGAATTGAAATGGTTACTAAAAGAAGAAGAACAGTTTTTACTTGATTTTAATTCAGAAACATTGGACTATGATACATCTAAGAACGTCTTAGATAGGATCAGAGAGCAGGTCGAAAAAAATCCGGAAGCGATAGCGGTATCTTTTGAAGGAAATCAATTGAGTTATTCCGAATTGGACAAACGTTCCAATCAACTGGCTCATTATTTATTGGAAGAGTATCAGATACAACCTAATGATTTTGTTGGAATGATGCTCGATCGTTCCGAATCGATCTTCATTGGTATTTTAGGAATATTAAAGACAGGAGCAGCTTATGTTCCTATAGATCCCGATTACCCGGTTTCCCGAAAAGAATATATCCTGAAAGATACCAACGTAAAGGCCCTGCTTACACAATCCGATTATATGTTTGATCTATCGTATTATGAGGGCGGAATATTCGCCATGGATGTACAGCTGGACAGTCTGGCAAATCCAACAACTGCTCCTGAAATAACAGTTTTACCGGATCATTTGGTTTATATCATTTATACTTCGGGATCTACAGGAAATCCAAAGGGAGTTATGGTAACCCATGGCAACCTCCAGCATTCTTTGGCACCACGAGGCAATACCTATTCGCCAATAAAATGCTTTTTGTTATTGTCTTCAGTTGCTTTTGACAGTTCAGTCGCGGGGATATTCAGTACGTTGACTACAGGAGGAACATTATGTATCACCAGCAGCTCAGACATTGCTAATGTTAATTTTATCGCAGCTCTTATTGTTTCTCAAAAAGTAAGTCATTTATTAACAGTGCCTTCGTACTATAAACTGCTTTTGAATGCCTTATCAGATAAAGAATCTTCTATTGAACAAGTTACGGTAGCCGGAGAAACTTGTCCGATAAGTTTAATCGAAGATCATTTTAAAAGCAAAATAGGTCAATCAGGCTGTGATTTGTTTAATGAGTATGGCCCAACAGAATGTTCGGTTTGGAGCAGCGTTCACCAATATGAAGAAGGAAAACCGGTGACAGCAACTATAGGGAAACCTATTGCCAACACCCGTATTTACATCTTAAACGAAACAGAAGATTTAGTTCCGCTTGGTGTGATTGGTGAATTGCATATTGGAGGCAACGGCGTAACCAAAGGATATTTAAACAATCCCGATTTAACGGCCCAAAAGTTTGTAAAAGATCCTTTTAGTGAAGCAGGCTTAATGTATAAAACAGGTGATTTAGGGAGATGGAATTCAGCTGGGGAAATCGAATTTTTAGGCAGAAAAGACAATCAGGTAAAAGTGAGAGGATATCGTATCGAACTGGGTGAAATACAATATGCTGTTGAACAGTACAGCCTTGTAGAAGCTGCGATTGTTTTAGTAAAAGAAAATAAAACGGGTGATAACGAATTGTATGCTTATCTGTTAGAAAAGGAAGCAATAAACACCTCAGATTTAAAACACCATTTAAAAGATTTGCTGCCTTCTTATGCCGTACCCGCTCACTTTATTACTCTGGATGCATTTCCGTTAACACCAAACGGAAAAATAGATACCAAGGCACTATTAGAAATTGGAGGCTCAGAAACAGGAAGAGGAGCAGCATATGCAGCTCCGCAAACAGCAGAAGAAATAGCCTTAGTAAACATATGGGAAACCGTTCTGGACAAGAAAAAAATTGGTATAAACGATCGATTTTTTGATTTAGGAGGAGACTCTATCAAAGTGTTGAAAATTGTGAATGGTATTTATAACGAAATGCAGTTGGAAATTACGATTTCAGATATCTATACCAATGATTGTATCTCGCAATTATCAGATTTTATAAGCAACAACAGAGCCTCACTGGACGTTAAAAAAACGGCTGTTACAGAAACCGGGAACCAGGGATTAGAAGCTATTGATTTCATAAAGAACAGCGTTTTAGCATCTTTAAATGGAAACGATGCTGATGCCGTTGAAGACGTTTACCCAATGAGCGACATTCAAAAAGGAATGATCTATGAGTCATTGAAATATGAAGGAGCGAGTATATATCACGATCAGATGATCAATCACCGTGAATTTAAAGATTTTGATGTTTCGGTTTTCAGAAAAGCCATGCAATTAATGACTGAAAAGCATGAAATTCTGAGAACAGGATTTAATTTGCAGGATTACGATCAGGAAGTTCAAATCCTATACAAACAAGTTGAAATACCGGTTGTGTATGAAGATTTGTCTCAGTTGCAGTCTTTAAAAGAACAGGAAAATGTTATCGCGGCCTTTCTGCAGTCAGAATTGCTCCATCCGTTTGATGTGACTCAGGCACCATTATTTCGTATGGCTGCTTTTAATCTGGGCAATGATACAATTGTTTTTGTTTCGCAATGTCACCATGCTATTATAGACGGCTGGAGTGATTCATTATTACTCACGGAAATCAATAATGTATACCTTAAATTACTTGAAACTCCTTCGTTTAAACCTGCTAAATTACAATCGAGTCATAAGGATTATATGCTGCATCAGTTGCAGGACAAGCGAAAGGAAGAGACTGCAGCATTTTGGACTAATGAATTAAACGATTACAACAGACTGGATCTGTTTACCGAAAAAGAAACAGATGATTTTAAATTGTTCAGCTTTGAAAAAGAAGAGTTAGCAAAAATTGAAAGTCTAAAAAAGGCTTACGGTATCAGATTAAAAGAACTGGCTTTAAGTGCCTTTGTGTATACTTTAAAATTATACTCGTACAGCAATGACATCACAATTGGTCTGGTTGTAAATACAAGACCTGCCTTACCGGATGCTGATGGAATGTTAGGCTGTTTTCTAAATACAATACCTTTCAGACTTGAAGTGAATCGGGATTTAAGCGGTGAAGATTTACTGTTGTTAGTAAAGCAAAAACTGATCGAAGTAAGTAATTTTTCGGACATGAGTTTGGCCAGTATCGCTTCTGTTACTAATGAGATTAAAGGAATGAAAAATCCTTTCTTTGATATCATTTTCAATTATGTTGATTTTTATTCTTATGATGCATTAGAAGAACAATCTAAGGAAAAAGAAGCGTCGTATCTCGAGAATCGGGAATTAACCTTAAACGGAAAAGGAGTTACCAATACATATTTCGATTTTACCGTTAACAATACCAATAACGCGGCATTGTTTGACTTTGCACAAACCAGAGCGCTCGTTAATAAAATTGAATTGTCTGAAATAGAGTCCGTTTACAAAAAAGTTTTCAGATACATTGTTGAGCATCCGGAATCTTCATTAAAAGAACTGGATCATTTATCCGATGAGGAAAAGGAAATTTATGAGAATAAAAAGCAGCATGATTCTGTAACCGAAAACGAAGATCAGACCGTATTGGATTTATTTAAGAGACAGGTTCTTCTAAACCCGGGGTATCCGGCGCTGCACCATAATGGTATAAATATCAGTTATGCCGAATTAGATCAGAAATCGAATCAGTTAGGAAACTATCTTAAAAAACAAGGTATAGGGAAGGAAGATTTTGTGGCAATACTACTGGACCGTTCTATAGAAATGCTGGTTTCAATTTTTGGAATCATAAAAGCAGGAGCAGCCTATGTTCCTTTAGACGAGGGGTATCCACAGCAAAGAATTGATTTTATTTTAAAAGATACAGCCGCAAAAGCTATAATTTCTAAGCCGTCTCTTTTAGAAAATTTTTCAGAAGAATCCTTTCCAAAAACGATATTAATTGACACAGACTGGGATACCATCACTCAGGAAAGTGTAGCAGAAACAGATCATAATCTTACTTCAAATACTTTAATATACAGTATATACACCTCTGGAACAACAGGAAATCCAAAAGGGGTTTTTATTGAACATAAAGGAGTACTAAATCTGGCAAACTCGTTAATAAAAAGATATAAAATACAGAAAGAAGAGAAAATTTTAGCCTTTTCTAATTATGTATTTGATGCTTCAGTAGAACAAATTTTTATTGCACTAACCAGTGGAGCAACTCTAGTGTTATGTGATAAAGAGGATTTACTGGATAATGAAAAATTTGCGGACCTTTTGATGGAAAAAGAGATCACACATATAGATGTAACGCCAACCTACCTCGAAAATGTGATCCCAAATAAATACCATCTGAACAGAGTTGTGGTTGGAGGTGAAGAGTGCTCAATAAGTCTAGCCAGGAAATGGGCAGCTCACACTGACTTCTACAACTCTTATGGTCCTACTGAAACCACCGTATCTTCGACGATATATGCTTACGACAAAGAAAATGATAAAGATCTAAATCGCCTGCCAATTGGAAAACCAATTGATAATACGACTATTTACATTTTAGACAATGCTTTGCAGATTGCAAAAACCGGAGTCGTTGGTGAAATGTACATTGGAGGTATCGGAGTTTCCAGGGGATACATCAATCAGGAAGCACTTACCAAAGAGCGTTTTGTGACCAATCCTTTTGCCAAAGAAGAAACCTTATATCGAACGGGCGATTTATGCTGCAGGCTAGCGGACGGGAACATTCAGTTTTTTGGCAGAGCCGATGATCAGGTAAAAATCAGAGGTTACAGAATTGAATTGGGCGAAATCGAAAATGCATTTCTTCAACAAAAAATAACAACTTCTGTTGCGGTACTGGCCAAAGCAAACAAGTTAGGAGAAAAAGAAATTGTAGCTTATCTGGTGCCTGATGAACATTATGATGTAAAAGATATCCGAACCAGGTTAAAAAGCATTTTACCTTATTTCATGATTCCTTCTTATTTTGTTCCGGTAGAAGAAATTCCATTCACAAAAAGTAGAAAAGTAGACCGAAATAAATTATTAGCCATAGAAATACACAAAACGGATAGCCTCAGAGCGCTTGTTCCGCCGGAAAATGAAACCGAAAATACGATCCTTCAAATATGGCAGGACATTCTGGAAAAAAGAGACATCAGTGTTATGGACAATTTTTTTGAAATTGGCGGATATAGTCTGAAGGCAATTAAGCTAAAGGCAATGTTACGAAGAAAATTAGGCTTAGACATTTCGATAAAAGATCTTTATAATGCGCCAACGATCAGAGAATTAGCTCAGGGTAAAAAAGCATCCAATGCTGCGGTGATCCATTTACATGCCGGAGATCCTCAAAATACAATTTACTTCATACCGCCAATTCTGGGTAATTCTATAATGTACCATCCTTTGGCAAAAGTATTAGGGAATGAGTTTAATTCGATTGGTTTGCAATACAAAGGATTAGAGCCTGAGGAAGAGCTTTCTCAGTCTATTGAACAAATGGCAAGTTATTTCAGCGCAGAAATTAGAAAACGTCAGAGCAATCAGCCGTTTGTGGTTTTGGGATATTCAATGGGTGCTTCAATTGCCTTTGAAGTAGTTAAAGAACTGGAAAAACAATATGATGCCATTGAATTGGTTTTGGTGGACAGACCAACGTCTCTAAATGAAAGCAACGATACGGAGCATATTGACCAACAGGCCAATTGGCTGCTTGACGAATATCAGAAGGGTATTGATTTAAGTAAAGACCAAAAAGCAAGTGTTTTGTCTTTTATGAAAAACAATCTACAGATAGACAATCAATATACACTTCAAGGTAAAATCTCCAGCACTATATATGTTCTTGAATCCGCTGAGAATGAATTAAAAAGTAATATGAAGGACTGGCAGGATTATACCAATGGAGCGTTAGTGCACGATTATCTGCCAGGGACACACTGGGAGGCCTTCAATGGGAATAATTTAGACAAGTACGTTGAAATTTTTAAAAGTATCATTCAAAAAACAAGTATAGAAACCAACTAAAACTGTAAAACTAAATAATCAAACAGAATGGAAAACACAGAAAAGTATTATTTTAAACCAAATGTAATTATTGGACCATTAGTAGATAAATGGTATGCATGGACACACTTAATTTCTCCTGCCACAGCAGCAATGAACATTGTCGAAAGGCATTTAAAAATAATGAACTCCTATATTCAAGCTCCCGCAATTCATGAGGCTGCCGTAAAAAATCCTAAAATGTTAGGAGGACCTTTTATGGATTATGAAACCCGAAGAGTAGAGGAAGTCAAAGAACTAAAAGCTGAAATTCTTGAAAAGCAGGCAAACGCAATACAATTATCAGACGCTATAAAAGAATTGGATCAGTTGCTAAAAACCAAAGCAAAAGGAGCATCTTTAGAACCTTTGTACAAAGAAGTTCCGGAAATATTAAAAGGATATGTAGAATTGGTTTACGATTTAAACAACCATCCGTCGTATCGTTTCTTTGAGTCCTTATTGTATAACAGCCCTTTTTATTCCAAACATTCTCAATCCATTTCTTTGTGGGAAACACTAAATGATGAGCGTCCTTTTTGTTTGAGTACCCCACAATTAGAAGATCCTAAGGTATTACAGTTGGATATTCCGTTTGATCATAAAGGAATTGATACATTAAGCAGAATGAAGAGAAATCCGGGATCTATTGAGGCCGTTGCCGAAGAATTGGGTGTTCGCGAAGATCAAATGGAACTGTTTAAAACTTTCTTCACCAAAAAAGAACATCCTGCTTATCAAAAATATACAGGAGACAAAGCCAGAATGCGCTATTTGGGGCATGCCTGTATTTTAATTGAAACCAAAGACGTGAGTATCCTTGTAGATCCTTTAATTAGTTATTACGGCTATGAATCTACAGTAGAACATTTTTCAGATATTGACCTGCCGGATGTTATTGATTATGTATTGATTACACACAATCATCAGGACCATATTGTGTTAGAAACTTTACTGCCGTTAAGACATAAAATCAAAAATCTAATAGTTCCCGTAACCACCAGTGGAGCACTTCAGGATCCAAGTATCAAATTAGCGTTTCAAAGTATCGGATTTAAGAATGTCATAGAAATTGATGAACTGGAAGAAATAAAATTTGAAAATTGCACCATTACCGGACTTCCGTTTACAGGAGAACACAGTGATCTTAATATCAGAGCAAAATCATGTTTCCATGTTGCGATCAATGAGCTAAGCTTCTTGTTTGTTGCCGATTCCAGAGTAATGGAACCTAGATTGTACGAACATATTCATAGAGTTAAAGGCGATGTAGATGTATTGTTTTTAGGAATGGAATGTGCCGGAGCACCGTTAAGTTGGCTATACGGCTGTTTAATGACAGAGGCGATTAACAGAGAAGACGATCAGTCCAGACGACTGGCGGGCTGCGACAGCGAAAGAGGTTTGTCGTTAGTTGATATTTTTAATCCAAAAGAAGCCTATGTCTACGCAATGGGAATGGAGCCTTGGTTAGAATTCATCAGCAGTATCAAATACACAGAAGAATCTCTTGCCATTATTGAATCAAACCGATTGATAAATCACTGTGCAGATAAAGGAATCATCGCTGAAAGATTATTTGGAGAGAAAGAATTGTTATACGATTATGAATTAAAAAATGAATTAGTGACAAGTTAATTCCAAATTGAATCATAACAGCATAACCTATGTGAGACCTTCTTTTGATTTTTTTAAAGAAGGCTCTCACTTACCAAATTATAAAAGCAGATGAATAAAAAGCAACTATTCTTATTACATTTCGCCGGTGGCAGTATATATTCCTTTGAGTTTCTGAGATCATTATGCACCGATTTTGAAATGATACCGCTGGAACTTCCCGGAAGAGGAAAAAGAATCAAAGAAAAACTATTGACTTCCTATCCGGACGCTATTAAGGACCTGTTCTCACAGATAACCGATAAACTTAACGGGAGCCCGTTTATCGTTTACGGGCACAGTTTAGGTTCGTCTTTGGGGTTGGGAGTGACCGATTTATTAGAGAAAAACAACACTCCGCCCCAATGTCTGATCGTAAGCGGTAATGCCGGACCCGGAATTGCAACAGAAAACAACAGATCTGATCTGGAGCGTGACGATTTCATCAGCATGCTTACCGAATTGGGTGGGATACCGGATGAGTTATTAAAAAGTAAAGAACTACTCGATTTTGTATTACCCATACTTAAGGCCGATTTTAAAATAGTTGAAGAAGATTTTTTCATTGAAAATACCATTGTAAAAGCTCCCATTGTGGCCATAATGGGGAACTCAGAGAAATATGTAGATCGGATAAACAATTGGAGAAAGCACACGTTTTCCGGTTTTAACTCCTATGTACTAAAAGGAAATCATTTTTTTATACTCGATTATGGTGATAAATTGAAAGAAATTTTTGATATTAGTTTTAAGGAATGTACAAGTCTTAATTATAATAATGTACAATAGCCTTGCTAAAAAACAAACCAATTATGAAAACAACCAAAACTCTTATTACCGCTGTTATGATACTATTAATTTCAATTGGCAGTATGGCACAAAACAAGAAAAAAGAACAGGCCGAAAATCAATTGACGATTACCGGAATTACCGGACAATCTATCAAAGAATCGGCTGATGTAAATAATGTTGGAAAGCTAATTGCAGCAATCAGCGATCAAATCGTAAAAGAAAAGCTGGCACCGGCTAATACGAGCAGTTTATCTTATATGCTCAACAGCAAAGAGTTTATAATAAACGGAGAGAAGCAGAAGCCGGAAGTACAATTGAGATATAAAAATAAATATATCGGAGACCATACGAAATGGAATATTTGTAAAAACTTCAAGACAAAATAAAATTTATCACTAGCTGAATTTTCTTCTTTAGTATACATTCTGCTTTTACAATTCAGAGTGATTATCCTATTCTTGAAATATAGCGATCCTTTAAATTTCTTAAATTTTATCAATTCAAAAGAGCTTGAGTTTACATATCGTATCTCTCACAGGCAATCTTATTAAATACATTAAAAAAATAATGAAGTATAATTATATGCATTTAAAATATATCGCTTTACTATGCATGTTTGTTTTTCTGGGTAATTCAGTATACGGACAAAGTTCAAAAGCAGCGGGTAACGAAATATACAAACAAGTGTCAGCAGCATCCATTTCAGGAACCATTATTGATGCTGAAAATAAAGAGCCTGTTATTTTTGCAACCATTCTTTTGTTGAACGATGAGCAGGAAACATTAGTAAAAAGCGAATTGTCTGAAACAAAAGGAGAATTTAATTTTAAAAACCTGAAAAACGGAAACTATAAAATTAAAATTACCCATGACGACTATAAAACGTTTAGTACAGGAATTATAAGCATTAAAACAGACAATCAAAAAGAAGTACTGCCTATAGAATTGTTTAAAATAACAAAAAAGGAGAGCTTAAAAGAAGTCGTAATACTTAAAAAGAAAAAATTTGTTGAGACTAAAATCGATCGTACCATTTTAAATGTTGACGCTTTAGAATCTAACTCAGGAATTACCGCTTTAGAATTATTAAAGAAAGCCCCGGGAACCAGTATAAGCGATCAGGGAGTTGTAAGTCTGAATGGAAAAGCAAATGCGACCATTTTTATCGATGACCGTCCAACCTATCTGTCAGGTGCCCAACTTGAAAGCTATTTAAGCGGATTAGCTTCAGATAATATTGATAAAATTGAAATTATGACCAATCCGCCTGCGAAATATGAAGCAGCAGGAAATGGTGGAGTGATAAATATCAAACTAAAAAAGAGCAAAAAAGAAGGAGAAAACGGAAGTGTTATTTTGGGTCTAAGGCAGCATAAATTTACAGAATACAATGCCACGTTTGCGTTGAACAAAAAAAAGGAGAATTACAATATCTTTCTGAATGGAAATGCAGGTTACAAAAAACGCTTTCAGGATCTTTATATCAGCAGAAATTATACCGATACAGGCAGCTACAGCAAACAGGAAAACAATAATGTAGGAGATGCTATAGCAACAAATCTAAGGTTTGGTGCAGACTATAATCTGTCAAAAAATACGGTAATCGGAGTCTCTGCAGATGCTTCAATCTGGAATGGAAATGATCTTGATAATAGTTTGAATTACCTTTATAACAGAAAACAAACTACAGATTCCATTGTAAAAACATTAGGCAGCTCAGATGCTAAATCTGTAAACAGCGGAATAAATCTGAACATTAATCACAAGCTTAACGAAAAAAGCGATGTAAGTGCCAATTTAGATTACTTACTATACGATTCTTTTCCCTATCAGGAGTTTAAAAATTCGATCATTTTTTCGGATGCAAATAAAAATTATTCCGATATGCTGGTGGGAGGAGCAGCTTCTAAGGTTTATATTTATTCAGGAAAAGCAGATTATTCCAATCAGCTGACCAAAAAAACAAACCTGCAGACCGGATTCAAATACAGTAATATCAAGACCAACAATAAGAGTGAGTATTTCGATATCGTAAATGATATTTCGACTCCAAATTTAAATCAGAATAATAAATTTCTATACAACGAGAAAATAACAGCTTTATATGTAAGTTCCAACACAACTTTAGACCGACTTTCGGTACAGTTAGGACTCCGTTATGAAAGTGTAAAAATTGTAGGAGATCAGTTAGGAAACGAAATAAAACCGAGAACAAAAAATACAACCAAGTACGACAATTTATTCCCAACCTTATACCTGTCTTATAAGCTCGATTCTTTGGCTAATAACACAGTAGGAATCAATTACGGAAAAAGAATCGACAGACCATTTTATCAGGATCTTAACCCTATGGTTATTCAGGTTGATAAATTGACATTTTACAAAGGAAATCCCTATCTGCAACCTTCAATTACAAATTCCGTTGAAGCTTCTTACGCACACAAAAGCTTATTGAATTTTACTCTTGCCTACAGTAAAATTGACAATCAGATCATGGAAACTATAGAAATTATAAACAATGTCTATTACAGTATGCCCGGAAACATAGGAAATACTCAGGTAACCAATCTTAGCCTTAGTTCTACATTTAATATTGCTCCATGGCTAACTTTTACCGGAAATGCACAAGTATCGTATACCGATACCAAAAGTGATTTTTTTGGAGGTAAACTCCATACGTACGGTTATAATTTTAGAATCGATCCTGTGTTGCAAGTAAAACTGAAAAGAGATTACAATATAGAACTTTTTGGACGCTATGTTGGGAAAGCTTATGTAGCACAATTTGCGCTGGATCCTTACTGGTTTCTTGATGTGACAATCAGCAAAAAACTTTCAAACAGAAGTTCACTTAAAGTAATCGGGATGGATATTTTCAGAACCTATATCACCAAAGGACAAATTAATAATCTGGTCAATGCAAATGCTGACTTCAGGACATTATCGAATACAAGACAGGTCAGACTATCGTTTACCTATAATTTTGGAGATAAGATGACTACTCAGGAGAGAGAAAATAACAGTATCGATACCGAAAAGAACAGAATCAAGTAAATTATAATCGTCTGTTTTTTCTAGTTGCTGATTTTGACTTAGCATCTAAAAACAGAATTTAATTTTCAAGTTAATTTCAGAATCCGAATTTAAAAAGGGATACAATCTCTTTAAGACTTTATCAACCACAACAAAAACTTTTAAGATGTTTAAAATATCACTAAAAAATTCAATTCTTCTGGCAACCTATGCTTTGCCAAATACAATTCTTAGTTTCGGAATAGTGTACATTATAAACAATACTTTGTCAGGCAACAAGTCGTTTATGACGGATTATACCGGAATGGTTTTTTTTGCAATTGTAGTATATACCTATCTGCTGAACATCATTTTTCAGAAAGGACTTAATGAGTTTTCCTTTAAAATGTTATACGACAACGAAAAAACAATATTCTCAAAAATACTTCAAACCTCACTGATAAAATTAGAGAACTTAGGTTCCCAGCGTTTTTTTACCGTTGTTGAAGATTTACGGGTATTTGGGCTTTTACCTTATACCGTAACCCATACCGTAAATTCGGTTTTAATGTTAGTGCTTTGTTTGATCTATATGTTTACCATCTCGGTAAGTTCTGCTCTTATTGTGGTAGTATTAATTATAGCCGTTGCCGCTTCCTATTTTGTAGTAATCAATTCCATGTCTAAAAAAGTAACCAGTCTCAGAGAATACAATGACGATTATTACAAGTACGTGGACGATGTTATGAAAGGATTTAAAAAACTAAAACTGAGCTTTTTCAGAGCTGAAAATCTAATGAATAGATTTTTAATTCCGAATCGGGATCAGGCCGGTGAATTAGACTTTAAAATCAGTTATATCTTTTTGTCCATTAATCTTATTAGTCAATATGGTTTATATGCCATTATCGCAACTATTTTGTTTGTATTACCGTCATGGGGATTATTGAGTCAGTCTGATGTGATAGCATATGTAGTAATTGTTTTATTCATCTCAGGACCTATAAATAACCTGATCAATCTGCAGCAGACCTATACACGTTTTATCGTGGCCAATAAAAGAATCAAGGATTTCTTAAAAGACTTTGAAGTAGATGAAGATGTAAAAAAACAATTGCCAATAGACAACACTTCTTTTGAAAGTATCGAATTTAAAGACATACATTTTTCATACAATAGCGATTCCAACGACAGTGCTTTTGCATTAGGACCAATAAACTTAGAAGTTAAGGAAGGAGAGACCATCTTTATTGTTGGCGGAAACGGTTCCGGAAAAAGTACCTTCATCAATACCTTCACCGGATTATACACGCCTTCTAAAGGAGAGATCCTTTTAAATGGAAAAGAAACAGAGTCCGGTCAGGAAAATCAAAATTTAATTGCAGCCGTGTTTACAGACGATCATATATTTTCTCATAATTATGAAGAATATACCGTTGAAAACAATCCGGAATACAAACAGTTATTAGAAATGATGAAGCTGGACAAAGTCATCTTAGATGATAAAGAAAGTTCTGCCAGAAGAAAATTTTCTAAAGGACAAAGTAAAAGAATGTCCTTGATTTTTGCCCTAATGGAGAAAAAACCAATCCTTGTTTTAGACGAATGGGCCGCCGATCAGGATCCTTATTTCAGAAAATTTTTCTACGAAGAACTTATCCCAAAGTTAAAAGCAGAAGGCAAAACAATCATTGCTGTAACACATGATGACGCTTATTTCCATCTGGCAGACCGAATTATAAAATTTAATTACGGCAAAATTGATGCTGAGGTAAAAGTAGATAAATCAAAAGAATACAGTAAAGAGCTTTTCTGGGCATAATAAGGTGTACAAAGATAGCGCACAGATTAAACAGATTCGCTAAAGCGAAAACACGGATTGACGCGGATTTTTTTATTTGTTTTTGATAATCTATAATACAGTGTAAAATAGAGCTCCAAAGGAGCAAGATATATATAGCAAAATTATCCAACACCAAAAACAAGCTCCGGAGGAGCGAAATATCTATAGCATCCGGAGGAGCAAGGCAGGTATAGCTCCAGCGGAGCATAATATTTATAGCAAAATTATCCATTACCATAAACAAGCTCCGGAGGAGCAAAATATCTGTAGCATCCGCAGGAGCGAAATATTTATGGCATCCGAAGGAACGATATATTTGTCGCGTTATATTTCATTCAGAAACATTGATTTATAAAATTCTGAATAAAAATGTACAATGTATTTCCTAACACCAACCCTACGTTAAATAATACCTCTTTTTTTAAGTTCCGGATTGGAAAAATCAATTTGTTTAATTCCTAAAAATTAAACGAAACAAGACATCATTTAGTTCTAATTGCGTAAAAATATTTTAAAATGAAACTCACCCTTCCTCAGCAAGATGTTTATTTCGAGCAGTTATTATATCCCAATGAGCCCATCTATAACATTGGGGCTAAGATTAAAATTAAAGGCCAAATAAACCATGATGCATTTCAAAAAGCATACATTGCCTTAATTGATCAGCATGATTCGTATAGAAGTATACTTACCAGCAAGCACGAAAATGTTCGGATTAAAATTGTAGAAGATCATAATTCAGCTCTGGGATTTGTTGATTTTTCTTCATCTGCAGAACCTTTCGAGGCAGCAAATGTGTACATGCAGGAAGAGTTTGCAAAGCCGTTTGATTTATTTGGAGAGCATCTTTTGCATGTTTTTACCCTCGTTAAAGTTCAGGAAAATTTTCATTATTTATTTTCCGTTTACCATCATATTATAACTGATGGCTGGGGTACGTCGTTAATGTTCCAGAGGTTGGTACAAAATTACAATGAGATTCTCGAACATGGGAAAATTCAAACCGTATATCCGTTTAGCTACAAAGACTTTGCAGTTGATGATGCCGCTTATCAGCAATCAGAATCGTACCATCAGGACAAAATCTACTGGACCAAAAAGTTTGAATCCTTACCTCAGAATCTGTTTGATAAATTAGAAGATAACATTCAGATCAATGAAAGTGATCGCAAGGAGTTAATTATCAAAAGAGAGGTATACAATCAGTTAAATTCGTTAGCAGTACGTTACAGATGTTCTACTTTTAATGTCATTCTGGCTATCTTGTACGCCTATTTTGGCAGAAAACATCAGAACAATGATTTTGCCATCGGACTACCGGTTTTAAACAGAAGTAAAGCCAGTTACAAAAAAACAGTTGGTCTTTTTATGGGCGTTTCTCCTTTAAGAATTTCGATCGATTTTAACGCCACTTTCGAGAATTTAATTGCAGAAATAAAAACTACTTTAAGACATGATTATCGCCATCAGCGATTCCCGTTAGGAAAGTTAATTCAGGAACTTCAGGTTTTTAGTGAAAAAGAGAGACTGTTTAATATTACACTTTCTTATGAAAAACAAAATTATTCTAATGATTTTCTTCATACCCACACACAAGTAATTCCGCTCACACATAAATCTGAACGCGTAGCTTTAGCCATTTACATCAGAGAATTTGATGAAGATGAGGATGTGAAAATTGATTTCGACTACAACTTGAATTATTTTACAGAAGCACAAATCACACAGGTCGTTCATCACTTCGAAAACTTAGTTCACGCCATTTTAGATGCTCCTGATCAAGTTCTAAAAGAATTAAACTATCTGGGAGAAGACGAAAAGCGCCAAGTTATCGAAACATTCAATACTACAAAAGTTGACTATCAAAAAGAGAATACAATTCTGGATGTATTTCAGGATCAGGTGATAAAGTTTAGTACAAAAGAAGCCCTAAAAGACAATTACAAAAGTTATACCTATGCCGAACTGGACCAATTATCTGGTCAGATAGCCGAATACTTAATAATCAATTATGGACAAGAGGACAAATCACCGATAGCCGTTTTATTAGGGCGGTCGGCAAATATTGTCATCGTGTTACTGGGAATACTCAAAGCGGGTAGAGCTTATATTCCGCTAGATCCGTCATTCCCCGGGGACCGATTGAATTACATTATAGTAAACAGCCAGATTAAACTGCTTATCAATGAAAAAGACTATGTGTTGCATACAGATGATGTGGTAGAGGTACTATCTTTAGAGACAATCTTAGAAAAAGCAGCGGGATTAGAAGGAAAACCATCCCTGAAAGTTTCCCCTAATGACACCGCTTACATCCTTTACACGTCAGGTTCAACAGGCAATCCGAAAGGTGTTGAAATAGGGCATCAATCTCTGTTGAATTTCCTCAGCAGTATGCAGCAGGAGCCGGGTGTGAGGCCAAGCGATGTGTTTTTTTCGGTTACAACTTACTCTTTTGATATTTCAATTTTAGAATTCTTTGTACCACTATTGTCGGGAGCTGCTTTGTATATTGCCAATCAGGAAATTTTAGGGGATCCGGTGGTTATTATCCAAAAAATAGAGGAAATCCAACCCACAATAATCCAGGCAACGCCAAGTTTTTACCAAATGCTCTTCAATGCCGATTGGAATGGAGACAAACGCCTAAAAGTACTTTGTGGAGGTGATTTGTTAAGTGAAGCATTAGCCGAAAAGTTAATCAGTCATAGTTTAGAAGTCTGGAACATGTACGGTCCGACGGAAACCACCATTTGGTCGAGTTTAAAAAAACTGGAACATGCGAATGAGGCATCAAATATTGGAAAACCAATACACAACACGCAAATTTACATACTGGATTCGTTTTTAAGTCCAAAACCAATCGGAACTCCCGGAGCAATTTATATTGCCGGTGATGGACTGGCAAAAGGATATTATAAAAATACCACACTGACTCAGGAAAAATTTATAAAAAATCCGTTTCAGGCGAATGGTTTATTATACGAAACCGGAGATGTAGGCAGATGGAATGACAAAGGAGAAATCGAATTTTTAGGACGAAACGATAATCAGGTTAAAATTAGAGGATATCGAATTGAACTGGGAGATATCGAATCGCATTTGAATCAAATTTCCGGAATAAAAGAATCGGTCGTAATTGCAAAAAAAGGGAATCAACAGGAAGCTTTTTTAGTAGCGTATGTAGTAAAAACGGAAGAAAGGACAGATACAGGAGAAATTGTAGCCACATTAAAAATGAACCTTCCGTACTATATGATTCCAGGCACAATTGTTTTTCTGGAGGAGTTTCCGCTAACACCGAATCAAAAAATTGACCGTAAGAACTTAGCGCAAAGAGCCATCGAACATCATACAATAAACGATGATTTTAAAGCACCTGAATCTGATCTGGAAAAAAAGTTAGCCGGATACTGGAAAGAAATTTTAAACAGTAAAAAAGAAATTAGTACCAATGACAATTTCTTTGCACTTGGCGGACATTCCCTAAACGCAGTTAAACTTGCGGGGTCAATAGCAAAAAATCTTGGGTACGATGTTAACCTGAAAACGGTTTTCGATTATCCCACGATCAGATTAATGGCAGATTATTTAGTGACTTTAAAAACCAATGACAGACAGGGCATACCATTTACAACTTTAAAAACTGATTTTGCAATAACACCTTCACAGCAAGAATTATGGGTAGCTTGTCAGGATCGGCCAAAATCGATTGCTTATAACATGGTAGCCGTTTTTGAAATTAATGGGACCGTATTTCCGGATAAAATCAACAATGCAATGTCTCAGTTAATTTTTGAAAATGAAATTCTCCGCACCAATTTTGAAGAAAGCAAAGGAGCTGTTTTTCAAAAAACAGGAAAACAAGAGGATATCGATTTTAAGATCACTCAGCTGCAGATTGATAACGAACAAAAAGAGCAGACTATTCAGCGATACATAGAAACACCGTTTGATTTAGAACATGATGTATTGGTGAGAATGCTGCTCGTACAAACGGGCGAGACAACATCATCATTGGTTTTTTGCACCCACCATATTATTATGGATGGAGTTTCATTAGAGTTTTTTACCAAAGAATTTATTCAAAAATACAATCATCCTGATTCCGTAATTAAAAACTCAGGTATTCAGTTTAAAGACTATACGGCATGGTTAGCTTCTGAAAATGACGACAAAACCACTTTCGATTTTTGGCAAAGATATTTGGATGGGTACAGTATCAAAGAAACGATCAATAGAGATTTTAATTTAAACGGTCCATTGCAAAATGGAGCGTATTATGATGATGAGTTTACCATTGAAGATACTAAAGCGTTAAAAAAATTCGCTCAGGAACAAAAAAGTACAGTTTATAATACGATTATTTCGCTTTTAAATGTGCTCATTCATAAAATTAACGATCATAATGATATTGTGATTGGAACCGTTAATGCGGGAAGAAACAATGCTGATATCGCAACAATGATAGGAATGTTTGTAAAAACACTGCCGCTTCGTGTTCGGTTAAATGAAGATATAAGTTTTTTAGAACTCTTAAAACAAGTTCAGGAAGACGTTCTCTTACTAAATACACATCAGGATTTTCCATCACAACTCAAAAAAGAAGCGCTGTTTGATGTTTTAGTAAGCTATCAGAATCCCGATTTTTCTTTTCAGGAAACGATTAAAATGGATCATGCCGAATTAAAATACGTGACTTCCGATACCAATTACAGCAGATTTCCTTTATTGTTTAATTTTTTTGAAAGCGGCAATGCTCTAAAAGTCAGCGTTTCATACGATAAGAATAAATATGAAGAAATCAGCATACAATTTCTTCTGGCCACTTTTAAAAATTTGTGGTCTCAGATAATAGAGAACCCTTCAGTTAAAGTATCAGAAATTGAATACCCTTTAGTGAATACAGCGAAACTTCAGGAAACCGATTTTGACTTTAATTTTTAAGCGCTTTTAACGATTAAAAACCAAATACTTTTGATACATATTTATTACTCCTATCTGTCTGAAGAAAAACATCAGAGCTTGCTGCAGAATGATTTACCGAAATTTCCAGCCGATTATCAGGATAAAATTAAGCGTTATCGAAGATGGCAAGATGCACAATTATCGCTTTTAGGACGGATACTCTTGTTTAAAGGAATCGAGGAAACGTATAAGCAGAAGCCTGATGCGAAAGAGATCATGCAAACCCTTTATAACAAACCCTATTTTGAAGATAATCCGGTTCTTTTTAATATTTCACATTCAGGAGATATTGTAGTTTGCGCCTTAAGCGATCAGCATGAAGTTGGGATCGATGTGGAGATTATAACCGATATTGAAACAGCTGATTTTAAATCGCAAATGACAGAAATAGAATGGAATAAGATCGTCCTGTCTGACAATAAAAAAGAAGCTTTTTTTGAGTATTGGACACAGAAAGAAGCCGTTCTAAAAGCCCAGGGACATGGTTTGATCGTTCCGTTGAAATCATTTGAAGTTTTAGATAATACAACCGAAATCAACGGAGAAAAATATTATTTAAGCGAAGTAAAAATAGATAAAAACTACAAATGCCACATCTCTTTAAAAACAGATGGCACAAAAATTTACCTGAAAAGAATCATACTATAAACCTAACAATTTAATTCAACCAAAATGAAAAAAATAATGAGCCTGTTTTTATTACTATTGATTGTACCAAACTTTGCATTTGCTCAAACAAAAGCTTTTACGTTAGAGAAAGTAAAAACCTTTTTTCCCGAAGATCAAAATCTCTCCAAAGAAAATATAGAATGGGCATTTTTAACTGTTCCTGAAAACTGGGATAAACCAACAGGAAAAACAGTTAAAATTGCAGTGGCTGTTTTAAAAAGCATCTCAAAAAGTAAAGACTCAAACCCGGTAGTATACATCGATGGAGGACCAGGATCAGGTGGTATAGAAGGAATATGGGCCTGGCTAGACCATCCGTTGAGAAAAAACAGCGACATTGTCTTGTTTGATGTGAGAGGAACCGGACGCTCCCTGCCAAAATTCTGTCCGGACCTGGGGAAAAAATTCTTAGAAATATTAGCAAAAAATCAAAGCAGTACACAGGACGAACAGCAAAAAACGATTGCATCATTAGAATGTAAACAAGATTTACTCAACAGAAATATTGATATAAGCGCTTATAACAGCAGCTCCATCGTAAAAGATTTAAATGCCTTAAAAAATGCTCTGAAATATGACAAATGGAATGTTTACGGGGTTTCGTACGGTACTTATACCGCACAGGTTTATGCAAATGATTTTCCTGAGGACATTAAATCATTAACACTGGATTCTTCCATTTCAGATATTTCTCAATATTACAATCGCAATACAGAGAATTATATGAGCAGCCTTAAAAAGGTTTTTAGTGCCTGTAAGGAAGATCCAAATTGTAATCAACAATATCCTAATCTTCAGGCTGCTTACTATGAAACCATTGAAAAACTGGAAAAAAAACCTATCACCGTTAAGGTCGATCAAAGAATAATTTCGAGTGGGACGTTTACTTATAATGCAGAAGATTTTAAAATTGCAATTCAACAGTCACTTTATCAAAAAAGACTGATAGAAGTAATTCCACTATTAATTACCGAATTTAATAAAGGAAACAAAAGTACTTTAAGCTCGTTAGTGGCAGCTTTTTCAGGAGCTTTAGGCTTAGATTATGGGCAATATTATTGTGTGAGCTGTAATGAAGCAGTGCCAAACAATTCGATTTCAGAGTTTAATAAAAATGCACGTAATTATAAAGAACTAAAAGGAGGGCTATCCTTTTACAAATCAGATTTCGCAGTATGTGATAAATGGAATTTAGGAGCAAATAAACGGCCTGCCTTGGTTAATTTATCCAACCTGTCCAAATTAACCATCCCCGTATTAGTATTTGCAGGAGCATTTGATCCGATAACACCTGCGTTAAATGGTAAAATTACAGTTGACAGGTTTAAAAATGCATTTTTGGTAAACGCCCCAATTTCAGGTCATACCCCGGGTTTTTCATTAGTGGGAGTTCAAATCGCCGAAGAATTTATAAAAAATCCGCTTCAAAGACCAAATACCAGGGAATTTGATACCGATAATAAAGTTCATTTTGTGACCAATATAAAAATAAGTGCAGGAATTTCGAATTTTGCCAATAGTCTAAACGAGTTTAATTTACTCTTTTTTGCGCCTTTTTTCACTGCTTTGATTATCGCCTTACTTTCCATTTTTGCATATGTACTAATTAGAAAAAGAGAAGAGAAAACGGCCGATAAAATTTTGAAATCCTTAATTATAATCACCTCTTTATTAGGTTTGTTTACTCTTATTGGATTTGTTTTAGCGATAAACTACACAGCCGAAAACAACTTTTATATACTAGCGTTCGGAATACCAGATCAGTTTAATTACCTATTTATAATACAATGGATCTTCATAGTGTTTACCCTGATTTCGATACTTTATTTTATTCTTAAACTTAAGTTTATTTCGAATACGGGAGTTATGGCGACAATTTTGTTTTCGTTGCTACTGGTAGGTATCTACTTCCAGTATTGGGGATTTCTACTTTAATAAAAGAGCTTAAAGTTTCACGCAGATTGAGCAGATAATAGAGCAAAAAAAATCTGCTTAATCCGCAAAATCTGCGTGAAAATAAACAGAAGAGGTTGTCAGATACAATTTGACAACCTCATTTTTTAATAATACAGTTAATAAGGTTTTTTATAATTTCGTTTGCTCGACAATTGTATTCTTGGAGTATAGACGTTGATCGAAGGCAGTGATACAATCAATTATTATTTTTAAAAACAAAATAAAAGAAAGAGGATTAAGTTTGATATAGATTGATTTCTTAGATTTGTATAGCACCGTAAAACTATTTAATCATGCCATTAATTGAACAATCAGAATATAATCTGCCTTCTATTATGCATCGCAACAGGCATATTTCTACCATTTATGCTGCTTTGTTTAAAAAGTATGAAGTTCCCGAATATACAAGAGAAAAGCATGAATTAAGTGACGGAGATTTTATAAACATCGATTTCCTTATAAACAACTCTAAAAAAGCAGTCATTTTATGTCATGGTTTAGAAGGTGATTCGCGCAGAACTTATAATAATAGTTGTGCTGCTTATTTTCGAGAGAAAGGCTTTTCTGTTTTTGCATGGAACAATCGCACGTGCGGAGGCGAGATGAATCGTCTTCCACGACTTTATCATCATGGTGCCATAGATGATCTTGACGAAGTGGTTCGGTTTGTTTTTCAAAAAGAATTTGAAGATGTCTATTTGATAGGATATTCAATGGGAGGAGTGCAGCTTCTGAATTATTTAGGCTGGACTAAAATTGATAAGCGTATAAAGGCAGCGGTTTCAATTTCGGTACCTACACATATTGCGACAAGTGCCGCTGTACTCAAACAAGGTTTTAACAGAGTTTACTTAAAGAACTTTACCATTGATATCAAAAGAAAGCTGAAATACAAGGCAGCTCAGTTTCCTGATTTTATAAACCGCGATCAGATAGATAAAATTTCGTCGTTTGACGAAGTTGATCAGTACTTTACAGCACCGTTGCATGGCTTTGCAAGTCGTGATGATTATTATCAGCGTGTTTCTCCTGAATTCTCCCTTCAGAATATTACCACCCCCGTTTTAATTATTAATTCATTAGACGATCCTTTTCTGGGAGAAAGATGTTATCCCAGAGCCATAGCGCAGGACAGCGCCTATGTGTATCTGGAAACACCAAGATATGGTGGGCACTGTGCTTTTCCATTACGTGACTCAGAGTATTCCTATGCAGAGAAAAGAGCTTACGAGTTTTTTGAGTCGTGCAGAGCGCTTACATAGTATTTTTATGAATCTTAATTGAGTTTCGATAATTCATTTAGTGTATCACTTAAGAAAGATTAAGTATATAGTAGTAGATTCGTTTACAATTCAGATAATATACAACCCGACAGGTTTTCAAAACCTGTCGGGTTTGTTTTTTACTACCTATATATAAGAAGTGATTCTGTCCAGCTGAGCGAAAATGCAAGAAAAGCAGTTTCTGTCCGGCTGAGCGAAGTCGAAGCCATCAGGTTTGTAATTTGAGATTCTATACTATATATAAGAGTAGTTTTTTTGTCCAGCTGAGCGAAAATGCAAGAAAAGCAGTTTCTGTCCAGCTGAGCGAAGTCGAAGCTTTATCCCGCTATCCGCTTCAATCTTTTGCTTTTTAAAGGAAAAATCAAAAGGATTTCCACTACTATCGGGGCTAGGGTATGGGTTTTCAAAAGAAATAAGGCAAGAAAAACAAAAACTTCGCGCCTTTGCGTCTTTGCGAGATTAGTAAGAAACCAGTAAAAATGGGGCTTTGTATCTAGTAGTTTCAT
>NZ_MIKE01000028.1:0-248597 GCF_001853485.1 Flavobacterium tructae | reverse complement strand
TGGGGGTTGCGGTTTCAGGTTTGGGGTTTCAGGTTTCAGGTTTCAGGTTTCAGGTTTCAGGTTTCAGGTTTCAGGTTTCAGGTTTCAGGTTTCAGGTTTCAGGTTTCAGGTTTCAGGTTTCAGGTTTCAGGTTTCAGGTTTCCCCTTAAACTTAAATTTTATTTTAAAATTTAAGTTTAACTACTCAAAACCCACAACTTACAACTCACAATTTATAATTCATAATTAAAAAAAGATGTTATCACATAAAGCAAAATACGCCCTTAAGGCCTTACTTTATTTAGCAGAACAAGAAGAAAATCACATTTCAAGAACTATTGAAATCGCTGATGGAGCCAATATTCCTAAAAAGTTCCTGGAGCAGATTTTATTAGACCTGAAACGAGGACGTTTGGTAAGCAGTAAGCAGGGAAAATTTGGCGGATATTATCTGATACGCTCCAAAAATGACATCACTCTGGCAGAAATTCACCGTTTATTTGACGGTGCAATTGCCTTATTGCCTTGTGCATCATTAAACTTTTACGAACCATGTTCTGATTGTAAAACCGAGGAAGAATGCAGCTTAAGACATGGTTTAATGATCATTCGTGATGAGACTCTTAAGGCCATGCAAGGCATCACAATCGCCTCTCTCATCAAGAAATAAAAAAATATTTTCTAATTCCTAGTAAATCGATAGAATTTATATATATATTTGCAAAAAATAATTAACAAATCATTTACTAAAGTTTTAACTATGAGAGTACATTCACAACCAATCGATGTATCGAAAAATCTTTTGCAAAGAAATTATATTATTCCATTCACAACTGTGAAAAACTATTCTTCTACAATGTGTATGTGTTGGTAAAAAAAATTTATTTTAAATTCTACTAATCACATATACTTAATGTAAAAATGAAAAATTCGACAAAAAATATACTTACAATCTTATCTTTTTTAACCTTCTCTATAGCATTTGCACAAAACATTGAAGGTGTTGTTAAAACAAGTGAAAACATCCCTTTAGAAGCGGCAAACATTGTTATAAAAGGGACAACCTCAAATACTACTTCCGATCAAAACGGAAAATTCAGCATCGACAGCAGAGGAAAACTTCCGCTAACCTTATTAGTTCAATATGTAGGCTATAAAACTACTGAGATCGAACTTACCGATTTACCTATAGCCCCCCTACAAATAACTATTAAAGAAGAAAACGAACTTATTGAAGTAGTGGTTTCTTCGCGACGAAGAATCGAAAAAGTTCAGGACGTGCCAATCGCCGTATCGGTAATTACCGGTAAACAAGCAGAACAAACCGGAGCTTTTAATGTGAACCGAATTAAAGAACTCGTTCCTTCTGTACAATTATACTCTTCAAATCCAAGAAATACAGGAATCAACATTCGTAGCCTTGGTTCTCCTTTCGGACTTACTAACGACGGAATCGATCCGGGTGTTGGTTTTTATGTAGATGGGGTTTATTATGCTCGTCCGGCAGCCACTACTCTTGATTTTATTGACGTAGAACAAATTGAAGTATTACGCGGACCACAAGGATCTTTGTTTGGTAAAAATACTACCTCCGGTGCCTTTAATATTACCACTCGTAAACCAAGTTTCACGACTGGTGCTGATTTTGAAGTGAGTTATGGAAATTATGCTTTCCTTCAGGCGAAAGCATCCGTTACAGGAGCATTGGGTAAAAAAGTAGCCGGTCGTATCTCCTTTTCAGGTACACAACGTGATGGTTTGATCGATAATGTGGCTACGGGAAGACCTACGAACAGTTTAAACAATCAGGGAATTAGAGGGCAATTGCTTTTTACTCCGTCAGAAAATACGAATATTATTCTGGCAGCCGATATCACAACGCAACGTCCGGATGGATACGCACAGGTTGTGGCAGGTGTTGCACCTACGCAAAGAGCTGCTTACAGACAATTTAATGCTATCATTAAAGATTTAAACTATCAGCTGCCAAGCCAAAATGCTTTTGATCGAAAAATCGATCACGACACACCATGGCGTTCAGGACAGGACATGGGAGGTATTTCTCTTAACATTGATACTAAAATTGGGACAGGAACACTTACTTCCACTACTGCATGGCGTTTTTGGAACTGGGATCCATCAAATGACAGAGACTTTACAGGATTACAAGTTTTGGCTAAGTCTCAAAATCCAACCAGACAGACTCAATTTACACAAGAAGTACGTTACGCAGGTCAGCTAACTTCTAAACTTAGCGGTGTTGTTGGTGCCTTCTTTATTGATCAAACTTCGCAAACAGACGGAACAGAAGAATCCGGTAATGCACAATGGAGATTCTCACAAAGTAGCACCAGTCCGTTATGGAAAACTCCGGGACTTTTTGAAGGATACGGAATTAAAACTGATGCCAGAATCAGAGCTTCCAGTGCTGCTGTTTTTGGTCAGGTTGACTGGGCAATTACCGAGCGTTTACATGTATTACCGGGTATAAGATATAACTTCGACAAAAAAGATGCTCAATACAGCCGTACTACTTACGGTGGTCTTCAAACAACTGATCCGGCATTACTGGCGCTTAAAAAATCGGTTTACTCAGATCAGTCTTTTGCTTCGAATACTGACAATACCGATTTCTCAGGAAACATAACTGTATCTTATAAAGCATCTGACAAAATCAATGCTTATGCTACTTACGCTAAAAGTTACAAACCGGTGGGTGTAAATGTTGCAGGACTTCCAACAGATTCTAAAGGACTGCCATTATTGGATCTTGCGGTAATCAAACCTGAAAAAGTAAATCATTATGAAGTTGGAGTAAAAACTTCTCCTTTCAAAAATTCCATCTTTAATCTGACTTTCTTTAATACGGAAATTAAAGATTTTCAAACCAATGTTCAGGCTGCCGAACTTGGTGTAAACCGTGGTTATCTTGCCAATGCTGATAAAGTACGTGTAAGAGGTGCTGAACTTGATGCCAGTTTTGTTTTTAGCCAGCACCTGACTGTGAATGCAGCCGCGACTTATACAGATGCAAAATATGTTAAATTTACCAATGCACCACTTCCATTAGAAGAAACAGGAGCTCCAGTAGCTTTTAAAGATGTTTCAGGAACAGAATTACCAGGCGCTTCAAAATGGGCAGGATCTTTAGGAGGTGAGCTTTCTGACCATGCAAAATTCTTCGGAAATAAAGGAAAAATCTTCTTAGCTGTTGATTCTTATGCACGTTCTGAATTTTCATCAAGTCCTTCTGCTTCAAAATACTTAGTGGTTCCGGGATATGCTATTTTTAACGCTCGTTTAGGATTCCGCGCATCAGAAGGATTATCTGTTCATTTCTGGGGTCGTAACTTATTAAACAAAGATTACTATGAGCAATTACTGCCTGCCGGTGGAAATGCAGGACAATATGCCGCTGTACTTGGTGATCAAAGAACTTATGGTATTACTTTAAAATATTCATTATAAGCATTTAGTTAATTTTAAATACGATAAAACGAGATAGGTTTTCCAAACTTATCTCGTTTTTTTATTTCTAAAATTTCAAAATCTAAATTACAAAAATCTAATATCCTAGCTGTCTTTCGAATAAAAACCACTATTGTCTCATTCCTGCAGAGAATTAAAATTCCTCTCTTTGCCTCTTCTTTTTCCCTTTTTCAGCAGCAAAATTTCCTATTTTATAACTTACTGAGAACATAATATAACGCTTTAAAACAGTGTTTTCTTCATCACGGATTGATGTTGCCGAAATCGACGTCGTTGCGCTTTGATTCTGGTTTAGAACGTCGTAAACTTTTACTTTAGCATATACTTTTTTATCAAAGAAACCGTAAGACAAACTGGTATTCCACAGATAAAAATCTTTTTTGAAATTACCCGAAATGCTTGAATTATAAGTGTAGCCAAAATCATTTCCAAAAATCAGATTTTCCGGCCAATAACTTGTGGTCTGCAAATTGATTCTGTGCACCACATTTGAAATGGCATCTCTTGAAGAATTCTCGTATCTGGTTTCGTTATAAGACAAACTATAAGATGGAGAAATGATTAGCAGCTCACCGTATTCATAGGTAAAATTAAGCTTTGGAGTAATTGCTGTTGATTTTGCATTGTACAATACAGCATTGGTAAATCCTTTGTCAAAAGAATAACTTCCATTTAATCCCAAACCATATCTAAAAAGGTGAGCATCTCTTTTTACCGACTGATTCCAGTTTCCACCAATCGAGGTCGTGTAGGTTCCTGAAATATTGACATAAGTAGTGGTTCTCTTTCCACTATCGTCATAAATTGAAGTCGACACCACATCGTTGTTATAATAATCTCCCCTTACAAACAAACTGTAACCGGAACGCGTGCGGAAATCATAGTTCCTGAAGCTAATATTAGCACTGTTTTTCTCAATAGGACTCAAATCAGGATTTCCGGTGATCGTATTTAACGGATTCATTAAGTTTAAAACCGGCATCAATTGAACGGCCGTAGGAAGCGCATTGGAGTAATCGTATTTGAATGACAAATTTTTCGAACGGCTAAATTTATATCGAACCTGAAAATCGCCATAAGGCAAAAGATATCGTTTGTTCAAATCGGTAGCATTGTTTAGGTATAAAGAATGATTGTCGAACGCTACAATGGCAGTTCTACTGTTTAAATTAACCGTAAATTTTCGCTTTTGCCAGGTTAATCCAACTTTCGGACTGAAGGAATTTTGCTTTGAAGTGGTATAATTGGTTAAAGACTCATTCAAATCCGAATACGATTGTGTTGCGTTATCAAAATCGAATGTTTTTGCATCTTTGATCTCTTTATTCCAGTCAAAATTTGAACCGAATCTTAACCTTAGTGAATCTGTCACTGGTTCGGTATACTCAAGTTCAAGCGAATAAACATCACTTTTGTTGTTGTTTAGGCTTTTTTGATTTCTATCGTCATTAGGTTTGTTGTCCTGATAAAAAATTGTTTGTGAAAGGTTCTGAGCCTCGCTGTCTGTACTGGTGTTATTACTGTCAAAAGAAAGATTAAAATTTCGATAATCCTTCTTGAAAGCTTTATTAAAATTGATAGTATTCCCCAAACTCGTATTGGTACTTTCCGAGTAGGATTTAGCACTGCTTTCATTTAAGGAATTCCCATTTTCATCTTCCGAAAAACTTGATGAAGACGAGTTATTATTCGAACGGGACTGATTCACCTTTGGTATTATGACCAATCGGGTTGTGGGATCAATTTTATATTCCAGTTCAAAATTCGCATTGTTTCCGGTATTTTCATTTCTGGTTTTAGAATCCGCCGAAGTGGCAATATTTCCGGTGGGCAAAAAACTCACCTGATCTGACTTGCTGTCATTAGTATTTACCGAATTCGAGAAATTATAACTTCCCATTCCCGACCAGCTTTTCGACCAGTCATCGGAGTAATTAAGTCCAATTAAATTCGACTGTGTGATTCCTTTACCACTACCTGAACTAGTGTTTCCCTTACTGTTTCGTCCGCCTCCCATCGTATCAAAAACCTCGTCCATTGCAAAACTTGTGGAGTTAATATTGTTGGAAGAAGCCAAAAGACTTATTTTCTGTTTGTTATTAAAAAAATTCAGAATCAGACTGCTTTCATATCGATCGTCGGAACCATAACCTCCCAATATTTTCCCAAAGTACCCTTTATTTTTCTTTTCGTCGATCGTAATGTTGATGCTTGAAAAATCTGAAGTCGATTCCTGTTTGGAGAGCTCTTCTTTCTTCGTTTTAAAATCAGACACCTGAACCTTTTTGATTATTTCCGCAGGCAGATTTTTTAAGGCAATCGCGCCGTCTTTCCCAAAAAAAGTTTTCCCGTTAACTAAGACCTGATTAACCTCTCTTCCGTTTACGGTCACTTTCCCGTCGGTTCCCACATCAAAACCCGGTAATTGTTTCAATAAAGTCTCTACATTGGAGTCCGGACGGACTTTATATGAAGCAGCATTAAATTCTAAAGTGTCTTTTTTAATGGTAATTGGCGGTGCTTCGCTTTTTATCACGACATTTTTTAAGGCGTTTACATTTTCAAGCAAATACAACTTCCCGAAATCCTTACTCTCCTGAATGCTCTTTTCTTCCTCAAAATAAGGCTGATACCCCATATAATTAACCTTCAGAAAAACAGGTTTATCATACTTTTTAGTGGTAATGCTAAAAGCTCCATTTTTATCGGTTGTTGCATATTCGATTACGGTAGAATCTTTAACCGTGGTAAAATAAACCGTTGCCAGCTCAAGCGGCAATTGCGTATTAATATCTACTACGGTTCCTTTAATAACAATATCATTTTGGGCACTCGCCGCATAACAAAAAAGGAAAGTAATCAGGAAATATAAATATTTGGTCATGAAAATGGTTCGTTTGAGACAGTAAGACTCCATAAGAGCTAAAAGGTTTATTATGAACGAAACATTCGGTCAAATAGTATGATTGCAAAAATAGTTTGAATTAACAACAAGGCATAAAAAAAGCCCTCGTTATGAGGGCTTTTACTTTTACTTTTCTCTGATATAAATATCGATTGGCACTCCTGCGAAATCCCAATTTTCTCTAATTTTATTTTCCAGGTAACGTTTGTAAGGTTCTTTAACGTATTGTGGCATGTTGGCAAAAAACACAAACTGAGGCGTTTGCGTTGGCAACTGCATACAATATTTAATTTTTACATACTTTCCTTTTGTTGCCGGAGGCGGATAAGCTTCAATTACTTTCAACATGTATTCGTTGAATTTTGAAGTGGCAATTCTTTGTTTTCTGTTTTCAAAAACCTGAACTGTAGCTTCTAATGCTTTCAACAAACGTTGTTTGGTTAAAGCCGAAACGAATAAAATTGGCACATCAGTAAAAGGCATTAACTCTTTTTTGATTTTCTCTTCGTAATCACGAGTCGACATGGTATCTTTTTCTACCAAATCCCACTTGTTTACCAAGATTACAACTCCTTTACGGTTTTTCTCAGCCAGCCAGAAAATACTCTGATCCTGCCCTTCAAATCCACGGGTTGCGTCGATAACCAATATACAGATATCTGCATGCTCGATGGCACGAACCGAACGCATTACAGAATAAAATTCTAAATCTTCCTTTACTTTAGCTTTACGACGGATTCCCGCAGTATCTACTAAATTAAATTCAAAACCAAAACGGTCAAATTTAGTATCAATTGCATCACGGGTAGTTCCTGCAATATCGGTTACGATATAACGATCCTGCCCAATCAAAGCATTGATAAAACTAGATTTACCGGCATTCGGACGTCCTACAACTGCAAAACGAGGCAAATCTTCTTTAACCTCAACTTCCGGTTTCTCCGGAAATGCGTCAATTAAAGCATCTAACAAATCTCCAGTTCCACTTCCTGAAATACTGGCGAAGGTAAAATAATCTCCTAAACCAAGGTTATAAAACTCAATCGCGTCTTTCTCACGCATGGCGTTGTCTACTTTGTTTACCGCCAATAAAACAGGCTTTGTTACTTTACGCAACAATTTAGCTACTGTTTCATCCATTGGTGTAATACCTTCTTCAACATCCACAACAAAAATAATAACATCGGCTTCGTCGATAGCCAATTCTACTTGTTTACGGATTTCACCTTCAAATACGTCATCAGATCCGCGAACGTATCCACCCGTATCAATTACAGAAAACTCTTTTCCGTTCCACTCGCTTTTACCATAGTTTCTATCACGGGTAACCCCAGATACTGAATCTACAATAGCTTCTCTTCTTTGTATCAGCCTATTAAACAGGGTTGATTTCCCTACATTAGGTCTTCCTACTATCGCAACAATGTTATTCATTTTTTTGAATTTTAGATTTTGGACTTTAGATTCTAGATTTTTAGTTTCCTAAAATTCTATCCCTTATAAATCCAAAATGCTTTATTTTAATTTTTTGCAAAGGTAGTTAAAAAAAGTTGCTGAAAGGCTAAGTTTCTAAGTACCTAAGTTTTTTGTTCTTTTTATACTCTTTGTTTCAGGTTTCAAGTTTCAGGTTCTATATCAGAACTTGAAACCTGAAACAAATCAACGATTAAACAATTAACCGATTAAACGTTTACTGGTTATACCCGAATCGTTTTAGCATATTGGCATTGCTTCTCCAGTTTTTGTTCACTTTCACGTAAAGTTCGATATGAATTTGTTTTCCGAAGAATTTCTCTAAATCTATTCTTGCATCCATTCCCACTTTTTTCAAAGCGGCTCCTTTATGTCCGATAATGATTCCTTTTTGTGTATCGCGCTCTACCATAATTACCGAACGGATACGGATAATTTTTTCATCTTCAAAAAATTCTTCTGTTACGATTTCAACCGCATACGGAATCTCTTTGCTATAATTCAATAAGATTTTCTCACGAATAGTCTCGTTCACGAAAAAACGTTCCGGTTTGTCTGTCAATTGATCTTTCGGATAATAAGCAGGTGATTCCGGTAACAATTCGATGATTCGGCTAAAAACTTCCGGTACATTAAAATTCTGCAAAGCCGAGATTGGGAAAATTTCAGCATTTGGCACTTTCTCTTTCCAAAAAGCAACCTGCTCTTCTAATTGTTCCTGATTGGAATTGTCGATTTTATTCAACAACAACAAAACCGGAATTTTAGCATAGATGATTTTATTAAAGAAAGCTTCGTCTTTTAAGTCCTGCTCTCCTATTTCGACCATATAAATCAAAATATCTGCATCTTCAAAAGCCGATTTTACAAAGTTCATCATCGACTCCTGCATTTCATAAGCCGGTTTTATAATTCCGGGCGTATCTGAAAGTACCAACTGAAAATCTTCACCATTTACAATTCCTAAGATTCTATGACGTGTTGTTTGTGCTTTTGAAGTAATGATCGATAATCTTTCTCCAACAAAGGCGTTCATCAATGTTGATTTTCCAACGTTTGGATTCCCGATGATGTTTACAAAACCTGCTTTATGTGACATTTGTGTATGATTTAATTGTACTGAGGACCATTTGACCCAAGGGTCTCGGCTGCAAAGGTAGTCATATCAACTCAATACAGAAAATAAAACATTTTTTAATGTTTTCGTTGGATTTCTCAAAAAACGGCGTATCTTTGCACCCGAAACATCGCGGGATAGAGCAGTAGGCAGCTCGTCGGGCTCATAACCCGAAGGTCACAGGTTCGAGTCCTGTTCCCGCTACTAACACAAAGCTTCAGAGAAATCTGAAGCTTTTTTATTTTACACACTTTCTAACTTTTTCATTCCACAACTTTTACTACACATTTGCACTTTTAATCTTATTTAGAAATAAGAACTTCATTGATTTCGCTTAACAAATCAAATTCATCATTAGGAAAAAGTTGCAAAGTCACTTCTAAAACAATACCCACATCTATAGCCGATGGTTTAACCGTTTCTGAAATTTTACACTCATCCTGATTCAGCGCTAAAACGCATAATTTAAGCATGTTTGCAATAACACAACCCAATTCAGAGTAATTCAGCACTTTGATTTCAGCAGTATAATACCCTGTTTTGTCATTCGTTGGTTTTAATGTATTTAAATATCCGTCAGCTAACCTTTTGACATACTCTAAATCTTTATTTTCATTTGTTTTCATTGTGCTATTATTAAAATTTAATCTTACTTTTTTGATAATTCAAATTTTAGCATATATTTTCGAAAAAAGGTTATCTTATATGATAACATCAGAAAAAAAACTATATTTTCTCAAGAAAAGCAGATAAAAACATAAATTGATTATATCGAATTATTTAAATTCTAAAAGTTAAAAGCAAACTATTTAAAAAGTATCTTGCAGTTACAAAACCAATAAGCATTCGGGCAGTGTTAAACAGAGAATACTTCTTTTCAAAACCAATAAAGCGCTTATAGTAACCAAATATTAGCTCTCATAATTAGAACACTATGTTAAATACAAACGAATTTATTGAATTCGACATTTTCGAAATAAAAAAATTTGAAGACATGAAACGTATCTTCAAACTAATAAAAGAAGCGAAGGAACTTAAAAAAACAAAAGGCGATAAATTTTGGATAGAAAATTTTCCAAAGTATAGTTTACAGGAGTTTTACTTTATAGAAGATGACATTAAACCTGATTTTAAGACCGCAAAATTGAGTAAAAACATTTGGCATTTTTATTCTTTAATAGAATTATTAGAAGTAAATTATGAAATTGAATATATTGATTGCCTATTATTAGACTCCAGTAAAGGAAGATTAACCTTCAATGCATACTCCTATCCTTATGGAGGAACAGATGGCTTAATAGCATTCATAAAATCTTTTGGCTGTCCGCCAACAAAAATATATGATGGAACAGAAGTGGTAAACATCAAAAAGAAATCATTATTGGATAGAATAAAAAAGTTTATACAATAATTTCTCTTTCCTTACTGTTCCCACTTTTTCACCTTAACCACCCTTACCCATTCATCAACTTTAACATTTTCCCTATATACAAATGCTTCAGCATTGACAAAAATATACCTCAATACTGAAGACTCAGGCCCTTTCTTCCATTTATCCAACGTTTTTCTTAGTTTGTTTTCTAAAAAAGATGGTGCAACATTAAAAGCTTCACCTTCTAAATCGCCGTTTTCAGTATGAATTGTAAAATCTCCTTTATTCTTTACATGTGTAGTTCCCAAACGCAATGTAAACGTTGCCTTTTCAAACTCTTTTTGTTCTTCCACTAATTGAATCAAACCATTAATGATTACCAAATCTGATGCAATTCTATTAGCAGCCTCAAAAAGTGTAATATTTTCATAAGTACCTATTTTCACTGGAAGAGTTTCGTCTTTTCTTTTCAGATACTGAATCATTTCATAAAAATTACCAGAGTTAGGTGATATCGGAAATGGATTATCGGACAATAACTTGAAATATGTATACTTAAATGCTTGTAATGCATGATAATCCATACCAAATAATTCATCTCGATCAAACAAGTAAGTTACTTTTTTCATAGGCAATTTAAATAATATTGTAAAATTCACCCCGCAACGCAAAGTCTCCTGACTTTGCGTTTTTAACCTTTAGTTCTCATAAACCTTAAACCTCAATAAGCCTCCCGACTTTTCTGAATCCTAAATATATTTATAGTCGTTTCCAAATTACATCTTCTACAAGAAAACTTAATCACTTTGCGGGTGCGAAGTCAGAGACATTCGCACAGCTTCTCATAAGGAACTTTTCGGAGAGCGGGAGTCGAAATCTCATCACAACAGAGGGCTAAGGATAGACAGCTTTCACTTTTGAATTATTTTCTCTATTCAGCCGAATCTCAACCTTTAATACATTTGACACTCTACAAGCATTTAAATAATTCCCCTTAATACTCTTTTCCCAATTAATATAGTCTAGATTACTTTTAAACTCATTTAAGAATAAATTGTCTTTTGAATTTATCGTTTTAAAAAGCCCTCCTACAGGTACTATCTCCACCTTCCCATCATCTTTAACAATTAAAAAAGCATCCATACCTCCATCAAAACCCGAATAGGTCTCCTCAATGTATGATTGTGGTAAAGGTTCATCTTTTTTATATTTACCATAATAAAAAGAAATCCTGTTCCCTCTATCCACCCTGGTTATTGTAGTTTTCTTATAACTATAGTAAATATAACTTTCCTCAGATGAGCAAGCTCCTAAAAAAAGAGTCATCAATAAAACTATTATATTTTTCATCGTTTTTATACTATTTCACCTCGCTCTCCGAAGTTCCTATATCAATGTTACACCAATATCTCCGACTTTGTGTCTCCTCTAAAAACAAATCTAGTACAAAAAACAAAAACACCATAAAATCTCTGACTTTGTCTCAAATTCAATATCGATTCTATTCGTTAAATGATTTAACATTCAAAACATTTTAAAAATCGAGAAGTTTTCTCTCTTTATTTTCTGTAAATTTGACTGTACAAAACAAGTCCGCTAATACTTTTAGCAAACAACTTCCTAAATTAATTCTCATACTATACCAATGTCTACTCTTTATCAAAGCCCAAGAATTATTATTCGCGAATTTTTACCTCAAGAGCAACAAACATTTTTAAATCTTTTTAAAGACAATCAAGTTACACAATACCTTCCTGACACTTCACCAGAAAGATATGTAGAAATGTTTACTGAATTGCTTGAAAATTATGAAAAGAAAAATCTTAGTCGATGGGCGATATTTGATACTACAAATAATAATTTCATAGGAATGTGTGTTGCTCGTGTTTTTATACATAACACAAACCAAATAGAAATTGGGTATGTACTCAGTAGGGAGTATTGGGGGAAAGGCATTGCTACAGAAGTGTGCAAAGCAATAACACAATATAGTTTTGCAAATACAAATACAAAAGAAGTTGTAGCCGTAACAGATCTCCATAACACCGGATCACAAAATGTACTGCAAAAAGCCGGATTCGAACGATTAAATAATCTGATAAGAAATGAAGAAGAGCTGGCTTATTTTAAGATAGGACGATTATAATCTTGCGGGTGCGAAGTCAGAGACATTTGTGTTACTTTTTAGCTAGCCACTTCAGAATGCATGCCCAATTTTATTTTAATTTTTCTTCAATTTTTGAAAGTCTCTCTAAAATTGATTTAAAATTTTGATTTTCACTTTTTAATTCTTTCATATGTTTATTTTGCTCAATTACATAAAGAGTCAATTCTTCGATTTTCTGCAAAAGCTTTATATTCATCTCCGACAAATTGATCCCCTCTTTTTTCATTTCGTCAGCCGAAGCAATTTCAGGCAAATGTTTATTTTCTTTAATGAACTTGTCTACAGAATCTAGAGATCTTAAACTATAGTCATTTTCAAAAACAAAATCAGCACCAGCATCTACGGTCACTTTTATTTCGCGGGAATTTATATTTCCTGCAACAGTAAGTTTTGAAGTTGGGTTTGTTGTTCCAATACCTATGTTTCCATCGGCTCCTTTAACATATAATGCATTATTTCCTGAAAAATTGGTCAAATATGAACCATTTGAATCAAAACCTATTCCTCCATAAGAACCTCCTCCAACATTCCCCCAATTAATAACATTTCCTATTCCCGAAGGTAGAAATACCGATAATTTAACATTTGGTGTACTAGTTCCAATCCCAATATTTCCATCGGCTCCTTTAACATATAAGGCATTATTTCCTGAAAAATTGGTCAAATATGAACCATTTGAATCAAAACCTATTCCTCCATAAGAACCTCCGCCGACATTCCCCCAATTAATAACATTTCCTATTCCTGAAGGTAGAAATACAGACAATTTAACATTTGGTGTACTAGTTCCAATTCCGACATTATTATTTGGTGCCGTTCCTTGAATTATAGCATTTGGTGTATAAATTTGAGCATTTACTGATGTCATAAAAAGAACAAAAAGCGGTAATACAAATTTTATTTTCATAATATTTTTAAATTTTTTCTAGCCTCGCGACAAGGACTATTTTATACAATATGATTCTCACACAAAAAAACAAAACCTTTTTTAACAAGTCTAGCTTTCGTATCAAATTTATATGCTACCAAACATAAAAGCATCTATTTTTTATACGCAAACCATTTCAGTTGAAAAAAATAGACATTAAATATTTATGATTGGTTTTGAACTCCTTACTTTTTGCTTTTTTACTAAGCAAAATTGCACATCTGCTTTTTTAGAGAATATTTCTTTATCTATACTGCCTAATTAAATTTAAAATGCTAGTAAGCTTTTTTTGCGCAAACCTAAAACAAAAGAAGTAGTATTACCAAATGCTAATCGATTTTTAATCTCAAACCATTCACAAATCGTAAAAAACACTTATAACTTACAATCTAAATAATCTTATTTATGGTCCGAATCAGATTCTACTCTGAAATTGATAATTCGGCATAAACACTGGCGGTAAACCTAAGGACTATCATGATATTTTATATTGAACATCAAATCGAAAAAAGCACAAATTCAGAGACATTTGCACAGCGTTGTAAATGAACACTTCGAATCACGGGGCAACCAGAAAATAATTAAAAACACTGCTAATCAAATTTTAAATAAAAATTATAGCGTGACTTTATTATTTCCATTGATGTTATGGCAATTTATAATTCAGCAATGTTGTAAGTTTTTTTTTAAAATTAAAAACTTTTACCAACGCTAAGTTTTGCAAATAAATAACATACTTTTGGATTAACTAAAACCTTATTTATAAAACTAAAATATGAGAAAAATTATTGTAAGTATGTTTGTTCTAAGTCAATGTTTTAATGTACAGGGACAATCGATAGATAAAATTATTACGAACAAAGAAGTAAGTCGCATAGAGAAAATACTTTCGGCTGATGATATGCAGGGCAGAAGAACTTTTACTCCCGGTATCGAAAAAGCATCCGCTTTTATAGAATCAGAGTTTAAAAAAATTGGCCTGCAAACTTTCAATGCAGCAGCGAATTACAGACAAGAATTTTCGATGACTGCCTCTAAAGCCATTTCTTCAAAAATTACTATTGATCGCAAAGAAATAAGTAACAATCAGGTTGTAACCTTCTCCTACCTTCCTCAGGTTTCTTTAACGGAAAAAAGCGATGTTTCTGTTGTAAAAATCAATAAAGGAGACAACTTTGGCGAAAAATTTAATGAATATTATAAAAGCCCAAAAAATCTTTTAGTCCTAGTTGACTCTTCATTTGATAAGATTTTACCAAATATTCAACATATTGATAGAATAACTGCTAATCCGGGAAGCAATACTATTCTGTTTGTTTTTGGTACCACAGACGCAACTACTTTTTCTGTTGAACAAACGAATACAATCTCCAAAAAAGCATTGAATAATATTGTTGGAATATTACCCGGAAAAACGAAACCAAATGAATATGTGATTTTTTCAGGGCATTATGATCATATAGGAGTAGGCACTCCTGAAGAAGGTGCTCCGCATCCTGCAACAGATTCTATTTATAATGGTGCTAATGATGATGCCGCCGGAACAACCGCAGTAATTATGCTTGCGAAATATTTTAAAAAACAAAACAACAACGAGCGTACTATTATTTTTACCACATTTACAGCGGAAGAATTAGGTGGTTATGGAGCCAAATATTTTTCTAAACAGCTTGCACCGGAACAAGTGATTGCGATGTTCAATATTGAAATGATAGGAACAGAATCTAAATGGGGTAAAAACTCTGCTTACATTACAGGCTTCGAAAAGTCGAACATGGGACAGATTTTACAAACTAATTTAACAGGAACAAGCTTTAACTTTTATGCGGACCCTTATCCGGACCAACAATTATTTTACCGCTCAGACAACGCTACTTTAGCCAGACTTGGAGTTCCTGCTCATACCATTTCTACTTCAAAAATGGATAATGAGCCTACGTATCACACTGCCGATGATGAATTTGAAACGTTAGATATTGATAACATGACTCAAATCATTAAATCAATTGCACTAAGTTCTTCTTCGATTATTAGCGGAAAAGATACGCCAACAAGAGTCAATACTACGCAATTAAAACAAAGCAAGTAAATCATTGCCCAGGTTCGAGTCTTCGTCGCGACGAACTCCTAAAAAAAAGCTTCAGAGAGATCTGAAGCTTTTTTGTTTTTTATCCTCCCTGAAGAAACTTTCTGTTCACGACCGGGGCGATTGCGCCAGCCGAGGTGTATTAACCATAAGATTACTTTTTATTATAATTTATTGTGAAACTATTCTTGATCAATTCATCTATTGTAACCTCAAGTCGTCCATCTACAAGACTGTCTTTTAGAATTTCATCCCATTTTTTGTTCGCAATAAAAGCGGAATCAAAAACATAAATATATAATCGTTCATCAACATGTAATATGTCTTCAATACATGTTGGCCTGCCACCACCAGTAAAACGAATTTCTCCAATTTCTATATTACCATTACCTGCAAATGCAGCCGTGGTCTTAAAATATGGATCTGAACGAAAGTCTCCTAATGGCATAACTGAATCGAATCCTCTATAGATGTACAAAACCTTATTGGTATTATTTTTAACTTTAATACTATAATGGTAATTATTATTGTCTTTTGGTTTCTGACAAGCATTTATCAGATTAAACGCAATCATTAACAATACTATTTTTTTCATATTTACTGATAGCACGCTATGCAAAGTCTCTTGACTTTACGTTGTTAACCTTTAGTTCTCATAAACTTTAAACCTGTATAAGTCTCCCGACTTTTCTTAATTCTATTTATATTAATAGTCAATTCCAAATTACATCTTCTACAAGAAAACTTAATAACTTTACGGGCGCGAAGTTAGATACGCTTCGCACAGCGTTACAGATGAATACTTCACATAGCGAGGAACTTTTCGGAGAGCGGCAAGTAGTTTTTATTTTTCTTCTTCTAGTTAATCATTACTTTTAAATTATTCACTTTCTGATTCGTTAGATTTTAATAAAACCAAATTATCTTTCTTTAAAACAAATGTATCTTCTTCTTTATAACTCGAAGATTTCTGAGTGCGCATACTTGCACCAACTGCTTTAAAGGATATTTTGATTGTATCACCTTTAGTTACAACATTTATATAATCAAATGTGACCTGAGAGCTTGCAGTAAACGGAACTGCAGAACAATCTGCTAAACGCTCTAACTGTTTTTTATCATTTTTAAACCACTTTCTTAAAAAACTTAAATGTTCTTCTGAACATTGATAACCAATATTAAGTGCAGTATTAATTTTACAACTTAAATTATCACGTTTTTCATTTGGCTCTCCATCCCAATCACACTCACTTCCAATAAAGCTTGCAACAAATCCAAGAGCAGCTTTTTCGGGTTCAGAAATGTTTTTGGCATATTCTTTATTTATAAAAATTGTATTAACCGTGTCCTTTAATTCTTTGTCATATTCATCTTCTCTCCATAAAAATTTCACAGATTTGTCTGTTAATATTATTGGAGTTTCGATTTTTAAAGTCGAAACTTTCTTATTTAAATTTTCTGATTCATTTTTCTTTGCACAAGACACTATTAAAATCAAAATAGTTATGCTTAAATATTTCATTTTAGATTATATTTTTTTAATTCTTTAATATTCAAAACGGTTCCTTATAAGCGAGCTGCCTGTCACTCTACAAACTGTTCTCATGAATGTTACGCAAATGTCTCTGACTTTGCATGCCCTCTAAAAACAAATCTAGTATAAAAAACAAAAATCTCAAAAATTCTCTGGCTTTACCTCAAGTTTAATGTAGATTTTATTGACTAAATGATTTAATATTCAAAACATTTACAAATGAGATGTTTAAAAAATCTACCATTTACTATATCATAAAAAAAATTGCGTAAAGTCGGAGACATTTACGCAATTTTCATAAGCTCTTTTACAGAACAGAACTAACAATACTATTTCTAAAACACTACCAACTAAATTCTGCCATTTCTTCCGGGGTTTCAATGCAATTTTCTACGTCGTTGATAAACAGATCGATTTGTTCTTTGGTTACGTTTGGCATGCAAATAATATGGGAGATATCACCCTCAGTAGCTAATTGCCATTTTGATTTCACCTCTTCGGTTATTTTTGGAAAAACTACGGTGATCGAATTTGGATTTCTCCAGGCCGCAATTCCCATGTTTTTCAGTCTCTGCTCACAGTATTCCGCTACTTCCAGACTGTGTAAATAACGTTTTTTTAAACCTTCAATACCTAGTTTTTTCAGGGTAAACCATAAAAACAACGGAGAATGTCCATTTCTGGATCCTGTAATTGTGGTGTCTAAGGAGCCAATATAGGATATCCCTTTTGAGATTCGATCTCTATTAGAACGCTTCGTAATAATAACACCGGTAGGAATAGGTGAACCAATAAATTTGTGTCCGCTGATGGAAATACTGTCCGCGCCATCCATAAAATCAAAAGGAAGTCGTGGCTCCATAAAAGCACCATAACTTCCGGATAAGGCAGCATCACAGTGGATGTAGCTATCCTGTATGGCCAATGTTTTTAGAATACTCTTAATTTTTGATACGTCATCTTTGGCTTCTTTCATAGTGGTACCAAAAGTAGTCAGTACGATTGCCGGTTTATGGCGATTCAGTTTTAATGTATTTTCAAAATCTTCATAATCGATTTCACCATTTTCCTGCGAACGAATAACGATACTCGGAATGTTGAGCAAATGAATGTTTTTACGCACACTGTAATGGGTTGATTCCGAATAATACACCATTGCTTTTGGGTATAATTCTCTTGCGAGATACAGTCCGTATAAATTACTTTCGGAACCACCGTTGGTCACATAACCCCAATAATCTTTTGGATTGGCGCGGAATAGCTTGGCAAAAAAACCAACCACTTCTCTTTCCAGTTCGTGTGTTTGCACTTTGTAGGTACAATCTTCAAAAGGATCACCAAGATTATTGATCGGATATTTTAAAAAATGATTGATTTCCGAATAATCAAAATCTTTAGATACAGGATAGCCCAAGAAATTATCTCTGGCATTTTCGATGTATTGATTCAAATCGAATAAGCGTTGATTGTCTTCTATGGATAGCGATTCTGAAATAGGTCTCATAACATTTATTTTTTCTGTAAATGTACTTTTTATAGTTTAATATCCTTTATTAACAACAAAACTCAAAATATAATTCTAAATTTGAGTCATATTAAAGTTTTTTAATATTGAAATTCATGTTTCTTTTTTCTGAAACCATATAATTATTCTGAGATGGATGCCATAGACAAAAAAATATTGATGCTTTTACAGCAAGATGCGAAGCAAAATACCAAAGAAATTGCCGAAAAAATAGGTTTATCGGTCTCTCCCACTTTTGAGAGAATCAAGAAACTGGAGCAAAAGCAGTACATCAAGAATTATGTTGCTTTGCTGGATGCCGAAAAAATTGGGAAATCAATCAGTGTGTATTGTCAGGTTACTTTGGCGGTGCACTCACGCGAATTGATTGATGACTTTAAACAGCATATTCTGGTATTACCCGAAATAACAGGCTGTTTTCACGTGTCCGGAAATTATGATTTTCTGCTGAAAGTGGCTGTCAACGATATGAACGAATACCAAAAGTTTGTTATCGATAAATTATCGGTTATCAAAGGAATTTCAAATGTGCAAAGTTCTTTTGTGATGGAGGAAATAAAAAATGATTTTGCCTTTAATTTATAAAATTGGATTTTTATACCAATAACCATATCATTTACGGGAAGAGAAGCTTATTAAACACGGAAAATTTATACCGTTTTTCAAAAAACTCTTCGAAGACTTGAAAAAAGAGCGATCAAAACAGGAAAAAACCGTTTGAATTTTCTCTCAAAACAAATAATTCCAAAAATAATTTTCATTTTTTTTGAAAGGCATCATTTCAATAAAACAAAAGAAAAATCTTATTTTATATTTTCTACAACAAAAACAACCAATTCTGAATCAATTAAGTACAATTACACTAACTTTAATTCCTTTGTGATTGGTTATTTCTAAAGGCGTTATTGTCAAAAGAAGCCTGAAAAAAAAAATCAAAAAAGCTATTGTGTATTCTAAAAACAGTTGTATTTTTGCACCCGCAACAACAAAGCAGGTCCGTTCGTCTATCGGTTAGGACGCCAGGTTTTCATCCTGGTAAGGGGGGTTCGATTCCCCCACGGACTACTAAAAAAGCTTCAGAGAAATCTGAAGCTTTTTTGTTTATAACTGTTTTAAAGAAATAAAACTATACCCTAAAATGTGCAGGCCCTAAAAACAAATTTGAATAGTTATTCTCTAATTTAAATTACGCCCGGCACCTTTACCCCCTCAACATTGTGTCTTTCACAAAAGCAAGAAGTCTGTAAATAACTATTGCAAAGATAATTATTACCGCCCAAAACAAACGCATCTGCTAAGTTTGAGAAAAACATCCTATTTGAAAGGAATTTCTGTGATATATTACTATATTCGAAAAATAAAAATTAAAGATTTTTTTTAAGACTGACATCGGCAAAATCATCCCATTTTACATTATGAAAATTAAAACCTTAAATGTTACCTTTATGGTAATCGCATATTTAATTTCTATCCCACTTCAGGCATTTTTCTGGGCAATTATAGGAGTTAAAGCACACTATCTTATCCTCTTATTTTCTCATTTTATTTTCTTCATTTTTTTAATATACTTATTCACCGGTACATTAATTATTGATTGCAACGGCGACAAAGACACGCTTACATTAGAATGGGATAAAAAACCAATCTATACTAAAATTGAAAATCAGGTCATCTTTTTATCCGAGATTAAAAGTTGGAAGTTTTTTAATGGTCGTGGAGCCGACAGGTTAAAACTATACTTTAACAACGATGAGTTTTTAAAAATAGATTTTAACAATTTGACGGACTTTGGACAAAACTCTAAAAAAGTAGACCAAGTACTCTTTTTTCTAAGTCGTAAAAACAACAAACAACAACTGTCTTAAAAACAACGATTTAATTGCAAAATAGTGTTTTGAATAATGTCCTCGTAATACTAGCATCATAAACCGTTAATCGTTTAAAAGTAACAGAAGCACTCATTACACCTCTATTAATTCCCTGTATTTCTGCTTTTATCAACCCATAACCAACCAATTTATGAATAACAAAACCCTGTCATCGATCTTTACGTTCTTATCCCTGATTCTTTTTTCTACTACAATTCAGGCGCAAAACCTTCAAAAAACCATGAAGGATAGTTTGGCGCTTTATAACAAAATGCTTTCGAAAAAAGAGCTACAGGAGGATCTTAAAATACTCCGTACAATAAATGATAAAGCGAATTCGGGTTTGTACCAATATCATTCAAAAAAACAGGTAGACAGTATTTACAACAGTGCTTTTAAGAGCATTCAAAAACCGATGAGGGTTATCGACTTTTACAAAATAATGCTTCGTCTTTCGGATTATGAAGGAAGTTTACACAATTACACCATCCCTGATCTCGATCTAATCAATTTTCTGAACAGACAAAAGTCTTTTTTCCCTTTTCCTCTGGTCTATATTAACGGACAAATTATTTTTGACGGCCAATCATCGGATATTCCTCCCGGATCAAGAATAAAAAGTATAAACGGAATAAATGACGTAGCATTAATGCGCTCTTTCTACAAATATTATACAACAGATGGTCATCATGTTACCCAAAAATTATCGGCCAGTGTCAATAAATCGTTTGGACTAAACTACCTGCTCGAATATGGTCTTTGTGATGAATTTATTGTAGAATACAGCGCACCAAAATCGGAGGCTCTTCAAAAAACTGTGCTTCGTGCAGTAACACTAAAGGAAAGAACAGCCAACCTTAAAAACAGGTTTAGTGCTCCGGTTACTGATTTACTGGATTATAAAAAACAGTCTCCGTATAGCTTTCGTATGATTAACCCCGCTACAGGTTTATTGAATCTAAGATTTTTTGGTATGGCCTATGGATCAGACGATCCTAAGTTTAAACCGTATGTTCGATTTTTGGATAGCATCTTTACCCAACTGGACAAAAACAAGGTTGCTAATCTGATCATTGATGTTAGAAATAATCCTGGAGGAAGTGATCCTAACTTCGAACAGCCTGTAATGTACCTTACCGACAAACCCTTCAAGGAAAATGAAAAGGCTGTCATCCTATTCGACCCTAATGTTTTACCTCTCGAAAAGTATTTTTGGGGTACCTCAACTTCAGAACGAATGGATAGTACTGCTCTAAAAGCGGGAAAAGAATACCTAAAATCACTGTATCCGGTATTCCAAAACAACATCAGTATTCAGGATCAGAAATACAATCCGGTTTATCATCCTAAATCGCCGCTCTTTAAAGGCAAGCTTTATCTTTTGATTAATGAAAATGTGGCATCAGCTGCTTCCCATTTTGCTTCTCTGGTAAAAGCATATGTAGATAATGTTACCATAGTAGGCTTGGAAACCGTTGGAGGTTACTACGTTCATAATGGACATTCTCCATTGGTTTACGAACTTCCTAACTCAAAAGTAAAAACACAATTTTCAATTGTAAATGTCGTACAGGATGCTCCAAAAAAAGCGAACCAGCCGGAAGGTCACGGTATTATGCCTGACTATGAAGTATGGCCTACTTTAGATGATTTTTTTCAGCAAAAGGACACGCAAATGGAATTTGTTCTTAAGTTGATTGCAAAATAAATAGAAGCGTGGTATTATACGCGGATTAATACAGCTTCGCCAAGGCGAAGACGCGGATTAACGCAGATTTTTTTCAAGTCATTGCGTAAAAAAAAGACGTATAATTTTAATCCCTATCTTTAAAACTGCTGATTTATTCGGATAAGTAAACAGGCGATTGTATTGGAGTTTGTCACTCCAATACAATCGCCTGTTTTGTTGTTTATCTTAATTGTACCCTCTTTAACACATTGATTGAGCAGATTTCTATGCAGCCTTCCGGTTACGATTCCTGCCTACTTTGCGTAAACCTTTGCGATCTTCGCGGTTAAAAAACAGCACAAAAACTATTACTCCGGACTGATAAACGGATAATATTTTTCGTCTATAATAGGTTCAATTCCGAAGAAATCATTCAGAACCGATTCGGCAGTACAGAAGGCGCCTTCTACCCAGGCCTGATCGTTTGAATAGGTTTCTCCAACGATAAAAATATCACAGTCTGCTTTTGGAACGAGTTGTGAAGGTTTTCTAATTTTTCGTTGTACATCACCTAAATTATAGTGCGATTTATAGGCATGATATCCTGCATTAAAAGGAGGCAATGACCAGTCCATATATCTCGTTTCTAAAGGTTCAGGTACGGCCGAATAATCAGTCTGTGGTCCAAAATGTAATGCAGCCAGTTGCGAGCGAAGCATTTTGACCATTACCGGAGTGGCTACACGTGGTCCTTCGAGCGTCTGGCAATCTCTGGATTCTGGAATTTCACGTGTTCCATGAGGACCGAGTTCTAAAGCTTTCCAAAATGTGGTGTATTGAATGTCGTCATAACTGGCCAAAATACCATACACTTTTTCCCCTTTTTGATTGAGGGCGTTATCCCCAAAATAAACCACTTGTCGGATTGGCATATCGGTAATACTTGGACCAATGGTATCTAATTCGGCTATAGCTGAGATTTGCTTTTCTTCTTTAAAAGTCAGGCGTTCCTGAATCGCGTTTTCTACTGCAGCAATAAAACTGGCCTTATCGTTAAACGATGTCGCGATAATAACCGGATTTTTTGCTGATTCTATTGCTTTCAGATAATTAGAAGGAAATTTTTCTTTTTTCAGTTTAGCAATTCCTTCCTGCGTTAAAAAATAACTGGTTAGTTTGGCAGGATAAGTTGGGCTTCCGGCTTCGGTTGTTCTCCACCATGGTGTAGTGAAAAACATCCCAATTTTATAGGAAGGTTCCATAATTACAGATTCCAGATAGAGCTGTACTTCTTCGTGGTTTAAGATGTCCTGACCTTCATCATCTGTATAACGTGTTGCCTGAGCTACCAGTTCAATGGATGCGCGAGGCATGGCCAAAAATGCAGCATCACATATTTTACTTTCGGCAAGTTTATCCGGAGTTGCGCGTTTTGCGGTAGTAAAACGAATCCCTGCCTTAGTATACAGAATCGAACGCAATCGGGTATTCGGAAAATAATTCAGCGTAATTCCTTTTTGTTTGGCTAGTTTTTCAACTTCATCGAATAAGGCAACAAATAAGCTGGAATATCCTTTTACCAATGTTTTATATTCTGTTCCCGGCGTAAACTCGTCATTAACATTAAACGACTGAGCACTATGACTGTTTACTACATTGGAACTATAGCCATTACCATCTGCCAGATAGCCAAATCCTTCTTGTCCAAGTCTATCATAGGCAAGATTCCAATATCCAATATCTTTTAGTAAATCTCCTTTTTGAAAGATCGAACTTTCCGGCATATCAATATTGATTTTTCCTTCTTCATAAAACTTACACCATTCTCTACGGGTAACAGGACCTGATGTTGCTGTGATTGCCACAGATTGTATGGTGGTGAATCCATCATCCGGCGGAGCATCTTCACCATAATTATTCGTAAAATAAGGAGCCGGCTGATTCGAATTAACATCGGAGACATACATGTTCTTGGTACGTAAAGACATTAAAGGATCCGCAGATTCGTTAAATTCAACTGAATCTTTCTTTAAATCCAGTTTCTCTATCGTTTTTGTGACTACACGATGTCCTGCTCCTTGTGGAGTGCCGTCCCAATATGAATATCGCATACCGCCCAATTCCAGATATGAATTGTCTTTGTTGTCTTTATAATGCCACGTACAAACGCGTGCTCCCGCTTCTCTGGTTCCCGGATTTTTTTTAGAAAAATCATATTTCCCCCAGTCGTAGAGTTCTAATACATCGCCTTTAACCAGCATTTTTTCATTTTTGTCGCGTTTGGATTTTCCATCAAGTAGTCTCCACGCTGTATAGAGTCCGGCCGCACCGGCTCCAAAAATAGAGTATGTTTTCTTGCTCATGATTTTATGATTTTAATTTTTTTATTGCTTTTTAGTAGTTGTTTTATTCATTCCCCAGTCTTTCCATCTGCTGTGCCAGGTCTTTTTGAGGGATTATAATTTCTACCAGAGTGGGCAGATCTGTTTTTTCTTTTAGTTTAAGAAGTACTTCGTCTAATTCTTTGACGGTTTCAGCACGGTAGCTCTTTGCTCCAAATGCTTTGGCAAGTGCCTGATAGTCCCATTTTGGCAGAATATCAAATTCATCAAACTTATGAGACGGACCTGCTTTAAAGGAGTCCATGTCTACATATACCTGTTCGATGGCATATACCCCATTGCTCATCACGAAAATTACAGAGTTGATGTTGTATTTTACCAGGGTCGAAAGCGCTTGTGTTACCATCATAAAACCACCGTCACCTGCGATAGTCCAGGCTTGTTTACCACTTCCTAACTGAGCTCCGGAAGCAGCACCGGTTTCAAAACCGATACACTGCCAGGCAGCGGAAGAAATAAAGGCATTCTTAGATAATCCGTACATATTGGTGGCTACGTACATAGACGAACTCACACCAAAAGTGAACACAATATCGTCCAGCATTTTTTGTTTTTCCAGAAAATAACTGGCTCTCTCAAAAAAGCGGTTAAAGGTTATTATTTCGGGAAGTTTATCATATTTCGGATCGGAATTGGATCGCCATGGTTCGGGAAATTTTGGCTGAGCCGGAGCTACTGCTTTTAAAGGATATCCTGAAGCTTTTTTGAAACGTTCGGTTAAAGCTTCGATGAAATCTTTTAAGGTTACATTTACATAAGTAAAATAACCTACCCGCATTTCCTGCGTGGTTGCCTGAATCATAGCTGAAAATTTATTCTCTACCAGCCATAAATAATCATCGGTAATAATCGTTCCTAAAGACAAAATGCAGTCTGAAGCTTCCACTATTTTAATCACTTCGGGTATCGAAGCCTGATCAGAATAAGTTCCTATAAACTTCTCTCCTTTTTCATCCAGAACGGTTTTACCGAGTGACGTTGTAGTGTACAGCATTCCACTTACTTTAATAAGCTCTTCTAACTGCTTTGATAAATTGTGTCGTAAAAGCTCTACTCCTGCGAAAATCAACGGTTTTTTTGACTGACTGATTTGTGTCCAGGCTTGTGAAACTGCATTCTCCAATTCCGCTGCTTCGCTTTTTATGATCTGAGGTTCTAATTTTTTATTGGAAGGTTTAGGACAAGGTTCACCCCATACCTCTTTGTAACAGGCTATATAAACCGGACGCTGATGTGTAAGTGCCGCAATAATTAAGTTATCGATTTTTTCAGGAGCATCTACAGAACTGCTTAGGGTTTCGGCCGCAACAGTTACTCTTTCAAAAATTTCCTGATCTGCATTGAGATTGCCTGTAGAATGGTGATAAAGTACATTGTACATATTTCCAATTTGCCTTGCGTCAGCTCCGGGTGTAGCACTAATTACAACCACAGGACTGCGTTCTACATAAGCACCGGCAATGGCATTCAATGCGCTGTAAGTACTTACCCCATATTGCAACGATACCGCTCCTAAACCTCGGGTACGGGCATAAGCGTCTGCTGCATACGAAGCATCTAATTCATTTGATGTTCCAATGGTTTTAATGCCGTTAAAGTCTTCGAGAGCTTGTGTAAAATGTTTTACATAATCGCCCGGGATCTGAAAGACTTCGGTAACATTTAATTGTTTGAGTCGGGTGAGCAGATAATCTGCAACTGTAAATTCTTTTGTAGGTTTCATTGTTTGGCGGTTCTAAATTAGGAGTGTTGTTTGTTTTTGGACAGCAGATCTCTTCAGCAGGTATTCTTTTAAAGTGATCTCCTGATTTGTATTTCATTATAAAATTACCAGTCTGCCAAAACACAAATTAAAAAAAAGGCATGAGTGCCGAATTTTTATCCATAAGAAACCCAAATAACAGCATGAGGTCAGTTTTCACATTTAGAACAAAGGTTGGTCTCTTTATTATCGTCCTTTTCTTTTTTTAAGGTTAAAAATGACTCCACAATCGACGAACAAAAACATACTGACCTGTATAACAATTAAATAGACCTAAAAAAACAACCATTTTACGCTTTTCCGTATTAGAATTTTGATGTTATGCGGAAATTCTGACGTTATTTTTTTCTAAAAATATAAAGCAAAAACACCAATTAACACTTAAGTAACTGAAAATTAATAATTTACAAACTAAAAGATTATTTAAAAAAGGGTATTTTTACGCTGTCCTGATATCCCTAAGTTTTTCTAATTTAGATATTCTATAAGCCCCAGTTTTTATTACAAATCCAAATTTAAGCCTGGAAATACTTCTTTTTATTTTTGAATCTGCGCCTTAGAGCTACTTCTTTTTAGCCTATTTACATCGTATTGCTACAAGCGGAATATCACAAAAAACAAGCCTAAAATACACCCACTGCTTTAAAAAAGGCAGAGATTTGAATTGCCTTTTCTTAAAGAATATCAGAATATTAAAACTTTTCACCAGATGATTTTTGAAGTTATTCAGATAATTACAGAACAAGTCAACAACTACCTCGATGAAATTGGGTTAGAAAAAACGGTTGTGCCTGAAAACATTGCTTTTCTGGAGTCGCAGAATGAAACGGTATCCGGAAATCTGGAAGATAAGGTGGCACTTACTCTTATCAATCTGGATGAAGAGGCGACTTTGAAAAACTTTCCCAATCACATTGTTCAGGGCAATAAAACGATCTATAAAAACAGTGTCATCAACTTGAATTTGTACCTGCTCTTTAGCGCCAACAGAACCATATACATCAACTCTTTAAATGATATTTCGAAAATCATTACTTTTTTTCAGGGGAAAAAACTTTTTACGCAATCTGATACTATTTACAACCGAAATAATGTGGCCATGGCCAATATCGACAACTTCAGATTTACCATTGAGCTTTACACCCCCACTTTTGAAGAATTAAACTATATCTGGGGAACTCTGGGCGGCAAACAGCTTCCATCGGCTTTGTACAAGGTGAGCATGATACAAATTGAACGCAATATTGCTCAAAGCGAAGGACCACTTATCAGCAGAATTAAGGGTATAACGAAAACAAGAAAACAATCATGAGTTATAGTATCACATACGGATTGTTATTGGAGGTAACCATTTTGCATAATTATTTCCTGAATAATGGGGAAGAAACCTTTGCAAGTATGTCGAATGACGATAAAGAAAAGATGCTTCAAAAGTTCAATACTGCTGTTTTCACCACGATCACACCAACTCTGGAGACCCATACAATACTCCAAAACTATAAAATGGTGTTCAAAGAAAGTAAAACAGGTTTCAAGATTTACATTAAAGTCAAAGAAGCTGACGAAACAGATCCGTTTATCAAAGTTCCTGCCGATTTGAACCTAAACTTTCTAATCACTATCCATGACTATCAATTTGAAAATTATACCAATTTAGAATTTACGCCTAACCGGGTCCTTCTGTTCGGTAATGTGAAACCTCCTAAAGAACCGGTTACCTTCAAATACCTGCCTAAAATTAATGACAACAAGTTAGTATCAAGTGCGTATTTAGTATCTGAAGAAACTACAACTGATCTAATTTCAACACTACATTCCTCAGAAACACAAGACATATTTGGCATTATTTCACTGACGATGCAAGGCGATAATAGTTCTGAAAACAGTATAGACGATGATGGTAAAATAAACAGTCCAAACTTCAAAATTCATTTTGACAATCGAAAAACGCTTTGGAAATACATCAACCGGAAAGCTGATACCGAAATTGAAACCAATACAACAAAACCCTTAACACGTTCCGGCTTTGTTGAGATTGACCCGCTAACCGATTTTGACGTACCGCAGCCGGTGAGCAGCAGTTATCCTAATCCATCTGTAAAATCAATAACAAAAGACAATGGTGATTACTATTCTGAAATATTTATTTAATAATTAAAAACAATTAATCATGGCAACAACTTACAAAACACCCGGGGTATATGTGGAGGAAATCGTAAAATTCCCTCCTTCTGTTGCCCAGGTAGAAACAGCAATTCCCGCTTTTATTGGCTATACTGAAAAAGCTACAAACAAGATTAATGGAGATTTGAAATTAAAGCCAACCCGAATAACCTCTCTCTTAGAGTACGAACGTTTTTTCGGCTTTGCAAAACCGGAAACAACCATTAGTGTTACCATCAATGATGTTTCTACTGATAATGGTGATGTTAGATCTATTATTGTAGATCAGCCTACTTCAAAGCAGCCCTTTTTGATGTATTATTCGCTGCAATTGTTTTTTGCAAATGGCGGAGGTCCTTGCTACATTGTTTCAGTAGGCCGTTATGGCAATGATTTAGACGATGCAGATTCTGCTGTTACTGCAATCAACAACAGTAATGCACTAAAAAGCGGATTAGCAGAAATCGAAAAAGTAGATGAACCAACTTTGTTATTGTTTCCGGACGCCACAAAAGTATCAGGAATCACGATTACGGATTACTATGGATTGTATAACGATGCGCTGACCCAATGCCAAAATCTTCAGGACAGATTTACGCTGATCGATACGCTGAATTATGATGAATCGAGCCCTACAGATACAAATATAGACGATTTAAGAAATAAAGTAAGTTCTGAAAAAGATACGATTAAATACGGAGCAGCTTATTATCCACATTTAGAAACCATACTTGATTATGCTTTTGATGCGAGTAAAATTGTCTTAAAACACTATTCTTATACGGCAAAAGCCTATGATCAAATAGCTGCGGGATTAGTACCAATTGAAGATCCTGCTACCGGAATTACGGCTACGGTAACCAAATTGGTAAGTGAACCAGTAGCTGGCGATATTGCCGGACAAATTAGTGATCTGTTGTTACAGATGTACAGTGCCAATCCCACCGGTTTTGATTTAGGCGGAACTTTTGCGAGCAGCCCTGCCAAAAAAACGGCTTTCTTAAATAAACTGAACCCTTTACTGACTACTTTGGAAGCTTTATCTATATTAAAGAGTTCGTTAAACGATGAAGCCAATGCTGCCATCAGTACCATCTCAGACGAAGATCCGGGAATTGCAAACACCATCACGTCAAACCTGAATACTTTCAATTTAATATTTACGGCTCCGGGTAAAATCGATGCTGTCTATAAAAATTTAAAAGCGTTAAAGAAAAAAATACAGGACGAAAACACAGATCCTAAACTGAAAAAAATTCTACTAACCGATACTTTAAATTTTGACACAGAATTAAAAAAACTGGTAACCTATACTCCACTGAATGCTCAAACGGGAATTACCGGATTGGTGAATAATTTTTCAGGTATTGCCGCTGCCCTTACTGCGCTTATAACCGCTATTAAATCAGTAAACGGAAAAGATTTAAATAATGGAGAATTAAACGGAAGAAAATTAAGTGCTCTGGAAGCAATTGACAACGCTACTTACAATAAAATCCTTACCGAAATTTACAACCTTCCTATAACACTTCCGCCAAGCTCTGCTATTGCAGGAATCTACGCCAGAGTTGACAAAGACAGAGGGGTTTGGAAAGCGCCGGCCAATGTAAGTCTGAACTATGTCATAAAACCTACTGTAAAAATTACCAACAACATTCAGGACGGTTTAAATGTTGATACTGTGGCCGGTAAATCGATCAATGCCATTAGAAGTTTCACCGGCAAAGGAACTTTGGTTTGGGGCTCCCGAACATTAGCCGGAAACGATAACGAATGGCGTTATGTACCGGTGAGACGTTTCTTTAATATGGCCGAAGAATCCATCAAAAAAGCCACCGAACAATTTGTATTTGAACCTAACGATGCCAATACCTGGATACGCGTGCGAGCCATGATAGAAAATTTCCTGATTCTGCAATGGAGAGCCGGAGCATTGGCCGGAGCTAAACCGGAACAGGCTTTTTATGTCAGAATCGGATTGGGGCAAACCATGTCGGCTATAGACATTCTCGAAGGCCGCTTAATTGTCGAAATTGGAATGGCGGTAGTTCGTCCGGCGGAATTTATCATACTTCGCTTCTCTCACAAAATGCAGGAATCTTAACTAAACACTAACATTAAAAAATACAGATCATGAGCTATCCGCTATCAAAGTTTCATTTCTCAGTTGACTGGGGTGGAACAAAAATAGGATTTACAGAAGTTTCGGGATTAGATGTCGAAACTGAGGTTATTGAATACCGTCACGGAGCAAGTCCTGAATACAGTAAGATCAAAATGCCGGGCATGCAGAAATTCTCCAACATCACACTGAAAAGAGGAACCTTTAAAAGTGATAATGAGTATTATGCCTGGTGGAATACGGTAAAACTAAACACCATAGAAAGAAGAGATATTACCATCAAGTTACTGGACGAAGAACACAATCCTGTGGCCATCTGGAAAGTAAAAAATGCATGGCCTACCAAAATTCAATCTACTGATTTAAAAGCCGACGGAAACGAAGTCGCTATCGAATCTATGGAATTGGTTCACGAAGGTTTATCGATCCAAAATGACTAATCATGGCTAATTATTATCCACCTGTCGGTTTTCACTTTTTAGTAGAATTTCAAGGTCTTGGTACGAAAGAAAAAGACCATCAGTTCCAATCGGTTTCCGGCTTGTCTGTTGATATCGAGACAGAAGAAATTGCCGAGGGTGGAGAAAACAGATTCAAACACAAACTCCCGGTAAAGACAAAATATCCAAACCTGACTTTAAAGAGAGGAATATTGATTGATTCTGATGTTATTGACTGGTGCAGAAAAGCTATTGAAAATTTTTCTTTTGAACCCGTAAACCTGACTGTCAAACTACTCAACCAGGAGCATCAGCCTTTGGTTTCCTGGAATGTGGTTCACGCCTACCCTGTAAAATGGTCGGTTGAAGACTTTAATGCCGAAGAAAGCAAGCTCGTTGTCGAAAACATTGAGCTTACTTATAATTATTTCACCCTAATGAAAAGTTAGTTATGCCAATAGAAATAAAAGAGCTTCACATTAAAATAAATGTGAGCGAAGGATCGAAACCGGCTGCTTCTCCAAATTCTCCGAAAAGTAAAGGAGAAGAGCCCGTTGCCGAATGCGTAGATCAGGTAATGAAAATTATCGAACGTAAAAAAGAACGTTAATCATGGCTGGAGAATTAGAAAAACTAAAAATCGTAGCTTATAGTGACCCGCAGTTTAATAACAAAATTGCCGACGGTAAGTTTTCTACGCTTATGAATCCGGAGAAATATACCTATCACTATAAAATTGAGACTGATGACACTCAGGCCTCAGGAACGAGTACGGTATCTCCCAAGTTCAACAAAAAACTACCGGAGAATCTGGAACTTGATTTTGTTTTCGACCGATCGGGAGTGATTAGCGGCTACAAAAGTTCGAGTAATGGCATTATAGACGACATTGAGAAGTTTAAAAAGGTCATTCTGGATTACAACGGTGACGAACACAAACCCAACTATCTCATGATTTCATGGGGAACCTTGCTTTTTAAAGGGGCTCTAACCGAAATGGAAATAGAATTCAAACTCTTTAATCCGGACGGAACTCCGATCAGAGCTATCGCAAAAGCGAAATTTCAGGGTTTTGTGGAAGACAACCTCAGAGCAGCCAGAGAAAATAATAAATCGCCGGATTTAACGCATTACAGAATTGTAAAAGAAGGCGATACTTTACCCTTGATGACCTATCATATTTACGGTGATTCTAAGTATTATCTTGAAGTTGCAAAAGTCAATAACATTATCAATTTCAGAAAATTAAAAACAGGGCAAAAACTATTTTTCCCACCCTTACAAAAACAATCCTGATGAACAACAGCGGAGTCATACAAACCAGTCAAAGTGCCGATTTAGTAACGTACAAAATTTTAATTGAAGGGGAAGAATTGTCTAAAACCTATCAGGTAAAAAGTATTGTAGTGCAAAATGAGGTGAACCGGATTCCTATGGCTCAAATTGTTCTCACAGACGGAGAAGCTTCTGAAAGAGATTTTAAACTGAGTAATGAGGATTTATTGATTCCGGGGAAAAAACTTGAAATCAATGCCGGTTATCACAATGATGAGGAGGCCATTTACAAAGGAATCATCATCAAGCATTCAATTAAAATAAAAAGCGGTGCTTCTTTGCTGATTATTGAATGTAAAGATGAAGCGGTAAAACTAACGATCGGCAGAAAGAGCAAGTATTTTTATGATGTAAAAGACAGTGATGCTTTTGAAGAAATTATAGGCACATACGGACTGGAAAAAGACGTTGAAACTACTAATTTTAGTCATAAAGAACTGGTTCAGTACAATACTTCCGACTGGGATTTTATCGTTTCAAGAGCACAGGCTAACGGAAAACTTTGTTTTGTAGAGAACGGAAAAATCACCATCAGCAAACCTGATCTGAGTTCAGCAGCTGTCGAAACCATTACTTTCGGAGCAACTTTACTTGATTTTGATGCCGAAATTGATGCCCGAAATCAATTTGCCAAAGTGTCTTCGTACAGCTGGGATTATACCAATCAGGAATTAGTGGAAATTGAAGCCAGTGATCCCGGAGTAAGTCTCAATGGAAATTTATCTGCTTCTGATTTGTCCGAAACTATCGAACTAGAAAATTTGGAACTGCGTCACGGTGGTGCCATTACCGAAACAGAATTGCAGGATTGGGCCGACGCCAAATTACTGTTTCAGCAATTATCCAAAGTTCGCGGAAGAGTGAAATTTCAAGGAATTCCTGCCGTAAAGCCCAACACCATCATTACACTGGAAGGCGTTGGCGACCGATTCAACGGAAGTGCTTACATCACGGGAGTTTTTCACGAACTAACAGAAGGAAACTGGACCATCGATGCTCAATTTGGATTAAATCCTGAGTGGTTCTCTGAAACCTATGACATTCACACACCAACAGGTTCCGGAATCATGCCGGCCATAAAAGGACTTCATGCCGGAATCGTAACACAACTGGAAGGCGACCCCAATGGTGAAGACCGAATTCTGGTCAAAATTCCGATCATCAACAATGAAGAACAGGGTATTTGGTGCCGCGTAGCTTCACCCGATGCAGGAGAAAACAGAGGTATTTTTTTCAGACCTGAAATAGAAGATGAAGTGATTATTGGTTTTGTCAACGAAGATCCAAACAACGCCATCGTTTTGGGCATGCTTCACAGCAGTGGAAAGCCTTCTCCGATTACAGCTTCAGACGATAATCACCAAAAAGGGATCGTAACCCGAAGTGAAATGAAGGTCATGTTTGATGACGAGAAAAAATCGATAGGAATTGAAACTCCGGCGGGCAAAAAAATAACACTCGACGAAGACCAGGGGGTAATTGTTATTGAAGATGAAAATTCGAATGTCATTACCATAGACAGTAATGGTATAAAAATGGAAAGCGCCGGAAACATTGAGATAGTCGCATCAGGTGACGTTAAAATTGAAGGAACCAACGTTTCCTTAAAAGCCAAAGCGCAGTTTAAAGCTGAAGGAAGTGCGGGAGCTGAAATGTCCTCAAGCGCAGTGGCTATTGTAAAAGGAAGTATCGTACAAATAAATTAAAATTATGGGAGCACCAGCCGCCAGAATTACAGATATGCATGTTTGCCCAATGGTTACCGGAACCGTTCCGCATGTGGGAGGGCCAATTTTACCTGCCGGTTCGCCAACCGTATTAATTGGCGGAGTTCCAGCCGCATGTGTTGGAGATATGGCTACCTGCACGGGACCTCCTGATACCATCGCCGCAGGTTCGGCAACCGTTTTAATTGGAGGAAAACCCGCAGCACGTATGGGGGATTCCACCGCACATGGAGGCACAATAGTAGCCGGATTAGCAACCGTTTTAATTGGTTAATTATGGAAACAGATCAAGCTTTTTTAGGAACCGGATGGAGTTTTCCTCCCGAATTTAAGAAAACAACCAGAGCTACTGTAATGATTTCTGATGAAGAAGACATTAAAAGCAGTCTGGAGATTCTATTGTCAACCAAAATAGGAGAACGTATTATGGTCCCTAAATACGGCTGTAATGTAGACGAACTTCTTTTTGAACCGTTAACCACAACCTTAAAAACGTATGTGTCTGAACTCATCAGAACCGCCATTTTATACCATGAACCGCGAATTGATGTGGAGAAAATCGACATCAGTCAGGGAGATGATTTAAATGGGGAATTGTTAGTGGCTTTAGATTACAGAATAAGAGCGACCAATTCCAGAACTAATATGGTATATCCTTTCTACAAACAAGAAGGAACTAATATTTAATACCGATTGTATATTCAATATAGTCCAATTGCATTGGACTAAAAGATAAGTAAAATTGATATAAAAAGCATTATGTGTAACAACAGCGACCATACCAACGATACCTTATTTAAAAGAAATGGCACCGATCAGGGCGACCGCGTGAATAGTATTCTCGATCCCCACAATTTGGAACTCCATGACTTTGATAAGGAAGACTGGTTTCTTTTTACCTATAATTTTGCCAAACAGGTTAACTTTTTTGACACCACCAACAGCAAAAAAGCTTCCGGAAACTGGCAGGAAATTTTTGATCATTTTGGCTATTCGAAAAAAGACATTCCAAACAGAAAAGACAAAGATTATACGCTTCTGAAACAAAGTATTTCGGAAACACTTCAGGATATTGAATTCGAAGGCACGTTAACGCCTCACATGACCCTTTTTATCTGTTTCCTGAAATTATTGGAACTGTCTAAAGAGCGCTTTAATAAAATTACCAAAAAACATCTCGATTTCTTTTATAAGGATATTTTACAAATCGAAAAACTGGCTGCAAAACCGGATCAGGTGCATGTTATTTTCGAGCTGGCTAAAAAAAGTACCGAAGAACGAATCGAAGCGCAAACACAATTGGATGCCGGAAAAGATGCTTTAGGCAACAAACTTATCTATAAAACAACCGAAGAATTAGTTGCCAACAAAGCTCAAATTACAGCGCTTAAGAGTGTTTATAATGATACTACCCTAGGGGAGATAAAATGCAGTCAGGTGGCCAACTCTCTTGATGGAAAGGGAGAAAGTCTTAAGGAAGGATCAAAGTACTGGCTGCCATTTGGATATACTTCTAATGAAGAAAAATATACTGAACTGGAAGCTGCCAGACTTGGCTTTACCATAGCTTCACCCTTATTGCAATTAAAAGAAGGCGAAAGAAATATTGATATTACTATTACTTTCAATGAAGCTTTTACTTTTGATACCGAACCATTTAAGGAACCCATTACCGTCAATGATCTTGTTGATAATATCAGCATTTTCTGCAGTGGTGAAAAAGAATGGCTTGGTCCTTTTAAACTTATAGGAACAGCTGCCACTTCCGGTATTGTGGAAAAGCAATTGCGATTGGTGTTTCAAATTTCAAAAGATACCCCCTCTATTGTAAACTATAATCAAAAGAAATTAGGAGAACATTTCTCTACAACAGAACCTGTTATCCGATTCTTAATTCGTACAGAAGACAAAAAAGGACATTATTTATTTAGAAATCTGGTGACCAAAACCATCAGCAGCATCGGTGTTAAGGTAGACGTAAAAGATGTAAAATCACTAGTACTGGAAAGCGACACGGGTTTACTAAATGCCGAAAAACCTTTCTATCCTTTTACCACGCAGCCTACCAGCGGTTCGTCATTTCTTATTGATTATCCGGAAATGTTTTCAAAAAAATGGAAGAATATCAACGTCTCTATAAAATGGAAAAACACCCCCAAATCTTTTAAAACGCATTATCAGGCCTACAAAAAGAAATATCAGGATACGACGATAAGCCAGACTCTTTTCTTTAATGGAATGTTTCTGAAAGAAATTATAAAAGACAAAGCCGTAAATCAGCCCGAAGACCCTCAGCCCAAAACAGATGCTGTTGCCATAAATATTCCGGAAAAAAGCAAATTAATTCTTAACACAGTCGACACCGATCTTATTGTAGACTCCGATGCTTATTTTAAAGGAAATGTGTCCCTCTTAAATAAAGAAAACTGGGAAACCAAAATTACAGACACTACTTTGTTTACGCTAAAAGACGGGGTTTATGTAACCGAATTTCCTTTAGTAGGAGACGGTTACGACATTGACAAGAGCGGCCCGATCCGATTGACGCTAAACCAATCTTTGCTGCACTCTTTGTACCCAAAAATATATACGCTCGCCATTATGAGTAAAATTGCGGATACCCTGATTCCGAATGAAGCTTATACGCCATTTGTCGAAACTATTAGTTTAAATTACACGGCGGAGGAAACGGTCAATTTTACCCATCAGAACGAAGTCGAATACCAGGCAGAACGAATCCGATTGTTTCATGAAGCTCCATTTGGACAGAGTGAAGAACATTCTTATTTGAAAAATGTTGCCAGACAAAAAGGAGTTTTGGATGCTAATAGCGCTCTTACAAGCCGTCTCGTTCCTGATTATTGCAAAGGAGGCGAATTTTACATCGGTCTTGAGGAAGCCGAAACTTTACAGCAGGTTGCTTTATTGGTTCAGATACTTGAAGGAAGCGAAAATCCACAGGTGGACTCTTTCGTTGGGAGACAAAAAATAGAATGGTTTATTCTTTGTGACAATCAATGGAAAAATATCGAGAATGAAATTTTAGCCAATTCTACCGATAATTTTTTAAAGTCGGGGATTCTGAAATTTGCGATTCCAAAACAAGCTACCAAAACAAATACTTTATTTCCGGACAACCTCATCTGGGTAAGAGGAAAAATGCATAAAGCTTATGATGCCGTCTGCAAAGTAATCGATATTAAAACACAAGTGGTTACAGCCGAATTTTACAACCACAATAACGAATTGTCTCATTTAGAAAAAGGATTGCCTGCTGAAACGATTTCTAAGCTCATTACCCGCATCACACAGGTGAAAAGTGTGGCACAGCCTTTTAATTCTTTTAACGGAAAAGCACAGGAATCAGACGAGACCTATTACAAACGGGTAAGTGAACGTCTTCGTCACAAAAACAGAGCAATAACGCTATGGGATTATGAGCATCTTATCCTTCAGGAGTTTCCGGAAGTTTTCAGAGTAAAATGCCTGAACCATACCAATAATGAAAAGGAATCCTTTCTTTCACCCGGAGATATTACTCTTATAGTGGTCCCGGATATTATAAACAAAAATGTATTTGATCTTTATGAGCCGAGAGTAAATACGGCTACCTTAAATAAAATTCGAAATTACATCAGCAATCTCAACAGTATGCATGTCGAAGTCGCTGTAATTAATCCGGAATACGAGAAAGTGATCATCAAACTCAATGTGCGGTTTTATGCCCAATACGATGAAAACTTTTATAAAAAACAGCTCAATGAAGATATCACCAAATTCTTGTCGCCGTGGGCATTTGATACCACTCAGGACATCCTTTTTGGGATTGAATTACACAGAAGCACCATCATTGACTATATCGAAAAATTATACTATGTCGATTATTTAGCAGAGTTAGAAATGGCGAAACTCAAAGACAATACCGAATCAGAAAATCCGAACGATATTACTTATCAGGCAACACTGGATTTCTTGCCGGTACTGTCACCGTCTAATCCAAAACGCATACTGGTGTCGGTAAAAAATCATATCATTTCTACAAAAATCAACAGTTGTAAAGAACCTAATTTCCAATCCGAAGAGTCATGTCAATACTAAATCCACATAATACAATTCCTAAAAAGGTTGCGACCGAAGATGACCTGGATTTTTTCTATCTCAGAAAAAAAGGCATTGAGTATATCGAACAGCTGGGTGGCAAATTATGGACTGATTTTAATTCGCATGATCCCGGTATCACGATGCTGGAAATGCTTTGTTATGCTATAACCGATCTCGGTATGAGAACCGATTTGCCAATCGAAAACCTCCTTGCTTCTGACGTAAAAGAAAAAGATATTCCCAACCAGTTTTTTAAGGCTTCGGAAGTATTGACTACAAGTCCCGTAACTGCACTGGATTACAGAAAACTGTTTATCGATATTGACGGCGTTAAAAACTGCTGGCCGGCCAAACACTACAAAACCGTTTACGTGAATTGTAAAGACGAGCAATTATCTTATAATTATCAGGATTTTAACGAACTCCCAAGCCGCCTTAAAAAGCAATTTCAGCTCAAAGGTTTATACGATCTTTATGTCGATTTTGAGAGCAATAAACTTTCTGACATTAATAACGTCAAAGACCTCATCAGAAAAAAATTCCATGCCAACAGAAATCTGTGCGAAGACCTGATTAACATTATAAAAGTCGATGAATATCCTATAAAAATATGCGCCAGTATTGAGATTGATACTCAGGCCGACGAAGAAATGGTTCATGCCCTGGTGTTAACCGCATTGGATGGTTATTTATCGACCACCGTTAATTTTTATTCGGTTAAGCAAATGCTCGATAAGGGATACACCTCCTTAGAAATTTTTGACGGGCCAGTTTTGGAACATGGTTTTATTGATACTAAAGAATTAATCGAAGCCGAACTGACCAGTGAGGTGCGATTATCGGATATTATCAAACTGATCATGAATGTGCCCGGAGTGCTGACCATCAAAGATATTTCTCTTGGAAATTGCGGCGATGATGAAGCGGTGGCCAATCAGTGGCTGCTTTGCCTTAAAGAATACCAAAAACCGGTAATCTGTAATAAAAGTGTTTTCAACTACAATAAAGGCGTACTACCTCTGAACATCAATAAAACTCAGGTGGATCTTTATTTAAAGGAAATTAATGACGTAAAAGATAAAGCTACCGATTATTCCAGCAAACACAAAGAACTGAAAATACCAAAAGGCACTTATTTAAACCCAAACAGTTATACCACCATACAAAACGATTTTCCGGATACGTACGGAATCGGAGAAGTTGGTTTACCGTCAGGAGCCACAGTCGCCCGACAATCGCAGGCCAAACAGCTTAAAGCCTATCTTTTATTCTTCGACCAAATTCTGGCCAGTTATTTTAAACATTTGGGAAAAGTCAACGAGATACTTTCGGTAAGCGGCAATCTCACTAAAACATTTTTTACCCAGGCGGTAAAAGACATTAAAGGCTTTAGCGAACTGGTAGAGGACTATCCTGAAAACAATGATGATTATCTGACCGAAATTCTTTTTAAGGAACTGGACAACAATATTGAAAGACGAAATTCTATTCTGGATCATCTTTTAGGGCGCTTTGCAGAACGTTTCTCTGAGTATGTTTTCATTAACAAAAGTATCTACGGCAGTGCTACGGATGAAGTGGTGCTGAAAAACAAAGAAGACTTTTTGAAAGATTATAAAATCGTCAGCAAAAACCGCGGCAGTTCTTTTAACTATTACCGACAGCCCAACAGCAATCTGTGGGATACTGATAATGTCTCTGGGGTAAAAAAGAGAATTGCAAGGCTTTTGGGGATTAAAAACTACAACAGAAGACATCTTTCGGATTCATTTGTTGATCTCTACCATTTTATTGATTCCGACAATCAGCTGGTATACCGATGGAGAATCAGGGATGATAAAAACAAAATCGTGCTCTCTGCCACAACAGAGTATTACGACACCTCTATTGCCAATCGGGAAATGTACTTTGCTATTTTACAAATCATTCAAACCCGAGAATACAATGTCGAAGAAGCCTTTAAAAAAGGCATCACAGATCCACAGGTCATCGATAACATCCAGATACACCGGTCTCCTTCCGGAAAGTATTCGTATGACATCATTAATCCGTTAATTACGGATGTGAACAATAAGGACCGTATCATTGCCAAAAGGTACACTTACTACAGTTCTTTGGCTAAAGTGAAGCAGTCTATTCTTGATTTGATTCATTTTATGAAAGAAGTGTTTACAGAGGAAGGTTTATTTATTGTCGAACACATGATGCTTCGCCCGGATGTGAACCAGACTATTGTGGATTCGACAACATTTTTACCGATCTGTACTGATGAGTGCAAGAGCTGTGAGCCTCTGGACCCTTACTCCTATCGCGTAAGTATTATTCTGCCCGGATATACTTTGCGTTTTGCCAACATCGATTTCAGAAATTATATCGAAAAAGTAATTAAGGAGGAATTACCGGCGCATGTGCTGGCAAAAATCTGCTGGATCGGGCATCGGAAAAATGAAATTCAAAATCCGGCAGAAAACGAACTTTTGCGGTTTGAGAACTCTTACAAGGATTATTTATTTGCCAAAACCTTATTGAATCAGAATCAGCCGGAAACAGACCTGATAAAGCTTATCACATCTCTATCGAACCTCAGCAATTTATATCCTACAGGAAGATTATTTGACTGCAACGACGAAAACGAAAATCAATTCGAGAAAATAATACTGGGAAAAACAAATTTAGGATCACTATAAATACCATTCAAAATGTTAGTAAAACTTTCAACCATAACAACGCTGTACCGAAGATTCACTAAAAATCAGGTACTAACAGAAGGACATCTTAACGAGATTGTAGATTATTTTGATGATCAGGATCGTATTTCCAGAATTGGTCTTAGTGGTGTCGGCATCATTTGCGGATTTAAAGTTTCATACAGCCCCGTTTCAAAAGACATTACCATAACACAAGGCAGCGGTATCACAACCGACGGCGATCTTATACAGTTGTACAAGTCTACTCCAAACGGCGGAAAAATTATTGATTTTGAAAGTAAACAATACACGCATTATAAAGTATACGACAATAAAAAAGCGGCTTACAAACCTTATTTTTACGACGGTTCAAAACAGCTTGAGATCTTCGAACTTTTAACTGCCGAACAGCAGCTTACCGAAAGTGCCAATACTTATCCGATACATTATCTTAAAAAAAATACCGGATTAGAGGTAACCGATGCTGTCGTTCTTTTGTATATCGAATCTTATGAAAAAGATTCCGATCTCTGTGTCAGTCTCTCCTGCGACAATCAGGGACTGGAAATCATCGGCAATCACAAAGCCTTATTGGTAAGCAAAACCGTTGCGGCGCAGATAAACACTCATGATAAGATCATTAGCAAAATCAAATTCTCTAACCTGTATTACAAACTTCCGGAACTAGTCTCTAACCGCATTGTATTACAACCCGAAGATTTTAGCAGTTATTATGAAATCAAAAGAAAATTCACCAATGGTCTGTTCCGAAACAATGTAGTGGCCAGACTGCAAGACGGTTTTGAAATACTATTGACCCCATTAAAAATGCCAACTATACTGGATTCTATAAAAAAGAATCTGGCTTCTCTGTACAGTTTTGATGAAAAAAATGTCCCGCCTGATTTTCAGTATCGATACGATCTGCTCAACGATTTAATTGATAGTTACAATGAGATCAGACTTTTATTGTCCAATATGGACTATGATTTTTGCTTTCCCGACATCAAATCATTCCCCAAACACTTAATGCTGGGAGAAGTGCAAAAAAGCGGTCCTTGTTTTGAATACCGACATTCTTTTTACAAATCACCGCTGCTCACGGGACAGAACCTTAGTACCTGTAACGATTGTCTGCCTTTTGACACGCTTAACGAACCTGGCAAGAAAGACACCATTAACGAATTTATTGTTGATTTAGAAGGTAAAGAAATTACAATCTGTTATGGAAAAAATACAGATTTACAACAATTGTACAGTCTGATAAAACGCTGCGTACAATTATTAGCGAATTACAATGTAAACTATACTTATATCAAAATCACTCCTAGTTTTGAATTGGGTTCGCTTGGTAAAAAAGCAATTCCATTTTACAATAATGTGGGCGATCATCTTATTGAACTTTGGGATTACGAAAAAACCACTATCGGACAACAACGCAATAACAGAAGTTATCACGATAACTTATTGAATACAAAATGGCCTAACGAAATGGTCTCAGATCACAACTTCTACAGAATCGAAGGACATCAGGGTACAGACTACAAAAAAGCACTAAAAACGATTCAGGCCATCAGACGTCAGTACGGTTTAGGATTCAATGTTGTTGTACTTGGAGTAAAAGCCTCTGAAGCCAAAAAAATAGTTGAAAATTATACCTCCTACTATCTGAACAAAAATCACGGATACGAGCACAAATCCGGTGTAGCACCGGGCGGCACATTTGTCATGATTTATATTGAAGGAGAGTACAGTCAATATCCTTATTATTACGGCTATGGTTATCCGTACGAATATCCACGTGGAAATTCTCTCGCAGGTGATTTTGAAAAAGAAGGCGATAAAAAAGAACCCGGAGAATCTATCGTGTTAAATCCGGTAATAGCCGATTTTACCTTGCCGTATTTATGCTGCGATGATAATTTTATTACGCTGTCCTTACCTATGAACCATATCTGCTTTGATGAAACAACCCCTTACTTTCCGTTTCACGTAACGCCGACCGGAGGTTTTGTAAAAGCCGATGTAGACGAAGATTTGAATGGCGGAGTGACCAAAAATCAGTATGGAGAATTTGTTTTTGATCCAAAATTGGTCAGTGAAGAACTCATTGGAAAACCGATAACTTTTACAGTGAATAATTTTGAAACCAACTGCCAAATAACCATTTTCAGAAAACCAAAATTTGATTTCACTTTTGTCTTCCCGAAATCGCTTAATAAAGATGGAGTTGTGGTTGATTTTAGTATTAGCGGTGAGAATCAGAAAGACATGAAATATGTTTGGGATTTTGGCGATGGCAGTGAGCCTGTTGCCACTACTGAAGCAAAAATTCAACATATTTATGTCTATGACGTACCCGCCAAAGAAAGCTATAGTTTTCAGGTAAAAGTTACAGGTGAAAACGGAAACTGTAATGCTCAGGCACAGCATCCGGTGACTTTTGAAGTGCCTGTAGTTGTAGGTATCGACACCAGAAACATCTGCAGAAATGATCTTAAACCACATGTTTTAACTATTGAACCAAATAGCAAAAAAACGGTCTTATCAGGCCCCGGAGTTTCCCAGAATGATGCCGGTCAATACATTTTTATCGGCAATAATGTTCCTAAAGATGTAGATCAGGTGGTTATACTAATAAACGGTAAGCCTTCGAACCTTACTATTATAATGCAGAATCCGCCTGTAGCTTTGTTTAGCTATGCAATCAGAAATAATCAGATTGCCTTTAGCAACAAATCTACAGATGCTCTAAAATACATCTGGAACATCGAAGAAGAGGTAATCGAAACCGATGCTACAGAAGCCATCATACGACCAACTTCGCTATACAAAAACGACGTGATCAAAGTATCTCTTACAGCATTGAATAAAAGATGCGGCGAATCAATAGACGGTCCGAGAGATATCCGAATTCGTGAAAAACCGACTGAAAACCCCTGTCTGACTAATGCAGTAGAATTCGTCAAAAAAACGAACCTGACTTTTGAAAAAATCAACCAACAGCCTGAATTACAAAAATTCAGTAAAGAGACTCTTTCGCTGATTACTGAAATTCAGAAACAATTTGCAAGTGTTGAAAAAGAAACCAGTGCTTATATCAATGGAGATTTTAATACTGCATTACCCGAGATGTATAATGAGCTTGTATACCACAATTTATTACTGGCCGCAAGAAATGCAAGAATGGAAGAGGAAAAAACGGTACTGAGTTTCCTTACCGAAAGTCATATCTCGCTTTTCTATACAATCATAAAATGTCAGCCCGCAGAACTCATAAACAAATTCGAAAAACCATTTACAACCATTACGGCACGTATAGACAGCTTGTTACAAGGTTTTGTAAAAAATCAGTATAAGACCGATCCTAAAGGAACCTTAAAAGCTTTCTTAACCGATCAGAAGATTCCGTTTAAGGACATCAAATTTATTCTGGAAGCCATCGAATCACAACTAAAAAGTTTAAACTAAGTGCAGCACCTTGGAAGCCATATCATCAACAAGCTGTTTCTGGAGGTCAATACCCAATCTAAAGAGAAGGCGTATTACCTCAAAGATCATCTGGATACGTTTCTAAAAGAAGAACTCCTTCCTCTTTTAGAAGCCTATTTTGATACGCTCCATACCCAAATACCGCTGTACAGTATTCAGATCGAAAAATTAGACCTAAACCTTTCTCTCGCTCCTGAACTTAATTTTAATGCCCTAAAGCTGGAAATTTTAAATCAGATTCAAAAACAAATTGACGATCAGATTCAAAAAGGTTTTCCCGATACAGAGCGTTACAAATTAATGAACCGCGAAGAAAAAAATAGTGATGAATTCTTCATTTTTCTGGAAACGGGAACCAGTCCCTGGTGGGTGATTACCAGTGACAATAACTATGGTAACGGCAATGGTAAGAGCAATGTTAAGGGTAATACTCCCCTTGGTCCGGAAGAGGACCCTCAATTGCAAAAAAATATTGGAGACAAAACTTTTGGTTCAAAATTGCGAAATGCATTGAAAAACTCCCAAATCAGAACCCGTTTCATCAAACAATTATCAGACGCACAGATTTATGATATCCTTAAAAAAACACTTCTTTTAGCCGCCGATGATAAAGAAACAGCTACCAAAATAATTGAGAAGATCCATCGCAATATGCGCAAACTTGTTTCGAAATCGAAACAGGGCTTAAATCAGCGCAATTTAATTTGGGAAATAGTATTTTCGGAATTATTACAGCATGATGAGGCTCTGACAAAAGAAAAATTAGTGCAGCTAATTGCTTCTTTTGTTTCTATAACTCAGGAAAACCTGAAAATCATATTGGAACAAATCAGGCAAAATGTATCCGATAAATCAGTACTCTCCGTACTAAGCAATCTTGCTCCCGAAATAGCCAATATAAAAGCTCTTTCTGAACAAATCGCTTCAGACGTTCTTCCGGAAAGCGATAAAGAAGAATTCTTAAAATTAAAATTTTCAGAAACTGACAGATCTCCTGAAGTTGCTAACGAACCTCAACCTGATACTAAAATGGAAGCTCAAAATAGGGAAGCTCGAGATTTAGAATCTGGAAATAAGGAAAAGGAAAAAATTCATAAAGTTGGTGATCCTGATAAAAAGAAGAAAACCGAAGAAAATCGAAATCCTTCTTCAAAATCCCCGGAAACCGATGCTAAAGAAACGGCAGAGATCAATGCTCTTTTGAATCGTAACAAGGAAATCGAAGGTAAAAATGAAAAAACCAAAGATCTGGAAGACTGGCATTCGGCATTATTCCCTGCTGACGGAGCAACTTCGGATGTTCCTTCTTCACACTATGTAAACAATGCGGGACTAATACTGGTGCATCCTTTTTTGAAACATCTTTTCGGAAATTGCGGTTTACTCCGTAAAGACAATACGATAAGCGATCCCGAAACTGCCGCCCATCTGCTACACTATATTGCAACAGACCGGGAGCAGGATTATGAATCTCAAATGCTGTTTGAAAAAGTGTTGTGCAACATCCCCATAAACCGACCTATAAACCGAAACATTATACTATCGGAAGAGTTAAAAGATCAAGGCAAAGAAATGCTGCAAGCCGTTTTAGACAACTGGCCGATTATGAAAAATTCTTCTATAGCCCTATTACAAAATGAGTATTTACAAAGACCCGGCAAAATAATTCTTAGCGAAGACAACCCCAAAGTCATTGTCGAAAGAAAAACACAGGACATTTTGTTAGATAAAATTAACTGGAATCTGGGAATTGTAAAACTCGCATGGAAAGATAAGATCATTTTTGTGGACTGGTAATACGATATAAAACATGGAAACCGAAAAAAACACATTTCTAAAAGAGGATGAACAAAATATTTTCTACGAGCAAAAACAAGCTCTCAAAAATATTTTCAAAAACCTCGATATTACAAAGATTGCCTTTGTAGGCGGAATTGCGGATTACATTAACCTCCGTGCTTATTATGATATGCCCATAAATGATATTGATATTATTTATGAAAATGAAGACGATTTATCACTCATTAAAGAAAGTGAAGTGATCACCCGTTTTTTCAACCGCTTTTATGATCTGCAGGGAGAAGTTTTGGTTTCAGAATACCAGATCAACGATAAAAATGTCCATACGGATTATTACAAAAGAGATTTCTCTAAAATAGGCTTGACACAGTCCTATTTATTAGGCGAAATGGTATGGCATGCCACCTTTGATGAAATGAAAACATTTCATAATGACCAGATTCCGAAATTGACCTCAGAAGCAACGGGTGAAAAATACGAATGGAAAAGACTCTATAAACACAGTAAAAAAGCTTCGTTATACAACAACGTCTGCTATCTGGATGAAAAACAACAGCTGCAAACCTTAAGCGATATTTTATGGAAGAACCAAGAATAATATACAGCCTGAACGCTTTTCCTCTGATCAATAATCGTTGGCAAATGGGCAATAAACTTAAAGAAACCGTTTACATGACTGCTCTGAGTATTTTGTACAGTCATCTTTGGTACAAGGACATTGAGCTTTATGCAGACGAAACTGCCTATAATTTTTTGTATATGCTGCCCTGCAGAATCACAAAAATGGATAAGGAACACAATAAAGAATTGTGGATGAAATCAAAAATTCATGCCATCGAAAAGCAAACCAAACCGTTTGTTCACCTCGATACGGATGTATTTATAAAAAAGAAAATCAATTTCAATTTCGACTCCATTATTCTCGAACGCAGAGAATGCGGTTATGAAGCGCACTATAAAAAGCAAATCGATTTTTTTAACCAATACACACAAAATTTACCTTACTGGCATCCTGATTTAGGACTTTCCTACAGCTGTGGCATACTGGGATTTAATGACCTTACACTGCGCGATAAATTTATAAGTGCCTATTATGATCTGGAAAAAATCTATACCACCAACCGTAAGGAATTTGAACCATTAAAGCAACAAGGTTTTGAGCCTTGTATTGTTATAGAACAATACAATCTGGCTTCTGTATTAGACTATAACAATATTACGCCTACCCTGCTTCTTAAAGGAAGAAATATAACCGAACAGAGTAAATATGCCAGTGAAATAAGCTACAGTCACCTCTTTGGTATTAAAAAGTACAAAAAAGACATTACAGAAGAAATTGAATATCGATTGTTTAAAATATTTCCATACTGGTACGCACAAATAAAGATCGAACTGGAAAAACATCAGATCATACCAAAAGAAGAAATCAGCTCTCCAACGATGCTCGCATCGTAGCACCCTTTATTCCGGAAAATTGATCCCGTAAAGGGTAAGAAATATTTTTTTATTTCAAATAACAAAACAATGAAGTGATGAGAACGCTAGAAAATAAAAAGCCAATTGCTCAATCCTCCTCTTCTGCTTTTTTTGGACCTAAAATCCAGAAAAAACTGAAAACCGGAACAGTCGGTGACCAGTTTGAGGTTGAGGCAGACCGGGTTGCCGATAAAGTAGTGAATAATAATTCGTCCGGAGGAAGTCTTCTGCAGTCGAAAGAAAACGTACAGCAAAAACCAATTGCAGAGACCATCTCTTCTGTTCAGAGTAAGGAAATCAAACAAGAGGAACCTGTACAGAAAAAATCCGATAAGAAAGAAGAAGAAAAACCAGTACAAAAGAAATCCGATAAGAAAGAGGAAGAGAAACCTGTTCAGAAAAAATCCGACAAAAAAGAAGAAGAAAAACCGGTACAAAAAAAATCAGATAAAAAAGAAGAGGAAAAGCCGGTACAGAAGAAATCCGACAAGAAGGAAGAAGAAAAACCGGTACAAAAGAAATGTGCCGATTGTGAAAACGAAGAAAAAGTACAGTCTAAAGAGCAAAAAGAAGAAGACAAGGCTGTACAAAAGAAAGAACAAAATCCCGATGCCGAAATCGAGAATAACGAACTCGAAGGAAAACTGGACCACTCAAAAGGCAGTGGAAACGACTTAGACAAAAAAACTAAAAAAGAAATGGAATCCGGTTTTGGAGCTGATTTCAGTGATGTAAAAATTCACACTGATACTAATGCTGTCCAAATGAGTCAGGAATTGGGAGCTCAGGCTTTCACCAATGGTAACGATGTCTATTTTAACAAAGGAAAATACAACCCCGATTCCCGGGAAGGAAAACATTTGCTGGCACATGAATTAACCCATACCATTCAGCAAACCGGAGCTGTACAAAAATCCGTCGAACCTTCTGCAACTGCAGCTGAAGATTTAGAATCTCCTCGGTTTAAAGGAGATTACAAGTTAGAGCAAACACACGATGATTTAGATTATCTCGCTACCGGATGTAAGGGAGAACCTGTACAAAAAGTACAATCGGGTTTAATGGATTTAGGTTATCAGCTTCCTAAATTCGGTGCTGATGGTGATTTTGGCAGTGAAACACGAGCAGCTGTATTCCAATTTCAATCCGATAATGGACTGAGCTACGATGGAGTTGTTGGCGTACAAACCATTGGCCGTTTAGATGATATTTATGTTGGAAAAGGCTCAGGCCCGGGCAAAGACAAAAAGAAAAAACCACCAAAGAAAAAAGACAAAAAGACCTGCGATATAACGAATATATTTCACTTCTCCTCAGATCCGGTTCATATTGAAACATTACAAACAGATGGTGATTGTAAATCATTTTCTATCTCATTAACAACGACAAGAAATAAAAATGAGAACCCCTGTTCGAGTTACAGCGTCGAAATTATCGATTCCACAGGGAAAAGTTTAATGAAACCAACCTCGTTCAAAATTGGCGGTACAGTTCCGATTAATTTCACCGCCCCAACAGCAGGCAAGTTCAGCATGATCATTGGAACTCCTGCTTCCTGTGGAGAGAATGCTTTTAAAGGTGTGGGATCAAAACACAGACATTAATAAAATCAAGTACCGTTAATGACACATGGGAGCTTTTAACCAAAAATCAAAATCCAGTCCTTCCGGACCATCCGCCTTTAATTCAAGGCAGGGTGAGGATTTTTTTGGCGTACAGACCAAGCTCAGTATCGGAAAATCGAATGACAAATATGAAGTTGAAGCCGACAAAGCTGCCGATCAAATTGTCTCCAAAAAACAAAATACGAAGCCGGAAACTTTTTTTAGTTCATCTCCTCTAGTTCAAAAAAAATCCTTAGCAGAACAATGTACACCTGTTACGCAATTAAAACCCGAACAGGAAGAAACACTTCAAAGCAAAACCGAAACTGTTACCCCTGAAATTCCCAAAGCCGCCGAAAAAACTCCGATTTCAAAACCACTGATTCAGCAGAAAAAAACAGAAGAAGAAGTTCAGCCCAAAGAAGAAGAACAGGAAATTCAGAAAAGTGCAGAAACTGAAACAAGTCCAACAAATACGGCATCGCTGGAAAGCAAACTTCAGAGCAGTAAAGGCGGTGGTTCTCCCATGGCCGATACCACTCAAAACCAAATGGAATCCGGCTTTGGAGCCAATTTCAGCAAGGTGAGAATCCACAACGATTCAAATGCTGTTCAAATGAACAAGGAATTAGGCTCGCAGGCTTTTGCCAACGGAAACGATGTTTATTTTAACGAAGGAAAATACAACCCCGATTCTCAGGAAGGGAAGCACCTGTTAGCACACGAGCTTACGCACACGATACAGCAAGGCAATAAGCCCAACATTCAAAAACAGAATCCTCCAAGCAATTTAGACAGTCTAAACGAAATGCTGGACAGCTTCAATGTTCCTGAAGATGACGTTATTACAATGTGTTCTCAACTTAACGATACCGAAAAAGCAACTGTATTAGGCAATAGTAGTTACAAAACCAGAATGGCTGCAGCACTTGATGTAGCCCAAATGATCAGAGCAGTTAATAATTTAGGAGCTCCTCTGAATACAAAACTGGAATGGGTAAATGCCGCCGCTACCTTTGGAACATTTTTTATGGACTACAGTGAAATCAAAGGAATGGTAACCGCTGCCGATCAACCGCAAAGAGATGTTTTAAAAACCGATGTCTGGAAAAGCTTTTTTGTTGGCGTTTGTACTAATGCCAATATGATAGAAGCTCTCGATGACTTACAATTTGATTTAATAACAAAATTAGTATGGCTTAAAGCGGAGGTCTTTTCAGCCAGTTGGTCCATCGACTATTCAAACATAAAACCTTGGGTCACCAGTACCACGACTAACCAAACCGAAAGAGATGCCTTAAAAACACATACCGATGTGGGTATGAATTTCTTTGTAGACGTTTGCGACAATGTCACTATGATTGAAGCCTTAAACGATTTGCAATATGACCTGGTTACCAAACTGACCTGGCTGAACGCCGAAATGTTCATAACGAGATTCGAACTCAATTATACTACTATAAAACCATGGATCATACATTCCAGTACAGATCAGGCACAAAAAGACGCTTTAAAAACACCTCTTTGGAAAGATTTTTTTAGCGCCGTTTGTGATAATACCACAATGGTTGAAGCTGTAACCGATCTCAATTTTGACATTGTAACACAATTAGACTGGATTAACTTCGAAGGTTCCGATTTCATTCCGAAACTTACCTGGCTTCTTAATCACAGTACCGATTATGATGTCATTAGAAATGAAATATTAAATGCCTCTCCCGGCGACAGACAGGCTGCATTGGCAGATACCAGCATCAGAAGCTTAATCAATTCAAGACTGACAGCTCCGGTTTCTGTTGCCGTTTTCTCTCATCTGTTATTGGGTTCAATGTATTGGAGAAACCCTCCTAATAATGATTTCTTTGCCTATTTTGTGACTAATGGCGGTTCAGGAACACTTCCGGCTGCTGCCACTATGAACTGTTGGGAAAGCATCATGTATGCTGCTTATCTGTCTAACCGAATTAATGCTTCCTGGATTCAGACCTTCTATAATAATGCATTTAGTTCCGGCGGAGATCCAAATGTTTTGATATGGAGTCAATTAGGTTGGAACAGTGGTCTGCCTACCTATCCGGGTACGACGCCAACTGTCGGGCAGTTAATTTTTTATACTACATCCGGCGACCCTTACCCGGGACACGTGGCAATGGCAATCGATGGAACCCACGTCATCAGTTTATGGTCAGAGCCTCATAATAATTATTTTATACAACGGGTCGACATTACCGTATTTTCAGGAGTAATTCAAATTTCTAATCCACCTTGGTAAATTGTTTAATCAAATTATGAAAATGGCTTTATCTTTATTATTAATTTTAGTATTTACCAATTGTCAAAACGTTTCTAAAATGAATCCGGAAAACAAACATGACCTTACTTTTAAAATTGTCTATAAACAATTGATAGATTCCGTACCCGCTTTATCAAAATATCCTACAATCGGTAAAAACGGACACGAATATTCTCGTATAGACATCCCAAACCCTGAACTTTCATTTCCCAGAAAATATATGGAATTGTATGGAACTTCAGAGGCATTAATTGGTCGATATGTTTCTGAGAATGGTACACGGGATAATCATTTTTTCTCTGTCCTCAATGATTCTTTTAACTACCATTCCGATTCTGATGTTATTGATGTAGCTATTACTGCAAATGGAGATTTTCTAAAGTTAACTTCTGACTTCCTGTATATCGTAAAAAAAGATAATGTCAAAATTCAGCATCCTTTAAAAGGAATGAAAATCATCCTCTCAGAAAACAAAGACATTTGGGTAATTGGGATCAGTAATGCGTGGCTGATTGAAGGTGATTATACAAAAGTCAAAGTCCTTGAATGGTTCGGCGGTATTCATACCGTTTCTTATCAAAATGCGCTCTATTGCATCGATAATTCTAAAAGCACAATTGTTTCTTTAGATACAAAAGGTATGATTACCAATGAGAAAACAGTACAAAACTTCGGCCCCTTTGAAAAGCTCGCCGGCTTCTGGGGCAATAAATATATTACCCTTGAAGGTGCTACTTTCAGATGGTATGAAGAAGCCGTTCTGAAAAGAAAAATAGCCCTTCAGTCTGCCGGTATTTTAAATAATGGTGAAGTATTTATTTCTTATACCGAAAATAAAAAAACCTACTTAAAAACCAATACCATATCCAAAGAATGGGAGGTTCCCGAAGATTCTAAAAGTTACATTCTTCCCATTGTTTTCGAAAAAGGAGATTCCTACTTCGGTTATCATTTGAACAGCTGTGGTGAATTCAGTAAAAAAGATAAAAAGGCACAAGAAACAAACCATATTGATGAAAAGGTCTATGAAAAAACCATATTGCCTTATCGATGGAAAATTGGGCAGAGCCGTTATTTTAACATTCCTGATTACAACACATTGCGGGTATCCTTAACGGGTCCCAAAGAAATTGTTCTGATTGAAATTGACAATGCTGTTTTGAAATAGTTAAACATCTCAATAATTATGACTGCTTTTACTAAAAAATCTGCTCATTCCCAGAATCATGCTGCTTCAGTAAATGAGAAAGGTAATGATGCATTTTTTGGTGTACAGGCAAAACTCAGCATCGGCAAATCAAATGATAAATATGAAGCGGAAGCCGATAAAGCCGCAGATCAGATAGTCTCTAAAACGACTAAAAATAATCCTGAACCGTTTTTCAGCCCATCACCCATAGTTCAAAATAAATCAGATGAAGTACAGAAAAAGGAGGAAACCGCTCCTCAAAAATCAATAGCCGAAAACCTCTCTCCCGTTGTTCAGTTAAAATCAGAAAAAGAAGAAAAGGAAACCGTTGTTCCTGAAAAAGCAACTGTCGAAGAAACCCCTCAGCATAAAACCGAAGTTCCTCAAAACGAAACGGCTAAAACCACCGAAACCATTTCTGTTCCAAAACCAATTGTTCAGCAAAAGAAAGCCGAAGAAGAGGTTCAAACTAAAGAAGAAGAGGAAATTCAATCCAAAGAAGACGAAAAAGAGCTTCAAATGAGCGCCGGTACCGATGCAAGTCCTTCCGATGATTCTAATCTCGAAAACAATTTAAATCGTAGTAAAGGCAGTGGTTCACCACTTTCTGGAAACACCAGAACAGAGATGGAATCCGGTTTCGGGGCTGACTTCGGCAAAGTAAAAGTCCACAACGATTCAAATGCCGTTCAAATGAACAAAGAATTAGGATCACAGGCATTTGCGAACGGAAATGACATTTACTTTAACGAAGGCAAATACAATACAAATTCAACAGCCGGAAAGCATCTTTTAGCACACGAATTGACACACACCTTGCAGCAAGGCGCCAGTGCCGTCCAGCCTAAAATGATTCAGAAAACGCCAACTGCTGCAACTCCTGTTACTACAGCATCAGCCAGTAGTGAACGTATTTCTTTACAGACACCAACATTTACGCCACCGGAAGCAATTGCCACTCAGATTGAGGCAGCTGGAAACAGAGGCGCTGAGGTTAATGTGACCTTTGGTCAATGGGCATCAGGTGTAATCAAAATGAAAAAAAATACAGACGGGACCTACAATACAAAAGACAATAGACAAAGCATAAATCTTAATATTAGTTATTTAAGTCCGCTTACAAGTATAAATATTACCCCGGTTTTAGCCATTCAAATAGAAAACAATAATATAAATGGTTATATTACAGTAAAAACAGGAGATCGGTTAGTTGGAAATCCGGCCGGACTTATTAATGCCATTAAAGACAATAGCGAAACTTTTGGTTGGATTGGAATTGACGTTACAAGTGTTCCAAACGTGCAAAACAGCATTGAAGGCGGAAATCTGACCTTAACAGCAAATGGAATTCCTGTTCAATTGGGAGGATTTGTAAATGCAACTCTTGACTTTGGAATTCAGGGTGAGGCTATCACATTCAGAGCCAGTGGAAGTATTGAAGTTCCTAACCTAAGTCCTACTCAAATTACAATTGAGCGTAATGCCGAAGGAAACATAACCGGCGAAATTGATTTGGCTGTCAATATGGCTAATTTTAACGGTAGCATTCATGCTGCTTTTTTAAATGGAACTTTTGACATCAGAGGTACTGTAGGCTATCAAACCGAAAAAATAAGTGGTCAGGTAACTTTGTTGGTGACCGATACTGCAACAGCCAGAAATGCTGCTTTAAGCCAGCTCGATCCTACTCAAATTGATGAAAGTGCGAGGGAAACAAATGGAATTCCTGAAGCAAACAGTGGACCAACGCCAGGCCCCAGAGCTATGGCAGGCTGGGGTGAAGTCGATTTTAGCTTTACCGAATGGATGACAGGCAGAGCGATGGTTATTATTGATAATGAAGGCCATGTCACTATTCATGGAGAAATAACGCCACCTGCAGAAGTAGAATTATTTGCTCAACGAGATTATATAAGAGAAATTTTTACTGTTGAGGTCCGTACCATGTATGGAGTTCCATTGGTCGGTAACGTTTTCTTATTTGCTAATATTGGCTTAGAAGCTCTGGCGAAAATAGGTCCGGCGAAAATTTATAACATCAGGGCAGTGGGAACTTATTCTACAGATCCGGCAGTATTTAATGATTTTAGTCTTTCCGCCTCTTTCAATATGTCAATGTTTGCAGGACTGCGACTACGAGCAGAAGGAGGATTAGGTGTTGAATTACTGGGACATGATATAAAAGTAGGTGTTGGTGTTAATGCATTAGCCGGAATTAGAGGATATGTTGATGCCACCCCAACGATAGGTTACAGAGAAACTGCATCTCCTGAAGCCGGAAGACAAGGAGAGTTTTACATACACGGGCATGCCGAAATGGCTGCACAGCCTTTCTTAGCATTAGGTGGTGATTTGTTTGTTGAACTAGACAGTCCGTGGTGGTCTCCTGCACCTGATGATAAATGGACCTGGCCTTTAGGTGAATTAGAATATCCTTTGCCGGGAGAATTTGGTATTGGTGCTGATGTAGATTACGTTTTAGGTTCTGACGAATTACCTGAAGTTGAATTTGCGCCTGTTGATTTTAACTCAGATAAATTCATGACCGATTTAATGAATGACCATGTCCCTCCTGCCCAATCTACAGATGCAGAGCACCCGGCAGAATTTCAGGAAGGAGCAACCGGAGGAGAAGGAAGTGCGACTCCTCAGGTCACAGACTCAACCGGAAATCCTAATGCCGGGACAACCGGAACACCACCAGGTGCAGATGCTCCGCCAAACCCACCAACACCCGAAGTTCTGGCACATTGGGGTGATGGATTACAAGCATTACGAGCCTTGGCTACAACATCCGAAAACCACCCTTTAACACAAGCTCAAGTTACAGCCGAATTAAACCCAATCAGAACCAGACATCATTTCACCCATTTAACAGCAAGAAGAAACGGTGAAAATTGGAATATTGATGCGGAAATGCCAAATATCAACAATCACAACACTCCAATTTTAGTAAAAGGAGTAAGAGGAGTTGGTGAAGAAGAAAATGGAGAGGTGAATGGAGAAACTAATGCTGTAAAAGGTGAAATACTACAAATAGAAAGACCTTTTGATGAGACGGATGGAGACAGACATACTTTACGCTTCAGGGATAATCATAATGCGATTCAGCTTATGGTTCATAGTGATCCTAAAGACATCTTTGAATATTTGCATTCCGATGAAGTCGACCAAAACGATAGTACCGTAAGAGATGCGATAAGGTTGGCTACAGAAATAAGAACTATGGCTAATAATGCTGCAAATACCAGCGGGGTCATCCCTAATTTAAACTCAAAAATGAGAGAACTCAGTGAGATGATGAGTCATATCAGAGGTAATCTCAGACGATATTTACCTGCAAATCCGGTATATAATTATCAGCCACAAGGCAACAAAGCACATAAGGCAGAGGTAACTTTACTATCGGCAAACAGATCGGGTGGTACGGAGCCCGGAGGTTCATTTGTACAAGGCTGGGAAGCCATTCAAACCGGAGGTCTGACAAGAGGTGCCGGTCATTGGAAAAGACTCCATCTTATCAATCAGGGTTTTGGAGGATTTGGAGTTCCTGAAAATCTAACACCGGGAACAACATCAAACAATTCTTCTTATGATAACAGGTTTGATGATCCTGTAAAAAACTTAATTGGAAGTCGCCCCAATGATCCAACAAAACAAGGTGTAGTGAAAATTGTTGCTGAAGTAGACAGTTATTACAGCGGACCTTTCCCGGCTAATGTTAGTGCTCCCTTAGGAGGACCTTTAGACGTCAAGGATCCTACTAACAGAGTCACAAGAGATAACTACGCTCAGCATATAAAATTTGAAGCCTGGGAGTACAATTACGTCAATAGAAGCTGGGAATTAGGAAATAAATTTGTGGATGCCGGTCTGGATATTGATTTGCCCGACTGGAATTCGGTTAATCCTCCTGTAATTGGAGTGGGTACCAGAAGTGAAATTGTACGAGCCTACAACTCGCTTCAACCAAGAGATAAATATAGAGTTGACTCACAGCTTAGCTCATCATTTGAAAGTATTCTAACTGATACCGTAATGGATATCATAAGAAGTAGAACATACAGTAATGTTACTGATTTTAGAAATGCTATAACAGCTGAAGTAAGTGCTCCATCAACTCCGTCAGGCCGCAGAACACCAGAAACCATAACCAGATTAAATGAAGTAAAAAACATCATCCCAATTATGGTCAATGCTAACGTATTAAAATTCTAACTATGGAAAATATACTTCTTGAAATAAAAGAACTTTCAGATTTAATGCTAAAGAAGGATCATTCTCATACTGTAAAACTAAGTCCTCCGGTGGCCGGCAGTAAATTAAAAAAACTGACTGCTGAATTAAATCTAAACGACTCTTTATTGTCATTTTATAAAACTACAAATGGACTTTTTATATCATGGTTTTCTGATGTTGATATTTTATGCTTTGGTAAACTTAATATTCCCAAATTAGAAACATTGTCAGATTATTTGACAAAAGTAGAGAAGACAGACCTTAAAGAATATTCAGCCTTCATACAAAAAGGATACATCCCTTTTGATGTCGACATCATTAACAAATTTGTAACTTTCATAAAGCCAATAAAGGAAAATTACGAAATCATAAGAATGAGCCCCGATTTTAACGAAGTTACATTAAATTGTACTTTAGAATCTTACTTGAATTTAGGAATTAAGACAGGTGGACTTTACCATTGGCAGAATTATATCTCAGAGGAGGTTTTCAATCACTTCACCAAATACAATAACGATTTCTTTTACTACTTAGTCAACACAAAGTTGAAACCTGAAATACTTGAGTCGTTCTTTAGTGATTCAGACACCAAAACAAAATCATTTCCCTCTATTGGAGGTGCTAAATTTAAAATACCGGAAAATCATAAAATTACGGTACATAAAGAAAACCTTGGGTGCTCCAACATTGAAATTAGAAGAGCCGAAATCGCAATAAAAGGCAAACTAAACACCAATTTTGTTTTGTATCATTATCGAAGAAATGGACTGGAAATCAGCTGGAAATCAGAAATCTACTTCGCCAATTTTCAAATGCTGTCAATTGAAACCATTTTTGGAGGAGTTCTTCATGCTCAGGAAAGAATTTGGGATAATAACTACTTTAAGTTCATTAATGCGGATAAAAGTTTTGAAAAAAAACTGAGCAAGTTTTATCCTTTAATAATTGAAGAGTCCGGAGATACTGTTTTTTCTATTGAAAATGAAAAAATTAGTCTTTATATTATTTCTTCCTCTTTTGAGCCTCAAAAAATAAACCTTTCTTTCGAGACATTCATAGAAAAACTATATAGTTGTGGAGGAATTAGCGGATGGCAAAACCTGTTTATTGATGAATACACTGAAAAAAATCCCTTGTATAAAGATATTTTAAAGGGAATTGAACACTGTTTTCCTGCTCTTAATCTAATAGATTTTCTTAAAAATTAAAAAAATAAAGTCCCGATTATAAATTCAATAACAATAGTCAAAACAAAAAGATCATGGAACTTATACTTCAGTTTCTTAAAACCCAATTTCAATTTCAGCTTGATACACTTTTTCAAGCCGAAAACCCAACCGGAAAACCTGTTTTAATTCAACTGGATTCCAACGGGTTTATCAACGATTTTATCATTGAAAATAACCTCACCCAAACAGATACACTCTTATTGGGATTAGCTCTCGTACATCATATCAAACCTGACTTTTTAAGTTCGATTATTGCGGAATATTTACCCAACGGAGGAGAACTACCCGAATTTGGAGGTGTAAAATCAAAAAACCACCGCGGTATTTTACCAACAGGCGAGACGGCTCAGTTTCTAATAGCCGGAAATGATCTTGACGCCCGAATTTCTTTCTATAATTACCTGCACAATCAATCCTTTCTTTATCAAAAAAGAATCATTAAAATAGAATCTGTTCCAAATGGAGAACCTAAACTGAGTGGTTTACTGATTCTTGAAGACGAATACATCGAAAAATTCATCACCGGAAAAATCCTAAAACCTCAGCTTAGCAGCATCTTCCCTGCTCAGCTAATTGAAACCGCATTAGATTGGGATGATCTTGTCCTCAATTCTTCGACTTTAAATCAAATTAAAGAAATAGAAACCTGGCTTAAATTTAATGAGATTCTGCTCCACGAATGGAACATGAAAGCCACAATTAAACCAGGTTTCAGAGTCATGTTTTATGGTGCACCGGGAACCGGGAAAACCCTTACGGCCTCACTTCTTGGAAAATATACACAGAGAGATGTCTACCGAATTGACTTGTCTATGGTGATTTCGAAATACATTGGCGAAACCGAAAAAAATCTGTCCTCCCTTTTTGACAAAGCAGCCGATAAAGACTGGATTCTCTTTTTTGACGAAGCCGATGCCGTTTTCGGAAAAAGAACTAATGTAAGAGATGCTCATGATAAATACGCCAATCAGGAAGTGTCGTACCTGCTGCAGCGTATCGAGAATCATCCGGGTTTAGTTATTCTGGCTTCTAATTTTAAAACCAATATTGACACAGCCTTTACCCGAAGATTTCAATCCATAATCGAATTCGAGGTACCTTCTTCCCGTGAACGTTTACAACTTTGGGAGAACAACCTGCCTAAAGGAATCAAAATTGCTGAAGATGTAAACCTTAGTGAGATTTCAAAAAAATACGAGATTACCGGTGCTAATATTGTAAACATTATTCAATATGCCTGTCTGCGAACATTAGAAGATCAAAACGAAAATATTAATCTACATCATCTTCTTCAAGGGATTAAAAAAGAATATGTCAAAGAAGGCAAAATGATGTAAGCTAACCTTTTCTACTTACGAAATAAACTAGTGAACACCAGCTTCTTTTAACCATTTTTTTAATCCTTCATCTGATGGTCTTGGGGCATTTGGATCTACAATATTGCCTTGCGGATCTATCAGGATGAATCTTGGGATACCACTTACTTCATAGGCAGCCTCAAAAGAAGTATCACCATTAGCAAACAATTGTACACCCGTTAATTGAAGATCTCCCACCATTTTTTTCCATTTGTCATGATCTTTTACGCGATCGGTAGAAATACTGACAAATACAATATTCTGATTATGAAATTCTTTTTCAACAGTTTTAAGAAAAGGAATTTCTTTTTTACACGGCCCACACCAGGTGGCCCATAGATCAATATAAACAAACTTACCTTTAAAATCGTCCAGAGAAGTTTTGGAGCCGTCAAAATTCTCATAATTGAAGAATTTTGGCGAAACTTTTCCTTTTGGAAGAATTTCCTCCTGATGTTTTTTTAGGTTGGTAGTTTTGTTATATCTGGCGACACAACTTTTTCTGAATTCTTCAAAATCCTTTTTTTCAAACGCAATGAAAGAAGCATCCAGTCCTTTGGTCTCCGCAATAAGTTTTTGATAACCCGCCACAATTTCATCTATTTTGGTGATAAATTCATCTTTCTCTAATTTAAAAATAGATTTATCAGCAGTCGCTTTTTCAGTATACAGGGCTTTCTTAAATAAATAATTGTTAGGTATAGCTCCCTCCCCTTTGCAAGTCATTGTTTCATCCCATTGTTTGGTGTCAAAAGTAATTTTCAGATTGTAACCATTTTTAAGATAAAAGAAACCTTGTTCTTTACCATCAAATAATCCATAGTAACCTTCTTTTACGCTAAGTGTATCAGAAAAAGTCCCGTCTTTCTTAACGTTAATTTTTTTAAGTGGAGTTCTGTTCTTAAAAACAAGTAAAGAATCTGAATTTTTATCTGTAATTTTTCCGGACAAAGTCACATAGTCTTTTGTGCTTTTCTGTGCAAAACAATTTAAACTAAGAATAAGAACTATAATTCTTAAACAATACCATTTCTTCATTAGATTTTTCTTTTAAACTTTATTATACATTTCTTTTTTAAGGAGTTCCGGAAAATTATTCTTTCTTATAAATAATTCCGGACTTCACGGTCATAAAACCGTCTTTTAGATTTTCAATATTTTGTACAGGATCAGAATTGGTTATATAAAGATCTGCGCGTTTACCAACAGCTATGACACCTCTGTCTTCTACCCCAATGCTCTCTGCTCCAATTTTAGTAGCACTTATCAGAACATCTTTATTTGTAAAACCACAGCTGTCTGTCAATATCTTTATCTCTTTGAATAACGGAACAATATTATCTTTTTCGAATAAATAAGGCCAATCTGTTCCTGTAGAAACCTTAACTCCAAGTTCATGAGCTCTTTTAGTTATTTTCATCCCATCAAAAAGTTTATTGTTGTTTCCCATGTAATTGGTTGCATCCAGTATCACATTGTTTGCTTTCATCAGGAGTAACAACTTGTCCATTTTTGTAGTATCGATGGCTGGTATTTTTTTCGAGTGATCCATTTTCCCTGAAGAAAATCCATAGGGTATATCAAAGGCATGCGACATCGAATTTACTTTGGCAGCAGCAACATCTGTTGGTGTGGCAGGGAATACTGCTGCATGGCTCCAACTCTGTAATCCCTGTTTTTTTGCTTTTTTTACAATCTTTCTAATCATGCGGGCACTTAAATCATTATATATCTTTATTCCGGTTACACCTGCCCCTTTTGCTTCTGCCACGACCATTTTAATATTTGTGGTATCAGTAATAGTACGTTGCCATGGGGTATCTTTTTCTGTAGTATACTTTCTCATCGAATTAAAATAATCTGGTCCTGCAAACTGAGCTGCATAAAAAATGGAAGGCGCCGGCAGTTGATTCAGGGTACTCACTTGTTTGTAATCGGCAAGAATAATTGCATTTCCTGTCATATCCCTAACCGTTGTTATACCGGCATAAATCATTTTAGAAAGCTGATCCTCCATGTATTTATTACTCTTTTCTCTAGTGAGATTAGGAGCTGTTGCCAGATGAACGTGTGTATCTATTAATCCGGGCATAACATATTTCCTGGTGATGTCAATTATTGTTGCTTCCGGATATACACTAAAATTATCCGTATACAAGATATCAGCAATTTGATTCCCCTTAATGATGATACTGCCTGTCTTTAAGTCAAATTTATCGTCAAAAATAAACCCGTTCTTTAGTATTGTTACTTTTATGTCTACCTTCTTTTGTGAGTATCCAGTTATTAGGTTAAATAACGAAAACAAAAAGATTAGGGTCAATTTTTTTTTCATATAAGAGAGTTTTATAATATTAGAAAACAGATTTAGTATCCCGGATTTTGTGCAATGCCGGAACGATCAATTTCAGTCTGTGGGATAGGCAATGCAAATCGATTAGCATTCACTGATAAACCGGTACCGTCTGCTCTTTTAAAACCTAACCCAAGTCTTTTAAGATCGGTAAATCTAAAGCCTTCAAAGGCTAATTCTCTTCTTCTCTCATTTAGAACTTCTTTACCCAGATCGGCTCCAGAGTAATCTCCTAACCCTCTGGCATTTCTCAATTTATTGAGGTTATTTAATGCTGATGCATTGTCACTGCCCCGTAAGTACGATTCTGCCAATATTAAGTATAGTTCAGGTACTCTCATTAGTTTTAAATCTATATTACCGGGATCTGATGCCGAGGCATTTGTTGTTCGGGTTCCAGCTTGTTTTTTAGGATAATAACTGTTTGCAATAGTAGGATGATTTTTAAAATATACTGTAAATCGTAAATCTTTAGTTTTGTCGTAAAGATTGATTAAATCGGTCGATACTAAATAGGGATAACTTGAAAGAACCGGTATGGCAAAAAGTGCCGCATTTTGTCCCATTTCAGTATTTTCAAAACGTATTCTGAAAATAATTTCACCGGAATCATCCTTATCCCATTCCTTTTGCAAAGCAGCCAGCGTGTTATCCAATTTATATCTGGCATCTGCTAATGCCAAATTACTATATACGATTGCATTTTTGTAATCGGCTGTCTCGTGACTTACACGGGCCAACAATGCATAAATAGCTGTTTTAGAGATTCTATAGGAGTTAACTGTATTGGTAGCTAAAGCTGCTGCTTCATTCAGATCAGCCTGAATAAACTGAATTACTTCAGCTGTAGTGTTTCTGGGTTTTACATCTAATAATTTATCTGTTTCAAATCGATAAGGTACTGACAAAGCCTTTTTATCAATAGAATAAGCAGGAGAATAAAAGCGGTATAAATTGTAATACAATAGGGCTCTAATACCTAACGCTTCTCCCAAAAAAGCATTTTTATTAGGTAGCGAACTGGCTCTTGCCATTTTTATAATCGTATTCACACTATTAATGGCCTGATAGGAAATTCTCCAAAATCCCTCCACATTACCGGTTGTACTATTGTATGCCAGTGGATAGATGTTCCCTGAACTATTATCAAAACTGAAGTCTTTTGAATTTGAAGAACCTAAAAGATCGTCACTAATAGCTTCCGGAATAGTATAAATTCCAAAATAATACCCGTAGAAATCTTGTTTCATAACGGCGTAAACGCCGTCTAAGGCACTTCTGAAACCGCCTTCTGTCTGAAAAAGTGTTTCCGGAGCCAATTGATCCAGAGGTTCTTTGTTGATAATATCATTAGAGCAGCTGCTAAAAAAAGTAACTATCACTGCCGAAAAAAATAATTTTATATTTGTCTTCATATGTTGTTCTTCATTTTTTTTCTGTTGAATAAATATTCTTTTATCATTATTGTTAGCGGATAAGCTTTTATAACAATATATTTTGTGTGTTGTTTTTATTAGAAACTAGCATTAAGTCCCAGAGAATATGCTCTCACAATGGATGAAGAAAGTCCAATGCCTCCAGCCGCAGTGGCATATTCCGGATCAATATAGGTTACAGCCGTTTTGGTAAAAAGATTTTGTCCCTGAACATAAATTCTAAGATTTTCAATCCCCGTTTTCTCTAAAACACTTTTCTGAAGTGTATATCCCAGAGCAACGTTTTTCAATTTAATATAACTGGCATTCTCTAAAAACTGAGTAGAATATCTGTAATCTGATTCCAGTAATGCATTAGGGTTGGCAGTATTTACCTGTCTGACAGCTAAATTTGACTGATCACCAGGGCTTTTCCATGCATTAAGCACAGCTGTACTTTGATTATACCCCGGATTGTTATATAAGTTATAGATTCCTTCATTCAAAACATAATGACCTCCTGCATAAGAGATCAAAACCGACAGGTCAAGTTGTTTGTATCTGAACGTATTGGTTAGACCTCCATAATATTTAGGCATAGCAGTTTTGTTGCTAACCTGTCTCATAGTAGTAATTGCTGTTAGGTTGCTTGTTGTTTTATTGGTATTGTAATCCACTAGCGTTCCATCCTGAGTTCTGTACTGATTAAAACCTGTGACCGGATTAACACCAGCCCAATCTGCAATATAAAAAGATCGTATAGCACTTCCTTCCTGGAATACGGTAGATCCCGAATTAGAAAGAATATCCTTTTTGTCTGACAAGGCCAAAACGGTTCCCTTGTTCAATGCAATATTAAAATCAGTAGTCCAGTTAAAATCTTTGCCTTTTAAATTTACCGTGTGAAGACTAATCTCAACGCCTTCATTTCTAAAATTTCCGATATTAGAGATCAACTCTTTAAAACCTGAAGTTAACGGAATTGGCTTATTATTTAATAGATCTCTGGTATCTCTGATATAATAATCAACAGTTCCGGAAATACGATTATTAAACAATCCGTAATCGATACCAAAGTTCTTATTATAATTCTTTTCCCAAGTTAAATTTGGATTTTCTCCCCGTGACAGATATGGCACGGTACTACCTGCATAAATGTTTTGACTAGAGTAACTATATAAGGATTGGGAAGCAAAATCTCCAATAAAGTCATTTCCGGAAGTACCAATACTGGCTCGTAATTTTAAAGAACTAATCGTTTTATTATCTTGAAATAAATCTTTATGAGCATTCCATGAAGTACCTAAAGACCAGAAATTTGCATATTTGTTGTTCGCTCCAAAACGGGAAGAACCATCTCTTCTAAAAGATAATGACAGGTTATAAGTGTTATCAAAGTTATAATTTAGTCGTGAAAAATAGGACAACGAACCCGCTTGTGATTTTTGTTGTGTAACTGAAGTGACGTTTTTTGCCGCACTCACTATTTGTATGGCATCGGAGTTAAAAGTATTAGCCAAAATATTAAGACTATTGGTTTCGTATTCATTAACTTCATTGCCCAGTACCAAATCAAAACTATGTTTTAGAAACTTCTTTGCTATAGTAGCCGTTAGTGTTCCCGTATAATTATTATTATCACCATTAGTAATACTTAATGTTCCCCCTTTTACAATTACATTTTCATAATTACTGTTTTTTGAGTTGTTATAGTTAGCCCCTAAAACCCCATTCAGAATCAGCCATTTGAAAGGTGTATAAGTTAAATTTACGCTTCCTCCAATATTTTTTCGAATGGCATTTGTATTTGTATTCTCTCTGATAAATAATGGATTGTATGAAACTCCGGAAGAACTGGCAATATCCAGAAGTCTTAACGGATTTCCTTTATCATCACGGACAGTTAACCAAGGATTTAGTAAGAATGAATTTGAAAAAGGAGATCCAACGGTGCGTCCGTCCTGCTCATTTACATTACTAAAGTTTCCTGAAAATCCTACTTTTAATTTCTTTCCCAAATCAAGATCAACACGAGTTGATGCGGTATATCTCTTATAATGACCGCCAAAAATATTATTGACATTATTATACGTTACAGAAGTATAATAATTGGCTTTATCTGAACCTCCGGAAAAAGAGATATCATTTTCCCTATTTATTTCATTCTTTAAAAGTAAATCTGCCCAATTTACGTTATTACCTAATGCTCTTCTGCTTTGAAGTAATGCCGGATTTGCTTTGTAATAACCCATTGATTCTTCAAAATCTAATTTTTGGGATCCATTCATTAAACTGTTCGTAAAGGATTGGTCAGCTGTTTTAATACCAAGTCTTGTGTTAAAAGTCACCTGTAATTTGCTGTTTCTATTTCCTCTTTTTGTAGTTATCATTATCACTCCATTGGTTCCTTTAGATCCGTAAATAGAGGTTGATGCCGCATCTTTTAAAACACTAATCTCCTGTATATCTGCAGCATTTAAGGCAAAAGCACCTAATCCTGATCTGGGCATCTGCACACCATCTACAACTATCAGAGGGTCTGTGCTGGCGCTTATCGAACCAATACCTCTTAGCAAAATCGAAGGTGGTGCATCCGGCGACATAAAACTCTCCTGAACAAACAAGCCCGGAACGACTCCAATAAGAGCATCTGCAAAAGATACATTTTGCGTATTCTTTAATACTTTGGTATCCAATTTTGTTACAGCTCCTGTAATTTTGTCGCGAGACATCTTGCCATAACCTACCAGAACAAGCTCATCCAGTTTATTGGTACTGGGTTCAAGAATAACATTAAGTAAAACCTGATTGGTAATCTTAATCGTTTTAGTTTCAAAACCTACAAAACTAAAACTTACTACATCACCTTCATTTACAGCAATTTCATATTTACCATCAAAATTAGTAACTGTTCCCTGTTTACTGCCATTTACTGAAACTGTAACTCCGGTCAAAGGCATGCCTTTATTGTCTTTTACGACACCCTGAACCTTCTTCTGGTCTGTACTTTTTCCCATAAGGCCATAAAGGGGAAGCTTTTTTAAAATTTTAATATTCCGATCATAGTTTCCGGATTGAGCATCGCATATTGAAGCAATAATTAAAAATGCGGTTAGTTTAACCTTCAAAGTTTGTTTTAAATAAAATAGAGATGCCGTTCGGGCTTTCATTATAGTCATTTTCTTCATACTATATACAATTAATGGTTTTGGTTAGCCAGGGAAATTGATCGTATAAGAATAAAAGAATCATTTAAGTTCTTTCTTCTTATTATCTTAAAACAAAAGTTGTGGTATTTAAATAGCAAATGCCATTATACAATTCGAACAAATACTGTAAATAAATTGCATTTTGGTTTCTAATGTATCAACAAAAAATTGGGGTATAGTTTCCTGCTAAAGTGGTATTTTCAGGGTGTTGTGGCAACAATTACTATTCTTCACAAAGAAAAAAAATTGATGGCGTACAAAAATTTTGTTTTTATGACTTTTTCTCTTCGTAATTGTGCCAAATGTATAGGATAAAATCCCGAGATTAATTTCAAAAGAAACAACTGGTATCTCCCAAGAAACAATCGGTGTATTCTTACAAATAAAAGCATAAAAAAACCTGTGAATTTGGTTCACAGGTTTTAAGATTAATTGTTGTTCGTTTATATAAAGTGCCTCAATTGTAGTTTTCAGACCATTAACTCAGCCAGTCACTCACCAGTTTCCGATAAGTTTCCCCAATAGGAAGCTGTTCCCCACTGGTCAATTGTATCTGATTGCCTTCGATTACTTTTATTTTACTTTTTGGAATAATGTACGATCGATGAATACGAACAAATTGATTTAGGGGAAGTTTTTCAAGGATATCTTTCATGTTTTCCAAAACCATAATTTTTTCGCCTTTGGTGTGAATTCTGATGTAGTCTTTGAGTCCTTCAATATAAAGAATATTTTCGGTGGCTATTTTATGGTGCTTTCTATCGGCTTTTACAAACAGAAAATCATCGGTTTGCTGGTTTTGCATGGTTTCCTGCCAGCGGATAAATTTCTCAACACTCTGATAAAAACGATTAAAAACGATTGGTTTGAGTAAATAATCTATAACATGAAACTGAAAAACATCTAAAGCATAATCCGGATACGCAGAGGTGATGATGAAATTGTGCTTCTGATTGAACATCTGCATCAATTCTATTCCGGTTAATTGTGGCATCTGAATGTCGATAAACACCAGATCAACAACTTCATTATTTAAGATTTCAATGGCTTTAAAAACATCTGAATCAGCATATAAAACATTTAATCTCGGGACCTTAGAAGCATAGTCGGCCATTAGTTTTACTGCAAAAGGTTCGTCGTCTAATATAATACAATTTATTTTTTTCATTTTAATTCTATTTCAAGTTCAGCTGTAAACTGGTTGTTTTGATTGACTACTTTTATTTGATGTTTCTGCGGATAATGAATTTCCAGCCTCTTTCTCAAATTATTTAATCCAATACCTCCTAACTTGTCTTTCTTTTGCACAGCAATATCGTTGACTACTTTAAAATTAAGCTTCTTATCTTCTAAGCGTAACTCGATTAAAATTGGTTTTTCGTTGGATGTTACGCCATGTTTTAAAGCATTTTCAATTAAAGGCGACAAGATATAAGGCGGAATTTCTTCGGAACTATTTTGAGTTTCAATTCTGAAATCAATAAAAGCACTGTCCTGATGTCTTAATTGTTCGAGTTCGATATAGGCTTTTATATAATCTATTTCATCTGCCAGTTTTATCTTTTCTTTTTGAGATTCATAGGTGGTAAAACGCATGATCTGGCTTAATTTTTCGATTGCCATCAACGATTTATCGGATTGAAAATACACCATCGAATAGATATTATTCAGGGTATTAAAGATAAAATGCGGATTGATCTGTGCTTTCAAAAATTTGATTTCGGTGTTTTTACTTTCTTCCAGAATAACCTGATTATACTCCAGCAAACGAATAAAATAAATTACAAACCAAAGCAATGAACTAAGAATAACAGTCATGCTGCTGTAATGCAGATTGTCTTCCATATAATTAAAAAAAGTTGGATTAATGTAATTGATTCTATGAAATAAAACTTGACTTATCTCCTGCTCCAACAGCCATCGTAAGGCTGTAAAAAACAAGTACGAAACCAATACTCCGGCAAAAAATCTTTTCCATTGAAAGGATTTAAAAACCAGTCTCATCACCACGAAATAATGAAAATAAAAGGTTAGTACAAACACAATCATATACGTACACAGGAACAGATCCGGAGTGTAATTTTTGGCCTGGATTAGATTTTTAACAAAGGTGAAATACCCCATCAAAAGCCAATATATGATGTGAGTGAATACTTCTACTTTTTTTGACAATGTTCCTTTATACATCTTTTTGTTTTTTTCAAAGATATGCATTCATAAAAAAGTCCAAAACAGGGTTTGTAGATTAATCGCGGGGGTTTGTCGATAAAAGTAGTTTTAGGCATTTTTTCAGCGCAGTTTTGCAGCGTAATTAATCTAAAAACCATGAAAAATAGTAGTCTTTTAATACTTGCCTTTTTATTTCAAACGTATTCTTTTGCTCAGCAATATGAACTTAAGGGAAAAGTGATCAATCAAAATAAAGCAGCTGTTGAATTCATCATCGGCAGTTTATTCAATCCTCAAAAAACTTTAACTGCTCAGGCCTCAACCGACAGTTTGGGGAGTTTTGTTGTGAAGGTTCCAAAAGGAAATTACCGTTTGATATTGGAACAATTTGGCACAGAATATATGAATCGCGAAATTACAATTGATCACAATACGGACCTGGGTATCATTGAAATTAAAGAATCAGTACAGCTGGAAGGTGTAACGCTGAAATCAAGAAAAAAACTAATCGAACAAAAAGTGGACCGACTTGTTTTTAACGTCGAAAATTCTGTAACAGCTACCGGAGGAACCGCTTTAGATGCTTTAAAAGCGACGCCTACCGTAAGGGTTCAAAACGAGGTTGTTTCGATTGTGGGTAAAGGAGAAATTTTAGTAATGATTGACGATCGTTTGCAAAGAATGCCTCAGGAAGATCTGGCGGCATTTCTGAAATCAATTCCGTCTGATAATATTAAAAGTATTGAAGTGATTACAACTCCGCCAGCAAAATATGATGCGGAAGGCAATAGTGGTCTTATTAATATCAAATTGAAAACGGCAAAAGCCAATTCGTGGAATGCTAATCTTGGAACTTCTTACACCCAAAAAACATACGCAAGTGGTAATATGAACGGGTTGTTTACGTACAATCATGATAAACTCTCTGCTCAGGCTTCGGTAAGCAAAGGAAAACAAAAATTACTGACAACTTCTGAAAGTACTATTTTTTACAAAGACGAAACTTGGAAACAGGAAGTTAAAAACAAATCGACAGCCGATGTTTTAAGTTTAGGCCTTGGTCTTGATTATAAAGTAACCGAAAAATGGGGTACCGGACTTAAATATCTGGGCAGTTTTACGGATAAAGTAAATGCAAACAATCCTTTTACTACTATTTATGATAATGCAAACGGAATGACGGATTCCTATATCGCTTCGAATGCCAATGCTAAAAATAATCCGAAAATGAATGCCGTTAACTTTCATAATTCGATTGCATTAGACAGTTTAGGAAAAAACATTTCGATGGATTTGGATTATTTTGATTACAACAAAAAAGATCATCGTTTCTTTTCAGGAAATGAACTGGACCGCAATCAAAATAATATCCCCGGAGGTTTCTTTTCTTCGACAAATTCAAATGTCAATGCCATCAAAAATTATTCGGCCAATATTGACGTTTCTTTACCGTACGACTGGGCAAATCTTAGTTTTGGCGCGAAAACGTTCCATACCAATACAAACAACAATCTGATCGTATACGATAACGAAACCGGAACTCCGGTTTTCAACACCAATCAGTCCAATGTTTTCAATTATAAAGAGTACAATCAGGCTTTGTATTTCTCCGGAAGTAAAAAAATAAATTCAAAATGGGAAACTCAAATTGGTTTACGAATCGAAGCAACTCAAACCAAAGGGTATTCTGAAAATTTGAATCAAACGAACACTAACAATTACATCAAATTATTTCCAACAGCTTACCTGACTTATGTTCCAAACGAAAACAATTCTTTTTCCTTAAACTACAGCCGAAGAATCCGCAGACCTGATTTTGATTATTTGAATCCTTTTGTCATTAAAACAAGTCCGTATTATTACTCCGAAGGCAATCCATATTTAAAGCCTTCATTAATTGATAATTTTGAGTTTTCGTTTATCCGAAATCAAAAATGGGTAAGTTCCGTTTATTTCTCTCAGGTTTCCGATTTTGGACAGGAATTATCGATCATCGATCCGAGTACAAATGTTACCAGAAACACACCTTTAAACTATGCTAATACTTACCAAATTGGACTTTCGACTTCTTATAATTTCAACAAATGGTCATGGTGGAACAGCTTTACCGGATTCAATTTAAACTATCAGAATGTAAAATCAAAAACCGCTTTTATTCAGTCAATCGATGGTTATAACGGATACCTTTACAGCAATAATGATTTTACCATCAACAGCAACAAAACCTTATTTCTTGGCTTAAATTATGGTTTACAGCTGCCTGGCCGTTATCAGATCTTTAATATCTCGACTTTGAATATTCTTGACATCTCTGTTAAGCTGTTAACGTTCAATAAAAATCTTTCGGTTACCATCATTGGCGAAGATTTACTGAACGCACAAAAACCATTGATTTCTTATGATTCCAACCAGATTAAAACCAATGTAAAAAGCTATTCAGACACAAGAGGTTTCAGAATTTCATTGAGTTATAAATTCGGAAACCAAAGTATCAAATCAAAACAACGCGATTTCGGTAATGAAGAAGAAAGAAGTAGAGCAAACTAATCGTCATTCTAATTGAATACAAAGCTTCAGATTTCTCTGAAGCTTTGTATGTTAGTTTTTAAACTAAAAAAATATTCCGCTTAACAGACTATACTTTCATACCATAAAATTCAATACCTTTTTGTTTTAAAGGATTAGTACTCCACTCCGACCATTTATTGTTGTAAGGATCATAACCGCACTTTAAAGGTTTTGAGTACATATCATCAGGCTCTTCGATATAGGCACGACAATCTGTACAAATATGTCTAAACTCACAATCTTTGCAAATCGCTATTTGGTCTTTGGTAATATTCCAGTATTTTTTAAAGTTTTTGTGATGCAATACCTTCTCCAAGGTTGTGTCTTTTATATTACCAAAACTTAATGACATTGAGGGACAATTTTTTATATTGCCCTCTTTATCGATAGAGAGTTTTTTGTTTAAGCAGGTGTTATAGTGCTGTGATTCGCTAAAAAGTTTAATGTTTGAATAGAAATATTCGTTATTTATTATTCCGCAATGTTTTTCATTCATTACATTTCTTTTTACCAGCGTTAAATAACCCATTTTTTGATTCAGGGAATTGTAACTTTTGTCATATGGTGAATTAAAAATGATAATAGAATGTATTCTTTTATTATCTAAAAGTATTCTGTTTACTTCATCGAAATCAAAACTTTCACTATAGGGTACTATAAAGTCAATTGAAACAATTCGGGATTTTTCCTTCCTTAAGGTTTCAACGATACTTTTTATACAGGCAAGACTCACATGTTTATAAAATCGCAGCTGAATATAAGAACATTTTAAGGTTTCAAATTGAGGAACCAGAGTATTAAAGTCATGAATAATGTCATCATAATCTATAATGATATTGGTTATAAGAGAAGGAGAATCCCAATGGGTACTCATTTTAGGAAATAAGTCCGGATTTGAGCTAAAAAAGATAAGTTTGTTAGCAATCAAAAAATCAAAATAGTCGTCAATTATTTCATCATATTGATGTTTAAAATCGTTTTTTATCTCTTCAATCGTTTTACCATTATAGGCTTCCAAAATATCATATAAACCATTTGGAATAAAATAAAAATTATTATTCTTAGTGTCACAAATAATGCTTCTGCTACTTCCTTTGACAGGAATACAATCTGCAAAAAGTACAAAATTAGTGGGTTTCAAATTAGATTATTTTAGAGATAGGTTTGACGAAAGGTTTAGAGATATTTTTGGAGTTTTGGTAAGCCTGAATAGTAATCAGATTATTTTTAAACCCCGTTTGAGGTTGAGTTTCTCTCTCCACTTTCGATTTTAAACCGTTAAAAATATTGATAGGCATTTTATTTTTCATTCTTCAAAATATCTGCTAGTTTGTTCTCTAAGTAATAGTTACAGGCATTATTAATAAAACTTATCTGGCCTGTTGGGTTTATTTCAAGAAAGTAGTATTCGTCTATACAATACATCAGATCTGCCGAACCATAATTTAGATTAAATTTTTCAAAAACCTTTGCAAGTTTTTCTTCAATGTCGGCAGGCAATTTAAATGGAACCATTCTAATATTATGCATTTCTACAAATTTAGTTCTGATGTCTATGGCATGGTCAAAATTGTGAATTGCGGTAGAATAAAAGTTACCATCTATGTAAATAACTCGAATTTCGAAATCGGCTATAATCCTTTCCTGAAAAAATGAGATCGCAAATTCATCAGGCGTTTTGTCCAGAATTTCAGCTGTTATTTGAAAAGTTACATTAAAATTATACAAAAACTCTTCGTCCTGATAATAAAGTATATCCAGGATTCTTTTTGAAATTATACCATTTTTAGTATCAAATGCAGCATAAAAATCTTTTAGTTTTTCTTTGCTTCCGCTAATTAACGTATGCGGGATTTTGAGCCCTTGTGCTTTTGCTTCGAGCATCATATCAAGGCGATTGGTTTCAAAATCAGCTATTCTTTTTCCAATTTTTCTCACCGGCTTTTGTAACACAAAAGCATCATTGAGAACTTCATAACATTTATTTTCGTAATTGCTCTCCCCTGAATTAATGCCCCCACCATTAAACCAGATACTTTGAACCTCTTCTAATTCTATATTTTCTAAATAAGATGTTTTTAAAGTGTAAGAACTTTTTTCATTACTAAAATTCATGCTTTCAATTACAGCTTTATCAGATTCTCCTATTCTTACAAAATCCTGATCCAAACAATCCATCACATTGTTTACAAAATCGTCTACATCTTTACTGTATATCAAAATCATAAAAAAATTATTTTTCATAAAACTCCCAGTCATCTGTGAGTTTCATGATTAAATTGTAATTCTGTTCGTAATCATCATCTACCTCTTTAGGGTACTTGGTATCATGTGCTTCAATTATAAAATTCCCGTAATCCATAATAAAGTTATTAGGGTTACTAAATTTAAAACTTATTTTTCGAACCTCTAAATCGTTTCGCCCGCATGATTTCGAACTGTATAAATTGCCTTTATAAATACGAAAACAGGAGCTATATGCTAAAGCATTATTGAAATTTCGTTTATCATCATACTCTAAAGCCTTACTACTCTTATCCAGTATTTCATTTAAAACAGCCAGATTTTCAGGCTTTTTTTGTGTAGCATGAATAATTAAAGCATTAAAACCAGGAAAAGGTATCAAAACAGTATCCCTTACTACGAGACTCCCTATTTTTTCTTCGGAGGGGTAACCTTCTTTTTTCAGTAAATCGATCAGTTTACCGGTAACTTTTTCTGTTGTTTCATATAATACTTTTGGACTCTTTCGGTTTTCTAGTCCATACTCCGCCTGATCTTCGTTAAGTAAATTTGTTAATTCCTTTTTTAGATTTAAGTTCCATTTATGCTGCGCATTTTTAGAAACGGAATCGTATTTGACACTAAAACTTGTCCATTCCGGATTTTTCCGCAGACCGTTAAAAATTTTAGTATTAAAATACGACAATTCAATACCTTTTAAGGCTAATTTTTCACCCCACCAAAAGGCATTTTTATAATCTCTTGACAGTATGGCGCAACGAATAGCATTATGAATGTCTCTTGCAAATAATATGGGATATTTTTGAGCGAGTAAATTGTACTGTTCCTTCGCTTTACCGTACTGTCTGGCCAGAATATAATTCTCGGCATTCTGTGTATAAGTATAATAGTTAATTTCTTGCTTTTGAGCTTTTTCTTTCTCAATATCTGCAACCCTTTTATTGCCACTAAGTATAGGTCTACAATCCAGTTCCTGCTTTTTGATTGCTTTTCTTCGCTCATTCTTTTTTGGATCAAAAATCATAGCTCCCAGATCAAAAATCTCAGAATAAGTTTCACCTGAACCAAAAACAAGCAGTGTCTTGGATGTAACTTCCCCACTTATTTTAAAAGGAAGTCTGCTTCCGAGAATCGTTCGATAATGTGAATATTTTTTAAAATAAAAAGCGGGAAACTTGTCCAGAACTGTAAATTCATTCGTTTCTTTGTTGTTCAATTTTACTTCTATAGAATCCTTGTTTACAATTTTTCCTAAATAACAGTTTCTTAAAGTATCTGTTTTTTCGCCAAGAAATATATCGACATACTTTTTTTCTTTTTTCCCTTTTAGGAACACATTCCAACCCCAATTGTTATTCCCACTGACAAAACCTTCAATACTCAATACATTATCTTTTGGGTTATAGTCACACTTCGTCACCTCCACCTTTAAGAAACACATGGACAAATGTTCCACAAAATTAAAATTTCTATAATTCTTGCTTCGAAAGCTTACCCCATAATTAATAATTCCTTTATAATTTCGATCGTCAACAAAATATGATATACTATCCTTTAAGGCTGAAAACCAATTACTCTTACCAATCCATAAATTATATATCTCATCAGACACTTTATTTTTTTCAAAATCATCTTGATTATACGTTTTATACTTTATCTGATTTTGTCCCAATGTTGCATTGATAAAAACAATATTTATCAAAATAATTAAGGACGTTACAACTACTTTTCTCAAAATAATATTTTAGTAAATTAAACCATTTTGCACGTATCAAAACAAGCCTGAATTGCACTTTAACAACTTATAATCAATTACATACAGAATTCATTTTATCTAAAGAAAATCATGGCAATGCATAAAACTCCTCTGCGTTCTTTGTAAGAGCAGCATCACATTCACGTACATTACTTCTGTCATGAAATGTAATATTTCCTTCTCCTCCTCTATTAATATCATAACCATAATCGTATTTCTTCTTTTGATAACCAGCGTGTGGACCACAGATAGTCCCGGAATCTGTTCTTATTCCTCCTCCATCTAACACAAACAACTGTTCTCTTTTTAAAGTACAGTCTTTAAACTTGTCTAATTTCAAACTTTCCAGTTCCATAATTAATAGCATTTTAGTTTATAAATAATTGATTGATACAAGTTAATCAATTTGTAAGTATAATCTTAATCCGTTATCGGTTAATTATGTTCTATTTTAGAAGAATTCTAATGGAACAAATCTTACTATACAATCGTACATATTAATATTTCTCATAGAACTCCCAGTCATCTGTAAGTTTCATGATTAAATTGTAATTCTGTTTGTAATAATCATCTACTTCCTCTGGATATTTGGAATCGTGTGCTTCAATTACAAAATTTCCATAATCCATGATAAAACCCTTTGGGTTACTAAACATGAAACTTATTTTCCTAATTTCCAAATCATTACCTCCACATGATTTCGAATTATAAAGATTGCCTTTGTAGATACGAAGGCAAGAACCCTCTCCAAGCATATTCTTAACACGTCTCTTAACATCATATTCAAGAGCATTACTGCTTTTATCAAGGAGTTCATTTAAGATGGAAAGATTATCCGGTTTTTGTTGTAAAGCATGTATAATCAAAATATTAAAAGAAGGAAAAGGGACTAAAACAGTATCCCTTACTACAAGACTGCCAATCTTTTCTTCGGAAGGGTAACCCTCTTTTTTTAATAAATCGATCAACTTACCGCTAACCCTTTCAGTGGTTTCATGCAATATTCTTGCACTTTTTCGGTTCTCCAATCCATACTCCGCCTGATCCTCGTTAAGTAAATTTGTTAATTCCTTTTTTAGATTTAAGTTCCATTTATGCTGTGTATTTTTAGAAACGGAATCGTATTTGACACTAAAACTTTTCCATTCCGGATTTTTCCTCATAACAGCAAAAATTTTAGAATTAAAATACGGAAACTCAATACCTTTCAAAGCCAGTTTTTCACCCCACCAAAAGGCATTTTTATAATCTCTTGATAGTATGGCACAACGAATAGCATTATGAATATCTCTCGCAAATAGTACGGGATATTTTTGAGCGAGCAAATTGTACTGTTCTTTAGCTCTACCATACTGCCTGGCCAAAATAAAATTCTCCGCATTCTGCGTATAAGTATAATAGTTAATTTCTTGCTTTTGGACTTTTTCCCTCTCAATGTCAGCTATCAATTTATTAGCATGAATTAAAGGTCTGCAATCCAATTCTTCTTTTTTTAATATTTTTCTCCGATCATTCTTTTTCAGATCATTCTTTTTCAGATCAAAAATCATAGCTCCCAAGTCAAAAATCTCAGAATAAGTTTCACCTGAACCAAAAACGAGCAGTGTCTTGGATGTAACTTTCCCACTTATTTTAAAAGGAAATCTGTTTCCGAGAATCGTTCGATAATGTGAATATTTTTTAAAATAAAAAGCAGGAAACTTGTCCAGAACTGTAAATTCATTTGTTTCTTTGTTATTCAGTTTTACTTCTATAGAGTCCTTATTAACCAGTTTTCCCAAATAACGAGTATTTATCGTATCTGTTTTTTCTCCAAGAAATATATCGACATACTTTTTTTCTTTTTTACCTTTTAGGAGTACATTCCAACCCCAATCGTCATTCCCACTGACAAAACCTTCAATACTTAATACATTATCTTTTGGATTATAATCACACTTCGTCACCTCCACCTTTAAAAAACACATGGATAAATGTTCTACAAAATTAAAATTTCTATAATTCTTGCTGCGAAAGGTTACTCCATAATTGATAATCCCTTTATAATTTCGGTCATCTACAAAATAAGTCAAAGTATCTTTTACGCTTGAAAAACATCTATAATCTTTATAATTACATAAATTATAGACTTCCTCAAATACTTTATTTTTTTCAAAATTGCCTTGATTATACGTTTTATATTTTATCTGGTTTTGTCCCAACGCCACATTGATAAAAACAATATTTATTAGAATAATTAAGGGTGTTACAACTACTTTTCTCAAAATAATATTTTACTAAATTAAACCATTTTGCACGTGTCAAAACGAGCCTGAACTGTACTTTGAAGATTCAGGCTCATTCAGATATAGAATTCATTTTGCTGAAAAAAATCATGGTAATACATCAAAATCCTCTCCGGTCTTTGTAAGAACAGGATCACATGGACGCACATTACACCTGTCATGAAACGTAAGACGTCCCCCTCTCTCACTATCATAACCATAATCGAATTTTTGTAGCTTACCTCCATGCCAGTCACAAATAGTTCCTGCAGGGCTTTTAACGCCATCACCATTTAATACAAACAATTGTTCTCTTTTTAAAGCTCTGTCTTTAAACTTGTCTAATTTCAAACTTTCCAGTTCCATAATTAATAGCATTTTAGTTTATAAATAATTGATTGATGCAAGCTAATCAATTTGTAAGTATAATCTTAACCTATTATCGGTTAATTATGTTCTTTTTTAGAAGAATTCCAATGGAACAAATCTTACCACAAAACCAAAAATAAACTTATATTAGCTTTAATTTTAAACTATTACAGAACACGACTGCTCATAAAAACCAAAAACCACCATGACCAAAAAAACTGCCATTCTACTCGGTTTTATCGCTTTAAAATTTATACAGCAATACCTTTTAATAAGCCCCGAATATGATTTGCAGCGCGACGAATACCTGCATCTGGATCAGGCGCATCATTTGGCATGGGGATATTTATCGGTCCCTCCGGTTACTTCATGGATTTCTTACCTTATACTTTTACTTGGAAATTCCGTTTTCTGGGTAAAGTTTTTCCCAGCCCTTTTTGGAGTTTTAACGCTCTTGATGGTTTGGAAAACTATTGAGGCTTTAAAAGGAAATCTATACGCCTTGATTTTAGGCGCCACCTGCATTACGTTCTCGACCTTGTTACGAATCAATATCTTGTACCAGCCCAACTCCTTAGACATCTTATGCTGGACTTCTTTTTATTATGTGATTGTTCAGTACATGACCACCGAAAATAAAAAATGGTTTTACATTGGCGCTGTTGTCTTTGCTTTTGGTTTTCTGAACAAATACAACATTCTTTTTCTAATCATTGGGCTCCTGCCTTCTCTTCTCCTATCCAGTCAAAGGAAGATATTTACAGAAAAAAAACTCTATTGGGGTCTCCTTTTAGGGCTAGTTCTGATTTTACCAAATATTTTATGGCAATACAACAATCATTTCCCAATTGTACATCACATGAAAGAATTGGCCGAAACGCAGCTCGTTAATGTAGATCGAATGGAATTTTTAAAAAAGCAAATGTTATTTTTTATCGGTTCGCTCTTTGTTATTCTTTCCGCTTTATATGCATTGTTGTTTTACAAACCATTCGAAAAATACCGATTCTTTTTTGCTTCGATGGTTTTTACACTGGCAGTGTTTCTGTATTTCAAAGCCAAAGCTTATTATGCCATCGGTTTGTACCCTGTCTATATTGCTTTTGGAGCTGTTTTTCTTTCTCAGGTACTGCAAACAGGGTGGAAACGTTATCTAAAACCTATTTTCATCATCCTTCCATTATTGTTTTTTATTCCCATGTACAACTTAGCCTTTCCTAATAAAAGTCCGGAATACATCGTAAAAAATCCGGAGGCCTATAAAAAACTGGGAATGCTGCGTTGGGAAGATGGAAAAGACCACGAACTGCCACAGGATTTTGCCGATATGCTGGGCTGGAAAGAACTCGCCCGAAAAACAGATTCTGTTTATGCCCTAATTCCAAATCCTAAAACAACTCTGGTACTCTGTGATAATTACGGACAAGCAGGAGCCATAAACTATTACTCTAAAAAAGGAATCAAAGCGGTGTCCTTCAATGCCGATTATCTCAATTGGTTTGTTCTTGATGTACCCTACAAAAATGTCATCAGAGTTAAAAACTCTTGGGAAAGAACTGCTGAACTTGAGGAAACCAGTCCTTTCTTTCAATCTTCCCGTATTGCAGGTGAGATCACCAACAAATATGCAAGAGAATACGGAGCTACCATTTTTGTTTTTATCAATGCCAAAATCGACATCAACAAAAGACTCAAAGATGAAATTAAAGAAGAAAAGAACTATAGTAAATGATCGATTTTACCACTATTGATTATCTAAAAAATGGAAATAACAGACAAATTCAGGCTTATGAAATCCTGACTCAGTATCATATTTTGTCTGATATTGCCGAATTTGAACCTATTTTAGCAGGCACCATCCCCATTGCGATCGATATCGAAAGTAGTGATCTGGACATCATTTGTTACTGGAAAAACAAAACTAAATTTATCGAAAAACTCCATGTTGCTTTTGGAAGCGAAAACAATTATACCATTCGGGAAACAATAATTGATAACAGAGAATCGATTATTGCAAGTTTTAGAATAGGCCCTTTTGAATTTGAAATTTTCGGGCAGAACATTCCAACTCAACAACAGAATGCCTATCTACACATGCTCATAGAACATGAAATTCTGCAATCGAAAGACGAAACTTTCCGATCTGAGATCATCAAACTGAAACAAAAGGGTTACAAAACCGAGCCTGCTTTTGCTTTTTTATTAGGTCTAAATGGAGATCCATATGCTGAATTACTGAAATATAAAATTTAAACTTTTCCAAACAAAACATAACTAATTACAAACCAATAATTTACACCAAAAACCAAGATATTTAAAAATATTTTCATTTTTTGCTTGCATAACCGTATTTACTGTGTATCTTTGCACCCGAAACATCGCGGGATAGAGCAGTAGGCAGCTCGTCGGGCTCATAACCCGAAGGTCACAGGTTCGAGTCCTGTTCCCGCTACTAAGACAAAGCTTCAGAGAAATCTGAAGCTTTTTTTATTTTAACTACACTTAAAGCCTTCTTTGTGAACATTTAGTTGTGTTCACGAGCGAAACATTCGCACCAGCGGAGGATACAATAAAACCAATAGAATTATGATAGAAAATTTTGTGCTTTTAGCATTTGACACTTATTATTTTAACGGAAAGGCTAAAACCGTTTGTATTGAATTCAATCAATGGAATCAAGACAAAGATTATAAAGTACATTCAGAAATAATTGATAACATCGAAGACTATATCCCAGGAGAATTTTATCGAAGAGAATTACCTTGTATCTTAAGTCTTTTAGAAAAGATGGATCTGAAAAATATTGACGCTATTATTGTCGATGGGTATATTTATCTGGATGATGATAAAAAATATGGTTTAGGGGGCTATCTGTACGAAAAATTAAATCAGAGAATTCCAATAATTGGTGTTGCCAAAACTAACTTTGCCTCACTAAATAAAGACAAAAAAAGCTTGTTTAGAGGCGATAGTAAAAAACCTCTTTTTATTACTTCAATCGGTATTGATTTGGACGATGCATTTACAAAAGTCGAAAGTATGGCGGGAGAATTTAGATTCCCTACCTTATTAAAAGAATTAGACAGACTTACAAAAGAAATACAAACAACTCTATAAAAATCACTTATAAGCAGGCTAGTTATTTGAATGCTTCTAAGTACTAAGACAAAAGCTTCAGAGTTCTCTGAAGCTTTTATTTCTCAAATTGACACTCGCAACAAAGCGTAAATTTTGAATATATTTCCTAATTAATTTACTAGCAACCGTCTTTAGGAATTACACGTTTATAAATTACCTTACCATCTCGTTCTACATAATCACCCGATAGTATTGGGTAGGAATACTTGGGAGAATGCGATACGCTATGGCTTTTTATAATTATTCTGTCGTTAACTTTTAGACCATGTAATTGCCAAAATCCATCGTCATTAAAGTTTTCTGGCCCAAAACTAAGTATATAATCATCCCCTTTAATCCTTACCATTATCCCGAAACCTAATTTTGAGTCCGGTGGAAGAGAAAGTGAGGTTATAATTCCATCCATGTTGGTAAAATCACTAATGGACTTCCTTATTCTAGCTTCGCTGGCATACACTTTTTTACCTGCCGGAGACTCTTCCCATTTTTTGTACACAATACCATCCGGCGTAGTCTTCCATTTCTTCAATTTGACTTCCCTCTCAGCAATAGAGATTGGTTTTTGAGTTAATTTTTTAGGAGTTTCAGTTTTGATTTCACGATTCGCAAATACCAGTCCGCTTACCGCAACCAGCGATAAGATCAGCGCATAAATGATTTTTTTCATGTTCTTTTCGGTTTAATTAATAACATACTTATATCTCTCTTTAAAGTTTATACGGCAAAATTACTTTGACATTTTTCGGTTTAATAGATTTGAATTGTAAATAAAAATGTAAACTTTGTAAATAAAACATTGACAATATGCTTAATAGCCAAAAACTTCTTTATGGAAAACGTAGATACCTGTTTACACTAATAGTATTCTTGTCTATCTCTGTAATCTGTGTGGCTTTGGATATGGGAGATAGTAATGATTTTGATATTTCCAGAAGAGAAGTTTTACTCCGCAAAATTGGACATGAACTACTTTTACAGTCGGGTGACAGTACATCAAGGGTACTTCCTGTAAAAAAGATTTCCGAAAATGAATATCAAATCAATTTTGAGAATGACTTTACTTTTCAGCCAGATTCTCTACTAAATATTACCAGCCGTTTTTTGGACAAAGCTCCCGGCGCAAGTAATTATATTGTTAATGTTCTTAATTGTGACAATGGCAGCGTAACTTATGGATACGCTATCTCAAAAAATAAGAAAGATGATATTGTAGCTTGTATCGGAAGAAAACAGCCCAAAACATGTTACAGGATTAATATTAAATTTAAACCAACGGGCATTATTACAGCAAAAAACGAATATCTTCTTGGGGGACTTTCATTTTTAGCATTTGTTGGATTTATTTTTTTGAAATCAGTTAAACCACAAAAACATCTACCCGAAAGTCAGCACACTACTATATTTACTTTGGGCTCAGTATTGTTCAATGCAAACGATCGTAAGCTTATCATGAATGAAAAGACAATAGACCTGACTGTTACGGAAACCCGTGTATTGCTCATTTTTGCATTGTCTCCCAACAAGACCATAGAGAGAAGCCGACTGCAAAAAGAGATATGGGAAGATGAAGGCGTTATTGTGGGCCGTAGTCTGGATATGTTTATATCAAAACTTAGAAAAAAACTGGAAAATGATCCGAACATCAAAATAGTTGTTGTACGCGGCAAAGGATATAAACTTGATATTCTCTCCTAATTTGAGTATAATATCTGACAAAAAACACATTTCTATGAGATGTTTTTTTATCTTTGAAATCAAGGCTTTTAGTCCGGATAACTTTATCTTTGAACCTTCAGAAAAATAATATTCATTATGGAACAGAAAATTCATCAGGGAAGAAACGTAAAACGTTTTAGAGAAATGCTTGGTATCAAACAGGAAGCACTTGCTTATGATCTGGGAGAAGACTGGAACCAGAAGAAAATTTCAATGCTGGAGCAGAAAGATGTTATTGAGGATAACCTCTTGAAGCAAATCTCAAACTCATTAAGAATTCCTGTTGAAGCCTTTCAGAATTTTGATGAGGAACAGGCAATAAATTTTATATCTAATACTTTTAATGATCAATCTAACGGATACAATTATTATCCAACTTTTAATGTAAACCCAATAGAAAAATGGTTAGAAGCTTTGGAAGAAATTAAGAGGTTAAATTTAGAACTTTTGAAAGCAAAAGATGAGCAGATTAAGGTTTTAGAGAAATTAATCAATAAGTAATTTCAAAACTATTTTCTCAATTCAATTCTGAAATCTGTAAGCATAAACTTCACTCCTTCAAATAAATACATTCAAAGATATCTCGAAAAAAGTCAGAGACTTTTGAGGTGTTTTGCATTTAAAATTATAAAAAATTACGCAAAGTCAGAGACATTTGCGTAGCTTTTCATGAGGAACACTTACGGAGCGGAGTTAAATCTGGAACTTTTGAAAGCCAAAGATGAGCAGATTAAGGCTTTAGAAAAATTAATCAATAAATAATTCCGGAATAAATCATTTATAAAAAATATCAAAATAAAGCTTCAGGGGAAATCTGAAGCTTTTTTCGTTTATGCTAGTGCGAAGTCAAGAAACATTCGCCAATATTTCAAAAGAACTCTTCGGAGAGGGGTGTCGCCTTATAGCTCGTTCATCTTTCTTGGAAAATCCTCCTAACATCAGAATTTCTTATTACATTTATCATTGAAATTCCTCTACGAAGCAAAGCTTCAGAATGTTAGCTGTCATTTTAAAGATACTATCTATGAAACAACTTGACTTTATAATTAAAATTTTGCCTTTAGTAAGTTTATTCATTTTTTTGTGCAGCGCTATAAAATTATTTGTCTTTTATAGCTTTTTTGATATTCAAATTGCTAACTATCTTGAAGTTCAAGAATATATTCCTTTGTTTATCAGTAATGCTGTGGGTTATTTAATAATTTTTAGTGCATGTTATACTTTGTATTTTTTTCAAAGAAAAAAGATTAATAGTCGTATCGAAATTTTAGAATCAGTAAAGCATATTTTTTCATTTGAAAGAAAGACCTATATATCAATTTTCTTTATCTCAATCTTACTTCTAGCCTTTTATGTTTTTATAGAAATTAAATCCAATTTCTATCTATACTCTATGTTAATCGTTTTGCTCTATTCATTTTATAGTTATTCAACATATTCTAAATCATTATTTTCTTTGTTCCCTATTATTTTGGTAACAGGATTAATATCCTTTACAATACTAGATGGAGCGAGAGAGGCCCTCAAAATAATTAATGATGGGAATCTTTTAGAATATACATTTCATTTCAAAAACAAAAAAATACAAACTGACCATAATTTGAAATACTTAGGAAGATCTAAAAACTATATTTTCTTTTATCAAAGAACGAATAAAAAGTCAACTGTATTGTCCATAGATGATCTAATAGAAACAGATATAACAACAACTAACAGTCACTACTAACGATTTGAGTATTTAGTAAAATTTTCGTTTTTTAATTCATATTTTCATTACAACAAAAATACTCAGTTTCATAACCTGCAAACCTCTTGTAACACCATTATGTTATAAGTAACAAAAAAAACTGCGCAAAGTTCACAAGAACATTTGCGCAGCTTTTTATAAAAATACTTCAGAAAACAAGAATACTACCAAATTGTTATTCTGTCTTTCTTCGGTAAAAACATTTTATCTTTAGGCTGTACATTGAATGCTTCGTAAAAAGGTGTCGTATTCATTAAAGTACCATTCACACGCCAAATTGGTGGAGAATGAGGATTGTTGTTGATCCACAAACGCAGGAACTCGTCTTTCATTTTTACTCTCCATATTTTGGCTAACGAAATAAAGAAACGCTGGTCTGGAGTAAAACCGTCTATTTTTGTATTTCCTTTTCCTTGTTCGGTCATTTTAAAAGCATCATAGGCAACTGCTAATCCGGCAATATCTGCCGTATTTTCGCCAACTGTCATGGCACCATTAACGTGCAGATCACCCAAAACAGTATAGGTGCTGTACAAATTGATCACCTGTTGTATTCTTGACTTGAACTGTGCATAATCCTCTTTTGTCCACCAGTTTTTCAGGTTACCATCCTTGTCATATTGAGCACCCTGATCGTCAAAAGTATGGGTTATTTCGTGACCAATCACCATCCCGATACCTCCATAGTTAAGGGCATCATCTGCATTATTATCAAAATAAGGCGCTTGTAAAATACCTGCAGGAAAAACAATTTCGTTTGCAGTAGGGTTATTATAGGCCGTAACAGTTGGAACTGTAGTATACCATTCTGATCTATCAACCGGTTTACCCAATTTTGCCAATTGAAATTGATAGGCAGCTGTACTTGCCGAAACCATATTCTCAAAATAAGCATCTCTGGCAATATGCACCTTGCTATAGTCTCTCCATTTATCCGGATAACCTATTTTCTTAGTCATGGCAGCCAATTTTTCTTTCGCTTTTTGCTTCGTAACCGGACTCATCCATTCCAATTTATCAATTCTTATGGCATAGGCTTTTTGCAAATTATTCACGAGGATCAACATCCGTTTTTTAGCCTCTTCCGAAAAATATTTCTTTACATACAATTCACCCAACGCATCGCCTAAGTAAGCGTCAAGAACACTCGCCATTTTTTCGCCACGTGATTTTTGAACCGCCTGACCAGAAAGCACTTTGGTATATTCAAATGAAGCATCTACAAAAGGTTTACTTAAATCATCGGCATATCTTTCTAAAGAATTTGCTTTCAGGTAAATTTTCCAATTATTAATAGGGATGGTTTTTAAAAGCTTATTAAGAGCATCATAATAGGCAGGTTGACCTACATTAATAAAATCGGTTTTAGCCCCTAAATTATTTAAAAAAGTAGTCCAGTTTATGTTGGGATGTATTTTTACAAGATCTGCCACTGCCGTTTTATTGTAATTGGCCTGCACATCGCGAAGTTCAACTTTTGTTTTATGCGCAACCGCAAGTTGTTTGTCGATATCATAAACCAAATCAGCATTCTTTTTGGCCTCATCAGCATTGCTGCCTGTTTGTTGAAATAATGTAGTTAGGTATTTTTTGTACGATTCCTGTATGGCAACAGTTGGTGCATCTGATTTGAAATAATAATCTCTGTCTGGCAAACCAATACCCGTTTGATAGATTTGAGCAATGTTCATACTGCTGTTTTTATCATCAGTTGACACTCCAAAAGCTATAATAGAAGAATTGCCTACTTTTACTTCATTCACTACAAAGTTCATTAAAGACGGTAAATCGCTAATGGCTTCAATTTTAGCAAGCAGGGGTTTGATAGGCGTATAACCGCGTTTGTCAATGGTTACCGTATCCATACCTGACGCATAAAAATCTCCTACTTTTTGCGCTATACTTCCTGCTGAATTCTTGCTTTTTGAAATACTGTCCAATATTCCCTGCAGACGCATTCGCTGTGGATAATTCATAAACATATAAACACCAACTCCGGCTTGAGATTTTGGTATTGATACTGAATCATACCATTTGCCATTTACATATTTAAAAAAGTCATCTCCGGGCCGCAATGTGGAATCTATTCCAGTGATCGCAATATTTTTTTCCCCTTGATGTTTGGAACACGCTGTAAAAGCTAAGAACGCAACGAAAAGCGCTAATGATTTTTTCATAATCTAAATAATTTCTATTAAAATGAACTGAAAAACGTTTGAATGCAGGTATTCTAAAATGTATAGGACTGGCATATTTAATTTTAGCAGAACAATATACGAATTCAGTTTTTAATTCTAAAGTTCTTATTCGAATTACTACTTAAAAAAAGATCAGAATTATAAGTCGCTCTTTATCGTTACTATAGAATCATTCGTTTATGATTTACCGGCAGCAATCATAATAAAAATGGGCCTTCTTAATTCGTCTGTCATTTCCGGATATTTTTCAATGATTTCCTCTGACGGCTTAGGCTCGGATATTTGTGTGATGTTAAAACCTGAATTAACGACCGCATTTAGAATACTTGCTACAGTTCGATGATATTTCACTACTTTATGACCTAAGAAATTGGTTTGCCGCACTCCTTCGTTCTGGTAATGGTCAACTGGCCAATGCAGTCGGTTTTCATTTTCATCTTTATACCAATCTTGCTCCGCTTTTGCTGTAAAAACGGGATGTTCCATAGAGAAAACGAAGCTCCCTCCTCTCTTTAAATATTGATTTATTTTAGAGAAAAGGGCCTCTAAATCTTGTATGTAATGAAACGTAAGCGAACTGAAAATAATATCAAACTGCTCGTTTTCAAATTCAATATCTTCAATTGGCTTTTGATCATATTCTATTGATAGTCCTTTCGAATTTTCCTTTGCTTTATCAATCATTTTTTTTGACAAATCAACTCCAATTACATTCTCTGCTCCTTGTTCTTTTGCATAAATACAATGCCAGCCGTAACCGCAACCCAGATCCAGAACATTTTTGCTCCGAAAATCAGGCAGCATATTTTTTAAAACATGCCACTCTCCTGCTGCGTTTAGACCTTCTATCGAACGTGGCATTTTACCATAGTTCTCAAAAAAATCAATATCATCGTAAATATTTTGTTTCATCTCTTACTCTTTTTTATTAAACCTAAATAATACAACAACGAATATCTTATCTCTATCAATCTCATCATTTTGTACTAAAAGCGGAATACACAAAAGTACAAAACTTAAGAAAATTATGTATACCCGCTCAAAATGCCCACACCGCTTAACAATTAAATAATATGTTTTCTTAATAACTGGGTTTGTATTCGTAATTGTTTTTATAAATTTGCGTCCTAAAATATTTAGTAGTTTTTTAGCTCGCTGTATTTCAGGCCTGATAAACAATTACCCATTAATTTAGTCATTTACACATTAAACAATTATGAAGTCCTTTTTACTTTTTAAAGTGATTCCAAAAACCTCTTAATCACTCTTAAAAATTCATTTTTCGGTTTTTCTTTTTATATCAAAAACCGTTATTCACAACTTAACTCATTAATTTCCAAACAACAACAACAACAACAACAACAACAACAACAACCTACAGTCTTTATCAACAATAAATTATATTACAATCATAACTAAATACAATGCTTAAAAAACACAGCCCCAAAGTTCTAATTTTCATACTTTTCAGTTTATTTTTCTCCATTAGTTCTCTCGCTCAAAAAAATATTTACGCCGGAATTGAAATCGGCCGCAGAACGATAAAAGTTTCTGTTCTCGATGTAAGCAATATTAAAAAAGCAGATTACAAAATTATCTATTATTCGAATGACGAAGGTCTGAGTTTCGCCAAACATATCACTGCTACTGGTGAACTTACTCAGGAAGATATCAATAAAGCCGGTCTAATTGTTTTTACCCAATTGACCAAAATAAGAGCACAATTTAAGATTCCGGAAGAAAACATCTTTTTAGTAGCTTCTTCTGTTTTTGGATCTGCACGTAATGTTGATGCTTTAAAAAATAAGATCAGTACGCTAACCAACAAAGAGCTTGATATTATCAATGTTGATGAGGAAGCCAAAATACTGGTTAAAGGTTCTATACCACCTGTTGATTACGCTAACGCTCTGCATCTTGATATTGGTGCTGCAAGTACTAAAGGTGGATACATTGACGAACTTCAGGATGGTAAATTAGAGTTTATTCCTTTAGAACTTGATTTTGGTACGATGTCACTTACTGATGCCGTAAAAAAAACGGTCGCAAACCAAAGCCAGGCCAGCGATATGACTGTATATCAGGAAAAATCTTTTGATTTTAATCCGATTGTTCGTAAAAAGATAAAGGATATGCTTGATGCAAATCCGCTTTTATTAAAAAAGGAAAAAATCTATCTGTCCGGTGGAGCTGTATGGGCTTTTACAACATTGTATTACAATGAAAATACGAAAGACCATTATCTGCCAATAAAACTGGAAGATGTTATCGATTATGATGCGATTTTAAAGAATAATTTCAATAAGTTTAACACTCTTGCCAAAACCAACACCGAAGCTGCAAGAGTATTAAACATATACGATCAGAAATACCTTATTTCGGCAAATAACATACTACAAGCCTGCGTAGAGAGTATTCCTAATTTGGAGAAGAAAAAAATATATTTTGTAAAAGAAGGCCCAATAACCTGGTTGATCTCTTACATTGCAGATCGTTCTAAAAAGGTAAATACCAATTTTTAAGAACCTCATCATCAAGACAAAGCTTCAGAGAAATCTGAAGCTTTTTTTATATTTCATAAACAAAAAAATTGCACCAGGTCAAAAAGACTTTGTGCAATTTTAAATCGAACTCTTTAGCGAGTTCAGTAATCAACTAAAAATATCTTGATTTCTTAAAATCTAACTTTCCGGCTTCTTTCGCAAGCTGATCTTTTGCATGTTTTAAAAATAAAATGCACCTGTTTTCGATCAATTTATCATAATCGTTATTGCTATCTTGTGCCACTTTATTTATAGATACTACAGCTGTTTCAAACAGATATTCCATAATCTTAGTTTCTTTTTCATTTTCATGATCAAAAGGAAGCTCGATCTCCTGAATGTATTTTAATAATGAAAACAAACTGTTCATCGATAATTTATCTGAAAGATATCCCAAATGCAAATAGATGAATCCTAAACTAATTTTCTCAATCACTTTTCTAAAAAGTACCTTTTTAACGGTAACATGACTATCACTCAAAAAATACTCTGCATCATCAAAAAGCTGTTTTGCCGTTAAAACTTTTTCTTTCTCATATTTTTCTTTGAATTCAGATTCCCAAGGAAGATATTTTTTAAGGTAAACAGAATAATAAGGAGCATTGTAAATTAAGAGTCCATACGCTTTAACATAATTGAAAAAATACTTCTGGCATGTCTTTTTCTTACGGATCAATCCTGCCGAATGGCTAAGAATGGTTACCTGATACCTGCCTTCAGATTTTTCCAAAATAAGCTCCTCCATTGGGGCGATTTCATATTGAGTTTGATCCAGATTGATAATCAGCAAATAAAAATGATACCCGGGAAGTTTATCAGAATAATTTTTGGGCTTACTTTCCTGATCGTGAAGTATGGTATAACCAAAACAGTAGACACATCTTATGTTTGAATTAGTTACCATCAAATCATTAATACTTCTTAAAGCATCATCTACAAAATAATTGGATGGAATCTTTTCATTAAAAATATACTTTCCGGTACATTTCTGTCTGCTCAATTTCTGCATCTTTTCCTTGCATAATGCTTTATACTCCAAAAACAATCTGTTCAATTCTTTCTGCATTAACTCCACTTTTGTTTTTGCCTTAATCATAAGCTCCGGATCTATGTCACCCATCTCTGTATTTTGCATGGCGCAGGAATAAGCCTTATTAAGCAGTGCAACTATTTCATTATGAAGTGCTGTATTCTTATTGAGTATTCTTTTAAATGAAGGCGCATATTTGATGATGTAATCATATTGCTGAAACAAACAAGTATTACTAATAAATACAGCAGTGAAAAATTCTGAGGCACAGATATAAATATACCTTAAGGTCTGATACAAGGCAAATACGGCTTCTTCATTTTTATTTTTTCCGCTGTAAACCGACACATTTCTAAAAGATACCACTGCAGCTTCCATATCAAGAGAGAATCTTTTTTTTGCTTTTTTAAGCAGCTTTTTAGAGGTATCTTCCCGAGGGTAAAAAACTTTAGCTCCCGGTTCAAAATAAATTAATTCTTTTAAGGTACAATGCTGAACAAAGTAAGGTTTTCCATTTTTAAAACCCTTTTTAGCACAGTCAGAATCCATAAATTTAAAAATAAACTCGGGGTAGATACTTATTACTTTCTCCTGTATCTCCTCCAAAATCTCCTCATCCTTATCGGTCTCTTTTTTTAGAATAAAAGTGATGACTGTTACTTTATTGCTTTTATTAAAAGACAGATAAACGGCTTCTGCCTCAACAAACGGAAGCAGATTTATAATGGCCTTTTCTAATCGTTCCTTATACGGGTTTTTCGGATCTACTCTGAGTATATAATTCATCTTTTATTCTTTTTATGTTAAACCTCATCGACCTATCTTTCATTTTATAACTTAAAGAACGCCTGAGAATAATAGCTTTATTTTTCTTCTGAAATTTTGACTACCTTTCCCTTTAGTAGTGCATTTTGTGTTTTTTTTCGTACGTTTGCTCAAAACATCATTTTTGTGCTTTTTTACTTACAAATATATAGATTTTATCCTATAAATAGCAATAAAAATATGTTATAATCTAAAAATAATTGCAATGATCGTAAACAGAATCTTACAAATTATTGAGTATAAAGGAATTAATAGAAGAAAATTTTATATCGAAACGGGGCTTTCTAACGGCTTTTTAGATAAAGTTAAAGATGTTGGTGCCTCAAAAATAGAACAGATACTTCGCATTTATCCTGAAATTAATCCGGAGTGGCTCCTGACAGGAAAAGGTCATATGCTTGAAAATGCTGCCTTTTTCGAGTATGAATGGGGAATTAAAATGAGTGAAATTGAAGAACCTTCTACTGTTTACGAAGTCACCACTACAAAAACACTAAAGAAGCAGTTTGTACCGGTCTATGATGTTGAAACTGTTGACGGAATGGTTTCCCTGTTTAAAGAATCTGAAGGAAAACCAATTGATTATGTCTCTGTTCCAAACTTGCCTAAATGCGATGGCGCTATTTATGTAAGTGGAGATCGCATGTATCCTTTTTTAAAAAGCGGTGATCTTATCATTTATAAAAAAATGCGCAACAGGATCGAACATATTATTTGGGGAGAAATGTATTTGATTTCCGTAGTAACCGATGAACCGGAAGAATTTCTCCTGATCCGATGGATACAAAAATCAGACAAAGGAGAAGATTGGATTAAACTAGTCAGTGAAAACAGTCGATACGAATCGAAGGATGTTCTCCTTAAAAATGTTGAAGGATTAGCTTTAATAAAAGCAACAATTCGGATCAATTCCAACTTTTAAGATTAAGTACTAACAATCAAAAACTTAACTAAAATCTCCTAAAATTGTGAATATCTATTTCACAATTTTAGGAGATTTTTTTTTGGTAAAATCTATCTTTGGCATCCTTAAAAAATAATAAAGATGAGCGCAACTTGGTACGAATGCAAGGTAAAATATAGAAAAACGGACGAAACCGGAGGGCAAAAAGTTTTAACAGAGCCTTATTTGGTAGATGCTTTGTCTTATACAGAAGCTGAAAGAAGAATTAATGAAGAGATGTCGGCTTATATCAGTGAAGAATTTAAAATCACCAATATAAAAGTGGCCAATTACGCCGAAATTCACCCTTTTGAAAATACAGACCGTTGGTTTAAATCTAAAGTCTCTTTGCTGGCTTATGATGAAGAAAGCGGTAAAGAAAGAAAGTCAAATATGTACATGTTGGTTCAGGCCAATGATGTAAGAGAGGCTTACGACAACACACTGCATGTAATGCAAAGCACTATGGGAGAATATTCTATCCCGGCCGTTTCTGAATCGCCTATTATGGATGTTTTTCCTTATTTCAGTGGTGAAGAAGGAGAAGCGGAACAATTGGAAAGATTCAATAGACTAAAAGCATCTAAACCTGTACAGGCAGCCGCAGAAGTTATTGATCATATGGAATTTGAAACTGCATTAGAGGAATAGACTCAAAAGAGCCGCAAATAGTGTACACGGATGAGACGGATTCGCTAAAGCGAAAACGCGGATTTAGATGGATTTCTTTTTTTTAGATTTCTCTTTAAAATTATAAAAACTAAAAAAGCTTCGGAATTCTCCGAAGCTTTTGCTTTTTATGTTAAAGATAATCTGTCTCTTACTTTTATATACAAAGCTGTTATCCTACTTCAGAAAAAAATCGGCATCGATTAAACGATTTCCGGTGTCGTCATAAACGGCATAGTTAAAACCTCCCTGAATGCAATAGGAACCGTATTCTCCGGCTTTGTTCAGGGCGATAAAACCTACCTGAATGTCTTTTAAGTCTTTGTTTCTGTTCTTTGTTAATTTCACAATTCGTGCAACGGCTTCTTCGCAGGCTTTTTGAGGAGATTTACCTTGTCGCATCAATTCAACCACAAGATGACAGCCCGAAATCCTGATGACTTCTTCACCATGTCCGGTAGCAGTCGCGGCTCCTATTTCATTGTCGACATATAAACCGGCTCCGATAATTGGGGAATCGCCAACACGTCCGTGCATTTTAAATGCCATTCCACTTGTGGTACAGGCTCCGGAAAGATTACCGTTGGCATCCAAAGCGATCATTCCAATCGTATCGTGGTTCTCGATATTGGCAATGGGTTTGTATTTACTGTCTTTGAGCCACTCTTTCCATTCTTTTTCAGATTCTTCTGTCAGCAGGTTTTCTTTTTTAAAACCTTGTGCTACTGCAAATTGTAGAGCTCCATCGCCTACCAGCATCACATGAGGTGTTTTTTCCATGACTGCTCTTGCAACCGATATGGGATGTTTGATATATTCTAAAGCAGCCACCGATCCTATATTGGCATTTTCGTCCATAATACAGGCATCTAACGTTACACGCCCATCTCTGTCCGGACGTCCGCCGTAGCCTACACTTCTTTCTTTAGGGTCGCCTTCGGGAATTTTAACTCCTGCTTCGACAGCATCTAAAGCGGTTCCTTTACTTTTTAGAACTTCCCAGGCGGCTTCATTGGCCTGAATTCCAAATCTCCAGGTAGAAAGCACAATGGGCTTTTTTCCTTTTTTAGAAACTATGTTTTTTTCTTCTTCTTCCGAATTGGATTGAAAAGACTGCAAGGCAACAGCAACTGAAGCTATAGCTGCCGTCTTTATAAAATTTCTGCGATTTGAATTTGTCATATCTAATATTTTATGGGCCACTGATCCTTTTTTTTTGCCACAGATTAGAGGATTCAAAAGGATGCTCTAATCTGTGTTGTAAATCTTTTTAATCTGTGGCATCTAATATAATCAAAACTATGCTGTATAAAGCAAACTTGTTGCGCCTAATAAAGCTGCTATTTCATTATCTGTAGAAACCGAGACGCTAACGTTACTTCCTGCTTCTTTTATTTTTTTATTGAAAACCGGTAGAAAAAATTCACTTGCGTTGGCAATTTTTCCACCAATGATGAAACTATCCGCATCGAATTTTTCTAACCATGGCGCCACAATAGCAGCCAAATCTTCTCCTAGCTGCTCGAATGCTTTCACGGCCATTGCATCTCCGGCTGTTGCCAAATTAAAAAGCTCTAATCCGTTGTTTATTTTTTTTCCGCTTAAAGCGAAATAACCGGCTATAAGTCCACGTGCGGAAACATAATCTTCGGCAATTCCGTCTTGATAAGGCAGATCGTATATTTCTCCGTCTTTTGGTACTAAATCACCCGTACTAATCGATTCGCCTTTGTCTATAAAACAGGCTCCAAGTCCGGTACCCAATGTGATGGCCATTACTTTTTTAGAAAGGTTTTCGGCATCTTTAAATACTTCTCCTTTACCAAAACAAACGGCATCATTTTCAAACAATATCGGAAAATCACCCGACAGCTTCAATTGATTCTGAAACAGATCACGAACATTGAGTCCATAAAAATGTTCGTATTTCGATTGCCCTTTTATCCAGCAAACACCATTCGTATAATCAAACGGACCGGGCATGCAAACGGCCAATCCTGTGGTATTTTCTACTTTTGAGTTTTCGATCGAAGTGCGAATTGCTTTTTCCCAGATGGTCATTACTTCTGCTACAGGCAAATTCGAATCGAAAGATTCTTTGTGCAGTGAAAAATCGATCACTTTCATGTCTACTATATCAATAATTGCTGCAGTGATATGTGTACCTCCAATGTCTAATCCAACGGCATATTCTTTATTCATTCTTTTGTATTTTGGATTTGAACCAATATGCGGATTAGAAAAATTTAGTTTTATTTTTTTCACCATTAAGAAATTAAGCTTATTACGTCTAACTGCTTCATTTTTCTTAATTTCTTAATGGTGAATATTTTATCTCTAGTTTTACTAATTCCTTAATGGTAAATATTTTAGTTTAAATGTTTTTATCTTTTAAGATTTGAGGATAATGAATACTGGTATGTACAATCATTTCTCCAAATAAGGTGTTGGCCCATGCAAACCATTTTCGGGTAAATTTGGCTACATCGTCTTTATGGAATGACTCGTGCATGAAACCGGTATCGGCATTTGTTTTGATCAGGTTGCTGATACATTGTTTTATTTCCTGCTCGTCTACACTGGTAATGGCTCTCAAAACGATACTCATTGGCCAAATGGTGTCTGTCCCGGTATGCGGACCGCCAATTCCTTCTCCTGCTTTTCCTTTGTAGAAAAACGGATTGTTTTCTGAAAGTACCACTTTTCGGGTATTCAGATACAGTGGACTGTCGGGTGCTATCGCGCCTAAATACGGCAAGGACAATAAAGAAGGAACATTCGCATCGTCCATCATGTGGAAACTGCCGTAACCGTTAACTTCAAAAGCTATGATTTTCCCAAATTTAGGATGTTCAATGATTCCGTTTTCTTCCAGTCCTTTTTGAACTTGTCCGCGTAATTCTTTGGCTTTTGATACCAAATTATCGTCTTTTAAAGCCGGTAAAGAGAAAATTTCGATCAGATAGCCCAATACTTCGATCGCGAACATATTACTCGGAATTAAATAGCCAAATAAAGTACTGTCGTCACTAGGTCTGAAGGTCGAAACGATTAATCCGCATGGTTTTACCGGATAACCGTAACCGCTTAAAGGCACTCCGTCTGTCGCCCAGGCTGTAACTCTCTGGAAATTGTAAGGCCCTTTATCGTGCATTCTTTGTTGTTCTTTGAAAGTCTGCAATACTAAAAGCATCGCTTCTTTCCACTTGCTGTCGAATAAACTAATATCTCCTGTTTCCTTCCAGTAGCCGTGTGCCAATCTTATGGGGTAACATAAACTGTCGATCTCCCATTTGCGCTCGTGAATACCGGGCTGCATCTTGGTCATGTCATTTTTCCACTCGCTCACTTGTGCAAAATCTTTGTAGAAAGCGTTTGCATACGGATCTAGCAAGATACATTTGGTCTGACGGTTGATTACTCCTTTTACCAATTCTGCCAGTTTTTTATCTTCTTTTACAAATGGAATATAAGGCCAGATCTGCGCTGTACTGTCACGCAGCCACATGGCATCGATATCTCCTGTAATGACATAAGTATCCGGTTTTCCGTCGATAATTTCAAAATCGACAGTGGTATCTAAGGTGTTCGGAAAACAGTTTTCAAACAACCAGGCAAGTTCCGGATTGGCAATTTGTTTTTTGATTCTTACAATGGCAGCTTCAATTGCTTTACTGGTAAATTTTCGCTCTGCCAAAGGAGGTCTTTTGCTCACAAAATCTTTGATCGAAAAATTGAATACATCCGACTGCATTCCAAAAACATCCGTTTGAAGCGCTAATAATCCTGCTGAAAAAATCCCTGTATTTTTTATAAATTTTCTACGTGACTGCATAGTATTATTTTGAAGTTGAATAAGAATATGGATAGGCACTTGAAGAAGTTCCTCTTTGTAAATTTGGTTTACTGCTCATCTCGAAATTGAATTCCCCTCCTTTTAATACCTCAAAATGGTTGATGAAGTTTTTGGTATGAGTGGTGTTATTCCATTTTAATTCCTGAACATATTTGTTGTCCGCTGAATTGTTTGGAGCATTGATGACCAATTGTTTTCCGTTTTCAAGTTCGAGCGTGATTTTTTTGAACAAAGGCGCTCCAAGTACATACTCGTCCGTTCCCGGGCAAACCGGATAGAATCCCATAGCCGAGAAAATATACCAGGCCGAAGTTTGTCCGTTATCCTCGTCTCCGCAATAACCATCCGGAGTGGGTTTGTACAAACGGTTCATCACTTCTCTTGACCAATATTGCGTTTTCCAGGGCTCACCGGCGTAATTGTACAAATAAATCATGTGCTGAATCGGCTGATTACCATGGGCATATTGTCCCATATTCATAATTTGCATTTCGCGAATTTCATGAATAACCGATCCATAATAACTGTCATCAAAAACCGGAGGTGTTGTAAAAACAGCGTCTAATTTGGCGGTGAATTTTTTCTCCCCTCCCATTAAACCAATCAAGCCCTGTACATCATGAAATACACTCCAGCTATAATGCAAAGCATTTCCTTCTGTAAAAGCATCTCCCCATTTAAGCGGATTAAAATTTTTCGGGAAACTTCCATCTTTATTTCTGCCGCTCATCCATCCGATTTCAGGATTATAAAGATTCTTATAATTCATCATTCTTTTTTCAAACAAATCGATTTCTTTTTTCGGACGGTTTAATGCTTTCGCTAATTTCCAAATTGCAAAATCATCGTAGGCATATTCTAAGGTTCTTGCCGCATTTTCATTAATTTTCACATCATAAGGAACGTATCCTAAAGTGTTGTAATACGATACTCCTTTTCGTCCTACTGCTTCTAAAGGTCCTTCGTTATTGGCTCCGTGTACTAAGGCTTCATACAGTTTGTTGATGTCATAACCGCGTAATCCTTTCATATAAGCATCTGAAACTACTGAGGCGGAGTTGTTTCCGACCATCACATCTCTGAATCCCGGGCTTGACCATTCCGGCAAAAAGCCTCCCTCTTTAAAATCGTTGATGAGTCCCTCCTGCATTTCTTTATTAATCGAAGGATAAACTAAATTCAACAAAGGATACAAAGCTCGAAAAGTATCCCAAAAACCTGTTCCTGCGTACATATAACCCGGCAATACTTTACCATTATACGGACTATAGTGTACAGTCTCTCCTTTTGCATTGATCTCATACTGTTTTTGCGGAAAACAAACGGTGCGGTATAGGCAGGAGTAAAACGTTTTTAATTGTTCTTCGCTTCCGCCTTCGGCATTTAATTTTCCTAAAACCTTATTCCATTCCTGTTTGGATTGTGCTACGGTTTCGGTAAATGATGCTGTGCCTAATTCGTTCTTTAAATTCAATTCGGCTTGTTCGAAACTAATAAATGAAGAGGAAACTTTTACGTTTACGATTTCTCCTTTTTTAGTTTTAAATCCAATAACAGCACCTACATGATTGTCTTTTAATTCGAGTTTGTCTTTTTCTAAAACTTTCCCGTGCCAGGCAGCAGTAGTGGCAAAAGGCTTATCGAATTGCAGTACAAAATAGTTTTTGAAATTCTCAGGAACTCCACCACTATTGCGGGTGGTATAACCGATAATTTTATTCTCGGACGGAATTATTTTGATGTAAGATCCTTTGTCAAAAGCATCGATTACGATAGAAGACTGTTCGTTTTCCGGAAAGGTGATCTGAAAATGTGCCGCTCTTTCGGTAGTGGTGATTTCTGTGGTTACATCATAATCGGCTAGGTAAACACTATAATAATACGGTTTTGAAACCTCTGCATTATGACTGAACCAGCTTGCTCTTTCGTCTTCGGTAAAAGCCAATTTACCGGTTACGGGCATGATCGAAAACTGCCCGTAATCGTTCATCCAAGGTGAAGGTTGATGGGTTTGTTTGAATCCTCTAATCTTCTCGGCAGTATAAATATAAGCCCAACCGTCACCCATTTTTCCGGTTTGCGGTGTCCAGAAATTCATTCCCCAAGGTCTGCAAATTGCCGGATAAGTATTTCCATTCGAAAGACTGTGTAAAGATTGTGTCCCCATTAACGGATTTACATACTCTACAGCATCTACTGCTTTGATCTGTGCATTGACAAAACCGAAGCATTGCAATAGTCCTAAAAAAAGTAAACTCTTTATTTTCATGTTTTTATTTTTTTGCTTTAGGCTTTAAGCGATAGGCTATAAGCTAAAAACGGTAACTGATCTCTTCTAAAAATCTAAAATCTATACTCTTTATTCTTTATTCTTTATTCTAAAATCTAAAATCCTAAAGCGGTCTATCCTCTTTTTTCACTCCAAAAGTTATCGACGGTTTGCTTCCCATAAACAATTTAAGCTCTCCTCCTTTTACAATCATATCGTGTGTGATGTATGATTTTGTATAAGGTTTCCCGTTATACTCTGCTTTTTGGATATAGATATTTGTCTTGCTATTATCGACAGCTTTCAATGTAAATGAAACACCCTCTTTGTGATGTATCGTTGCTGTATTCACTAACGGACTTCCCAATACATAAATTCCGTTGGCCGGATTAACCGAATAGAATCCCATAGAAGAGAAAACATACCAAGCCGACATTTGTCCTAAATCTTCGTTTCCGCATAACCCATCCGGTTTTGTCGAGTAGAATTTCTCATCGATTTCACGGATTAGTTTTGCCGTTTTCCAAGGCTGCCCTGCGTAAGCGTACAGGTAAGGAATATGATGATTGGGTTCGTTTCCTTGTGCATACTGACCAATTAAACCGCTAATATCCGGAGAGATTTCCTCGCCTTCTACTTTGTCTGTGATTAAGAAAAGAGAGTCTAATTTGGCCAGAAATTTATCTTCACTTCCAAACAAATCAATCAAACCATAAGGATCCTGTGGCACTAACCAGGTGTACTGCCAGGCATTTCCTTCTACATAATCATCTTTTCGGTGTGCTGATGAAAGCGGATTGAATGGTGTTCTCCAATTTCCATCCGTCAACTTACCTCTCATAAAAGTGGTTTCTTTATCAAAGTACAATTTGTATAAATTGGCTCTTTTGGAGAAATAATTATAATCGTCGGTTTTGTTCAGATCCTTTGCCATTAAGGCTACGCAGTAATCATCGATAGCATATTCTAAAGCGTTTCCAACAGATTCGAGCATTTTATCTGCAGGGATGTATTGCAGTTTTTGTACATAATCCATTCCGTCGCGGGTTTGCATTGCTGTTTTTTTGATGGCTTCGTAGGCCAATGCAACATCATATCCTCTGTATCCTTTCATATAAGCATCAACGATAACCGCTATGGAGTGATTTCCGTTCATGGTATTGGTTTCATTCCCCATTAAATGCCATACCGGTAATCTTCCCTGCTGCTCGTAAATGGCCAGGAACGACTTCACAATATCATTGATTTTCTCGGGCTGTGTAAGGGTGTACAACGGATGCAGTCCGCGATACGTATCCCAAAGTGAGAAGGTGGTATAGTTGGTAAAATTTGCTTTTTCGTACACTTTTTTATCTGTACCTCTGTAATCTCCGTTAACATCATTAAAGATAGAAGGTGCAAACATGGTGTGGTACATCGCAGTGTAAAAAACTTTCATCGTTTTATCGTCAGCTTTGATCTGAATTTTGTTCAGTTCTTGGTTCCATTTTGAAGTTGCCTCTTTGGCTACAGCCTCAAAATTCCAACCCGGAATCTCAGCTTTAATATTTGCCGAAGCATTCTCATAACTTACCGGAGATATTCCGACTTTTACTAAAATCTGTTTGTTTTTTACCGTTTTAAAATCTAAAACCGCTTTCATTTTTAAGGCTTCTCCCTCGTTTCCGGCAATTGCAGTGGTAGCATCATACAAGGTCATCGCAGCAATTGGTTCCGAAAATTCCATGGTGAAAAAAATGCGCTGATCTGCAGCCCAGCCCGAAGAATATCTATAGCCAACAAGCGTGGTTTCATTGACTTTTTTGATAAACGTTTTAACCGGTTTGTCCCAGCCAATTCCGTCTGCAAGATCCAGTAAAACATGATTATCAGTAGTGGAATTAAAAGTATACTTATGAAAACCAACTCTTTCGGTGGCTGTCAGTTCTGCTTTAATTTTATATTTGTCTAAGATAACGCTGTAATACCCGGCTTTACTCACTTCATTCTGATGTGAGAAATAAGAGCCGTAACCGGTAGTCATATCTTCTTTTGTTCCTTTGGTAAGCGGTACTTTTCCAGATACCGGCAACAAAAGAATATCGTTTAGATCTCCAATTCCTGTTCCGCTCAAATGGGTATGTGTGAAACCTAAAATGGTATTGCTGGCATAGTTGTATCCGCTGCACCAATCCCAGCCTTCAAAAACATTTACAGGCCCCAGTTGTACTGCTCCGAAAGGAACATTGGCTCCCACAAATACGTGTCCATGACCCGCCGAGCCTATAAACGGATTCACATATTGGGTATAATCTAAATTGGTTTGTTTTGCCTTCTTTTGCTGTGAGACAACCGGATTGGCAAAAAATAGGGTTAAAGCTAAAATACCGCTAAAAGCTATTTTGTTGTATTTTGTAAACATACTTATTTTTATATTGACTTGTGTTGATTGGCCACGGATGACACTGATTAAAATGATTTACAGAGCTATTCTTTAATTTTGAACCAAAAAATTTAACCGCTAAGTGCGCAAGGATTTACGCAAAGGCCGCCAAGCAGACGCACTGCCAGAAAACCTTTGTGGCTTTGAACCTTTGCAACTAAAAATCTCAGAACCTTAGTACCTCGAAGGCTTAGTACCTTTTAAGAACATCATATAGAGAATAAACTCTAATAATCGGCTTTGCTATCGCACCTTCAAACGTGATGGTTTTCTCTTCTCCTGCTTTCAAATCGAAATAGTTGTCGCTCCACTTTCCGGTATATCCTTTTATAGAAACGTTGACGTATTTGGCAAATTTCGAGGCTTTTAGAATCAGCTTATTTCCTTTTACCTGCCAGGTGATTTTTGGGTCTTCCAATTTTAGATTGATCGGACGGGTTAAATCAATTTCCGGCGTTTTATCATCGCGGTAAGCTTCTTTCATGGCGTACCATGCTGCTTTGGGCTGTCTGTCGTAATAATCGGTAACGCTCCAGCTTGCTACCGGCCAGCAATCGTTAAGCTGCCAAACCAATGTTCCCATATTGTAAGGTGCTTTTGAACGATGGATGCCAATAATATTTTTAAGGGAATAATATTGTAAACACTGTGTCAGATACGTATAATCTTCGACATTCATTTTCTTAATTTTAGTCGAATCAATAAAATATCGGTTCAGGTACGAATCTAATTTCATGAATCCTTTTCCTGCCTTTTGATGGGCCTGTAAGATATCGGAATATAAATATCGATCTTCAGCTTTTGTAAATCTTTCGATCGACGAATAATTGGGCATTGCCTGCATTCCGTATTCGCTCACAAAACGTCCTGTTTTATTTTGCACGGCTTCCACATCTTCCAATCCCCACCAGGTTCCCCAATAATGGCTGTCACCTTCGGTTAAACTTTTTGCTTTTGACCAGTGGAATGATGGTGAAGAACTAATATATGGTCGTTTATCATCTACTTCCTTTACCCATTTTGGGATACTGTCCTGAAACAAACGAACGTAGTCTTTCCATAAACGAATTGAATCCTGCTTAGGCATTTTCATGCTTTTTTGCCATCCCCAATCTTTAAAGGCTTCGTCGATTTCGTTATTGCCACACCACAAAACAATACTCTTGTGATGGCGTAAACGTTTTACCTGATACTGAACTTCTTTTTTTACATTGGCGAAAAAAGCATCATCTCCCGGTACCATTGTTCCTGCAAACATAAAATCCTGCCAGACATAGATGCCGTTTTTATCGCATAAATCATAAAAATAATCGTCTTCATAAATACCACCTCCCCATACACGAAGCATATTCATATTGGCATCTTTGGCCATACCAATTACTTTTTCATATTCTTTTTTGGTCACTCTGGAAAGAAACGCATCCGACGGAATGTAATTGGCTCCTTTCATATAAACCGGTTTTCCATCGATTTTAAAATAAAATGTTTTACCCACCTTATCCGGTTCCTGAACCAATTCGATTTTACGGTCTAACACATACGGTTTCTCAGCTTCTTTTTTGTCGTAAGCTTCTAAACGTGGGGTTTTCCAAATTCCGCAAGTCGTAAATTTTGGCCCCCAGTCCCATCCAAAATGGTATTGTGCTTTACGTACATACGCACGTGGATTGTCCGGAATTACAAATGGCAAATCTTTCTTGGCCAGGGAATCGACTACATTTTGCGCCGATTTAAACACAATAACCAGGTTGTTATTTCCTGATTTCAGTACTTTTTTTACATCTACACGCCATTGCAGGAACATGTTATCGGCTTTTAAAACTACCTGATTGTTCAGATAAACGGTGGCATAAGTATCCAGTCCGTCAAAAACCAGTTCTGTATGTTTTTTAGCGAGTGTTGCCGGGCTTACCTGAAAAGTCGTTTTATACTCCCAGTCTTTCTTTTCAATCCAGGTCAGTTTTTTTTCATTGTCCCGATAAAATGGATCCGGTATCGTTTTATTGTTCAGCAAATCGGTATGTATTTCTCCCGGAACTGTCGCAGGATACCATTTTTCGGTTTTAGTCTCCCGATACTGCCAGCCGGTTTTTAAATCTTTATTTTGGGCATTTGCCGCCAATGAAAAATTGGCGAGACAAACGCCGACAAACCAATAAAATCGTTTTTTATACTCCATTTTATACCAATTATAATTATGTATCTAGTCTTCTGGTTTCTGGTATAATGCCGATATAGTATGAAAATAGTCGAATTTTTATGAGACTATATTGAATACATAATCGGTATTAGCTGAATAATAAATTATTATATTTTTTCAATGCTGTCGCCGGCAGTTGGAGAAGGATAAATCTTTTTCAATTATTTCCTTCTCGCTTTAGGTTTTTATTACGGAATAAAAGCAACTAACAAAATATTCTGAAATCATTTCCTTTTTTTACGGCTGCCAAGCTTTAATTCATTTTAGATCGTTGATTTTAAACTCTCGATTTCTGATTTTCGATTTCTTAAAAGTCTGTCCTAATTGTGATGTTCTTTGGATGATAATTCCATCTTTTTCAGCAGAAGCTAATTTCTTTTGCGAAAAAAAGGGATTAAGATTTATCGAACTTTTTTGGATACAACTCCTCTAATGTAATGAAAATCAAACAGAAAATTAAAAATAAGCCGGGAGGTACAGGTATCCCTACCCGGCTTAACTCAACTAACTCACCTAACGCATAAAACTATTGCTTGTCCCACCAGATTCTGGTTGTCATTAAATCCAACCCCTGGCGAGCAATTGCTTCTTTATAATTAGCGGAATTGGTAATCAATTCTGACTGATCGTAGATTAATCTTCTTGGTATGGTCCCTTTTGTTTCTCCTGTTGGATCATTTACCGGAACTAAAACCGGATATCCTGTTCTTCTGTATTCTGAAAATGCTTCAAAACCATTGAATAGTAATACAATCCATTTTTGAGTGATAATCTGCTCTATTTTTTGAGCCTCGGTTCCTGCTGCCTTAAACGGATTTGCAGTAATATAAGCGGTATATTCTGCAGGCGTAACTGCCGGTACTTTGTCTCCAAAAATAGTAAGCACTTCCATAGCTGCTTTTACACCGTCTTCATAAAACTTTTGTGCATTTCCTCCAACACTCCATCCTTTTACTGCTGCTTCTGCCAATATAAACTGAACCTCAGCGTAGGACATAATTAAAGTAGGAGCATCTAAGCGTAATACTGTAGAAGTGTTAGGATCTGAGAACTTCTTTTTGTCTCCACCCGGAAATTCTTTAGCATCATTAGCAAGACCTTGCTGACTTGCCGGATTGTTGTTTCCTGTAGCTTCCAGTTTAGCATAAATTCTCAAACGAGGATCATTATTGTTTTTCAATGCATCAATAAATGTTTTACTGAATTTAATGTTCGCTTCTCCTCCATTTAAATCATTTCTAACCCATGAAGAGGTAATTGGGTTGGTTTTCACTCCAACCGGACCTGCATCATGTTTTAAAACTAAACTGTCATCATTTGAAGTAAAAACTCCTTTCGATACTGCTTTCTCTACATATTGTTTTGCTTTGGCAGGATTTACTTTAGACAAACGCATCGCTACTCTCAACATTAAAGAGTTGGCCAGTTTTTTCCATTTAGTAACATTACTTTGATAATATAAATCGGCATTACCAACGAAAGGTTTAGTAGCATCTAAAGCATCTCCGGCTTCGTCTAATTCTTTCAAAAGATCATTGTAGATAACTTCCTGTGTATCGTACTTTGGAGCAAAAACATTTCCATTGTATCCTTTACCTGCATCAAAATAAGGAACTTCACCGTAAGTATCTGTTAATTTTTGAAACATAAACACCTTCATGATTCTGCAAGCCTGAATCATATTTGAGTTCTCAGGTGCATCTTTTGCCACTGACATCAATTGGAAAATCTGATTCAAACCTTTACCGTACGACTCACTAAAAAGTGCTGCAGAATATTCCGGGGCATAACTATATTTTGAACCCGGTCCTCCTAATGAAGAAAATTGCTGAACGATTTGTGCCGCATACAAATTATTCCCTCTGGTATTGGAGAAATCTTGTCCATCAACATAGATCTCAGCAAGTGTAAACATTGATTTTACAGCCGGATCAGTCAAAGCATTTGGATTCTTATTTAACTCTTCGAATCCTTTATCGCACGAAGTAAGCGTCATGGCTCCTACGATTGCGATACAAAATATTTTTATATATTTATTTTTCATCTTTCAGTTTGATTATTAAAATTTCACATTAAGTGTCAGTCCATAATTTCTGGTCAAAGGCATAGAAGCTCTTTCAAGACCTTGCGCATTACTATTAGAATAGTTTGATTCCGGGTCAATGTTTGGAACTTTATCGTAAATCGTCCATAAATTATGTGCTGAAAACGCTAAGCTGATCGCTTGAAATGGTGTTTTTGACAAATAAGTTTTTGGGAAATTATAGCTAAAAGAGATGGCTCTTAGTTTCACAAAATCAGCATCGTAAACAAAGTTTGAAGTTACATCACTATAGCTTCTCCAGTAATCGTAAGCAGAAACTGTTGTGTTTACCGGATTTCCGTTAACATCTGTTCCTTTTACTGCAACTCCACCTTCACGGCCTGAAACAGTTTGTTCTGTTAATCCGTAACGGGTTCCTAACTGGTTAGTTGCAGAGTAAATCTCTCCTCCAAATTTAGCATCTACGAAAACGGAAAGTGTAAAGTTTTTGTACTGGAAGTCATTTGAAAGTCCCATTGAAGTTGGAGCAACACCTTGTCCTGCAATAATCAGGTTTCCTCTCAGGAATTTACCATTGGTATCAAGTACAATATTTCCGTTAGCATCTCTCAAATAATCGTAGGCTTTGATTACTCCGAAAGGCTGTCCTTTTTCTAACACTACAGAAGCTCTACCGTCTCTGTTTCCTTCCAATGATTTGGTTGTAATTTTATCTGAAAGTTTAAGAACCTCACTATTATTGTAAGCAAAATTATATCCTACGCTCCAAGAGAAGTTTGGTGTTTTAACTGCTTTTACATTGATCGCAAACTCAACCCCTTTGTTCAGTATCTCTCCTACATTAATCTTAGTTGTTCTGTAACCTGAGGACTGAGAAATGTCAGCATCTGTAATATCATTTGTCGTTTTCTTGCTGTAGAAAGTCAAATCAGTACTTACTCTGTTATTGAAGAAGGTATTTTCGAAACCAAATTCGATTGTGCTTACATTATAAGGTTTTAACGTTCTGTTTGGAACTGTTTCTCCATTCACTCCTAAAATTGGCTGTCCTAAAGAGTCTGTTTGTCCGTCAGGTCCAATATAAGTCAAAGCCAAAGCATAAGCATCCGGTAATGCTCCTCCAACGTTACCCCAACCTGCTCTTAACTTTCCGTATGACATCCATTCCGGTAAATCAATAACTTCAGAGTAAATAAAACTTGAACTTACAGATGGGTAAAATGTACTGTTACTTGATGGATCTAAAGTAGAAAACCAGTCTTCACGACCTGTTAAACTTAAGTATAAGAAATCTTTGTATCCTAAATCGGCCGAATAGAAAAGAGAGTTTACTTCACTTTCTGAAAACAATTTCTCCGATTTGTCCGGTTGTGTATTTCCATAGAAATATTGGAACGGAACAATAAAGTTATTTCCTCTCATTTTAATTCCGCTGAATCTGTTGTGTTGACGGTTAGCTCCAATGAAAGCATCTAAAGATAAATTTTTAACGATATCACCTTTGTATCCTAAATAAGCCGAAGCATTATATTCTGAGCGGTTTTCTACTCTGTTCTCATAAGATCCTCCAGGATTGTAGTTAATTCCTGTTGGTTCAATCTCCGTATACTCATAATTAATATCATCCACTCCAAGAACACCTTTTGCATAGATTTTATCAGTGATGTTGTAGTTTACCTTTGCAGAACCAATGAAACGTTTTCTAAGGTCATCATTTAAAGGAGATTGTGTAGCATAATAAGGGTTTGTATGGTAAACATTTGCCCCAAAATAATCTGCCTCACCACCATTAGCATCAAAACCGTTACTAATCCATCTGATATCGGTACCCGGTGTTAAGAAAGTAGTCGGGAAAGAAGGATTTCTGGGTGAATCATTCAAATAAGGTCGGTTGTGACTTTTCTCTGTGATATACTGAGCGTTAGTCTCGATGCTTATTTTTTTATTTACTGCTGAATTTAAACTTAAAGCAATGTTATTTCTGCCAAAGTTTGTTCCCGGCATGATCGATTCATCTTTTGTATTTCCGAAAGACAATCTGAAATTAGTAGTTTCACTTCCTCCCGAAATTGCTAAAGTATTACTGGAAGAAAATCCGGTTCTGTAGAAATTTTCAACGTTATTTTTTCCGTAAGCCTGATAAGGTCTGGTCGTTCCGTCAATACCAAGAGAAGGTGTTCCATCGTATTTGTCTCCCCAGGCAAAATAATAAGAATCTCTAAGTTCCTGTAGGTTATTAAATCTTGTAGCTACGCCATTTACCGGTGCTCCCGCTCCGTATTTATCTTGCCAGTTTAATAAACTTGCAGGCGTGTTAAATGTAGCGTTAGTACTAAAATCTACTCCTATTCCTGTTCCGCTCTTTCCTTTTTTGGTTGTAATTAAAATTACACCGTTTGATCCTCTGTATCCGTAAAGAGCAGAAGCCGCACTACCTTTTAATACCGACATAGACGCGATATCATCAGGATTGAAAGACGACATACCGTCTCCTTTATCGGCACCTCCCCACATTCCTGCGTTTCCTTGCTGGCTGTTATCAATTGGAATACCATCAACAACATATAAAGGCTGGTTCAATCCTGAAGCTGAAGTGGCTCCACGAATTACCACACGGCTTGACCCTGAAGGTCCTGTAACCGGTGCAGAAACGTTAACTCCGGCAATCTTTCCCTGAAGAGCATTTCCTAAGTTAATTTCCTTATTCTTTGTCAGTTCGTCACCTTTCAGTTCTCCAACAGCATATCCTAAACTTTTCTTTTGTTTTTTAACTCCAAATGACGTTACTACAACATCTTTTAATTCCTGAGTATTTTCTACTAATACGACTGAAATTTTGTTTTGGTTTTGCTGCAATACTACTGATTGCGGTGTAAAACCTATAGAGGATACATTTAAAGTAACCGGTCCTTCGGGCACATTCATTTTAAATCGGCCTTCCGCGTCAGTGATTGCACTATACGGTTTTCCCTGAACCTCAATCGATGCAGCAACAATTCCCTTGTTCTCTGCATCAGCTACTATGCCTGTTATCAATCGGTTTTGCGCCACAGCTCCTAAGCTGCTTAACAACACCATTCCTAACACTGCCAATATTCGTTTCATAAGCATTTTTTTTTGGTTATTTGTTTGTTTTGATTTTTGTGATTGTTTCTAATTTGATTGTTTTAAATAATTAATAAAAATTTTGAACTCCTTTTTAATTAGGATACTTATAAGGCTTGCACCTTATAAATATCCCGGCCTTATTTATAGTCATGTTTATAAGCACTCCTTTAAGAAATCGATATCGTAAACTGATCAGGAACATCACTCATTTTCAATTTAATTGATCTAAAATTTACTAAAACGATTTAGTAAAACGGTTAAAAAAAAACAAACCGTTTCTTTTCTTTTTTATTTTTTTCTCAAAATTTTAAACTGATTCTCTAATAATCAATTTTCCTTTTTTAAGACTTTTTTCTACTTCAAACTTCTCCATATCAGTCATCTGACTCATTAACAATTGTATCGATTTTACAGCGATATCTTCTATCGGCTGTTCAATAACACTAATGGTTGGCGTATGCAGTTTAAAACTGTCATGATCATCAAAACTAATTACAGAAATATCTTCAGGAATTTTGATTCCCATTCTTCGGAAAGCCTGAAGTCCCGCAAGTCCCATATAGTTTGCCAAAAACAAAACGGCATCAATATCAGGGTTCTTTTTAAAGAAATCTATTATTCCCGCAATTCTCGCCTCTTCATTAGTATGGTAATCCATGTGAAGAACAAGTGACGGATTGTACATTTCTGCTTCCTTCAAAGCATCTCTGTATCCATCCTCACGCAGCTTCATCTGAATCATCTCGGAGGTATTATTTACCACCGCAATATTTTTGCGTCCCTTACTGATCAGGAATTTTGCAGCCGAATTAGAGGCTTCATAATTATCCATCACCACATGACTCACTCTTTGTCCCGGAAAATACCTGTCGATCAATACAACCGGCTTTTTTAACTTTAAAAGAAGATCAATGCTGTTTTCCAGATTCTGAGTTGGCGTTACAATAAAACCATCCACATTGGCCTGTAATAAACTATGTATCAACTCTTCAGAACGTTCGTCATCTCCTCCTGTACTGCAATAAAAAACTCTGTAATCAATACTTTTTGCTTCATCTTCAATAACTCTGGCAAGATCAGCAAAAAACTGATTCGAAATATCTTCAACAATAAGTCCTATAGACCTGGTTTTCCCGGTTCTAAGACTGGTAGCAATCATACTTGGTCTATAATTAAGCTTTTCAGCTACTTCCTGTACCTTTTTGATCACTGCCGGACTGATGCCCATTTTTTCTCCTTTACCATTGATAACAAAAGATACCGTTGATATGGATACTTGAGCCTCTGTAGCAATATCCTTAATAGTAATCTTTTTCATCAATGAGTTAATTTTTTATTAAGCAGTTATTAATTATATCACAAATATATACAAAAACAGTTACTAAAACGATTTTGTAATTCCTTTTTTTATACAAATCATTATTTTAAAGTTAATTAAACATATAATCATCAGTATTTACAGGTGTTTTATCTATTTATCATTTTTTCTGTTCCTGATCATCGCTATTATTTTTAATATGAATTCTCTTCAATTCTCTATTTTTCAAAGCGATAAAATTTTCATGAACCTTAATTAAAGACCTGTAATGTGATAAAAATAGTCTCCGTCACTTTCTTTATGAGATATATACTTCTAAAATTGAAGCAGCTCCTTTTATGCTGTAATTGTGCATTCCTGCAGGGATTAATACAGTATCTCCTTGCTTGTATTGGTAATTTACGTTTTGATAAGCAACTTCAAAATTGCCTTCCGTACACATATAAACCGTGAAAGTTTCTCCTTTTTTACTTACTTCAAGAGTTCCGTCAAGCGGAAGGAAATTAGTGGTGAAATAAGGACAATCTACCATCGCATTTGATTGATTTAAGGTCGTTTCATACTTTTTCTGCGTCTCAACTTTCTTATAATTGATAGCATCCAATGCTAAATCAACATGCAATTCTCTTTTGTTGCCCTGAGCATCTGTTCTGTCAAAATCATATAAACGATAGGTAATATCAGATGTTTGCTGAATTTCTGCCACAACCAAACCGGCACCTATAGCATGAACTGTTCCGGTTTCTAAAAAGAAAACATCCCCTGCTTTGGCTTTTACATCATCCAATATTGAAACTAAGGTGTTATTATTTAGGTTTTCTAAATATTCTTCTTTACTGGAATCTTCTTTAAAACCAACAATAATTCTCGCATCTGCATCTGCCTGCATCACGTACCACATTTCAGTTTTACCAAAAGAATTGTGACGCTCTTTCGCCAACTCATCGTTTGGATGAACTTGTATCGATAAGTCTTCTCTTGCGTCCAAATATTTAAAAAGCAAAGGAAACTGATTTCCAAATCGTTCGTAAACTGCTGTTCCTAAAATTTCATTTGGCGATTGATCTATTAAATCTGTTAAAAAATGTCCTTTTAATGCTCCGTTTGCAACAACACTCACATCTCCTTCTACAGTAGACAATTCCCAGCTTTCTCCTGTAATTTTTGATGTAATTGGTTTATTCAGAATTGTTTGTAGCTTTTCACCTCCCCAGATTCTTTCTTTCAGGATTGGATCAAATTGTAATGGATAAATTTTCATGCTCATTATTTTATGTCTTTAAGAAGAACGAATTAATCTTGCCCTCCGGTTATTTTTTTTCTTTTGCCACAGATTAACAGGATTAAAAAAGATTTTTTTCTTTATAAAACTGTTTTTTTTATCGTTGAAATCATTTTATTCTGTGACTATCTTTTTCTCGCGCAGGTTAGACCGTTTTCTTATTCGCAAATATCCGAAAAAAAATCGGCGTCATCTGTGCCTCATTTCTAACACTTTTCTACTTTATAGAAATTGCCACACCACCACTTGCGACAAGTTTTTGTTTTAACTTCGTTTTACTATTTACATTCACTTTACGAATGTTGTACGATTGTGGATTACTCTTATAATCGGCTGTTTTTCCGTCTTCATAAATCGTTGCCGTAAATGATTTCCCGGCAGGTAAAAAGCTAAAATCAATGAGAGCAATACGTGGGTTTTCATCCGTAATTCCACCTACAAACCATTCTTGTTTTCCTTTAGCTTTTCTGGCTATTGTGATATAATCTCCTGGTTCTGCTTCGAGAATATAACTGTCATCCCAGTCCAGTGCAACATCTTTTATAAACTGAAAAGCATCCTTAAAACGCATATAATTTTCAGGCAAATCGGCCGCCATTTGTAACGGACTGTACATCGTTACATAAAGCGCCAATTGCTTTGCCAATGTTGTACTTAACTTGTTTTTCTTTGAGCCGTAAACAGATAAGTCTCCCTGAAAAATTCCCGGTGTATAATCCATCGGCCCACCCATAAGACGTGTAAATGGTAAAATTGTAGTGTGATCAGGATGAATCCCCTCCATAGCCTCAAACTCAGTTCCTCTGGCCGATTCCTGAGCAAACCAGTTGGGATAGGTACGATGCAATCCGGTCGGGCGAACTGCTTCATGGGAATCTACCATGATTTTATGCTTTGCTGCCTCCTTGGCTATATACGTATAATGGTTCACCATTTGCTGCCCGTCATGGTGTTCTCCTCTTGGAATAATTGGCCCTACATAGCCCGTTTTTACAGCATTATAGTTATTATCGACCATAAACTTTAAGGCATCCGGAAGTTGTCTTTCATATTCTGAAGCTGAAGATGTCGTTTCATGATGCATGATGATTTTCACTCCCTTCTGCTTGGCATACACACTTAAATCTTTCACATCAAAATCCGGATAAGACTTAGTAAAGCTATAAATACGTTCTTTTTTAAAAGCGGTATTGTCTTCCCAGCCTTCGTTCCAACCTTCCACCAGAACTGCGTCAAAACCATTTGTCGAAGCAAAATCGATATATTCTTTTACGTGTTTGGTATTGGCTCCATGTGTTCCATTAGGCTTCAGTTTAGAAAAATCAGTAGCTCCAATTACCACATCCTGATTGTCAGAATACGCCCAGGTAGATCCTCCGCCGGTAAAATATTCCCACCAAACTCCAATATATTTCACCGGTTTAATCCATGAAGTATCTTCGAAAGCACAGGGTTCATTCAGATTTAAAATCATTTTTGAAACCAGAATATTTCGCGCATCATCACTCACCACAATCGTTCTCCACGGCGTAAAACTTCCGGTTTGAATGTATCCTTTATTTCCAACAGCATCAGGAACCAAATGTGAACTCAGCGAATAAGCCTTATCATCAACATTAAGACACATCGCCGGGTAATTTTTCAAAGCTGCTTCGTGAATATTAATATAAAGTCCGTCAATAGTCTTCATCATTAAAGGCGTTTGCGCAGCCAGATTTTTAATCGTTGTTTGTGCTGCCATCGAAACGTGAGCAGCATTGTACATCAAAGATTGCATCTCCGAAATTTTTGAAGTGGTATAACTGTACTCGTTTGTATCATAATCCCCCGGAATCCAAAAAATCTTATGATCTCCCGTTAAATTAAACTCGGTAGTTTCTTCCTGAATCACAAAATGACGCAGATTATCCTGTACCGGAAACTCATATCGAAATCCCAATCCGTCATTGAACAAACGGAAATAAATCGTTATTTTTCGCTTGCTTTTTTCCTGTATCAAATCAGCTTTCAATTCATTGTACTGATTTCTGATTTTTTTCTGCTCTCCCAATACCGGTTCCCAGAAATTGTCTTCTGATTGTTTTTGTGTACCAGCAATCTGAAAACCTTTATTCATTTTGATATCCGACTTTAAAATAAAGCCCAATCTGCTTTCTTTGATTACTTCTTTTTTCTTGTAGGCTAGAAAATAAACCGGAGTACCCTCAGCATTTAAATTGAATGTCAATACCAAGTTCCCGTCGGGAGACTTCAGTTCCTGAGCATTGATCCATGCATTCGAAACAATAATAAAAAAGCAGGTTAAAAGAATTTTCTTCATAAACAAAAGGGTTCTGAGCGTTGCTAAATCGATTTAGCAAACATAATAAAATTTATGAAACAGAAATACCTGAAAGAAAAAAATATAAAACTTTAATTGAAAAAAACCGAAAAAAATAATGCCATGAGTGAAAAGATAAAGTTTAGTCGTACAAAAAAAGACTGCCTATAAAAGCAGTCTTTCTAAATAGTTGCAATAAACAAAGTCTGGCCTATGCCATAAACAATGCATATTTATTGTAATTGTATAAAACCAGATCATACGGAACTAAAAGCGGCGCTACCTTTTCTGACGAAGCTTCAAATGTAATTCCATGGTGCTTTCTGAATAAATAAATCTCTTTTAAACAGTTTGATAAACTCTGGTGAATTCCTGTAGTAAAAGTTGGCAGCTTTTTATCGCCAACCAATAAATCAATCTGGTAATTTGAACTGCTTTTAGACAGATTGTTTCCTATAATTCTTATTGTAAATGTTGTTGCTTTTCCGTATTGTTCTCCTTGATACTGTACTACCATAATTTTATAATTAAAGAGGTTAGATTATCTTATTGTACTCTGATTTTTTTTCTCCTGCAAATTGAAGAATTAAAGTTATGAAAAAAAAGTAATGGACTAAAAAAAATGTTCTTTTTCATTCCAAAAAAAAGTAAAAACCGGACGTAAAAAAACCGTAACGGATTACGGTTTTTAAACAATTAACTAAATATATTTAATCAACTTTTTAACGAGTGTAAAATTCATTCATAAGCACGATTAATTTCTGGTGACCATTGTGGTTTCTTTTCTAGCGGCGATTTCTAATAAAAAAGGATTTCCTTCTTCATCAAACATCGTCATATTTAGCGCGTCCAACAAAATCAGATTTTTCGAAACGCCTCCTTTAAATTTGTTATAGGAAAGATTCAATTCAGACAAATGACCTAGTTTTTCTAATTCATTTGGAATTTCTCCTTCAAATTTATTATCAAACAAACTCAGGTTTTCCAAAACACCAAAGTTGCTTACTTCTTTACTCAAACTCCCTGACAATTTGTTCTGATTTAAAAGCAAAACTTTCAAAGTTTTTATCGTATAAATTGACCCCGGCAACTGCCCCTGAATTTCATTATTAAACAAAGCAAGTGTTTCTAATTGACTTAATTTTCCAATCTCCAAAGGAAGCTGTCCCTGAATTTTATTGTCGTGTAAATCGATGGTAATCAAATTAACCAAAGTCAACAATTCTACAGGCAGATTTCCCTGCAAATTATTATTGGCCAAATGAAGTCCGACGACTTTACCATTTTCAACTTTTACCCCATACCAGGTAGCTACCGAAAGTGATAAATCCCATTTTACCTTCCATTCCGATCCGTTTGTTGCTTCATATAATTTGATAAGCGCCTCTTTCTCTTTATCTGAAACGGTATCAGCAAAAATAGCAGGCGAAAAAATAAAAGCCAGAAAAAACAGGACTAAGCTTTTCATTACAAGATTGGGGATTTATTGATGCCATAAAATTATACATTTCATAGTTATAAAGCGCATAATGTCGATAAAGTGTTGATAAAATTTAATTTAATCAAAATTTTACTACTTTATTCAAAGATGTAATTTGTGAGATTTTTTGTTTAAATTTGAGCAACTAATCCTAAAAACCTCATATTATGGAATTTAACCCTGTTGCATTATTCTTATCAGCAATCGTAACACTGGCTGTTGGTTTTATCTGGTACAACCCTAAAGTGTTCGGAACCATCTGGATGAGAGAGAACAATCTCACTCCGGAAGACTTACAAAAAGGAAATATGCTGAAAATATTCGGTCTTACGTATCTTTTCTCGTTAATGATTACCGTAATTTTAATGTCTCTTACCATTCATCAAACAGGTGCTTTGGGAATGGTGGGCGGTCCTCCTTTAGTAGCCAGTGCCAAACCATCGTTTGCTGCTTTTATGAATGACTATGGAACAGCATACCGCACCTTTAAACACGGAACTCTTCACGGATTTATGTCAGCACTATTTTTTGTCTTTCCTGTAATTGGAATCAACGGCTTGTTCGAAAGAAAATCGTGGAAATATATCTTTATTCATGCAGGTTACTGGGCGGTTTGCCTTACTTTGATGGGCGGAATTATCTGTGCATTTGCCTAACTCCAAAAAATACAAACCCGTTTGAAATTAAATCTCAAACGGGTTTTCTTAATAATAACTTAAACCAGTTGAGTTCTTATAAATATTCTCTAATTTTGAAGAAATTAGCTCCCTCTTTTGACTACAACTTATTCTTTCGAAATATACAATAGCGCATCACTACTGCCCTTGGAATGGAATTCTCTGGCGGCCGCTAATATCTTTTTAACCAAAGAATACCTGGAAGTCCTGGAAAACTCCTGTCCGGTAAATATGATATGCCATTTTATCGGAATTTTCAGCGATAGCAAACTGGTCGGAATTGTTCTGACCCAATTTCTATTTACGGAAAAACTGGAATCATTCGGTGAACGCGATCAATGTTTGAAAACTTCGGTGCGAAATTTTGCTTTTAAGAATTTTGCCTCTCATGTATTATTTGTCGGAAACAATATGCTTACCGGACAAAATGCGTTTATATTTGCCTCAGACATCAAACAATCAATTGCTTTAAAAACACTACACAAAGCCATTAATCAGCTTAAAAAAAACCTGAAAGCAAGCGGAAGAAAGGTTCACATTACCAGCATAAAAGATTTTACAGCTACCGAAATTATTCCTTTACAAAACGAATTCAAAAACAATTATACGTTTTCAACTCAGCCTAATATGGTTTTTGAAATCCATAAAGACTGGGCATCTGAACAAGATTATATCAACGCTTTATCAAAAAAATATCGAGATCAGTACAAACGGGCACGAAAAAAAGCAGACGGAATTGTAAAGCAAAAAATGTCTTTGGCTGACATTAAGAAATATGAAGATGTTATTTACGATTTGTATTTTCATGTGGCCAAAAACGCCCCTTTTAATACTTTTTTCTTAGCCCGAAATCACTTTAGTTTTTTCAAAGAAATTATGAAAGATGATTTCCTCTTTTATGGCTATTTTTTAGAAGAAAAACTAATCGGGTTCAATACCTTAATTAAAAACGGAAGCGCGATGGACACGTACTTTTTAGGGTACGACGAGACCATTCAACGCGAAAAAATGCTGTATTTAAATATGCTTTATGACATGATTGCCTACTCTATCAATCATGGTTTTAAAGAAGTGGTATTTGCCAGAACCGCTCTTGAAATCAAAAGCTCTGTCGGAGCAAAACCAGTCAAAATGTATGGATTAATAACGCACAGCAATACTTTAATCAATCACAATATTGGCCGATTATTTAGCTATCTGGAACCCAAAACCGACTGGCAAGAGCGAAATCCGTTTAAATAAGCCTTTCATGAAAAGTGCGATTGAGTCAAGAGATTGTAGATTTCTGATTTGCTATTGGTCGATAGTAAACACCATCTATTTTTTACAGGTCTTATACATTTGAAATCAAAAATCGAAAGCGATTATACAGATCATTCCTATGGAACTCATTAAAAACACCTCCCTATTTTCAACGGATTAAAATCCGTTGCTACAACATATACATTCCTACGGAATTTTGAAGGCAACTCCGCTAGGAGTGGAATATCTATAAAAATAAATTCAGCCACCGTTTTTTAGCCCCATCGGGGCGGTATATTTCGCAATCGGTTTCACACAGACTATAAAAACTACGGAATTGCAATTTTCATCTGCTTGTGCAGAATGTGAATTTCCAAATCCGTTTGTGCGCCGCAATACTCGCCATCAATCTGAAAATTCACTGGATAATCTGTTTTTATCATTGCTTTATCTGTAGAAATAATTACAATATCATCCGAATCAATAGGCATGTTTCCGGTGATAATTTTTCCGATCAGCAGTAAATCAAGGCTTTTTAAAATAACCAATTCGAACTTCCCGTCATTCATTGCGCCATTTGGATTTATTACAACACCAGTTCCGTATTTCTGAGAATTAGCAATCACAATCATTCTTGCGGTATGCTCCACGGTTTCGTTATTAGCCGAGATTGTAGCCACAAACGGTTCTTCCGATTCTTTTAAAGCCGAATAGGCCTGTAAGGCGTAACCCCATAAACCGCGTAAATTACTCTCTTCGTAATTTTTTACCAGATTTGCGTTTACGCCAATATCGCTCAAATGAATACTTTTTTTGCCATTGATAGCAATCATATCCATTTCGATATAATGATTCAAAAAAGCAATTTTCAGGTTCTCCTCGAGTGTATCCGGCAGATTTAGATCGACCGACAATCCATTGGCTGAACCGGCAGGCAAAATACCAATAATGATATCAAACTGCTCCATCGCTTCAGCAACCATTTTTATGGTTCCGTCTCCACCGGCTACCACAATACGCTCAGGATGATACTGATTGTAAAGGATCTGTATTTCTTTTTGATCATGCTGCCCGGTGGTTTCATAAACTTCCAGATCAAAATGATGCGCAACAGAAAACTCCTGTACAGCGGCTATTAAATCGGATTTATCCAGATCTCCAGAAATAGGATTTACAACAAATAAGATATTCTTTTTCAAAGTTTTATTTTTAAAATCAATTAAAATAATTAATTTACATCATCCATAAATATACACAATTAATGAAACCAATTTTACAATTATATCGCGGTTATGCCAATGAAGAAGAATTAATTGTAATGGGACATGTTTTCAGAAGAACGTATGAATATGATTATCAGAAAAAAAACTTCAAAAATGCCACTTCGATCATCAATCAGTTCAGAATAAAAACGATTAAAAATTTTGATGTTTATCTAAAATGCGGCAATCAGGAAATTCACACTAAAACCCTGGACGACGGCTATTTCAAGTTTTGTATTCCACTGGAGAAAGAAACGCCCTTTGGGTGGATTGAATACGAAGTCAGCATCAAACACAAGACTGAAACAATAACTGAAAAAGGCAGTTTCATAAGACCACACAAAGGCAAACTGGGCATCATCTCCGATATTGACGATACTTTTTTGATTTCGCATACCGGAAATTTCTTCCGGAAAATATATGTCCTTTTATTTAAAAATGTCAACGACCGTAAAGTTTTTAAAGGTGTTGTCCCCCATTATCAAGCTTTAAGCTCAGCCGGACGAAATAATAAGGAAGAAGAAAATGCCTTTTTTTATGTGTCGAGCAGCGAATGGAATTTGTATCGATTCATCGTCAAATTTACCAAAATACATCATCTGCCAAGAGCCGTAATTCTATTGAAAGATATCAAAAGAGGAATCCCTGATTTTTTCATGAGCGGACGCGGAAACCATGATCATAAGTTCGACAAAATAAAACACGTTTTAGAATTCTACCCCAATCTTAAATATGTTTTATTAGGAGATGATTCGCAACACGACCCCATTTTGTACGAGCGAATCTGTAAAATCTTTCCGGTTACTGTAAAGGCAGTTTACATCAGACAGACTGGCAAACACAAAAAAGAAGCCACTAAAACGATTATGAAAAACCTCGAAAACTTAGAGGTCTCTGTTTGTTATTATAAAGACAGCAGTGAAGCCATTATGCACTCTAAATCTATTGGTCTTATCTCGTGAAATGTGATTTGTGAGATGTGAAATATGTGGAGTAAATATAGTGTGTCTTCGATTTTTTACAAGGAATGGTAAACTTCAGACATAAAAAAACTTTGCCAAAGTTCAAGCCTTCGACAAAGTTATATATTCATTTCAAAACTGAAAACTAATTAAGCATTAAAATTATCAATCTCTTCCTGAACGATTTCCCAGTCCAGCAACAATTGATCTAAATCTTCTTTCTTTTTGTTGTATGCAGTAAAAAACGAAGCATCTTCAATATGTTTGTCATAATTAGAAGCCAGCATTTTATCATCGTGCTGAATGTCTTTTTCTAATTGTTTGATTTGACTCTCTACCTTACTCAATCGGTTTTGAAGCGCTTTTCCTTTTTTCTGATCTTCGTATGACGTTTTCTTAGATTCTTTTGGAGCGGCTTCTTTTACGACATCTTTTTTCTCTACCTCACGCATGTTTTCAAGATTACGCTGCTCTAAGAAGTAGTTAATATCTCCTAAATATTCTCTGATCTTTTGGTCTTTGAATTCATAAACAATGTTCGACATTCCCTGAAGGAAATCTCTATCGTGAGAAACCAACAATAAAGTGCCGCCAAATTTTTGAAGGGCTGCTTTTAAAACGTTCTTAGATTTAATATCCAGGTGATTTGTAGGCTCATCCATCAGTAAAACATTGATAGGCTGCAACAACAATTTACAAAGTGCCAAACGGTTGCGTTCACCTCCTGAAAGTACCTTTACTTTTTTCTCCACATCGTCTCCGCGGAATAAAAAGGATCCCAGCATATCACGAACTTTCATACGGTTTGTGTCTGTAGCAGCATCTTCCATAGTTTGAAGCAACGTAATTTCTCCATCAAGATATTCAGCCTGATTTTGAGCAAAATATCCTAACTGAACATTGTGTCCTAATTTGATGTTCCCCTGGTACTCAAATTCGTTTACAAGAGCTTTAATGAAAGTCGATTTTCCTTGTCCGTTTTGTCCCACAAAGGCAATTTTACTTCCTCTTTCTACCAATAAACTAATATCTTTCAGAATCGTTTTGTCTCCGTAAGCTTTGGTAACATTTTCAGCTTCGATTACTACTTTTCCAGGTTCTTTTGAAACCGGAAACGAAATATTCATAACAGAATTATCGTCTTCATCTACTTCGATTCTTTCTACTTTATCTAACTTTTTAATTAACGATTGCGCCATCGAAGCTTTAGAAGCTTTTGCACGGAACTTTTCGATTAATTTTTCTGTCTCTTCTATTTTCTTTGCCTGATTCTTTTGAGTTGCCAATTGTTTTTCACGAATCTCGTGACGCAATTCTAAATACTGAGAATACGGCTTATTAAAATCGTATGCTTTTCCTAAAGAAATTTCGATGGTACGGTTGGTCACATTATCCAAAAACATTTTATCGTGCGATACGATTACTACAACTCCGGGATAGTTACGAAGGAAACTCTCTAACCAAATGATACTCTCAATATCCAGGTGATTCGTTGGCTCATCCAGAAGTAATACATCATTAGATTGCAATAACAGTTTTGCCAATTCGATACGCATTCTCCAACCTCCTGAAAATGTTTCAGTTTGGTTATTGAAAACTTCTCTTTTGAAACCTAACCCTAAAAGAATTTTCTCTGTATCTCCTACATAGTTGTAACCTCCCAGAAGGTCAAAACGATGGGTATAATCAGACAAATCTTCAATGATCTGGCCGTATTCCTCACTTTCATAATCGGTTCTGGTCACCAATTGATGATTAATTTCTTCTAGTTTTTTCTCAACAATTTTAATTTCAGTAAAAGCTTCATAAGCTTCCTCCAACACCGTTCTTCCACGTTCAAAATCAATATCCTGACGCAAAAACCCCATTCGGATATCTTTCTCCTGGGAAATAACCCCTGAATCAGGAGCAAAATCTCTTGCTAACATTTTAAGCATTGTAGATTTACCCGCTCCGTTTTTACCAACAAGACCTACGCGGTCGCCGGCACCTAAACGAAAAGTAACTTCTTCAAATAAATATGTTCCTCCAAAAGAAACCGAAAGATTGTGTATATTAAGCATAATTTGTAACTATTATAACAAGGAGTAAAGGCTTTAAGTGCCTTATTTACTTTACTTTTTGAAAGTGCAAAAGTATGACAATTAATTTAAGTTTCGACTGTCGTTTTAAAAACAAATCGTACTGGGCTTTTTCACGCTAAAAACTCTTCTTTAGCCTTTAACCCCTTTTGTTTGAACAATAAAAAAACGGATAGAAGTCTAAAAAGACTTTTATCCGTTTAATAAAACATTTATTGTGTTCCTTATGCCTCTTTTGGCTCCGGTAACATTACTGATGCAATTACCGAAATTGCCAGAATCCCTCCAATTACAAGCAATGAATACAGAGATTCAATATGATAAAACGGAGAAATAATCATTTTTACTCCGATAAACGAAAGAATTATAGCCAAACCATATTGCAATTTACTGAACAAGTGAATGAAGTTATCCAATAAGAAGAATAACGCTCTAAGTCCCAAAATAGCAAAAATGTTAGAGGTATAAAGAATAAAAGGATCACTAGAAATGGCAAAAATTGCCGGTATAGAATCGACTGCGAACAATAAATCGGTAAACTCAATTACAGCTACTACAACTAAAAGTGGGGTTGCCAGTTTTTTTCCGTTTTCGAATGTAAAGAATTTATCACCGTCGTATTTATCGCTAACGCTGAAAAACTTTCTGATTAATCTTGCTCCTTTGGTGTTGTTGTAATCTTCTTCATCGTCCTCATCACCAGCAGACCATGATTTGATTCCTGCGTAAACCAGAAACAATCCGAAAGCTGTCATGATTAAATTAATATCGTATTTGAAACCTTCTACTCCAACCAGGCTTAAAAGCTTGTTTAAATAAGTCAGTTCGATAAGAAATGCTCCTGAGAAAATAAAAATAGCTCTCAAAACCAATGCTCCGATAATTCCCCAAAACAATACTTTATGTTTGTTGTGATTGGCTACGTCAAAAAACTTGAATACTAATATAAATACAAAAAGATTGTCAACTGAAAGTGCTTTTTCAATCCAATACGCCGATTGAAATTCATAAAATTTTGCCGATCCGGCGAAGTAATAAACCAAACCACTAAAAATCATCGCTAAACTAATCCATACTAATGACCAGGTTACTGCTTCTTTATTACTTACGACATGGCTTTTTTTGTTGAAAATTCCCAAATCCAACAATAGCATGATCACTACTGCAATGGCAAAGACGATTATTAATCCCGGATGTTCTGAAAAAATAGGGTGCTGATTCATTTTTGAATATTACTATGTTAGTTTTTTTTTACAGACTCATTTCAGCATAACAACTCTTCCTGCTTCTTTTGCGGAAAATATATTCTTGCTCTGAAGTCCATTTTCATTTCGCGCAATATTACAACTAACCAACTAAAAGAACAAGGAGAAAACATAAGAACTCCTGATATTCTTTCAACACAGAATACAAAGTAAAATAGTATCTTTGTGCTACTCTTCTCCGTAAGATAAATTTTAAATATTTTTATCAGAATCAAAATATTTCACTCTAAAAATGAAAATTGATTCTCTACAATGTCAACAATTAATTGAATTGCAACCATGTTAAAGAAAGGATCTAAAATAAACAGTATACTAACAGGAAGCTGCCCAAGATGTCACAAAGAAAGTATGTATTCAGACCGAAATCCGCTTCATTTGACAAAGGTGCTAAAAATGAACGAAAATTGTAGTCACTGTGGATTAAAATACCAGATAGAACCATCGTTTTTTTATGGTGCTATGTATGTTAGTTATGGTCTAAATGTTGCAGTCGGAATTGCGGCTTTTATCGTTTCGTTTGTATTTTTCAAAACCTCAGTCGAGGAATCTTTTCTGATCATTGTTGCAACGTTGATTCTATTATTCCCATTTGTCTTAAGACTTTCGAGAAATCTGTACATTAACATGTTTGTTTCTTATGATCCAGAAGCGGGATCGAAATAAAACTATTTTCTTTTCTTATAGAAACGATGAATATCAATTGTTGGATCTAAAGTTTTTTGGTCTTCGATATACTCATATAAATCTTTGGCCATAGCCGGACCCAGCATTACACCGCGCGTCCCTAATCCGTTTAAAAGATGTAGTGAATTGTATTGATTGTGTGTACCAATAATTGGCCTACGATCACGTACCGTTGGTCTCACCCCGCCAAAATGTGAAACAACTTCAAAACGACAATTGATTATTTCCTCTATACGATCGATTAACTCTGTTCTTCCTTCTTCCGTTGGCGTATCTGTTTTGTCTTTCCAATTGTAGGTTGCTCCCACTTTAAACAAATCGTTTCCTAAAGGCAAAATAAAGACGCTGGTATTCACAATTACATCCAGATCCAAATCAGGTGCTTTGATAACAAAAAGCTCCCCTTTAGTCCCATCTAATGATAAATCCTGAAAAAACGGATTGGCATGTAATCCGAAACCTTCTGCAAAAATAATATGCTTAGCCTGATATTCTTTATACTGAACAAAATCTTCATCAATAATCAGTTTAGCATAATCAAACGACTCCTGAAGCAATAATTTGTTTTGAAGTAAATACTCGTGGTATTTATCCAACAATAAAGCCGTATCAACATAACCGGTATGTAAAACCTCACCATAATCAAACGGAGAATCGATACCATTGTATTTTTTAAAGATTAATTTGGTAGAAAGAAATGGTGCCAGAAGTGGTTTATCCGAAGCGGAAAACCAATTGTTTTGTTCTTCTATAGAGAAAAATTTTCTTAAAATAGGAAGCTTAAAATTCACCTTCGTTTTCAGCTTACCTTCGATGGTCTCATAGAATTCATCCATTAAGGACAACTGTTCTTCTGCTTTCCAAACCTCACTAAAGCGTTTTAAAATCACCGGATTGTACAATCCTCCCGCAACTCTTGATGAATTTTGCGATTCATCATTTATAACTACTATAGATTTATTGTTTTTAAGTGCAATTTCAGCAAATGAAATTCCAGCCAATCCAGATCCGACAATTATATAATCCAACATGTGTAAAAAGGTAAAATAAAAAACTCTTACCACAAATGTAGTAAGAGTTTTTGGTATAATGTTACTAATTTCTTAGTAGCTCCACATATCCTGTTCGAAGTTGCGAATCTTCTCTTTTACTCTTTCAGATTCCAACAGCTGTTTTTGTGCATTATCTTTCATGTAGTCCTTAATTTCACGATCGCCATATACATTTTCTTCTTTATAGATAATCGAATTAAAACGTCTCGAATTTAAAATCTGATCGAATGAAATTGGGTATGCTGAATTACTATCGTTAAATGCTTTTGCTTCGTTCAGTACCTCTCTTGCATTAGGAAAGAATACCCAAAACAGTTCAATATAATCTTTCTCATCACTATTCATGGTATAAACATCGGGTGTTACAGGGCAAATTCCGAGTAAACGGTATTTCAATTCACTCTGACGTTTGTCAAAATACCAGTATCCTTTCAATTTATACTGAGTAACATCTGCTGCCGTTAAGTCTTGTTTTAAAATGTACTCAGCAGGTACCGTTCTGGTCGGGCCAACTGTTTCGTCAACATAAGTAACTACTTTTTTCTTACCCGTACCTGTAACTACTTTTTTCTTCACCACCCGTGTTTTGTAGTCGTCTGGGTATTGATTGATTAACTCCCTCCCGGCATCAGTCGTATCGATTCGTGATAATCCGCCCTGAATATCTTTAAGTGATTTTTTAGTATTAAAGTAGCTGTCGGCATACACTTCCGTGATTCTTCCTGCTTTTATTCCTCTGATCAAAACATCATAAAGAGAGCGTCTATCCGAACCAATATTGGCAGTATCCACCGGAAAATACAATGGAAAATTGATTTTTTCATTCAAATCGATAATCTCCCAAGTCGTTTTTCCCATTAAAATATCCCTGTCGTCAACATAACCGTAAGCCAATGGCTTATCATTGTCAGCACGTAACTGAGCAGGATTCTTTATCCCGATCTGATTTGCCGTTTTTGCATTCAGCAAATTTGATTGTGCCATAATAGAACTAAAACTTCCAATAACTCCAACAATAACGATTAAAAACTTTCTTACTTTCATAATGAGACAATTAAAATCTATTGAACGTAAACACATGGCGTTTATTGTGTTTTTTCTCACACAACATAAAGAAACACCACAATAACAACTACTCTAACCCGAATCAACACTAAAAAGCTTAACAAATCCACCATTCAAACTGATTCTCAGGATAATGAGCAAAAAAAAACTCTTACTACAAATGTAGTAAGAGTTTTTGATATATTGTTATTCAGATACTTAGTAGTTCCACATATCTTGTTCGAAGTTACGAATCTTCTCTTTTACTCTTTCAGATTCTAACAATTGATTTTGTGCGTTGTCTTTCATGTAATCTTTAATCTCACGATCTCCGTACAAGTTTTCTTCTTTATAAACAACCGCATTAAAACGTCTTGAATTTAAAATCTGATCGAATGAAATTGGAAGTGCAGAGTTATTATCGTTGAATGCTTTTGCTTCGTGCAGCGCCTCTCTGGCGTTAGGGAAGAAAACCCAAAACAACTCAATATAATCTTTTTCGTCACTATTCATTGTGTAAACATCCGGAGTTACTGGACAAATTCCAAGCAAACGATATTTCAATTCGCTTTGACGTTTGTCAAAATACCAGTATCCTTTAATTTTATATTGCGTAACATCTGCAGCAGTTAAATCTTGTTTCAGGATATACTCAGCTGGCACCGTTCTTGTTGGACCAACAGTTTCATCCACATAAGAAACTACTTTTTTCTTACCAGTACCAGTCACAACTTTTTTCTTCACAACACGTGTTTTGTAGTCGTCCGGATATTGGTTGATTAATTCTCTACCTGCATCTGTTGTATCAATACGTGATAATGCACCCTGAATATCTTTCAAAGATTTTTTAGTATTGAAATAACTGTCGCTGTATACTTCAGTTATTTTGCCGCTTTTAACAGCTTTCGTCAAAACATCATAAAGTGAACGTCTGTCAGAACCAATATTAGCCGTATCAACCGGAAAGTACATTGGAAAATTGATTTTTTCATTTAAATCAATGATCTCCCAAGTAGTTTTTCCCATTAAGATATCTCTATCATCTACATAACCATAAGCTAAAGGCTTATCGTTATCAGAAATAAGTTGCGCAGGAGTCTTAAGACCTATCTGAGCCGGTGTTTTTGCATTAAGCAAATTCGATTGCGCATAGGAAGAAAATCCTCCAGCGATAGAAACAATAGCTATTAAAAAATTTCTTACTTTCATCATGATATCATTATAAGATATTGAAGTAGTTTTACCTACTATATTATTGTATTTCGTAAATTACCGGAGCAGTTCTTGGCAATAAATAACTACCAGCTCCAACAAGTTTAGTTTTAATTTCAGAAATAGTAACTTGGTCTCCTTTACCAGCTCTTGCAAGAACTGATTTACATTGTGCATTTAATCTGTTACCATTAACAACCACTGTAGGTTGTCCTGCGATTTTTAAATTAAATCCAACAACATCTAAACCAACTTCGAAATCGAAATCAAGTAATTTAGCACCAATTGTAGCAATTTCTAAGTTAGATTTAGGTCCTTTAACAACACCCATTTCTCCTCTAATTGTACCAGTTGGTCCAGGAATACCTTTAATTCTGAACGTTTTCTTATCTGTAACTTTATCTCCGTTTGGCAATGTACCAGTAACAGAAATAGTAGCTTCAGTACCTGAACCAGGGTTCATGTTATATTTTCCAGGTTTTCCAGCAGATACTAATCCCGGAGCACTTGCAACAATTTTGTTTGCATCAACACCAGCGAACGATACAGAGATTGGATTCACAACACCTCTATATACTACGTTCATTTTATCAGCAGAAATTGTAGCAGAGTTTGGTCTTGGTACTACAACATATTTTCCGGCAAATTTAAGTGGAATGTTTTTACCGTCTTCTAAGAATGTAAATTGTCCATTAATATTTTGCTCTCCAACACCTCCTGCAGTTAAGGAAATAACCGCTTGTCCGTTAACAATTTGTCCAGGACCTTGGAATGAAGTTGGTTTTGTGTTTTCGTCATAACGACCTAAAACTACCTTACCAGTAACTTTCTCTCCTTGGAAGTAAGCGTTTTTGTCTAAAACAACAATCGCTTGATAATTGCTGTAAGAAGCAGCAGCAACAGCCGCTTTTCCTAAAGCACGGTTGTAAACGTCAGCTTCAAGTTTTTGAACATCATTTTGCCAAGCTGAAAGTTTTGCAGCTGAAGCAATTGCAGGAAATCCTTTGAAGTGATATGCTAAGTATTTTTCTTTTATACCTTCTTTGTTTTTTACATCAGAAACATTAAATTTTTTCTCTACCTCTGCAATAATATCAGCATATTTTTTATCTGTACCTAAAGCAGCTTTAATATCTGATTTGTATTTCTCGATTTTAGCGATAATTTCATTTCCTTTTTTAGTGTAACCGTCTCCTGTAAACCAGTCGTCAATGTTATCACCTCTGTCCATAGACTCGTAAGGCATTTTTCCAGTTTCTTTATCTACTTCAAATCCTTTTACAGCCTGAGTTTTCAGACCTCCAATAAAACTATAAAAATCTTTTGTAATTGCTTCAACTTTATGAGCAGTTCCCGCAGCGATAGCGAATTCTCCTTTTGCTTCAGCAGCTTTCTGATCTAAAGCTGTCAATAAACCAGCATTTGTAGTAACTGAAGAAGTATTTGCATCTTCAAATTTTTCATTCATCAAACCAAAAGCAGATATAACTTCTTTTGATACGTTCATTGCTAACATTGCGATGAAAACCAGATACATCAGGTTAATCATCTTCTGTCTAGGGGTTAATTTTCCTCCTGCCATTTTTTCTAATTAGTTCTTATTAATAAATTTAATATAATAGTCAAAAACTAATTATCCTTTGTTACTCATTGCAGAAAGCATACCACCGTAAACACTGTTTAATGAAGCAATGTTTGCAGTCATAGATTGCATTTGTTCTTTTAATTTAGAAGCATTTTCAGCAATTTCGCTGTTTGCTTGTGCATTTCTTGAAGCACTTTCTAATTGAACTTTGTATAAACTGTTTAATGATTCCATTTGTGCAGCAGCCATAGACATTTCTTCAGCATATTTCTTTTGTCCTGCAATTGAATCAACTGTTGGAGAAATAGCTTTAGCAGCTCCTTCGAAGTTTTTGATGCTGTTTCCTAAGCTAGCCATTAACTCTCCGTCAATTTTAGCATCTTTTAACATTGCATCTAATTTTTGAGACAATAATCCTTGGGCGTCAGATGGTGCCTCAACTTTGTCAGCTTTTTTTCTAGCCTGACCATTCGCTAATTCAGGGTAAACAAGAGTCCAGTCTAATTCGTCTTCAACTGGTTCGAAAGCAGAAAGAGCAAAGATTAACGCCTCAGTTACCAATCCAATCGATAACATAACAGTCCCTGTTAATGGTCCAATCTCAAAGTGAGTAATTTTGAATAATGCTCCAATAATTACTACTGCCGCTCCCATACCATAAGCGAAATTCATTGCTTTTTTACTTAATAATGCCATAATACTTTTTTTTAGGTTTTAATTTAAAATAGATTTGTTGATTTGGTTTACTTATTTGATTTTAATTAATTAAATGATTACTTTTTCTTCTTACCGCCTCCAGTTGATTGAGTTCCCATGTAATCTTGCACAGTTCTGAAACCAATATAACTTCTCGCAGAATCAGCATATTCGTGATCACGTGTACTTACCTGTAGGAAATAAGCAACGTCTTTCCAAGAACCTCCACGAACTACTTTTCTTTGATTGTTTCCATCAATTACGTTAGGGTTCATTGTAGAAACATACTCGTATGCATTTGGATTATAAGCTGAATCGGTCCACTCAGAAACGTTTCCTGCCATGTTGTATAAACCATAACCGTTAACTTCATAAGATTTAGCTTCAACAGTGTATAATGCTTCGTCAGCAGCATAATCTCCTCTGCTTGGTTTGAAGTTTGCTAAGAAACAACCTCTGTCGCTTTTCGTATAAGGACCTCCCCAAGGGTAAGTAGCTGATTCCAGACCTCCTCTTGCAGCATACTCCCACTCTGCCTCTGTTGGCAATCTGAAAGCATTTACTAAGTCACGTCCTTTTTTCTTAGATTTGATATACCCGTTTTTATTCAAAGTTCTCCATGCACAGAATGCTTTTGCCTGTTTCCAGGTTACACCCACTACAGGATAATCTCCATAAGCTTTATGCCAGAAATAATCGTTATGCATTGGCTCATTGTAAGAATAAGCAAAATCTTTAATCCAAACTGTTGTATCAGGATAAACACTTACTTGTTCCGTTTTAACGAAGTCTTTTCTTTTTCCAACTTTAGCTTTCGCTGCAGCCTGAATATCCATCCAGGAATAACGGAATTTCAATTTGTTTACATCAATTGTTCTTAAACCATTGTAAGACTCTTCAATTGGTAAATACATAGAATCCATTACCTCAGTATAATACTCATCCGGGTAAGCTTTTGTATCTTTAATTAACTTTACTTTTTTGTTTAATTTTCTACCTGCATAAGGATCATCTTTTGTTCCTACACTGTAGTAGTTATCATACATATATTTATCATATGCAGTCATTTTTTCCGGATCTGAATCATTAAATGCAAAATCAGCGATACTTCCGCCTTTTTTACCTTTAGAATCACCTGCAGGTTTTTGACCTGTTTCATCAGCTAAAATAGCCAAACGAACTCTCATTGTAGAGTCTTTTACCCACTCTACAAATTGACGGTACTCACTATTGGTAATCTCTGTTTCATCCATATAAAATGAACGAACTGTCACCGTTCTAGTAGGAGCATCCTCCACATTAGCTAAATCAGCATCTGATTTACCCATAATAAAAGATCCACCAGGAACTAATGTCATTCCATAAGGCTTCTCAGGATGCCATTTACCTCCTGTAACACCTACCAACTCACCTTTGTCACCTGACTTACCACAGCCAATTACCAGTGTTAACATTGTTGCAAATGCAATAAACTTCTTCATATAAATTTGGGATTATCTATTCATTATTATAAGTCCGTAAACGTATTTATTATTTATCTAAAAAACAATACTAGTTGCGAAATTTATTTTATCGGTCAAAAATAATGTTAAATAAAATAAAAAAAAAATATTTCATCGATAAACTAACACAAAAAATCGACGTAAGACGTTATTTATCAGTTACTGTGCGACTTGTCTTACTAATACTATTTAACACTATTTCAAAAATCCAGAAAAAATAAAATTTCTGCCAAAATTTCATTTTACAAAGCATTTTTTCGTTGCGCTTTCCACCATCTTTCAGGCAATTCCTGATTACAAGCACTCAAATACTCGTCGTAAGAACACGGTAATAACGTATTTCTCTTTAATTTATTGTGACCGTTTGATTCAAACGGAATTTCAATCCACCAACGGTCTGTTTTATCACTTTTATAAAAGATCAATTCTTCGTCTTCAAGAGGAACAATATATTTCAAGTACGTTGCTCTACTACCAAATGGATATTCCTTCGATCTGTAATGATAACCTTCGATAAAATACCATACGATTTGCGCAATGATACCAGCTTCGGGTGCTGTGCTATTGTGATTAAAAATTCCAAAACTGGAAACTTTATCACTTATTCCGGCATACCTTGCCAGCGAACATATTTCTTTTCCATTGAAACCGTTTGGCTCAAACGAAACCATATTTCCGGAAGCTGAAGATTTTACCGAGTTCAAATCGATACTAACCAAATCAGCATCTCTAAAAACCGGTTCTGCCAATGCAATCTTATTGGAAATTTCCCCTAAACGATAGGCATCAAAAAACAATTTTTCAATCAGATCAATTTCTTCTTGTGAATTGTAATAAGTCTGATAACCAATGTTGCAGTAATTAAAAAGATTATTAGGCTCGTAGATAATAATTTTAGTCAAATAAGAATTAGCCGAAACCGTTTCATTCTCTTTACCAAAATCAAACTTATTATCCACAGCAACCATATTCACCATTTGCTCTAAATCGTCATAGGCACGATATAAAGCATAGGTTAAATCCTGTGAACCCCCAAGAACTATAGGAATTACTTTGTTCTTAATTAAAGTAGATGCCACTCGCTTTAAAGCAAAATAAGTATCTTCTACAGAATTTCCTGCGAGAATATCTCCCAAATCAGCAATCGAAGCATCCCAGTTTCCCGGAAACATACCGTAAAGTTTTTTACGAACGGCATTCAGATTAACAATGTTAATTGAATCTTCATTACGACGATCTTCTAAAACACCAATAATCGCAATATTGATTTTACTGATATCCGGAAACTGATCCTCAGTATGCAAAACTATCTTACTTCCCAACTCCTGCGAAGACAACGAACTAATAAATTTTAAAATCCCGTCGTTAAGTGGCTCTAAAAAATCAAACTCCATTTTTTATTTCTTTTTTGCAGCTGGTTTTTTAGCAGGTGCTTTTTTTGCAGTTGTAGCTTTCTTTGTGGTTGCAGCTTTTTTAGCCGGTGTTTTTTTAGCCGGTGTTTTCTTGGCAATCATTTCCTGAACTTCTTCCAATGTTAATTTCGTAGCATCAACCTCTTTACTCAGTTCAATTTTGATTTTTCCTTTTGTGATTACAGAGCGACCCCAACGTGCCTTTTCAACCAAAATCCCTTCTTCTTCCCAGTTGTGAAGCACTTTATCAATGTTCTTCTGTAATTTATCTTCAATTAATTCCTCAACATCTGCTTGCGATAAATTATCAAAATTATACTTCTTGCTTACGTTCACAAAAAGGCCATTCCATTTAATGAACGGACCAAAACGTCCCACTCCTTTTTGAACCGGTTCGCCTTTATATGTTGCAATTGGTGCATCTGCAAGTGCTTTTTCATCGATCAGTTCCTGCGCTCTTTCTTTTGAAACACTTAAAGGATCTTCTCCTCTTGGCAACGAAATAAAAACACTTCCATGACGTACGTATGGACCGTAACGACCGTTATTCACTTCCACTTCTTCTCCTTTGTATTCTCCTAAGCTTTTAGGAAGTAAAAACAAATTCAAAGCATCTTCCAGTGTAATACTTCCGATATTCTGATCGGCCATTAAACTGGCGAATTTTTTATCTTCATCGTCCGCTTCTCCAATCTGAGCCATTGGACCAAATTTCCCTAAACGAACTGAAACTTGTCTTCCGTCAGCATCTTTTCCTAAAATTCTCTCTCCGCTTTCACGCTCAGCATTTGCCTCAACTTCTTTTACATTTGGATGGAATTTATTGTAGAATTCCTGCATCATGGTTGCCCAGTCAATATTTCCTTCGGCAATTTCATCAAAATCCTGTTCTACTTTTGCGGTAAAGTTATAGTCCAGAATATTTCCAAAGTTCTTCACTAAGAAATCAGTAACGATTGTTCCGATATCTGTTGGAACCAGTTTCCCTTTGTCGGAACCTGTATTTTCTTTTAACAGCTTCTCTCCCACTTTACTATTTTGCAAAGTCAGTTGCGTGTAATTACGTTCCTGTCCTTCCAAAGTTCCCTTTTCAACATAGTTTCTGTTGATAATAGTAGAAATTGTTGGCGCATAGGTTGACGGACGCCCGATTCCTAATTCTTCTAATTTCTTCACCAGAGAAGCCTCTGTATAACGTGCCGGAGGCCTCGAATATCTTTCGGTCGCTGTAATATAATTGTTTGCTAATTTTTCGTTTACTTTCAAAGCCGGCAACATCCCCTCTTGTTCTTCCTCATCATCATCATGTCCTTCTAAGTATACTTTTAAGAATCCTTCAAAAAGTAAAACTTCACCTGAAGCTGTAAAAATCTCATCATGATTGTTTGCTTCGATTTTTACATTGGTTCTTTCCAATTGTGCATCACTCATTTGTGAAGCCAATGTTCTTTTCCAGATCAAATCATACAAACGAGCCTGATCGCGGTCGATATTCACCGTATGACGTGACATATCGGTAGGACGGATGGCCTCGTGCGCTTCCTGCGCTCCTTTGTTTTTGTTAGCAAAGGTTCTCGGCTTAGAAAATTCTTTTCCGTATGATTTTATAATTTCAGCTTCAGCAGCACTCATGGCCTCAGCAGAAAGATTCACACTATCCGTTCTCATATAGGTAATCAATCCCGCCTCGTACAAACGTTGTGCTAACTGCATGGTGATTCCAACCGGCAAATACAATTTTCTCGCCGCTTCCTGTTGTAGGGTCGAAGTGGTAAAGGGTGCTGTTGGTGATTTTTTGGTAGGTTTCGTTTCTAGATCGGCTACCTGATATTGAGATCCGATATTTTTATTTAAAAAATCTTCGGCTTCTTTTTTAGTATTAAAATTCTTTGGCAATTTTGCTTTAAAAGCTTTCCCTGCCTCATTTACAAATTCTGCAACAATGGAGTAAGTTGCCACTGCATTAAAGTTCTGAATTTCACGTTCACGTTCTACAATCAAACGAACAGAAACGGATTGTACACGACCAGCAGACAAACCTCCTTTAATTTTTCTCCACAATACCGGAGACAATTCGTAACCTACTAAACGATCCAGAACACGACGTGCCTGTTGTGCGTTTACCAGATTATAATCTATTTCTCTTGGATTGTCGATTGCTTTAAGAATCGCAGTCTTTGTAATTTCGTGAAAAACAATTCTTTTGGTTTTTTTAGTATCCAGTTTCAATTCTTCCGCCAGGTGCCAGGAAATAGCCTCCCCCTCGCGGTCCTCATCGCTCGCTAACCAAACCATATCGGCATTCTTAGATAGTGTTTTCAGCTTGCTTACCAGGGCTTTTTTATCCGAAGAGACTTCATATTTAGGCTTAAAACCATTCTCAACATCCACTCCTATTTCCTTTGATGGTAAGTCCGCTATGTGACCGTAACTTGACTCTACCTGAAAATCACTTCCTAAAAATTTCTCTATCGTTTTCGCCTTTGCAGGGGACTCCACTATTACTAAATTCTTTGCCATTGCTCTATTTTTCTGCAACAAAAGTATCTATTTTTTTTAAATATCTACTCCGTGAACTCATATTTGAGTTATTTTAGTATTATGTTTCCTAAAATTGCAGATTTATCTGTAATCCCACTTCATACATATATAGGTATAACTTTTTGGATTGCAGATGCTGATTGTTGAATGTAGATTGTTGATTTCAGATCACAGATTACAGAATTATAAAATCAAAAATCTTTTCTCTGCCATCTTGTCACATTCTCCCCATTTACATTATCTTTGCACTTTGAAATTATACAATGGAAAAGATTATTGAGGAAAGTAAACAAGGCGAAAGTCTCGTTTTGGAAAACAAACCTGAGAATACTAAAAAACTTTTTATTGAAAGTTACGGTTGTGCGATGAATTTTTCGGACAGTGAAATTGTAGCTTCCATTTTATCTGAAAACGGATTTAACACCACACAAACTCTTGAAGACGCCGATTTGGTTCTGGTAAACACCTGCTCGATTCGAGACAAGGCAGAACAGACTATTCGCAAACGTCTGGAAAAATATAATGCTGTAAAGCGTATCAATCCGAAAATGAAAGTGGGCGTTCTGGGCTGTATGGCCGAACGTTTGAAAAGTCAGTTTTTGGAGGAAGAGAAAATAGTCGATCTTGTTGTTGGACCTGATGCTTACAAAGATCTGCCGAATTTATTAGCTGAAGTTGATGAAGGACGTGATGCCATCAATGTAATTTTATCAAAAGAAGAAACTTACGGAGATATTTCACCTGTTCGTTTGATGAGTAACGGTATTACTGCTCTGGTTTCGATTACCCGAGGCTGTGATAACATGTGTACCTTTTGCGTTGTACCTTTTACACGCGGACGTGAACGCAGCCGTGAACCGCAAAGTATCATGAATGAAATTCAGGATTTATGGAGCAAAGGCTTTAAAGAAATTACACTTTTAGGCCAAAATGTCGACAGTTATCTTTGGTATGGAGGCGGGTTAAAAAAGGATTTTGTAAATGCTTCTGAAATGCAAAAAGCAACAGCCGTTGATTTCGATCAGTTGCTGGAAATGGTTGCCGTTGGTTTTCCAAAAATGCGCATCCGCTTTTCGACTTCAAATCCACAGGATATGCATGAGAGTGTATTGCATGTTATTGCCAAACATCCTAATATCTGCAAACACATTCACTTACCGGTTCAGTCGGGAAGTAACAGAATTTTAAAAGAAATGAACCGTCTGCACACTCGTGAAGAATACATGACTTTGATTGATAAAATCAGAGCAATCATTCCGAATGCATCGATTTCACAAGATATGATTGCCGGTTTTCCAACAGAAACCGAACAAGATCACCAAGACACTATGAGTTTAATGGAATATGTGAAATATAATTTCGGTTATATGTATTCGTACTCTGAGCGTCCCGGAACTTTGGCAGGAAGAAAAATGGAAGATGATGTTGCTGAAGAAACCAAAGCCAGAAGATTACAGGAAATTGTTGACCTACAGCAAAAACATGCCTGGTTTAGAAGCGAAGAATTTGTTGGACAGGTTGTAGAAGTTCTGGTAGAGAAAGTTTCAAAAAAATCAAAAGAAGAATTCTCAGGAAGAAATTCGCAAAGTATCACAGTAGTTTTCCCAAAAGAAGATTATAAAATTGGAGACTTTGTAAATGTAAAAATCGAAAGCTGTACCTCAGGTACCTTGAAAGGAAAAGCTGTTGGATATTCCGAAATGAATTAAAAAGTTATTCAAGTTTCAGGTTTCAAGTTTCAAGTTCATTGCGTAATTTGAAACCTGAAACCTGAAACAAACAAAACTTGAAACAAAAACACACATGGAAACAGTTCAAGCAATAAAACAACGATTTGAGATTATTGGTAATGACCCAAAATTAAATCGTGCCATTGAAAAAGCCATTCAGGTTGCTCCAACAGATATTTCGGTTATGGTAACTGGGGAAAGTGGTGTTGGTAAAGAAAACATTCCAAGAATTATACATTCGCTTTCACACAGAAAGCATGGTAAATATATTGCAGTAAACTGCGGAGCCATTCCGGAAGGAACTATTGACAGTGAACTTTTCGGACACGAAAAAGGAGCCTTTACAGGAGCAACAAGCACTCGTGAAGGGTATTTTGAAGTAGCTGACGGAGGAACTATTTTTCTGGATGAAGTTGGAGAATTACCTTTAACGACTCAGGTTCGTTTGCTTCGTGTACTTGAAAATGGTGAGTTTATTAAAGTAGGTTCGTCGCAAGTTCAGAAAACAAATGTGAGAATTGTAGCCGCTACCAACGTGAACCTGTTCAATGCAATCGAAAAAGGAAAATTCCGTGAAGATTTATATTATCGTTTAACGACTGTCGAAATTACTTTACCGCCATTGCGTGAAAGAAACGATGACATTCATTTGTTGTTCCGAAAATTCGTAGCCGACTTTGCGCACAAATACAAAATGCCTCCATTAAAATTAGACGATGATGCGGTACAGCTTCTTCAGAAATTCAGATGGAACGGAAACATTCGTCAATTGCGAAATGTGGCCGAACAGATCTCGGTTCTGGAAACCAATCGCGATATTTCATCAGCTACTTTACAATCGTATTTACCTACTGAAGGAAGCAGTCTGCCTTCTGTTATTAACGATAGTAAAAAAGAAAGTGATTTCAGCACCGAAAGAGACATCTTATACAAAGTGCTTTTTGATATGAAAAGCGATCTGAACGATTTGAAAAAACTCACTTTAGAACTGATGAAAAATGGTACAAAAGTGCAGGACATCAATCCTAATTTAATTCAGAAAATATATGGTTCTCAGGAAAATGAAAGCGAAATAGACTTTGAAGAAGAACCAAGAACCGCTGTAATGACACCTACTCCACGCGAGGACAATTATCAGATGCAGGACGACAATTATCTGTTTGCAGAAACCATTGAAGAAGAAGAGGTGCTGCGTTTAGAACAGAAAGAAATCGAGATGATCAAAAAGTCACTAGAAAAAAATAAAGGAAAACGAAAAGCTGCTGCAGACGAATTAGGCATTTCAGAACGAACTTTATATAGAAAAATTAAACAATTCGATTTATAAAAATAAATAATTCTCAAATTTTAAATTCCTGGTTTAAAACCTGAGACAAAAAAATAAAATCCAAATTGCTTCGCCGATGCGCCGGCACTCAAATCCAAATTGTTATATTTGAAAAAAAATGGGATTCCCTAAAAACTTGGAATTTGGAATTTGAGATTTGGAATTTACCCCCAATTGATATTATGAAAAAAATATATTCTTTATTAGCCTTAATGAGCTTGTTCATGCTAAGCGGTTGTTCTGTTTACAACTTTACAGGAACAGGAAACATCGATGCCAAAACTTTTCAGGTCAACTTTTTTCAAAATAATGCTGATTTAATTGAACCGGGAATTGATCGAACTTTTACATTGACCCTACAAGATTTAATTCAAAATCAAACCAATTTAAACCTGGTAAGTAATAGTGGTGATTTAGTTTACGAAGGAGAAATTGTAGATTACAGAACCACACCAATGACGGCCACAGCCGATCAGGGAGCTTTTCAAAACCGTTTAAGTATTCGTGTACATGTGAGGTTTACCAATAAAAAGAAGGAAAAAGACGATTTCGAAAAAACATTTGAATTTTACTATGATTTCCCAGGACAGGGGCTACCTACCGGAGCTACGCTAAATACAGCTATTCAGGTTATTTTTGAAAGAATCACACAAGATATTTTTAACGAGTCACTAGCAAAATGGTAATTTGCTTTTCTGTCGAATCATTAAAACTTTTAAGCGTCTAATCGATTAAACAGTGAAACAAATAAACAATTAAACCCATAAACGATTAAACAATAGAATAAATGAATGTAACCGATTATACCTACTTAATGAACAAGCCTGATGCTATTACCGAAAAGCAGGCAGAAGCATTGGGAAGCGTTTTGAATGAATTTCCTTATTTTCAAAGTGCAAGAGCCTTGCGCTTAAAAGGACTTTACGATCAAAACAGTTTTAAGTATAATTATGCGTTAAAAGTCACAGCAGCTCATACTACGGATCGTACCGTTTTATTTGATTTTATTACTTCTGAATCTTTCACTTCAATTCAAAGTGAATATTACGATAAGAAACTTAGAGACCTTATGGAAATTAAAGTTTTTGACAGTGAGATCGTATCCTTTGAAGAAGTCAAAAAAGCACCGGAAGTACGTGTTAATCCAATCGAGCAATCTATTTTGGATTCTATAAAAGAAGCTGCAACAGTAACTTTTGAAGAACCTGTAAAAGCAGAAGAAAAACCTGTCAATCAATTTATTGAACAATCAATACTAGATTCTGCACAAGAAGCAGCAGCTGTAACCTTTGAAGAGCCGGTAAAAACAATAGAAAAAGCTGTTGAATCTGTTTCAGAACAATTTATTGCTGCCGAGCCTGTAGAAGTTGCTCCGATCATTTTGGAAGAACCTGCAAAAATCGAGCAGACGGAAACAGAGTTGACGGAACAACAACCTGTATTACCTCCAACCAAAGAGCCGACACCAACTTTCTTTGATGAAATCGTTGAGGAAGAAATTCAGGAAATAAAACCAGAGGTTAAAGAAGTAAAAGTCAACCCAGTTGAGCAATCGATATTAAATTCTATAAAAGAAGCAACAACGGTTGTTTCCGAACAACCTGAATTAATCGAGGACCCAAAAGAAGCCGAAGTTCCTGAGAGTGTAAAGACAGCAGAAGAAAATCTGGAAATAGGACAGCCTTTGGATTTTTCTGTTAACGAAAAACATTCTTTTCAGGAATGGCTGCAATTAGCCAGAACGGAACCAATTGACAGAAGCGAAGAAACTTCACCCGAAATAAAAGAGCCCGAAAAAGTAACGGAATCTCCAACAGTAACGGAATCAATTGAAGAAGAGAAAAAGAAAAAAGCAGAATTGATCGATAAATTCATCGAAACCAATCCGAAGATCTCTCCTATCAAACAAACTGCAATAACGCAGACCGTACAATCAGACCTAAGCAAGGAAGATAATTCTTACTTAATGACAGAAACTTTGGCCAGAGTATATTTGGAACAAAAAAAATACACCAAAGCAATACAAGCATATGAAATATTAATTTTGAAATATCCAGAAAAAATTAGTTTCTTTGCAGACCGTATTTCGGATATAAAGATTTTACAACAAAATAACAATAATATTTAAACAATGAGTACATTTTCAATTTTCTTAGTTTTAATCACAATAGTTTGTTTTCTATTGATCGTAGTAATCATGGTTCAAAACCCTAAAGGAGGCGGATTGTCTTCTACAATCAGCGGAACTCAAATGTTAGGTGGAGTACAAAAAACAACTGACTTTTTAGACAAAAGTACTTGGACATTGGCTACTATTTTAATTGCTTTAATTTTACTTTCTAGCTTAAGCTTTACAGGATCATTAAGCGACAGTGACTCTAAAATCATTGAAAAAACTGAAGCGCCTGCTGCTACACCAGCTGCTCCTGCTCAACAAACACCTGCTCCGGCAACGCCTGCAGCTAAATAATTCATTTCAATATCACTATAAAATGCCAGCCTGTCAAAAGCTGGCATTTTTTTTAAGAAATAATGTCAGTTTTACCAGCATGGCACAGTTTCTGAAAGTTTCTAGAACATTAAAAAAACGTATAACCTAATAATATAATAAATCATGGCGTTAAACATAAAACCGCTTTCAGACCGCGTACTTATTGAGCCTGTTGCAGCTGAAACTAAAACTGCATCAGGAATCTTTATTCCAGATACTGCCAAAGAGAAACCACAAAAAGGAACTGTAGTTGCAGTAGGAAACGGATCTAAAGATCACACTATGACTGTAAAAGTGGGCGACACTGTTCTATACGGTAAATATGCAGGAACAGAATTAAAACTGGAAGGAACTGATTATTTGATCATGCGTGAAGATGATATCCTTGCGATTATCTAAAAAAATATTGTCTTAAGTACGAAGTATTAAGAACTTCATTAACTTGAAACAAATCAAACTTTAAACAAAATTAAAAAAATGGCAAAAGATATAAAATTTGATATTGAAGCACGTGACGGATTAAAACGTGGTGTTGATGCATTGGCAAATGCTGTAAAAGTAACTCTTGGACCAAAAGGTCGTAACGTAATTATCGGAAAATCATTTGGTGGACCAACGGTTACTAAAGATGGTGTTTCGGTTGCAAAAGAAATCGAATTAAAAGACCCATTAGAAAATATGGGCGCGCAAATGGTTAAAGAAGTAGCTTCTAAAACTAATGATTTAGCGGGTGACGGAACTACAACTGCTACAGTTTTAGCTCAGGCAATCGTAAAAGAAGGTCTTAAAAACGTTGCTGCAGGAGCAAATCCAATGGATTTGAAACGTGGTATCGACAAAGCGGTTGAAGCAATCGTTGCTGACCTTGCGAAACAAGCAAAAGTAGTTGGAAGTGATTCTGATAAAATCAAACAAATTGCTTCTATCTCTGCAAACAATGACGAAGTGATTGGAGAACTAATCGCTACTGCATTTGCAAAAGTAGGTAAAGAAGGTGTTATTACTGTTGAAGAAGCTAAAGGAACTGATACGTTTGTAGATGTTGTTGAAGGTATGCAGTTTGACAGAGGATATCTTTCTCCTTACTTCGTAACAAACCCTGAGAAAATGGAAGTTGAATTAGACTCTCCATACATCTTATTATACGACAAAAAAGTATCTTCTTTAAAAGAATTACTACCTGTTTTAGAGCCAGTTGCTCAATCTGGGAAACCATTATTGATCATCGCTGAAGATGTTGACGGTGAAGCTTTATCAACTCTTGTAGTGAATAAGTTACGTGGAGCATTAAAAATCGCTGCTGTAAAAGCTCCTGGTTTTGGAGACAGAAGAAAAGCAATGTTAGAAGACATCGCAATCTTAACTGGTGGAACTGTAATTTCTGAAGAAAGAGGTTATACACTAGAAAATACAACTATCGAAATGTTAGGAACGGCAAAAAGAGTTTCTATCGACAAAGACAATACAACTATTGTAAGTGGTGCTGGTGAAGCAGATATCATCAAAAACAGAGTAAACCAAATTAAAGGTCAAATGGAGGCTACGACATCTGATTATGATAAAGAAAAATTGCAAGAGCGTTTGGCTAAATTAGCTGGTGGTGTTGCTGTTCTTTATGTTGGTGCTGCTTCTGAAGTTGAAATGAAAGAGAAAAAAGACAGAGTTGATGATGCTTTACACGCAACACGTGCTGCTGTTGAAGAAGGAATCGTTGCAGGTGGTGGTGTTGCTTTATTAAGAGCAAAAGCTGCTTTGGCTGACCTTAAAGCGGATAATGCTGACGAAGCAACCGGAATTCAAATTGTATCTCGTGCTGTTGAATCTCCATTAAGAACTATTGTTGAAAATGCAGGTCTTGAAGGTTCTGTAGTAGTAGCAAAAGTTGGTGAAGGTTCTGGAGACTTTGGTTACAATGCTAAAACTGACGAATACGTAGACATGCTTAAAGCAGGTATTATCGATCCTAAAAAAGTAACTCGTGTAGCGTTAGAAAATGCTGCTTCGGTTTCAGGAATGATCTTAACTACTGAGTGCGCATTAATCGATATTAAAGAAGAAAACGCTGGCGGTATGCCAATGGGTGGCGGTATGCCAGGAATGATGTAATCGTTCTTTATTTCTCATACTATAAACCGTCTGGCAGGATTTTCTGCCAGACGGTTTTTTTGTTTTTTCTTGCCATGACACGAGTAACAGTGAGCCGGTAAAGCAATTACGTGAATTCGAAGTAATTTTCTTACTCTCTATAACTACTAATTCTCAGGGATTAATTAAATTCGCATCAAACTATTCTTTAACCTAAAAAACATTTAAAATGGAATCTTCAAAAAACAACTCTTATTATATTCTGCTTGCCATTTTTATTATTATGATAGTTTGTGCATATATGTTTGATAAAGGAGAAATTCTTGGTAGAGCATTAGCGAAGTAGTTTTATTGAAAAACAGACAAAAGCTAATACAGAAACCTAAATTACACTCCAAATACTTCTTTATCCCAACACATAAAACATCTGGCAGAAAATTCTAACAGACGTTTTTTTTACCGAAGTTTTTTTTGCCACGAATTACACGTTTTTTTTAGCCACAGATTAGAGGATTAAAAAGATTACAATCTATAAGAATCTTTTTAATCTGTGGCAAGATCTTTCAGATAAAACATTCGTGAAAATTCGTGTATTTCGTGGCAAACTTTTTACTTTATGATTGTTTAACATTCTGTTTTTCATTAAAAATCCGGTTATTATTATCTTTACAGTTCTGTTTAAAATTTCAAAATGAGAAAATTTACCATTCACCTCTTACCTTTTATATTCTTACTTCTTACGATTCTTTCCAATGCGCAAACTCAAAAAGACGCTTATGTGGTTCTGGTTTCAATGGATGGATTTCGTTGGGATTATGCTAAACATTTCAAACTTCAAAATCTCGCTCAAATAGCAAAAGAAGGTGTCCATGCCAAATCAATGCGACCTTCTTATCCCAGCAAAACTTTTCCCAACCATTATGCCATCGTTACCGGACTCTACCCCGATCATCATGGAATCATTAATAATGTTTTTTACGATGCGGCATTGAACGAATCCTTTTCATTGTCTTCAAATGCCAAAAATGATTCCCGTTTTTATGGTGGAAATCCTATTTGGAACGTTGCTGAACAACAGGGAGTAAAAGCCGCTTCTTTTTTCTGGCCCGGATCAGATACGGACCAAAAAAGACCTGGTATTTATAAAGAGTACGACAACAAAATCCCTTACGAAACCCGCATTGATACTGTAATCAAATGGCTTCAGCTTCCTGAAAAACAACGTCCGCATTTTATCACACTTTATTTTGATGAACCTGATCATACCGGTCATTCATTCGGTCCCCTTTCTCCTGAAAACGAAAAAGTAATCCGAAGAATGGATACTCTTATGGGGCGGTTATCTTCTAAACTGAATCAATTATCCATTGCAAAACAAATCAATTTAATTATCGTTTCAGATCATGGAATGGCAAATATTAGCAATGATAAAAAAGTAGCCGTTCTGGATTACCTAAAACCCGAATGGCTTGGTTATAATGCTGTCATCAACCCAATCATGAGTCTTCAGGCAAAACCCGGCTTTCAGGATTCGATCTCAAATGCTTTAAAGAAAGTACCGCATATTAAATTCTGGAAATCCAAAGAGGTTCCTAAAAGATTACACTTCGGAACTAATCCGAGAGTTCATGATTTTGTTATTGAGGCCAAAAAAGGATATAGTTTAGTAAAAGAAAAATCGGTACATGTAAGCGGAGGTACACACGGATACGACAACAAAGAAAAAGACATGCAGGCTATTTTTTATGCTAAAGGTCCCGCTTTTAAAGTAAATAAAACGGTCGGATCGTTTCAGAATGTTTCGGTATACCCTTTAATTGCTCACATTCTCGGCTTGCAAATTGATGAAGTAGACGGAAAGTTTAGCGAAGTTAGCAACATGCTTAAATAATTAGATAATGTGGCAATTAGAAAATTCTATACGTAACGTACAGCAATTATCTAATTATCTAATTGACAAATTAAGCTACTAAGAAACAACTTTGTACGTTGGATCTTCAATTACATTTACGGCAATAACAGCTTCCGCATTTTTAAGTAAAACAATACAGTCTTTGCTTAGATGTTTCAGTTCAATTACTTTGTTTAACTGACTGTATTTTTTCGTCAAATTATTCAATGCTTCGATGGCCGACATATCTGCTATGCGGCTTTCTTTAAAATCAATAATCACATGATTGGGATCGTTTAAAGGATCGAATTTTTCTATAAAAGCAGCAGTAGAGCCAAAAAATAATGGTCCATAGATTTCGTAATGTTTTATCCCTTTCTCATCCATATAATGTCTGGCACGAATTCTTTTGGCGCTTTCCCAGGCAAAAACCAAGGCAGAAATAATCACTCCAATCAAAACCGCTAACGCCAGATTGTGCAGTAAAATAGTAACAACTGCCACCAAAACACCCACAAAAATATCATGCGCCGGCATTTTGTTAATAATCCTGAAACTCGTCCATTCAAAAGTCGTAATCGCAACCATCATCATGACGCCAACTAAAGCAGCCATTGGTAATTTACCGATTACAGGAGCTCCAAAAAGGATAATCAATAAAATCGTTAAAGAAGCGATTATTCCCGAAAGTCGCGCTCTCGAACCGGCAGAAAGATTAACCAGTGTTTGTGCAATCATTGGGCATCCCCCCATTCCAAAAAAGAAACCATTCAAAATGTTTGAACTCCCCTGAGCAATACATTCTCTGTTGCTATTCCCTCTTGTACCTGTTATTTCATCGACAAGATTCAATGTCAGTAAACCTTCTGTTAAGCCCACTGCCGCAACAATTACAGAATATGGAAATATGATTTTAATTGTTTCAAAAGACAACGGGATATTTGGAATATGAAAGGGCGGAAATCCCCCCTTAACAGAGGCAATATCCTGAACGGTTTTTGTATCAATATTAAATAGCAATACGATGGCAAATACGACAATAATTGCCACCAAAGAGGCCGGAACTGCTTTTGTAATCTTTGAAAAAAGCAATACAATACCAATGGTAAGCGCTACTAAAGCCAGCATAATATACAATTGAGATCCTTGTAACCAAGTGGTTTGCCCATTCACCACAATTTTAAATTGCTCCAGCTGCGACATAAAAATAACCACGGCAAGTCCGTTTACAAAGCCATACATAACGGGCTGCGGCACCAATCTGATAAATTTTCCGAGTTTAAAAAGTCCGATACAAATCTGGACGATGCCTCCAAGCGCCACGGCTGCAAAAACATATTCGATACCGTGCGATTTCATTAAAGCAATTAAAACAATAACAGTAGCTCCCGCTCCACCCGAAATCATCCCGGGTCTGCCTCCAAAAACCGAGGTAACCAAACCCGCAATAAAAGCAGCATATAAACCAACCAAAGGTGGAAAACCAGCCAAAATTGCAAACGATAACGATTCTGGAATCATTGTCATCGCAACTGTTAATCCCGCTAAAATTTCGTTTTTATAATTGACCTTTTGAGTAAAGTCAAAAAGAGGAGTCCTTTTTTTCATAAGCACACAAATTTAAAAAATAATGTGCACATACTTCAATAAAGCTTTCCTATACTAAAACTTAATTTAAAAACTGTTTTACCAACAGTAAAAAACAAAAAACAATAAAATTTATCATATTCTAATTATTCTAATTTTACACAAGTATATCCTAAACAATTCATATAATCGATAATATTCTCAGGCTCTAAATCAATGCCTTCTATACGCAATATTTTATCACAATCTTCTAAGTCAAAATTGATTTTATAATCCGGAAACTGGCTTTGAATAACGGCAATGACATAATTTTTATCTGCCTCTTTTTGCACATTTGTTTTAAAAACTTCAACAACCATATCTTTCTACTTTAGTGATACATAAAATGATCAACGAATTACAGAATAAAGCTGAATTATAAACCTACTATAAAATAAATCATGGAAAATCCTCAATCTAAATAATTCGGGAGCTTCCTGATAACTACAAATAACTTAGACGTTCGTTCTTAATTTCTGTTACACGTACATCTAAATTTTATAAACTCTAGCACATAAAAAACGAATAGCTGAGACATAATGCACTCTTTTCAGGCGATTTCAGATTTAAAATCCGACTGCCTTAACATGTAGATTCTCTTGAGATTTGAGGTCCATAAATGTAAGCAAAAACTTTCTGAATTGGATTCTGCACCCGAAGAAATTATTCTTTTTTCATCAAAAAAATGAAAAAACAAAGCAGCTAAACAAGATTACGGTCAAATACCTGATACAGAAACGTATTTTATATTTATGCGATAAAAAAACAAATGCTTTCTCTCGATAAAATTCCCTCAAATTCTCAAAAAAACAATCTGCTTTAAAAATAATTTTCTTACATAAAAAATTTATCTTCGCAAGACCAAACAACTTTAACCTAAATTTTCGGAAAAATGCCTTTTTTTAGTTTTCTATTTAAAAAATCAAATTCAGGATGCCCAAGATGTCTTGGGAAAGGTTTTGTAGACTGGGAAGACATACGACGTTTAAACAAACAATTAAAATGGGCACCGGGTCCTTGTGCTTATTGTAACGCTTCAGGAAAAGCTACCCCAGAAATGCTTTCGAATGTGGCCGTAGATACGACTTACCTCACTATTGATTTACCGGAATCTGAAATAGAAAAAATAAAAAATGGTGACGAAGAAACTATAGAGAAAGGCAAACTACAAGAACTTTTTGTAGAAAGCATTATTAAATATACCGAATACCATTACGTGAATAAAAATATGGATGCTCAAAGTATTGCAGATTTGTATCTGAATACGGAAGATGAAAAAGCACCATTTTCGGTAGAAAAAGAAAACTTAATACAATACATTCAAAAAATAATAGAATTAAAAAATTCCAAACCGGATTAGTCTCAAACAAATACTACTTTAAATACATTAGAAAATAAGTCGAAAAAAAATGACTCTAAAGCAATAAAATTAAGGAAAAATGCACTTTTAATCTCTGATCCTTTTGGACAAAAAAACACAAAAACAGGTATAAATACGTATTGCCAAAACTTTCTTAAATGGTAGTTTTGCACCAAATAATTTTTATTTTAAATTGTAGTTTTCCTAAGAGAAAATTATAAAATATTGTCATTTTTTTTGGAACAATTAAGCGAGCTTTTTAATCGATGCCAACGATTAAAAGTCTCGTTTTTTTTTAATCACAGTTTTCAATTGACGAGAAAACACACATTACTTCCTGCCAAAAACATCTGCAAAGATTTCTTTTCTGATGATCACCGAACAAATTTTAAAAACCTGTTATGATCAAAACAAAATCACTTTGTATCTTTGAGCCTTAAAAAAAATATAGCCCCTAAATATCTCTATGACACGAGAACACTATATTCCCTTCAACAAGGAATTTCTATTGGAACAACAATTAACTGCCTTTGCCGAAGATTCGAAGAAAACGGATGATTTCAGAAAACTGTTTGATATTATTGAACACTATTTCCATTACGAAGCTTTTAATCTTAATCGAAATCTGAAGCAAAACTACGCTTTGTTTGATCCTGATTTAAGTCTGAACGAACGCGAAAATTTTATAGGTAAAAGTGATTTCAACGTTTTCAAAGAAACATTACTTACGGTATTAGAACAGGGGAATTATCGTAGAATAGAGCAGGAAACACTGGACAAAGCTTTTGAGGATTCAGACTTAATCGGTTTGAAGCTTTCAATTGATTTCAACGCCTTTAAAGACTACGAATTATACGTTCGGGGACAACATAAGACAAAAGAAAAGATTCGAAAATATTTTTTCTGGAAGAAAGAAATTGAAATTGAATATTACGATCGTGTCCTGATTTACCTTCATTACAGCGAAGCCGATTATATTAAAGAAAAAAAAGTAAAACTGGGAAAAATGCCTATCGAACCGGGTTCGGTTGCTTTAAAGATCTTTAAACGTGTTCCTAAAAATGATCTCGAAACTATATTCCCAAATGCTATTCCGAGAATGTCTACCAAAGACAAGTTGTTCTTTTGGGTTCCGGGAATTGGAGGCGGAATTTCACTTTTAAGTACAACTGTAATTCCTGCTTTGATTGGCATGTATGGTGCGTATCAATCGGGAGAAACTATCGATTTATTAAACAGCAAAGCCTCTTTAAATCAGGGTTTAATTGCACTGGGTATTTTATCCCTTTATTTATTTCGTCAGTACAGTAACTTTGTCAATAAAAGAATCAAATACTCTAAAATACTTTCAGACAGCCTATACTTTAAAAATCTCGGAAACAATAGCGGTGCTTTCTATTCACTGCTAAATTCCTCTGAAGAAGAAGTACTGAAAGAAACGATATTGGCTTATACCTTTTTATACAAAAATGAATATGCCATCTCAGCCGAAGAACTCGACAATCAAATTGAGTCCTGGTTTACGACAGCTCTAAATACAAATCTGGACTTTGATGTACAGGATGCTTTGTTGAAATTAAAAACTATGGCGTTAGCTGTTGAATCCAATGGTAAATGGAGTGTTATCCCTTTAGATGACGCATTGGTAACCGTTGACTCATTATGGGACAATGTTTTTGACTACAATCAGAAAGTAGAAGCTTGTGAATGCAATTAATTACAGAATTTAATAATCAACAATGCTATAAATGAAAAGAAAAAAGCAAGGAGAAGAAGTATACTAAAAACTAGTTTTACAATTTCAACTCGATTTTCTGATAGATCATTTTGAATCCAAGTATCATTATATACTTGCAAACCGTCTACCGTTGTTTGATCATCGTTTTCTTTTTCATGATTGATTACATAAATCTTTACAATCTCCTCTTCTTTATTTTCTATTTGATACATAACTATTTGTTTAATAAGTTATTTAATTATTGACAAAATTAGAAATGAAAAAAAAGACGGCACACCTAATAAAGCCATAAAACTATCATAATAAGACAAATACCCTCATTTTTTGAGTATTTAATCTAAAATTTATCCTTTTTTGATTATTTTTTCTCGAAAACGAAGTACTGCTTTATTGCTAGACTAAAAGCAGATCTACAAAGTTTTTAATTCAAATTTCATATCTGTGCCTTCTTAAAAACTAAGGTTATACATTTTTAAGAATAGCAGAAAATGATAAAACTAAATGTTTTTTTAGTAGATTTACGATACTAAACCCAAAACAATGAGAACATTAGAACAATGGTTTGATGAATATGCTGTAAGTCATCAGAACCCAAAGAATAAGGCGATACATTATATTTGTGTACCAGCGATCTACTTTTCGATAGTTGGACTGTTAATGAGTATTCCAAGTGATTTCATCTCCAATACCTTAAAACTGAACGCTCCTGTTCTGGAAAACTGGGCTGCTGTTGTTTTAATTTTTGTACTTCTTTTTTACCTTCGTCTGTCGGTAACGATGGCTTTGAAAATTGCTGTTTTTTCGGCAATTTGTTTGATTGTAAATTACTATATCGGACAAGTTTTACCGTTATGGATCTTTTCTATTGGCGTATTTATAATTGCCTGGATTGGTCAATTCTATGGACATAATATTGAAGGAAAAAAGCCTTCTTTTTTGAAAGATTTACAATTTCTAATGATTGGCCCGGCCTGGGTAGTCGAGAATTTATTTTCCAGAAAATAATTTGAAAAACGCAAAATAGCTCTTACTTTAATAGGAACACTAATTAACATACTTATAAAACATTAAAAAAATGGAAAACCAAAAAGCATCATCATTTGTCTTTTCGATTATTGCAATCATCTTAGGAGTAGTATTGTACAAACAATTTGACTTTGAAAAACTAACTTTCGAAAAACCGGCTTTAGCAGTACTTTATATTATCGTGTTTTTATTCTCTGTTTTTATTTTGATCAAAAACGCAAAAAAAGGATCTGCAAAATAGCGGAGACAAAATTTCGTACCTAAGATATCAAATCGTTTTCGAATGAATTATTAAAAAAGGGCCTGAGAATTGATATTCTCAGGCCTTATTTCAAATACCGTCATATGGTTTTTTAGAAATAATTTATTCTAAAATTAAATTGAAGACCATTAGCTGTAACAGAAAATGTGACAATAAAAGACAGTTTCATAAATTCGAATTTAGAAGTTATTAATCCTATAGTAATTTTATTGGTATATAGATATCGATAATATGAAGATTTTCAGGATGCAATTTAGGATCATTTAAATGACTCAAAAAGAAATTTCTATTATCGGGCTGATAACCATTCTCTTCAAACCAAACTTCGTATATGTAATTCCAGGTTTTAAAACACTCTGACATTGGTCCTTCTTTATGGAAAATGGCATACAACCCTCCACTAATTATGGTATTACCCACTATCCCCTCTCCTACTATTTTCTCAGGAACAGACAAACAAACATCAGCCTGAAGCATTCCTGATAAATTTGCATTACTTCTGTAAACGGTTAATGCTTTGGTTTCAGGAAAATTTACTAAATTTCTTGGAGTAGCCCAGCTAAAAAGCTTTTTAAACATCTCTTCAAATGTTTCACTATCATGACTGTGGATATTGAGATTTCTGATGTAAATAACATTAAATGCCTCAAGATTTTTAACTTCAAAATCAAGTTTCTTAATTTCACTCATTTCAATATTTTTTAAATTATTTAATTTGAGTGCAAGGTAGTTTTCGATTTCAGACTGCATTTTTCCAATATTGCTATCTATTATGCGAATATTGCTATTTTTATACTGTACCCGCCATTCGCTTGGTGTCATCTGTCTTACTTCACGAAAACTCCTTGAAAAAGAGGAAACATTCAAAAAACCGCAATCATTGGCTATTTCACTAATTGTCTTGGACGGATTATTCATCAGGAAAAACAGAGCCCTCTCTATCTTTGCATTTTTAATAAATTCATTGATTGTTTTTCCTGTAACAGACTTAAAAATTCTATGAAAATGAAACTTTGAAAAGCTGGAAAGAGCTGCCAATTTTTCTAAAGAAAGCTCTTCATGAAGATTTTCCTTAATGTAATCTATACTCTTATTGATTCTAAAATAATATTCTTTAATAGACTCTTCCTTTGTCATGCTTTTAAGCTATAGTATAAACGTTAAATATCATTTACAAATGCAAACTAATATTAATACAAAGTTATGGATGTATTAGACATTTTTTTATTCTTTTAAAGCCCTTTTCTGAAGCAAAATTATTAATACATTTATCCAACAATAAAGATGAAAAAATGGGTGACAGAATATTAAAAGACATACGCTTTTATGAAAGTGAAAAGCAAAATATTGAAGGGCAAAGCATTCCTCGACAACTAGGTAAGCTTTTCGTACCAACAAAAGATACAAATTTTATAGGACAACGAATTGCCAGAAAATTAAACGAACTAAAATTCACTTATGGAGAATTTGATCATATATACATCAATTTAACAACCGTATTAAAAGAAAATGAAATTATAATTTCGAATAGAAACGTTGACAAAAGAATTAAATATTTGGATTTTGGAATTGACGTTGAAAAATTACAATCACTTTCTGATAGTGAAAAAAACATCCTAATTAAATCAATAACATTCCAAGCGCTACGAAAAATAAGTAATGACTTAAATTTGGCATTAGTAAATCAAACTGAGAAGCTTATTGATGAGTTGGATACCAAAATAAAAATTCATTTTAAAACAAAAGAAACCAAGTCTTTTAAAATTGATATTTATTATCAAATTGAAGTCGAAGAAATTGGAACAATGGCTGTAATTGAATACAAAGACAAGAAGAATAATTTCTACGGTTCAATGAACTATAAACTTCAATTCTATGAAGATATTTATACCTTGATTGATACAATTAGTATTGCAAAGGGTTTGATAACTTTAAAACCTAAAAAATCTTTTACAGCTGACATAAACAATAAAAGATACGAAACTCCAATACAATTAGAATTGAGCGATTTTACTCCTGTCATATGACCTTCATGGAATGTACAACTCAAAACGTATAAAACAGTTTAAAAAAGACATAAAAAAAACCTATTTCGTTACGAAATAGGTTTTTGTGTTTAGTGACCCCGGAGGGGTTCGAACCCCCAACCCTCAGAGCCGAAATCTGATATTCTATCCAGTTGAACTACGAGGTCAAAATATATTAAATTCTCAATTTTTTGAAATTCCAAATTCCACTTTTAAAATTGGAATTTGGAATTTCTATATTGGAATTTTATTACGAAAGTAATTTTTTTACAATAGTAGAAATGGTTTTCCCTTCAGCTGTTCCGCCCAATTGCGCAGAAGCCAATCCCATTACTTTACCCATTGAAGCAATTCCCGAAGCTCCAGTTTCAGCAATGATTTTTGCTACTACTGCTTCTACTTCTTCTTCATTTAACTGAGCCGGTAAAAACTTCTCAATTACAGCTACCTGAGCTAATTCAGGCTCTGCTAAATCAGGACGATTTTGCTCTGTAAAAATTCTGGCGCTTTCTTTACGGGTTTTCACCAATCTCTGAAGCAATTTAATTTCATCGTCTTCTGTTAATTCTTCTTTAGAACCTGAAGCCGTTGCAGCCAATAACATTTCAGACTTAATAGCTCTTAATGCTTCTAAACTTACTGTATCTTTTGCTTTCATGGCGGTTTTAATCTCGTCCATGATTAGTGTTTGTAAACTCATTTTCTAATTTTATTTAAATAAGCCAAGGCCTATAGATTGATCAATTACATTTAAAATTATATTTTCTCCTTCGCATAAACTGACCCATAAGATTCACTTTAAAAACCTGTTTATGAAGTCAAATTTCAAATTCTGTGCGAAGATAAAAAAAATAACCCGAAAATTAAATCCAATTTTCGGGTTATCCAATTATTATGATTTTAAAACTAGTCTACGTTGTCGTGCAAAAACGAATTGTTTGAACGCAATTGCAAATCGTTGTTACTGTCTGTTCCAACCGAAATTCTTGAGTTTGTGTTGTTTGCTTGTGAATTAGACAAATCAATACCTAATCTTTTGTAAGCAGGCTCTTTCTCCAATTCGTCAATTCTGGACACATTATTATGGAATTTATAATTAAATTCTTTTAATTTTTTTCTTCTTTCTTCGGCTCTTAAACGTAAAGTCTCTTCAATTGTCAATTCCATCGGAGACACATTTGCCGTTGTGGAGTAATCCGGCTCAACAGCGAAATCAGGTCTTGGTTTCATGGTGATATTTAATTCCGCAGGAATTACTTCTTCTACCACTTTTTCAACCGGTTTTGACGTCATTAAATCGTTTTCAACTTCCATGTACTCCTCTAAAGAATACTTAATAACTCCTTTGTCAGAAAGCTCGGTTACCGGTACAAATGAAACCGGATCATTTACTTTAATATTACGAGTTTCGTTTGTTAACTCGAACAAAACTTTCGTTTCTTCAACAACCGGCTCTTTCCTAACTTCTGGCTCAGATCTGAAAATTGGCAAATCAAAGGAGAATGTCGTTTGTTCTTCTCTTTCGAATGTTCTTTGCTGCACTTGCTGAACTGGTTTTATATCCTGAAAAGCTTCGGCTTGCGGAGTTGTAATCGTAAAATCGATATCGGTTATCGGCGAAACAATTTCAAACGTAACATCCAGATTTTTGATAAACTCAGACATCACTACCAATTCTTCCTGATTCATTGTTGGAGTAGCTGCCACCGGAGCAACTTCAAATGGTGTAGCTGCAACTGGTACAACCGGAGCGGGAGTTACGGGAGCAACCGTGTCTTCATCGTCCATTAAATCAAAAACAATTTTTTCTTCTGATTTACTGGTTGGTGTATCAATTGTTAAATCAAAAGAAGTAACTGATTTATTGGTTAGATTATGAACACTTCTTTGCTCATCTTCCAAGGTATGAATGATTTTTTTAGGCTCTGTATTAACGATATCATTTTGCTGTTCAACGTCAAAACCTGTCGCAATAATAGTTACGGCAATAGCCTCACCAAGAGTCTCGTCTTCACCAACTCCCATGATAATATTGGCATTGTAACCTGCTTCAGCCTGAATATGATCGTTGATTTCCCCGATTTCATCCAAAGTAATTTCATTAGATCCAGAAACGATAAGCAACAATACGTTTTTGGCTCCTGTAATTTTATTATCGTTTAGCAACGGAGAGTCCAATGCTGCAATAATAGCTTCCTTAGCTCTGTTCTCGCCTTCTGCAACGGAAGACCCCATGATCGCTGTTCCACTATTCGAAAGAACAGTTTTAGCGTCACGTAAATCGATATTTTGAGTATAGTGATGCGTAATTACTTCAGCAATACCTCTTGAGGCTGTTGCCAAAACTTCATCCGCTTTAGAGAATCCTGCTTTAAAACCAAGATTTCCGTATACTTCTCTTAATTTATTATTGTTGATCACGATTAATGAATCGACCTGCTTACGCAATTTCTCAATTCCTAAAAGTGCCTGCTCCTGACGTACTTTCCCTTCGAACTGAAAAGGAATCGTCACAATACCAACGGTCAGGATCTCTCTTTCTTTAGCTAACTGTGCAATTACCGGAGCTGCACCTGTACCTGTTCCACCCCCCATACCAGCGGTAATAAATACCATCTTAGTACCACGGTCTAACATTTTTTCGATATCAGCGATACTTTCTATAGCAGATTGCTGTCCTACATCAGGATTTGCTCCTGCACCAAGACCTTCTGTTAAGTTCATCCCTAACTGAATCTTATTAGGAACCGAACTGTTCTGCAGTGCCTGTGAATCGGTATTACAGACGATAAAATCTACGCCTTTAATACCTTGTTTAAACATATGATTGATAGCATTACTACCACCTCCACCTACACCTATTACTTTGATAACATTTGATTGGTTTTTTGGTAAATCAAATGAAATACTTCCAAATTCTGAGTTGCTCATCATCTTTTTGGTTTTTGAAATTCTTATTTAATACATTTTTTACTTCTTGACTTGGGGCCAATAAAGTAATCCTTTTCTTTTATTATCTTATTCTGCGTTGTCTAAAAAATCTTTGATTTTATCGACATATCGGTCAAAAAATGATCTTCTGATTTTTGTTTCTGTAGATTCTTCTTTAGAGACGCTGTTTCTAACTTCTCTGGTTTCTTCGATAGTTTCTACTCTTTCAACGTAGTTTTCTTCAACTTCGTATCGCTGTTGCACCGGCTGTTGTATCGGCGGCGGTACATTTCTGTAAACCACTTTTGGCTGATCATTTACAATCTCCATTCTAACAGCACTTTGCGTACTATTTTCGATACTGTTCATTACTAAACCAACTGCGGTTGCAAATAACGGACTGGAAATTTCTTCACTGGAATTTCCTGCCAGGTGCTCGTTTGGATATCCAATTCTCGTATCCATCCCTGTAATGTACTCTACTAATTGCTTGATGTGTTTTAGTTGAGCACCTCCACCCGTAAGCACGATACCGGCAATTAATTTTTTACGCGGATCCTCGTGTCCATAAGCCTTGATTTCTGCAAAAACCTGCTCTACAATCTCCACCACACGGGCATGAATAATTTTAGATAAGTTTTTAAGCGAAATTTCTTTTGGCTCTCTTCCTCTTAATCCCGGAATAGAAACAATTTCATTGTCTTTGTTTTCTCCCGGCCAGGCCGATCCGAATTTTATTTTTAAAAGCTCTGCTTGTTTTTCGATAATCGAACAGCCTTCTTTAATATCATCTGTAATTACATTTCCTCCAAAAGGAATCACTGCTGTGTGGCGGATAATACCATCTTTAAAAATGGCTAAGTCGGTCGTTCCACCACCAATATCAATCAACGCCACTCCGGCTTCTTTTTCTTCCTGACTTAAAACTGCATCAGCAGAAGCTAAAGGCTCTAAGGTTAATCCGGACAATTCGATTCCTGAACTCTGAATACATCTTCCCACATTTCTGATTGAAGAAGCCTGCCCCACTACAACGTGAAAACTGGATTCTAATCTTCCGCCATACATTCCGATTGGCTCTTTAATCTCAGACTGTCCGTCGATTTTAAATTCTTGTGGCAAGACGTGAATAATTTCTTCTCCCGGTAACATCGCCAGTTTATTTACCTGATCGATCAAAAGCTGAATATCTTTTTCGCCAATTACTTCTTCCGGATTATTACGGCTGATGTAATCGGTATGCTGTATACTTCTGATGTGCTGTCCGGCAATCCCTACCACCACATCTTTAATTTTATAACCTGAATTATTTTCTGCTTCAAGTATTGCTTGCTGAATTGATTGAATAGTTTGCGTAATGTTGTTTACAACTCCTCTCGCCACTCCCAAACTTTTGGATTTACCAATCCCCAAAATTTCCAGTTTACCATACTCATTTTTCTTGCCTATCATGGCAACTATTTTGGTTGTTCCAATATCTAGACCTACTGCAATGTTATCTTTTTCCATTTTCTATTATTTTGTGCAAACTACTTGTTCCGTAAACCTAAGGTCAATTTTATTGTATTTGTATAACGAACTATCTAAAACCGCTTTTTGAAAAAAGGCTTTATAGTTATTAAATTTCTTATCAACATTCATCGTTCTGCCAAAATCGATGAAGTAATTATAATTTCTATTAAACATTTTTAAGCTACCATTAGGCATAATTTGTATTGCAATGATGTTTTTTTTCAAAAACGCATCGTCATAAATTGTGCGAAATAAAGCAGCTAAATCTTCGTTATTTTTTTTATTAATTGCCCCCGAAACAAGAGGAACTCTCGCAGTATAATTATCCGACAAGGGCATTTTATTACCCTCATAATCAATATAAAAAGATCGATCACCATCATAAACTCTTGCTATTGGTGTCTTCTGTTTTACTACTGCTTTTAGAACGCCATCGATACTTACAAAAACATCTGACTCTTCAATCATGTCTTGCGCGTTGAGGGTTTTCTCTATCTTATTCAAATCTAATTCATCTTTTCTAATACTGGAAGCGTCTCTTTTATTTTCTATCAACAATTTATTAACCGTTTCAGGCTTCACAAAAAGCGTATTTTCTCCTACAAAAACAACCATGGATTTTTTTAATTTTCGATCTCCATTTCGATGTTGAGCGAAGGAATATAAAAAAATAACCAGCCCTAAAATAAGTATCAAACGAATATTTGTCCAATTAAATATTTTCATTCAGCATTTTTTTAATTGAAGGAACCATCTCACCAAGATCACCAGCTCCTATTGTCACAATTATTGGCGCATCACTGGCTTTGATCTCCGCTAATAAATCATCTTTTGCAACAATTTTTTTGTTCGAATTTGTCATTTTTCCCAACAGCCATTCCGATGTAATCCCTTCCATCGGTAATTCACGTGCCGGATAAATATCCATTAAAAACACTTCATCAAACTGAGACAGACTTTCGGCAAATCCATCAGCAAAATCTCTGGTTCTGCTGAACAAATGCGGCTGAAAAATAGCCAGTACTTTACGTCCGGGATACAATTCAGTAACCGCCTGATGTACTGCATTTATTTCTGTCGGATGATGTGCATAATCATCTATATAAACTAAATTTTCAGATTTAATCTGATAAGAAAAACGTCTTCTGATTCCGTTGAATGAAGCAATGGCCTTTGCAATGGAGTCGGTCGGGGTGCCGAACGTTTTAGCCATCGCAATAGCCATCAGTCCATTCATTAAATTGTGTTTTCCAGGCAATCCGAAACGCAGGTCTGTCATCACTTCTGATGGCGTCTGCACATCAAAAACATAACTTCCATTATCAATACGAACATTAAAAGCCTTATATACCGCCTCTTCGTTTATAGCGCACTGAACTCCTTCAAGAGGTAATTCTTTGGTTATAAACAGCTTATTTTTATCTTCTACTTTTGAAGCGAATTCCACAAACGAAGCCTCAATTGCATCACTGGTTCCGTAAATATCCAAATGATCTGCATCCATTGAAGTAATACAGGCAATATTAGGATGCAAGTGCAAAAACGAACGGTCAAATTCATCTGCTTCCACTACGGTAACTGTTTTTCCTTCTCCAATTAAATTCGAATTGTAATTCTCTACAATCCCCCCCACAAAAGCAGTCACATCTGCTCCGCTTTCATACAGTATGTGTCCCAAAATACTTGAGGTTGTGGTTTTTCCATGTGTTCCTGCCACAGCAAAACAAAACGTATCTTTAGTGATAATCCCTAAAACTTCAGCACGTTTTTTAACCACATAATCTCTTTCTGTAAAATAATTCCATTCAGAATGTGTTTTGGGTACAGCCGGTGTAATAATCACCAGTGTGTTCTCGGTATAATAATCCTTTGGAATTAAACCAATATTATCTTCAAAATGAATATCAATACCGCTTTCAATCAACTCGCTTGTCAGCATAGATGGTGTCTTATCGTAACCGGAAACCTGTTTCCCTATATTTTTAAAATAGCGGGCCAGGGCACTCATTCCGATGCCTCCAATACCAATAAAATAAACGTTTTGTATTTGATTTAAATTCATTTCTTTTCTCGCTTTAAGCAATAGGCTTTAGGCTTTAAGCCTCCTGCTTTTATCTTTATTTTTTATACTCTTATTATTTTAAACACTTAAGCCGCTTTGTTTCACACAACAGGCTTATAGCCTATTGCTTACAGCCTACAGCTAAATCAGCTTCACAATCTCGGCTACGATATCTTGTGTTGCTTTTGGTTTTGCCAGTTTTTTGATATTTGCACTTAATTGTTTTTGCTTTCCTTCATCTTTAAGCAAGGCTTCAAAAACAATACTAAATTCATTATCTAATTCTGATTCCTTCAATAAAATAGCTCCTTTTGCATCTACAATTGCTTGCGCATTTTTTGTCTGATGATCTTCAGCAACATTCGGCGACGGAATAAATATAACCGGTTTCCCTACAATACACAATTCGGAAACCGACGAGGCTCCGGCACGTGAAATGATTACATCAGCAGCAGCGTATACAAAATCCATTCTTTCAATAAAATCAACCACCTTAACATTTTGCTGATTGTATTTTTTATATTCTTCAAAATACAACTTCCCGCATTGCCAAATTATCTGAACGTCCTGCGAAAGAAAATTTTGCAATTCTTTTTCGATTAACTGATTGATTCTTCTCGCTCCTAAACTCCCTCCTAAAACCAACAATGTTTTTTTATTCGGATCTAGTCCATAAAAAGCAATCGCCTCTTCATGCTTACTGTCAATATCAATCAAATCCTGACGAACCGGATTTCCGGTTAAAACAATTTTCTCTTCTGGAAAAAAACGCTCCAGATGATCATAAGCTACACAAATTGCATTGGCTTTTTTACTTAGCAATTTATTCGTAATTCCCGGAAACGAATTCTGTTCCTGAATGACTGTTGGAATTCCGGCCGAACCTGCTGCCTTTAATAAAGGTCCGCTGGCAAAACCTCCGGTACCAATTACAACATTTGGCTTAAATTGTTTTATGATTCGTCGTGACTCCAGCAAACTTTTTGCCAATTTTAACGGAAACATTAAATTTTGCAACGTAAGTTTTCTTTGCAAACCTGCAATCCACAATCCTTTGATTTCATAACCTGCCTGCGGCACTTTCTGCATTTCCATTTTATCTTTGGCACCTACAAAAAGAAATTCAGCGTCAGGGAATTGTAATTTTAATTCATTCGCAATAGCAATTGCAGGATAGATATGCCCTCCTGTACCACCACCACTTAATATGAATTTATATTTTGTCATTTTTTTTTAGTTATGAGTTGTGAGTTATGAATTCTCTCAATACTTATCAACCTATTTCTCTATTCTCTTTCTTCTATTCTCTCAGTTCTATACTTACTTATTTAAAACTGCATTCATTGGATTTCTGGAATTGTCTTCAATGGAATACATCCCCTCTTCTTCGTATATCTTTTCATCAGCAGGCAGATCTTCTTCTGCTAATTCTTTATCAATTAATCTTTGAAGGGCCTCTCTTCTTCTTTCTTTTTCTTCCTGTTCTTCAGCAATTTCTTCTTCTTTTTTCGTCACACTAATGATAATTCCGAGAGAGAAACAGGTCATCCAAATCGAACTACCTCCACTACTGATCAACGGAAGTGTTTGCCCTGTTACCGGAAGCAGCTCCACTGCAACAGCCATATTGATCATTGCCTGAAAGATCATCGGAAACCCGAGTCCGACGACGACGAGCTTTCCAAATAATGTATTGGCCTTGTGTGAGGCAATCACAAATCGGAACAATAACAATAAGTACAAAATCAATATTGCCACTCCACCTACTAAACCGTATTCTTCTACAATAATCGCATAGATAAAATCGGAAGAAGACTGTGGCAAAAAGTTTTTCTGAACACTTTTCCCCGGACCTACTCCTCCTAATCTCCCTGATGCGATTGCAATCTTTGCTTTCTCAATCTGATAATCATCTTCATCCGGTTTATCGGTGGTAAAGTTTTCGATACGACTTCCCCAAGTACTAACCCTGCTAAAGAATCTGGAATCCGGGAATGCCTTTGCTACCAAAAGGAAGAACGCAAACATCGCAATTCCGGAACCGATAATAAAACCAATATATTTTAATGGATACCTGCCAATAAATGTCAGCATAATTACCATTGCAAAAATCAACGCTGTGGTTGAGAAGTTCGCCGGTAAAATAAGTGCCAGTGTTATAAAAACCGGCAGCCAAAGCTGTATCAGCGATACCTGAAAAGGTTCATTTTCTTCTTTCGTTTTCGACAGATAACGCGCCACAAATATGAACAATATACTGGCCGCCAAGGTCGACGTTTGAAACGTAATTCCGATAAAAGGAACCTGAATCCAACGGCTCGCATTTGCACCTGCAATAACAGTTCCTTTCAACAAGGTATAAAGCAGCAAAAACCACACAATAGGCAGTGCAATTTTCGAAATCGCCCTGAAATAGTGATACGGCACTCGATGCACCCAGTAAATAATTAGGAAACCAATACAAACGTGAGCCAAATGCTTTACTAAATAACCTAATGTATTTCCGGTTCCATGACCTATATAGGCCAGATTACTACTCGCACTAAAAACAGGCATAAACGAAAACAATGCCAATAAAGCCACGAATGACCATATTACTCTGTCTCCTTTTAATTTGTTCACCAGCTCTTTCATAATCTTTTGTTTCAGGTTTCTCTCGTTTCAGGTTTCAAGCTTCAGAATTCAAACCTGAAACTTGAAACATTTTTTTTTACAAATTGTGAACGGCTTGCTTAAACTGTCTTCCTCTGTCTTCGTAGCTTTCGAATAAATCGAAACTTGCGCAGGCCGGAGACAATAAAACTGCATCACCTTTTTCTGTTAAACGTTGTGCTGTTTTTACAGCATCGTTCATATTATTTACTTCAACCATGATGTCAACCACATTCCCGAAGGCGTTGATAATTTTATGATTATCAATTCCAAGGCAAATAATAGCTTTTACTTTTTCGCGAACTAATGACATCAGTTCGTTGTAATCGTTTCCTTTATCTACTCCACCAACAATCCAGACTGTTGGAACGTTCATACTGTCTAAAGCAAAGAAAGTCGCATTAACATTTGTTGCTTTTGAATCATTGATATATTGTACATTCTGAATTTTAAGTACTTTTTCTAAACGGTGTTCAACACCCTGAAAATTAGATAAACTTTCGCGAATTGTTGCATTTCTAATTTGCATCAATTTCGCAACAGAGCTTGCTGCCATTGCGTTTTTCATGTTATGTTTTCCTTCTAACGCAATGTGTTCTGTGTCCATTGTAAACTCTTCTTGGTTGATCTTTATTTCCATTTTGTTGTTATTTATAGAAGCTCCTTCATCGAATGATTTCGTCAATGAGAAAGGAATTAATTTTGCTTTTGTTTTGTTGTTTTTTAACCATTCTGCACTTGCTTCATCATCTGCATCGTAAATGAGATAATCACTTTCGGTCTGGTTCATCGTTATTCGGAATTTCGAATTGATATAATTTTCATATTTATATTCATATCTATCGAGGTGATCGGGACTGATATTGGTTATGATCGCAATATCCGGTCTGTAATCTATTATTCCGTCTAACTGAAAACTGCTTAATTCAAGAACGTATGCATCGTATTTATTCTCGGCTACCTGCCAGGCAAAACTCTTTCCTATATTCCCTCCCAAACCTACATTCAAACCTGCTGATTTTAATAAATAATGGGTCAGCATAGTGGTAGTCGTTTTTCCGTTACTGCCTGTGATTCCAATAGTCAGTGCTTCTGTAAAAGGTTTTGCAAATTCTATTTCCGAAATCACTTTTACTCCCGCTGCTAACAACTTCTTTACAATTGGTGACTTTTCAGGAATCCCCGGACTCTTCATAACCACATCAGCATTTAAGATCAGATCTTCGGTATGCTGTTCTTCTTCCCAGGGAATTTTATTAATGATAAGAACTTCTTTGTAACTCTCTTTTATCTTTCCAAAATCTGATACAAAAACATCATATCCTTTTTTCTTTCCGAGAATAGCAGTACCTACGCCGCTTTCTCCTCCGCCTAAAACCACTAACCTCATACTTTATAAAATTAAAAATTGAGAATTAAAAATTAAAAATCTGCTATACTCAAGACCTCTAATTATTTGCATTTTTCCCTTTTAAGGTTAATATAATTTTCGCTAATATTTTACATATTTCCTCTGCTTCCTTATGAATGCTTTCGAATTCAACTGCAGAAATATAATCCGTTGCTTTCAAGAGTTTTAACCAATAAATTGTTTCTCTTGCTTCTTTATATGAGATTTCCAGTTTAAACAGAAACTCCTTATCAGAACGTCCCCCGATTGACTCTTCGATGTTGGCTCCTATAGAAGTCCCACATCTTAGAATCTGCTTACTCAAAACAAACTCTTTCTTTTCGGCCGTCAGATATTTATATAAATTGATAATTCTAACCGCGAAAAGAAAGGATTTATCCTGAATAATATTTTCTTTCATTTCTAAGAACTTTTAATTTTTAATTCTCAATCTTTAATTCAAAACTATCTTAATTTTAAAGTAACGATTGACAATATGGCTAACATTACAGCAACAATCCAGAAACGGGTCACAATCTTACTTTCATGATATCCTTTTTTCTGATAATGATGATGCAGCGGTGACATCAGGAAAATTCTTCGTCCCTCTCCGAAACGCTTTTTCGTATATTTAAAATAAGTGACCTGAATAATTACGGAAGCACTTTCGGCAAGGAAAATTCCGCAGAATAGAACAATCAATATCTCTTTACGAACGGCAATGGCTAAAACCGCTATAATTCCACCAATAGTCAAACTTCCTGTATCTCCCATAAATACAGATGCCGGAAATGAATTGTACCAAAGAAATCCAATTAAAGCTCCCACAAATGCGGATATAAACACGGTCATTTCTCCCGAATTGGGGATGTACATTATATTGAGATAGTTTGAGAAAATAATATTCCCGGAAACGAATGTAAATATCCCAAGTGCGAGTACCGAAACCGCCGAAGTTCCAGCCGCGAGTCCATCAATACCATCCGTTAAATTAGCTCCGTTTGAAACTGCTGTGATAATAAAAATGACCACCGGAATAAAAACCAGCCAGGCCCATTTTTCATATCCTTCACCTGTCCAGGCTAAAATTTCAGCATAATCAAATTCATTATTTTTCACAAAAGGAATTGTCGTTGCAGTAGATTTTTCTTCTACCGGTGCCGGCAAAACTATAGTTGAATTGTTCGTAGCTGTTTTAAAAACATCAGTTCTTCCCGTATCGGTTCGAACAGTTACCGCAGGATTAAAATACAAAACAGATCCTACAATGATTCCAAGACCAACCTGTCCGATCACTTTAAAAATTCCTTTAAGTCCTTGTTTGTCCTTTTTGAATATTTTGATATAATCGTCCACAAAACCAATACTCCCCATCCAAAGCGTCGTTACAATAAGCAATACGATATAGATATTATGCAAACGAGCGAATAACAAAACCGGTACCAGCGTTGCAAAAATGATAATCAGTCCTCCCATTGTTGGAGTTCCAGCTTTTTCATTTTGACCTGCAAGACCTAACTCACGAACGGTTTCACCAACTTGCTGATTGCGTAAAAAGTTTATAATTCTTTTTCCGTAAATCGTTGACAAAAGCAACGAAAGCATAAATGCCAAAGCCGATCTGAAAGTGATGTACTGAAAAACTCCCGTTCCCGGTACATCTAATGTTTTGTCTAAATATTCAAATAAATAGTATAGCATATATCTTTGTTTATTTGGTTAATCGTTGATTTGTTTATTCGTTTATTCTTGATTTAATAATTATTCGATTAAACGAATAATCAATTCACCGGTTAAACTTTTATTTTCCTAATTGTTCTAAAATTTCCTTTACCGTTTCCATATCATCAAAATGATGACGTACCCCGTTTATCTCCTGATACGTTTCATGTCCTTTCCCTGCAATTAGTATAATATCATTGGGCTGGGCCAACTGACAAGCTGTTTTAATCGCTTGTTTTCTATCTGAAATTCTCAATATTTTTTTATAATTGTGAGCTTCAACGCCTTTCTCCATTTCATCTAAAATCACTTCAGGATCTTCATTTCTTGGATTATCTGAGGTTAAAATGGCCTTATCACTTAAATCTGTAGCAATTTTTGCCATTATAGGCCTCTTGGTTTTATCTCTGTTTCCACCGCAACCAACAACTGTTAACAGCTGCTCGTTTTTGGTACGGATATCATTAATCGTTTTTAAAACATTATCTAAAGCATCCGGAGTATGTGCATAATCAACTATTGCTGTAATGTTTCCTTCTGAAACGATATACTGAAAACGCCCCGAAACACTTTCTAAATCAGACAGTAAGCGCAACGCTTCAAGACTATCCATTCCTAACTCTACAGCCGTTCCGTAAATTGCCAAAACATTGTAAGCATTAAACGTTCCGATTAGCTTTACCCAAACTTCATTGTCATTAACTTTCAATAACAAACCCGACAACTGACTCTCCAGAATCTGTGCTTTAAAGTCGGCATAGGTTTTTAAAGCGTAGGTAAACTTTCTGGCTACTGTATTTTGCAGCATTACCGATCCGTTTTTATCATCGATGTTAGACAAAACGAAAGCTGTTTTCGGCAAAGAATCAAAAAACGATTTTTTCACATCTCTGTATTCCGCAAAAGTTGGGTGATAATCTAAATGGTCGTGTGACAAATTCGTGAAAATTCCTCCAACAAAATGTAGTGCCTCTGTTCGTTTTTGATGAATTCCGTGTGAACTCACTTCCATAAAACAATGCGTAACACCCGCTTCAATCATTTCGTTCAAATAATGATTGATCGTAATCGAATCCGGAGTGGTATGTGTTGCAGGAAATTCAGTTTCATCGACCATGATTTTTACGGTTGACAATAAGCCAACTTTAAAACCTGCTTTTTGAAACAACTGAAACAACAGTGATGCAATGGTAGTCTTTCCGTTTGTACCGGTAACTCCAACCAATTTTAACTTTTCGGATGGATTTCCGAAGTAATTGGCCGCCATAAAAGCCAGAGCCGCATTAGTATCTTTTACTTTTATGTAGGTTATTCCTTTTTCAATATTTTCAGGCAACGTATCACAAATAATCGCAATTGCACCTAATTTGATTGCTTTTTCAATATAATCATGACCATCTGAAAGTGATCCGCGAATAGCCACGAAAACATCATTTGCCTCAATTTTTCTCGAGTCAAAATCAATTTTATGTATATCGATTTCCGTTGAACCTGTTACAGACTCAATCGCTACTTTATATAATATGTCTTTCAGTATTTTCACGATAATTCTAATACTATGATTGTGTTTTTACTAATATTTTGTCCGGGCTGAATAGATTGTTTTTTAACCTTCCCTACTCCGATAACTCTCACTTTTAAATCAAGGTTTTCTAACAATGCTACTGCATCCATACCCGGCATACCTTTTAAATTAGGAACCTGATTTATTTTTTTATTGGCTTCTGCCGTATATTTATTATAACTGTCATCTTGTTTTGGAATTCTTGAATCCAGTTTTTTTATTCTATTGGTTGATGGCGCATCTGTAAATATTTTTTGAGCGATTCTTTTAAAAACCGGCCCGGCAACATCTGCTCCATAATAATTGTTTTTTGATGTATTAGGTTTATGCACTACTACTATACAAGAATATTTAGGATGTTCAGCCGGAAAATACCCCACAAAGGAAGAGGCATAATACAAACCTGATTTTCCTTCTTTCCCACCATAATTCACCTGTGCTGTTCCGGTTTTTCCTGCCATCGAAAAATCTTTCGAATACAGCTTGGAACCTGTTCCTTTTTTAACCACATTGAGCAATACTGCTCTTACTTTGTCAATGGTTTCCTGCGAACATATTTTCGGATTGATCACTTCTACCTCAAACTTATTAATCGTTTTGTTCCATTCTTTAATTTCCGAAACAAACTGTGGCTTAACCATCACTCCATTGTTTGCAACGGCATTATAAAGCGCCAGTGTTTGCATTGGCGTAACCGAAACTCCGTAACCAAAAGCCATCCACGGAAGTGAAACTCCTGACCAATGTTTGTCTCCGGGTTGTGGAATATACGGCCTTCCTTCTCCTTTAAAATGCAATCCTAATGTTTTATTTAATCCGTACGAATTAATATGATTTACAAACTTTGAGGGATTGCTTTTGTAATTGTCATACACAGCCTGAACCATTACGGTATTAGACGAAAGTTCGAAACCACGAGCCAGCGAAATTTTCCCGTAACCACCTCTGTGCGAATCACGAACAGCACGTCCGTAATACCTCATTTCTCCTCCGTGACTGTCAAAAACCGTACTTGTATCGGCTACTTTATCTTCTAAAATTGCCATTAAATCGACCAATTTAAATGTCGATCCCGGCTCATGAGACTCGGCTATAGCGTAATTTGTAGTTTCATAGTACGATCCGTCTTCTGATCTTCCCAGATTTGAAATCGCTTTTACATGCCCCGTTTCGGTCTCCATCACCACCACACAACCGTGATCAGCTTCGTAATCTTCCAATTGTTTTAATAAAGCATGATGTGCAATATCCTGAATAAAAACATCAATGGTCGAAATCACATCATAACCGTCTACAGGATCTACTTCATTTAAATCCCGAATAGGCTTCCATTGTCCTTTTGCAATTTTTTGCTTTAAAATTTTTCCGTCTTTCCCGTTCAGATAACTTTTATAAGCCCATTCGATTCCTTTACCAACTTCGATTCCGGTTGCAGGGTCAATTCGGTCATAACCAATGGTTCGTTCTGCAATTTTACCTATCGGATGTTTTCTAACAGTTTCCTGTTCAACAATTATCCCTCCTTTAAAAGCACCCAGATTGAACAAAGGAAAACCTTTAATTTTTACATATTCGGTATAACTCAAATTGCGGGCAATCAGATAATAACGATTTTTATTGGCTCTGGCTTTTCTTAATTCCTGCTGATAATAACCTGCCGGCCTGTCTAAAACAGTAGCTAATGAATCGGATAATGCCTTTACGTATTTTTCAAAAGTCTCCGTTTTTGGCGCTTTAGCATCAAAACGAATTTCATAATTAGGAATCGATGTAGCCAATAAACTTCCGTCAGCCGAATAGATATTTCCTTTGTTTGCCGGAATTACAAAATTTCTAACAGTACGTTGTTTCGCCAATTTTCTGTAATAATCTCCTTCTACCCATTGAATATTGGTTAACTTAACAACAATAGCAATTGCCATCACAAAGATGAAAACTGCTACGAGGTAAATTCTGTAGGATATATGTTTATCTTCTACTGCCATATTCTTTTAAAGAAACTTTTTTCTTCTTCTTTTTTTACTTCTATTTTAATCGGAGGAACTGTGGATGGAAAAATTTTCTTCTCCAGCATTTTATCCGATATCGTCGATTCCATTTTTAACTTCATTAACTCTGAACGGCGGTCTACAAATTCAGATCGCAATTCTTTTACTTCATTGTTCAGTTTTGCGATTTCAAAAACCTTCTGTTCGTAACGCTGTGTATTGGCGATCATCAAAATGGCAAGCAGAATAATAAAAACAATGAAACGCCAGTTTTTTACTGCATCATCGTTGATCAGAAACCTTGCTTTTAATATATCAAATACACCACTTTTCATTTTTTCTACCTACTATATTATAGTAATCTGTTTAATTGTTGAATCGTTGAGTCGTTTATTGTTTTACTTTCAAAGCCACAACTCACATTTTACATCTCACAAACTATATCTTCTCAGCAATTCTTAATTTAGCACTTCTTGCTCTGTTGTTGATTTTAATCTCAGCCTCATCCGGCACAATCAGTTTTCCTATCGTTTTAAACGGAACTGAAAAGTTTCCGTAAAAATCTCTTTCAGGCTCTCCTTCAAACATTCCGTTTTTGATGAATCTTTTTACCAGTCTGTCTTCTAAAGAATGGTAAGAGATTACAGAAAATCTTCCACCCGGATTTAAAATTTCTAACGACTGTTCGATAAACTCTTTCAGAACATCCATTTCCTGATTTACCTCGATTCGGATCGCCTGATAAATTTGAGCCAATATTTTGTTGCGAACTCTTTCCGGTAAATATTTTGCCAGAACTTCTTTCAGTTCATCTGTCGTTTTGATTGGATAACCTTGTCTAGCTTCTACAATTGTTCTTGCTAAAACCGGTGCATTCTTCAACTCCCCATAATCAAAAAAAACACGACGTAAATCCTGTTCTTCATATTCGTTAACCACACGATAAGCATTTAAATCATTTTTCTGACTCATCCGCATATCCAGTCCGGCATCAAATCTGGTTGAGAAACCTCTCTCCGGAACGTCAAACTGATGTGATGAAACACCCAGGTCGGCCAAAATTCCATCTACTCCTTTAACACCATGAAAACGCAAAAACCTTTTTATGAATCTGAAATTCTCATTAATTAAGGTAAACCGTTCATCCGGCAATGCATTTGCAAGCGCATCTTCGTCCTGATCAAAAGCAAATAATTTTCCGTTTGGTCCTAATCGTCTCAAAATTTCTTTTGAATGTCCCCCACCGCCAAACGTAACATCTACATAAATGCCGTCAGGTTTAATATTTAAACCATCAACTGTAGGATGAAGCAAAACCGGATTATGATATTCCATTGTCGTCGTCATTAATATTTCCCATTACTTCTTCGGCTAAATCTGCAAAATCCATATCTTCGCCGCTTATTGATTTTTCATATAAATCCTTATCCCAAATCTCCACAATATTAACCGCAGATGAAAAAACCACATCTTTAGAAATACCCGAAAAGGTCACCAAATCTTTCGGAACCAGTAATCGTCCCAATGCATCAATCTCTACCACTTTCACACCTGCAGTAAATCTTCGAATGAAATCATTGTTCTTTTTCACAAAGCGATTCAGCTTGTTGATTTTTTGCATCATCAGATCCCACTCGCTCATTGGATACAATTCTAAACACTGTTGAAAAACTGAACGCTTCAAAACAAATCCGTTCTGAAGAGAGGAAGTCAATTGCTTTTTCAAAGGCGCAGGCAACATCAGCCTCCCTTTAGCATCGACTTTACACTCATATGTTCCAACAATTGTGTTCAAGAAAATTCATTAATATGTTATAGGACAAAAATATAAAAAATATTACCACATTTTACCACAATGTACCACTTTGTTAATAAGTTTAACCACTTACGCCCCACTTTACATAACCGATAGAATATCAATACATTAACTTATTATTAACGAATTATCAATAACACTAATCATTCGAAAAAATTACGCGCTATTTTTCTTAAAAATTTAGCTATTCTGCCGATTTCTTAACATTTAAAAAACCCACAAAAAACACCACTTCTCTCTGATTTTTAATCACTTAGAAATTATACTAAAATTATCTAGTTAAAAAACGACAGCAAAAATCCTTTTTTATTTATTAAACCCTATATTTGTCCAAATTGAAATTGGCATTAAATTAAATGGACAAACACTACAAAAAAGAAGGCAAATACAGCTATTATGAAGCTGGAGAAGGAACTCCTATCGTTATTTTACATGGCTTAATGGGAGGCCTTAGTAACTTTGATGCTGTAGCCGAATATTTTCCAACAAAAGGATACAAAGTTGTGATCCCGGATTTGCCAATCTATACTCAAAGCATTTTAAAAACAAACGTAAAAAGCTTTGCCAAGTATGTAAAAGACTTTATCACATTTAAAGGATTTGATCAGGTTATACTACTAGGTAACTCTTTAGGCGGCCACATTGCACTGTACCACACAAAGCTATATCCTGAAAAAGTTGCCGGACTGGTAATCACAGGAAGTTCAGGACTTTACGAAAGCGCAATGGGCGATAGCTACCCAAAAAGAGGCGATTACGAATACATCAAAAAGAAAGCTGAAGATGTTTTTTACGATCCTGCAATTGCTACACCGGAACTTATTGACGAAGTGTACGCAACCGTTAATGACCGTATCAAACTCATCAAAACTTTGACAATTGCCAAAAGTGCTATTCGTCATAATATGGCCAAAGATTTACCAAAGATGACTACAGAAACCTGTATCATCTGGGGTAAAAATGATGCCGTTACTCCCCCAAATGTTGCCGAAGAATTTGATAAATTATTGCCTAATTCAACTTTGTACTGGATAGACAAATGTGGACACGCTGCTATGATGGAGCATCCTCAGGAATTCAACAAAATCCTGGAAGAATGGCTCGTTAAAAAGAATTTATAGCATCTAACTTTCGACTTTTAGGAGGTTTTAAAAACAAAAAACATGAAAATTAATACCGCCGAATTCATTGTAAGTAATTCTGAAGTATCAAAATGCCCGAAGGATTTTTTACCGGAATATGCTTTTATCGGAAGATCAAACGTAGGTAAATCCTCTTTGATCAACATGCTTACTAATCATAAGAATTTAGCCAAAACATCAGGGCGCCCTGGAAAAACACAGTTAATCAATCATTTTAAGATTAATAACAATTGGTTTCTAGTCGATTTACCGGGTTATGGTTATGCTAAAGTATCTAAGAAAACAAAATCAGTTTTCCAGCAATTCATCACGGATTATTTTGAAACCCGAGAGCAATTAGTTTGCGCTTTTGTTTTAATTGACATTCGCCATGAAGCACAAAAAATTGACATTGAATTTATGTCATACATGGGAGAAAGCGAAATACCGTTTTGCATCATTTTTACCAAAGCAGATAAAATCAGTAAAGTAAAAATCGATTCTCACGTCGCAGCTTACAAAAAACAAATGTTTGCCAATAACTGGTCTGAAATGCCTCAATATTTTGTAACTTCCTCTACTGAAGCTACAGGAAAAGAAGACCTTTTAGCCTATATTGATGAAGTAAATCAGGAGGTTTTTAAAAACAACTCAGAATTTTAAATTCCAATTTTTAAAAAATTCCAAATCCCAATAAAAGGAAATAAAAAATAAAAAATCCCAAATTCCAAGTTTTGCTATTGGAATTTGGGATTTTTATATTGGAATTTTAACTACTATTTCGTCAACTCCAGTTTTTCTGCAAAATAATCACAAAAATCTTTCATGGTATCTGACATTTTTTCGTCGTCAGTGGCACGTTTAAAAGTATCCGCCATAGCCACCAAAGTCTGGTGAAAGAAAATTTTCATTTCATCTACCGGCATATCTTTGGTCCACAAATCAATACGCATACTTTCTTTTGCTTTACTGTCCCAAATTGACAGCATAATTGCTTTTGCTTCTTCTGCTTCTACTCCGCCGTCCTTTGCCGTCCATGATAATCTTTCCGGAACACGGTTTTCGTCTAATTCTATATTGAATTTAATTTCTGATTTTATTGTATTTGACATTATTTCTTAGGTTTATATTTTGACTTTTCAAAGATTACCTTTGCTTCTGTTTTTAATAATTCCGACAAAGTTACGTTATTATTCTTCATATAAGAGCGTACAATTTGCCATCCTAACCAAGCCCCTATTCTTCCCGGAGAATCATTGTCAATTTCTAAGTAGAATTTAGAAAACGGAGCAGGCACTATAAATCGGGTAGTTAGTTTCGGATCATCACTGTACAGCATTTCACTTTCAATAAAATAGCGCCACATATAGGCTTCATTTTCCTGACTCCATTTTATTTGTTCAGGTGTATAACCTATTTTTTCAGCATCGGTATAATTGGGCAACAACAAATCTTTCGCATACAATTGTTTCCCTTCAAAAATCATTTGGGAAACCAAGTTTTTATCCCGAAATGCCGGGATATTTCGATAAGCAAAACTCGAAACCACGTCGGGCATAATTTGTTTCTCTTCAAAATTTTGTTTTAGATAATTTGGGAATTCATAAAATTTATGGTCTTTCCCCAAATACAATTCCAATGCTACAATTACCAGAGTGTCTGCATATATAGCCTTGGCATTATAATCCATTTCCCCAATTACAGTGATAACTTTTGGCGTTTTCGTTTTAGGGAAGTAATATTTTACATGCTGAAAAAGCGCATTGAATTCTTCACGTACAGGTTCAAAATTGCTGTATTTTTTCTGAACCTCGGTATAGACTTCTTTCCAGATCGGATCCTGCATTTTCTTAAGCCAGACATTATCATCATTTCCTGCCGGAAAAAAGAAAGGATACTGTTTTTTTACTTTAGCCAAATCCTCTGGTTTGGTCTCAAAAAACACCTTATCAAAACGCTCTACTTTAATGTCTACCGGAATTTCTTCTACTGCTTTTTCGACTTTGGTTTTCTGGTCACAAGACAAAAAAAACAAGCACAGAACCACTGCTAAGCGATATATTTTCATTTTATTTTAATTAGATTTGTGTTGCTCATATTTTAAACAAACTATGCTTAAAAATATTTGTGCAAATATACATCCCTGCATCTTAAATCTTGAACTATTATGGCTAAAAAAAGCACTATTCAGACAGAAAAAGTAAACGCCCACATTGTAGAGTGGTTAAAAAATTATGCAACCCGAGCAAAAGTTAATGGTTTTGTAATTGGTATTTCAGGTGGAGTTGACTCTGCGGTGACTTCTACCTTGTGTGCACAAACCGGTTTAACCGTTTTATGTGTTGAAATGCCAATTCATCAGGCTGCGAATCAGGTTTCAAGAGGAAGAGAACATATTGAGCAGTTAAAGAAACGTTTTCCAAATGTTTCAAGCGTAGAAACGGATTTAACCGCCACTTTTGAAGCTTTCAAAAGCGCTGTACCGCAAACGGATGATGAAGCAAAAGTAAATTTATCACTGGCCAATACACGTGCCCGTTTAAGAATGACCTCTTTATATTATTTAGCAGGAATTCATGGTTTGCTTGTAGCGGGGACAGGAAACAAAGTAGAAGATTTTGGAGTAGGATTTTACACTAAATATGGAGACGGAGGTGTCGATTTAAGTCCAATTGCCGACTTAATGAAATCAGATGTATATGCTTTAGGGGCATTTTTAACAATTCCGGAGTCAATTTTAAGCGCAGCGCCTACAGATGGATTATTTGGCGATAATCGCACCGATGAGGATCAATTAGGCGCCAGTTATGACGAACTTGAATGGGCAATGCTAGCCTCAGAGTCAGGAAATACGGGGGCTGACTTTAGTGAGAGAGAGAAAATTGTCTTCGAAATTTATAAACGTTTAAACACCAGCAACAAGCATAAAATGGATCCAATTCCGGTTTGTATTATACCAAAAACGTTAAAATAATACTTTTTAACATTTGTCTGCAATTAATTACAGAATTTATTTATTAATTTTACAGTTCCAAAAACATGAACAATTCTAAAAAAGGTAAAAATTATGATTAAAGTATGTCTTGCAGACAATCATCCTGTGACTCACTTTGGCGTTAAGTCTTATTTTAAAGACCACGATCAAATTTCAATTGTTGCCAACGTAGGCAATTTTTCAATGGTTAGAGATATCCTTCAGACGAAAGAAATCGATATCCTGATTCTAGACCTAGAACTGGAAGGACTTTCAAGTATCTTCGAAGTAAAATCCATCCTGAAGAATTTCCCAAAAACAAAAATTGTAATTTTTAGTGACCTCGCTGAACAAATGTATGCTCCAAATGCTATTAAAGCAGGAGTTTCCGGTTATGTACACAAAACAGAAAAACTTGAGACTTTAGGTATTTCTATTATTAAGGTACACGAAGGAAAAATTATCATCAACGAAACCGTACGTAAAAACATGGCTCTTATTGCTAAACAAAGCAAAAGCGAGCGTTTGTACAGAAAACTTTCAAATCGTGAGATCGAAGTTTTACGTTATTTAAGCGATGGTAAAAAGAACAATGAAATCTCTAAAATCTTAAACCTGAACGAAAAAACAATCAGTACTTACAAATTAAGATTATTGACTAAATTAAATGTTACTAATTTAGTTGACTTAGTAAACAAAGCTAAGACTTTAGAAATTATTTAATGGTATCGCGACATTACTCTTCCTAGTTTTTTCGCGAATGAATTAACTAATTTTGAGTAATCGACAACCATAGACAAAAGCTCTGTATTATCTGAATTATCAGGTTTTATAGAGCTTTTTAATTCATCAATGATTTTGCCTACCAAAAACCAACGCATTGACATAATCGTTTCAGTAACGTATTGTGCAATCGTTTCATGCTTCATTTTTGAAAAAATATTCTGTCCTTCCCAATCGTGAAGAGCCAATCTTTCATCTTCCATTAAAATATCTGTAACTTCCTGAGCAAAATCAGGCTGCAGGCGCATTAAATACTGTTCGAGACTGAATTTTTCATTCTGATTGTAAAACCCGATTAAGTCTGTAAAAATATCACGGAACAAATTATTAGAAAGTTCTACCTCATCTTCCTGTAAACTCAAATAAATACGCTGATAGACTTTATAATTTTTCATTTCAGAGACCATTATCACTTCGCCCTCTTCATTCGTTTTTAAAAGTACATCTTCAAACTCCTCCGTCTTATCGCCATAAAGCAGCAGGATTTCGATTACTTTTCGTTCTAAACGGTATAAAATATCAACTTTCTCTGCCGGCTCTTGTGCATACGATGGCTCTCCCGGATAATAATCCTCAGGCGGTCCTGTCCTTGGGTCTTCGGGATCGCCTCCTGAATAACCGGTCTGTTTTGCAGGCTGATTCCTGTGCACTTCAAAGGGTCTTTGCTCCTGCTTTTGCTTTTTGCCTGCTTCTGCAAGATCTTTTTGAATTAATTGCGCCAGAGTACTCACCAATACCTGCTCCGAAATATCCATGATTCGGGCACATTCCTGAGTATAAATTTCGCGCTGGATACGATCCGGAATCTTCGAGATACTATTGACCATATCCCGAATTAAATCAGCCTTTTTTATAGGGTCGTTTTTCGCTTCTTTCATTAGGAGAGAGGCTTTAAACTGTATAAAATCTTTGCTGTTTTCTTCTAAATAAGCAACCAGATCATCGTGCGAATTTTTTCGTGCAAAACTGTCCGGATCTTCTCCATCAGGAAAAGCACAAACTCTTACATTCATTCCTTCTTCCAGAATCAAATCGATCCCGCGAACAGAAGCACGTAATCCTGCAGCATCTCCGTCAAATAAAACGGTTATATTTCTCGTTAATCGGTTGATCAGACGAATCTGATCCGGTGTTAAAGCGGTTCCTGATGAAGCTACCACATTCTCGATTCCGGCCTGATGAAACTGAATCACATCCGTATATCCTTCCACCAAATAACAATTGTTTTGTTTCGCAATCGCTTGTTTGGCCTGAAAAATTCCATAAAGTACTTTACTTTTATGGTAGATATCACTCTCAGGCGAGTTTAAGTATTTAGCGGCTTTCTTATCATTGGTTAGAATACGCCCTCCAAAACCCAAAACACGTCCTGACATACTTTCTATAGGAAACATCACACGTCCCTTGAAACGGTCAAACGGACGATCTTCTCTCGGAATGGTCAAACCGGTACTTTCCAGAAACTCCAACTTGTATCCTTTACCCAGAGCTTCTTTGGTAAGAGCATCCCAGGTTTCAGGTGAATATCCTAAACTAAATTTTTTGATGGTTTCATTGGTAAAACCTCTTTCTTTAAAATATGAAAGTCCTATTGCTTTTCCTTCTTCTGAATTTAAAAGTGTTTTATTAAAATAGTCTTTCGCAAATTCCGAAACCAGATACATACTTTCACGGACATCTGTCATTGCTTTTTCAGCATCCGTCTGTTCTGTTTCTTCAATCTCTATATTGTATTTTCTGGCCAGATATCGAATGGCTTCCGGATAGGTAAACTGTGAATGTTCGATCAGAAACTTAACTGAATTACCTCCTTTTCCCGTACTAAAATCTTTCCAGATTCCTTTTGCAGGCGAAACCATGAACGATGGAGAGCGTTCATCTGAGAACGGACTTAGTCCTTTAAAGTTACTTCCGGCTCGTTTTAAATTAACAAAATCACCAATAACCTCCTCTACCCGAGCAGCATCAAAAACAGCATCAATCGTACTTTGTGAAATCAAAACGTAAAATATTTATAAAATTTGAAGGATGTAAAATTACACAAATCCCCCATGAAATTGGGCAATTTTAAATAAAAAAAAGCACCTCTTTCGAAGCGCTCTTTCCACTAACTAATCAATTGTATTCTTAATTAAAATCGAATCTTAATCCCAATGAAATGTTATTTTCTTTTACAGTATTATTCCTAAACAATGGGTTTAAATCGTATTTTAAATACAAACTCATTTCTTTATAACCAATGTAAGAACTCAATCCGTAAATAAAATTATTCACATTATAATCTCCTTTTATAGTTGTCTTATAATCCAAATCATCCTGATCGTATTTTAGAATTTGCTTGGATTTTACATTAACTCCTGCGTAACCTCCAATTCCAAAGCGGAAACTATTATGTGTTCTAAAGTACGTTTTTCCGTTACTCACTTTCGGTCTTGAAAAATCAAACTCTAAATGAACTGGCACCGCGATGTACACATTTCTAAAACGGGATTCATCTAAATGGATCGCATTGGTTTGCAATTCTGTCTGGTTTCCATTGACTACAAAATATTTATTATCTCTCGGGCGAATATTATTATACATTAAAGACAATCCGTATTTAGCATGTAACAAATTATCGTTTTTCATTAATCTTGTGTTATAGGTAAATCCCCATTCGTAAAAATGCGATCCTGTAAACCTATATTTAGAATCCTGCAGTTTGCCATCGACCATCATATTATTCAAACCTGCTGCAAATACAAACTGTGATGTCGTTCTTCTTTCGCCGCGTATAGAATCTTTTCTTTTTTTATTATCATCCATCCATTTTATATCATTCCAATGAACAATCAAAGCACGTCCGCTTTTATAATTTCCCTCCTTGATTTTTCCGTCCACTTTTTGCTGTACTAAATCATTGAGTTCATTTTGTGCCAGTGTTACTTTTTCTTCGATAATAATCGCTCTGGCTTCTGCTAATTCTTTTTTACGTTTGTCTGCTTGTTCCTGAGTAATTTTCCCTTCGGACAACTGAACATTTATAGCTTCAATTTCTTCTTTCAAAGCTTCTTTTTCCTCTTTCGTAACTTTCTCTATTTTATTGGCAATTTTTCTCGCTTTTGATTCAAAAGTTTCCTGTCCCATAACTTTACTGACAAATAAAAAGACAAGGATAACGAGGTGAATGGTAAAATTTTTCATGACTGTTTTTTTTTAAAAATTTGATTGTTGATTGATGTTTTTTTTTCTAATTGTAAAATGTGAGATGTGAATGGCAAACAATTATTATTTATAATTGGGTTGAAAATTGACACTAAAAGCCTGCCCGACTACTCTCGGAATTATTTTTTTGATCTTTAATTTTTGATTTTCTCCAACAGCACGTTCCTGATTGGAGTTGGAAACTTTATTCCAGCTGATTTCGATTGGCCAAAGCCATTTTTACCGTTTGGTAATTTTTATTGACTTTTGTAATTACCTTTTCACGAAACGACAACTCTAATTCGCCATCGACCTGTTGAAGCAAATCATTGGCATTAATTTTTACTTTTGATTTTGGCTTGACAGCATTCTCAGCAACGATTACTTTTTCAGCTGTTCCCAGCAACTGATCTACCGTTTCTTTTTCAGGATTTTTAGCCTTTAAAGGCTGTGGATTGATTGATTGTTTTTCAGGATTGTTTTTGATGATGATTGAAGACTCCGCTATTGCATTGGATTTATTTGTAATGATTTTATTCGATTTTGATTCCTGTTGGCTTTCTTGTTGAACTGACTTTTTAATTGTTTTTTCTTCTGAAACCACTACTGCTTCTTCAACTGCTATATTGGTATCTAAAGTTGGCTTTACAACAGAATCTTTCTTTGCATCTTCCTTAACCACTATGATGTCTTTTGGTGTTACATCTGTATTTTTCTTATGGTTAAAAAAGAAAGTTCCAACCAGTAAAAAACCAACAACACTTGCAGCAACATACATCCATTTCTTTTTCCCGGCTTTTCGTGAACTAAGAGCAATAGTTTTCTTTTCTTCAGCAACGCTCAACATGGCATCCAATCGATCCCAGGCTTTATCACTTGGTTCAATTTTACGTTGATTTAGTTTTTCACGGAAATCCTTTTCAAAATTATTCGGTTCCATTATCTTGTTTTTTTAGACTATTAATTTGTGTTTGCAGCATTTTTCTGGCATGCGATAATTGCGATTTTGATGTTCCTTCGTTAATCCCCAACATCTTGGCAATTTCATTGTGTTTATATCCTTCTATGGCGTATAAGTTAAAAACCATTCTGTAACCTTCCGGTAAAGCATCAATTAAGAACTGAATCTGATCGATCGAAAACTGACTGTCAATGGCATTGAAACTCTCTTCGATATAAATTTCTTCTTCACTAAACTTTACTTTTTTATGAACTCTTAAATACGAAATACATTCGTTCACCATAATCCGCCTGACCCAACCTTCAAAACTTCCTTTGTGCTCAAACCTGCTTAAATTGGTAAACACTTTCATAAAGGCAGTTATCATCACATCTTCAGCCAATTGAATGTCTTTTATATACTGTCGACAAACACTTAACATTTTTGAAGAAAACCGACTGTAAATTTGTTGTTGTGCTTGCCGATTATTCTCGACAGCCAACTTTATAATTTCGGTTTCTTCCTGATGTAAATGAATAATTTTCATTAATAAGCGGTTGGTTTTGGTTTAGTAACAGACTTCTATTAGCATAGACGCATAACGTTTTGAAATGGTTGCATGAGAATGGAAAAAAAATCAATAAAAAAAAATACAAATTCCAAAAAACACAATTAAACCATTCATTTACAACAAAGTAAATCAATTATTTAATTAACAAATTTTCTAATTATCTAATTTAAAAAAACTATTTTTTTCTTTCAATAACGTAGTTTACCATTAAAACAAGGGCATCTTTAAACTCAGAATCTGAAAAATTATCCAGTAGCAAAAGTGCTTCCTGCTGAAATTGCACCATTTTTTGTTCAGCGTAAGCTAATCCATTATTGCTTTTTACAAATGCGATAACTTCTTTGACACGTTTTTTGTCTTTATTGTGGTTTTTGATGGAGTTTATCAACCACTTTTTTTCTTGCGGGGTACAAGTATTTAAAACATGAATTAAAGGCAAAGTCATTTTTTGCTCTTTAATATCGATTCCGGTTGGTTTACCGATAGCTTCTTCGCTGTAATCAAATAAATCATCTTTGATTTGAAAAGCCATTCCGATCAGCTCGCCAAATTTTCTCATGTTTTCGACCTGAGCATCATCTTCAATTACCGATTTTGCACCAAGTGCACAACAGGCTGCAATAAGCGTTGCTGTTTTCTTTCGGATGATTTCGTAATATACTTCTTCGGTGATGTCCAGTCTTCTTGCTTTCTCAATTTGAAGCAATTCGCCTTCGCTCATTTCGCGAACGGCTACAGAAATGATTCGGAGCAAATCAAAATCACCATTATCGATAGAGAGCAAAAGCCCTTTGGACAATAAATAATCTCCAACTAAAACGGCAATCTTATTTTTCCAAAGTGCATTGATGGAGAAAAATCCACGACGGCGATTGCTATCGTCTACCACGTCATCGTGTACCAAAGTAGCGGTATGAATAAGTTCAATTACAGAAGCTCCGCGATAGGTTCTTTCGTTTACAATACCTTCAGAAACCATTTTAGCGGTTAGAAAAACAAACATCGGACGCATTTGTTTTCCTTTTCGGTTTACGATATAATAGGTAATACGATTCAATAAAGCCACCTTTGAGGTCATCGATTCATGGAACTTTTTTTCAAAAAGTTCCATCTCGTTAAAGATGGGCTGTTTTATTTGAGAAGTAATATTCATTTCGATCCCAAATATACTATTTTAAATAAAAAAATACAGTGTATTTTACATTAGTATATCAATAATTTAAATGCTTATGTAAAAAAACGAACCGAAAACTTTCTTCTGTCTCAATTTGAATTCGTTATCAACAAAAGTGTCCGCTCTCAGGCAATGCTCTATAAAAAATGCCTTGAAGAACAAGGCATCTTTAAAAATTTATTAAGCTGTTCGTTTACAGCACAAAACTGCAAAACATTATTTATCCTTCTTTATTGGCCAATTGTCCGCAGGCAGCATCAATATCCTTTCCTCTGCTTCGGCGTACTTTTACCACTACTCCGATATTTTCCAATGCTTTTATATAAGCCAGAATTGATTCTTCTGAAGCTTGTTGAAACTCGCCATCATCAATTGGATTGTATTCAATTAAATTGACTTTACACGGAACATATTTACAAAATTTCACCAAAGCATCAATCGAAGCTTTATCGTCATTGATTCCTTTCCAGACTACATATTCGTATGAGATTTTACTTTTGGTTTTTCTGTACCAGTATTCCAAAGCTTCACGCAAATCTTTTAACGGAAATTTTTTACTGAAAGGCATGATTCGCGCACGTACTTCATCAATAGCCGAATGCAGGGAAACTGCCAGTTTGAATTTTACATCATCATCGGCCATTTTTTTTATCATCTTCGGAATTCCCGAAGTCGAAACCATAATACGTTTGGGTGACATTCCTAATCCTTCCGGCGAGGTAACCATATCAATAGCTTTGATGACGTTGTTGTAATTCATCAAAGGCTCACCCATTCCCATAAAAACAATATTCGAAAGCGGGTGATTGTGATACAATCGACTCTCTTTGTCTATCGCAATAATCTGATCGTAGATTTCTCCCGGTTCCAGGTTTCGCATTCTTTTCAATCGTGAAGTGGCACAGAAATTACAATCCAGACTACACCCAACCTGACTTGAAACGCAGGCTGTTGTTCTGGTTTCTGTAGGAATCAATACGGACTCTACCACTAAACCATCGTGCAGACGAACGGCATTTTTTACGGTTCCGTCACTGCTGCGCTGCATGGTATCTACCTTGATATGATTGATTACAAAATTTTCCTCCAGCATCGTACGAGTTGTTTTGGCGACATTGGTCATGTCTTCAAAACTGTGCGCTCCTTTGCTCCATAACCATTCGTAGACTTGATTTCCACGAAAGGCTTTGTCATTATTAGCGACAAAAAAATCGCGAAGCTGATCTTTTGTTAAGGCTCTTATATCTTTTTTCTCCATTTGCATGCTGCAAAGTTAATCACTTTTTAAAACATTTCTCAGAAAATGTATTTTCTCTCTATTATACGCTTTAAATAAAAACCTAACCATGATTTTTATCAGGTCTTTTGCTATTCGTTCGTAATAAATTTGACATAAGAAAAAGACAGTAACTCATTATCAAAAACCAATTGAACCGCAAACTGATCTTAAAATTTAACAAATACCTATACAAATGAAAACGATCCAATCTATTTTATTAGCAGCAGTACTGATGTTATCTTTACAAGTAAACTCACAAAAAAGATATAGTTTATCAAAATCAGCCTTTGAAGTTGCAGGAACTTCCAACATACACGATTGGACGATGAAATCTTCAGACGGAGTGGGAAGTGCTTTCTTAACTGTTACAGATTCGAAAATTACAGATATAAAAAACCTGACCGTTTCCTTATCAGCTGAAAGCTTAAAAAGCGGCAAAGGAAGCATGGACGATGTTGCTTATAAAGCTCTGGAAACCGATGACCATAAAAACATTAAATACGCTCTAAAATCTGCCGAAAAAGTAAACGAAAACACCTGGAATTTTAACGGAACCTATACTATAGCAGGTGTTAGCAAAGATTTTAAAACTCAGATAAGAGTAACAGCCTATAAAGACGGTACTTTTGCGCTGCAAGGCTCCAACCGAATGACTTTTAGTGATTTTGAAATGACAACGCCTTCTGCGGCACTTGGAGTTGTTAGAGCCGGAAAAGAATTAACGGTGATCTTCAACATCACTTTGACTGATTTTACAAAAAATGATAACATTTTAGTGATTAAATAACGATTTAAAAGCAACGAAATAAAAGTATGCAACAATAAATACTTTTCTATTCTAAAAATGAATAAAAAAAATGGCTCAGCATTTCAAAACTCAAAACTTTGGCACGAGAATTGTCTTGCACTCAAAAGGAAAATAATCTTACAAAGAGCTCAATCATTTTAAAATGTGTATCTTTATTTTTCAGCTTTATAACTTTTAAATTTAATCAATCTAAAAAAATCAATTTCTTATGAAAAAACAAATCTTAAGTCTGGCTGTTATCGCTTTATTAGCATTCGCTGTTCAATCTTGCGAAAAGAAGGAACCAAAACCTGCAGAGGAAGAACTAACTCTTGGAAACAAAGTTGACTCTTTAACTACCGATATTAAAGAAGTAAAAGATAGCGCAGTAAGCAAAACTGAAAGTGCTGCTGAAGATGTAAAAGAAGCTACCAAAAAAGCAGCAGAAGATGTAAAAGACGCGACTAAAAAAGGCGCTGAAAAAGTAGAAAATGCTGCTAAAGCTGCTAAAGACGGTACGGTAAAAACAGCTAAAGAAGTTAATGAGGCTTTGAAAAAATAGTCTCTTCACTTTATGAAACTAAAACCATTCGATACAACGAATGGTTTTTTTATACTCAAAAAAGAGCCACTATTTTTCGTATTTTTACACTCAAAATTAGAAGATACTACAAGATGCATTTTATTTCTCAAGAACTGGAAGATTATATCGAGCAACATTCTGAAAACGAACCGGAATTGTTGGCCAAACTAAATAAAGAAACATACCAGAAAATACTACTGCCAAGAATGCTTAGCGGGCATTTTCAGGGTCGTGTTTTAAGCATGCTCTCGAAATTGATTCGCCCTGTAAACATTCTCGAAATTGGAACTTATACCGGTTATGCCGCTTTGTGTCTGTGTGAGGGAATGCAGGAAAACGGGCAGCTGCACACCATTGACATCAAAGAAGAATTAGTCGATTTTCAACGTAAATATTTTGATGCATCTCCTTGGGGAAAACAAATTTTCCAACATTTAGGAGAAGCTGTTGAAATCATTCCAACTTTAGACGTCAAGTTTGATTTGGTTTTTATCGATGCCGATAAAGAAAATTACATCAATTATTGGGAAATGATTGTTCCCAAAATGAACAAAGGCGGTATTATCTTATCGGATAATGTTTTATGGAGTGGAAAAATACTGGAACCGGTTCATCCAAATGACGTTAGTACCAAAGTTCTTTTAGAATACAATTTACTCTTGAAAAACGACCCCAGAGTCGAAACGGTTTTATTACCTATTCGTGATGGATTAACGGTTAGCAGGATACTTTAAAGAGAGACTAAGATACTGAGGCGCTAAGGTTCTAAGTTTTCTCAAATAAAAAAACTTAGAACCTTAGAAACTCAGAACCTTTAAGCATGTTATTTGTCATTGTTTCATTGGGCTAAAGCCTTTTTCCTATTCAATTTTACCTCAAGCTCAAGCTGGAGACAATTGAACAAAGTAATTAAAAACTAAACAAATAAGGCTCTAAGTTTTCTCAAATAAAAACTTAGAACCTTAGTATCTTATCCCCTCAGGACCTTCAAAAAAACCTATCCTGGAAAGTATTGTGGTTTTAACCTGCGATATACCAAATAAAGTAATGATCCGAAAAGGGCTCCAAAGAAATAACCGGTTAAGATATCTCCCGGATAGTGCAATCCTAAGTAAATTCGGCTATAAGCAAAGATTAAAGGCCATAGGAATATAAATCCTAAAAACTTAATACGGCGTCTTAAAACGAAATATAAAAAGGTCGCTACCGCCATAGTGTTGGCTGCATGTCCGGAGAAAAAACTAAATGATTTTCGGGTTTGCACCACTCGAATAATAGTGTTGATATCAGGATTATTACATGGTCGTAGTCGCTGAACTGTGTATTTAACCAAATTGGTAACCTGATCTGTAAAAGTGATTAGCACGGCAATAAAAAGGATCACATACAAAGTTTGTTTCCCCCCTATTTTTTTGTACATTAAATAAAAAAACAACAGAAAAAGAGGTGTCCAATTTAACTGACTGGTAATAATCAGCCAAAGTTTATCGTATGTTTCAGAACCTAAACCGTTAAGGTACACCAATAACTCGGTGTCTAATTTTTGTATTTTTTCAAGCATATTATCTTTGGCGTTTTACAGGTCCTGAGATTGAATCGATATCTTCTTTTACTTTGTCTATTTCTGTGGTAGTGTCTCCCAATAAATTAGCGGAGTCCCCCATCAGATTGCTTTTGGCATCATTAATTTGCGCATTGATGTTACCCGTTATATCCGTAAGTGATCTGGAATCAAGGCCATTGGCCTCAGCTCCTTTTTGAATTTCACTTTTAATATCATTAGTAGCATTTTTTAATTGCGCCATGGCCTTTCCCATTGTACGAGCAATTTCAGGCACTTTATCTGAACCAAAAAGCATTAGCACTATAAAAAGTATAAAAACTAATTCTCCTCCTCCTATACCAAACATATCTTTTATTTTTGTGTTCACAAAGATATTAAATTTTATAACGGACGGTTTTAAAATTTACTTAAAAAAAAGAGAACTGCCTCAAAAGAATTACGCTCCACTGGAGCTTCTTAAAACTGGTAAATTGTATTTGCTATAAAGATTTTGCTCCGCTGGAGCAGTTTCAGAAAAAACAGAAGTAATTCCTTTTAAAAGAAGTTTTATTTTATAAAAAAAGTGCCGCCTCATTTTGAGACAGCACTTTTTTTGATTTATTGCTAATCAAATTTTGATTTTTCTTCTACTTTTGGCCAGCTATTGTTGGTAACATCAATATCGGCGGTCATTAATTTCGGATCTATCTGAATGCTCTTGATTGCTTTTTCAGTTGCATACACTTTTTTAGCCGTGTCGTTATTCTTTCTCCAGATCTGCGCCGGATACTGATAATTTTCTTTTGTTCCGTCTTCGTAAGTAATCTCAACCAAAATTGGCATGATCATTCCTCCCGGTTTACTAAACTCTACTTCATAGAAATATTTAGGAGATTTCAGACTTGCTTTTTCTTCTGCTGTAAAGGTTTGACTCACATAATCTGACAATAGTTTTACCTCTTCTACTTTTAGTGGTTTCTTAGTCGAAGCGTTTACCTCGGCATTATCACCGGCAACTAAATACACGAAAGGTCCTTTTTCAAATCCAAAACGTCCTTTTTTCACCTTAATATCTTTGATATCTGCAGTTGGGGTTTCGGAAACATAGTATTGTTTTACCTCTTTGATTCCGATATCTACAAAATCTGTAGAATAAAACCATCCTCTGAAAAACCAGTCTAAATCAACCGCCGAAGCGTCTTCCATCGTTCTAAAGAAATCTTCGGGAGTTGGGTGTTTGAATTTCCATCTGTTGGCATAGGTTTTAAAAGCATAGTCAAACAATTCTCTTCCCATTACGACTTCTCTCAGAATATTAAGTCCTGTAGCCGGTTTTCCGTACGCATTATTTCCAAATTGATGAATGGTTTCAGAGTTCGACATAATAGGCTCTAAAAACTTCTGATCTCCACTCATATAGGGAACGATATTTTTCGCAGGTCCGCGTCTTGAAGGAAAGTTCGAATCCAGTTCCTGCTCTGCCATGTATTGTAAAAAGGAGTTTAAACCTTCATCCATCCAGCTCCATTGACGTTCATCTGAGTTTACAATCATTGGAAAAAAGGTATGCCCCACTTCGTGAATTACCACACCGATCATTCCGTTTTTAACCTCTTTGCTGGTCACCCCATTTTCATCTGGACGACCATAATTCCAGCAAATCATTGGGTATTCCATCCCCTGATCTTCGGCTGAAACCGATACTGCTTTTGGATAAGGGTAATCAAAAGTATGTGCTGAATAGCTTTTTAAAGTATGCGCTACCACCATTGTAGAAGTTTCTCCCCATAGCGGATTTGATTCTTTCGGATAAACAGATTCGGCCATTACTACTCTGTTTCCAATTTTTACAGCCATTGCATCGTAAATGAATTTTCTTGAAGAAGCAATTCCGAAGTCACGTACATTTTTAGCACTGAATCTCCAGGTTTTTTTCTTTTCCGAAAATCCTTTTTCCGCTGCTTCTGCCTCAGCTTGTGTTACAATTACAACTGGTTTATCAAATGATTTCTGAGCCTGTTCGTAACGTTTTACCTGTTCCGGCGTAAAAACTTCCGCTCTGTTGGTCAGTTCTCCGGTAGCATCAATGATGTGATCTGCAGGAACTGTAATGTTTACATCAAAATTACCAAAAGGCAATGCAAACTCTCCACTTCCCCAAAACTGCATATTCTGCCAGCCTTCAACATCATTGTATACGGCCATTCTTGGATAAAACTGAGCAATTACGTATAATTTATTTCCGTCTTTATCAAATGATTCATAACCGGAACGTCCGCCACCTTCTTTTCTGTAGTTGTTAACGTTGTACCACCATTTGATGGCCAATGAAATTTTTTCACCCGGCTTTAATGGTGTTGCCAGATTAATACGCATCATGGTTTCATTGATGGTATACGACATTGGGTTTCCTTTTATGTCTTTTACCTGTTCAATATTAAAACCGCGCTCTAAATCTTTTTTCAAATATTTACTTGAGAAACCATCCAAAGGCAAAACGGGACTTATTTTTTCACTTTCCGCCAAAGAGGTTTGCGTTTTGGCTCTGGCCTGATTCTGATCTAGCTGTATCCACAAATACTCCAGAACATCAGGAGAATTATTAGAATAGGTTATCACTTCAGACCCGTCTATTCTTGATTTTTTATCGTCTAATTCAATATCGATTTTATAATCGGCCTGTTGTTGGTAATACGCAGGTCCTGGTGCTCCCGAAGCGGTACGAAACATATTTGGAGTAGCCAGCAGATCATACATCTGGCTGAATTTGTTTGTATCGTACTTCCCTTGTTGCTTTGGAGCAACTGTTTTTTCCTGAGCGACAAGCATTGCAGGAAAAATCAACAATAATGAAAGTTTTTTCATAAAATAGTAATGGTAATTTTGTCAGGGTGTGAAAATAACAATTAAATCAATAATTTTATCGATTCTTTAGTACTTTAACAATTCTTTCCTGGAAGATTCGGTAAAGAGAACACTTTTCTTACTGCCAAATGCCGTAACGTGCGTAATATTCTGTTGCTCAGCATTCCAATCTACTAAAATAGTATTAGAGATTTCAATAGTTTTAAATTTATCGATGTCTTTTATTCGCGAATAACAAACCAAAACATCACCGGCTTCTATCTCTTTAGACAAAAAGGTGATGGGTTTGGACTGACCGTTTATTTTAATGATAAAGTTTTCTGCAAGGTATTTCTTTAACAGCTCTACATCTGCTTCGGTTTCTTTATCGGTTCCTACGAATGTTTTCTTATGGTATTTTTTCTCCATACCATTATTAAGATCATCAATAAATATTCGGGAAGTAATCTGAATCATCTTTTTCTCGGCGGCATAATTGACCTGAAAAACACCCACATAAAACTTGTGGAATGCGAAAGCAGAAAGTGATAAAAACAATATTCCTATTAAAGGATAGATTACCTTATTTTTCATTACTGAGAAACTTTCACTTTTTTAAATTCCTTATTTTTATTAACCAGGAAATCAATCAATTCAAATTTCTGGTCTGGACCAAGATGTTTTCTGGATTCCGGATCATTAGAACAATACAACAGAAACAATTCTATATCATCTTCTTTTAACCCCAAAGTACCGGTAAAGAAGTTCGGTTTGAAATTGGCTCTGGAATATTCAATAAAAGCAAGATCCGTAATAACTTCTTCCTTATCATCATCATCTTTAGAAAGCAGCTTTTTAACATCTTTAAAAATTCTGACAAAGTTCATACCGTATTTAATCGTCTGATCAGAGTACATTGTAATATTTTTGGCCGTAGACTGCTTATCATCTTCAAACTGCATGTCGACATATTGTTGTGAACCTCCGCCAAGTGACTTTACTTTTAGATCTTTATGTACCAAAACTTCTTTCAGCTCATTACTTATTAAATCTAATGGCACCGAAAGCAGAACTCCGGCACAGTCTTTTTCTGTCAGCACAATTTTTTTGGACTGAAACGCCAATCCCGTAAACAACAAGGTATCCTTAGGTTTTGCCATGATATCAAACAATCCGCCTGAACCAATAAAGGTTCTCACATTGGCATTTACATTCATCACAAAACCACTTTCAACGGCGAGCGATTTATTGGTAACTTGTCCGTGGATGGGTTTTCTTGAATTTTGTCCTACTGTAATTTGACAAATCAGGCTTATAAGCAATAAGGTTAGGCTATTTTTCATTTTCGAGAATTATTAGATATTTTCTGGCTAGATCGGTTAACAAAAACATACTCATTGTTTTGTTTTTAGTATTCAAAGATACGGCAAAATCAGCATCATCCACACAATATAACTGAAATCCTTTAATATCTGCTACAGGTATTCGTAATCTTTCTGTATAATAATTTTCCTCAAAAAGATATTCCATTTTTCTAAAGAGCGCCTCTTTCTTCTCTACATTAACCTCTTTTTTAAGCATGGCTGTTCTTCCGGAAATTTTGTTAAGCAACTTGTCTACCGAGGTTGAAGTCGCAGTATACACTTTTCGTTCTGCAGGGGTATATTTTTTCTGTCCGTACGGAATTATCCCTAAATTCTCAGCTGTTATATTGGCATTTTCATTCACCACCACCTCTTTCAACTCCACTTCTTTGGCTGTCATTTTAATCTGAAGCCGACCTGTATTCATATCGTCAGCCGTGATTCGTCTCTTATATCCTTCCAGATTTACTGCCGAAAACACCAAAACATCTCCTTCTTTTGCCACAATCGAAAACCCTCCGTTTGCATCTGAAACAGCCGTAACCTGTGTCGTATTATTAATAATATTCACGGACTCAACTGAAGTAGACTGCTCAAAAATCTGTCCCGAAATTTCTTTTGAAACCTTATTTTGCGCAAATCCCAACTGGACTAACAGCAACAGCAAACTAGTTTTTATAAATCTATTTATTTTCACTTGCAATTATTTCTTTATACTTAACCGCTAATTCCGCCAGCAAAAATTCCGTCGAAGTCTTATTTTTAGAATTTAAAATCACTGTAAATCTATCATTATCTACGACGTAATATTCGAATCCTTTTACATATTCTAAAGGAATCTTCAATTGCCCCACAAAATGTTCCAGCGTAAACATTTTTTCCAACAGCTTCATGAAAGCCTCTTTTTTCTCTACCACTGCCTCTTTTTTAAGCATAGCCGTGCGTCCTGAAAAAAAATTCAACATCGGATCTGCAGAAACAGAACCACCAACCATACCTCCGGCATTTGCCTTTGCATTTAGATCTGTCGCGGTACGTAATTTACGTTCGGCTTCTGTGTATGTTTTTTGCCCGCTGGGGATAATCCCCAAAGAAACAGCATTCACATTATTGTAATTTTTAATAATAACTTCCTGCAGCTGGTGCATTACCACATTAAGTTTTACAGTAAAGTTGATATCTGAGAAATTTTCATCTGTTAATACAACTCTGCTTTCTTTGAATTGTATCGAAGAAAAAACAAGTTCATCACCTGCTTTAGCACCAATAGAAAATGCACCCGCAGAATTGGTTGTTGTCATCCCCTCTGTCCGCGCATTGATTACATAAACCCCTTCGAGATCATTGACATTCGCACTTATTCGTCCGTTTAAAACGGTCTCGTCCTGAGCCTGAGACCAAGCGGTCTGCCCTAAAGCAAGAATCAGAAAACAGACGAACCTGTGCATGACGACAAAATTTTAAAGATTTTCTTAAAGCTGTAAAAATATCTTAATGTTCTCCAAATTTAATACTAAGGAGTTGGTAAAAATATGTTAATTAAACCCCATAAAGAAGTATTCCAAAGAGAGTTTTTTAATACCTTTAACCAATTCAACCTGAGTTTAAACCATTATGAAAAGCATTATCATTGCCAGCACTTCTACTCTTCACGAAGGCAGCTATTTAGAGTATTTACTCCCTACTTTACAATCTCTCTTTAAAAACTGTAAGAGCATTTTATTTATTCCGTTTGCCAGACCCGGAGGTATTTCGCATGACGATTATACCGCAAAGGTCTCGGAAGCTTTTGCTTCGATCGATATCTCCGTTAAAGGAATTCACGAATTTGAAAATGCAGCTGACGCCATAAAAAATGCAGAAGGAATATTTACCGGTGGTGGAAATACCTTTTTATTGGTGACGCAGCTTTACAAGTACAATATTATGCAGCTTCTTTCTGAGACGGTGAAAAACGGAACTCCTTATTTAGGAACAAGTGCCGGAAGTAACATTTGCGGCCTTTCGATGCAAACCACCAACGACATGCCCATCATCTACCCTCCAAGTTTTCAAACCTTAGGACTGATTCCTTTTAATCTGAACCCACATTATCTGGATCCTGACTTACAATCTAAACATATGGGCGAAACAAGGGAAACCAGAATTAAGGAATTCCATGCTTTCAACACAATCCCGGTTTTAGGTTTAAGAGAAGGCAGCTGGCTGGAAGTAAAAGGCGATACAATCACTTTGAAAGGAAACCTGCAGGCGCGTTTGTTTCTGCAAAACGAAACTCCGACAGAATTGGAGACTGGGAGCGACCTGAGCAATCTGAAATAAAAATCCAATCTTTTTAAATTCCAAATTCCAATTTATCAATCAAATTTGGAATTTGGATTTTTTTTACATGAATACGCTTGAATACAGGCAAAAACGAAAAAAGCCTCAAACATTTGTTTGAGGCTTTTTTAAGAGCGAAAGACGAGGCTCGAACTCGCGACAACCAGCTTGGAAGGCTGGAGCTCTACCAACTGAGCTACTTTCGCATTAACAGGGTGCAAATATAAAAAATTAAATCATTAAAAAAACAAAACTCAATAATTTTTTATTCTTGCTAAAAAAACCAAAACAATTAAATTTCAGTTTTTTTTAGAGCGAAAGACGAGGCTCGAACTCGCGACAACCAGCTTGGAAGGCTGGAGCTCTACCAACTGAGCTACTTTCGCATTAACAGGGTGCAAATATAAAAAATTAAATCATTAAAAAAACAAAACTCAATAATTTTTTATTCTTGCTAAAAAAACCAAAACAATTAAATTTCAGTTTTTTTTAGAGCGAAAGACGAGGCTCGAACTCGCGACAACCAGCTTGGAAGGCTGGAGCTCTACCAACTGAGCTACTTTCGCATTAACAGGGTGCAAATATAAAAAATTAAATCATTAAAAAAACAAAACTCAATAATTTTTTATTTTTGTTAAAAAAACCGAAACGATTAAATCTCGGTTTTTTTAGAGCGAAAGACGAGGCTCGAACTCGCGACAACCAGCTTGGAAGGCTGGAGCTCTACCAACTGAGCTACTTTCGCATTACTGCGGTGCAAAGATAAGGCATAAATTCAGTTAAATCTAAGCTTTTTGGCAAAAAAATTCAATAAAAAATCACATTTAATGATAACTTATTTAAAATTAAAAAGTTATAAAATCAATTATTTCTCATAAAATGGAGTTCGTATAAAAGAAACTACAGCAAAAGAAATTTATTCCGATTATCAATCCCTGCTTCGAAAGGAAAAATCAGCCGAAAGTTGTATCTTTGAAGGAAAAGTTTAGAAAACGGCCAACTTAACCGGTCTTATTTTAATAATGAAAAATTAATAAGAATTATTTCATTATTTGAGAAAATCAGACCTATATTTGCCGAGAAAATCAAATTTAAATCCGGAAAATCTTTGCAGAAAAGCTTCAAAAGAGTAAAGAATCTGAAAAGGCTGCAATCAAACGTCGTAAACCTACTGCAACACCGATGAAGCCAATTTGATTTAACATCAAAACGCTATTGTACGTTTACGAAAAGAACAAACTTCCATCCCCAGGTAATTTAGTTCGGATTAAAAACTGTAGCGTGTATTGTTTTATATTTAAAAGAATATTGAATGAAGAATTTTTACTTTTTATTTATAATATGTTTATTCATTAGCTGCAAAAAAGAAGCACCAAAAGCTATTCCCGTGGTAAAAAAAGCCGCCCCGGCTATTATACTTACTGACGAAAGAAAGGTTTCAATTGATACCGCCCTGATTGGTACCTTTAAAAGTGAAACACTCAAGCTGTTCTACAACTCATCAGAAAACATGACCGTTTGGGGAAATCTGAAAAAAAGAACCTATGTTTTGTCGCAATTGGCCGATGCCGAGCAATTGGGTCTGGATCCCGAGGATTACAAAGCTTCGAAACTACAAAAATTCGAAAGTAAAATTAGTTCGTTAAGTGATTCTGATCTGGCAACCTACGATGTTTTACTGACTTATAATTTTGAAAAATACCTCAACCATCTTTACAAAGGAAAACTAGACCCCAAAAAACTATACACCGATTGGGATCTGGAAGAAAAAACATTTGACGTAAACAATGTCCTGATAAAAGCATTCAACAAAAACAAACTGGATAGTATTGTAGACGGCATTCAATCGAAGGCATCTCCTTACAAACAACTTTTAAAAGCACTGGAAATCATCAATACTTTTCCGGATGACGATATCCAGCCTATTGAATCGGTTACCAAAATCACCTTAAATGATACTAACACCGCTTTGATCAACATCAAAAAAAGACTCTTGTTCTGGAAAGACATGACCGGAAAGGACAGTCTTACTTCTATTTATGACCACAAAACTTTCGAATCGGTTAAAAAATTTCAGGAAAGACATGGCTTAGCTGCTGATGGTGTTATCGGAGTTGGAACGATAAGTGCCCTTAATTTTTCTAAAGAGAAAAGAAAACATCAAATTATCGCCAACTTAGAACGCTGGAGATGGTATACTACTGATTTGGCCGAAGACTACTTTATTATCAACATTCCTGATTACAAATTAAATGTTGTTGAAAGTCAGGATACAACTCTGGTGCGTAATGTTGTCGTAGGAACAAGTAAGAGAAAAACTCCAATCATTACTTCAAAATTAAGAACGGTGGTTTTTAACCCAACCTGGACTGTACCGCCAACTATTTTAAAGGAAGATGTGGTTCCGGCAATGAAACGCAATCGAAATTATCTGGCGAATAAAAATATTACTATTTATGATACCGCCGGAAAGGAAGTCTCCCCTGCTGCCTGGAACGAAAATAAACCGGGGAATTACCGTTATGTACAAAGTCCGGGTTACAATAACGCTTTGGGATTAATGAAAATTTTATTTCCAAACAATCATAGTGTTTACCTGCACGATACGAACCATCGAAATAATTTCGGAAGAAACAACCGTTCCTTAAGTTCGGGATGTGTGCGTGTAGAAAATCCGCTGGAACTGGCTGAACATATTTTAGGAGATTCAACAAATTGGTCTAAAGATAAAATTGACACCATCATCGCTTCCAAAAAGACAACCAGCATTCGAATCACAAAAAAATACGCCTTATACCAATGGTACTGGACAGCATGGAGCAAAAAAAATCAGCTCATTTTCAGAGCTGATATTTATAATCTGGATTCGGATTTGTATGCTAAGTTAAGAAATTAGCCTCTCTTCCATCGCGAAACTTCTGGATGGATGGTAGATGTACAAAAGCGATTTGTCTTTTATGATCTCGATAATTTCATTAGTCAATCCCATTGGAATTGCCGGACATCCCTGACTTCTTCCTAATCGTTTGTTATTTCTGATAAACGATTCTGAAACATAATCAGCTCCATGCATGACAACTCCACGTTCGCGGGCATTGTCATTCACTCCGTTCTCCAGTCCGTCTAAGCGTAAAGAAACACCATGTTTACCTTTATAGACTTCGCCTGTCGCATAAAATCCCAGGCTGCTTTTGAAAGAGGAATTGGCATTTGAAAAATTAGATGCAAATTCTTCTCCGGTATTTCTGCCATGAGCTACTAAAGAATTAAATAAAACAGTATTGGTAGCCAAGTCAATTACCCACAAACGTTTGGTGTTTGACGACAGGCTAAAATCGATAAGTGTCAGGATGTCTTTTTGGATTACGCCTCTTTCTTTCAAGAAGTAAAACCCTTTTAAGGCTTCAGAGAAAGTTCTAAGCTCAGGTAGTGAAAAATGATTGGGATTTAAGGTATTGTAAATACTCTCAATTTTCGAATCAACTGTAAACGTTTCTATTTTAGCAATAGTTTTTACAGCTGCTTTTTTAACTTCGGAGGTGTTGTTTGAATCTTTACCAAAAGATAACAGCAAAAACACCAGTAATGGATAAATCTTGTAAATCATTGAATTTCTTTAGGTTAAACAGAGGTTTGGGTTTGGCAAAAGTATAAAAAAAATATACCTGGCAAAATATAAGGCTGTAAATCAGCCCTTTTTTGGTGAAACTTTAACAGAATCAGCTTAACAAATTAGTATTTGGTTCAAAAAACAAATATTTTTGTAGGAGGTTTACTCAAGGATGAATAAAAAATTGATTTTTCGTACTTTTCTTGCAAAAAATACAGAAAAATCATTTATTTCAATTAAAACTGTAACATTTGAAAAAAAACAGGGTCTGTTAACCAAAGCGCAATATCCATTCTTCTATTTTTTAAAATACTATGAAAAAATTAGTTTTTATCAGCTTTCTCTTTTTTACTTTTTGGTGTCATGCCCAAAAGAAAACACTGCAGGCTGAACTGACTAAGGAAAACATTTTAATTGACGGAAAACTGGACGAACCTGCCTGGAAAAATGTTTCTCCGGCTACAGATTTTGTAATGTATCAGCCTGATAACGGCAAACCTATTCCTGACAATCAAAAAACTGAAGTAAGGGTTTTATACAATAATGATGCAATCTATATAGCCGCAACACTTCACGATGATCCTTCCAAAATTTTAAAAGAAATTTCGCAGCGTGATAATTTCGGAACTTCCGATATGTTTGGTGTTTTTATCAATGGCTTTAACGATGGCCAGCAAAATTTTCAGTTTTTTGTATCGGCAGCAGATGTACAGGGCGACTGCATCATGACAGATGCCAATGGCGAAGATTATTCCTGGGATGCCGTATGGCTCAGCAAAGCGGTGCTGAATGACAAAGGATGGGCCGTTGAAATCAAAATTCCCTATGCCGCCTTACGTTTTTCAGCCGCAGACAAACAAACCTGGGGGATTAATTTTTTCAGAGAGATCAGACGGGAACGCAAAAAATATACCTGGAATTTAATCGACACCAAAATTGGAACATTCACACAGCAAAATGGTAATCTGGAGGGAATTGTCAATATAAAACCTCCTACCTGATTGTTTTTTATGCCTTACGCCTCTTATTATTTAAATGCTTCAGACGGTCAAAAAACATATGGGACACTGAAAGGCGGTATGGATATTAAGTACGGTATTAATGATGCTTTTACTCTTGACGCGATTCTGATTCCTGATTTTGGGCAAACGAAATACGACGATCAGATTTTGAATTTAGGTCCGTTTGAACAGCAATTCAACGAAAACAGGGCCTTTTTTACAGAAGGAACTGATTTATTCAACAAGGGAGGTTTGTTTTATTCGAGAAGAATTGGAGGCAAACCTTCCATAGACATTACTTTAAATGACAATGAAAAAATAATTGAAGAAGTTCAGAATGTGAACCTCATCAACGCTTTAAAAATTTCAGGAAGAACCCAAAAAGGATTAGGAATCGGGATTTTAAATGCGGTTACCGAAAAAACGTTTGCTACTATAAAAGACACTCTTTCAGGCGAAACAAGACGTGTGGTTGCTGAACCTCTAACCAATTATAATGTATTGATTTTAGATCAGCGCTTTCGCAAAAATTCTTCCGTGACTCTTATCAATACAAACGTTACCCGAAATGGGCATTACAGGGATGCCAACGTAACGGCACTGGCCTGGGACTTAAGAACCAAAGCCAACACCTACAGCTTATCCGGTAATGTAAAATACAGTTTGATTAACGATACTGAAGACAAAAATGGTGTTTTCAGTACCATTCGTTTTGCAGAAACCAGCGGAAATTATCGCTATAGTATTGGCTCCGATTTTGTTTCTAAAGGTTTTGACCCCAACGATATGGGGATTAATTTTTATACCAATTATTACAATCTTTACGGAAATGGTAACTACCGCATTCTAAACCCTACAAAACTCTTTAATACTTTCAGGGTTGACTATGATATGTATACCGAATTCAATAAAGAATCCGGAAAAGTACAGGATAACCGAATTAGCACAGAAGTCAATCTTTCTACCCTGAAAAACAATTTTTACGGTGCCGGGATTGATCTTTTCCCTCTAAATTCACATGATTATTACGAGCCAAGAGCCGAAAACCGCTATGTTATCATTCCAAGAAAAATAGAAATCTGGGGAAGCGTTTCGACTAATTACAACAAGAAATTTGCTTTGGACTTAAATCCATTTATAATCTTTGCGGACGAAGCAGGAAGAATGGCCTATGGTGTTGATGCTGGACCTCGATACCGTTTTAGCGATAAACTTTTACTAACCTATGCTTTTAGTTTCCTGCGAAGAAACAACAACAAAGGTTATATTGACGATTTTGACGATGATGATAATGACAACACTCCTGAAACAATCGTTTTTGCGAATCGAAATGTTATTACTTATTCGAACACTTTAAACGGAAAATATGCCATAAACAGTGCGATGACACTTAATCTGGCTGTAAGACAATATTGGTCTTATGCCGAAAATAAAGACATCCTTGAACTTCAGCAAAACGGAACTTTAACGCCTTATCCACAATACACCAAGAATAAAAACTCAAGCTTTTATTCCTGGAACACTGATTTATCGTATTCCTGGTGGTTTGCTCCGGGCAGTCAGCTTTCGGTTTTATATCGCAATAATGGTGTTAATTTTGAACGCATTATCAACAAAGACTTTAAACACAACATCACCGATTTACTGAACAATCAGGCTTTAAAACATATCTTTTCAGTAAGTGTGAAATATTTTATAGACTATAATGGGGTCAAAAATAAGATCCGAAGAAGAGCCTAGCGTGAATTAATTTTAAAATTTTTAGGGTTCTGCAACCAAATTAGTATTTTTTACTACGCTTCATTTTATTAAACATAATTGTCACCGCGCTTTTTTGTCGACTTTAGAAATGAATTATCTTTGTAAAAAACGAAAACTAATGAACAAGAAAGTAATCCTTATGATTTTAGACGGTTGGGGAAAATCTCCTGACCCTAAAGTATCTGCAATAGACAATGCAAATGTTCCTTTTATAAACAGCCTTTACAAAAATTACCCAAGCGCTCAGCTTCGTACTGACGGATTAAACGTTGGTTTGCCTGAAGGTCAGATGGGAAACAGTGAAGTGGGGCATATGAATCTTGGTGCCGGAAGAATTGTATATCAGGATTTAGCCAAAATAAACTTAGCCGTAGCACATCAAACACTTGCCAAAGAACAAGTCCTTATTGATGCTTTTACTTATGCTAAAGAAAACAATAAAAAAGTTCACTTTTTAGGATTAGTTTCCGACGGAGGTGTTCACTCTCATACTTCGCACTTACGCGGATTAATCGATGCTTCTCAGGAATACGGGCTGGAAAATGTTTTTGTTCATGCGTTTACAGACGGTCGTGATGTTGACCCTAAATCGGGAGCAAAATACATTCAGGATCTAGAAGAGCACATCAAAAATACTCCTGTAAAAATTGCTTCAATCGTTGGGCGTTATTATGCAATGGATCGTGACAAACGATGGGAGCGCGTAAAACTGGCTTATGATTTAGTAGTAAACGGTATAGGAACTCCGTCTAAAAATGCGGTTTCAAGCATTCTTGACAGTTATGCACACGATGTAACCGATGAATTTATCGCACCAATCGTAATGGTTGACGAGCAGGAAAAACCACTGGCAACCATCACCGAGGATGATGTTGTTATCTTTTTCAACTTCAGAACCGACAGAGGCCGTGAACTTACAGAAGCGCTTTCGCAGCAAGACTTCCACGAGCAGAACATGCACAAATTAAACTTGTATTATGTAACGCTTACCAACTACGACGAAACGTACCAAAACGTAAAAGTCGTTTACAACAAAGATAATATTACCGAAACTCTGGGTGAGGTTTTAGAGAAGGCAGGTAAAAAACAAATTCGTATTGCCGAAACAGAGAAATATCCGCACGTGACCTTTTTCTTTTCGGGAGGAAGAGAAACTCCATTTGAAGGAGAATCACGCATTTTAAGAAACTCCCCAAAAGTTGCCACTTACGATTTACAGCCGGAAATGAGTGCCTATGAATTAAAAGACGCTTTGGTTCCTGAATTAAACAAAGGCGAAGTAGATTTTGTCTGTCTAAATTTTGCCAATGGTGACATGGTAGGTCATACGGGAATCATGAGTGCTGCAATTAAAGCCTGTGAAGCAGTAGATGCCTGCGTAAAAGAAGTAATCGAAGCGGCTCTTGCCAACGATTACACCACGATTGTTATTGCCGATCACGGAAATTGCGAAACGATGATTAACCCTGACGGAAGTCCAAATACAGCACATACCACCAATCCGGTACCGATTATTTTAGTCGATAAAGAGTTGAAAAATATTCAGGATGGTGTTCTGGGTGACATCGCTCCTACAATTCTGGAATTAATGGGCGTGCCTCAGCCAAATGCGATGACTTGCCATTCGTTGTTGTAGTATTTAGTTTTTAGTCGCAGTTTTCAGTCTGAATCGCGATAGTACTAAATCCTCAAAATAAATAAACCCGACAGTTTTTTTTTAAACCTGTCGGGTTTCCTATTTTAAAACGGGACCGGGACTAAAAAAAACAAACATAAATAATAGTTAAAATTTCTTAATTAATAGCTTTACTATTATCTTTGCAGAAAAAATGTTTTTTCATGCAAATTATACTATCAAATATAAAAATGCAGATCAACGAAAAGATCTATGTAAAAGATCCGGAAACATCTGCGTTGGGAAAAAAAATAATTGAGCAGAGTATTCTTCTAATTGACGATATTGGTTTTGATAATTTTACATTTAAAAAGTTAGGTGAAAAAATAGGCTCAAACGAAAGTTCGATTTATCGTTATTTTGAGAACAAACACAAACTGCTGGTATACCTGTCATCCTGGTACTGGAGCTGGATCGAGTATAAATTAGTTTTTAATACCACTAACATCACCGATAAAAAAGAAAAGCTTAAAAAAGCCATTACGATTGTAACCGAAAAAATATCTGACGATATTTATACAGATCATATTAATGAGTCTATTTTAAATAAGATCATAATTGCCGAGTTCACCAAAACACTTCACACAAAAGAAGTGGATCAGGAAAACAAAGAGGGCTTTTTCTTAATTTACAAAAGAATGATTAATCGAATTGTTGAGATTGTAAAAGAAGTAAATCCCGATTATCCTTACGCCAAATCACTGGTTTCAACCATTGTTGAAGGAAGTTTACATCAGCATTTTCTAACGGATCATTTGAAAACAATTACAGATTGTAATGAGACGGTTACGACAACTCAATTTTACCTAAACCTTGCAGAAAACGTTTTGCGCTAATTATAACAAAAACAGTATGACTCCTTTAAAAAGATTTTACCATTTACTTGAACTGGACAAAAAAGACATTTACCAAATTTTTTTCTATGCCATTTTTGCCGGGTTAGTCAGTTTATCGCTTCCACTGGGAATTCAGGCCATCATTACTTTTATACAATCCGGAAGAGTTAGTGTTTCCTGGATTGTACTTATTATACTTGTAGTGGGTGGTGTGGCTCTTGTTGGAGTACTTTCGTTTATGCAGCTGCGTATCACAGAGAACTTACAGCAAAAAATATTTGTTCGTGCTTCTTTTGAGTTTGCAGCCCGTCTGCCTAAAATAAAATCAGAAGAATTGTATGGCACTTACCCACCGGAACTAACGAACCGATTTTTTGATACCCTAACGATTCAAAAAGGAACTTCAAAATTATTAACCGATTTTTCTGCCGCTTTACTGCAGATTACTTTCGGAATTATTCTGTTGTCTTTATATCATCCCTATTTTATTGTGTTCGGACTTTTACTGTTCCTTCTTTTGTACTTTATTTTTAAATTTTCATACAAATCAGGTTTAGAAACAAGTTTAAAAGAATCCAAATTCAAATACAAAGTGGCGGGATGGTTACAGGAAATGGCCCGTAATAACTTTAGTTTCCGTAATGAACTGAATTATGATTTTGCACTTCAAAAAAACAATTCGATCGTAGCGGGTTATCTGAATTACAGAGAGAAACACTTTAGCGTAATCAAAAAACAGTTTACCCAATTGATTATTTTCAAAGTCATTATTACCGCCAGTTTATTGTCTATCGGAGGGTATCTGGTACTAAGCCAGGAAATGAACATCGGGCAGTTTGTTGCTGCTGAGATTATCATTTTACTTGTGATTACATCGGTAGAAAAAATCATTCTGGGACTTGAAAGCTTCTATGATGTTTTAACTTCTGTTGAAAAAATCGGACAGGTAACGGACTTAGCTTTAGAGGAAAACTCCGAGTCTGATTCCCTAAACGATCACTGCTACAACAGCATCTCTTTAGAAACAGAGAATTTAAAATTCAAATTCCCGGATTCTCCAACCAATGCCCTAGATTCCATTACGTTAAAAATCGATCAGGGTGAAAAAATTGTTATTGAAGGTGAAAACGGATCAGGAAAAACAACGCTTATTCGATTGCTATCAGGCTTATTAAGACAAAGTTCGGGAGCTTTTTACATCAACGACGATACTTTCAGAAAAATAAATCTGAAACAATACCGCTCACAAATTGGCAGCATCATTCACAACGAAACACCATTTGAGGGCACTATTTTAGAGAACATTACTTTTAATGATCCAATGATCAGTACCGAAGATTTGAAATGGGCACTGGACGGAGTTCAGCTTAGTCCGCTGATTAAATTATTACCTAAAGGCCTGAATACCCATATTCACCCGGAAGGAAAACAGTTATCGTCTTCTAATGCTCAAAAAATCCTGTTGGCCAGAAGTATTATTCACAAGCCAAAAGTGCTCTTTTACGAAGATCCAACAGACACTATGGACGAAAAAGTGGCGAATGAAATCATAGATTTTATTACTTCGGATAAGAACAAATGGACGATTATCGTTTCTTCCAAAAATCCATATTGGAAAACCAAATCGACGCGAAAAATTACAATGCAAAACGGTCAAATTATACTGGATCAAAAAAAACAATAAGCCATGTTAAATATCTCTGACAATAAAACAAAATTACAGCCGCTTGATCGCTATGAGACTGTAAGAAACCTAAGCAACAGGCCACATTATAAAATTTTAAACCGAATTATAATTGCATCTTCCATTCTGGGAATTATTGCACTTTTATTGCCGTGGACTCAGAATATTTCGGGTTCGGGAGCGGTAACCACTTTAAAACCCAACCAAAGGCCACAATCGATTCAGAGTGTGATTTCGGGACGTATTGAAAAATGGTACGTGCAGGAAGGTGACTTTGTTAAAAAAGGAGACACGATTCTGTTTATTTCTGAGATCAAGGAAGATTATATGGATCCTAATTTGGTTGAAAATACCAAAAATCAGGTCGACGCGAAGAAAAATTCCTTAGAATCTTATGGCGAAAAAGTAACCACGCTTTCCGGTCAGATTCAGGCGATTGAAAACGAAAGAAAACTAAAACTGGAACAAGCCAGAAATAAAGTCAAACAATCACTTTTAAAAATAAAAAGTGACAGTATTGATCTTGTAGCTGTAAAAACGCAATTGCGAATTGCCAATACACAATACAATCGTTCGGTGCAATTAAACAAAGAAGGTTTGAAACCACTTACCGATGTCGAAGAAAAACGTCTGAAACTGCAAGATGTAGATGCTAAAATCATCACGCAGGAAAACAAATACCTCACCAGTAAAAATGAATACATCAATGCCAGAGTAGAGATTAACAGAATTACGGCTGAGTACGGTGAAAAAGTAGCCAAAGCAAGAAGTGACCAATTTACCACCCTGAGTAATAAATTTGATACGGAAGCACAAGTGAGCAAACTGGAGAATCAATATGCCAATTACAGCTTGCGTAATGGCATGTACTACATCAGAGCGGTACAGGACGGTTACATCAACCGCGCTTTGCAGGCAGGTTTAGGTGAAACGATTAAAGAAGGTACACCAATTGTAACGATAATGCCTTCTCATTATGATATCGCAGTAGAAACCTATATCAGCCCAATTGACCTCCCTTTGATCAGAAAAGGAGAAAAAGTACGCGTTTGGTTTGACGGATGGCCTACCATTGTGTTTTCAGGATGGCCGGACATGTCTTACGGAACTTTTGGAGGAACAGTGGTAGCGATAGAAAACTTCATCAGTGAGAATGGTAAATACAGAATCTTAATTGCTCCGGACCCGGATGAGACGAAATGGCCAAAACAATTAAGTATTGGTTCCGGTGCTCAAACTATTGCCCTATTAGACACGGTGCCAATTTGGTTCGAAATCTGGAGAACCCTAAACGGATTCCCTCCTAATTATTATAAAAGTACCCAAAAAGTAACTAAAGAAAAAAAATAATGAAACCAATACTTATCGCTTTTCTTTTTCTGGGCTGTACCGTTTTTGGCCAGCAGCCCTTCTCAAAAGAACTCACCTACAATGAGTTTTTGGGGTATGTAAAAAAATACCATCCATTGGTTAAAAATGCCAATTTGGAAGTCAGCAAAGCACAAGCTAATCTGATGATGGCACGTGGTGGTTTTGACCCAAAAATTGAAGTTGATTTCAGTCAGAAAAAATTTAAAGACAAAGAATATTATTCGATTCTAAACAGCAGTTTTAAGATCCCGACCTGGTACGGAATTGAACTGAAAGCGGGATTCGACAATAACGAAGGAGTGTACCTGAATCCTGAAAATACTACTCCCAATCAGGGATTAACTTCTTTTGGGATCAGTGTTCCAATTGGACAGGGATTGTTCATCAACCAAAGAATGGCAGATGTGCGAAAAGCTAAAATTCAGATCAAACTAAGTCAGGCTGAAAGAAAACTTCAGGCGGTTGGCATTTTGTATGATGCATCACTGGCTTATTTCAACTGGAAGAAAAACTTCGAGGAAATGAAGCTTTATGAAATGTACAACAACAATGCTGAAATTCGTCTAAAAGGAATCAAATCGCTCATCGAACAAGGCGACAAGCCGGCAATAGACAGTATTGAAGCCGGAATTATTGTAAGAAACAGAGCCTTAAGTCTGGAAGATTCTAAATTAAAATTAACCAAAGCCAAACTCGAATTATCGAATTATATGTGGCTGGAGAATAATATCCCATTGGAAATTTCAGACGAGCTAGTGCCGGAAACAGCGCTTGAATCGACTTTACAAGAAACGCTGAAAACAAACGATCTACTACAAGGCGATACCAATTTAGAAACACATCCGAAGCTGAATGCACTGCAAAATAAAATAGACATCCTCAAGGTTGAAAAAGACCTGAAGCAAAACATGCTGTTGCCTAAAATAAACGTTGGGTATTCTTATTTATCTGATCCTAGATATATTGACAATTATAAATTTGACGATTACAAAGTTGGCTTAGAATTTTACTTCCCTTTGTTTCTTCGAAAAGAACGTGGAAGTCTGAAACTGGCCAAATACAAACTTCAGGAAAATGAATTTGCTCTTGCTCTGGAACGAACACAGCTGACCAACAAAATAAGTGCACAGAAAGTAGAAATCAATTCGCTGATCAGACAAAAGAAACTGGTAAAAAATTTAGTAGAAAATAATGCCGCGATGTTAACCTCAGAAGAACGATTGTTCTCTTTCGGAGAAAGCTCGTTATTTCTGATCAATACACGAGAAAACAATCTGGTTAGCGCAAAACTAGCCGCAATTGCTCTGGACAATCGATTTTACATCTCAAATTCAGAGTTGTTCAAAATCATGGCCAATCCGGATTAAAGTTTAAAATCTACTTTAACACATAGAAACATATTTCTTTTTGCGTTCTTTTTTGTGCATTCAATCTATGTCTCTATGTGTTAAATCTTTTTGCACGCAGATCTTGCAGATTTCATAATCTTTTTAATCCCCTAATCTGTGGCTATTATCCAGGCTCATAGTCCCGATACTCCTAAAAAAGACATTTCACGTTTTTTAACGCATAATCCTTCTATGTGTTAAATCATTTTTTACTGATGGATTAGACCAAATAATGATACGTCCATTCGACGGCATAAATCACGAGTCCAATAAGACCTCCTACCAAAGTTCCGTTGATTCGGATATACTGCAGATCTTTTCCGATCTCCAGTTCTAATTTTTCCGAAACCTCCTTTCCATCCCAGCTTTTCACGGTAGACGAAATCAAATCTCCAATTACTTTTTTATTGTTTAGCAGCATCGAAAGCAAATCGTTCTTGATGAAATTATTGATCTTGTCGATCATAACGGTATCTTCTTTTAATCCATTTCCGAACCCCTCAATCAAACCCGAAATATTTTTCTTAATTGACGATTCTTCACCCTTTTCCAAATCAGCTGAAATCGATCTTTTTATTTCATCCCAAATTCCGTTGACATAATCCTGAACCTCTTTTTTTCCGGCAAAACCCAATATCACAGTATTAATCTTCTCCCGCATCTCTTCTGAATGCTTTACTTTGTCCAGAAAATTGTACACATACTCATCTATCTTAATCCTGATAGCACTTCCGGGATGTTTGGCTTCGTTTAAAAAATCAGCAAGCCCATTAAAAACTCCCTCTGTAATACTTTTATCTGCCAAACCAAAACTTAAAAACGGAGTCGATGCTTTCACTTTTTTCCGAATCAGATCTTTATTATTAGCAAGCTCTGTACTCATCACATTCAACACGTTGGTCAGCAGTTCCTCTTTCACATTTCCTTTCTGCAAAGGCTCTAACGCCAACGCTACCCAATCGCCAAAATTGATTGCTTCCAGTTTTTCTTTGAACTGAGTTTGAATAAATCGTTTGATATCTTCATCTTTTATCGTTTTTAAAACTCCCGGAATAATATTTAAAGCCACAACACTGGCAATTTTATTGGCATTCTCCTCCTGCGAAAGCCAATCAGCTGCTTTCGTAGCAAAATTAAATTCTTCGAGTTTTATTTCCAGTTTCTCCCGATTCAGAAATTCTTCCGAAACAAAATTCCCTAAGTTTTCACCAATTTCATTTTTCTTAGTCGGAATAATGGCCGTGTGCCAAATCGGAATTCCTAACGGATGACGGAACAATGCCACCACTGCAAACCAGTCGGCGATACCGCCCACCATCGCCGCTTCACTAAAAGCCTGAAGCATCGGAATCTTAAAATAAACCGCTACTACAAACAAAAGCACTGCGATACCTAAGAGTCCCAATGCATTATTTTTCATCCGTTTCAGGGCTTTCTTCTTTACTATATTTTCATGATCTACAGACGTTTCCATAATTTAATTCATTTCAATGATTACTAATTTACGTTTTTTCTGTGAACCAATAACTCTTCATTAATTATCCGTTCGCCACGAATTCACAAATTTCTATTGGCAAACTTTACGCATAAATATTGATTCGTGAATTCGCGACCAATTTTTAAACGCCTGTCATTCCATTTAATTTGTGAATTCGTTGCGAAAAATTTTTAAATAAAAAGATAATATTAAAATTTGTACTTTTGCGAACTGAAAATCCGAAATTATGATTATTGTAAAATCACGTGAAGAAATCGAATTAATGCGCGAAAGTGCTTTGATCGTATCTAAAACATTGGGAATGATTGCTTCTGAAATTAAAGAAGGAGTAACTACATTATACCTGGACAAACTGGCTGAGGAATTTATCCGTGATCACGGTGCAGTTCCAAGCTTCTTAGGTCTGTATGATTTCCCGAATTCACTTTGTATGAGTCCAAACTCTCAGGTTGTACACGGAATTCCGAACAATACACCTTTGAAAAACGGTGACGTTATTTCGGTAGATTGCGGTGCATTCAAAAATGGATATCACGGTGATCACGCCTATAGTTTCGAAATTGGAGAAGTTGCTCCCGAAGTTAAAAAACTTTTGAAAGTAACGAAAGAATCTCTTTACGTAGGAATCAGAGAATTTAAAGCCGGAAATCGCGTGGAAGATGTTGGAAATGCGATCCAAAAATATACAGAAGCTCACGGATACGGAGTAGTTCGCGAGTTGGTAGGACACGGTTTAGGACAGAAAATGCACGAAGAACCAGAAATGCCAAACTACGGAAAACGCGGTCGCGGAAAACTGTTTGTTGAAGGAATGGTTGTAGCGATCGAGCCTATGATCAATCTTGGAACCCGAAACATCAAACAACACAAAGACGGCTGGACCATTACTACCGCAGACGGAAAAGCAAGTGCTCATTTCGAACATGATGTCGCTTTAGTGGATGGTAAACCAGAAATTTTATCGACTTTTCAATACATCTATAAAGCGCTTGGAATCGAAAGCAATGAGGAAGATGAATTCCGAAAAGTGCCGTTGGTTTTATAACACAAATTTCACTAATTAACACGAAATATTGTTTTTGCTGAAATTACACCCATAGAGAGACTGAATGATGAGTGATTTATATTTAAAAGATGAGTCTTATAAAATTATTGGAATCTGTATGGAAGTCCATAAAATTTTAGGAAAGGGACATAGTGAAAAGGTTTATGGTGATGCTTTAGAATATGAATTTCAAAAAAACAATATCCCGTACAATCGGGAATTAAGATATAATATTGTTTATAAAGATATTATATTGCCTAGTTACTATTTTGCAGACTTTGTTATTTTTGACGAAATTATTCTGGAACTTAAAGCAATTACAGCTCTAACAACAAGTGAAATAAAACAAACATTAAATTACCTGGCCGCCTCACAAAACAAACTGGGTTTACTAGTTAATTTTGGAGAAGACAGCCTTAAATATGAAAGAATAATACTTTAACCCAAATCAAGGTTCGTGAAATTTCACCACAACATTAATCCGTGTTAATTTGTGAAATTCGTGTTCAAATACATTTACCGTGAAGAAACTTTTTAAATTAGTACTTAATACAATACCCCGTCCAATATTAATTCGTTTAAGTTATGTGGCGCGTCCTGTTTTAGCTTTATCATTAAGAGGAAGCAAATATACTGATCCGATTGACGGGAAAAGTTTTAGAAGTTTTTTGCCTTATGGATATGGGAAACAACGTAACAATGTGCTTTCGCCAAGCACACTTTCATTAGAGAGACATCGGTTACTGTGGTTGTATTTAAACGATCAGACTGATTTTTTTACGGCACCTAAAAAAGTATTGCACTTTGCTCCGGAACAGGCTTTTTACAAAAGATTCCGCAAGCAGAAAAATCTGGATTACACGACAACCGATTTGTTCTCGCCTTTGGCAGATGTAAAAGCAGACATTTGTAATTTGCCTTTTAAAGACAATGAATATGATGTTATTTTATGCAACCACGTTTTAGAACATATTCCGGATGACACAAAAGCGATGCGTGAATTATATCGTGTTTTAAAACCGGGCGGAATGGCGATTCTTCAAATCCCGCAGGACTTATCCAGAGCGGTTACTTTTGCTGACGATACCATCACCGATCAAAAAGAACGTGCCAGAATATTTGGTCAGTACGATCACGTGCGTATTTATGGCCGTGATTATTTTGACAAGTTAAGAAGCATCGGTTTTATCGTTATCGAAGAAGACTACACCCATAAAATTTCTCCGGAACTGGTAGAAAAATATTGTCTGGCAAAGGGCGAAATCATCCCGCTTTGCTTCAAACAGGAAAACTAATTCTTTCACCATATAAGTGATACAAGTTCATTTAAAAAGAGTTTTCAAATTATTGATATTTTGAAAACTCTTTATTTTTTTGCCCAATCTCTAAATTATAAGCCAACCAAATCCCTAAATCTTGGAACCTACAAAATCATTTCAGTTCTGCTTTGACATCAGTTTTGAAAAAAACCTGAATACCTACCTCCCAACAGCTTATATCATTGAAAATACCGATGATATTAAATATCTGGACAAAAAAGCGAGTACAGATGTACTTGAAAGTTTTGGAGTTCTTTTTGAAAATTTAGATTCCAATACAAAAAAAATACTGACGGCTTGCGACTCTTTAAAACCTGATTTTATTTTCAAGAAATTCAGCACTAAAATCAAATCGGCTAAAACAATTGCTGATTTACAAAAAGATTCCAAAATTGAATTTGCCATTCGTCAGCATTTAAAATTTAACTTAGAATCCTTTTACAATCTAATTGTAAAAGAACAATTTCCATTCTCTGCTAATATGAGTGCCGAAAAGGATTTTTATCGTTGGAGAGTCGATACAAATCCGTTAGAATTTGAACCTCAGATTCAATTTGACAAACACGCCGAAGGCATTACTTATACTTTATCTTTAAAAGAAGGCGAAACCACATTTTTGCCAATGGATAAAAGTGTGGATATTCTTTTGGACGAACCAAGCTGGTTGATCATCGACAAAAAACTTGGGCAGTTAAAAGAACTTAATTCTAAAAAACTGCTGCCTTTTTTAAAGAAGAAATCAATCGAAATACCATCAAAACTAGTTGACAACTACTTCAAGAATTTCATTCCGGAAATAGCCAAAAAAATCGACATCGAATCTACCGGCTTTGAAATTGAGCTCCGCGACACCATTGTCTCCTGCACGATTCAGCCTATTTTTGATTTTTTTAAAAACTGTTATTACCTCAACCTTTTTTTTGACTATAACGGCTATTCATTTGATGCGGGTAAAACTAAAAAAACACACTCTTTTGTGGATTTTAGTGTTGCCAACGAACCTAAAATTATTCAGTTTAAACGAAGCGCTGATGAGATTTCCTATACAGACAAATTACTCAGTCTTGGTTTAACAAAAATCAAAAATGAATTGTTTGGATTGAGTTCTGATGCTGAGACTTCTGATCCGTATGTCAATATTCAATTCATCATTGACCATAAAGAACCACTCGAAAGTCTGGGTTTTACCATTCAGAATCTCAAACTCGAAAGCAAACAAATCATCACCGAAAGCAACACGATTTCAATTGCAAAAGAAACGAAAGCCGATTGGTTCGACATTAAAATAATCATCACAATTGGTCCTTATAAAATCAATTTCAGCGAAATCATTCCAAACATAAAAAGCAAAGAAAGACTCTTTATGTTGCCTGACGGAAATTATTTTTTGATTCCGCTGGAATGGTTTAGCAAATACGGCTCTTTGGCAAAATTGGCAAAGACAGAAAACGGAACTGTTTTGTTGCGTAAAAGTAATTTTACTGCTTTAGACGGAATTTCAGAAATCGCCAATGATCCGGACCAGATTCATAAAGTTGAATTTACAGCTTCCGATTTACTAAAAGCAACCCTGAGACCGTATCAGATTGACGGTGTAAAATGGCTTTTAGGTCACTTTAATGCCAATCTTGGTGCGTGTCTGGCCGATGATATGGGACTTGGAAAAACGCTGCAGACTTTAGCGGTTTTAGTTGCGGTACAGGAACAATTGGGCTTTACGACCAAAACGACCAATTTTGATTTATTCTCAAACGATACGACTATCGAAAGAGAACCTCTTAAGGCCTTGATCGTTCTCCCTTCTTCTTTGGTTTTTAACTGGTACAATGAAGCCGGAAAGTTTACGCCTCATTTTTCGAAAATGCAATATGTGGGCAATGACCGAAAATTACTGGCAAGCAGATTAAATTCAACCGATTTAATTTTTACGAGTTACAGCATTGTTCATCGTGATATTTCTATTTTAGAAAAATACGATTTCCGCTATTTGATTTTAGACGAGAGTCAATACATTAAAAACAAAGATTCTAAGATTTTTAAAGCCATCAATAAGATCAGCACGGGACATAAAATTGCTTTGAGCGGCACACCGATCGAAAATTCGCTTGACGATTTATGGTCGCAGATGCAGTTTATCAATCCGGATATTTTGGGGAGTTATGCTTTTTTCATGGAGAATTTCAAAAATCCTATTGAGAAAAAACAGAACGAAGAAGTTTTAAATGAATTAAAAAACCTCATCCAGCCTTATATTTTAAGAAGAACCAAAGAACAGGTTTTAAAAGATTTACCTGAATTGACAGAGCAGGTTTATTACTGCAATATGGATGCTGAACAGGAAAAACTATACGAAAAAGAGAAATCAAAAGCACGTAACTTTTTACTGAAAACGGATGGATCAGGTCCTGATAAAATTAGCATTATCAATACTTTAATGAAGCTGAGACAGCTGAGCAATCATCCCAAAATGGTCGATCAGGATTCTGAAGTAGATTCCGGAAAATACATTGCCGTTACGAATTACCTGAAAAATTTAGTCAAGGGAAAACAAAAAGTCATCATTTTTAGCTCCTTTGTGACCAATTTGAATTTTTATACGGATTGGTGTAAAGAAAACAAAATAGAATATTGCGAGATTACCGGTGAAACTCCGTCGCAAAAAAGAGAACAGCAGGTAAAACGATTTCAGGAAAAAGAAAACCCTTTATTATTCTTTATTTCCCTTAAGGCGGGTGGCGTTGGTCTCAACATTACCAAGGCTTCTTATGTCTTATTCCTTGATCCCTGGTGGAATCCTTTTGCAGAGAAACAGGGAGTAGGAAGAGCACATCGTATCGGACAATTGAACAAAGTAAACGTAGTTCGTTTCATTTCAAAAAATACAGTCGAAGAAAAAATCATCAAATTACAAGAAAACAAAAAACTACTCTCGGATTCGCTTTTGGAAGAAAGTCACATCAGCGACGAAATTGAAGCTAATCTGGAATACCTGCTGGGCTCCTGATAATTTGTTTTCAAAACCTGTAAAACAGCATCTTATTAGGTTCTATAAAATTGTTATATTTACAATCTTACAACTTAATAAGATGCCAAAAAAATTGTTTAGAAACCTCCTTATATTTTTCATTTTTGCTTCGGCTACTGCTCAGGAAGTACAAACTGAAGTAAATCCGCCTTACAATATTAAAACCGTCTCTTTTGTTCAGAACGGCAGTAATGTGATTCCGATCTTCGAATTGGGGGAAGCATTTCAATTTCAATTTGACGATTTATTTGGCAATGAAGCCAATTATTATTTTGAAGTGATACACTGCGATTACAACTGGAAACCGTCTGATATTCCGAAAACAGACTACATCATCGGTTTTGACAATCAGCGAATTACTGACTATTCGAATTCGTTCAATACACTTCAAATCTATTCGCATTACCGACTTCCTTTCCCGAATCAGTTTACCAGTCAATTGCGTCTTTCTGGCAATTATATGCTTCGTATTTTAAATGAGGACAAAGAAGTTGTGCTATCCAGAAAATTTATCTTATACGAAAATCACTGTACTGTAGCGACTCAGGTAAAAAGAAGCCGGGATTTGTCTAACATAGAACACAAACAAAATCTGGATTTTAATATCAGCTCTAATGATATTGTTTTTCAGACTCCGCTGCAAAATGTAAAAGTGCTGCTGCTACAGAATGGCAACTTTAACACTTCTATTAAAAATATTGTGCCGCAATACACCATTGGGAATCAGCTGGTGTACAAATACGATAAAGAAACTCAGTTTTGGGGCGGTAATGAGTTTTTGTATTTTGAAAACAAAGACATCCGCGCGGCTAGCACCAATGTAGCCAAGGTAGGAAGCAGCGGCGACATTTATAACTCTTATTTGTTCACCAATCTCGCAAGAGCCAATCAGATTTACTCGAACAATCAGGATGTAAACGGAAATTTCGTAGTGAAGAATATCAATGCTTCCAACAATGAAATCGAAGCTGACTATGCCTGGGTATATTTCAGCCTGTCCGCTCCAACTTTCAGAGCCTCGAATAAGGACATTTATATCAGCGGGATGTTCAACAATTACTGCTTAGCTCCGGAATACAAAATGAATTACAATTCAGAGAAAGGCATATTTGAAAAAGCCGTAATGATCAAACAGGGTTTTACTGCTTTTCAATACACGGTTGCCGATAAAAAAGGAGTGATTGATTATGAAAATGCCATAGACGGAAACTTTTATCAGACTGAGAATGAATATACCATCCTGGTGTATTACAGAGAAAGTACAGATCGATACCAGAGAGTGATTGGCAAAGGAAATGCAAACTCGATAAACATCATAAATTAAAACATTGTTAAGGATTTAGGCAGAAAGATTTTTTTTCGTAGCTTTGCACCTATAACGCACACATATATACTACTTTAGTATGGTTTCTCAGATAACAAGAGGCATAAAAATATCTGTTTTGACTAGTTTTGAAGGTACTTACTTCAAGAACTATAAGATTCACTTTGCTTTTAGCTATGTCGTTACAATCGAAAATCACAGCAAAGATTCTGTTCAGTTAACTTCCCGTCACTGGGAAATTTTCGACTCTTTAAACGACCTTGAAGTAGTTGACGGTGAAGGCGTAATTGGAAAAAAACCGGTTTTAAAACCCGGCGAAAATCACACTTATAGTTCAGGCTGTTTATTATCGTCTCCATATGGCGCGATGAAAGGTCATTTTAATATGATCAACTTTACCACTACCAAAACATTCAAAGTAATTGTTCCTACTTTCAGAATGTGTGCTCCTTTTGCTTTAAACTAAAAATTAGGTTTAAAACTCCCTTTTTTATCGTTATCTTAATCACAAATTTGACAAATTATTAATTTATCCTTTGTACTTTTGTGCAGCGTTAGATTATTCGTAACAATCAAATCGTCTAATTCTTAAATTGTCTAATTATCTAATTTTAAATAACATGCTAAAAGGATTCTTTCACGTACCAAAAGCGGTAAACGAACCGGTAAAAGGATACGCACCTAACTCACCAGAAAAAGCAGCAGTTCAGGCAGCTTACACTACTTTATGGAACTCTAAAATCGACGTGCCGTTATACATCGGAAGCGAAGAAATCAGAACTGGAAATACAAGAACAATATCAGCTCCTCACGATCACAAACATATCGTAGGAACCTACCACTTAGCTGAAAAACAACATATCGAAAAAGCGATTGCCAACGCTCTTGAATCAAGAAAAGCATGGGCAAATATGGCATGGGAACAACGTGCTGCTATTTTCTTAAAAGCTGCTGAGCTTATTGCAGGACCATACAGAGCCCGCATTAATGCTGCAACAATGATCGGTCAGTCTAAAAATATTCACCAGGCAGAAATTGATGCTGCTTGTGAGCTAATCGACTTTTTACGTTACAACGTAGAATTCATGACTCAGATTTACGGAGATCAGCCAAAATCAGATTCTTCTACATGGAACCGTTTAGAATACAGACCTCTTGAAGGTTTCGTTTACGCGATTACTCCTTTCAACTTTACTGCTATCGCTGCTAACCTTCCTGCAAGTGCTGCTATGATGGGTAACGTTGTGGTTTGGAAACCAAGCGACAGTCAGGTTTTCTCTGCAAAAATCATTATTGATATTTTCAAAGAAGCAGGTGTTCCTGATGGCGTTATCAATGTTGTTTTTGGTGATGCTTTAATGATTACAGATACTGTTTTAGCAAGTCGTGATTTTGCAGGAGTTCACTTTACAGGGTCAACTCATGTATTTAAAGACATCTGGGCTAAAATTGGTGCTAACATTCACCACTACAAAACTTACCCTAGAATCGTTGGAGAAACTGGTGGTAAAGATTTTATCATTGCACACCCAAGCGCTAACGTAAAACAAGTGGCTACAGGAATTGCCCGTGGTGCATTTGAATTTCAGGGACAAAAATGTTCTGCAGCTTCAAGAGCTTATATTCCGCAAAGTTTATGGCCAGCGGTTAAAGAACAATTAGTTGCCGATGTAAAATCAATGAAAATGGGTTCTCCGGAAGATTTCGGAAACTTTATTACAGCGGTTATCCACGAAGGTTCTTTTGATAAATTGGCGAGCTACATCGACCAGGCTAAAAAAGATGCTGATGCTGAAATCATCGTTGGTGGAAACTACGATAAATCAGTTGGATACTTTATTGAGCCAACGGTTATCGTAACTACAAACCCAAAATATACTACAATGGAAACCGAATTATTCGGACCTGTAATCACTATTTATGTTTACGAAGATGCTAAATGGGAAGAGACTTTAGAATTAGTAGATACTACTTCTGAGTACGCTTTAACAGGAGCAGTATTTAGCCAGGATCGTTATGCAATTGAAGTAGCTACAGTAAAATTACAAAATGCTGCAGGTAACTTCTACATCAACGATAAACCAACAGGAGCTGTTGTAGGAATGCAGCCATTTGGTGGAGCAAGAGCTTCAGGAACTAACGATAAAGCAGGTTCCGCATTAAACTTATTGCGTTGGGCATCTCCTAGAACCATCAAAGAAACCTTTGTAACTCCTGAAGATTACAGATATCCTTTCTTAGGTTAATCATTTTTAGTTTCAAGTTTCAAAGTTTCAGGTTAGAAACTTTGTTAATATAAAAAAGCCAAATCTAAGTTTTTAGATTTGGCTTTTGTTTTGTTTAACCTATTGTCTTTTTTCTGAAAGGGATTTATAATTTAAAACTGGAAATAGTATGAAAGCGATCTGCGCCTTTGTTTTTTTCACCTTCAAAAGTATCATAGTTTACAACTAACAGTTTTCCTTTATAAACAATAGTTTCACAAGGATTATCTAATTGCCCGTCAGAACCGTCAGCATTATCATTTTCCCAAATTAAAGAAATCGTATTTGTATCTAAATTTAATTCGTGCACGCTATTATTTTCATAATTGGCAATGAAAATAGAGTTTCGCTTTTTATCATAAAAAAAGCCATCGCAACATTTTAATTTATCCGAATCAAAAACAACTTTTTTAGATTTTACTTTTCCATCACTGTAGAATTCTATTTTAGTAATTACTCCATCACCAAAATTTCCCGCATATAGATTTCCCTTTTTATCAAAAGCAATTCCATCAATCCCAATGGTACTCTTGGTAACTTCAGGTTTTAAGATAAAAGTTGCAATCAGATAATTTTTCTTATTTGATGAATCCAGAGCAATCTTTTTCTTGTTTAATTCCTCTAACGAAAAACTATAAATTCCGCTTTCTCTTCGATTTTCAAATAAAGCATCTGTAATATAAATTCGATTTTTAAACCATCTTACGGCTTCTCCAAAATTAAATCCTTCGGCTAAAACCTCAGCTTTTACAGGCTTCCCGTCTTTTACGATAATTCTTAGTAATCTGGAGAAATTCTCTTTCCCAGCAAAAAACTGATTGTCCATAATATATAGATTCCCATCAGGGCCAAACTCCATTCCCATCGGATGTACTTTTTGTGTAACAGGATGTAATGGTAATTTGTCGAACCAGGTTATCGGTTTATCATTCTTATCGAAAGTTAAAATTTTACTGCCGTACTTTTCAAATGAAATTGCATTTGTAATCGAAAGAAATAAATTTCCTTTCTTATCAAGAGCCATTCCGTCCGGAGTTTGGCAAGTTTCGCCCAAGTCTGCAAACAAAGCAGGCTTGATTACTTTAGAAGTCTCGTTGTATTTAATTTCTTGTTTTTGTTCCTGCGAAAATAAGTTTAAGGAACTTGTCAAAATCAGAATACCAATTGTGTGTTTAATCATTTTTTTCATTTCGTTTTAGATCCGTTTATTATTTTAAGGAGATTTTATTTCAACATGTTGCTTAGAAATAGAATCAATACAAGGATAAATTTGATCATAATTATTTTTAAGCGAATATAATTGCAAGAACTTCTGATAATTACAAGCGCAACTAAAAAGGCTGTTTTAGCAATCAAATAATGAATAATTCAATTCTGTTGTATTCGTATGCTGAAATGCTGTTATTGAAGGCAAAATCTCATTATTTATAGTCCTAAACAGAGCTTATTTCTATATTTTGTTATCTTGCTCCTATTTAAAATATGCTAATGAATTTCATCAAACAAATTGATTTAAAAAGAGCAGCACTTCATTGTTTTTACTGGATTTTCTTTTTATTTTTTTATTTTTCGAATAAAGCTGATAACGAAGATTCTTATGCTTTTCTATTTATATATTCCTGGAAAATTGTAGCACAGGCAGCTGTTGGGTATGGTCTGATTTATTGGATTATTCCTCAGACATTAAACAAAAAGAAATATTTACTTTTTACAGTTTCCGCATTAGGCTGGCTTTATTTCGTTTTTGCCCTTTTAATGATTTTAAAATTTTATTATCTCGAACCAAAATTCCCGGGTTTCTTTGATTACTGGCCTGGTCATAAAATGACCGTTATTGAAAGATTAACTTCGGTTAAATTGATGCTGAGAGAATTCTCATTCCTTACCTATCCTGTTATTATTTTAGGCTTTATAAGTTTTAACCGCAAACAACAACGGCTTTTAAAATTAGAAGAAGAAAAAAAATCAATGGAACTGAAGATCCTAAAAAATCAGCTGAATCCACATTTCCTCTTTAATACATTGAACAATCTCTACACTTTAACCTTAAAAAAAGATCATAAAGCACCGGAAGTTATCGCTAAATTATCTGAAATTTTAGATTTTGTTTTATATCGCTGTAACGAAGATTATGTATCGATCGAAAAAGAAATTGCGTTAATTGAAAATTATATTGGTCTGGAAAAATTACGCTACAGCGAAAACAGACTGACTATTTCATTTACAAAAAACATTGAAGTGAGCAATAAGATATCTCCTTTAATTCTATTAACTTTTATCGAAAATGCCTTTAAACATGGTGTAATTAACGAAACTGAAAAAGCAATAATTTCTTTGCATTTAGAAAGCAAAAAACAACAAATCATTTTTAGCATTGACAACACAAAACCTAAAAACGATTTTGGTAAAACTTCGGATAAATCTAAAATTGGTTTAGTCAATGTTCGCAAACAATTGGATTTATTATATCCTAAAAAACATCAATTAGAAATTGAAGAAACGCAAATTACTTATGCTGTTAAACTTTACCTCAACATTTAATTTTAAGCTTACAAAATGAAAACTCCTAAGATTTTTTTAGAGCTATAACCAAAGCTTATTCAAAACCCATAAATTAGATTTTCTAAAAAATATTCTTTTTTGAATGAAATACAGATGCATCATCATTGACGACGAACCTTTGGCAAGAGAATTAATTGCTTCTCATTTAGTGAATTTTCAAAATTTCGAACTAATCGATTCTTTCGAAAACGCACTGAATGCTTATACTTTTTTAGAAACAAACACAGTCGATTTGATTTTTTTAGATATAGAAATGCCACTCTTAAAAGGCAATGAATTTTTAAAGAAATTAAAAAATCCGCCTAAGGTAATTTTCACAACGGCTTATCGGGAATATGCCATAGAAGGTTATGAACTTAATGTCATTGATTATCTCTTAAAACCTATCACTTTTGATCGTTTTTTTGTCTCGATAGAAAAATTCAAACAAGTACAGCCATTAAAAAAGGAAACAAAATCAGACTCTGAAAATCATGTTTTTGTAACCAGCGGAAGCAGAAATATTAAAATTGTATTTGATGAAATCTTATTTATTGAAAGCCTGAAAGATTATATTACCATTCATCTCGAAAACGGAAAATCACATCATATTAAGCAGAATATTTCTGTTTTTGAGAAACAATTAGATTCCAATTTTGTGCGTGTTCATCGTTCTTATATCATTCAGATCAAAAAACTAACAGCTTATTCTAAGAATGAAGTTGAAATAAATACAGTAGCAATACCAATAGGAAATAGCTACAAAGAAAATTGGTTACATCATTTAGATACAGCTTTACTGAAATAAAAAAATCCCAATCTTAAAAACAAATAAGATTGGGATTCTTTGTTTTATTTCCAAATTGGAATCTGTACAAAACTATCGTTGTACCATTTGATTTTTAAAGGCACTTTAGCATCTTTCATAGTCTCGCTGCTGACATCCTTCCCTGTTCCATAATTCAATTCCGAAAAAGCATTTTTATTTACATTCAAAGTAATCAACAGTCTACTTCCTTTACTCAATTGTTTACTCACCAAACGGGTATTGGAGAAAGGAATACTTTCTATTTTATTGGGCTGAAGCAAATTTCTTTTCGTAATATCCTTCGCATAACTCGCCCTGCCTATAAAATAAGACAGCTCAAAATATTTTCCGTCTGGCGTTACTTCAAACAAGGTAACTCCAATATCCATGTCTTTTTTATTGATGCTGGCCTTTATTTCTCCCAAAAATGCTCCATTTACCACTATCGGCTGAGTAAAAGGTTCACTAATAAAAACATAACCATTGGACGTATCTACTTCGTTATCAATAATGGGATCGGGATAATAATCGTTATTAATGGTTTGTCGGTCTGCAAAATCAACTTCCTGCGGCAAATAACTTTTCTTACCAGGTTTTGTGGCATTCAACGAGTAAAATTTTCCTTTCTCTACCGGATCATTGGTAAGATACAACGTTAGCAAACTATTACTCATTTTAGCAATAGACGGAGCACTTCTCCACTCATTAGCTCCCATTACCTCATAATTGATTCTGTCTTTTAAGATTGCCGGTTTGGGTTTGCCTTTCAAAATATAATCAAACCATTGATAGGTTATTTTATAGGTATTAATTAGAGCCACCTCATCCACTTTGTAACCATTCAGAACAGCATCACCCCCTACTTGTGCACCAAAATGACCGTACGGGCCAATGATTAAATACGAGTCGGCTTTCGGATTGTATTTCTCCAATTCTCTCAAATAATACAATCCTGAATTTTGAGAATCATTATAGTAACCATCAATGGCTAAAACCGGAATATTGATCTGCGAAAATTCTTTTCCGTATGGTGCCATTTTCTGCCAGTATTCGTCAAATGACGGGTGCTTGATCCACTTTTGAAAGAATTGGTTCGGAGTGCCGTCAATGCTATCCATTTTTTTGTAAGCCACACCGGTTTCCCACCACTTAAACTGCATATTCCTGAAGCGCTGTCTGTCGTTTCCCGCAACCGTATCCAGATATTTGTTATTTCCAACGTAAAACGCCCATTCGTAATTAGGGTTTATAAAAACGTTATTCTCCATTGGCAACCCCATTCCCGGTCTGGAAGCAACATACGGAACTATCGTTTTAAGTGCAGGGTGCATTTTTTTACACGCTGCCCATTGCGTAAACCCGTTATAACTTCCGCCATACATCCCGACACTTCCGTTGCACCACTTCTGTTTACTAATCCAGTCGATAACATCATAAGTATCATTCGTCTCGTTTTCATAAGGCGTTATTTCATCAGGACTAAATCGTTTCCCGCGTGAATACGACATGACCCCTATATAATCCTTATCTGCCGCTGCTTTTAAAGATTTGAGATCTCTGCCTTTTTCTCTGGCATAAATGGTATGCTGATAGATGACCGGCTGGGGAGTTAAATTTCCTTTTTTCCGAACAACCATTGCTGATATTAAAGCACCATCTCTGGTTTTAATCATTACACTGTCCTGAATGTCATAAGCGCTTTCCAGATCTTTTGATCTTGTCACACTTGTCTGTTGTGCATAGGTGTTGATTACTGAAAAAATAAAAAACACCAATTTTAAAATTAGCCTCATTGAGTTATTTGATTTAAGTAGTTCTGTTGCAATTTTAAACGAATCAGTCATGTCAGATCTGGGTTTTATTTTTCCGGAATTTTAATCCAAAAACAACACACTGCGTCCCGCTGTTTTCAGTACCTCTAAAAACAGCTTCATTTGTATTACCTCTTCTTTTGCTATAGCGATTTAAAAAGAATGAGTTTTTCTTTTTTTAATTAAATCCCATTGAGATTTTTAAACTTCACGGCCTGACGGTTTGAAACTTCTAAGAGTTCACCCGTTTTTAACGTTACTTCCAGTTTGCCGCTAGCGGTTCTGTTAACTTCCCGAATGTGATTAAGGTTTATAATTTCGGTTCTGTTTATTCTAAAAAAAACATTCTCATCCAACATTTCTTCCCATTGGCGGAGGGAACGTCTTTGAAGAGCTTTTTTATCCTGAAAAAAAAGTCTGGTGTAATTTTCAAGAGATTCGATCAGATAAATTTCATCCAACTGAATAAAGAATCTTTTCTCTCCATCTTTAATGAAAATCTTACGATCTTTTACTGCAACGTCTCCCAAAGAATACTTTCCGGATAAAGTATTTCTTATTTTTTCAATTGCTTTTGCAAAACGCTCTTCCCTAATCGGTTTCATTAAATAATCTAAAGCATTTACTTCGAAAGCCTGCACAGCATATTCATTATAAGCCGTTGTAAAAAGTACTGCCGGCGCATTATCGAGAGATTCCAGTAAATCGAAACCGGATTTTTCAGGCATCTGAATGTCCAAAAAGATCAGATCCGGCATTTTGGCTTCAATCAGACTTTTGGCCTCATCAGCATTTCCTGCTTCTCCAACAAGAACAAAATCTTCATGTGGTTCCAGTGCTCTTTTTAGTTCTTCTCTGGACAAACGTTCATCGTCTACTATTATAACTTTTATCTTTCTCATTCTAATGGGAATAAAATAGTTGCCAAAACGGTTTCGCTCTCCATTTCTTTAATTTCAAAAGAAGCTCTTCCTTTGTATCGCAACAGCAATCTCTCTTTCAGATTACTCAATCCAATACCTGAAAAATCCTTAATCTCTTTATTAAGCTTCCCCGAATTTTGAACACTGATGTTTATAAAACTGTCCAACTGCTCTACTTTTACGGTAACAGCTCCTCCTTCTTTTCTTTTTTCAATTCCATGTTTTATTGCATTCTCCACCAGTGCCTGAATACTTAAAGGTAAAACTAAATGATCAGACAGATTGCTATCTACTTCAATTTGTACCTGTAGACGTTCTTCAAATCGTATTTTTTCCAACTCCAAATAATCCCTAACCAGACTGATTTCATCGCTTAAGACTACTAAATTTCCTATATTATTATTTAAAGAATTCCGAAGCAAATCAGATAAAAGGTCAATCGCCCGTCGTGCCGAATGCGGATCTTCTAATACCAAAAATTTAATACTGTTCAGTGAATTAAAAAAGAAATGCGGATTAAGCTGTGTACTCAGATTATTCAATTGTGCTTCTTTTAATATAATAGACAATCTGGCATTTTCTTTTACGGTTTCAATCTCTAATCTTGAATAATGATACAGATGATAAGCCAGCACCCAAATAGACATTAGTCTGGTACCAGTAATAAAAACCTGCAACTGCGTGGATTGTAAAAACGAAATAAATGAAATTGATGTGCTTTTTAAAACAAATAGCCGTACAAGGTAAAGTTTCCCCACAATCAAAAGCATGTACAACACAGAAAGTATAAGAACACTCAACACCATTCTTGGAACCAATTTTTTCAGACTGAACTTATTCCAACCTCTTTTCAAAGCAAAATTTCTGTAAAGATGCGTCAATGAAATACCGATAAACACATCTAATACAAAATCAGCTATGCCAATTGTCCACATAAAACTACTTCCAAAGAAGGCCGAAACTCCCCAATACAAGGAAGTTGCCGCCCATCCAATGAGCTGAATTTTCCAATATGCAGATAATTTTACCATTATTCTCTAGCCAAAAATTGTTATGCTGTAGTAAAGATATTCCACTAACAGAGATTGAGCAAATAAAAGTACATAAGCGAAAGATAACTGTAGACGAATGACGTTCTTTCCTGAATTAACACATAAAACATACAAAAACCGGATCTTAAATGAAACCTGGCTTTTATCTGTTTTTTTTTATTTCATAAAACCAAAGAGAACAAAGGTGTTTTTACTTACAAAAAAAAATCCATTAACAAATAAAATTATATGTTTTTTCTTTCATATTAATTTAGAGTCATTACAAATTAGAACTTTGTCTTATCATGTTATTTATATGTCCTGTCGTTACATTAAAAAAGAAAAACCCAACATAAATTTGCAGCATAACCTCAAGAAAAAACATAAATCTTAATCACAAAAAACCGAGAGATAAACTTCATAAACAATTACTATACAATCCACTTTCAACAAAGGAATCAACCAAAAAAATCAACAATTGACTTATGAAAAGCTTGAAAAATGCTCCGCAGATTATTCTAAACTCAAAACATATTGGGCATCCAATTGATTTCAAATGGAATAAAAAGAAGATGGAAAAGTTCTTAGATCCTCTGGATGAATACAAAGAACTCGAAACTAAATTGTTAAATATTAATCATAAAGCAACGGTAGGACTTAGTGCTGCTTTACTAGAGTGGATCTACTGGCGTTTTTTAGGCCATAATACCAGTATCACTGATACCGAAAAACGCATCGAAGCACTTTGGTGCTCAACTAAAGATCCGGAGTTATCAAGCCCTTTATTATTTGACACTAATTTTGACATCCCGGCTTCAGGCCCTATAAACGGTCCATTATGGGTAGCACATATGACCGTGAGAATGATCGATGTAAGATATAGAAAAGGATCTTACTTTTTACAAAATGAAATTTTAGGACTGGTACTGCTTGCCCGTCATATAACGCCTAAGAAAAACGTTTTTGACAATTGGTTCAACAATATCATTATACAATTAACTTATTTGTATCCGTGTCCATATGCAAATGAAGATCTTGATGAAACGGATGAAAAGGTATACGATTCTCATAACGAGTCCTTAATCTGTCGCGATTTTTTCTTTAATCCTAAATTTCGATATACCATTATGGCATCAGAAAAAGCGGTGAATAAGTACATCCAAAATTCAGATCAAAAGAGTAATCCGTTCCTTCAACTATCACAAAAAGTTTCCTAATTATGATGTACTAATACTATTTTAAATACAAAACCCAATAATGCTCTGAAAACAAACAAACATTATTGGGTTCTTTTATAGTTTCTAAACAGTGAACTTTAAAGGCAAATGGACCACTTTTTTAGTTTCAAAGAATTCATCTTCAAAAATAGTCGACAAATCATATAAAGTAGCTTTTGGAAAAGCTGCCAATTCTTCTGTTAAGTCTCCTCCTTTTAAATATAGAATTCCATTTTTCAAAGTGTGTTTATGCTGCTTCTTTATTTTACCTTTTACCCACGAAACAAAATCCGGCATATTGGTTACGGCACGACTTACAATAAAATCAAAATCGCCTTTTACCAATTCAGCACGCTTTTGTTCTGCTTTAACATTTTTCAATTCTAATGCGTCTACAACTCCCTGAACCACCTTAATTTTTTTTGCTATGACATCAATCAGATAAAAACGGGTTTCAGGAAAAAGAATGGCCAACGGAATTCCTGGAAACCCACCTCCGGTACCAACATCCAAAACCGTTGCCCCCGGTTCAAACTTCATAATTTTAGCAATTCCAAGCGAGTGCAAAATGTGTTTTGTATATAAGGCATCAATGTCTTTTCTTGAAATAACATTGATTTTTTCATTCCAGTCGTGGTATAAAAAGTCTAACTTTTGAAATTGCTGGATTTGAAGTTCAGTCAAATCCGGAAAATATTTCAATATCTCATCCATTGCTCTAATTTTTTTAACAAAAGTAGTACTTTACGATTGAAATATTTAACTCAATTTTGCAAATTGAAAATTTATAATAATTACCTTTGAAACCTATTTAAATTAATTATGAATAACACTGCGCCTACATTTGCGAAGCAAGACAATCTGAAGTTCTTCAGAACGCTTAACTCACGAGTAAACAATTACTTCAAAGAGAACAATATTCAGAAAACAGGAAACTGGAAGCTGCATTTAAAAGCCATTATTCTTTTCGCTGTTTTTTTAACACCCTATTTTTTAATATTAACGCTTAACATGCCTTTTTGGGCACAATTGCTCCTAAATATCCTTATGGGAGTTGGTATGGCCGGAATTGGAATGAATGTCATGCACGATGGAAATCACGGGTCGTACTCTTCTAAATCATGGATCAATAAAATCATGGGGGGAAGTATTTACGTATTAGCCGGAAACGTTCACAACTGGCAGGTACAACATAACGTACTTCACCATACGTATACAAACATTCACGGTCATGATGAAGATCTTGATGCCGGAAGAATTATCCGCTTTACACAAAATGCAGAATGGCGTCGTTTTCATAAATTTCAACATTACTATTCTTTTTTCTTATATGGACTATTGACTTTCAACTGGGCCTTAACAACCGATTTCAAGCAAATGAAAGACTATATTAAAAGAAAATTATCTTACGGAGCGCCGCAAAGTCCAACCAAATTATGGACCGTTCTTGTGATCACAAAAATAATTTATATTTTAATCTGGATCGCTTTACCAATGATTTTGGGGGTAATATGGTGGAAAGTCGTGATCGGGTTTTTCGTAATGCATTACACAGCCGGATTAATTTTAAGTATCGTTTTTCAATTGGCACACGTAGTAGAAGAAACTTCAAATCCTGTTCCGAATGAAGATGGAGAAATAGAAAACACCTGGGCAATTCATCAGTTGTACACCACCGCTAATTTTGCACCAAAAAACAAAGTTGTCAACTGGTTTACCGGAGGATTAAACCACCAGATCGAGCATCACATTTTTCCAAATATCAGTCATATTCACTACGGAAAAATTGCCGAAATCGTAAAACAAACGGCCATCGAATGCAACTTGCCTTATCATGAATTTAAAACGATGAGAGGAGCTGTATTAGCACATTACAGACACTTAAGAGATCTTGGAATAAAACCCGAGCTAGCATAAAATAAGAAACTATTAATCATTAACCGTCTTTAATTAAAGTTGAAATTAAAGACATTCAAAAATTTTATAATGAATCATATTCTTTCAGACAGAATCAACAACTTAGCGACATCACAAACTTTAGCAATGGCTGCTTTAGCACGCGAATTAAAAGCACAGGGAAAAGACATTATCAGTTTAAGTTTAGGAGAACCGGATTTCAATACGCCGGATTTCATTAAAGAAGCAGTTAAAAAAGCAGTAGACGAAAACTACAGTACTTATTCTCCGGTAGAAGGTTATTTAGAATTGAGAGAAGCAATCTGCAAAAAATTCAAAAGAGACAATGCATTAGAATACAAACCATCTCAAATTGTGGTTTCTACAGGTGCAAAACAATCTTTATACAATATTGCCCAAGTAATGTTAAACGATGGTGACGAGGTTATTTTACCGGCACCTTACTGGGTTTCTTACTTTGAAATCGTAAAACTTTCAGGCGGAGTTCCGGTTGAAGTTCCTACTTCTGTAGATACTGATTTCAAAATGACGCCTGAGCAATTAGAAGCTGCCATCACACCAAAAACAAAAATGATGTGGTTCTCTTCTCCTTGCAACCCATCCGGATCTGTATACAGCAGAGAAGAATTGACAGCACTTGCAAAAGTGTTGGAAAAATATCCAAATATTTATGTAGTTTCAGACGAAATTTATGAGCACATCAATTTCTCAGGAACTTTCTGCAGCATCGGATCAATTCCGGGAATGTTAGAAAAAACGATCACTGTAAACGGAGTTGCAAAAGCATTTGCTATGACAGGATACAGAATTGGTTATATCGGAGCTCCTGAATTTATCGCAAAAGCATGCGTAAAAATCCAGGGACAAGTAACTTCCGGAGCAAATTCTGTAGCACAACGTGCCACAATTACAGCTGTAGAAGCCGATCCAAGTGTATTAAACCACATGGTTCAGGCTTTCCATACCCGTAGAGATTTAGTTGTTGGATTGCTTAAAGAAATTCCAGGTGTAAAAATCAACGTTCCGGAAGGAGCCTTCTACGTTTTCCCTGATGTATCTTCTTTCTTCGGAAAAACATTAAGAGGAACTGAAATTAAAGATGCAAACGATGTTTCTATGTATTTATTGGCTGAGGCTAATGTAGCAACGGTAACAGGTGATGCTTTTGGAAATCCAAATTGTATCCGTTTCTCTTATGCTACAAGCGATGATATTTTAAAAGAAGCTTTACGCAGAATAAAAGAAGCTTTGACTGCATAATGCCATACAAACAATAACCAAAAAGGTGTTTTCTTTCGAAAACACCTTTTTTTTATCTAGTCGATTAAAAGTGAAGCAATCTCTTTTGTAATTGCAGTCGGCGAATTGCAATCGCAATTACTTAACCCTACTACATAAACCTGTTCTGTCGGTTCGTAAATCCCCATCGATTTAAATCCAAAAATGCTTCCACCATGCTCATACACCATTTTATTTTTTACTTTTTCTAAATGCCAGCCGTAGCCGTAATCTATATTCGTTTTGTTGTTCAACTGATAATTCGTAAAAGCTTTTACTGTGAAAGCAGGGCTCGATAAGGCATTACTCTTTACTGCATTTTGCCACTTCCATAAATCATCAACGTTTGACATAATCGATCCCGAAGCATACGGAATAGAGAAACTGATATAATTGGCATTACTAAAACCATTCCTGTCCCGATAACCGGAAGCCCTGTTTTTAATCATTTTATCATGGCTCGCATAAAAGGTATTATTCATTCCTATTTTCTTAAATATATGCTGCGTTACAAATTCTTCATAAGTCTGACCTGAAACCATTTCAATGATATACCCCAAAAGAACATAACCGGAATTGCAATACTTATACTGTTCCCCGGGTTTAAAATCAACCGGCTCATTCTTGAAAAAATCAACCAATTCTTTTGGTGACAAATCACGTCGGGCAATATCTTTTATTGCTTTCATACTCGTAAAATCCTTAATTCCGGAAGTATGTGTCAGCAAATGATGGATCGTTATTACATTACCTTTCGTTGGATAATCGGGAATAAATTTTGTAATCGCATCATCCAGCTGGAGCTTCCCCTGCTCTACTAGTATCAGAATAGAAACAGCCGTAAATTGTTTGGTCATCGATCCGATTTCAAAAACCGATTCGGGTTTCATTTGAACATTCATTTCTAAATTGGCCATTCCAAAAGCTTTTCGGTATACTACTTTTCCTTTCTTAACAGCCAGAAAAACGGCACCCGGATTTTCAGATTTAAATTTCGAAGTAATTAAATGATCTATTTTAGCCTCAAAATTCTGAGCGGACAAACCCGAACAGCTAATTAGAAATAGAGTAATAAACGATTTTAAAATGGTTTTCATTTTGCGATTATTTAGTTTGATTGATAAAGCTTTGACGGTATCCATCAGCTAAAGGTTACAAAAAATGCAATTTTAGATTTTATAAAGGTTCTTTATGCTGAACTACCCGTCAGCCTTTTACCTTACAAAAAGAAAAGAAAAAACTTACTATTTTATTTTCTTTTTGATATCTTTAAAAACACATTACTATTAAATCGTGTGAAAGAAATATTTAGACAATATGAAATCAGAAGAAATAAAAAAACTTTTTAAAAAATTTGAATTGGCAACCTCAGAACTCGAAGGTGTAGAATGTTGGAGTGCACGTGATTTGCAATTACTTCTTGGATATAGTAAATGGGAAAACTTTGAAAGAGTTATTCAGAAAGCCAAAGATGCCTGCAAAAATGCAGGTGAGATAATAGACAACCATTTTCCTGATGTCAGGAAAATGGTCGAAATTGGATCTAATTCAGAAAGACCTGTAAATGATATTGCACTAACCCGATATGCATGCTACCTAATTGCACAAAATGGAGATAGCCGTAAAGTAGAAATTTCATTCGCGCAAAATTACTTTGCAGTTCAAACACGCAAAGCAGAAATGGTAGAACAACGTCTTTTGGAGTTTGAAAGAATTAAAGCAAGAGAAAAACTGAGTCAGACAGAAAAACAATTATCCGGAATTTTATACGAAAGAGGTGTAGACAGTCACGGATTTGCACTGATAAGAAGTAAGGGAGATCAGGCCTTATTTAAATTAAGCACAAACATGTTAAAAAAGAAAATGGGCATTCCCGAAAACAGACCTATAGCAGATTTTTTACCTACAATAAGTATAAAAGCAAAAGATTTAGCTGCAGAAATGACTGGTTTGAATGTTCAGAACAAAGATCTCAAAGGACTGAACAAAATAGAAAATGAACACGTTGATAATAACATAGCTGTCAGAGAAATGCTCACAAAAAGAGGTATAATTCCAGAGAATCTCTCTACTGCAGAAGATGTTAAAAAGCTACAACGAAAATTAGACGGGGATGAAAAAAAACTCTTAAAAAATAACAGAAAAAAGAAAGATTAATTTTCAAAGTTCTTATTTCTAACCATCTGTCTCCACTAAAGAACATTTTTACACAGAAACAATCAGATTCATTCAAAAAGAACTCTATTTTTATGTCAAAATATATAAAACAAAATTTCTAAATGAAAAAAATAATTTTAGACCTGGCAGTAACTTTAGACGGTTTTATTGAAGGTCCCAACGGAGAAACAGATTGGTGTATCATGGACGATGACATGGATTTTGATGGATTCTTATCCAGTATAGATACTATTTTTTATGGCCGGGTGAGCTATGATATGTGGGGAAATTATCAGCCTGATGAAAATGCAAATCCTGCTGAAAAGTCACTTTGGAAAGAAGTTCACGCAAAGAACAAATTTGTTTTCTCCAGTCAAAACAGAGAAGACAACAATGCCTCTTTTATCAATTCTGACATCGTAACTAAGGCAAACGAAATCAAAAAACAATCGGGAAAAGATATCTGGTTATATGGCGGAGCGAGCCTTATTAAAACTTTTATTCAATTCAATCTTATTGACACCTATAGAATATCAGTTCATCCAATAGCTCTGGGAAGCGGAAAACCACTATTTGAAGACTTAAAGGAAAGATTAGAATTAAAGTTACTGACCACCAATATTTTTAAATCGGGTGTAATACAGCTTATTTACGAACCCGTTAAATAAAAAGTCCATTTATCATCATTCCATATAACCTAACTATTTCAAAAAAAGTCACTTCAGCATTAGCAAACTCGAAATATTTACAAGAACTTTGCAAACTTTTTTCCGTGAATACCACAAAAGCCTAAAGTACTTAAAATGAAGAAGAAGATTGAAATATTAGCTCCTGCCAGAGATTTAATTGGAGGAATGGCAGCCATAAACAGTGGCGCCGATGCCGTTTATATTGGTGCACCACAATTTGGAGCACGTTCAAACGCCAACAATTCTATCGAAGATGTAGCCGCACTGGTACAATATGCACACCTGTTTAATGCACAGGTTTTTGTGGTTATGAATACCATTTTGTACGACAACGAACTCGAAACTTGCCGTTCAATGATCTGGGAATTGTACGACATTGGTGTTGATGCCCTGATTATTCAGGATATGGCAATCATGGAAATGGACTTACCTCCTATCGTACTTCACGCCAGTACACAAGCCAATAATCGTGATGCTGATAAAATTAAATTTCTTAAAGATGCCGGAATCAAACGTGTGGTTTTAGCCCGTGAATTGAACCTGCATCAAATTAAAACGATATACGACGAAGCTGATGTTGAATTAGAATTTTTCGTAACCGGTGCATTATGTGTATCCTTTAGCGGAAACTGTTACATGAGTGTAGCCAACGGAGAACGCAGTGCCAATCGCGGTTCCTGCGCACAAAACTGCCGTTTACCCTACAACTTAATCGATGGAAACGGAGAAACCCTAATCAGAAACAGTCACTTGCTTTCGATCAAAGATTTAGATATTTCAGATCAGATTCCGAATCTAATTGAAGCCGGAATCGTTTCTTTCAAAATCGAAGGCCGTTTAAAAGATGTCGTTTACGTTAAAAACAATGTTTCCTATTTACGTCAAAAACTAGACAGCTATTTAGAAGGCGCAGGAAGTGATAAGTATATGAAAGCATCATCAGGAACATGTACCTATACTTTTGATTCTTCTTTAAGCAGAACTTTCAACCGTGGTTATACAGATTATTTCGTAAACGAAAGACACAGCTCCATTGGTTCCTGGGAAAGCCCAAAATCAAAAGGTCAATATATTGGTAAATTAATCCGAACAGTTGGAAACGCTTACGAAATCGAAAATGGCGAATTACTAAACAACGGTGACGGACTTTGTTTCATCAACGAAAACAATGAAGCCGACGGAATCTATGTAAACAAAGCCGAAAACGGGAAAATTTATCCAAACGTTTTAAAAGAAGTAAAAGACGGAACTTTTATTTACCGTAACAACGATGCCGCTTTCATCAAAATTGTTGAGAGAGAAGATAGTGCTGTTCGTAAATTGAGCACTACTTTATTACTTACAGAAACTGCAACAGGTTTCGAACTAATCGCTACTGATGAAGACGGTAATGTAAGCACTGTTACCCTGGAACATGCAAAAGAGCAGACTAAAACCGGTGAATCTATCGAAGAGAACATTAAAACTCAATTGGCCAAAACAGGTTTTACCCCTTACACTGCCAATGAAATCAATGTAATGTTCTCTCAAAACTGGTTCCTTCCTATTTCAAAAATCAACGAAATGCGAAGAACCGTTTACGATCAGTTGACTGAAATTCGTCTGGCCAATTACAAACGCGAAGAACACCAACTCGTTAAAACATCACATCCGTATCCGGAAACTAAATTGGATTTCATGTACAATGTTTCCAACAAAACAGCCCGTAAATTCTACGAGCGTCATGGCGTTACCGAAATTGAAAAAGCATTCGAACTACAATGGGATCCGGGAAAATCTCGTGTGATGACCACTAAGTATTGCATCAAATACGAATTAAAGAAATGTCCGATACACCAAAAAGATATAGTAGGTGTTAAGGTAAAAGAGCCCTTGGTTTTAAAACAAGGCGAACTGGAATACAAACTAAAATTCAACTGCAAACCTTGTGAAATGGAAATCTGGGAAAAAGATGCAGAATTCGAAATAGAAGAAGATCATTTTCATTAGAATTTAACCGCAAAGTTCGCAAAGGACTACGCAAGGTCCGCAAAGATTTTTTTAATCTTTGCGGACCTTTTCTTTTAACTGAACATCAAAAAAAATTGCGTTCTTAGCGTAATTCCCTGCGGATTTTGTGGTTAAATTCACCCCGTTATTTCTCAGTTTTATCATTTAGACATAAAAAGAAATCACACAAGAAACTCAATCCCAATTGTCGTCAATCTTTGTCGAATTACGAGTATGATTTCTCCCTTCGATCGAAATGACAAGCTACACGGTTACTTTATCTAAAAGACAAAAACTTAGCGCTCTTTGCGTAATTCTTTGCGAACTTTGCGGTTAAACTCTTTTTTCGCTACTTTTACTTCTCCAACAACACAATTAATCCAAAATGAAAATACTACTCCTAGGTTCGGGTGAACTGGGCAAAGAATTTGTCATTGCCGCTCAACGAATCGGACAAACTGTAATTGCTGTCGATAATTACGAAAATGCTCCGGCCATGCAGGTAGCACACAGCTTCGAAGTCATCAACATGCTCGACGGCGAAGCACTGGACCGAATCGTAGCCAAACACCAGCCCGACTTTATCGTTCCTGAAATAGAAGCTATCCGAACAGAACGTTTTTACGATTACGAAAAACAAGGCATTACCGTTGTTCCATCTGCGAAAGCAGCCAACTTTACCATGAATCGAAAAGCGATTCGCGATCTCGCTTCGAAAGAACTAGGATTAAAAACCGCAAAATACCAATATGCAACCTCGGCAGAAGAACTTCAAAAAGCCGTTCAGGAAGTTGGAATTCCCTGCGTAGTAAAACCATTAATGTCTTCTTCCGGAAAAGGACAATCTACTATCAAAACGGAAGGCGATATTGAAAAAGCCTGGCAATATGCCGTTGCAGGCTCACGTGGTGATGTCATCGAAGTTATCGTAGAAGCTTTTGTAGATTTCAATTCTGAGATTACACTTTTAACTATTACTCAAAATAACAATCCAACACTTTTTTGCGCTCCAATCGGACACCGCCAGGAACGCGGGGATTATCAGGAGAGCTGGCAGCCTGCAAAAATTTCTGATGCCGATTTATATGAAGCGCAGGATATGGCCGAAAAAATTACCGAAGCTCTGGGAGGCGCAGGCCTTTTTGGTGTTGAATTTTTCTTAACCAACGAGGGTGTTTATTTCTCAGAACTATCCCCACGCCCACACGATACCGGAATGGTAACTCTTGCCGGTACACAAAATTTTAATGAATTCGAATTGCATTTACGAGCTATTTTAAGCTTACCCATCTTTGAAATCACTCTTGAAAAAGCCGGTGCGAGTGCCGTGATTCTGGCCTCAGAAGACTCGACAAACCCAACTTTTACCGGAATTGAAAAAGTAGCCGCTTTACCTAAAACTGATTTCAGAATTTTCGGAAAGCCAACTTCAAGACCTTACCGTCGAATGGGAGTCGTTTTAAGTCATGACACTCTCACAACACCAATCGACGAAATTACAGAACGTGCCAAAACAACTTCAAAACTAATAACCGTAAACTCTTAAAAAATGAAAAACGCATTATTTGCACTGTTCCTGCTTGCCGGAATTTCAACTCAGGCTCAGGATAAGAAAACAAATGAAAAACCCGTAATTGTAGAAACCGCTTGTGGCGAATGTCAATTTGGAATGAAAGGCAAAAGCTGTGATTTAGCCGTTCGTATTGACGGTAAAACGTATTTCGTAGACGGAACAACAATTGACGAACATGGTGACGCACATGCGGAAGACGGCTTTTGCAATGCTGTTCGCAAAGCTTCAGTTATTGGAAAAATAGAGAATGATCGCTTTAAAGCAAGCTCTTTCACACTGATAAAAGAAAAATAATGGCATTAATTCTTGAAAACATAGCCAAACATGTTTCATTGACACCTGAAGAGCAGGCTCATTTTTTATCCAAAACAGAAACCCATTTTTACAAGGCGAAAACCATTTTACTGAATGCCGGTGAAGTGTGTACACATTCGTATTTTGTAAATTCGGGAATTCTAAGAAGCTTCAACATCAATGATAATATTGTCGAACATGTTCTGGCATTTGCTTGTCAGGGCTGGTGGATGAGTGACATGTACAGCTATTTTTCACAGAAACCGGGAGAACTTTTTATAGAAGTCTTAGAAGATGCGGAAGTCGTTTCTTTATCCAAAGAAAATCAGGAGCAATTGTATCTCGATATTCCTAAATTAGAACGTTTTTTCAGAATTTTAATTGAAAATTCTCTGGTTGCCAATCAACAACGCTTAATGGATAATTTAAGTCTGACGGCAGAAGAACGCTTTGAAAAATTTTGTGCTAAATACGGCACGTTGGTTCATAAAGTACCTCAAAAGCAAATTGCTTCTTTTATTGGCGTCACACCTGAATTTTTCAGTAAAATGAAAGCCCGGCTTTTAAAAAAATAGCCACAGATTTCACAGATTAGAATGATTAAAAAAATGTTGCCCCGAATTTCCACGAATTTTAATTCACCTCTTTAGCCAATTTAATTTGTGGAAATTCGTGAAATTCGTAACAGAAAAAAAATCCTTTTTAATCTGTGAAATCTGTGGCAAAAAAAAACCAGTTCATATGAACTGGTTCTTTTTTGAATTAAAACTGCTCAACCTCTGTTGAATGCTTCATTGCAGTAGTTGAAGACCTTCCTATCGTTACTGTATTTTGAACCGCATCAAAATAAGAAGTCCCTACAAAAGCCTGATGTTTTACTGCTCTGAATCCGTTTTGCTGCAAAGCAAATTCTCTTTCCTGCAATTCAGAATATCCTGCCATACCACGTTCTTTATACGCTTTAGACAATTCGAACATACTGGTATTTAAAGCATGGAATCCTGCCAGAGTAATGAACTGAAATTTATACCCCATAGCCGCCAGATCTTCTCTGAAAGTTTCCATTTCTGCTACTGATAATTTTGCCGCCCAGTTGAAAGACGGAGAACAATTATATGCCAGCATTTTACCCGGAAACTCTTTTTTCATTGCGTCTGCAAACTTCTTGGCATAAACCAAATCAGGATTACTAGTTTCCATCCAGATCAAATCAGCATAAGGAGCGTAACTCAAACCTCTTGCGATTCCCTGATCGATTCCGCTGTTTACATAGAAAAAGCCTTCATTGGTTTTTTCACCGGTAATAAATTTTGCATCTCTTGGATCTGCGTCGCTAGTCAGTAAATTAGCTGCATCAGCATCTGTTCTGGCTACAATTAATGTCGAAACGCCCATAACATCAGCAGCCAAACGAGCAGCAATCAGTTTATTGATCGCTTCCTGAGTAGGTACTAAAACCTTCCCGCCCAAATGCCCGCATTTTTTAGCAGAACTCAACTGATCTTCAAAATGAACACCTGAAGCACCCGCTTCAATCATCGATTTCATCAATTCGAAAGCGTTTAAATTTCCGCCAAAACCGGCTTCTGCATCGGCTACAATCGGAACCAAATAATCTTTTTTATCTTCAACCTGGTTTACCACCTGAATCTGATCAGCTCTCAACAAGGCACTATTAATTTTCTTTACCACCATCGGCACGCTATTTACCGGATAAAGCGATTGGTCAGGATACATTTCTCCTGCCAGATTTGCATCGGCAGCCACTTGCCAGCCACTCAAATAAATCGCTTCTAAACCAGCATCGACTTCCTGAATCGCCTGATTTCCTGTTAAAGCACCTAAACCAGCAACATAATCCTGACTTTTTAACTTTCTCCATAATTTCTCCGCCCCCATTTTAGCAATAGAATGCTCAATATGATAAGAGCCCTGAAGCGTAACCACCTCAGTAGCAGTATACGGACGTTCAACACCTTTCCATCTTGGGTTTGTGATCCAATCGTTAATCAATTCCTGAATTCTGTCTTCTGTTGTTTTCATAAAAATATAAGTTAAGTTGGTTAGTAAGTAAATAGTCTGCAGTCGCAGTTCACAGTTCTGACTGTGACTTGTAAAAGGTTTATTTTTTCACGCAGATTTTTAATGATCAGCGCGACATTTTTTATAAATATTTGTAACATGGAAGGGTTAAAAAATCAACGAAATCGGGATTTACAACCAGTCTTTCCAAAACTTTCTCCGCTAACGGGAATTGACGGTTTTCGTAATTTTCCTCTCCCAGCTCGTCTTTAATTTTTTTGAATTCATCTAAAGCCAACTCATGATAATACGCCAGATTCAGTATTTGCCCGTTATCCAAAGTCACCTTATTCTGAAGCCACTGCCACAATTGCGATCTTGAAATCTCGGCCGTAGCAGCATCCTCCATCAGATTGTGCAAGGCTGCGGCGCCTTGTCCGTTCAGCCATGAAGCCAAATACAAAACCCCAACATTAATGTTTTTACGAACCCCATTTTCTGTTATAATTCCAATTGGTGGCTCTATCAAATCTGCTTCTGTTATTTTGCGATATTCTTTTTTAACATGAATTTGATTGGGAGTTGGCATTCCGGCATCGAAAACATTTTTAGCCAGAGCAACCAAATCCGGATGCGCTACCCACGTTCCATCGTGACCATTCTTTACTTCACGTTCTTTATCGGTTTTTACCTTTGCGAAAGCAATTGCATTTGCCTCCTCATTATTTTTAATCGGAATTTGAGCGGCCATCCCTCCGATGGCATGAATACCTCGTTTATGACACCTTTGAATTACCAAATTCGAGTAAGCGTTCATAAAAGGCGAAGTCATATTGACCTGATCGCGGTCCGGAACAATAAACTTGGAATGCTTGCGGAATTTTTTAATGTAAGAGAAAATATAATCCCAACGCCCACAATTCAATCCCACAATATGTTCCTTCAATTCAAAAATAATTTCGTCCAGCTGAAAACTTGCTGTGATGGTTTCAATTAAAACAGTAACCTTTATCGTCCCTCTTTCTAACTTCAAATAATCTTCGGTAAAATCAATTACGGTATTCCACCAGTGCGCTTCCAGATAATGTTCTAATTTTGGAATATAGAAATAAGGTCCTGAGTTATTTTCTAAAAGTCTCTTATGATTATGAAAAACATACAAACCAAAATCTACCAAAGAACCTGAAACCGCATTCCCATCAATCGAAAGATGTTTTTCCGGTAAATGCAATCCACGTGGGCGCACAATCAATGTCGCAATCTTTTCATTCAGGTGATACGATTTATGCTTAATCAAATCGGTATAAGAGATCGTCTTGTTAACCGCATCAATCAAATTCACTTGTCCGTCCATTAAATTTTGCCAGGTCGGAGAAGTACTGTCTTCAAAATCCGCCATAAAAGTTTTCGCTCCTGAGTTCAATGCATTGATAATCATTTTGCGATCAACCGGTCCCGTAATCTCAACTCTACGATCCTGTAAATCTTTTGGAATTTCTCCTGCCACCCAATTACTTTCTCTGACGGTTTTGGTTTCGGAAGGAAAAGACGGCATGACTCCCTGATCAAAAGCGGTTTGTTTTTGTTCACGTTGCAGTAACAATAATTTTCGTTGTGAATCGAATTTTCGATGCAGTTCGGTTATAAAAACAATTGCCTCTTCTGTCCAGATCTTTGGATAAGAAAGCTTCTTTTCGGCCAAAAACTCCATAGCCGTCTCGGTAATCTCTAATTGGTTTTTCATCGCTGTTGCTTTTGATTAGTTCTTCATTATTCGTCATTTTTTGCTAATAAAAGATCTTTTCTGTTATAACAATCTGACCGTTAATATTTTCTACACCACAATATTAGAAAAAAGTTTTTTACAAAACAAGCGAACGTTCGCTAAATTTACAAAAAACTTTTTTGGCGATTATTTTTAGATTACTTACATTTGATATTATGGATATTGAAAAAGACTATATAAAGCTGATTTTTGGGCTAAAACTCAAGCAAGTTCGTACTCAGAAAAACCTCTCTCTATTTGGTTTGGCGAAACTGACCAATCTTTCAAAATCGTATTTGAACGAGATTGAAAAAGGAAAGAAATATCCAAAAACAGATAAGATTTTGCTTTTATGCGAACATTTGGATGTTACTTACGACCAAATGGTTTCTTTAAAACTGGACAACAACCTCGCTCCGATTGGAGAAATCTTAAAATCAGGAATTTTAAAAGAGATTCCTCTGGAGCTTTTTGGCATTCAGGAGGCAGATTTAATTGATATTATTGCCAATGCCCCCGCCAAGGTCAATGCGTTTATCAGCACCATTATCGAAATTGCCCAGCATTACAATCTGAGCAGGGAGAGTTTTTTCCTGGCTGCCTTACGCTCGTATCAGGAGGCTCACAGTAATTATTTTGAAGATTTAGAAGAAAAGGTCATTGCTTTTTCTAAGTCCTTTCAAATTAATTTAGACTCTAAGATCACTATTAAAGAACTCGAAGCTATTCTTAAAGAGGAATTTGACTACACCATCAAAGAAATTGCCTTCACTGATCAGGAAGCCTTAGAAGATCTGCGTTCCATCTACGTACCAAAAAGCAAAACCCTCTTACTTTCAACAGAAATCGACGATCCGCAAAAGGCTTTTATTCTGGCCAAAGAAATTGCTTATAATTATCTGAATTTATCCGATCGTTTACTGACTTTCAGTTGGATCAAGTTCGAAAACTTTGATCAGGTATTGCATAATTTCTATGCTTCTTATTTCGCAGGTGCTTTATTACTGCCTAGACAGTTGTTAGTAAACAAAATCAATGACTTTTTAAATAACGAAAATCCAAATCCGGAAGAATTTGTAACGTTGATCGAAAGTTTTGAAGTTTCACCGGAATCTTTTTATCAAAGATTAACCAATTTACTCCCTAAAGATTTCCATCTGAAAAATTTATTCTTTTTAAGAATGTCGCATAAAATTGGCTCTGATTTTTACCAAATCAAAAAGGAATTACACATTACCAATCAACAAGAACCACATGCAAACGAAACCAACGAGCATTATTGCAGAAGATGGGTTTCGGTAAAAACCATAGACGAGGCTATCAAACAAAACAAACCACACTTTTTTGACGCACAGATTTCGAGCTATGTTCATAGCGGAAATGAATATCTGGTTTTTTCATCAGCCACAAAAGATCCTTTCATCAAAGACAACATAAGAAGTATTTCGGTTGGTATTTTAATCAATCCGACGATGAAAAAGAAATTCAAATTCATCGAAGGAAAACCACTTGTAAAACGAATTGTAGGGGTCACCTGTGAAACCTGCGATGTAAAAGACTGCCTCGAAAGAGCCGCTCCTCCAATCGCATTGGAAAAGAAAAAACGCCACGAGAATACAGATGCCGTTGTGCAGCAGTTTATTTCGCAATACAGTTAGACTTTCTTAGACCTTTGAATTTGTTAGATCCTCAGATTATTGAACTATTCGATTCTTAGAATGTTTAGATCATAAACACGAAAATCAAGCCAATCTAAGTCGTCGCCAAAGCCTCTGAACCTTTGTACCTTTGTAACTAAAAACCTTAGTCCCTTAGCAACTCCGAACCTCAGCCCCTTTTCTTAATCTACATTAAGTGCTTTTCAGGCATGTTGATCGTAAATTTGTACTATAAAAAATAACAAAACAATTATCATCATGGAAAATATAGTAATACACAAAGCAGAAACAAGAGGAAATGCAAATCACGGATGGCTTAATGCCTATCACAGTTTTAGCTTTGCGAGCTGGTACAACCCGGAAAGAATTCAGTTTGGAGCGCTTCGTGTTCTGAATGACGATACTATTGCAGGCGGAATGGGTTTTGGAACTCATCCTCACGATAATATGGAAATCATTACCATTCCGTTAGAAGGTGATTTAGCACACAAAGACAGCATGGGGAATACCGAAATTATTAAAAATGGTGACATTCAGGTGATGAGTGCCGGAACCGGAATCCAACATAGTGAATTCAATCCAAATGCCGATCAGCAAACGAAGCTGTTACAAATCTGGCTGTTTCCTAACCAAAGAAATGTAACTCCGCGTTACCAACAAATCACTTTAGATGTTGCCGACAGACACAACAAACTGTCTCAGGTTTTATCTCCAAATGCTGATGATGAAGGAGTCTGGATCCACCAGGACGCTTGGTTTCATATGGGAAATTTCGATTCCGGAATCGCTACAACCTATAAACTAAAAAAAGAAGGAAACGGGGTCTACGTTTTTATCTTAAAAGGAAATGTAACTATAAACGGTCAGGAATTGAACACTCGTGATGCTATGGGAATCTCTGATTTTGAAACTTTAAACATCAAAGCCAACACTGAGGCCGAATTCCTGCTAATGGAAGTTCCTATGAATTACTAATTTGTAAGATACCTCACACACACTTCAAAAGAAACGATAATCATACTGTATAACAGCATGTTATCGTTTCTTTTTTTTCTCAAATCACAAAAAAACCAAAAAGAAGTATTAAATTTATTAATAGAAAATTGGTCTGAATTTAAAACTAAAATTAACCGCTAAAATTTTCAATCATGAATCCAAATGACCTTACGAAAGAATATAGCAATGGAGAAGTAACCATTGTATGGCAGTCCGGAAAATGCATTCATTCTGCCAATTGTGTAAAAAACAATCCCGATGTTTTTCACCCAAAAGAAAAACCATGGATCATTCCTGAACGCTCTACAACAGAAAAAATTATTTCAACCATTCACAAATGTCCTTCAGGAGCATTGAGCTTTTACATGAATGACAAAAGCTGATTTTCTTTCCACAGATTACCTAGATTAAAAAGATTTTTTCTGAATTGAAACATACTAATCCATAAAAATCCTTTAATCCGTGGCAAAAAACTAAGACTCTTCCCTCTAACCGGGGGACTCAGAACAACAATAAAAGATGCGATACTCAAAAAGTCATCGCATTTTTTATTTCTTAATCTAGGTTAAGTCCCTTACGCTCACTACCACCGTAACTTTGTCCTATCAAAATGAAATTAATTATTTAAAAGATAAAATTATGGCAACTACAAAATGGTCAATTGACCCAACACATTCAGAAATTGGTTTTAAAGTTAAACATATGATGTTTACCAATGTTTCAGGCAAATTTGGAACTTACGATGCAACAATCAACACAGACGGTGACAATTTCGAGAATGCTGCGATCGAATTCTCAGGCGACATCACTTCTATTGATACTGCAAATACAGACAGAGACAATCACCTAAGAAGTGGCGATTTCTTTGATGCCGAGAATCATCCAAAACTAACTTTCAAAGGTTCTTCTTTCAAAAAAATCAATGAAGGGAGCTATGAATTAACCGGAGATCTAAACATCAAAGGCACCTCAAAATCAGTAACTTTTCCGGTAGAGTTTAGCGGAACTATGACTGATCCATGGGGTAACACAAAAGTCGGATTAAATATCGAAGGAAAAATAAACCGTAAAGATTGGGGACTCAACTGGAACTCAGCTCTTGAAACCGGTGGTGTTCTGGTTGGAGAAGAAGTTCGTTTGAACATTGAATTACAGTTTGCAAAACAAGCTTAATTCAATATCTCAGAATTTAATTGATTGGTTATTAAGCCCTGCATCTGCAGGGCTTTGTTTGTAGGGACGAGGCTTCGGCTTCTCCCAGCTTGACATTTGTACTTTAAAGATATCAAATGTCAAGCTGGGAGAAGTCGAAGCCCAACTCTTTTTTTACTTCTTATTCCTAAATTCCGTTGGCGATAGTCCGGTTTGTTTTTTGAAGAATCTGGAGAAATACGAATAATCTTCGTAGCCTACTTTAAACGCTACTTCGTTAACCGCTAATTGTTTGTCAATCAACATTCTTTTAATTTCAAGAATCACTCGGTCCGTAATCACTTCTGTGGCTGTTTTTTGCAGAATTTCATTGCAGATACGGTTCAAATGCTTTAAAGTAATGCTTAATTTTTCAGCGTAAAAAGACGGTAATTTTTCTTGTTTAAAATAGTGCTCCAAAAGCATTTCGAACTTGTCAATTTTAATGTTATACGAATGCGCCTGATGCGAATAGGTTTCGTTGTATTTGCGGGCTATTTCAATATGAATACAATCTAGCAAATTCAACATTTTATCCAGTTGATATCGCCCCTCCTGAGTACTTTCCTGAATTAATAAGTCAAAATAAGGACGGATTTTAGTAATTCCTTTTTCTTCAAAAACCATTTCCGGCCGATTGTGAATCGAATGGTAAAAATTATATTCGTTGATTTTTTTCTGTCCAAAATATAAATTATACAACTCCTGTGAAAAAATAATCACAAAGCCCTCAACATCTTCAGATAAACTCCAATGATGCATTTGTCCCGGCTGTAGCACAAACAGGCTTCCCTTTTTAATTTCAAACTGATCAAAATCAACTTCGTGCTGTCCAGAGCCTTTCGTAAAAAACACCATCAAATACGAATCATGCCGGTGTGGTTCTTCTACAAAACTATGACTTTTTAAATGCTCTTTGAAGGTATTGACATAAAAATCACGATGAATATCATTACAGCTAAAATTCTGAACACTATAAACCGGGTATTTTTTCATATAAGTAGAATTTATTTTTTTACTGGTCATATATGCGATCGCCTAATCCTATTTTTCGTTTACAAATTCGTTTAAGGCAGGCGATATCATAATAAATGTCTTTATTGTGCTATAAGTAGCGAAGATATAAAAAAGACTTTAATCCTGTTCTGAATTACCTTTGTATAAATAAAAAACAACAAGATCATGTCAAGTGCATTAACTCATATTTTAAGCAACGAATGTCCCATTTGTCATAAAGGAAAGGTTTTTACAGATAAAAATATTTTTTTCACTTTTGGCCTTCCAAAGATGAACGAATTTTGTAGTCACTGTAATTATAAGTTTCAAAAAGAGCCTGGTTATTTCTTTGGCGCTATGTATGTAAACTACGGATTAACAGTCGCTCAGGGAATTGCAACGTACTGTATCGCACAATTTTTCTTCGAAAAGAATTTCGATTTAAGAATCATTCCGATTATCGCTGTCGTCATTACCCTGCTGACTTCTTTCAATCTTAGATTTTCAAGATTAGCATGGATTTACATGTTTAAGGATTATACGAAGTAAAAAAAAGCTACTTTTGCCTTTCAATTGAAACTAATTTTCAATTCAAAAAAATTCAATCTTTAAATTAGACAAATGAAAGCATACGTATTTCCGGGTCAGGGCGCACAATTTACAGGAATGGGCAAGGACTTATATGAAACATCGGCTTTAGCCAAAGAATTGTTCGAAAAAGCTAATGAAATTTTAGGTTTTAGAATTACAGATATCATGTTCGAAGGTACTGCCGAAGAACTAAAAGAAACTAAAGTTACACAGCCTGCGGTATTTTTACACTCCGTTATTTTAGCTAAAACTTTAGGAGACGATTTTAAACCAGAAATGGTTGCAGGACATTCTTTAGGAGAATTTTCAGCCTTGGTTGCCAACGGAACTTTGTCTTTTGAAGACGGTCTTAAATTAGTTTCTCAACGTGCTTTAGCTATGCAAAAAGCTTGTGAAATCACTCCATCTACAATGGCTGCGGTTTTAGGTTTAGCTGATAATATTGTAGAAGAAGTTTGTGCTTCTATTGACGGAATAGTTGTTGCGGCAAATTACAACTGTCCTGGACAATTGGTGATTTCCGGAGAAACTTCGGCTGTTGAAAAAGCTTGTGAAGCTATGAAAGCTGCCGGCGCAAAACGTGCTTTAATTTTACCTGTTGGAGGAGCATTTCACTCTCCGATGATGGAACCTGCAAGAGAGGAATTAGCTGCTGCAATTGAAGCCACTACATTCTCCACTCCTGTTTGTCCGGTTTACCAAAACGTAACCGCAAATGCTGTTTCAGATGCAAACGAAATCAAAAAGAACTTAATCATACAATTGACTGCTCCGGTAAAATGGACACAATCTGTTCAGCAAATGATCGCTGACGGTGCTACTTTATTCACTGAAGTTGGTCCGGGAAAAGTGTTAGCAGGTTTGATTAACAAAATTGACAAAGAAGCGGTTACTGCGAATGCATAATTAGCATTTAGTCTCAGTAACAGTTTTCAGTTACTCACTACATAAAAAAAATCCTCATGAACAAGATTGTTTATGAGGATTTTGTTTTTTATAACCCTTTTGCTTCTGCACTGTAATTATTTACAATTCCGGTTATCAAATAATTTTGATTTCTTTTTTCAAAGAAGATATACCAGGTTGTTTCGGCATTGGGTTTGTAAAAAATATAATTTGAACCTAAATATTGGAGTAATTTTGGTGTTTTCTTGTGAGGAAAACTCGAAATATCTGAAATAATAAAAACAACTATCTTATCTACATAATTCTGAGCTGATTCAGGAAAACCAAAATACTCCTCTTTAAAAAGCGCAAAAACTAAATCATCAAAATAGTCAAGAACTTCTTTTTCAAAAATTACTTTTTCCACGGATAAGCTTGAATTCTCTTAAACATTTCAGCTTTAAATTCCTCTGGAGTCAGTCCTTTTGCAAACTCGGCATCAAAATCAAAAGTTTCCTGATCAATTCCTTTAAATTTAGATTTTTGAACTTCATATTCCACAGCAGGCTCTTCCACCTTGCTAGCTCTAACTTCTTCTTTTTTCTTCTTCATAATTCCTACAATTTATTCTTACAAATTTACAAAAATAAATTAAGCCAAAAATAAAAACCCCAAATAAATTTTAGATTATTTGGGGTTTTTCTTATATTTTATTTTCGTCTGAAAAAAATTAAGAACGAACTTTCTGTTCCCATTTCCAGGCACTTGCCATGGCTTCGTCTAAACTTAATTGGGCTTTCCAGCCTAAAACATTATTTGCTTTATCTGTATTTGCGTAAGCTTCTGTAATATCACCTTCACGACGCGGCATAATTTTATATGGTAATTTTTTATCGCTTACTTTTTCAAAACTATGAATCACTTCTAAAACAGAACTTCCTTTTCCGGTTCCTAGATTGAAAGTTTCAACTTTTTGCAAATTCTTTTTAGCCAACAAACGTTGTAAGGCAATTACGTGCGCTTTTGCCAAATCTACTACGTGAATATAATCACGAACTGCCGTACCATCAGGAGTTGGATAATCATCTCCAAAAACCGATAATTCCTGACGCAGTCCTACACCTGTTTGTGTAATGAAAGGTACTAAATTTTGAGGAACACCAATTGGTAATTCGCCAATCTCAGTCGTTGCATGAGCTCCAACCGGGTTAAAATAACGCAGTAAAATTGCACTGATATTGGTTACTTTAGCGGTATCCGTAATAATTTCTTCACCTATCTGTTTCGTATTTCCGTAAGGCGAAATCGCCGCCTGTACCGGAGCATCTTCAGTAATTGGCATTTTTTCGGCCTGACCATAAACGGTACAAGACGAACTAAAAATAAAACTCGCTTCAGGTTTTTGCTGCAATTCTTGCAATAAATATACTAATGAAGCAATATTGTTTTCATAGTACAACAATGGATTTTCAACACTTTCACCAACTGCTTTTGAAGCCGCAAAATGAATTACTCCGGTAACATCGTTATGCTTTTTAAAAAATTCCCGAACCGACGCTTTTTCTCTTAAATCCAACTTTTCGAATAAAGGTGTTTTTCCTGTAATGGACGTAATCCCTTTTAAAACATCTTCTGTAGAATTGGAAAGGTTGTCAATAATGACTACTTCAAAACCTTCATTTTGCAATTCTACAACGGTATGAGAACCAATAAATCCTAATCCTCCTGTTACTAATACTTTCATTTTGTGGTTATTTTGTGCTGTTGTTTATTTGGTTTAATCTTTATTATTTATTCAAAAATTCCAAAACAGAATCGGTTATAAATTTGATTTGCTCATCATCCAGTTCTGTATGCATTGGTAGAGCAATTACTTCTTTCACCAATTGGTTGGTCACTGGAAACTGCTCTTCTTTGTAACGAGAATCAGCATAAGCTTTTTGTGAATGCAACGGAATCGGATAATAAATCGCACACGGAATTCCCTTATCCAATAAATACTGCATCAAAGCATTACGATCTGCATCAATAATTCTCAATACATATTGATGAAAAACATGATCATTTTGACTTGCATCAAATTCCGGTGTAATAATATGTGTATTTCCGGCAAAAGCTGCATTGTACTTTGTTGCCGCTAAACGGCGTGCTGCATTGTACTCGTCCAACAATGGCAATTTTGCATTTAAAACTCCGGCCTGAATACTATCCAAACGTGAATTCACTCCTACAACATCATGGTGGTAACGCTCGTACATTCCGTGATTAACGATCCCGCGAATGATGTGCGCTAGTTTATCATCGTTGGTAAAAATTGCTCCTCCATCTCCATAACAGCCTAAATTTTTAGACGGGAAAAATGAAGTTGCCGCTACATGACCAATTACCCCAACTTTGTTTTTTGCTCCTGATTTAGAAATATAATCTGCTCCAATTGCCTGTGCATTGTCTTCGATTACATATAAATTATGTTCGGCAGCAATTTCCATAATAGCATCCATGTTTGCTGCACGTCCAAATAAATGTACCGGAACAATTGCTTTTGTTTTTGGTGTAATCGCTTTTTTAAGCGCTTCAATATCGATGTTCATATTTACGACATCAACATCTACTAAAACCGGCGTCAATTGTAGCAAAGCAATTACCTCAACAGTAGCTGCAAAAGTAAAATCGGCCGTAATTACCTCATCACCCGGTTTCAAATCCAATCCCATCATGGCAATTTGCAAAGCATCGGTTCCGTTTGCACACGGAATCACGTGTTTTGCTCCCAGATAGTCTTCCAGATTTTTTTGAAACTGGTGTACTAAAGGACCGTTTATGTAAGTATTGGTATCCAAGACCTCCTGAATAGAGGCATCAACTGTAGTTTTTATTTTTTCGTATTGACTTTTTAGGTCAACCATTTGAATTTTTTTCATTTTCAATATATTTTAAAATTAAAGACTTGCATTTCATTCAGCGTCTCTAAAAGGAGGAACAAAAATAGTTATTTAATACCTTCAAACCAATGAAAATAATCGAAAGAACCGTAATTTAGCCACAAAAACAAACAGATGCTTTTTCTCTATAATTTAGTTATTTCTATTGCTGGCTTTTTTCTGAAAATTGTAGCGCTTTTTAGTCCGAAAATTAAGCTTTTTGTCGAAGGTCGTAAAAATGTTTTCACGATTCTTGAAGAAAAGATAAAGCCTTCAGATAAAACCATCTGGTTTCATTCGGCCTCACTTGGTGAATACGAACAAGGCCTTCCGGTAATCGAAAAAATCAAAGAAAAATACCCTGCGCACAAAATCATCGTTACCTTTTTCTCTCCCTCAGGCTACGAAGTCCGAAAAAACAATACTACTGCAGCTGTTACACTGTACCTTCCACTGGACACTAAAAGTAATGCAAAGAAATTCTTAAAGCTTGCTCATCCTGAATTGGCATTTTTCATAAAATATGAATTTTGGCTGAATTACCTGAATGAATTAGAGAAAAGCCAAACCCCGACCTATTTAATTTCCGGAATTTTCAGAGACAATCAGATGTTTTTTAAATGGTACGGCGGTTTTTACAGAAAAGCATTAAAAGCATTCACTTACTTTTTTGTTCAGAACGAAAATTCGAAAGAAAAAATAAAGAGTATTGGCTTTGATAATGTTATTGTTTCAGGAGACACTCGTTTTGATCGTGTAAATGCTATTTTAGAAAGAGACAACACTTTGGATTTTATCGAAAAATTCAAAAACAACACTCCAACCATCATTATAGGCAGCTCTTGGCCTAAAGATGAAGTATTATTAGCAGAATACATCAACCAGGCATCCGAAGATGTAAAATTCATCATTGCACCTCACAACATTAAAAGTGATCAGATCACAAGCCTGAAAGCGCAAATTACTAAATCAACAATATTATTCTCCGAAAAAGAAAATGCCGACTTATCTAATTACAATGTCTTTATTATAGATACTATTGGATTACTGACTAAAATTTACAGTTACGGAACAATTGCTTATGTTGGCGGCGGATTTGGAAACCCGGGAATCCATAATATATTAGAACCGGCTACTTTTGGAATCCCAATTGTAATTGGCCCCAACTACTCGAATTTCGCCGAAGCAATTGAACTGGTAGCGCTCAAAGGATGCCTTGTAATCTCGAACAATCAGGAATTAAAGCAAAATCTTGATCGTTTGCTTCAGGACAAAGCGTATTTAGAAGAAAAGAGTCAGATTTGTAAATCGTATATTCAGAACAATAAAGGAGCTACAAACAGCATCATGAATATCGTCGCGCAACCTTTTTATACGAATCGCACGTGATTCAGAAACAACATTACACACAAAAGGGCTTATTTAAGCTCTTTTGTTTTTTCATAGCGCTACCTAATATTCTAAAAAACACAAAACAAACTGCAACTAAGAGTATAAAAACCCCCAATTCTCTTATTGAATCTTCAATAAAAAATAATTTAGACAAAATATACCATAATTTAACATATTATTATTAATTTGGCACATTGTTTGATAAATAAGATAATCGTGAGCAATGAAAATATTTTAAAAAAAAAATAAAAAAATATTTTACATATTAAAAAATTTATATCTTTGCCACGAATTAATAATTAACCTTTTATAATAAAGTAAGATGAAAAAAGTATTTTTAAGTTTAGCTGTTGTTGCTGTTTTAACTGTTGTATCTTGTAAAAAAGCTGACGCTGCAGCTACTGAAGCTGTAGATTCTACTGCTGTTGCTGTTGATTCTGCTGCTGCTGTAGTTGATTCTGCTGCTGCAACTGTTGATTCTGCTGCTGCAAAAGTTGACTCTGCTGCTGCAAAAGTTGAAGAAGCTGCTGCTCCTGCTAAAAAGTAATTCTAAATTACTCAAAAAAATAAAAAGCTATCTCTTTGCAGATAGCTTTTTTTATGCCTTATACCCAACAAAACCACAATGCCTTTCCTAACCACAACACACACTATAAAAAAAGACCTGATAAGTCTTCAAAACCCACCAGGCCTTTATACAATTACCAAAACCTAGAAAACAAAAGACACTCTTTTATTTCCTAATCCTCCACTTCCACTTCCTCACCCACAACTTCATCTTCAAAAATAGATTCACTCGAGGAAAAATCCAAAATCTCAGCTCTAGAAGCATAAGTCACAATTTCCTTGATTCCTTTCTGCAAAAGCAATTCCGTTGTGTATTTTCGACTTGTAGCAAAATGAAGCTCCCCCAACATCAATTTAAAAAAATACCTCCCCCCAGCTCCTTTAAACTTTAAAAACCGAGCCATCTCAATATTCACCTTAAACTTCTCGATATCCTCTTCGCACTCAAACCTCAACTCATAACTAAGACTCGTAAATATCACCTTACCCTTCCTCGAAGTAAATACGAATTTATATTCATCATTAAACCGCTTACTAATTACAAAGGCACCCATATTATTATTTTAGATTTTAAATTACTGATTTCAGATTCTTAGATTCTTAGATTCTTAGATTCTTAGATTCTTAGATTCTTAGATTCTTAGATTCTTAGATTCTTAGATTCTTAGATTCTTAGATTCTTAGATTCTTAGATTCTTAGATTCTTAGATTCT
>NZ_MIKE01000027.1:0-344708 GCF_001853485.1 Flavobacterium tructae | reverse complement strand
ATTTAGAGCAGATAAAAAACAATTCAGGGAGATTTGAAATAGCCGATGCCGGAATTAATTCAAGATACTCAGATTATGGAAGTTCTTTTTTAGATAATAAATTGGTATTTGCGTCTGCCAGAGACACGGGCGGAGTTGCCAAAGCAAAATTTAAATGGACCAATAAATCGTTTACAAATCTTTATTCGGCAGAATTAAACGCCGATGGTAGTGTAGGAATTCCGAAACGTTTTGAGAATAAGATTAATTCAAAATTTAATGAATCGACTCCTGTTTTTACAAAAGACGGATTAACGATGTATTTTACCAGAAACAATTTTCTAAACGGTACAAAAGGGACAGACGACAAGAAGGTCACTTTGTTAAAATTGTATAAGGCAAGTTACATAAAAGGTAAATGGACGAATATTGTTGAATTGCCTTTTAACAGTGATCAATACAGTGTGGCACATCCGACATTAAGTGTAGATGAAAAAAAGTTATACTTTGCTTCAGACATGCCGGGTACTTTTGGACAATCAGATTTGTATAGTGTGACGATTAATACGGATGGCAGTTTTGGTAAACCTGAAAACCTGGGAGCCGCAATTAATACTGAGGGAAGAGAAACTTTTCCTTTTATATCAGGAGACAATGAATTGTATTTTGCCAGCGACGGACGTCCGGGATTAGGAGGACTTGATGTCTATGTTTCGACTATTAAAAATGATTTGACTTTTAGCGAAGTTCAGAATGTTGGAGCTCCTATAAATACAAAAGTGGATGATTTTGGTTTTATAATAGACAGTAAAAGCAGAACCGGTTTTTTCTCCTCCAATAGAGATGGAGGACATGGTTATGATGACGTTTATCGTTTTTCGGAAACCAGAAAATTGCCTTGTGAGGAGATTTTATCAGGAACTGTTATAGATGCCGAAACAAATTTGGTATTAGAGAATGCAAAAGTAAATTTACTGGACAATCAGCTTCAGATAATAGGAGAGGTAATAACCAAAGCCGATGGGAAGTATAGTTTTAAAGTAAACTGCAATAAAGAATACTTTGTTCGCGCTGCAAGACAAGATTATGACACTAATGAATTGCCTAAAGCGATCGATAAAACAAGTTTGACACTGCCTTTGAAAAAAACGCCTCAAAAAGTGGTCGAAAAAACGATTGAAAAATTGATTGTTGGTGATGATTTGGCGAAAATTTTACACATAAAAATGATTTACTTCGATTTAGGTAAATCGATTGTTCGAAAAGAAGCCGCTATTGAGTTAGAGAAAATCCGTCAGGTGATGATTCAAAATCCAAGCATGAAAATTGATGTTCGCTCGCACACAGACAGCAGACAAACACATGCGTACAATGAAAAACTATCCGACAGAAGGGCTAAAGCAACAGTGGCATGGCTTGTTAAAAAAGGAATAGCTGCTGATCGCATTACCGGAAAAGGATACGGAGAAACACAATTACTGAATAAATGTGCTGATGGTGTAAAATGTACTACAGAAGAACATCAGGCAAATCGAAGAAGTGAGTTCATTATTGTTTCGATGTAATAAAGAGTTAGCTTTTTTAATAAAGTTGAGTCAATTAAATTGTTATGAAAAGCTGCAAGGTAATCTTGCAGCTTTTTTTTGTGCCGTACAGTCCGGAAGAAGATCCAATTGTATTAAGCTTTTATACAGATTAATTTATATTTTATTTATGACAAAACAGATTTTATTTTTTTAAGAGTGTTAAAACAATTGTTATATTTGATGTAGTTATTTGTTTTAAAATAAATAACATAGCAAATTCCCCTTTTATCAAATCTATAATAGGTTTAGTATATTCTATTATTTAGGGGAGTATCTCACTAACTTTTAAACAGTCTTAAGAAAAAAGAAGATTTATTGTCAGATGAATTTTCTTGGAGACAGAGCTTATTATCAGCCCTCAACAGATAAACTCAATATGCCCAACATTAAGGCTTTTTAAAAGAGGCTTCGTATTACTGAACTTATTTACATGAGTTGACCCATTCCACAAGAGCAAAGAAAAGATTAAATAGTGATTTGACGGGAAGTTTTAGAAGTAAGAGTTATGCTTTTGAAGAACTTATTGTGGAATTGGGTGTTGTCCTTATGTGTTCTGAAGCGAGAATATTATTCCAAACCAAAGACAATTCGGCAAAGTACTTGAAAAGTTGTAACAAAATTGTGGTCAATGAATTGAAAAATTGCAATCGTTTTTTCCTCAAAGTTTCGACACAATCCCAAGAGGATGTCAATTACATATAAGGTAGAAATGCGGATACTGATTCAGCAGAAACACCTAAAGAAGAGGCTAAGTGGATATTTTGGACGAAGTGACCACCTAATTCTGGATGAAAGTGAGCAATATAAATGAACTCAAAAAGGTGTCTAAAAAGTAGTTTAAAATATAAAATCATAAAACTCAAGTCTGTTTATCAGGTTTTTCTCTACTCGTCTGGAACTATCAAAATCGATTTCTTCCATAAAAGCTTTATATCTAAACTTGGCAATATTGATTAATCTTTCTACTTTTCGATTTTCTCTGTCATCATATTCGGAGTTAATTAAATAGGTAATAAGTTCATCAATGGTACTTGCTTTTAAAGTAGTATTAAAGGCTCTAGACATCCCGTAGAGCTTTAATTGTTTCATTTTTTTAACGTTTGATCATTTATACAGTTATTTATTAATGGTTATTATTTGTAATATTCCCGACCTCTGATATTATTATTATTATTATTATTATTATTATTATGTTTGGGTATTTCTTTGTCTTCAATAGTAGGATCTTCATCAATTAAATCTAATCCTTTCTCTAGGATAGATTTGATGATTGGGTAATTGATTTTTTCATAATCCATCGCTCTCTTACAAGCATTGTTTAATCTGTCATTGCCTACTTTATTGGCTAAGCTTAGTACACCGGTACAGGATTTATAAGATTGCTCTGGATGCTGTTTTTTATCTAATATTTGTGTAATAAATGATTTACAAAATTCTCCAACAGAAGTTCCTCATTGGATAAACCTCTCGGGGTTCCACTCTGCCACAAACTGATATGATGTAGGCATGTGTTCTTTATTTGTCGTATAAAGATATTTGGAATAATCTCTGCTATGACAGGCTATTATGCGCTGTCCATGATAAATTTCAACAGTGGTTTTACTGTAAATAATCAAGACCTTCTTACCCATATAAATAAAAGGAACACTATAGTAGTGTTTGTCTTTGTTGAGATAGACATGACTGGATTTATGGACGGTTGCTTTGGAAAAACATTTAAGCTGATAGGCATTAAGAGGTAAGAATGATAGTGTTTCTTTTTCTATTTCATTAAATAAATCTAATCTGGAGTATTTCCTGCCTTTAAAAGACATTGTATTATGCTTTTCTAAAAGCGGCAAAATAGCATCATTCAAAGCTTCTATAGTAAAAAAATCTTCTTTGCGTAAAGGAGCAAAAATTCTGGTATAAATTATTCTTACTGCATTTTCAACCAGAGCCTTATCTTTTGGATGATAAGCTCTGTTAGGTAGTATCGTAGTTCCGTAATGAGAAGCAAAGTCTAGAAAATATTCCGTTACTAAGGGCTCATATTTATCACTCTTTTTAACAGTAGTTCTTAAATTATCAGTTACAATAGCACTAGGAACACCCTAATAATAGTCTAGCATTTTTACCAGACTTCCTATAAAGTCTTCTTTGTTGTGGGTTCTGGTAGCCTCTACAAAAGTAAGTCCGCTTGCCCCTAGAACACTTACAAAAACTTCTACCTCATAAAGCTCTCCTGTAGATTGGTCAATAACGGATAATTTCTTTCCGTTATAGTCTACAAAAACTTTATCTCCTGCCTTATGATGCATATGCATAGATGGCTTGAGTTTGCCTCGCCAATTTTGATAATGATAGCAAAACTGAGAATAACTGTAACCATCAGGGTAATGTTCCCTATATTCTTCCCAGAGCAAATGGCGGGTAACACCAACTTGCTTTAACTCTTTTTCTATCGTGGGAAATAAGGATTCTAAAACTATGTTTTTTTCTGGAGCGGGTTTTATCTGGCCATCAAAGAGTTCTTCCAGATCTTCATTACTAAGACCTGATAACTCTTGATAGGTAAAAGAATTTTGATGAAATGATTCAATATATTTCTTTACAGTATTGCGCGACAAATCTAATTGTCTGCTTATTTGGAGCTTACTTACTCCTTGAGTATATAAACGTAATAATTGCAAAATGTTTCTCATATCTAGTCGTTTATTTGCCATATCTTTTGTTTTAAAAACAAGTAAGATATTCTTTGCAAACATGGCTTTTTGAGGTGGTCACTTTGAACCGGAGTCAATTGATCTCTTTTACCGGAATAGGGTGGTCACTTTTACCAGAATTTACACATTGGTAAAAATGCAGTTATGCAGGGCATCTCCTTGATCCATAAAATCCTTTACGGTTTCAATTACAGATATGCTGAGGTTTTCTTTGGAGAAACACAGTCCGAAAAAAGGTTTCTTTTGCTTGGCATAAATTTGCTGTGCTTCGCGCATCTCTGAGCGTATTTCCAGCAGGTGTTTTTTTCTCTGCACTTTTCTTTTTTTTGTAACGAGCCTGTCATGTGCTTCATTGAGGTTTTCAGGACAGGCTAGCATCTCGGTGCTGAGGTCTTTTTTAAAGAATCGGAGCAGGTCGATATAATACTCCCATATTTTATAGTCTTCAATTTTATAGTGGTATTTCAGAGTGGTTTTTACTACCTGCCAGTTCTGTTTTATGTTTTGTCCTCGTGAGGTCAGATAATAGCTGAGCAATGAAGTTCGGGAAGCTTTGAGAATAGTTTCTGCAATGGAATCTTTCAAAAGCGCAGTGAAGAGGATTTGTGGAGCGATACCATAAAAAGCGGTTTAAAAGCCATTGCGTTTTAAAAGGGGCAGGATTTTCATTATGGGATAAACCTTGTAAGGGTTAATGTGGTATTTTGAGGAGTTCTGAAAATCCTTAGGGCGAATTTCAAGTGGGTAATAATATTTCCAAACGTCGTAGAGATTAAAAAAAACGTTTGTGCTCAGTGAGAGTGTTCACACTTCGCCTTTTGGATTTATCCAATGTTGCATGACTTCTTTGTGAGAGTAAGCGGGGGGAAATTCTTTTTCATGTGTTTGTGTGAGCAGATAATGCGTACCACCTGATAACTTTCACATATCTCTAAAACGGCAGAGTATTCGATTTCTCTGAAATGTACTTGGTTACAGCCCTGTATTTTTAGTTTTCCCCCGCAGGCATTACATTTTATATATTTTGCGCAAGACTCATTCTGCAGTTGAGGTTTCCAAGAGTGGATGCATTCCAGACAGTGGAATTCTCGAGTTCTTCGCGGATATTTTCCAAATCATCAAGATGTTTGATGTAGAATTTTTTGCAGTCTGTATAGTAGATAAATTAGGAAATCATACCGCTGATACATCCTGCATTTTGTAAATCTTCTATAAAGGATTTTAGTTTTTCTTTTTTTGGTTTCGCTGTATGATTCCAAGTTGGAAAGGATTATTTTATTGAAAGCTTGACAAAGGTCAAACTCGGCGTATATTGATTTTTCAAAGGCTTTCGTAACTGATTTTTTTAAGGTTTATGCATTTAATGTTTTATTAAAAGGGCAGGCCGTCCGGTTCTTTTTCGGTATTGGCTTTAGCGCCTGCACTTATCTGCAGTGTTTCCTTTTCACTTTTAGCAAATGCGAGGATTTTAATGTGACTTGTATGAAAGGTCAGAGAGCCGTGCGCCTCGGAATCGTTCCCGATATAGACATTCATACTAATGCGCCCGAAGAGTTCCACTACTGAGGCTTTTTTGAGCCATTGAGCTTTTTTGGCGGAAAGCCAGTAGGAGCAGTTGATGTAGGTGACAATTTTTTTCAGCTCGGTGCTGTCTTTTGGTTTATAGCTGTCGTTGACTGCTATGGAGAAGTTTACGGCCTCACGGTTTTGTTTTACTTTAAAAACGGAGGCGTCTTTTACAATTCGTCCTGTGATTTCCATGATTTTAAATTTTAGTGATTACTATTGTTTAAAATTTCTTTCTCCCTGTACTCCCAAAAATTGTTTTCAAAAGAAATTGTCATGATATAAAAAAAACGCAAGCGCAAACAGCCATGAAAATGGGGTACCGTAACTTTATGGTAAATTTTATATCATGGAAATCACAAATCTCATTTCCTCAGGTTGTTGAGCGAGGCGCAGGCATGGATGTGCATCGTGATACTTTGGTTGTGACTGTAATGGGTACAGGTATCATAACTGAGACAAAAACTTTTACTACTTATACCAATGATCTGCGAGGTTTATCCGGTTGGCTTAAATCCTTTTGCGATCACTCATTTGTCAATAGAGAGTACAGGTGTTTACTGGAAGCCTGTTTTTAATATTCTCAGTGATGAATTTGAAATACTTCTTGTAAATGCAAGGCATCTTAAGAATATTCCGGGGCATAAAACCGATAAAAAGGACAGTCGATGGCTAGCTAAACTCCTTTTTAGCGGTTTGTTGAAAGCAAGCTTTGTTCCACCAAATACAATAAGAGACTTAAGAGACCTGACTCGTTATCGAAAAAAACTCGTACAGAATGCAACAGCAGAACGGAACCGATTTGAAAGAGTTATTCAGGATGCTAATTTTAAACTCAGTAATGTTATTACGGACTTATTTGGTAAAACAGGAATTTTAATCATAACAGCTTTACTGCAGGGCAATAATAATTTTGAAGAACTACTTGCCTTATGTCATGGATCTATCAAAATGAAAAAAGATATTCTCAAAGAAGCTTTAAAAGGTAAGCGTACTGATCACCATAAATTTATGCTTGAGACTATTCGACTTAGTATTGAAAACATAAATTATAGGATCGCTAAGATAGACAGAGAAACAGCTTTACTGTGCAATCAATATTCAACAGAGATTGATCTTTTAAAAACAATTCCAGGAGTTAATTCTATAAGTGCCGCTTCTATGATTGCTGAGATAGGTGTTGATATGGACAAATTCCCAACAGTTCATCATCTGGCATCTTGGGCAGGAGTCTGCCCCGGTAATAATGAGAGTGCTGGAAAAATGAGCTCGAGCAGAATTACAAGCGGCAATCAGCATTTGAAACTAATGTTAATAGAATGTGCATGGTCAGCGACAGGTGTAAAAGATTGTTATCTGCGTAAAAAATACGAAAGCCTTCTTGTTAGACGCGGTAAAAAAAGAGTTCTAGTTGCTGTTGGTCATAAAATGCTGACTGCTGCCTATTTCATGATAAAATATAAAGTTCCTTATTTAGAATTAGGCTATGATTACATTGATTCCAGAAGAAAGCAAAATCAAGTTCAGTCCTATATTGACAAACTAAAAAAATTGGGCATTGAGGTTGAAATAACCCAAGCCCTCTGAGGTCGTCTTTTGCTGCCGACACAAATGTGATCGCGCAAAAGAAATTGCCCCTAAACGCTAAGAACAAACAGTTGTAGCCAAGAGCGCGCAAAAGAAAATATTACCCTCTAGTGTTTTATTTATGTCAAAGAACTTATCAATTAAAAATTATTTTCAGAAGAAAACGGGAAAAAAGAAAGCACAAATCAAGTGTCCGGATAAGGAGCCGGAGTGCTATAAGTCCCGAAGGGCGTCGTGAGCCGTTATGCGCATGCAGGAGACGGCGGGCACTACTTTGGCTGCCCTTTTAGCCTGTTTTCAATGAAAGTGTTCCTGTTTTTTTAGTGTATTTAGCAGCAGTCAGACAGATTGTTATGTAAACAAATTTGTTTATATTTGCAGTATGAAAAGGGACTATGAAAAATATAAGGGGATTCATCCCGGTGCTGTACTGAAGCGTGAGCTGGATAAGAGAAACATATCCCAGCTTTCTTTTGCGCATACCCTCTCTGAGCATGCTCAGACTATCAATGCGATTGTAAAGGGAAAGAGAAATCTGAATACTGCTTTGGCCATTAAAATAGAAGAAGCCCTTGGTGTTCCAGAAGGGGCGCTGCTGGTATTACAAGTTTATTACGATATTAAAAAGGAGAAAGAAAAATCAGCACAGAGGCGGCATCCTGAATTGAGCCGTCTTCGCAGAGGACTTTTCTGGGATACCAATATCGATGCGATTAATTGGGAGAAGCAGTCGAAGGCTGTTATCTCGAGGGTTTTTGAGCGCGGAAACATGAGTGAGAAAAAAGAAATTGTACGTTTTTACGGTATTGAGAAAATAAAGCCTGTTCTTCGCGAAACGGCTGCAAAGCCCCACTTTACCGCAAGTCCGAATTACAGTAAAGCCAAAAGGTCGTGATGTATTGGAAAACGGTAAATCCGCTTTTAAAGGAGAGTCTTCTAAGGCTGATGCAGGCTGAAGAGTTTGAGGTATTTCGGCTTGTTGGCGGTACAGCTCTGAGCCTTCAGATCGGACACCGGCTTTCTGTTGATATTGATCTTTTCACAGATGAGGATTACAACAGCGTAGATTTTGATGTGCTTGAAGGGTATTTGAGGGAAAATTTCCCATATGTAGATAAAGTTTTTGGAGGTATTACTGCCATGGGCAGATCTTTTCTTATAGGGATCGACAGGGAAAACACAGTAAAGCTGGATGTTTATTACAGCAATGACAAGTTTATCCAGGATGCTATTGTAATTGAAGGGGTACGTATGGCCACAGTGGAGGAGATCATTGCCATGAAGGTGGATGTTGTTTCAAGGGGAGGACGTAAGAAGGATTTCTGGGATCTTCACGAACTTCTGCCCAAGTACAATATTGGTAAAATGCTGAGGTTTCATAAGATTAGAAGCGAATATACACACGATCAAGCGCAGATCATGAAAAACTTTACGGATTTTAGTTCAGCTGATGATGATTTTGATCCTGAGTGCCTTAAAGGTAAATACTGGGAGTTTGTCAAAGAAGATATTGAAGCTGCTGTGAAAAAAGTAAAGAAGGCTTAGATAGTGGTATATCACATGTACTGTATGTCTGACAAAAGTTTCATATGCCCGTTTTTTATTTAATAATCACAACAGACTTCTTTTTATTGGGACTGTTACTGGTTTGGAACTTCTTTTCTAAGATCAAAGTTTTCGTAATGTCCATCACTCCAGTGATATTCTATTTTATTATCTGCCATCAAATCAATTATTTCAATGATTAGTTTTATGACAGATGTCAGATTGTAATACAGTTTTGAGCCTCACCTTTTTTGACCTTGAATTTGCTACATTTCTGGTTCCCAAAAACAGCATGTGCCACGATTCTGCCACAAAACTTAAAGTGGTGAAATATCTTTAAAAAACACCTAAACTTTTTGTGGCAAAAAAAATATCTACTTGTGAGATAAAGAACTCAAGTTTCTCATAAAAATAGCTTTGCTATCTTTTACTGAGAATTTTAGTAAACTCTTAAACGGTGAAATATATTATGCTCTTCTGATTTTTATTTCTCTTTGGAAGATAATTTATATAACCGTAATCATTTAGGTCTCTGATACATCTATGGTAGGTAACAGGGCCGCTTATTTTAGCAATCTTCATAATTTCATGCCTATAGGCTTTAATAGGATTAATATAACCGGCAGTAGTTCTGAATTGTAGTAATGCCGCAAAAATTCCAATATGCGTAATGCTGATACGCCGGTCTTTTTCTATTGCTTTGAAGAATTGCGTTAAAGGATTTAGCTGGTCCATTACTCTTGTTATTTAGATTTTTATTCACGCTGTCATAAAAATGAATTTTAATGATTGTTATTTAGTTTGCTTTTTTTATGAAACGGCGCCAGTGCGGCTTATTTTGGCCGACTTTGTGCAGGCAGTAAGCTTGCTAGGGAATATAACAATGATATAGTGAATCTCTTATTTGTGCACCAATAGCTTTGAATCAGTTGTTTTGCTTTTCCTGATGCTGTTTTATTATAGCTTAGAATCAGCTGATTTAGTTTTAGACCTGGATGAATCACGTATCAGGAACTGTCAGGGAAACTGCTTTGAAGTGGTCATCATGGTCAATTGTATATAGTATTATTTTTTTTAGGTTTGATATTGTTTTTTTGGAGCTGGTCCCGCTGTATCTTACACCGGAGCGTTAGCGAACTGCCTGGGCAATCTTTTATTGCCGGAATCTAATTCATAGTGATCATCTTTGTGAGTTGTATATAGTGCTGTTTTTTAGGAGCTTTTTCCCGCTATACGTTGCAATCTTTTGTGCCGAACCCCGGCACAAAAGGATTTCCACTGCTATCGGGGCTAAAGTATTAGCTTGCATATTTTTTGTGACAGGCAACCACAGAGTAGGTATGAATTAGCCAATTAATCAAACCAAGTTGGTGTACTGCTAATCATAAATGAGAAAGTGACCGAAAAAACCTTACAGGATTCGAAAAAAAAACAGGGATGGTATATGTCATATATGTCATCAGATATCTGACAAATATTTCAAAATCAATAAACCTTCTGCCAAAAACAGATATCTATAGAACGTTATACCTCAAGAAGATGGAAGAATCATTTATGGCACAGATTTTGAATTATATAAGTGCCTTCGGTAAAGTCCGGAGGGTTGAATGTTTAAGTTGACTATTCTGCCTATCGCGACAGACAGAATGTGATTTATGACATACACTGCAATTTCTGTACCAAAGGGGAAGAAATATTCCACCAATATACGAAATATCAGCCATAATGTCAAGATTAAAGTTGCTTTCATAACATTTCTATTGTTTGTAAGATTTCCCGGGCTCTGTCTGGTATGTCCGAGCAGGTGTAAAACATTTCTGCAAGGTTTCAAGGTCCACAAAAGCAGTTCAGTCAGACTGCCGGTAATCTTGGGAAGGTTGGAAAAAAAAAAGCCAATCTGAAGTGCTGAGAACAGAATTCTATCAGCCAATGTGAGGATTAAGGCATGAATGGGTGTAAACCCCAGGACGATGGAAATCGGTCGTCTGCCAAGCAATGTTTAACATTGTACATCAGCAGGAAATGTTAATGACTGATACTGCATTCCTGCTGGTGTCCCTATAAAATTGTAATGAAGCAAACTCTACTCTTTACTGAGGATTTATGGAAACGTTTTGTAGCTAGGACCGCCGAAAGCCAGGAGAGTTTTGAACTTAAAACCTATCCTCATCTTGATCCTTATTTTAATTTCTTTAAACACAGCAATGACATCAAAAAGCTCGTGTCAAATATGGAGCTTATAGCAAAACATTCTTTTCTGCCTTTTGTAAAAATACTTACTAAAACACCGAGATTCAGATTTCAGGAAAACGAAAAAACTTATGGTCTGGAAACTAAAATAAGACCTATCGCTTTCGCTTCGCATTTTGACTCTTATATTTATGGTTATTATTCTTTTGCTTTAACCGAAAAGTACCAGCACTATATTCGTGCTAAAGGTTTTAGTGAATGTGTTCTGGCCTACAGATCAGATCTTGATGGGAAATGTAATATACAATTTGCCAAAGAAGCATTTGAAGCTGTAAGGAAAAAGACGTCATCTAACGGACATTGCACTTCAATCGCACTTGACATCACGGGTTATTTTGATAATATTGACCACACTATTTTAAAAAGTAAATGGTGTAAAATACTGAACCTTCAAGAGCTGACAAAAGACCAGTATAAAATTTTCAGATCTCTGACAAAATACAGCTACATAAGCCGTGACAGTATATTGAAGCATTTTAAAATAGATTTAAAAACGGCATCAAGCTGGAACTCCCTTCTGGATTTAGTGCCGGACAATGCTGCCGGTCCAACGTTCAACAATAAGTTTGATCTGCTAAGGAAGAGAAATCTTATTACGGTCAATCTTCCTAAAGTTTCCCAAGCAGGTGAAAAAAGTTTCCGGGGAATACCCCAAGGCTCGCCCATGAGCGCACTGCTGTCGAATATTTACCTGATTGATTTTGATGAAAAAATATTTAATCTCAGTATCGAGCTGGACTTTACCTACCGTCGCTACTGCGATGATCTTTTGATAATCTGTGACTCTGAAAAGGCAGTACAAATCAATGAAATTGTTCTAAAGGAAATAGCTGCTTATAAACTGGTTATTCAGACAAAAAAAACTGAAATAATCCATTTCAGGCCTACATTATCTGGGAAAATCAGAGGATTTAACCAGAAGAAAATTGAAAAATTTTCACCAGTTTTCACTCCCCAGAATGAGCAGCAGTTTTACAGGAATCTGCAGTACCTCGGTTTTGAGTTTAATGGAGTCTCAATTTATATCAGACCCGGGAGTCTTTCCCGTTATTTTAGAAAAATGAAAGGCAGGATTGTAAAGACTGTTATGATGGCGTATAGTGATAAATCCAAGAGAGATAAAATATTAAAAAAGCAGATTTTTGAAAGATATTCACATCTGGGAAAAAGGAATTTTCTTTCTTATGCAGTAAAGGCTTCAAAGAAGCGTTATTACTCTAAATCAATGAAAGCCTATCGGGAAGGGATGGATTCCAAATCTATTAGAAAACAGCTGTCTGCACATTTTGCAATTATGGAAAAAGAGATTTTAATGAAATCTCTCACACGCCACGAATTTAAAGAATATATATATACCAAAAAGAAAGAACAGGGACGAAGGGTGAGTAGAAAAAAATTGAAGTTTTAAATTTTATCAGCTCCATGCTTACATTGTAATTTTTTTTTAAAGAGTTGTGGTGAAATTGAGTCAAAAGGCTGTCAGCGGTTCGGCATTTTTTCCAATGCTGTATATTTCACTTTTAACAATCAATCTATGGTCCTTGTATATAGTTATAGAATAATTCATCAAACTCTTCCGTTGGATGGAAACGGAAATAAACCAATTTTTTGACAGGGTCATATAGATATTTTATTAACCCTCTAAATTGTGTTATTTCAATCTTTAACTTTAATTTTATAACTATGTCAGAACCTCCCTTTCAAACAAGAAAATAAATGACGCTTTTCTGGTTTCTGTTTTTTTTGGGGACGCAGTTTATATAGCCGTATTCATTTAAATCCTTTATGCACCTGTGATACGTAACAGGGCCGGTTATTTTGGCTGTTTTCATAATTTCATGCCTATAGGCTTTGATGGGATTGATATTGCCCTTATTTGCTCTGAATTGGAGCAGCGCCGCAAAAATCCCGATAGGGGGGATCTTGGCGGGCTGTCCTTTATCAGATGCAAAGCGGGTAGGGGCGTTTTTTTTTCAGGAAAAGGGGCTCCATTTACAGAAAAGCGGTCAGGTAATCAGGGAGGGGATTATTTTAGGTTTGATATTATTTTTTAGGAGCTTTTTCCCGCTATACGCTGCAATCTTTTGCGCCGAACCCCGGCACAAAAGGATTTCCACTGCTATCGGGGCTAAAAAGCATTGCTTCCTGAAATGGTAAGGATGTGGGGAGTCCTTATGGAGGGGCAGCAGTGCCCGTCATTTTCGGCATATTCCAGCAGTTCGACATGGATCTGGCCGCCTGTGATCTTGTCAAACTGGAACATGGTGTCTGGTTCGTAGCCTGCAATGACCTTGACATCAAAGCCGCTGTTCTGATACAGTGTCAGACCCTGTGCGACAATTGCATTTCCTCCGTCTTTTGGGACAAGGCAGAAATATAGCGCAACATCTTCAATTCCGTCTCCGGTAAAATCACCTGTGTAGGACTGCTGGATGTCTAGCGCCGCGTCATGCGAGGCCAGGATTTTAGGGAGGTATTTTCTGAACTGCTTCTCGGCCAGCCTTACGGCATCATTTGTCGTTATTTTTGGCCTGTCTGCCTGCTTTTCCTTCAGGGAAAGCTCTTTCTCTTTCAGCAGGAGTTCTTTTTCCTTGAGTTCCAGTTCTTTTTCTTTGGTTGAGCTGTTGCAGCCCGTCGCTAAAGATGCCAGCACAAGCAGTGCGAATCTGATATTTAGGTTCATTTTAATGTAATGGTTATTTTGGTTAGGGTTTTGGATGATGGCAGAGCATATGCGTTGCAGGCTTTGCAGCACTAAATTAAGCCATTATTTGGATCTGGCAAATCTATAGTAAAAAATGTTAAACGGCTTATTGGGGCAGTCGGTTACTTTTAGACTGATTTTATTTTGGCCGGCAGCTGGTGCCGCTTTGTTTGGATAAACTGTCTGTTTAAAGCATAAAATGAGGTAGCGGTATTTTTTAGTTCCAAGATTATTTTCAATGCGTCATTCTTTTAATGTATCAGTCAAAATCAGCAAGGGTTTTGTCTTCAAGTTGGGTTATGATCTGATGGAACATAATGTAGCCGTATTTGTTGGGATCTTGGACAAATTCCTGATAATGTGCGGTAAAATACTTGTTGGGTTCTTCCTTTTCGGGCATTAGATTGGCCGATAATATATTTAATAACGATTCTTTTAAAAATCTGGATTATATTTACGGGAGAATAGCAATATTGGAAAAGTTCGGAAAAGCAGTAGAAGCAGGGAATGCAATTGGACAATAGGATATAATAAAAAAAGCAGCAGTAGACTAGAAAGCAGCTAATTGTTGAAGGCAGTAAAATTTAAATCAGTAGATATGTTTGATGAATACCGCAGATCCCTGATGGGAATGGACAGCATATATGAGAAGACAAGGACTCTGGATGTAATGAGCCAGTTAAATTCGCTGCATTTGAGCGAGTGGGCCAAGCCTCGAAACGAAGCCACAATGCTGAAGGCTGTTTTTGGCAGTGCAAGGGATACGATGGATTATCTGGACTTGGCGGCGAAATCTTCGAACAGCGTCAAGGATGCCTTCGCAAGCATATCGGAGAGAACAATGAGTTTCATGCATCAGTATGATGGGGCATTAAAGACTACCATGCTGCAGGCCAGTATCGACCAGATTATGAATGGTGCCGCTTTTCGAAGTTCTGCAGCAAGCGCCTCGCTGGCCGCCTTAGCCGGACAGACTTCCATAAGCATGCAGTGGAATGAGGCCAGCAGAATGGCCCAGCAGGCCAATTCCGTATCAAAAAGTTTGGTTTCCCTGCAAGCAGAGGAAATTCTAAGGCTTAAGGATTATGTAGCTAGAGGACAGCTTTCAGCTGCTGCGCAGGATAGGGATGCTTTGGAAAATAGGGACATAAGAGAAGTGGTTACGGAATCCGTCGAGCGCTATGTCAGCAATGTGGAGAGCGCTATTGCAGAAATAGCTGAAATGCAGGACGAAGACCTCTCGGAGGTTGCGTTTGACTTCGAAACCGCTATAAGGCAGGATGCTGCAGTCGGCGCAGCGACGCCGCTTGCGCTTTTTGTCCTTGAAAACGTGCTGGCCACCTACAATAAGGCTCTTGAATTGCTGTCGGGTTCGGGACATATCAGCGAGGATTTTCTCCAAGAGCTGCTAAAGACGACTAATCCCGATTCCTCAAATTTTTCTATAATATCCTACATCTTTGTGCAATTGGTGATGACATGGTCCCTTACATATGGCTATGAGTTTACGAAAGACAAAATTACGGACAAACCGGCCTTAAGCGGCTCCCCGATCAACGCGCGCACCATCGGATACAAGACCGTTTTTGCCAAAGCGCACGCAAACAGCAGAACGGTCTGCGAGATATCGGAAGGGACCGAGGTGCAGCTCCACAATGTAAAAGGAAAGTACATCTATATCAAGTTTCTGCATGATACTGGGCTTAAGGAAGGATATGCACTGAACAATGGATTTGAAAGGGTTTAGATGCAGGGAAAGATAAGGCGCTTCTGCAATGGCACGGTGATAGCCTCTAGCGGCTTTGGCCTCATGAAGCTGGTTGGGGTTTATATTTACTAATACTGGATCTGTGATATTCTAACATACCATAATTAAAGCTCAGAATTTCATCCGGTGCCTCGGCAGATTGATTTCATGCTCCTGCGGGTATGGCTGTCTGTGTGTGCTGCTTACATCCTGTTTGATATTGTGCTGGGTGGCATACCTTTTTTCCGAGTCCGAGTATCTGGGATCGGGAATAAAAGTTATTTTTGCAATCCAAAAAATGGCAGCTCGACTTTTAAACAAGAAAATAAATGATGCTTTTCTGGTTTCTGTTTTTTTTAGGGACGTAATCTATATATCCATATTCATTTAAATCCTTTATGCACCTGTGATACGTTACAGGACCGGTTATTTTGGCTATTTTCATAATTTCGTGCCTATAGGCTTTGATAGGATTTATATTGCCCTTATTTGCTCTGAATTGGAGCAGTGCCGCAAAAATTCCAATATGGGTAATGCTGATGCGCTGGTCTTTTTCTATTGATCTAAAGAATTCCGCTAGAGGATTTAATTGTTCCATCATTGTTTTAACTTAGATTTTATTCCTTTTTGGACAGATTGTTTTGGGAATGTTTCTGTTTCTTTTTTTGATGAAGCTGTTTCAGTTTTCCGTAAATGCTGGTCATAGATATTCAATGATCTAAACTGCGGATTGGAAATTACCGCCGTGCTGAGGGTAATTCCGTTTTGTATCTGAATTTGTCATGTTATATTTTTTTTAGGCTTAATATTGCTTTTTAGGAGCTTTTTCCCGCTATCCGCTCTAATCTTCTGCGCCGAACCCCGGCACAGAAGGATTTCCGCTGCTATCGGGGCTATGGCTAGAATTACAGAATTAGAAAAATTAGCAAAGTAAAATAAAGTGTGTTAATTTTAAAAAAGGCAATCTAACTAGATTGGCTTTTTTATTGAGTTTTTTCATTTTGTTCTAAATTGGAACATTGAATTTGTATTGCGTTGTTACTATCTGTGTTAGTTTTGTAGCTCTAAACTACGATGAAGATGAACACAAATGAAAAAATTGCAGTTGAACAACACTTACTTAAAGTGTGTGGCTTTAATCCGGCAAGCCGTGAGTACAAATTAATTCAACTATTATTTAACAATGATGAGTTAGATTTTATTTCTACTAATCGTGATGATGCTGTTGAGCTTAGAAAAGAACTTTGGTTTTTAAAGTTCGAATGTCGGATGCAGTGGAACAAGGTAATTCTAACAGATGATGCCATTGTAAAATATTATGAAAATGTAATGGGTTTAATTGCTGAATCTAGAGAACTGGAAAAGAGTTTTTACGATATTAAAAGAGGACTTTAAAATAAATGATGATGATAACCAGGGAAGAGAAAAAAGAAATTACTAGGCACATTAGCAAAATTGGTGGTTTTAATGAAAAGACGAAAGGCTACCATGCCGTTGAAAATCTATTGATTTTGGGTGAATGGTCTTTTCATTGGTATGAGAAATCCTTCTGCATACAGAATGCAAGCTGGTTGCAACATATAGGTTTAGATGTTGAGGTTTTAAGTGATGCGGTGAAAGTATCAGATCAAGCCATTGAAAAATATTATATAAATGTGATGGGTCTTGAGATTGAATTTCAACCAGTCGACAATAATCTATCCAAACGTGATAGACGTTTAAGCGTTGGAAAAGAATAAAGTAGTGGAATACGTCACTGGGGTAATCAAATTATGGCAAGGAAAAAAGATTCAGAATAAATAGGATAGTGGAATTCATTCTTGTGCAATTTATTTAATAAATCTGGTGTGATGAATTTCACTATCATTTAAAACTACAGTTTCTACTTTACCTTTTTTATTTTTTACTAGGATGAAATATTTACTATTCATATAAAAAACAAATTTACCTTTTGCTTTTGATTCATTATTAAAAGTAATTTCAATATCTTGATTTTTAATTTTTTTTCTAACTTCATTTGCATCCTTTTTTGCTTTATCACTATAGACTAAAAAGCATAAAAAATACATAATGACTAACACGCCGTAGATAAATTTTGATTTATTGACTGTTTTCTGCTCTATATTATATTTAGAGGAAAGATACATGTGTAAAATGAAAAATAATAGCAAACCAGAAAGGATAGATATAAAAAGTATATCACTCATATAGGTAGATAATATCATTGTAATCGCGACAGACACGCCAAATATTGCACTAGAAGCATCTAAATCATTACCCTTTTTATTTAAAACTTCAATAACGCCAGCTAAAAAACAAAAAAAAACAAATAAAGATAAATACCATGTAGTTGTAATAAATTTTTCAAATGGCATTTCTATAAAAGAAGCATCAATATCCAGTACTGAAAAATAATTTGTCCAGTAAACCCAACCCATTTGATAAAGAACTATTCCTCCGATAGTTATAGTAGTCGCTAAATCAGTAATCTTATTTAATGTGTTTTCTTCTTTTTTTACAATTGGTATTTCTTCACTCATAAATTTGGGTATCTAGCTTTAAAAATCGTTCTTAAATCTTCATACTCACCATTTTTAAAAATGTCACTGAATCTTTGTAAAATCATTAATATTAATTTCCATTTATCTTTATTGGTCTTCGCTTTTTGATATTCTTTATCTCGCTCAACAAATTCAAGAAATTGTTTGGTTGGTGTATTGCTATGTTGTATTTCTTCAATTATCTTTTCTAATTGTGTCATACTTCTATTATGATTTAACTGATTTGAATTCAGATTTAAATGCCTTAAATGCTTCACGCACGTTTATAAGTTTACGCTTTAAATGCTCTAATCTTTCATCATCCGTTTTTAGTTCTTTGAAATCTGCATCCCTTTGTGAATCTCTGGCTACATCGCCTACTTGCGAATCTTCTTCAAGTTTTGATTTGATAAATTGTAGTAGTGTCATTTGTTTTTGGTTTAATGGTTTATATATGATAAATGTAAGTTTATGTTGAATTGTAAAAAAATAAAATTCAACAATTAATCTCTTACCCTAAGATATGACCCTTACTAATCATTACTTTCTACAAGTTTTTTTATCTGTTCAATCACTTGATTATTACTTGATTTTTTTATTGAACCTTGATTGAATACTGTAAATTCTATTGTAGAAGTTTCTGTGAATTTTGAAATATTTTCATTGCGTACTGCCAGGTTGAAAGTTAATATATTTAATTTTTCACTTGGAAATATTGCCGGAACAACATTTGTCGATAAAATTCGACCATCTTCAAAGTTATTCGTTAAGCTGTATGGATTTGTAGCACTAAGTTCCGCTGGTACAGTAGTATTTATTATAGCAGCAACTTTATATTTTTCGGCTACATTATTACCTGTATTTGTTATTAGCACTTCAATTTTAAATTCATAACGATTTATATTATGCGTATTTACAAGTTGTACAATAAAACTATCAATTTTTACCATACTCGCAGAAACTCTTAAATATGAATCTCTAACTTCATATTCCTCCATTGGTACAGACTTAAAATTAAATCTTCGGTAATATTTATTATCACCGTTTAAATGAGGACTATTAGGTGATTTAGGAATCTTAACCACATAAACGGTTTTCATAATGTCATTATCAAAACGTACTGGTATAATTAGTAAATTTTGAATTCGTTGCTGAATGTTAGAAGTTATTTTATTCTCAAGCCATTCTTTATTATATTTATTTCCATCTACAAAAGAAGTTCCAGTTGCCACATGATTTTCTTCATTAATTCCATAAAAAATAAGTCCGCCATCTGAATTTGCAAATGCACTCACATCTTTTGAAATTTCTTTACCATCACCCGATGATAATGCTCTAGCATCTTTAAAATCAATATTAATTGATTCCTCTGTTCTTGAAGCAATTAGTCCTAATATATATTCTTGTGTAAATTCTGTTTTATCTAATAAACTTGACATCTAATAATTTTTAAGTATTTAGTGCTAAATGTAAGGTTTTATTTTAATTTTGTTTTTATCACAATCTTTTAAATATGTCAATTTTCAAAATATTCCACGTTTATTTACTGATACTCTCAAAGATGAAAATCTACAAGATGTAACCTTAGAAATATAAGAAGTATATTAATTTATTTGATTTTTATATATTAATTTCATTTCTCATCATCATTTCCATCTGTAATGTAGTCTTCTATATCTTCTTCTATTCTTACTTTTAATGGGTCTTCAACTAAAATAGTCTCTTCTTTAAGTTTATAAGTTGGCTTTATATTTAATTTCAAGTCTCCTTCGGTTTTATAATTTAAGGATACAAGCTTCCAATGTATTTTAACTTCTGTATTTTTGTTATATGGTTTTAAACAAATAGTATCGAAGCCGATAGTATCATCTTGAACTAAAATAGTTTTCAAAGGAATAATTTTTCCCTGTCTATCTTCATTCCAAATGAAAGTATCATATTGAAGATTAGGATTTGGAATCATATAGTGGCTTTTTGTGCATGTTTCTATAGATTGGAAATCTCCTTCAAAATCTAAGAATACTTTGAATTCTTGAAGAGGTTCAGAGCCAAGGTTATGAAGTCTAAAATGAAATCTTGCATAACTATGATTAAAGCTGTACATCGAAAATGATTTAATATGATCCATACGAAATTGACTGAACAACATTTCAGAAAGTCCTACAAAGTTATCTCCTGCTGGAACAATTTTTTGTTTGTAATGTGTGATTTTCTTTCGAAACGGAATTTCGATAACGTATTCAGTTTCGTCATTTTCGAATGTAAAAAGAACTTCATGTTCAGTTTTAAAATTTATACTCCGAACATAATAGTCATGAGTTTGTTTATTTTCATCTATTAAGTCAACAATATCTTCCCAAGAGTATAGGTGAACTTCAAAAAGTTTATTTTGTAAATGTTCTATATTTTTCTTTCGTACATATTCTTCAATCTTGGCATCTTTGTTTGCTGTCGTTGCGAAATACATTTTTTTTAGTGTCGGTTGAAAACTTAAAGCTAATTTGATTTCCCTATCAATTTCTTTTTCAGCCAAAGTTGCATTTGTGTAATCATCCTTCCCTTTACATTGAATTCCATAATATTCATCTTCTCCAAATGGTATCCCATAAATATCTATTCCATGCTGAGATTGTCCGCTTCTTCCATTTTTTTTGATTTCGGGACACCTCCAAATTTCTCCCCATAATTTTTTACAGAGATTTTCAAAATCAGGCCAATTTTCAGGCTTACGTAATTGTTGTTTTGCTTTCATTTTATTATTGTTCCCCAAAGTTCTGTAAATACAGTGAATTTGTGAGTAAATTAAACCCTTTCTTCGGATTTGTCAAATCATTCCCAACATGAAACCAACTTTTCATTAAGCCAATTGCCTAATCCGTTGTAACTGTTGTAAGCCGTTTCTATTCACTTTTAAATTTATCAAAAAAATAATCGTTTCCGCATGGACATTCTGACACTAAGTTTTCTTGATAGAAATTGATATAAGATTGCACAGCATTAAACGCCCTAATAAAATCAAAATCTAGGATTTCTCTATAAGTTCCTTTATAACCAGTATTAGTTTTTTCCGCCGGCTTTAGATGTATAATATCATTTCGTAATTGTATTAACTTATCTATGGATTTATTGTGTTTTTTATTTTTTGCTTGCTTGAAATCGATAAGTTTAATTTTTGGAATAACATTATAAAGTTTGTAGCTAACTGTAGGGAAAATTTTATTTCCGGTTTTATCTATAAATAAATAATCTTCTGGAATTACTCTATTAGCAAAGCTTTCCAATGAGGCCTGAAGATTTATTATACAATTAATAGCTGGCTGAAAAAAATCTCCTGATAAATTTAAATCTAAATTCTTTCCAGTTTCACCAGCTTTTGATGATTCTTCTAAAAGCTTAATCTTATAATGTTGTAGCCGTCCATAAGACATTACGGCATTTGAGAAGAAAATTGTAATTGGATCTACTTCGGGAAGTATAAGCTTTTTATTTTGGTAAATATAATCATAGCCATAAATTACTTTACTTTCCAGCATTATCATAATATCGAAATTTTCGTGCTCGGCTAATTTATTTGAACTCAAATATTCTTGGCTATATTTTTTACTTTCTTCCGGAACATTTGAAGAATCCAGTTCAGATGGATGAAAATCTATTTTGAATTCTTTTGAGGGTTTGAGTCGTACGTGTGACATTTGGTCGGATTTTGGTTTTGAAATAGCTTATAGTGTTCCCTGCATTTGCGCTGTCGCTGAAAAATCAAGCAGAGTTCTCTCTGCCAACATAATATTTCTTCTTTAGTCCGTAACTTCCGGTTAAAGAAAAGTCAGCGATCGCAAAATGCAGTGTTATGTGGAGTTTTACTTATTTAATTCTTCTATGAAATTGACTTCCAAAATATCGCAAATGATTTTCATTATTCGAAAACTTTCTTCCCAACCGCCGCAACATTCTGGACTTAATGCAATGGTTAATACGGTAATATTTTCGAAATTCTTTTTTATCTTTTTAACTAAGGTAACAATATATTCGTCTGAAAATATTTGAAATAATTTATCATCTACGCGATTAAAAAAATAATCTATATCGAGATTTACAATCCATTTTTTGCTTTCAAGCCAGTAATCTATTTCGTTCGCCAAAGTTAAAAAATCAAATTCTTTATCGACAAATCCTTCATTTATTGTGCCATCTCGTTGTGTTGCAAATATTTTTTCGGCAAATAATGTTGGATAAGCTAAGTGAGTATTAATAATGTAGTTATCCCATCTAAACATTTGCCATTCAGCATTATTTCTGCCGAGCTGTTTAAGATTCAAATATTCTTCAAAAGTTAACTTGTGGATTTCAATTCCCTTATTTGTTATTTGAGTTTCAATTGTATGAGGAAATCCTAAAAGATCGTAATGCCTATCAATATGAATAAAATCAAATGAGCTTTTGATGTCAACTTGTTTTAGCCAGCACCATGCAGCACAAAGATGATTATCCATTATATAAACCTTTCCTTCATTGTAAAGGAAATTTACATTTTCATTTAACGATTCTCCTAATGGTTTATTTGGTTCTTTTACCCACATTGTTTTAAAGATTTTACCCAACTTTGCACTGTTAGCAGATGTTATAATTCACCGTAAATTTTGTTCTCAATTATATTATTAAAATCAGTGTTAATCCAATTTTCTGATATAATGCTTCTTTCACCAAATCCTAAAGTTGTAATTTTTTCATTGAGTGAATCAATGTTATTCACGTTATGTTTTAAAAGTTCAGTAATAAGTTTTGAACATATTAATTCTAGATAATATAGATAATCACTTACTTTATCGTCTGAAAATTCTGTACCGTGAACAATTTCACTTCTAAGATTATAAATCTTTTTTATATTCTTAAAAATTACCGCACTTGTTTCTCTATCCTTTCCACATATTACGGCTATATTCCTTGCTATTCGGTAGTTAAGTTCGGCTTTACCGACCGTAATACTTTCCAAACATATGCAAAATGCTATAAATGAAAAATGAAAATAATTTGAATCAAAAGCATTTAAATAATTTTGTATTGAAGATTTTAAATACTTTATTTCTAAATAATTCTCAAAATATTTTTCAATGAATAAGTTTACCTCGTCTAATTTGTCTTCATTAAATAATAAATAACTATCTCTACTTGATATATTTGTTTCATTGTGAAAACTGCTTGAAAATCGAAGATCATCAATAACAATATTATAATCAAGCATATATTCAACTGATAGAGTACTTGGAAAAAGTATTAACAAGAAATTAAAAAGATTATGGATTTTTTTCTCTCCAAATTTTTTATTGTCTTTTTTTATTATTGCAAATCTTTCAATTTTATCGTACTGATATTCCTCATCAATTTTGGGTAAAAATTCTTCAGTTCTTGTAAAAGTTTTTTCGCAGAATTTTTTAAAAATTTCCGAACGAATATTTACAATGTCAAATTCGGGAAACTTCAGTTTAGTTAAATCACTAATTGAATTCGTTATAATAAAAACTGAAAAGTCTCTCATTTAATCCTAAGGTTTTAATAATATCTGCTAACTGATTTATAATATCCATAAAATGGAAGCAATACTACTTTTTTTAGTTGGCTTTGTGCAATTAGTAAGCTTTTTTTAGCGAATATAAGAATAATTAACTAATCTTTTAATTGTGTAGCAATAAGCTGTTCATCAGCTATCTTGCATGTCCTGCTACTGTTTTTGCTATATATTAAAATCAGCTAATTGCCAGTAGTTTTTTTTTCCACATGGCTAAGATGGCAGCAGCTATTAACTTGCGGGACTATCTTTGTAATTCACCTCAAAGCTAGCTACTTTTCTTCCTGGCTGCTGTTATCCATAATATTCCAATTGCTTCCCTTTTACTTTTTATCAAAGACCCTGTATGCTTTTATTTTATTTCAGGAGCAAAGGTAGTCCGTGTCCTTTAGCAAAAGCAAGGCCGGGGCCTTTCAGGTCTTGCCAAAAAAATCTCCACCCATGGGGGGTGTATTTTTTGGCAGAGCCTTGCTTTTGCCGGACACTCACCTTTTTATGCTCATGAAACAAAACATAGCATACTGCGGCTCTTTAGACGAATAAAAAAAATGTCAGAAATGAAAATTGAAATATTGAAACCAGCAATGATGAAACAAAACAGCGCCTGCTCTCATTGCCGAATAAAATTTCAAAAAAAAAGAAAATTAAAAAAAAGTAAAAAGTAAAAATGTGGTGTGGGAAAAAAAAAGAAAGTAAAAATTTTAAAAACTAGAAATCATGAACATTACAGGAAGATTGACAAAAGATGCGAAAGTAAGCACATTGTCAGACAGCAGACAGGTAGTAAATTTTTCAGTAGCCATCAACGAGAGCTACAAAAATAAAAAGGGCGACAGGGTAGAGCAGACCACCTTCTTTGAATGTGCCTACTGGATAAGCCCAAGGGTTGCCGAGTGGCTCACTAAAGGCACTGTGGTGGAGCTCACTGGTATGGTAAGCGCAAGGGCGTGGAAAGGGAATGACGGAGAGCCCCGAGCAGGGCTGAATTTCAATACCTCCAATATCAAACTGCACGGGGGCGGTAGGAAATCCGAGGCTGTGCAGGCGTTGAAAACTGGGCAGACTGCAGGGCAGGGAGAAAACAAAAAAGCTGCCTTAAAAGAGCCTGAGGACGACATTCCGTTTTGAGCAGGCGGTAAAGGGGTCTTAACAATTTTTTTAAACTTTTAAAATCAAATATCATGGCACATAATATCAATTACAACAGCAAGACAGGAAAATATTCTTTTTTCAGCGTAAAGCAAAAAGCATGGCACGGGCTTGGGCAGATCGTGGAGCAGTACCCGACAAGTGCCGAAGCCATCAGACATGCAGGGCTTGATTACGAGGTGGCTAAAAGCCCGCTTTATACCAAGGGTTCGGAAATTATCCAAACTAATGAAGGTATTGAAATGGGCAGTACTGAACTGGCAGTCCCTGACTGCTTTGCCACTATCCGCACCGACAGCAATGCCGTACTGGGGGTTGTGGGAAAAGACTACCAAATCGTGCAGAACCGTGAGGCGTTCAGTTTCTTTGATGCGATAGTAGGCGGGGGCGACGGCATCCTGTACGAAACGGCAGGGGCTTTAGGCAATGGGGAGCGCATCTTTATTACCGCCAAACTCCCTGATTATATCCGAGTGGGCAATGGGGATGATGTGACCGAAAAATACATTTTCCTGACTACCTCACATGACGGTAGCGGAAGCATCACAGCGGCTTTTACGCCCATCCGCATAGTATGCCAGAATACCCTTAACGCTTCTCTTAGAAATATGAGCAACGTGGTGCGCATCCGCCATACCTCAGGGGCAAAACAGCGCCTTGAGGATGCCCACAAAGTGATGGGACTGGCGGACAGGCTGAGCACTCAGCTTGAAGGTATTTTTAATGAGTGGGCTAAAGTAAAAGTAACAGACCGAGAAGTTAAAAAACTCATTCAGCTGGCACTATGTCCTAATGCCGAAACCTTGGCTTTAATAAAAAAAGGGGCTGAGAATGAAGTGTCCGCCGTTTTTAGAAATACGGTTGATGATGCTTTTGCGTACGCCATGGCGAGCGAATCACAGCAGATGGATACCACCAAAGGCACGCTTTTCGGGGCTTACAATGGCGTGACGGGCTACTATCAGAATGTGAGAAAATACAAAGACGATGAAGCCAAACTGCAGTCCATCGTTATGGGAGGCACGGCGCAGGGAAAAGCCCAAAAGGCGTTTGAACTCTGCACGGCTTTTCAGGCGGACGGTGCGCAGATTCTTAAGCTCAATTAGGTAAAGAAAAAAACAAAAGGCTGCTGCCCCAAACGGTAACAGCCTAATGAAAAGTTTTTGTGCTGTGAGCATTATAAAATGCATAGACCCAAAAGAAAGCAATTAAAACAATTAAAATTTAAAGCCATGAACACTAATTTTTTCAATCAGATAGCGCAGATGGACATTATAGGGGATCTGCACATTACTGTAGCCAAAGGGGCAGGGGACAGGCTTGTAGTGCTTGTCATGCTCCAAAACGAAGCCTGCGGGGACAATGCAAAGCACAGCATACCGCCTTTAAACCTCAGGGGGACAGCCGAAGAGCTCGACAGCGGATTTTTTGAGAATATCACTGCGCCCATGCAGTGCGCATCGGGTCTTATGGTCGATATGGAAGGCTATATGAAACAGCTTGAGAAGACCAAAATGCAGTCGGCTATGGAAAAAGAAAAGGACGATAAAAAGAAAAAAGAGCAGCAGGCCAAAGACAAAAAATTCAGCGATGCCATGAGCAGGGCGGACGAACTGGAAAAAGAAGGCAAGTTTCGTGAGGCATGGATAAAAGTGCCCGAAATACATGAGTTTCCCTTGAAAGCGGAGCAGATACGCAGAAGAAAATCCGAACTCTCGGCAAAATTTGAGCCTGATTTATTTGGCAGCAGTACTGAGAAAGTACAGAGCGAACCGCCAAGAGAGGCGTTTTTTCCCGAGCACAGCAATAAGGAGGAAGACTTTGAAACGCAGGAGCAGGACATTTACGGAGAAGAAAGGTACACCGAGGAAAGTGAATACGGGGAGGACGACCCCGAAGCAGAAAGATATTAATTTAAAATACACCAGTCATGTTATTAGCGACACAATTACAGCGGGTCTTTGTACTTAAAGACAAGGGGCAGGAAATAAGGCTTTCCGACCCCGAACCAAAATGGAGCACCGAGGCGGTACTGAATTTTTATGCCCCGACCTATCCGATACTGACCACCGCCAAAATTTCCGCCCCTGCCATCAGGGACGATGCGGTGGAATACCGATTTGAAACGGTAATGGGAACAAAAGGCTGACCAAAAATATAAAGCGATGAATTATGCAAAAACACATCCTGTCGGGCAAAATGCAGCTGCCCGAGCGAAAAAGACAAAAGCAACTGCACGGACAGCTCAGCGGTTTTATGGCTTGGATGCAGAGACCCAAAGACGCCCAAGAGGTGCAGAAAGACAAACGCAGGCCAGTGCCTGCGGGGATGCTTCCGATGGTTTTTTAAAGGTTTCTTTCTTGCCTAAACTGGAACAAAGCAAAGCGTTACGGGCTTGTCAGGAAAATGCAAAAATGCAGGAGGATTTTTATGCCTCCCTTGACCGTGTTGCTAAGCATTACGATATTGCGCCGATGCCTGCCCGCCATTTTGAATATCCTTATAATACGGCGCTCGCTTTATGGGATTTGCAGGAGAAACTCAAAAAAAGTGTAGGAAACTTTTCCGAACTGCGGGTATTGCAGGAAAGCGGTAAAACATATCTGCTAAGCGAAGAAAAAATCAATACGGGCACAACGCTGTATTATATTCCAGTTGAACCGATTTATCAGATGCTGAGAGACCCGAAGCGCAAAAAAAATGCGCAGCTGCTTTTATCGGTATGCTCGTATCTGTATCACAGCGCCGATATTCCGTATTACCGAGAGCAGGGCAGTTATTTGTACTGGCTCTATGAGATGCACCGAGACTGGACAGAGCAGGACAAGGACAGGGAAGAAAACCAGAAGTATGTGCGGGAGTTTGATAAGTCGGAAATGATTGGGAACTGCATCGAACAGAAAATTTTCAACCGCATGAACCTGGATGTTTTTGAAAAGCGTCTGCACTGCTTTAAAAGCCGTGATGGCTTTGATTCCCAGTGCAGGGATACAGCCCGAAAAGCTTTTGGGTTATACATCGATTACCCCAATGAAAGTATTTTTCGAAATGCACCGATATCCGAGGGGTATGAAGAGCAGACCGAAAACGAGGGCATCGGGATGGAAAAATATATTTCATTTATCTCGGACACCAAAGGATGGCTTTACGAGAGCATAGAGTAGAGCATCAACAGCGAATTTAACGAGTACGGCTCCATGGACGAGCCGACGATTTTAAAACGCTTTGACGCAAATGAAATCCACGGCATCAGCCTTGATTTTGAAACCCGATTGTTTGCCCTTTTGGATGAGCTGTGCGCCTTACTGTATAATTACAAACAAACAGAAAATGGATAATTCAGTTGATATAACCGAAGATTTTGGGACACTCTACCACCCGAAATCCGCACTTGTCTTTGATGAAAGCAGAGGACTAAGTAAAGAAGTATATGTAGAGCATTTTGATATGGACAGCAGCGGCACGCCTATTAATGCCCACCCGCTCACGGAGCGTGAAGCCGAAGAGCTTGCAAAGGCGCTTACAACGGACAAGCAGAAGCAGACCGCCTTTTTAAATTCGCAGGGCATTCTGCCGACCGCTGTACTGCATATCAATCGGCAAAGGGACAAAGGCGCTGTGATATGGCATACCAAAGCCCAAAAAAGACCGCTTTATTTTATAGAAGGCTTAGGGATTCCGAGCGGTCAGGCTTATGTACCGCCCATGGTCTGGCAGGCAGACAAAAACAGCCTTAGGGTATTTGCGCTTTTAAGCGGCAGAAGACCCACAGCAGAAACACAGCTTTACTATGCCCCATTTTTTAATATTTATGAGGACGGCAGGGTGTGTATGGGTTCGGTAAATATCAGCATTAAAAATTCCGCCTGCGTGGAGGAATTTACAAAGGTGTGGGAGGATTATTTTTTTAACAGCTATTTCAGCCATTTAATGGGAGAGAACAGTCCTGTAAGGGGCAACTGCGTAAGCCTGTGGAAAGACCTTGTGTCATCGGGCAGACCCTTTCCCAAGGAAGTGCTGAAAAACACCTCTAAAACACTTAAAAACCTATTGTGATGAAAACAGAAAAAAATAAAATGCATTTTACAGACCCGTACCTGATAAGCCCGACCAATCCCATAACGGTAAACCTTATAGGGGCAGGGGGTACAGGCTCAAAGGTACTGACTGCCCTTATGGAAATGAACCACAGCCTCACAGCCCTCGGGCATGCAGGGCTGACTGTCCGCCTGTGGGATGACGATACAGTTACTAATGCCAACCTTGGCAGACAGCGTTTTGCGCAGAGCGAAGTGGGACTTTACAAATCCGTTGCCCTTATCAACAGAGCGAATCGTTTTGCGGGCACTAACTGGAAAGCGGAAACGGTAAAATTTGAAAGGGACAGCTTTGGAAAACTCCCCCATAATGCGAAGGCATCGATTTATATAACCTGCACGGACAGCGCAGAGTCCCGATTTGAAATTGCGGACATATTAAAAAACAGCAGCAGCAGACACCACATGGACGACCCAAAGTACTGGATGGATTTTGGCAACAGCCAGCATACAGGACAGGTTATCCTCTCCACGGTCGGGGAAATCCCACAGCCCCGTTCCGAAAAGTTTGAAACCGTGGAGTGCCTTGCGTTTGTGACCGAGGAATTTGGGGAACTGCTCAATCAGTCGCAAGCCCAGGACGACAGCCCGAGCTGTTCGCTTGCCGAGGCGCTCGACAGACAGGATCTGTATATTAATTCTGCCTTGGCGCAGATGGGATGCTCGCTGTTGTGGGACTTGTTCCGCAGTGGAATGACAGCAAACAGGGGATTTTTTCTGAATTTGAAAGATTTCCAGTCGCATCCCTTAAAAGTGGTCTGACCCGAAAATCGGGCGGCAAAAAGACGCTCCCTCCTGGGGGGAGCGTCTTTTTGCGTTTTAATCGGTAGAGCGGCTCTGCCAAAATGCAGTGCCCGCTATTTTACCAAACCCGCTGCGGTTATTTTAAGGGATGCTTATGATCCCTTCTGCTGTTTTCGGCGGGGCTTCTTTTCTTTCCGGGCCGGTCAAAGAAAAGAAGCAAAAGAAGACCGCTTTACAGTGGCTTTTACTTATTTAAACCGTTCTATGGGCTGTTTTTTCCAGACCGAAAAGCCTTTGAAAAGATACCCTATGTTTTCAAACTCGATAAAGGCGATGAGTTCTTCCCTGCATTTCACTTTAAATCCCCTGATGCACATAAAATCTTTTAACGGCATATCGGCAAGCTCCCCAATAGTTTTGATCTCTAAATTTCCCAGTATGGTTTGCAGCCTTTTGCTGAAAGGAAAAGCACTGTTTAGCAGGAGTTTCTGGCGGTCTTTTTCCGCTTTTTCTTTTCTCATTGCAGCGGGGCTGGGATCTGGATGTAACTGCAGCTTTAATTTCTGGAGTTTTTTCTCGTATTGATCGATCTCTGAAAACAGCTCGGCCGCCGCTTTGACTTTACTGCACGTTCTCTCGTACAATTCCTGCACATCTTGGGATGTTACCCCATATTGCTGCGCCGCCTGCTCCAAGGGCATTTTTTCTATCAGCAGTTTTTCAAGCACTTCATATTCTTTTTTAGAGAGTACTTTTTGGGACATTAACAGGTAAAATTTATTGGTGCGGTCTATAACATTTTGCATAACAATACAGTTAAATCCTTGATGCAAAAAAAAGAAGAATTTGGCTTTTGCAGTTCCACGCTAAGATAATACCGTTAATTGAGTTATGCAATGGATTTAAAAGAAAGGTCTAAAGTGAAGCAAAAAAGCCCGAAGCATGGCTTCGGGCTGTAATAAAAAACCAGTTTTCCGGATTGTCTTTGCTAAAATTCCGGCCGCTAGTCGACGCTGTTAAACTGGAAACTCAGCTGTTTTTCATTGCCGAAATTATCCGATATCCAGACATTAAAGGACTGGGAGACTGTAGAGAGTGAGGTATAATACAGCCTGAACTCCTCAGTTTTGAGCGGGTATAAATCGTTTGGCAGGTATCTGGGTTCATCGTAATACTGCAGTGAGCCCTTCCCGTCGAACTGAAAGTAGCGTATAAAATACTCAGCGCCTGTATAGCTGTTATCACGCTCAATGGTGATCCTGATTTCCACTGTACTGCCCTTGGCGATGTCTTTGGGTACAGGCATGACCTTTACTTCAAAAGGAAAATCATGCTGTATTTTTAGCTCACCAGTATCGCAGGACAGGAGCGTAAATGAGCACATCAGCACTGCCGGTAACGCTTTTTTGAATCTGTTAAAAATTGCTTTCATGATGTTGCATTTTAAAAATTATATCGTAATCCCAGACCGGCCGACGGGCGGAACTGTTCCAGATCAGTGCCCCACAAAACTTTGATGCGTCCTTGCAGCAAAAGTACAAGATGGTCGCACAGGTACGTTTCAAAAGACAGCCGTCCGCCCGCACCGTAAACAAGGCGGTCTTCGCTGATTATTTTCGCTCCGTCATCCAGCAGGTTCTCTCCGCGGTTAATGCTCTCATAACCCAGTACTGCAGTAAGCGATGCATTTAGAGCAACATTCCTGCGGGCATCACCCCAGAGAAAGAAGCTGTGACCGCCTTCTGCGCTGTAGGTTTCGATAGGCAGGTGAAGTGCTTTATATCTGGAATACTGGTGGCTGTACTCGAGTGCCCAGAGCTGGTAACTGCCGTTTTTTCCATTTATGGTCATACCCAGGCCCAGGTAATAGTTTTCCCAGGGGCTGTTCCCTGATAAGGTTCCTGCATTGAGTTCAAATCCCTTTTGTCGGGGAATCATGCGCTGTGCCTGCGCTATAATAATGCTGATAAATATCAGCATCATTGCATAGATATACTTTTTCATTTCTCTATTTTTTATCGCTGTTAAAATTTCAGGTGCATATCGCTGATCAGCCCGGCTTTCACCAGATCTGAATTTTCAAGCTCCAGTGTCTGGTGCCTGCCTCCGTTTTTCTCGAAAATCTCAATCAGCAGCTGCTTGTCATCGGCGATGGTAAACTGATCCAGCAGGAACACGTTCTGGTCTGCTGCATTTCCTGAAATCTCATCGAGTGTCTTATAGATGCGAAGCGGAACAAGAGTTATCTGCTGTGAGGCTGTGCGTCTGGCTGTTTTTTTATCGACAACCTTGAATGTCATAAAATCAATACTGAAAGGGACATTGGTCTGGTTGGCAAGCTGCGTATGGAAATAGTACAATCCGTTGTGGATATAGATTCCCTTCAGGCTGAACTGTACACCGAAACTCTCAGATCCTATATGTTTTACCCTGCGCTTGTTGTTTTTGTAAATCGTTTCCAGTATCAGCGAAGCGAGCGAGGGCGGGGTTTTACCGAGCTCTTCAAATAAAACACCCCTGCTGATGGCTTTATCTGCGGAGTTCTGCATTGTCTGCAGGTCGTAGCTCAGGGCAGCCGGGACGGAGCTGTACTGCACATTAAAACTGTAAAAACGGCCCTCATCGGTAATCACCGAAAAGTTGGTTTCCTGCTCGAAATCCTTCACTGATGCTTTGATGCGCAGCACGTTCTCCGCATCCTGGGCCTTTGAGGCAATCAGGCAGTCACTTCCAAGATCCACATATCTGATGGCCGACGGGAAAATAAGATGGGAAGTCTTGTCATAAGTAACCTGCATAGCGTAGGGTGGTACTGTTCCCAATTCGAGGCCTGCTTTTTCATTGTTCTGGGCTGGTGCAGCTGATGAAAAGAACAGCAGAAGGGCTGCTGGCCAAAATGTTTTTAAATGGTTTTTCATAATTGATTTTTTAGGATTGCTTTTATTTTTTGGAAACAAGAAAGACCTGATGTCCCGCTTTCAAGGTCACTTTTATAGTTCTAACTTTCTTGGAGAAATAGCCCGAGATGCCCTGAACAACACCGCGGCTCAAATCAGCAGCCATCTGCTGTCCTGCCGACTGGGTCATCATAAGGCTCGTGCCGGACTGCTGGCTCATATTGCCTGCCATTTCAGTCAGGGCACTTCTTTCGGCAGAATAGGGAACAGACACCCCTTGCTGGCCGTCCAAGTCATAAATGCTGATATCCACCGGAATTATAGAGCCGTCCAGTTCGATGGAAGTGATTTTCAACTGCAGACGTCCTGCCTGTATTTTGGCATTTGCCGTAACCATTGCACCGGCCGAGACGGTATGTCCCGATATTCGGGCGGGCTCCAATAAACGAAGGGAAACGCCTGCCTCGCCGATAATGGTCTGGGTCTGGTGTACGCAGGCCTTGACGCTGTTTTTCGGCTGAATCCATGAACCTGCGGAATTAAATTCGCGGTTTGCATTCCATCCTGCAAGAAAAGTGCTGTCTGAAGGCTGGCGGTAAAGTGCCGAAATCGTGCTTTTTTTTGCAGGAAACATTGCCGAAAAATTTTCCTTCTGCAGCTCCGCAATGGGCGCAGGAGTATTTTTGCCGGCAGGCTCTGCGGAATTGGATACTGATGGAAGGTATTTGGCGGCCATCTGGTAGGATTTTTCCATAAGCGCCAGCTGGTCATCAATAGTGGCGGGAGCAGGAACATCCTTTTGTGCAAGCTCCCCCTTGAGCTCCTCGAGCTGCCTGCGCAGTTCCTTTGTTTCTCCGTTATCTTCCTGATAGAAAGAACCCAGCGTGCTTTGGGCACTGCGGTAACTGTTCAGCGCCGGATTTTTGGGATCTTCCTCATTATCAGGCAAGTCTTCTTTCTTCCCAGCGCTGTCCTCATTCCAGTAATCGGATAATGCGGTCAGGGCATCATGCTTCTGCTGCTCTTTCTGCTCGAGCATTTCCTGCTCGTATGCTTTCTGCTTGTCTGCCTGCATCACCGATCGGCTTGCCTGGGGCACACTGTCGTTCAGCCCGATGTTCTCGACCTGTTTTTTGTCCGTCGTCGGTTTAAAGATCAAATACATGCAGCCGATGCATACTATTCCCATCAGGGTGAATATCAGCGGTTTTTTAAGGCGCTCGACAGTGGTCTTTTTTTCATCCGATAAATAGGATCCGCTTCTGTTTTCGGTCACATCAGTGAGAAGGCTGGCATTTTTTTTACTTTCTTTCATAACTTATTTTTTTAAAATTGGTTTGAGGGAGTCCTGCCGGTGCGCGGTACTTTCTTTCCCTGTCGGGTTTTCGATATGTTCTACAGCGATATTATTTTTCGCTTCTGCCGTATCATGGCATACATTGAAAATGACAACTGCGCTCAAAAGTGCGTACGCTGCAAAAAAGTACAGTACCACTTGATGCTGTCTCTTTACCGGCATTGCTTCCCAATGTTTGTCAATCCCTTTGAGCCACTGGTCTATATCTGCTCTTAATTTTTTCATATTTTAAGGATTATGGGTTATCAAATTCTCAAGCCTCTTTTTTTTGGTGCTGCCTCTTCTTTAGGGTTTTCCGATACCTGTGCAACAGCCTCCTTTAGTGTGGGGATCGAATTAGAAGTAAGGTTTGCCAGTTTAGATTCTTTCAATAACTGCCCGTAAGGGTCCGTTCTTTTTATATACATTTCTGTATGCTCCAAATCGAATTTTCCGTTCTCATACCTTACCGAAATATTGCACTGAACCTTTGGCTTTTCTTGGCCGTTCCATTGCAGGTAGGTAGATAAATTCAGATAACCTGCAGATAAGGGAGCATCACTTCCATTTTTCCAAAGCTCCAAAAATCTGCTTATGCTGTCTCTTAATTTGCCTGGGCAGCAGCCCTCTGTATGGAAATAGCCGTCATATCCCTTATCATTCAGGGTTTGTACAAATGTGTCCAGATCAAGTAAAAGTTTCATATTCCTTTTATTTTAGCGTTCAATGACTTCTATGTCCTTATTTTCCACCACGGAAAACTTTTCGATATTAAAGCCCTGCGGGTTATTGTCCGAGCGCACCGAGTTTACCAGAAGGCAGGATGTAACCAGACTGCGTCTTGTTACATTGCTTGAGCGTATGATAATCTGCCGGGCATAGCTTCTCACGGCGTAAGGGTACGTTTCGAAACTGCAGACCACGCTGTCCATCTCAATGCGCTGCTGTACATTGCCCGATATGATCCGGTTGTAATAGCCTTTCTCCAAAAGGTCTTTGTAATAATTAAAGGCGCTTTTATCCGCAAGGTTAAATGCCCTTTTCATATTGCTTTCAATGGCATTTTTGTCGGGTGCCAGGGTAAAGAACAGCTCGTGAAAACGCCGTACGTGTTCGCGTGCTTCCACAGGCCTGTTGATCGAGGCGTCCTGAGCGAGTGCCAGCATGAGCGATTTGCCATTGTCCAGCACATAAATTTTCTGGCGCTGCAGCTCGGCAAAACTGTATGATCTCCAAAGTGCGCAGCCGGTTACGGCTGCACAGAGCACGGCAAATACGATGGCGTAGAGCCTGATCTGCCGGAAGCTGTTTTCTATATTTCTTAGTGTTTTAAATTCCATTGTATTGATGTTTATTGGTTACTTATTTATCAGCCTGCCGGCAATGTTGCCTGCGGCCGAACCTGCTCCGGCGCCTGCTATATTTCCGGACTTCATAGCAGTCTGATGTATGTTGCGTGAAAAGTTCCCGCCGCTGCCAGCCTGTATGATCCAGCCCGTCACCGTCGGAATGGTAAAATAACCCACAATGCCGATGATCATAAAAATAATGTACACGGTGTTTGAGGTGTCTGGAATGAAGGCAGGATCGGCAAGCATTTCGATGTCCCTTTCAATGATCAGGGACTGAATTTTGGCCAGCATCGAGCTGAAAAGGTCAGCGACCGGAAGCCAGAGATAAACGCTGACATACCTTGTGATCCACTGGGTGAGGGTGGGCTGGAAGCCGTCCCATACCGATATGGAGAATGCAATAGGCCCGAGGATCGAGAGAACGATCAGAAAAAACGTCCGTATGGTATCGATAACCAGCGCTGCCGACTGAAACAGGATTTCGAGCAGGTTGCGAAACCATTCCTTTATTAATTTCTCTATCTGATAGGTCTGCCTGTCCATATACATCGAGGCCATAGTCCCGATGTCCGACGGCGACCAGCCAAGTTCGTCGAGTTTTTTGTCGAATTCCGCGTCCGATACCATATAGGCGGTCTCGGGATTGCGGATCATCGCTTCATGTTCCAGCAGGTCTTTTTTTGCCTGCAGATCGTTCAGGTCCAATACCTGATCTTCCAGAATGCTGTGTGTTCCCTGAACTATCGGGCTTAGTACAGCATTGATTGTGCCCAGCACAATGGTCGGGAAAAACATAATGCAGAGTCCCAATGCAAAAGGGCGCAGAAGCGGGTAGGCATCGATAGGCTCTGCCCGGCTGAGCGCCTGCCAGACTTTCAAGGCCACAAAAAACAGCGCCCCAAGCCCCGCCAGTCCTTTGGCAACAGCGGCCATATCAGCGGACAGCGGCAGCATCTCATCATACAGAGAGCGAAGGGCCTGGTGAAGATTATTGAATTCCATCTCTACCAGTATTTTTGATTTGGGGTGCCGTAAAGTTCAAGCACCCTTTTGGTGCTGTTCTGCTTTTTAGCGCGCAGTATACTGACAGAAATATTCTTATTGGTATAGTAGCGCACCAGGCTGTGATATTCCTTAACCTCTTTGTATACACGGTCAATAATATCCATACGCTCCTTATCGCTGAGTGACAGGCTCGAGGAGGTAACAATCTGCTTGAGCTCTTTAAGAAGCTCGGTACTCTCACCGAGCAGTGCAGAATATCCCTTGGCAATAGCGGTGAGTTCCCTTGCCGAAAAGTTAGGATCATTGAGCATCCTTCCGAAATTCTGTACATACATTTCCGATACGTCTCCCACCAGAAGTACCGTCTGCTGCACCTTGCGGGCATCTTTAACCAGATTGTTAATGGCCTGCAGCTTGTCGTAATATTCTTTGCCCTGCTTGTATACTTTTTCTACCTCTTTGAAATTTTTGACCACATTGCTCACTGTTGAGGAAGTCTGTATGATCTCGTTGGCGCTGTTTAGAATTCCTGAGGCAAGATTTGCCGGATCGGTAACAACAAACTGCGCTTTTGCTGATGGCGCAGCGGCAAGCGTAATTGCCGCAGCCATCACAAATAGTATTTTTTTCATTTTTGTTGATTTTTAAATTGTTATTGGTTATTGATTTTCTTGCTCTCGGCGTCTTATGGCAATCTGCTTGATGGCGAGCTCTACATTTCCGCCAAGTTCAGCGGCAAGCTGCATCACTTCCATTTTTTCGGTTTCTTCGGTTGTGTAGGCATAATACTCCTCCAGGCTTACTTCTGTGGCATAGACCGCCGAGTGCGTTCCTCCAAGTCCGATCCACACTTCCTTGTAATGACGCGATGCGTCGTTATTCATATTAATGGAAAGTATCTGCGCCTTTTCTTTGTCAGTTAGCCCCAGCATTGCCTGTATATCATCGAACTTGTTCATGTATTTGCGCTGATCGAGCAGGATCTTGCAGTCCGAGTTGTTGATTATACTTTCCTTGACAATAGGTGACTGGATGATATCATCTACTTCCTGAGTGACCACAATGGCCTCTCCAAAGAACTTCCGGACAGTCTTAAAAAGGTATTTGACATAATCAGCCATTCCTTCCTTGGCAATAGCTTTCCAGGCCTCTTCAATAAGGATTAGTTTTCGGATTCCTTTAAGCCTTCTCATCTTGTTGATGAACACTTCCATTATGATAATTGTCACAATGGGAAAGAGGACTTTATGATCCTTTATGGCATCAATTTCAAACACGATAAAACGTTTGGAAAGCAGGTCCAGCTGCTTGTCGGAATTCAGCAGGTAATCATACTCGCCGCCTTTGTAGTAAGGCTCCAGCACATTTAGGAAATTGGCAATGTCAAAGTCTTTTTCCCTGACCTTTTTTGCTTCTAGTATTTGGATGAAATCGTCCTTGACATAGCGGTAAAAACCATTAAAAGAAGGGAACGCATCAAGCTCTTTGATCCTTTCAATGTATCCGCTGACAGCATTGGAGAGTGCCACTTCCTCGGAACGCGTAGGAGGTTCGTCATCCCTTTTCCATAAAGTCAATACCAGTGTTTTTATGCTTTCTCTTTTTTCAATGTCAAATACGCCGTCATCGGTGTAAAAAGGATTAAAGGCAATGGGATTGTCTTCGGTGTAGGTAAAATATATCCCGTCTTCGCCTTTGGTCTTTGCCTTGATAAGCTCGCACAAACCCTGATAAGAGTTACCCGTATCCACCAGCAGTACATGCGCTCCTTGTTCATAATACTGCCTCACCATATGGTTGGTAAAGAAAGACTTGCCGCTTCCCGAGGGACCGAGTATGAACTTGTTGCGGTTGGTAATGATGCCTCGTTTTATAGGAAGATCCGAAATATCCAGATGAATGGGTTTACCCGTCAGCCTGTCCGCCATTTTAATACCGAATGGCGATGGCGAATCATGGTAATTGGTTTCTTGGGTCAAGAAACACAAAGCCGGTTCTATAAACGTGTAAAAGCTTTCCTCGCTTGGAAAATCTCCTGCATTTCCGGGCATGCCTGCCCAGTATAGTGTTGCTGTATCGGTAGTGTTATGCCTTGGCTTGCATTCCATAAGGGCCAGTGCGCTCCCGCAGTCGTTCTTCAGCTGCTTGAGCTCGGACGGGTCGTCCGACCATGCCATGATATTAAAGTGTGCCCTAATGGAAGACAGTCCAAAAGAATGCGCCTCATTCAGATAGCGTTCTATCCACTCTTTGTTGATCTGGTTGGCGCGGCTGTAGCGTGCCAGCGAGTGCATGTTTCGGGCGGATTTTTCAAACTTCTGCAGGTTCTCTTCACTGTTGTCCAAAAACAGGTACTGGTTGTAGATGTGGTTGCAGTTCAGCAGCAGTCCCACAGGCGCGGCAAATGAAAGTCGGCAGTCACTGCGGTCGGTGGACAGTTTTTCATGTCGCGTATCCGCTGATACTGATGATGGCAGATCATCAGTGTCGGAAAGGGTGTGCAGGCACAGCCTTTTGTTTCCGACCCGTACCTCCGTGCTGCCCAGCGCAATATCCTGCAGCGGAGTTCCTATTTCCCTTGACAGGGTCAGGTACTGTTCCAGCAGTCCCTGCCCGCCTTCTGATCCCACAATATCTTCCTCGCTCATGCGGCGGATTTTGACAAATCCGCAGTCGTTTATAATCCTCTCAAACTGCGTGACCGCTTCCATAAAACGGTGGACTGTTTCTTTATCCCTGATTTCTTTTGGTATCAGGACGCCTTTGCACAGTGAGGAGAAATTGCTCTGCATGCGCATGCGCTCTTTAGTGGTCTTAGTTAGAAACAGGTAACAATAATGGTTCAGGAACGGGCGCTCATTAAAGTGCCGCTGGTAGGATCTGGCCAGAAAACTCTGGTCATCCTTATCCATTTCAGGATCATAATTTTCCCTAATGTACCAGTCTTGTTTATGGATAACCGTAAAATCGGGCAGGGTCTTAATGGCCTTATGCCACGCGGAATGAATCGCGTCATACTCGGCAGAAGCCACTGTGAAGAGCTCCGGCAGCCGGACTTCAAAGCAGGCGGTAATGTCCGCATCCTTGGAAAGGATGCAGTTGTTCTCTACTGCCAGCAGGGGAAATCTTCTTTCCAGTGTTGTGGTTTTGGCTGTGTTTCTCATACGGTCTTGGATTTAGGAATTGACCTTAAGCAGCGTCGTACAGGCTTGCTGCAGATGATGTAGTGCGGATGTCTTTTTTTTGCTCCGATTTTCATAAGTCCGTGTTCTCCGTACTTTTTGTTCATCGAAAAGGTCTGCCAGACAATCAGCGAGGCGCCGCCTGAGCCGATAAAAAGACAGATGTAGGAACTGGCACTGGCCATGTATAAGATCATGACCAGAATAAGTATTCCCAGCAGCCCGCCTGCGAAAATGAAAAGGTACTGCGCTTTTAGTCCCCTGAACTCGACTGTTCTGCCGATGCCCTTGTTGATGCTGTAAGTATTCATAAGGCAGGATTAAAGGAAGAAGGAGCGAAGGATGGTAGCCGCGACAATAAGAAAGATGCAGGCACCAAACCAGCTCGCCGCGGTTTTTGAAGTATCGGGATCTCCGCTGCTGAATTTGTTGTACACTTTAACCCCTCCAATTAAACCCACTACAGCTCCAATGGAGTAGATAAGCTGTGTGGCAGGATCAAAATAGGAGGTAACCATCTGTGTGGCTTCTGTGATACCTGCCGTGCCATTTCCCTGTGCGGATAACTTTAAGGAAGACAGCAGCACAATTGCTGCCGGCAGGATTTTTTTTCTCTGTTTTTTCATAATTAATCACTTTAGATTGTTACTGTATTCCCGTACTATGCGGGCTCTGGCGACAAAAGTGTAATGAAAATCGAATTCCTGCGGTGAAGTGGCAGTCTGTGGAATTAGTTGGCTGTCAAAAGATTGATGAGTAATTTAAAGCATAAAAAAACGCCAAAACTAAACTGTTTCGACGTTTCGATTTTTATTTCAAAAGAAGTGGATAAGCTATATTTTTCGTCCCTATTTATTACTTGATGGTAGTGCAGGTAGTGCAGGCAGTTTTTCAGAGGCTTGGGTATTCTTTTCCTGTCTGTTCTTTTCTTTAAGATTCAGACTGATGCATACTGCGTTAAAATGGTAAAGGGGATTTTCATCCTTAGACGAAATCCCCAATATCAAAATCATTCAAATCAACTTTCCGCAGATAGGAAGAACCGGAATCCTTTTCAGAAGAAAGGCTCCCGTCCAGCAGCTGTGCTATCTTTCGGGAAGCGCTTTCTATGGAATTTTCAAGCAGTGTGAATAATTCGGTTCCCTGTATTTTTTGAACCAATGCAATAGCTGTCTCTTTTTGGGACTGCTCCAGTTTTTCTTTTTCCAGAAGCATCCCTACAGCGCTTAATTCCTCGAAGGTAACCCCTTGGGCAAAACCGTCATTACCTGCCAGCATTCCATAACCGTTCCATTCTTCTTCCTCCTGTTCCAGATCGGGCAGATCTCTGAAAACATCGTTCAGCTCTTCCTGCGGAATTTCTTTATCGAGATTTTCCTGGTCGATTTCAATATCAAAATTACTCATTTCCTGTTCCTGCCTTCTGCCTTGGCTCCCATTGGCGTTTTTTGTCATTTGAAGGCATCTTAACGTTTTAGGCTGTCCCATAAGATCGGGCAGGTTTGGATTAGTTTCTTTTGGCGTATGCTTGTCCTTTTTCATTATAGAAATAGTAATTTTGTCCTGCAGGAGCAGTGCTATTACAAGCAGCAGGCAAATAAAGATTAGAGTTTCCATAATTATAGTATAGGTTTGTATTTATCATTAAAACTAGTGATGATCTGTTCAGCGAACTCCTGAAAATGATATTCAAGAAGATTGTCCAGATAGGCGTAAATACTAATCTTGTCTTCTCCAATAATCTGCACTATCCGGGTGATTTTCTCATGAAAATCTGTCCGTATATAAACCGTCTTGCCGTCACGGGCATTGGTTTCGGATTTTTTAAAAAAAAGGTTTGCGTAACCCTGATCAGCTGGCTTCTTAATCCTTGTGCGCTCCTTCGTAATTGACTTTTCCTGTAATGGCTCTATTGCTTGTACTGGCTTTTCGTTCGGCACCTGGAGTCCTTCCATTTTTACCCCGTCTACCATCAGTTTCATCATCAGCTCTTCATTTATCTCAGGAATACTTTTTTTCTTATTGTCTTTTTCCATGATGCTATAATTGGATGATTCTTAAAAATTCAATCATAAATTGGTCCAGACGGCACGTGCTCATCAGCCGCTCATCGGGAGGCATCAGAGTGGAACGAAAAACGCTTCTGGAATCGGCTTCGCTCTCTTTGCGGAAACGGGTGCTGTTCATAATCTGGCTGTCCATAAGGCTTAGTCCGAGCTCAGAAATAAGTTTGGTATAGACCTCGTATAAAGGGGTGCGTTCACGGCCGTCTACCTGATTCCAAAACAGGTTAATGGTTTTAATCGAGGTTTCTCCTTTCTTCATTATAACATCCTTCATAAGCTGGGTAAAAATAAGTGTGCTTTCCATTACTACACGGTCTGCTGTTATGGGGGTAAAAATATGGTTCATACCCGCCAGGGCCTTTAATATGCCGGGAGTGTTTACAGTTCCCGGAAGATCAAAAAAGATATAATCAATCCGGTCCGACGACAATTCTATAAAGTCATACGCCGCCTGAAGCACGCCTTCGGCTTTATGCTGGAAGATTGGATAGGCTTTTTTGTTAATGGTGGTAAACTGTCTGAATGCAGCCTTTTTTAAAAAATCATTTTCCATAACCATAGATAAATCTCGGGTTTTCATTTTCATCAGGCTGTGCTGCGGAAAGTCGGCATCGAATACCGCCACATTGTAGCCCAATCTGTAATGCAGGTTACTGGCAGCAAGTGCCGTAAAAGTGCTTTTGCCGATACCTCCCTTTTGGGATGAAAAGGCAACAAATACTGGTTTGCGTTCTGTTTTCATTTTTAATGTATTTAGTTATTTGCTTATTAAGTCCGCACATTCATATGTATCTGAATGAATTTGTAACTGCGCAGCTCTGTAGAAAGCTAGATGGCCTTGCAGATAGTTAGTGATTTATGTAAATACTTACATATGCATATAAATTAATAGCTAGATGTGTAAATAAGCCTATATCAGTGAATGTATCTATATATCGGCTCAGATCTGTAAATATGAAACTATGGGTCTATCGACATAATAAAGGATGTCCCAACGTAATTACCTTACTGCATCTTTATGCGCGTACAAAGAAATGCAGACATATATGTACTTCTTTTTAGCTGGAACCAATTGGCGTTCATAGGCATTTTTAGGCACTATGCTTCTGTACAATGTTTTGAATAAGAGTATTTTACTTTGTAAAGGATTTTAATTGATACACCTATGCAAAAGGATCCTGAAATATCTAGCAATAAAGAGGACAGCTTCAGGCTGTCTTTCCTTCTATATTTAATGCGTCCCGAAGGGCGGATTTTTGTGTTCGCCAGAACACGGCAAGTTGTGTTTTGAGGCACTCTAAACCGAGTTAGTGCCTCAAAACAACTTGCCCTGCCGGGAGCTGGAAAAACCTTCCGAAGTCAGGTTTTATATAAAATTTAAAATAGATAAATGATGAAAGACAATAAAAACAATAAACGGAACAAAGGGGGGCGGCTGCCAAAAGACGATCCAAGCATTCACCGCCACGTATTTCGCCTGACGGACGCGGAAAATGCCAGACTATTGTCGCTTTTTGAAACATCGGGAATGCCCAATAAAGCAAAATTCATCATTTCACTGCTGTTCAGTAAGGATATGAAATCGGTTAAAATTGACAAAGGAACAGTTGATTTTTATATGCGGCTGACTTCGTTTCACAGCCAGTTTCGCTCAGTAGGAGTAAATTATAACCAGATTGTAAAGCTGCTGTACCGTCATTTTTCCGAGAAAAAAGCAGCAGCTTTTCTCTATAAGTTAGAAAAACAGACCACTGAAATGGCGGTGCTTTGCCAGAAAATAATTGATATAACTAACGAATTTGAAGCAAAATTTCTGAAAAAACAGTCTTAGAAATGATAGCAAAAATTGGAAGAAGCGGAAATTTATACGGGGCATTGGCATACAATCAGCTAAAAGTAAAGAATGAAAACGGACAGATTCTGTTTGGCAACAAGATGATTGAAACCGCGAGCGGTCATTATTCCGTTGCGCAATTAGTTCAATCTTTTGCCCCTTATCTGATAGCCAATCGCAATACCGAGAAACATACGGTGCATATTTCGATCAATCCTGACCCAAAAGATGTAGTAAGTGATGACAGGTACCGGGAAATAGCAGAAGAATATATGAGGGAAATGGGTTATGGCCAGCAGCCTTATGTGGTCTTCAAACATACAGATATTGACCGCAGCCATATCCATATAGTCTCTGTTTGCGTGGATGAAGAAGGCAAAAAGATTTCGGACAAATTCGAGAAAATGCGGTCTATGAATGTGTGCCGCGAACTGGAAAGGAAATACGGATTGATACAAGTGGCTGATAAAGAGTGCGGTAAGGATGAAAGGGTTTTTCGTCCGGTAGATTATCGAACAGGCGATGTAAAAAGCCAAATCGCTTCGGTTGCCCGCCACGTTCCAAATTATTACCATTACCAGACTTTGGGCGAATACAATGCCTTGCTTTCCCTGTTCAATGTTACTGCCGAAAAAGTGGAAGGCGAATTGCACGGGCAACTGCGACAGGGTTTACTGTATATTCCTTTAAATTCAAAAGGTGAAAGAGCCGGACACCCTTTTAAGTCTTCTCTGTTTGGAAAAAGTGCAGGGCCTTCAAATTTGGAACTGCATTATGCTAAAAGCAAAGAGGCTTTAAAACACCACCCGGCAAAGCCAGCTATTGCAGCTGCCGTTAACATTGCCCTAAAAGCAACTAGTGATGAGCAGGCTTTTAAAAAACTTTTAAGCGAACAAGGCATTAACGTAGTGACACGCAGAAATGGCACAGGACGTCTTTACGGAATCACCTTTATAGACCATAATTCTAAAACAGTGTGGAACGGTTCACGATTGGGGAAAGAGCTTTCTGCCAATACTTTTAATGATTACTTGAACAGCAGCATCAAATTGGAAACTAAAAAGCCTGTTGAACTGCAATCGAAAATATCCGCATCAAATGATGCAGAACTTCCTGCAGAGGAGCCCCATAATTTGTTCGACTTTCTGAATACCGCTGAAAAATACGAAGACGGTTTGATTGAAGCTTTTGGCGGCTTATTACTGGAAGCCCAAGGAGAAGATTACCGCGAACAGGATTTTGTAAATAAGATCAGAAAGAAAAGAAAAAAGAGGTCAGGCCGGTAACGATAAAATCAAAGCTATCCGTAAAGTTGACGGCTTTATAGGATAGCTTAGTTAAAAAGGCTAGAGTAAATTCCAGTTTTGAGCCACAAAATTATTTAGTTGATCTCTCATTACAATGTTGCTGGCTTGAGAGAGCCTAATTATTCTCTCAACCTTTTGAAAGCTTGCTTTTGTTTTTGGAACCTGATAATTCTTTACAAAAGCATCACAAAAATAGACAACTTCATAACGTTCTTTTTTATTTACACGTTCCCTATCACGAATAGCCGTGTAATTCGGATTGTCACCATTGGTGGTCGTGTTTACATAATCACGGTTGACTAAGTCATTTTCATCAAATCCTACCATAATATATAAATTTAAAATTTCCTAAAATTAAGAGCTTTTAAAAAGCGTTGATTATGGTTTTCCGTAAGATTGTAATTTTAATTTAAGAAATGAGCCAAGAACTGCCGCTAGCCGCCATTTTTAGCCAATCCCATAAAAGTAACTCTTATCGCATTTAAATTCATGAACAACATTAAATGTTTTGAAATGCAGGGAGAGGATGATATAAGAGGACTTGCCAAAATAATGGCTTTTATGCGGACAGTAAGTATCCTATTGATGCTGATGCACCTTTATTGGTTTTGCTACGGCTACTTTTTAGATCGGAGCTGGACTTTAGATTTAGTCAACAAAATATTAGGCAATTTTCAGCGTACCGCGGGATTGTTTTCGCATACTTTATATACCAAAGTTTTTGCTTTGGTATTATTGGCATTAAGCTGCTTGGGGTCAAAGGGAGTTAAAGACCAGAAGATAACCTGGACCAAAATTAATACTGCTTTGGCGATTGGTTTTGTTCTGTTTTTTCTGAACACACCTTTATTAAAGTTATCAATAATTATAGCCAGCATCCTCTATATCCTTACTACGGCTTTAGGATATATCGCTTTAATGGTAGCCGGAGTTTGGATGAACCGCCTGCTTCGTAACAATCTCATGGAAGATGTTTTCAACTGTGAGAATGAAAGTTTTATGCAGGAAACCAAACTCATGAAAAATGAATTTTCTGTCAATCTTCCGACCAGATTTTATTATAAAAACAAATGGAATAAGGGCTGGATAAATATAGTTAATCCATTTAGGGCAACAATTGTCTTGGGAACTCCTGGATCAGGTAAATCGTACGCTATAGTGAACAACTATATCAAGCAGCAGATTGAAAAAGGTTTTTCAATGTATATCTATGACTTTAAGTTTGATGACCTTTCCACAATAGCATACAATCATTTATTGAAACATTATAATAAGTACAAAGTCAAACCTAAATTCTATGTAATCAACTTTGATGACCCAAGGAAAAGTCATCGCTGCAATCCCCTTAATCCTGATTTTATGACTGATATTTCAGATGCCTACGAGGCAGCTTATACCATAATGCTGAACCTGAACAGGAGCTGGATACAGAAACAGGGAGATTTTTTTGTAGAAAGCCCTATTATACTTTTGGCAGCTATCATTTGGTTTCTTAAAATCTATGAAAATGGAAAGCATTGTACGTTTCCTCATGCCATTGAATTGCTTAATAAAAAGTACGCGGACGTATTTACTATCCTTACCTCATATCCAGAGCTGGAGAATTATTTATCACCTTTTATGGATGCATGGCAGGGCGGCGCGCAGGACCAACTGCAGGGGCAGATTGCATCAGCTAAAATACCATTATCACGCATGATCTCTCCAAATCTATACTGGGTTATGACCGGAGATGATTTTTCACTAGATATCAATAATCCCATAGAGCCAAAGATATTATGCGTAGGAAATAATCCTGACCGCCAGAATATTTATTCTGCAGCTTTAGGCTTATATAATTCTCGTATCGTTAAACTTATAAATAAAAAAGGGAAATTAAAGAGTTCGGTTATTATAGATGAGCTGCCAACCATTTACTTCCGCGGTCTGGATAATCTTATTGCGACTGCCCGCAGCAATAAAGTCGCGGTCTGCTTGGGATTTCAGGATTTCTCCCAATTGAACCGCGATTACGGGGACAAGGAAAGTAAAGTTATACAAAATACGGTGGGCAATATCTTCAGTGGTCAAGTTGTAGGTGAAACCGCTAAGAGCCTTTCCGAACGTTTCGGGAAAGTACTTCAGAAAAGACAAAGCATCAGCATCAATCGAAATGATACGTCCAGCTCAATATCTACTCAATTAGACAGTCTGATACCTGCATCCAAAATTTCTACATTAACGCAAGGGGTCTTTGTCGGCGCTGTTTCGGATAATTTTGATGAGCGTATCGAGCAGAAAATTTTCCATGCTGAAATTGTAGTGGATAATGCAAGGATTGCAGCTGAATCCAAAGCCTATCAAAAGATACCACAGATCTTATCCTTTATTGATAAAAATGGGGACGATAACATGAAAAGAGAGATTGATGCCAATTATAAACAGATTAAACGAGATATACTTATGATTACTGAAATGGAACTGGATCGCATTAACAGCGACCCAGATCTGCAGCATTTAGTGCAAAAGGAGCCAAAAAAATGACCATCAATAATTGGATGGCCATTCCTGCTTATAAGGTTAATCTCTGCAAAAACATTATACACTTTTACTTTTACCGAATTCAAAAAAACTTCCTGCTTGTTCGTTTAATACGATGCAGGCATTAAATTTCTTTCCTGATTTGCTTTTCATACCCCTAATTAACGAGGTTTTACCTTTATTGACAAGATTTTCAATTTCAGATAAGCTTAAATGCACACCACAGATTTTCCTGTACTGCAGCCAGCTGCAAACTTTATCTTCGCATTTGATAATTTTATCACTGATAATAAGATGCTGGGTTTTGCACTTAGGGCATATGAGCTGAGGAAGACTTGCTTTTTCAATAGAAATTTGTAATAATTCAGCAGTAATGGAAGCTGTATAGGTTTTGATATCTTTTTTAAAGGCTAGATCATCTGTTTGGCTGTTTTCAATTTTAGCTAAGACAGCTTCCCACTGAGCAGTCATGCCTACATCTGCAATTTTTTTGTCTTTAACAAGTTCATACACTTTAAGCCCTTTTGGAGTAGGTATCAGTGATTTCCCTTCTCTATCAATGTAATGACGGGAAAAAAGTGTTTCGATAATTCCAGATCTTGTTGCAGGGGTGCCGATGCCTATATTCTGTAATGTCTTGCACTGGTCGTGGTTTTCTAATTCCTTTCCGGCAGTTTCCATTGCAGATAAAAGTCCCGCTTCAGTGTAAAGAACTGGAGGATTTGTTTCCTTTTCCAGAATCTGCGCACTTTTTATTTTAAGTTCATCACCCATTTTCAATTCTGGGAGTTCCTGTTGGGGATCATCATCAAAAAAACTGCCCCTAATGGCACGCCAGCCTGATTCTATTATTCTGCTTCCTTTAAGGTTAAAATCATAATGCAGAGCCTGTAATGTAATATTAGTCACCTCCTTGACGCATGGTTGCGAAACTGCTTCCATCAGCCTAAAAGCAATCATATTATAAAGTGCATTCTCCTTAGCGGGAAGGGCAGAGGGGACCTTTTCGGTAATCAGCAGGCCATGATGATCGGTAACACGCAAATCGTTAACGATACGTTTATTGAAATGTGTCCATTTAAGGTTTGCCACCGAGTGCTTAAATAAGTCACAGCCCTGTAAAATTCTGATTAGTCTGGGAATTTCGGCCCACATATCTTCAGGAATAAATTTGCTTCCGGTGCGCGGATACGTAATAAATTTCTTTTCGTAGAGGCTTTGTGCAATAGTAAGTGTTTCCTCAGCAGAAAGATTCAGTTTTGTGTTGGCTTCCTTTTGCAGGCCGGTCAAATCAAATAGTAGTGGAGGCTGTTCAGCTGTGTTTTTTGTTTCTGCGGAAGTGACAATAGCAGTATTTCCATTCCGTATAATTAATTTTAAAACATTGTCTGCCGTTTTTTTATCTTCCCATTTGTTTTGAGACAGGCTTTTAAAGTCACTGAATTCTTTTGAATGCAATAATTCCAGCTGCCAGTACTGTTTCTTTGAAAAACTTTTATTTTCCAGATAACGCCTGCAGATCAAACCAAGGGTAGGAGTCTGTACCCTTCCGAGCGAATAAATTCCATCACCTGCCGCAATACTTAATGCCTGTGAAGTATTAATGCCTAACAGCCAGTCAGCGTGGCTTCTGCTTTGCGCCGATTTATACATCCCGTCAAAATCACTGCCGGGTTTTAGATTGTCAAATCCCTGCTTAATAGCTTTTTCTGTAAGTGAACTGATCCACAAACGCTCAAAGGGCTTACTGCATTTAAGAAACTCGTAGATATTTCGAAAAATTAATTCGCCCTCACGTCCGGCGTCAGTTGCGGCAATTATCTTTTCGCTTCGTTCAATGAGGTGCTTTATTACTTTTAACTGCTTTTGCGCACCGGCATCGACCCTATAGCCCCTGTCATTTTTTATTTTACGTATAGTCAATAAAAAAAGGTTTGGGATTATAGGCAGTGCGGATTTCTGAAATCCGCAAAATCCATAATCTTGCGGCATGCCCAGCTCCACTAAATGTCCGAATGCCCATGTAACAAAATAGCCGTTACCTGTCAGGTAGCCATCCTTTTTTTCTGTGGCTCTCAGCAGTACGGCTATTTCCCTTGCTACACTAGGCTTTTCTGCAATAATTGTTATCATATATTACATTTTACGCCCTTTTGATTTTGCAGGTGCATTTGATTCTTCGTGATGTTCCTGTTGTTTTTTGTCATCAGGATTTGTCTGCCCTGATTTTAGAGGCTCCTTTATGTTCTTTGTAGCTTCATTAGTTTTGCCTTCGGAATTCACGGCAGTCTGAGTTTTGTGCGCTTGAGCAGGTTTTATCTGTTCTTTAGCTTTATCTGGATTTTGGAATGAAAAATCTGTTTTATTGGTTTCCTTATTGTAGGTGATATATCCATTGTATTCTTTCCCCTTTTTATCGACTAAGCCGCTAATATAAACCGTCTGACCATCTTTGAGCTTTTGATACTGCTCATTATCGAGTTCTTTATCTCTAAAGTTTTTCGGTGCTCCCTGTGTTTGGTTATGCTGATTGCCTTGTGTCTGTTTGTTAGGATCATTTCTGTCAAAGATAAATTCAACAAAACGTTTATCGGCATTAAATTGCACAGATGCATCGAAAGCGGTGCCTTTCTTGGAAACCATACCTTCTAATGTAAGGGGTTTCCCTTCTAGCAATGTTTGCTTTTGCTCTTCATTCAGCTTTATTCCTTTAATTTCATCAGGAATTTTAATGAAATCCGTGCGGAGTGCCACCACTTCATTAGTTAGTCTGTCTATACTGATAATGGAGGGCACGATCTCATTGCTTTTCGGATTGGTCAGATTCACTACACGTCCCATATTGCCTGTCTGCAGCAGATTCTCTTTATCTTCCTTGCTGAACTCGTGACCGAAAAAAGGATAATTCAGATTAGGACCTTTTCGGATGCCGTGAATAGCCAATACGACCTGTCCTTCGTCGTTTTGTTTGAGCGATAAACGGGCATCCATTCTGGTAACGGCAGTACCAAGATTAAGGCTGACCGGCACAAGCTCATTTGTTTTATATCCCTTGAGCATTGGATCAAGAAGGCTCATTTTTTCAAGTTTTTCTTTGCTTAAACCCAGATGGTTTAATGTTTCCCAATCGATCTGTTCCGGTTTGTATTTGTATTCACTTGTTTCCGGATTTGTCTGTGCTGTTTCCATATTAATTTTATTTTTTTGTTTATACTCTGTAACTTCATGCTTTTTCATTAATTGTTCACCTTCCGGTGTGGGATGATCTATCTGTTTCTGCATTTCTTTTGAAGTATCAACAGCCAGCAGAGCAGGTATTTTGAAGAACGAAAAATTAGTGGGGTTCTTCAGCTGGCTGAAAAAATTAGAAAAGAAATTTGAAAACACATCTCCGTGCTTGTCCACCCGCATAAATTGATTTTCATTTTTACGGGTGGGTTCAACGGTTTCCAGATTGCCATTTTGGTCAATGCCTTTTACCGCCATGATTTTCTTTTTCTCTTTATCGAATACCAGCAGTATGTCTGATAACTCTTCAAGAGTATTTAGTACATCTTTAATTTGTTCGCTCATAATTTTAGATTTTAAATTCATTTACGAAATTAAATGGTGGGAAAGCGCTAATTAAAAGCTGGAATCCAAAGGCATTATTTTTCACTCCTTGGCGCATGTTTTTGGCATGCAGACTTTAATACTTTCTCTGATGAACTGGTGTACATCGGATAGTTTATAATATATTTTCCCGCTAATGGTATAATAGGGCAGCCTGCCGATTGATCGGTAACGCTGAAGTGACCTCCCGCTTATTTTGAGCATCTGCAATATGTCCTGATTGTCCAATAGCTCTTCACCGTCAACACTCCCACGCTTTTTTTCCAATTCACTGATATGTGAGCTCAAAAGGTCGAAACGTTCTATGATCCGTTCCATCCAGGAAATGAATTCCATTCTGTCTATATTCATGGCCGTTTGTTTTACATTACTGATGCAAAGTTGCTAATGGCAAAAGTTTTTCATTGCCAATTTCAGCCAATGTAAAATGCAGTTTTGTGAAAGTTTTAACTGTTATAAGAAGTGTATAAAATGCTGATTTATTTGGACTTGTAAACAGATGGAGCTTGTTAATAACCATAGTTCGGCTGGTTGCCAATTGGGTCTCATTGGCAGCAGAATTGAAGTTGAAAAGTCTCTAAAGCTCTTTTTCCATGTGCTGTTTAAGCGATAATTTCAGCTGATCCAAAAAAATGCTTTTGCTTTCAGTCCTGTCTTTCATCCTATGGAAGGCATGATGCACATCGCCGAGCTGGATCCTAAACAGGAGCTGGAAAACCATGCTTATTTTGCGAATGCCGGCTTTTCCATGAGAAATACTTCCTGATGCATGAAGTGCATAAATTAATTCGATCAGGGCATTTTTTGAATCTGTCCAGAAAAAGTCTCTGTTTGCTGTATTTCCGTCTGAAAAGATGGCGGTCTGCTGGGGGTCAGGTTCAATTTTAGAAACAAGGTAGCGGTATAGCAGTTCGTTGGCAATTATACGCGCTACCTTATAATCATAATAGGTGGAAAACTGCGTGTCAATTTCAAAAACGAAACTGTTGACTCCCTCATGAAGGTCTATTTTTCCCCGGCAAAAAAAATGGTGGTCCCATTCGGTTCTTCCCGTGCGGTAGTAGCGATAAAAATCAGTGTTATAAAAGTGCTCTTTATATTCCTGCTTAAGGAGATTGAGTTCATTGGAAAAATATTTATGATGCATTTTTCCCGTTACAACCGGGCAGGATGCTTCAATTCGAAAAACTTTATTGTAAAATATCAGTTTTCCCAGTATCTGGGGTTTGATATTTTTAAAAAAATTAATCTCTTCATTTTCATCGGAGAAACCTTTTTCTAAAACATTTGTTTTGACCGTACAAAGCAGGTTTCTGAGTACGGTAGTCATATGGTAGGATTTTTCAATTATATGTTCAGGATCTAAGCTGAATTCCTGTTCTGCTTTTCGAATAACCTGAAGTGCGTTCTCACATGTAGATCTTATCATGGCAACAGAATTTAGATTTATTTGAACAAGGAAAAGTTAGGGCATTCCTGCCCAGATGGATTATGACGTTACTTTTCGTTGGAAATTAAAATGTATTATATCAGCGTGCGGTATTGGTTTCATTCTGCAGTGTCTGCATTAATTCCATAGCGTAGTTATCCCTGGCTTGTACGTAAGCGACCTTCGGTATTATAGAAGCTCCCAGTTTTTTCTTCTCAAAACTTGCCGATATGCCGAGATCGATTCGTCGAATTTCAAGTTCCTTTGCTCTTTTGATTGTCTGGTAGAGCAGCTGTCTATACAAGTTGAAGCCATCGCCAGAAATGTAGTCCATGCCGATAAGTTCAGGTACATATACATTTCCTGAATTTTTATAGCAGAACATTATCCCAACGAAATTCTTTTCAGGGGCATCTTTGAAGGTAAGAATTATAAACTCCCAGTTTGGACAGCTGTTCATATTTTCAAATACTTCCCTTTTGTATGTAAAGGTATTTATAGCAAGGTTGCGCTCCTTTACGTTGCAGTATAGCTGGTACGCCCTGTTTAGTTCTTCTTTGTTGAGGCAATCTTTTATTTCAACAGCATAGAATTTTTCGTATGGCAGTATTTCCCGATTGAAATGCTGGCGTGAACGCGTAGAAAGCAGGGAACCATAATTCTCAATTGCCGGGAAGTTTTTATTTTCAATAACACATGATTCTGGCATATCGATTCTAAAATACCCTTGGTTTCTAATCATTTCATCTAAGTGGAATCCGGTTTCAAAATCACGCAGAACGAGCATGTCGGCATCCAGCGAATTGTATGATTCCTCAAGTTTATTTAATAGCATTCTCATTGAATGCTCTGCCAGAGGATGATCCTTATCAATATAGCAGTGCAGTCCCTCAGTAAATAGTGAGCCGGTACTTAATACTTTGGAAGTCATATGCATGGAATCTGTTTTTCTAATTTCTTCAAGTTGCCTTGATACAGATTCTGTAGCCAGCATATCATCTTTCCACATCCCCAATGTACAGTAGGTCATTAAAACCACTTGCATGTTCTGGTCACGGATAATATAATAGAAAAAATCCCATTTATTGGCGTGGTCCTGATTATTTGAGAAAGCGCATTCTAGATACTGCATTCCTTCCCAGTCAAGAATATTGTGAGCGCCCAAATATTTGTTCCATTCCTGTTTATTGATGTCCGCTATTGTTGTTTTTTCTTCCATCTGCAGTTTTTCTGTCTGCTTTTTTGCATCAGGCAGCTTCTTTTTGCTGTCCATTCTAAAAGCCTGCCGTATCTTCTGCTCACTGCTTCCTGTTTCTTCTACCGCTCTGTGAAAGTGATGATCCATGGCACGGGCAAGTTCTGTTATATCTTCAATTTTATTATGTGCAGATATCGTGATACGGATTCCAGTATTTTTTATGGGAACTGCCGGATATATGCCAAGGTTGAGATAAAAGCCTTCTGCAAAGAGACGCTTGGTAAAATTAAATGCAGTAGCGGGTGTACCCATTCCAAGAAAGAAAACGGGAGAATCATTTTCAGAGACTAAAGGAAGACTGCTTTTTGAAAGCAGACTGCCGAAATGCATTATTTTTTTTGCAAGTTCGGCCTGGTGTTCATTTATTTCCGCAGAGAGATGTATGATGCAGGATGCGATAGCAGCAGCAACTGATGCAGGTTCAAGCTGGGCAGAAAAGGTAAGAGGGCCGCCAAAAGTTTTAATCTTTTCGCGTAATTTAGCATCGCTGCAGAAAAATGTAGCGCCGCTGGCACCAAATGTTTTGCTAAGCGTACTGACAACAACAATGTTTTCTTCAAGCTTTCCAATAGCGTCAAAGATAAAACCGGTACCATTTTTTCCTTTCCAGCTCATTCCATGGACATCATCAAAATAGAGGCGGAGCTGCGGATACTTACAAGCAAGGTTAAGCAATTCCTGTACCGGCGCATAATCGCCATACATAGAGTAAACACCATCTGCCATGTACCAGATTTTTCCCGATTTCCCGCTTAGCATGCGAATTTTGTCTTCAAGCATTTCAAGGTTATTATGGCGAATCATCTCCACTCTTATTCCCCTGAGCTTAAGAACCTGACAGGCATTCTGCACACTCCAATGCGCCTGATGGTCCATGATCACAGCATCCTCATCTCTTATCAGGGTTGGGATGATTGCCATATGGCCAAGGGTGCTGTTTTTAGTTATGACTGGCGGTATGCTGTACATCTGCTCAATCCTGCTTTCCAGTTCTGCATACAAGGGATGTGAAAGATAAGTTTTAGAAAGCGGGAACTGTGTCCCATATCTGTTTACGGCACTTATTGCAGCCTCTTTCAGTCTTTTGTCCTGTTCGAGTCCAAGATATCCTGTAGTTCCGAAATGGAGCATTTCGCTTCCGTTAATTTTTATGGTTCGTCCATTGAGATATTCACCTTCTGAGTAGAGGTGCAGTAAGCCTTTTTCTTTTGCATTTGAAAAAACGGTGTCAACGGTATCAATAAAATTGTTGTGCTTTATTTTTGCCATTTTATTCAGTTATTTAGGTTTATAATCTTTTATGTGTTTAACTATTTGAAAAACAACAATCTAAAATTCTTTATAAAAAATGGAAATATTTTTATTTTATGATGTTTTACTCCCATTATGGCAAGTTTAATTCCCGATTTAGCAACCAATATGATGTTTTTGCAAGAAAAAATCCGTAATCGGCAATTATAATGTTTATTAATCTTTATATTTTTGTTAAATTACAGCCCCTTATTTAAAAACTGATAAGACATGATTGCAGCACATGAATCTTATGAGAATCAAAACGCGAGGTTTTGGATTGAAAACGAAATACTTTTTTTCGGATACAAGCCCAATACGACAGTTAATTTAGAAGTAGCGATGCGCGTGGTGGCAGACCGGGTTGCGTTCCAAAATGAAAGATATTTTCCTGTTTTTTGTGATACCAGAGGCATAGCCTCAATTGACAAAGCAGCCAGAGATTATCTCGCCAAATCCGGTTCAATGCTTGCAAAAGCAGTCGCTCTGATCGGCAGTGAAAATGTTTCTATAACTATGAGCACCTTTTATCTTGAAATCAGCAAACCCTCTGTGCCTACAAGAATTTTTACCGTTGAGAAGGAGGCATTGGATTATCTTAAGGACTTTATTTAGTGACTGCCGGCCAGAAAAGATTATACATAAATAAAATCAGGACTGATGAAAAGACCTCATAACAGAAAACGGATGATATCCATGCAGAAGATGTTATTTGAGATGGCACGGGGCAATTTCAATAACCAGATTCCTCTGAGCGATTATGATGATGAAATTGAAACTCTTGTAGTTCTTGTAAACATGGTAGCAGAAGAGCTTAAAGAGTCGGCCTTTCATTCCGGTTTTGTGAATCCTTATATTACTCACAGGATGATAACTCCTGCCACTTTTATTTTAGATGAAAAGCATCATATAAAAAATGTAAACCATGGAGCCTTAGAGATTTTAGGTTATAATGCATCAGAAGTGCTCAGAAGGCCCATACAGGATTTTTTGAACGATGATTTCAGTGGTATGTCTGACAGTGAGAGAAAAGAATTGGAAGAAATGCTTTTATCAGGCGAGATCATTACACTGAATTTTATAACAATAAAAAAGCTTCTTGTAACGGCGGAGTGTTCCGTATCGAGATTATCGGATGGCAAGTTTACTGTTCTCAGTTTTGTGGCTCCCTTTCTCCAGGTTAATGAAACTGCTAGTGAATCTTTACAAACAAAATCAGACCGACATTCAAATTTCGGGCAGACTGATGCACGTATGCTGCAGCGGGTTTATGATTATATATTGGCAAATTTGAGCGAGCCATTACCATCCATTAAGGAACTGGCAAGACAGTTCGGCACAAATGATTTTAAACTCAAAGACGGGTTCAGGTATTTTTTCCATACAAGCGTCTACAAATTTTATACAGAGCAGCGGCTTAAAAGAGCTTACCTCATGATAGAGCAGACTGATATTCCCCTTAAGAATATTGCCTTTATGAACGGTTTTAACAGCTATCCTAATTTTTCCAAATCATTCAAGAAGCAGTTTGGATTTTCTCCCAAAGAACTCAGCAGAGGCAAAGCAGGTAATCTTTTCACTCTGGACAGCCTTAATCCTTCTTAATTAATTTTTGCTCCCGATAGCATAAGTCTTATTGTTTTGAAATTCAGAATTTTACATTCTGAAAATAAACAATAAGATTATGATGTCTAAATCAAAAACAGCTTTTAAAAAGTACTTCATAGAGATAGTATGCTTACTATTTATTCTGCTTTTTGTATATGCTGGAGTAAGTAAGCTCATAGACTTTGAAAATTTCCGCGCTCAGATTGGACAGTCGCCTCTCTTAAGCCCATTTGCCAATTTCGTATCAATAGGCGTTATTGCGGTTGAAATAATTATTTCAGTTCTGCTGGTATTTCCAAAGTCTAAATATCTGGCGCTTTGGCTGTCATCTGCCCTGATGACCATGTTTACGGCATATATAATTATTATACTGAATTTCAGTTCATTTATACCGTGTTCATGCGGAGGCATTTTAGAGAAGATGGAATGGGGTGAGCATCTTGTTTTTAATGTTGCATTTATGGTTCTTGCAATGGCAGCAGTAAGGATGTGGTCAGGCGATAATTACGTTTTATTTAAGATTGTTGGCGTGGCTGCAGCCAGTGCTGGAATGGTGGCGGTTTTATTTGTTTTTTCTGAAGATATAATGGCGAAGGAAAATCCTTTTATAAGGCGCTTTCCAAAAGCTTCTGCCGCTAAGACCAATATGCTTGATCTTCGGAACTATTCCTATTATGTTGCAGGAGTTCATGGTGAAAAAATTTATCTGGGGAATTGGAAAGCTCCTCTTGAGATTCTGGAAACGGACTCGAATTTCAAAAAGACAGTTAAGCATGCCATTATCCTAGAGCGTGAAAACTTTAGCTATAAAGCCGTGGAGGTTAGAATCCACTATCCTTATTTTTATGTTATGGACGGCACCGTGCCAGTCATTTATAGAGGATTGGTTTCAGATTGGAAAGCATCGGTACTTACAGAAGGAAAGTTCCATTTTTCCAGTATCGTTTTCCTTGATGCCAATCAATTTGCCTTCCGCACTCAAAAGCCTCCAGCAGGCGAAAATATCATGGGTTACGGAATAGGATATCCAGCACCAAAAATTAAGTATAGCGATTTGGTATTTCAAAAGCAGAAGGATGGAATTTTTGACACAGACGGAACTCTGCAGTACAGCGATAAACTAAAGAAGATAGTATTCACTTACTATTACAGGAACCAGTATATCATTGCTGAGAATAATCTCAAAGTTAAAGCAAGGCCGCACACCATTGACACCACGGTTCATGCAAAATTAAAAGTGGTAAAATTAGAAAAGTCTGGAGACATAAAATTAGGTGCGCCGCCTTACACCGTCAACCGAAACACTTCTGTATTTGGAAAACTGCTTTTTGTCAATTCAATGCTCAGAGGAAGATACGAAGATGGCAGGGTGTGGAAAAATGCGACCGTTGTTGATGTCTACGATATTGCGAAACGGACTTATGTATTTAGTTTTTATGTCTATGACCAGAAGCAGAATGTCAAAATGGGAAGCTTTTTCGCGGCAGACTCGGCCCTATATGCAATTTCAGGGCACTATCTGCTTAAATATGGCTATGGCAAAAGAATTAGTTCAAGAATCCAATAGTAAGAAAATATTAAAAAGATACCGGCCGGTAGCAGGAGACTTGACCGAAAACCTGTAGAAAAGAGTAGGTCGCTATTTAATAATTAAATTTGAAATATTATGAAATCAACAATTTTAAAAGCATTTGCTATGCCTCTGGCAGCATTTGCTCTAGCAAGCGCTGGCGCGGCCAGTACTGCTGATGCTGAAAAAAGTAAAACATCTGCGGTTATTCAGGCATATATCCATAATCCAGCAGAGGATGACTGCGAGCCTGTAACTGTAAACTGTGAGCCAGGAAACGGCCAATTATGTACCAGCGGTTCTTTTGAGGCCTATGGAAAAATTAATGAAAATAGTGATTGTAATGTCCAATTGCGCCGCCTGTAGATGAATCAAATTATTAACAAAAAGTAATGCAGTTTCCATTCGAAACTGCATTTTTTATTTGGCCTAGTCACCAGAAGTTCCTTCTGAAATCCATTGGGCCGTTTTTTTATCTTTTAAAAAATAGTCGAACCACTCCATCATTCTTCTGCTCAAATCTGCCTGATTATCGACTTTTTTAATGTTATGGTCTTCTTTTGGATAGATTAGCATTACCGTTGGCTTTTTCATCCTTCGAAGCGCAAGGTAGTATGAGACGCTTTGCGTATAGGGAACAACGCGATCTTCCTTGCCTGACCATAGAAGTAGAGGAGTATTTACTTTATCGGCATTTAAAAGCGGATTATTTTTAAGATATTTTTCCTTTTCTTCAAAAAGCGAGTTTCCCATTCTGTACTGCTGGCTTTCAAATCGCCACATCTCTGACTGTGCAATTCCATTTTTGCTGATGTTGAAATAGTAACCGATAATGTCGCTGATTCCGGCACCAGATGCTGCGGCGGCAAATAGTCCTGTCTGCGAAATAATGAAATTAGCCTCGTATCCTCCGAAGGAATGCCCATACAGTCCGACTCTGTTCCTGTCGATAGAGCCTTTTCGTAGGACGGCATTAACGGCAGCCTTTACAGATTCCAAGGCTGAAATTCCAGGATTACCCTTTTTATAGAAGATGTCAGGCAGAAGCACAAAATATCCATTAAGAGTGTAGTTGGTTATGTTAAATCCAATACTGCTTTGCAATGAAGGATTCTGGTAATTCTTCACAAGATTAGACATGTTCTCGTAAATGTACACAATCATCGGATATTTTTTAGAAGAATCAAATCCTGCTGGATAAATCAGTGCTGACTTGACCTTTTCGCCTGCTGTGTCTCGGTGGTATACCATTTCTGATTTTCCATAGCGGTATTCTTTTACCTGCAGGTTCGATTCAAATAGGACAGAGGGGTTAGCGCCGTTTTTTTTTAATTCAATCTGGGGAGGCTTATTATAATTCTGGGATGTATAGGCAAAAATATTGTTTTGGCTTTGCAGCAGCTGTTCGAATTTTCTGCTTCCAGATATAATGAGCTTTTCTCCTGATTTAAAACTCAGAACATGATAGCCTGTGGAATGGTCTTTCATGTTCCTGCTCTGAAGAATAAGATCTTCAGCCATGGAGAAGATATTGTTCAGAGAGGGATTATTTAGACGAAAGGAAATATTCTTCTCGCGTCCTTTTGTCAAACGTCTGCTGTATGAACCGTCTGCTGCCACCATCCATATATCATACTGGTCATACAATAGAATGTTTTTTCCATCGTTGCTCCATCCTGCACAGCCATATGGGCCGAACTGGCTCCTAATCGAAGGTTCGGAATCGTTGTCCCAAGAAATTTTTGTTTTTTCTGTGAGGTTTAGGTGCTTTCCCTCAATCGGATTAAAGATCCACCAGTTCTTCTCACGGTAATAAAGAATCCTGTTACTGGAGGGATCAAATTTCATCTGCGCTGGATCTATGGACTGCTTTTTTAGAAATGGAATGGTGCTCCCGCTGGTTAATTCTTTTAAGTAAAAATCCGCTTCTTCATAATATTTATCCTGTAGCCCATAGGGATTTTTATTAAAGATTATGGCAAAATCCTGTCTTCCGGTAATTCCAAAATTGGAATATCCATTGTCATTGAGCAGGAGGAAGGAATCAGTTTCGGGGTACCATACCATTTTTTTCGGAGTTTCTGCCGCATTTTCCGTCTTGTGCCTGCCAGGATATAGGGATTTATCATTCCCATTCCATATTTCAACTGTTTCATTTTTACTTTTTGAATCAGCCTCCCTTTTTAGCGTAAAGAACACTTTTTTTCCGTCTTTGGAAATCTGAAGAGGCAGCTTGGGATTGATGATCAGGTCTGTGCCGGGTTTTTTATCATTCCAATTAAAAGAAAAAAGCATGCTGTCTCGAGCTCTGTAATAATGGAGCACTGTTTTATTGCTTACCGAGTCCCTTATAGAGAGAAAGGCGGCATTGTGTTCATTGTCCTGCCAAGTGGGTTTAACAAGCCTGTACGGGATTTTTTCTGCGATTATAACTTGATGGTAATTGCCGAAATTGATGATGCCGCTTTGGTAAAAATTATTTTTCTTAGACGTGTAGAGCAAAGCGTCACCGTGAGAATTCATAACGTATTCTGTTATGCCTTGAACTGTATCGAGCACTATGCCATTGTCATTGTATAGGATTAGGAGTCTGCATTTATTTTTCTCAGCGGAGGAAGTAACAAAGAATTTGCCTCCAAGAGGCAGCTCGTAGTTTGCCGCATTTTTCAAGTCGGCTGTTTTTAAGGAATTTAGGTTAAAGAGATGCAGATTAGATTTAGCATCCAGATAGGCGAAGATTTTTTCATCTGCAAATTTTCCATTTTTTCCTTTTGGAAATTCATACGTTTTATTTGTCAAGGTATTGCAAAGAAACAATGTGTCCATTGCATTTTCGTACCGCATTTCAAAGCTGATCCATTTCCCCTTCTCTGATATGCTTTTGAGTTCCAATGTGCCCCAGCGGCTATAATCCTCTTCTGTGGCATGCGTCATTTGCCGTGCCTGTCCCATGCAGAGACAGGCAGATGGCAAAATCCACAAATTCAACAAATTCAAAATAAAAATTCTAAAATGGTTCCGCATCGAATTGAATTTCTTTATTTATTACTAATAGCCCTGATTCTGTGGATTCAGGTTTGGATTTGAATTTAATTCCAAAACAGGAATCGGCCACAGCCGGTCATTGGCATCCCAGCCAGGTTTTAAAGGAGAGAGGGTTTTATCAAGTTTTCCAAAACGCTTAAGGTCAAAGAAGCGCTGGCCAAATTCTGTAAATAGCTCGAAACGGCGCTGCTGTAAAATATCGATCATAATATCTTGGAAAGAAAGTGCAGCTGCATTTGAAAGACCCGCGGCATTTCTGATGACATTGAGATCTTCTTTCGCTCCTGTAAGGTCTCCCTGAAAAGCTCTAGCTTCTGCGCGTATCAGATACTGTTCGGCCAGACGCAGTACAACAGAATATTCCAGAGAGCTCGCGGTAGGCTGGTCCTGTTTGTACTTATAGGCATAATACCACCTTTGATTGCCGTTGGAAACCATTGCAGTCCAGTGGGTCTTTCTTTTGTCTGTCGGCTCAAATGCATTGATGAATTCTTCTCTTAAGCCAACAATGGGTGGAGGGCCCGCCTTAAAGATGTAGAGATCGCCTTCCTGCGTATTGGCACCAGCAGTTCCAGGCATTAGCTGCCAGATTGTTTCCGTGCTGCCCTTTAGAAATATCCTGTCAAGATTGCTTTCCTTTTTGTATAAGGTGTTATTGATTACTGCAGATGCGGCGTTAGAAGCTTCAGGATATAATTTCATATAAAGATAAAGTCTTGCAAGCAGGGCTTTGGCGGCACTTCGATTAGGCCTTATTCTCTCATTTGAGATATATTTCTCAGGAAGAAGATCTGAAGCTGTATTAAGATCCTTAAGAGCATTCTGATATATCTGGTCTGTCGGCGCTTTTGAAATTTTGCTGTTAGTTGTATAATCCGTTGTGGTTACATAAGGAATATCACCATAAATGTCCGTTAGAGTAAAATGGAGCATCGCTCTTACAAACAGCGCTTCACCCATCAGATGATTCTTTTGATCCTGCGTTATGGATGTGGACCTTTGGACACCTTCAATAATGCTGTTTGCCGTATAAATCTGATTATAGCTTTGATTCCATATATCACTTATCTGCGGGGTTCCGGCAGTGAGACTGTTATTAAATAAATTGCTAACGCTGTTAGGCTGGTAGTAATTGAACTCGTCCGTATAGAGGCCGAGCATGGAAGAAAGGCCTGTTGTGCTGCCAGCGAGAATGCCGTTCATTCTCAGTTTCGTGTACAATCCCGCCATAGCGGCATTTGCTGTCTCAGCATCTTCAAAAACGGCATCTGAAGTCAGCTGGGATTTAGGCAGGTCTACTTCGACAAAATTATCACAGGAGTTAAAGAAAATCAATGCTAAGACGGCTGATAGCGCCAGTTTTCTAAATCTATTGTTTGTTTTGCAGAAACCAGTCTGCAGAACTTCTATGCTTTTTTTCATGGTTCTGGTTATTAAGTTAGAAAGTCATCTGAATGCCGGCAGTAAATATTTGTAAAGGAGGCAGATATCCGCTAAATCTAAATTCTGGATCTCCATTTTTATATGGGGTGAAAGTGAGCAGATTCTGCCCTTGCAGCGATAGTCTGCACTGCACTCCTTGAGCTGCTTTCAATGGCAGATCATAGATTAGCGAGATATTTTTCAAACGGATGTAGGATGCATCTACTATGCCAGCGTTGCTGTCCGAATAATTGTAATACGCATTTACAGCAGCGCTGTTCTGACCAGATGTATTGATCTGATAAGTTGTAATATCTCCCTGATTTTTCCATGAATGGACCATATCCTGCGGCTGATTTATAAAACTTCCTCCGGGAACATAAGAACTGTAATCATAATTCTGCTGTTTTACAAACTGGAAAAGGAAGTCCAGCTTGAGGCGTTTATACTGGACAGTATTCTGCAGTCCCCCATAATATTGCGGTGTAAGATCAACTATAGTCTGACGGTCTTCAATGGAAATTATTCCGTCCTTGTTTACATCTTCAAACTCATAGATCCCTGTTGATGGATTTACGCCATTGAACTGATAGGTCTTTGCTATAGTGGTTGGTCTGCCTATAACGTATCTGCTGGAATAGGTTGAACCTTCCAGTCCAGGAAATGAAATGAGCCTGTTTCTGGCCACAGTAATATTAAAATTGGTAGACCATTTAAAATTAGGGTTGTTGAAGTTAATTGTGCGAAGGGTAAATTCAAGGCCCGAATTTTCGACAACGGCATCCAGATTTGCACTTACGGAACTGAATCCTGTTGTTGCAGGAAGCGGTATGCCTACCAGCTGGTTGGAAGACCTGTTTCTGTATCCTGCTGCAGTAAAAAATAATCTGTCATGGAAAAATCCGGTCTCAAGCGCTATTTCGAATTTTCTATTAATTTCCCAGCTGAAATTTGGATTAAATAGCCTTGTAGGATCCATACCCACAATACCATTGTATGCGTTTCCAGAGGTTGTATAGGTGTCCATAAACTGATAGTCTCCAATCTGGTCGCTTCCAGTGGTTCCGTAGCTTGCACGCAGTTTGCCGAAACTCAGAAAAGAGTCATCTTTTATAAAATCTTCTTTAGAAAACAGCCACGCCGCGCCTGCAGCTCCAAAAGTGGCAAACTGCCTGCCTGGACCGAACCTGCTGGAGCCGTCTCTTCTTGCAGTCAGATTCAGGATGTATTTTTCTTTGAAATTGTAATTCACTCTTCCAAAAAATGCCTGATATTTATAAAGAATCTCATCATTTGTAAGTATAGATTTGGTAACGGCAGCAGAGAGATCAGTAATCTGGCTGTTGCTTGCAAAACCTTTGCCAGACTGATACAGTCTCGCTGTGGATTGCTGCTGCGCAGTGCCGCCAATCAGAATATCAATAGAGCTGTCTTTAAAATCACGGAACCATCGAATTTGAGGCTCCATTATCCAAGACTGCCTTGAGGTAAGATTGGTATAAATGGATGATCTGCTGCTTCCGATATTTAGTGCCGGGTTGTTCATAGTGGAAGGCAGCAGACGCTGCTCCGAATTTTTCAAGTCTGTGAAGCCCAGATTGGCTTTTATTTCCAAATGCGGCATTATGCTGTAGCTCAGCACTGCGTTAGCCACCAGATCATTTATTTTGCCCGTATTGATTCCCCGCAGCTGGGCTAGAGGGTTTCTAAAGGTATTGTTTTCAAAATTTAGATTCCCCTCGCTGTCATACAATGCTGGAGCATTTGGAGCCAGTGTTCTGGCAATGCGGGTAAGATCGGTTCCAGGCTGCAGGTTATTTTGAAAGGTATAGCCTGCTGAAAAAGACAGTTTGAATTTTTTGTCCTCGTTGCTGTGGTTCATATTAAAATGCACAGCTCCTTTATCATAGCCGAAGTCTCCAGGCAAGACCGTTGTTTCAGTTCTGTAGGTGCCGCTTAAAAGAAATTGGGTAAGATCAGAGCCTCCCGCAATGGAAGCCTGCAGATTGGTTATCGCAGAGGTGCCGCCCAATAGCTCTTTCTGCCAGTTGGTGTATCTGTTCTGATCCCATGTGCCGTTAATGTCGTAAGCGGCGGCTGGATAGGAAGCAATGCCGTCATTGGCAAATGCCTGTCTTCTCATTTCAAGATATTCGGAGGTATTCATTAGGGGCACCATTGCAGTTATCCATCCCGCACCGGTGGAGGCATTAAGGGTAATGCTGGTTTTTCCTGCTTTTCCTTTTTTGGTTGTGATCAAGACTACTCCATTTGCTCCCCGCGATCCATAAATAGAAGTGGCATCTGCGTCTTTGAGCACTTCTATGCTTTCAATGTCATTTGGATTAATGCTGTTCAAAGGGCCTGTTGAGGTTGGTACTCCCGAATTGGTATTGCTGTATCCTATTAGGTCGGAAGAATAAGGCACGCCGTCGATAATATATAAAGGCTGGTTTCCATCTTCACGCAGACTGTTCATTCCCCTGATTTTAATCTGAAAGCCTGTACCTGGAGTTCCAGAATCCTGTATTATATCGACACCCGCCATTCGTCCCTGCATTGTGGCCAACACATTGGAGACAGGCTGCTTTTCAATGTCTTTTGATGTGATTTTGGCTATGCTGCCTGTCCGTTCACTTTCGGTGACTGAATAGTAGCCTGCATTTACCTTTACTTCTTGAAGAGTGGTGGTGTCATATTGGAGCCTGATGTCAATTTTAGTGCGGTTCTGCACTGGTACTATTGTTTTTTTAAATCCGATGAAAGAAACCACCAGAGTATCATTAGGCGCTGCAGTAATAGTGTAATGACCATTGTAATCCGTAATGGTATTGATTAGAGGTTTGCTTTTTACTGCAATAGTAACTCCTGGAAGAGGAGCTGAACCGTCTGTTACGGTTCCCTGAATGCTGTGCTTTTGTGGAAATGTTTGGTAAGACCGCTTTAGAATTTTAGCGGAAACTGATGGAAATGACAGCATCATGCCAATAAAAATAAGGCAATAAAGCGCTTTTCCATCCTTGTAAAATGAAAAATAATTCATAATATTGGGATTGGTTAGTTAAATGGTATTTGACTGGCTAAGGTCCTCTGCTAAAGTTTGGTCGCTGCTGCTGAGGGCCATTTTTATGTATTAAGTAAACGGCTTAACTGACATAATTTATTTTTTAGTCTTTTTTACAAATAAAATAGCTTTAAGATTAAACATTTCGTTTAATGCGAGACTAAATAAGAAACAATGCAAAGAATAAAGATGAGAATTAATTAGCTCCTTAAAAGGAGGCGTGGGTTTAAACTCAGCCTATCGCTCTCTAGGTACTGGTATACCTTACGCGCAATAAGTGAGCCCACGCCATATGGCGTGAGCATTTACACTTATCTTCTGCGCGGATTAAAATTACCAGTTTTAGAGAGCAGATTCTAAGCGAATGCTTCATAATATCGTTTGAAGTATCGCAAATATATGTATTTGATAACAAATATAGAATAAAATTCCGAATTGCACACTATCGTGTGCATATTAATTGTGATTATTCTATTCTTTTGTCTATATGGCACTAAATAAAAAAGATAATAAACAGCAAGGTAAGCCTAAGAAAACTAAAGTTTTCCTAGTAGATCAGCACGTTTGTAATTTTATAAAAGAAGAATGGATGAAAGATATGAAGTCTTTCAGAGATTGGGGTAAGCAACATGGTGTTCATGAAGCAGTGTCAAGAAAAATTAATCAAAAAGAAGGTTATAATATTCCTTTATCTACATTAAAAATTATTTGCTTTTATAAACAGATTACAATGCATAATTTCTTTAACTTAGTTGAAAAAAAATATGGTGATGCTGAAGATAAATTCTACTACATAGAAAAATAAAAAGATGCTTATGCATCTTTTTTTATTACCGCAAAGAAAGGATGTTCTATAATGTAATTTGACGGCTATATACAAATTTGTTGTTTACCATATTGCTAAATTTAAGCATAAGTTTAAGAACTTTTTTTATTTTAAAAAGGGTATTTTTACTTATTCTATTTATAGTAAAAAGAGTTTAATTTACTTAGTGATCTTGAAATACTAATAAATAAATTAATCTATGAGTAAAGAATTAGATAAAAAGACAAAAGGATCTTGGTTAATTCATCATACCAATAAGTTGCAAGGTGTTATAAATCAATCAGGTTTTGAAAATACATTTTTGGCTGGTAAAGCTGGTATACTACTTTCAGCAATATCTGCAAATCAAAGCATAACAATTAACTCCGAACGATTAAAAGTACTAGCAAAGGCGGCTAATATTAATACAACATTTGAACTTCCTAAATTAATTGAAGTTCTCCAAAATCAAGAACTAATTGATACTTCAGCAACGGGAATCGCCGTTTTAGGTGTCACAAGTAATAAAACTTTAGAACATACTTCCGACATATTTGATGCTCTTGCTCCAAGCGGAAACGAAAATGCTTCAATTGCTCTAGCTGAACGAGCTTCTATTTCTCCCATTTTTGCAACAGATATTTCTGAAGAATTATCAGATACGTATAAACTTTCCTTTGGAGAACTTAATCAATTGTTAGCAGACTCTGAATCGATTGGTTTTGTAGATATTGAAAAAATTACAGACACAGATAAGCTGTTATTTAATGGTAATTTATTTAGAAGAGACAGCACACAAAAAATAAAGAACGTACTTGATTCTCTAAAGCCTGAAGAACAAGGAAAACTAAATGAATTAACTGAAACATTAAAAAAAAATGCATGTATTAGTGTGGAATACGCCGAAAATCTATTAGGACTAAATCTCTTTCAAAAAGTCGTAGCAGTAGGTTTATTTGATATAAGTGTAGTTAGTAATTCAACAGAAAATGTTGGCTTTCTAACCTTGCCATCTGCTTTTTCTAAATATAGTGATTCAATGGTTGATGATGCTTTTGATTTAGCCAAGGCCTTTGTTAGTTCAATAACTTATGGAATGACAAAAAGTTCATATGCTAGAGGCCAAATACACTTAGTTGATGCATTATTGAGAGCTTTAGTAAGAGGAGAGAGTGTCGGTCCTGTAAGAGCAATTGCCGAAGATTATAAAATACTGGAATTAAAAGGAGTAGTTCAAGTTTCACAAGGCAGCAAAAATGGTAGATCAGGCCCTATGCTTTCATTGCTTAAAAAAGAAGTTGGAGAACTAGCACTCCAGGTAATTCAACAGGGAGATGTGAGTGAACATTCTTTAAGTGCTCTACCTACTGCAGCTGTTACTAAATTTAATGGGCCAGAATATAACAGGGAAAAAACTAGAAGAAAACAAACTAGCATAAACCCAAAAGCTACAAATGATATGTTGTCAATTCTTCGCACTGGAGGTAAATTTTAATTATATGAATAAAACAAGAGAAACATTAAGCAAGGGATATCAAATGGAAGAGTTGTTACGTAATTATTTTTTAAAATCTGGATATTATGTTTTGAGAGGAGTGCCTTTTGTTTACGAAGGATTTGATGTGACTGATATAGACTTATGGCTATATAGTCGTACATCCTCTGTTTCACGAGAAGTAACAATAGTTGACTCAAAGAATAAAAAGACGCCACAGGCAATTGAACGAATTTTTTGGGTTCAAGGCTTACGAATTGCAACAAAAGCTACAAGTGCTATAGTTGCGACAACAGAAAGGAGACCCGAAGTTAAAGATTTTGGAAGAGAGCTAGGAATAGTTGTGTTAGATGGACAATTTCTTCAAAAATTATTTACTTCAGAAAGTGGTAAATCTGATAGGATTTCTGATGAAGATTTTGAAGGAAAAATCAATGAATATGCATTAAATAAATTAGATGGAAATTGGAAAGGACGGGTTAAACATTCCAAAAGTTTATTAGCTACTTCTCTTTCTTTCGATAGTTGTAACGAGTGGCTAATGCATGCGAAATTTTTTGCAGAACAATCTATAACTAAAGAAAATCAGCGAGAGACAGCTCTTCGGTGTCTATATTTAATTTGTTCATTTATCGCCATTGGCTTAGATTATTGTATGAAAGAAATTTCATTCCAAGAACCTTCGGAGCGTAGCAAATTAATTAAGGAAGGATTTACATATGGATCTAAAGGAAATATTGGAATTAAAAAAATATTAAATGTAGCTATGGGACTTGTTGAAGAACATACAAAAGATGGTTCGGTAATAGCTCGTCAAGTAAAGTCAAATGTTGAAAAGCAATTAGCCACTCTAAATACATCCACATTAGGAGAGTACTTTGCTAAAAACGAAGTTGCTCGCACTTTGTTTATTGTTGCAAGGGAGTTTGAACAAATTGCAATGGCCAAAGAATTTAAGGGGCATACTGATGCAAGTGTTGAACTACGTAGCATGTTATTCTGTCTGGTTGATTTTTGGGGTTTTGATCGTTCTAATTTCTCGGCAAAGCAATAGCAGAGTCATTAAAATTAAAAATAACAATCTGTAAGTTAATCCTTAATTTATACAATTATATGATGTCGATTAAAACGTTTGACAATTATGTATTTAAGCTTATTTCAAAAATATGAAAGATTCACAAATAAATCCTTATGAACATTCTGATATTAAAGTTAAGTTATTAAAGCTCTATTTAGAAAAATATATCAATATTCTTGCTCTAGCGAAAGGTGTTCATACAGTAGAAGTGTTTGATTTATTCTGTGGAGAAGGGATTTATAATAATGGAAAGGAGGGGAGTCCTGTTATCATTTTAAGACTTATTAAGGATATATATTATAAAGCAACGAAAAACTCCAAAGTGAAATTTAATTGTAACTTTAATGATTATAATAATCAAAAGACGGTTAAACTTTCCAATTATATTTCTGAAAAAAAAATGCATTATCAGGAGATGGGGGCGTTAAGTTACCATAATAAGGATTATCAAGTCTTTAAAGATGAAATTTTACAGGCTCGTAAAATAAAAGGACTAAAAAGGTTTATTTTCATAGATCCTTACGGTTACAAAAATATTAGTGTTGCTGATATAGAAGATTTGTTATCTGATAATAATACAGAGGTTTTACTATTTTTGCCTACACAATTTATGTATAGATTTGAAAAAAAATCTACACCAGAAAGTCTCTACAATTTTTTGACAGAAATAATGCCAAAAGAGGAACAAAGAATGAGTAGCTCAGGAGTTGATTTTATACATAAATTAAGAGATGGTTTTGGTGATAAGCTAAAAGGAAAGCATTTTGTAGATTCTTTTATTATTACAAGAAATATAAATGAATTTTTTGCACTGTTTTTTTTCACAAGTCATTTATACGGATTTGAAAAATTTTTAGAGGCAAAATGGAGTATTGATGAAGAGGAAGGCCGTGGTTGGAGTCCAAAATTTGAGAAGGTTGATTTATTCTCAGCTATTGATGTTCAACCAAAGACGGACAAATTTGAAGAAAACTTATTAGCATTTTTATCAGAGTTACGTTCTAATATTGAGATACATGAGTTTACAATTTCTAATAGACACCTAACAACACATGCTGTCCAAATTTTAAAGAAAATGCAAAATTCAAATAAATTGATGATAACAACCGTTGATAATAGTAAACTTAGAAAAGGAGCCTTTTATATTGGCTGGAATGAAGTTAAGACAAATAAAATTAAATGTTTTATTAAATACGAAAGTAATGGCGCAATCTAGTATTGAATGGACAGAAATGACTTGGAATCCAACGACAGGTTGTACAAAGATATCTGCGGGTTGTAAGTTTTGTTATGCTGAGGTAATGTCAAAACGACTAAAAGCAATGGGGATCGAAAAATATAAAGATAATTTCAAAGTAAGAGTTCATGAACCATCACTGAAAATTCCTTACACATGGAAATCTCCAAAAGTGGTTTTTGTAAATTCTATGAGTGATTTGTTTCATGAGGAAATTCCTTTAGAATATATTCAAAGGGTTTTTAAAGTGATGAATGATAACCCACAACATGTCTTTCAAGTTTTGACTAAAAGAGCCGAACGATTATCTGAAATACATAAAAAATTAAAATGGACGCACAACATTTGGATGGGAGTTTCAGTAGAAGACGAACGAGTTATTGATCGCATCGACTTTTTAAGAAATACAAAAGCGCATACGAAATTCTTGTCGTTAGAGCCATTAATAGGACCTCTTCCATATTTAAATTTAAAAAAAATACATTGGGTAATTGTTGGCGGAGAAAGCGGGTCAAAGGCAAGACCAATGAATGAAGATTGGGTTCTGGATATTTATCAACAATGTAAAAAAGCAAATGTTTCTTTCTTTTTCAAACAATGGGGGGGTAAAAATAAAAAGGCGACTGGAAGATTGCTGAATGGGAGAACTTATGATGAAATGCCAAGAATCATGGAAGTTGAAAGTGGTGCTAAATAAGTTTGAATATCTAATATAAGTTTTTCATTAAGAGATGTAAGAGACTTTTTCTGAAAACTCATAAACTTCACTATATTTCAACTTATGGATATTAATAACTTTTTCATTGAATCTACCTCTTGTTATTTCAATTTTATCATTTTCCAATAAATTAAGAATAATTTCAAGATAAATTCTTGTTTGGATTCCACTTTTTAATGTGAATTTTAAACCTTGAATATTTGATACTATTTCATTATTTAAGATTTTAGTGGTAAATTCCTCTTTAAATTTTTCAATTTTATTGCTAAATTTTTCATTATAAAAAAGAGTTCCTAATTGGAAATCATTATTAATGTCAAAATTAGCTTCACCTGCCATTTTATCTTTATCCCAACAAACTTTTAAAAATTTTTCCATACCAAGAGTATGACCAGTTCCGAATACTAAACCATAATAATTAGTTCCTTTCCTTATAGAAAATTGATGTAGGTAATAGTCTTTATTTTTTGGAATCAAATCTTTAAAATACTGAGAAACTAATTTATGACAATGTTTGGGCTCTGATTTTTTAAATTCTATTTTTTCTGTTTCAATATATTTTTTTATTGAATCGTGATTTTGAAACCTATTTATAAAAGAAGAAGAAATAAAAAAAATAAAATCTGTTTTAGGAAAATTTATCAGCTGAGTAAAAATATCGTTGTCAACTTCTTTAAAACCATATTGATCTAATAAAACAAATTTTCCATAGTTCTTGTTTTTCATTATTTCCAACACCTTTGGTCTTTTAAAAGCTTCTTTAAAATTAAAATTTCCAAAATGATGCTCATAAACACATTTTTCTCTATTACAATTTTGAAGACAATTATTAACAAATTCCTTAATATTCACTTCTAGCTCTTTATTTTTCTTTTTTAGTTTTTCGTTAAATGCAAAAACTATTTTTTTTCCTTCAGATTTGCTACAATGTTTTAAGTTTTCACCTTTCGCTTCATCAAGTAAAATAAGAGGGCTGCCAAAATTCTTGTCAGAATCCATACCGCTACCGGCGAAAAAATCATAAATAAATCTCTTTTCAACATATGGTGTGTGAATAAATATAGGTAACCATTCTTTAAAAGATTCTCTAAAAATATCAAGTTTTATTTTTGTCGCAAGGTCAAATGCTGACTTATTTATATCCTTAGCCATTTTAATTCTACATAGCTTTTTACTGCTATTACTTTAGTTTATATTAATGTTTCATTTTGTAAAATGTATTACTGAATATTCTGTAACTATATTCATAAAGTTTTAGCAATAAGTATGTACATAAAAAGATTCTATAATAAATTTTATTGTCAAATGTATCAATTAACTTATTTCGTTGCATAGGTATTTTTACCTATTTGTATATTGCTATCATGAAGTCAATACTGATGTATATTTTTTACTCAGTTTGCTACAAAAGGTGAAGAAAGTGATCGTCTCTTTATTATATTTGTTAGATAAACAATAAAACTAGAAAATAATTTTATCTAAATAATTAAAGTTTTTTCTTGTAAAACATAATGAATATACCTAAACAAGATTTTTTGTCTACAAATAAACTAGCTTCTGTATTTTCTAATACATCTGCTACTTATAAATTTTATTGGTTTCTAGCGATTCTCGAATTAGTGGAAAAAGATAACTTTAATATAGAGAAAAGAAAAATATTCTCAAGGATGATTAGTAACTCATGGTATACAGTTAATTATTTTCAAATATCTTTTGGTAAACAAGATCTTATTCAAGATGCGGTGAGAGCTATTATAAAAACCGAAAACCTAACAATAAATGAAAATCGAAATAAAATTAATTCAGTTTTGGAAAATACTAATAATATCCAAACTATCAGGATTTTGAATCATTTTGATAAAAACGTTCCGCATTGGTTTATTTCATCTTGGTTTTCAGGAACTCGGAATGAGATATATTTGCTTTCGCAGAATTTTGATTACGGCTGTCTCTATCGTTTGGAAAAAGATTATATTGAGATAAATCCAATTTGGATTTCCTATCTTAAATTAAATTCAAAGATACTTAAGGACTTCTGCTATTGGAATTTGTCGATTTTTCTTCAAAAAAGAAACCCAAATGTCCCGGACATTCCAAATAAAATATATAAGACAATTACAAGAAATTCATTGATTAAACAAACAAATGAATATTGGAAATTTGTATTTAATGAATTGGGGGCGGTAGATTGTATTTTTACCGATAAAAAATTAGTTTTTGATGAAAAGAGATATGCTTTGGATCACTTTGTGCCTCATGCATTTGTTTCTCATGATTTAATTTGGAATCTGATCCCAATAGATAAAAATTTTAATTCGTTTAAAAGCAATAAGCTTCCTTTGATTGATAAATATTTTGATAGGTTTTATACTCTGCAGAAGACGGCTTTTGAAATAGTTAAAAGCTCTAACTCTAAGAATAAATATTTAGAAGAATATCTTGGTATTTTTCCTGATTTAGATGATAGCGGGTTGGATTATATACGATTTAAAGAAACAATCCAGCCTTTAATTACTATTGCCAGCAATAATGGTTTCTCCTATATGAAAGAGTAATTCGGAATTAATTTTATGCAAAAAAAGCCCTTCAGAATCTGAAAGGCCAATTTAGTAAAAGTAAGAATGAATTTATTTTTTTGATTCTTCAATAGAAACTTTTCTAAACTCTTTTAGAAGTTTCTCAATCTCTAAAGTTGATTTACGAGCTCTTGCTCCAGCGGCTTTCACACCTTTTTCGATTAGTGAATCTGATTCTGCTTTAAATGTTTCGATTTCTGTATTGATCTTTGCTACTAACTCTTTCATGTTTTTTATATTGTTAAATTGAGCATGTAAAAATAGAAGTTTATTGAATTTTAAAAAACATTTTTCTTGTTTTTAGTGTTGATTAAATTACTATTTTCCACGCTGGTTAATTATTTTATGCATACGAGAGACCTAGCGGGCATTACTTTTTAGAGCCTTCCTCAGATAAGAAATTATATAAAGCGTTAATTAAAAATAATTTATGTATTGTAATTATTGTAATTTATTATTAAATTTGCTTATGCTTGTTGGCAAGCATGCCCGTTCGTGCAAAGATTTTATCAGCCAAATAGTTTAATAATGCAAACCTGCCTGCTTATTATCCAAACAAGATTACGAACGCAAAAGTCAGGATAATACAGCCGGTGTTAAAAGGAATGTATTATGGAAACTATTGAGTACTTCAAACTGCAATCAAAAAATCTTTACAAAGATTTTAAAACACAAAAGTCTTATTTCGATGCCGATTATGGCCGTGAATTTTATCAATATACGCCCAAGTATTTTGATATAGATGCACTTATTCTCGATTTTGATATCGATGAAGACAATTTTACCTTAATGAAAGCTCAGCATTACGTTGCAAATTTGGCTGGATTTACAAAATGGACCGAAATGCTGGATGCTTCTTCTTCGGCATTGAAACTATCAGAACTGCTGTTTAGAAATATGCATAAGATCAGTGTTATAGAATGGGATATTTATATCTCGGCACAGCAGCGAGAGAACGGTTTTGCTTTCGATGATGATCTTAAACTGGATATCTTTGAAACAGTTTTTGATAAAGTAGATGATCATGAATCTGGTGGGCATGATTATCGCTTAACACAATCCGAGAAAGTATCAGATGAGAATCAAAATAGTAAACCAAAGAAGAAGAAGATGAAAAAGACACCTATGCAAATTTCTGCATTGCCACTTGTTGGAGAGTATAGATTAGAGTTTATAAGAACGGCTAATGTGGTTTTTGAGAAAGTTTTGATCAGAATTGAACCGAAAAATCCCGAGCTAGTCAGAAAGCTATGGGATGCAGAGAATTATATTGATGAAATCCTGCTAAAGCCTGAAATGCTGCCCATTGATCATGATTATGCACTTTCTCTGATAGATGCTTTCCTAGTTCATCATGTTATTGAACTTGCCGTTGAAACTGATGATTAGGATGAAAATCGTAATTAAAAATTAAAGCTTTTCTAAAAATGGTCAGTAGTAGGTTATACTGAACATTTTTTTTAATCAATCCTTATTGATAAATGTCTTTTTTTTGTGCAGCTATTCCAATTGCATTTCAGTTTAAAATGATTGACTTTCAGAAAGAAATATGTTGTTTTGTAAAATAAAATAATAGGTTTGTACCATATTTGTACCACTACGTTGTAAAGTACTGATATACTTGGAATGTTATTTTCGAAGAAGTAAAATAATTCTTCTTTAAACAATAATGAAAACCGGGTCAGAAATGATCCGGTTTTTTTATTTAAACCCGACAGGTTTTTGAAACCTGTCGGGTTTGTTTTGTGGATTATATTAGGAAAATAGAGTTTCGAATTTCTTGTATTGAATATTTAAACCGGACAGGTTTTTAAAACCTGTCCAGTTTGTTGGAATTATTTGTTGTGAATGTGGTTTTACGTAAGTTTATTAGGGTTTTTAGCCTTTATTTTGGAAAAAAAATAATTTAAACGAACTCTCAACATGAAGAAAATTTTAAGCATTGGATTATTGACGTTATCAGTCTTGTTAACAGCTTGCAGTAGTGATGAAAATGATAAGAAGGATAATGGTAACTCTGTTTCGGCTACCATAAATGGTACAGCATGGAATGCAACCAAAATTAACAGTGTAACATTAATCAAAGTAAAAAGCGAAAAACAGCAACGTTTTGATATTAATATTCAGGACAATGCCCAAATGTTATCGCTAGCCTGTGTAAGCGAACTGACAACTACTGATGCTATGCCAATAAAAGCTTATAACTTTGATGAAAATGCAGAAGATGAGGATAATATGAATGCTTTATTCATAAATACTTATTTAATTGATGGAAGTACTTTTACAGAACATTTTGTTCAGACTGGAAAGTTAACCATAACTTCGATGGATCCTGCTAATAAAACGGTATCCGGAACTTTTAGCTTTATGTCTAAAAAAGTAGGTTCGCTGCAGACTAAAGTTAATACTCCTGAAATTTTTGAAGTAAAAAACGGAACTTTTACAAACTTGTCTTATACTGTCATAACACAACCATAATTAGAATACTTTGTTTTGAAAAAACCGAGCCAGAAATGACTCGGTTTTTTTATGGTTAGTGTTTAATTGTGTTGTATTTTTAATATTTAAACCGGACAGGTTTTTAAAACCTGTCCGGTTTGTTTATAGTATTACATTATGAATTAAGGAAATCTTCCAATGAAGTAAAATTTTCTTTTTGTTGATGTGAACTTTTTAAGCCTTCAATATCCTGAAACAATGAAATTACTTTTTCACGTTTTAGTTTTGTAGGTTTTTCAGAGATACAGGTTTGATAGGAACTCCAGGGATATTCAATCGGGTGTTGGCAGAAGCCATGATTTACAGGGTTGTAATGGATGTATTTTATAACAGTTTGTAAGTAAGTTTCGTTATCAATTAGTTTTCGCTTAAAAGCTCGTTCAAATAATGCACCATGTCTATTATATCCTTTATTGATTGCTTTTGTATAGGCATTAAACAAGTTTCCAAAGGATTGATGAGGGGCTATAATTCTTTTAATTTCGTAATCTTCGTGAGTATGAAGGATTTCTTCAAAAGTTTTAATTCTAACCAGTAAGTGAAAATGATTTTTAAGCAGGCACCATGCAAAAGTTTCTGCGATTGGTTCAATATGTTTATTGTACAAATTGAGAAAATGCACATGATTTCTATTTTCTTTAAAAAGATTTTCGTTATTAATACCACGATTGTAAATATGATAGTATTTTCCAAATTCTAAAGGTTCTGTAATTTGCATGTTTATGTGTTATTTGCCAATCGTTTACGTTATCTAAACCGGACAGGTATCAAAAACCTGTCCGGTTAAATTATTTAAAGTAGTAAAAATAGTACAATTTATAGTGATGTAAGCTTAGCAAAATGACAATTGTCATTTTCCATTCGGAAACTTTTTTGTAATATTACTTTGTAAATCATTTTTGAATGAGAAAGATAAAATACAAGAAAGGCAGAAAGTTGCAGCATACAAGTCTGGAGTACACGGGCACACATAAAAGTCATGAAACAGAAATGCAGCTTTTTGTTTATAATGATACTGATATTGTTGAATATGAGAAGTTTACGGTTTTGGCCATAAATTCATGTTTTGATTATACTAAAAATAATTGGCTGAATATTCACGGATTAAATGATATCGGTCTTATTAAAACAATCGGAGATCATTTTAAAGTAGATGATTTCTTATTGGCTGATATTTTAAATACGACCAAAAGAACCAAGTTGGAAGAACAAAAGGATATTTTATTTTTCAATATAAAATCGTTGTTGCCCTCAGAATATTCAGACGGCCTTAAGGTCGAGCAGCTCAGTTTTATTTTAAAAGACGGAATACTAATTTCTTTCCAGGAAAAAAGAAGCGATTTCTTTACACACATACGTGAACGTTTGCGCACCCATGCCGGAATCGTAAGAAGCAAAAAGGTCGATTATCTGCTTTATTTATTGCTGGATGCCGTAATGGAAAACTTTTATATTACAATTGAAGATGAAGAAGATAATATCGAAGAACTTATAGATTTAACTAAGAAAGGAGCAGATCCTGTTATTCTGGAAAAAATTGAAAATCATCGCGATAATTTTAATTTTTTAAAACGTTCCATTACTCCGCTTCGTGATTCGCTTTATTATTTGAAAACCATTAAAGATGATGATGAAAATAATGGGCTTATTCAGAAAGAAACATTTAATTTTTTCATTAGACTGCATCAGAAAAGTTTAGAACTTCTGGAACAGATTGAATCTGATATGAGTTCTTTAGAAAGTGCTTCCAATTTTTATTTTTCGGAGCAAAGCCGAAAAATGAATGAGATTATGAAAACCCTGACCATCATTTCAGCCATATTTATTCCGCTTACTTTTATCGTTGGGGTATACGGGATGAATTTCGAATATATGCCCGAACTGAAGGAAAAAAACGGCTATTTCATTGTCATGACAAGCATGTTTTTATTGGTGATAGCCTTAATCATTTATTTTAAAAAAAGGCGTTGGTTTTAACGTTTATTTATCGTTAAAAAATAGATTATATACGACATTTGTTGAGTTAATACATAAATTATGAGTAAAGCAATATATATAGCTACGAGCGATCAGAACAGCGGAAAATCAATTGTAACACTTGGTTTGATGAGTATTTTGATTGGTAAAACGGCTAAAGTGGGTTATTTCAGGCCTATCGTGGAAGATTTTGTAGATGGCGAGTTAGACAATCATATCGAAACAGTACTGTCACATTTTAATTTGGATATTAAATTTGAAGATGCCTTTGCGATAACCAAAAGCAAACTAATCAAGAAAAAGAATAAAGGGAAAATAGGAGAGGTTCTCGATTTGATTATTGAGAAATATAAGAAACTTGAAGAACGTTTTGACTTTGTTCTGGTAGAAGGAACAAGCTTTACCGGAGAAGGAACTTCAATTGAACTCGATTTGAATGTTCTGATCGCTAAAAATCTTGGGATTCCTACTATTATTATCGGATCAGGAGTTGGCAAAACTTTAGAAGAATTAGTAGACAGCCTGTATTTGGTTTATGATTCCTTTAAAGTGAAAGAAGTTGAAGTTTTATCGGTCATTGCCAATAAAGTACAGCCTGAAAACATCGAATTAGTGACACAAGGATTGCAAAAAAGTTTGCCGGCTAATGTGCTTATCAATACCATTCCGCTGATTTCAAGTTTGAACAATCCAACGATGCAGGAAATAGTCAATCAGCTTGATGCCAAAGTACTGTTTGGAGGTGCTTATCTGAATAATGAAATCGGGCATTTTAGTGTTGGAGCAATGCAATTGCACAATTATCTGGTCCATTTGCATGATAATGCACTGGTGATTACTCCCGGAGATCGTTCGGATATTATCCTGGGAGCTTTACAAGCCAACGAATCGGCAAATTATCCAACAATATCCGGAATTATTCTAACCGGAAACATTGTTCCTGAAGAAAGTATTTTAAAACTTATCGAAGGTCTTTCATCTATCGTACCTATTATCGCAGTTGATGGCGGAACTTACGGTATCACGAACAAAATTGGATCTATCAGATCAGAAATCTACGCCAATAATACTCATAAAATAGAAACCTCGATTAGTACTTTCGAAAAGTATGTTGCCATGGATGATTTGTCTGAAAGGCTAATCACTTTTGAAGCAGAGGGAATGACACCAAAAATGTTTCAGTACAACATGGTTAAGAGAGCCAGACAGCACCGAAAACATATTGTTTTACCCGAAGGAAACGACGAGAGAATTATCATCGCCGCTTCGAGATTGTTGTCGATGGATGTTGTCGATATTACGATCATTGGCGATAAAAAACAAATTGAAGGTAAGGTCAATGAGCTTGGAATTACATTGGATTTTTCTAAAATCAATATCATTAATCCTATTGAATCGGAGCTTTATGAAGATTATGCCAACACTTATTATGAACTTCGTAAAGCCAAGAATATCAGCATTACTACCGCAAGAGATTTAATGGAAGACGTTTCTTATTTTGGAACGATGATGGTGTATAAAGGACATGCGGACGGAATGGTTTCAGGTGCTGCTCATACCACGCAGCATACTATTTTACCTGCTTTACAATTCATTAAAACCAAGCCCAATTCATCAGTAGTTTCGTCTGTGTTTTTTATGTGTTTAGAAGACAGAGTTTCTGTTTTTGGAGACTGTGCCATTAATCCAAACCCAACAGCAGAACAATTGGCAGAAATCGCTATTTCATCGGCAGAATCAAGCTCAGCTTTTGGAATTGAGCCTAAAATAGCCATGCTTTCTTATTCTTCAGGTTCTTCAGGAAAAGGGGATGAAGTAGATAAAGTAAGAACCGCAACTGAAATCGTAAAACAAAAACGTCCTGATCTAAAAATTGAAGGGCCAATTCAATACGATGCCGCCGTAGATCGTGCTGTCGGAAAAAGTAAAATGCCGGACTCCGAAGTAGCAGGGCAGGCGAGTGTGCTTATTTTTCCGGATTTAAATACAGGAAACAATACCTATAAAGCAGTTCAGCGTGAAACCGGTGCTTTGGCTATTGGCCCAATGTTACAAGGGTTAAACAAACCAGTAAACGATTTAAGCCGTGGCTGTACCGTAGATGATATCATCAATACCGTGGTAATCACTGCTATTCAGGCGCAAGGACTTTAATCAATTAAAAAACGTAAGTCAGGCTGAGCGGAGTCGAGCCTTCTTTGTTTGCCCAGCCTTCGACTTCGCTCAGGGTGACATTAAAGCTAAAAACAGTAAAAAACTTAGAGACTCAGTCTCTTAGAATCTTAAAAAAAAATGAAAATACTTATCATAAACTCAGGAAGTTCATCAATCAAATACCAATTAATGGTTATGCCTACAAATGAGGTAATTTGTACCGGTATGATTGACAGAATTGGATTGGAAACTTCAAATGTAATTTTCAAAACCCCGTCAAATACCATCGAAGAAACACTACCGATTGCCAATCATAAGGTTGGTTTGCAAAAAGTAGCCAATATGCTTTTAGATGCCGAAAAGGGAGTGATTAAATCGACCTCGGAGATTGCGGCGGTGGGTCATCGCGTGGTTCACGGAGGAAGTGCCTTTAGCGATACAGTGAAAATTGATGAAGCGGTAAAATTAAAAATCAAAGAACTTTTTGAACTGGCACCGTTACATAATCCTGCTAATTTGGAAGGTATTAATGTCGCAGAAGAAATCTTTAGTGATGCAGAGCAAATTGCAGTTTTTGATACTGCATTCCATCAAACGATGCCAGAAGTAGCTTATAAGTTTGCTATTCCAAATTATCTTTTAACAGAGCATAAAGTGCGTGTTTATGGTTTTCACGGAACCAGTCATAAATACGTTTCTGCAAAAGCAATTGATTATTTAGAAAAGAATTCCAAAATAATCACCATTCACTTAGGAAATGGCTGTAGTATGACCGCTGTTAAAGACGGGAAAAGTATCGATCATACCATGGGATTTTCTCCTTCAAATGGTCTTATCATGGGAACTCGTTCAGGAGATATTGATCAGTCGGTTATTTTTTATATGGTTAAGAATCTTGGGTATTCGGCAGATGAAGTAAACTCGATTTTATTGAAACAAAGTGGTATGCTTGGACTTACAGGCTACAGCGATTTGCGCGACATTGAAGCCGAAGCGGAAAAAGGTAATAAAGATTGTATATTGGCGCTGCAAATGAATGCCTACAGAATTCAAAAAACGATTGGTTCGTACGCGGCAGCTCTAAACGGTTTGGATGCAATTATTTTCACTGCAGGAATTGGAGAGAACTCCTCTTATATGCGCAAGCTGGTTTGTACCAATATGGATTATTTTGGAATTGAATTGGACGATGAAAAGAATCAGATTCGTTCTAAAGAAATCAGAGAGATTAACGTACCAAATTCAAAAGCAAAAATTTTGGTGATCCCTACAGATGAAGAATACGAAATTGCTCATCAGGTTTATCAGCTGCTTCAAAGCTAGGATAGACTTTATATTATAAGGAAAGCTTCTCTGTTGAGGAGCTTTTTTTATGCCATCAGATTCAATATTTGTCATTATCTTTGAAGATAAAACCGAATATTTTGAAATCGATACTTCCTAAATTTATATTCTTCTTTTTCATTGCTTTTCAAATCCAGGCACAAGAATTACTTCCATTCGTAGAAAATTATAATAAATCTGATTACCAAGGTGACAATCAAATTTGGAATGTGGTTCAAGGCAATGACGATGCCATGTATTTTGCCAATAATCACTATTTATTGCGTTATGACGGTGTCATATGGGAAAAGTATACATTACCTAATAAAACGATCATCCGTTCGATCATGATCGAAGGCGATAAGATCTATTCAGGCTCGTATAAAGAGTTTGGTTACTGGTACCGAAAAGAGGGAAAGATGCATTACGTTTCCATCACTAAAAAACTGCGTTTGTTTGATGAAAAGGACAATGAAGAGATTTGGAAAATTTTCAAGTTTAAAGGTTCCGTTTATTTCCAGTCTTTTAATGATGTTTTTATTTATGATGGAAAACACATTAAGAAAATCAAATTCCCTTTTCTAATATCCTATTGCTTTGTAGTGGATAATGATGTCTATGTTGCTTCAGTTGCAAAAGGCCTTTTCCGAATGGACGGTTCAAAAATAGCCAATCCGAAAGGTTGGAATATTTTAAAAAAGACCGTAGTTCACGCTATTGAAAAGTACAAGAACGAGACGTTTATTTTTACACAGAAAAAAGGAATTTTTATTGTAGAAAAAGGAGGTTTAAGACCCTGGAATAATCCGTTGAATGAAGTTTTAAAATCGGCAACGATTAATGTTGCTAAGTTTATTAAAGGAAATAAACTGGTAGTAGGAACCGGGAACAGAGGTGTTTTTATCTACGACTTTCAAACGGATACCTATAAAAATATCAACCGGAATAATGTCTTGATGAATAACTCGGTATTAAGTATCGGTTTCGATAAAGAGAACGATTTATGGCTTGGTCTGGATAATGGTATTACGCATGTCGAAATCAACTCTCCGATTTCTTTCTTTTATGATAATTCAGGACTTCTGGGTTCTGTTTATTCTGTCGCAGCTATCGATAAGGGATATCTGATTGCTTCCAATCACGGAGTTTTCGAATTTGTTTCCGGTAAGTTTAATATGTTGCCCAATACACAGGGGCAGGCCTGGAATATTAGTAAAATTGGTACCAAGTATATTATAGGTCATAATGATGGAACTTTTTGTTACGAAAATGGTTCATTGGTTAAAATCAATAACAGAAGCGGAGGATGGAACTTGACAAAAAGCAGTATCAATAATACTTATTTTCAATCGACTTACAGCGGTGTTGTGGCTTACAATGATATTGCAGTACCTACTGAGAACAAAGTTATTAATGATCTTTCAAAACCTATAAAGTATGTTGCTCAGAATCAGAAAAATGAAATCTGGGCGGCAGATAATTACCGCGGATTGTATCGTGTATTGTACGATGATAACTATAAGACTAAAAAAGTTGAAAATATAACACAGCAGAGTAAAATTAAGAATGATTTTGGTGTAAAGATTTTTGAATTTAGAAATGAAATTCTTTTCCTAATCAATAATGTTTGGTATACCTATAATTCGATTAGCGGCAGTCTTGAAGAAAATGAGCTGTTTAATTCTAATTTTAAGAATATAAGTGATGTCGTTTCAATTGATGAAGATCATTTTGTAGTGCTTCAGAATGGAATATTGTACCATATATATGCAAAGGGCAATAAATTCATTTGGAACATTATTCAGGAGAAATATTATAAAGGTACCCTGATCAATGATAATTTGAGGATTTTTAAAACTCAGAACCATTATTTACTTAATCTTGATGATGGTTTTATATCGCTTCAGCTCACTTATGAAAACAAGCAGAATGCTCATGTAAAGATAGAAGCTTTTAATGATGGAAATCTTATATCAAATGAGGATAAGATCAAATACAACACTGAGATAAGAATAAATGTAATTTCCGGAATTTACGGGGCAAGTAAGCCTAATTTGTTTTATAAAATCAATAAAAATGGCGATTTCCTGCCAATTTCAGACGGATTGATTGTATTGAACAATTTAAGTAGTGGGTCACATGCTATAGTGGTTTACAAACATGATGGCGCAAGTTACGAGGAGGTAGCAGATTTTGATTTTAAAGTGGCAGAACCCTGGTATTTTTCATTCTGGATGATTTTACTGTATCTGCTTGTAGTGGGAGCAGTTTTATTTTTCTATTACAAGTGGAACAAGTTACGCTATATGCAAAAACTGAAATTACAGGCCGAAGAGTTAAAGCATCAGCGTGAAATTCTTGAAATGGAATTGAAAGCAGAGAATGAATTGAATGTTCAGGAGTATGAAAAACACATTTTGGAACTGGAACTGCAAACAAAATCCTCAGAAGTTGCCGGAAAATCATTGTCTATTGCCAAGCAAAGTGAAATGATTGATAACATTCAGAACATTTTGAATTCGGAAAAAGACTTCAATAAACTGAAGAGTGAAATTAAAAAGGCAATTAAAATCAATGAGGTGAACAAACACGAATGGGAGATTTTTGAAACCAATCTGAATCAGATTCACAATGAATTTATCATTAACCTTTCTAAAAAGTTTCCAAACTTAACTCCTAAGGATATAAAACTGTGTGTTTACCTTAAAATGAATCTTTCTTCCAAGGAAATTGCACCTATGATGAACATCTCTTTTAGGGGCGTAGAATTGCACAGATATCGTTTAAGAAAGAAATTAGGGCTTACTCAGGATGAAAACCTCTCAAAGTTTTTATTAAGTCTGTAAGATTGAGATTATTTTTTTAAATATCTTATATTTTTCTACTTCTTTTATTGTATAATTCTAATACATCATTACTACATCATAACGTTATGTTAATAAAATAAAATTAACATTTAAAATGCTGAAATTTAAACTTTTACATTCTAATTTTAACATAATGATGTAGCTGTGTAGTAGTGGTATTTGATGTACTACAACGTTGTAATTGTTTAATTTGGCTCTACTAACTTAAACGATTACGAACTGTATGAAAAATTTTATTTTTAGCTTTTTAGCGCTTTTGCTATTGCCGGCTTATATGTCTGGACAAGCAATTAAAGGAAAAGTAGTAGACAGTAATGGAATGGGAGTTCCCGGAGCAATTATTGCTGCTTCAAACTCAAGAGTTTCTGCTGATGCTGATTTCGACGGAAATTTTGCCATAAATGCCAAAGTGGGGGAGATACTAAAGATCTCGATGTTGGGCTTTGAGCCTGTTTCTGTGGCAGCAACTTCCGCACCAATGACTATTACTTTAAAAGAATCAGGTGATACTGTATTAAAAGATGTGGTTGTAATTGGATACGGAACAAGAAAGAAAATTGATAATACTTCAGCGATAAGCTCTATTAAATCTGAAGAGATTACAAAAATGAAGGTACTAAATGCTTCTCAGGCCATACAAGGTAAAGCGGCAGGGGTTCAGGTATCTGCTTCAGATGCACCGGGAAGTACACCTTCTGTAATCATCAGAGGAGCTGGTAGTGCTTTGGGAGGAAAAAATCCTTTGTATGTAGTAGATGGTATGCCAACGGAGAATATCAATAACATTAATGCAAATGATATTACATCGTACGAGATTTTAAAAGACGCTTCTTCCTTAGCTATTTATGGTACAAGAGGTGCAAATGGTGTAATTATGATCACCACGAAATCCGGAAAAGGAAAACTTACGGTAGATGTAGAAAGCTTCGCCGGAATCAGAACTCCTTTGAAAAAGGTTAGAATGGCAAATAGCGACGAATATGTTCGTTATAGTAATATTGCTTACAGTGGTGCTTTTCCGCAAGGAAGATTTTCTGCCAATCAGCCTTACAATACCAATTGGTTTGACGAAATTACAAGAACAGGATCTTATACGCAAAACAATATTGCCATTTCAGGATCTTCAGATAATGTAAAGTACTTTTTTAGTGTTGGAAATTACGAAGAAAAAGGAATTCTGAACCGATCTGATTATGGTAGAACTACGATTCGAAGTAATAATGAGTTTAAAATTTCGGATAAAGTTAGAGTAACTCAGAATATGAGTGTGAGTACGATAAAAAATACTCCAATGCCTTTAAGCGCTTTTACAAATGCTTACAGACAATCTCCTCTTGTTCCTGTACGTTATCCTAATGGAAAATATGGAGTGCCATTTGTTTCAAATGGAGTAGTTGCCGAAACAGGAGCATCTTTCAATAATGTTGCGAATCCTGTGGCACAGTTGGATTTTACAAATGAGAGACAAGAGACTGTTATTTTACAAGGAGGTTTGAAATTGGATTATGATATTTTCAAATCGTTAAAATTCACCTCTCAGTTTAATGGAGAGTTCTTTACTTACAAACAATATAATTATGTAGATAATTTAGGACTTTGGTTATCAGGAGATCCTACTCGTGTAGTATCTGCTTACGATACTAAAAGTTTAAATACAAATACTTTAACAAGAGGCAGAGATCAGTATTTCAACTGGAATTTATCTAATTACCTGACTTATAATAAAGTTTTTGCAGAAATTCATGATGTTGAAGTTACTGCTGGTATAGAGGCCAACGTACAAGGAACCAGAGAAAAATTAACGATTGACCGAAAAAATGTAAATCCAAATTCAAACTACTGGTCTTTAAAAGATATTAATGTTGCAAGTTCAGTAACAGGTTATAAAGATGAAGCTTTGAATCAGAGAAGATTAGCTTCTTATTTTGCCCGTTTTCAGTACAAATTAATGGACAGATATTTACTTACAGGTACTGTAAGACGTGACGGATCTTCTCAATTTGCTGAAGACAAACGTTGGGGAACATTTCCATCAGTTGGTTTAGGTTGGATTGTATCAAAAGAAAGTTTTTTAAGCAATATTGAAACACTTAATTTATTAAAATTAAGAGGATCATGGGGTAGATTAGGAAATCAGAACATACCGTTAAATACTCAGGTTTTTACTTCAGGAGTTGATGTACCGGGTCTTGGCTCAGGAATAACGATCAATTCACAGATCGATCCTAATTTATCATGGGAAATTGTAGAAGAACTTTCAGGAGGATTTGATTTTGAATTGTTTGCTAACAGATTAAAAGGATCTTTTGATTTGTATGACAAAAAAACAACCAATACCATTTTAAATGTTAAACCTTATGCAACTTCTGGATACAATATTTCAACTTATTCACATATCGGAGAAGTATCAAACAAAGGGTATGAAATTGCTTTGCGTTGGGATGATAAAATAAGCGATAATTTAAGTTATTGGGTAGGGGGTAATTACTCTCACAATAAAAATGAACTTACAAGTCTGAAAAACGTCCAAATTGCTCCGACTATTGGTGGAGGTTTAGGAAATGGTCAAAACACTAAAATATTGGATAACACTTCAGTTGGACAACCTTTAGGAAGTTTCTATATGTATGAGTTTGCTGGTATTGATGCGTCAAATGGTAAAATGTTATACTACACAGCAGCGGGTGATAAAGTAGTTCAGTCAGCATTAAACGAAAGAACCGATAAAAAGTATGTTGGAACAGTCTTACCAACTTCAACGTATGGAATTACTCTGGGAGTAAATTATAAAAACTTTGATTTTTCTGTTGATGGTTACGGAACAGGAGGAGCAAAAGTATACAATGGAAAAAAAGCACAGCGTTTTGGTGGTGAAAATATAGAAGCTTCTATGGCTCGCAATTTCTGGACACCAACTAACACAACTGCTTCAAATCCGGCGCCTTCTAATGAGATTCCTTATGCATCTACTTTCTTTTTGGAATCAGCAGATTACTTCAGAATCAACAACATTAGTTTAGGATACAAATTGCCATTAAAAGAAGATCTGTTCTTTAACTATTGCAGAATTTATGTAAACGCAATTAATCCGTTTATTACTCAAAAGTATTCAGGTTTCTCTCCTGACGTCGTTAGTGATGGTAAATTGGTTGAAGGTACTCAGGGTGTTGAGTTAGATGCTTACCCATCATTGAGATCATTTGTTATCGGTGCTAATTTAAAATTTTAATATCATGAAAAGAATATATATATCAATGTTTGTGTTGTCCGGGTTACTTTTTGCAGGATGCGCAGATGATTTTTTAGATGTAAGCCCTACAGAATCGATTCCGTCAGCGGATGTAGAGTTGGTCAATAACGACGCAGGAGCTTCAGGTTTTGTAACCGCAATTTACAATCAGTTTTTAGGATGGGATATGTCTTCTTTTGGATGGAATGCTGTTACGAGTATCATTTCTGATGATGCTGATAAAGGCTCTGATCCTGGAGATACCGGAGCAGATAAGGACATAATTGATGCTTTAACCTATAATGCTTCGACTCCTTCATTTCAGTCTACCTGGGATGCTCATTATGCGGGAATTAACAGATGTAATCAGGCCCTGGCTATTTTTCCTAAATTAGATAAGGTGACACCGGCTTTAAAAGTAAGATTAGAAGGAGAAGCTAAATTTTTCAGAGCTTTTATGTATTTCACTTTAGTAAAAGGTTACGGTGGGGTTCCAATCATTGATCATTTGCCAATTCCGGGTTCAGAAGGGGATAGAATCATGCAATTAACCCGTAAAACGCCGGCTGAAGTTTACGCATTTATCGAGAAAGATTTGAATGATGCCATTACAAATTTACCGGAGAAATCAGCTTATGCAGCAGAAGACAAAAGTCGTGTTTCTAAAGGTTCTGCTTATGCTCTGTTAGCAAAGGTGAATTTATATCAAAAAAATTGGCAAAAAGTAATCGACAATTGTGATAAAGTAACAGGATATTCTTTAGTAGCTGATTATGCGCTACAATATAAAAAAGCAGGAGAATTTGGTCCGGAATCTATTTTTGAGATCAATGGAATTGGTTCAACTTCAAGCCCTGGTTTTGGAATTGGAAACTACTCTGTTTCTCAGGCACCACGTGGTGCAGGAGGATGGGGTTGGGGTTTCAATACACCTACTCAGGGGTTAGCAAATGCTTATGAAGCAGGCGACGTAAGAAGAGCTGCAACGATTATTTTCAGAGGTTCCGTTTTATACGATGGAAGACCAGTACCGGCTACTGTTGCAAATCCAATGTACAATTACAAAGCGTATTCTTCAGATTTCTACAATCAGGAATTTACAGATACCAATCTTAGATATTTAAGATATGCTGAGGTATTGTTAATGAAAGCGGAAGCTTTGAATGAATTGGGACAGACATCAGCAGCAATTCCTTTAGTGAATATGATACGTAAAAGAGCAGGTTTAGGAGATACTCCTTTCACTTCTCAAACAGATGTTAGAAAAGCAATCTGGAAAGAAAGAAGATTAGAAATGGCTTTCGAGCATGACAGATGGTTTGATCTTGTAAGAACAGGACAAGCTCAGGCTGCTATGGCTGCCGACGGAAAAACATTCGTTGTTGGTAAACATGAATTATTTCCAATTCCTACTACATTCTTAAGAGAAGCGGGCGGACTTTCGCAACAAAACCCGGGAGGTTACTAAATAAATTTTTAAAATCACTTCCTTCTCCTTTTTGAAGGAAGTGGTTTTATTCACTGATATTAAAAAAAATATAATGGTTAAAATTTCAGTTTTACTATTAGCTTTTACTTTTTTGAGCTGTAACGGACAAGAAAGCAAACAAACAGAAAAAGAAACATCGTCTGCTGTAAAATTAACAGATGATGAACTTTTAGCTGTAGTTCAAAAAGAGACGTTTAAATATTTTTGGGATTATGCTGAGCCCAATTCAGGATTAGCAAGAGAGCGTTACCATCCGGATAGAATTTATCCTGAAAACGATGCACATATTGTAACCACAGGAGGTTCAGGTTTTGGATTGATGGCTATTGTTTCCGGAATGTCACAAGGATATGTAACGAAAGAAAAAGGAGTTGAGAGACTGAACAAAATTGCTGATTTTTTAGGCAAAGCAGATCGTTTTCATGGAGCATGGTCGCACTGGATAGATGGAAATACAGGAAAAGTAAAACCTTTTGGAACCAAGGATAATGGTGGAGATTTAGTCGAAACATCATTTTTGGTTGCAGGAATGATTACCGTTCGCGAATATCTAAAAGACGGTTCAGAGAAAGAGAAAGCGGTAGCTCAAAAATACGATGCACTTTGGAAAGGAGTAGACTGGCAGTGGTACACGAATAATAAAAATGTTTTGTACTGGCACTGGTCACCAACTTACAACTGGCAAATGAATTTTGCTCTTGAAGGCTACAACGAATGTTTGATTACCTATGTCATGGCAGCATCTTCACCAACACACGCGATCGATGCAAAAGCATATCATGAAGGCTGGGCGAGAAGCGACGGAATAGTTTCTTCTAAAACAAAATACAATATTCCTCTAATTCTAAAACACAATGGAGCCGAGGAATTTGGCGGACCACTCTTCTGGGCACATTATTCGTATGTAGGACTTGATCCGAACCAGCTAACAGATAAGTATGCCAACTATTGGGACCTGAATGTCAATCAGGTAAAAATTGATTACCAGTATTGTATCGAAAATCCGGGGAAATTTAAAGGATACGGAGCCGATTATTGGGGCTTAACCGCATCTTATTCCAGAAATCCTGACGGATCTATTGGGTACGATGCTCACATGCCAAGCAACGATAAAGGAGTTATCTCTCCAACAGCAGCCATTAGTTCAATTGTGTATACACCAAAAGAATCAATCGCTGTAATTCGAAATTTATACGAAAATCATAAAAAGGAAACTTTTGGAGAGGCAGGGTTTTATGATGCGCTTAGCCTACAGAATAATTGGGTTGCAAAACGTTACCTGGCTATTGACCAGGGACCTGAAGTAGTAATGATTGAAAATTATCGTACCGGTTTGCTTTGGAAATTATTCATGAATGCTCCCGAAGTAAAACAAGGTTTGGTTAAGCTTGGTTTTAAATCCGGAAAGTACGGATTCTAGTAACAGGAGCTTATGACAGTCCAGTATTTTATGGCTGGACATTTAAACCAATAAAAAACGAACACAAACAAATAAATATAATAGAATGAAGAACAAATTAGTCTTACTGTTTTTAGGATGTGCTGTTCTGGGATATGCTCAGAAAAAGAACACTAAAAATACAGTAAAAATAAAACCAAAATCGGAGTTTGTAGCAGAGTTATTGTCAAAGATGACACTGGATGAAAAATTAGGGCAGCTTAATTTACCAACCTCCGGAGATATTACTACAGGACAGGCAAACAGTTCTGATGTGGCGAAAAAAATTGCTGAAGGTAAAGTTGGAGGTTTGTTCAATATTAAATCTGTTCAAAAAATTAGAGAAGTACAAAGAATCGCGGTAGAAAAAAGCCGTCTGAAAATTCCATTGATTTTCGGAATGGACGTGATTCACGGTTACGAAACTACTTTCCCGATTCCGTTAGGATTATCTTGTACCTGGGACATGAATCTGATTGAAAGAAGTGCCAGAATTGCAGCGCAGGAAGCAAGTGCCGATGGTATCAACTGGACATTCTCTCCAATGGTTGATGTTTCTCGTGATCCGCGTTGGGGAAGAGTTTCTGAAGGTTCAGGAGAAGATCCGTATTTAGGAAGTCAGATCGCAAAAGCAATGGTAAACGGTTACCAGCAAAACGATCTTTCTAAAAACAATTCGATTATGGCCTGTGTAAAGCACTTTGCTTTATACGGAGCACCGGAAGCAGGTCGTGATTACAACACAGTTGATATGAGTCATATCCGAATGTTCAACGACTATTTCCCTCCATACAAAGCTGCTGTTGATGCAGGTGTAGGTTCTGTAATGGCTTCTTTCAACGAGATTGACGGAATTCCTGCGACAGGAAACAAATGGCTGATGACAGATGTTTTAAGAAAACAATGGGGCTTTAAAGGTTTCGTCGTTACCGATTTTACAGGGATACCTGAAATGATCGAGCACGGAATGGGAGATTTACAAGCTGTTTCGGCACTTTCGTTAAATGCAGGTGTTGAAATGGACATGGTGGGTGAAGGTTTCTTAGGAACTTTGAAAAAATCGCTAGACGAGAAAAAAGTAACGATAGAGACCATCGACAATGCTGTTAAACTTATTCTGGAAGCAAAATATGATTTAGGCTTATTCAGTGATCCTTATAAGTATTGTGATGCTAATAGAGCAAAGACAGAAATTTTTACTGCAAACAGCAGAAAAGAAGCTCGTGCGACAGCAGCACAATCATTGGTGTTGTTAAAAAACCAAAATCAATTGTTACCGCTTAAAAAATCAGGAACAATTGCTTTAATCGGACCCCTGGCAGATGCCAAAGAAAACATGCCGGGAACCTGGAGCGTAGCAACAAGAATGGAAAATGCAATCTCACTTTTAGCAGGAATCAAAGAAGGGGCAGGAGCATCAACAAAAGTTTTATATGCAAAAGGAAGTAACTTAGATTACGATGAAGAGTTTGAAACTAAAGCAACCATGTTTGGTAAAACGTTACACCGTGACGGACGTTCGAAAGAAGAATTACTGGCAGAAGCATTAAAAGTAGCCGATCAGTCAGATGTAATTGTTGCGGCACTTGGAGAATCTGCAGAGATGAGCGGTGAATCAAGCAGCCGCACCAATCTGGAAATTCCTCAAGCCCAAAAAGATTTATTAAACGCCTTACTAAAAACAGGAAAACCGGTTGTTTTAGTATTGTTTGACGGTCGTCCGTTAGTAATTAAAGAAGAGAACGAAACGGTTCCGGCTATTTTGAATGTTTGGTTCGCAGGTACAGAAGCGGGTTATGCTATTGCTGACGTTTTATTTGGAGATGTAAACCCTTCCGGAAAACTAACATCAACCTTCCCAAGAAGTGTTGGTCAGTTGCCAATTTACTATGCACACAAAAATACAGGAAGACCTTTGGTTAACACAGAAGGTAAGTTCGAAAAGTTCAGATCCAACTATATTGACGAAAGAAATGAGCCATTGTTTCCATTTGGTTTCGGGTTAAGTTATACCACTTTTGAGTATTCAAATCTGAAAATTTCATCTGATAAAATGAACTCAGGCGAAAAGCTAAAAGTAACGGTAGATGTTGCTAATACTGGAAATTATGATGGAAAAGAAACAGTTCAATTGTATATCAGAGATGTAGTAGGATCGGTAACAAGACCTGTAAGAGAACTTAAAAATTTCCAAAAAATAACTCTTAAAAAAGGAGAAAAACAAACCGTGACATTCGAGATCACAGTTGAAGATTTAAAATTTTATAACTCTGCTTTACAATTTGTGGCAGAACCTGGACAGTTTGATGTTTTCGTTGGTGGAAATTCAAATGCCGAGAAGAAAGTTAGTTTTGTATTAACTAATTAAGTTGGTTTATTGATTAGTAATTAGCCCTTCGTAATTGGTTAGCGAAGGGCTTTTTTTTAAAAGACATTTTTTTAAACCTTTATAAATTTAAAATAATGAATACTACTAAAGCACTTCGGATAGCATTACTTTTAACAATAACAATGGCTTTTCAGTCCTGCTGTGTGAAAGAAAATGCAATTGTGGCACATCGCGGAGCATGGAAAAAAAACAATCTTCCTGAAAATTCTATAGCCGCTCTAAGACATGCCATCGATTTAAAACTTCCCGGTTCAGAATTTGACGTATGGAGAACAGCCGATGATTCACTTGTAATCAATCATGATGCACATTACAACAAATTGCTTATTGAGGAAACCAATTATGCCGATCTTATAAAGTTTAAACTTTCAAACGGAGAGAAGCTCCCAACCTTGTACGAGTATATTGTTGAAGGTAAGCGAAATAATAAACGCACACTTTTGGTTTGCGAAATAAAACCTTCGGAAATAAGTAAAGAAAGAGGAAAAAAAACGGCGTTGATGGCTGTTGAAGCCATCCATAAACTTAAAGCAGAAAGAAATACCTGCTACATTAGTTTTGATTACGAAATGCTGAAACAAATCAGAGAAGTCGATTCCCGGGCAAGTTTACAGTACCTCGAAGGAAACAAATCTCCGAAAGAAGTTAAAGCAGATCGTATCAACGGCGTTGATTATCATTATTCAGTATTTAAGAAGCATCCGGAATGGATCAAAGAAGCCAAAGAGTATAAGGTTATTTTAAATGCGTGGACGGTAAACGAAGCGGCCGATATGGACTGGATAATTGATCATAAATTCAATTATATCACTACCAATGAACCTGAGTTGTTAGAACAAAGGATAAAACAGAAAAAATAGAGCTATTGAAACTGTGTTTTCTCTTTTGGAGAAAATCTTTTATATAAAAATCATCCTATGAAAAAAACATATGTAGTAGCTGTTATGCTGATGCTTGTTAGTTTAAGCAATACAATACTCGCACAAAACACTAAAATTCCCGGTAAAACAGAATGGTTTGACCCCAATAAAAAAGCAACGACCTACTGTAATCCAATCAATATTGGGTACAATTATACCACCGAAAATCACAATGGTATTCCGGAGTCCAGACGTTCCAGTGCTGATCCGGTAATTATTACATTCAAAGGCGAATACTATTTGTTCGCGACCAATCAGGCAGGATATTTCTGGAGTAAAGACATGTCAGACTGGAAATTTGTATACGGAAGTTTTCAACGTAAGCCCGCCGACGACGATCAATGTGCACCTGCTGCCTGGGTAGTTAATGATACCTTATTTTATGTGGGTTCGACCTGGAAAAGAGATCATCCAATCTGGAAAACTGCTGACCCAAAATCAGGACAATGGCTGCGACATGTTGATAAAGCGATGCTGCCAACCTGGGATCCCGCCATTTTTCAGGACGATGATAAAAAAGTGTACATGTATTATGGTTCAAGTGGAAAATTACCATTTGTAGGTGTAGAAGTAGATTATAATACCTGGCTTCCGAAAGGCAATCAGGCAGCTTATGAAAAACTGTACAAAGCCACCGAAGTAGAAGATATTCAGCGTGCTTATGGCGAGATAAAAGAAGTAGTAGGTTTAGATCCTGCCAATCACGGCTGGGAACGTTTTGGCCCCAATAATGATATGGAACCCGCACCTTGGGGGAATTTTATAGAAGGAGCCTGGATGACCAAACACAATGGCAAATATTATATGCAATATGGTGCTCCTGCCACAGAATTTAAAGGTTATGCCAATGGAGTTCATATTGGTAACAGCCCGTTAGGACCTTTCACCTATCAAAAACACAATCCTATGTCATACAAACCGGGAGGATTTGTAATCGGAGCGGGACATGGAAACACTTTTGCAGATAATTATGGCAATTACTGGAATACCGGAACCTGTAAAATTTCTATCAAAGACCGTTTCGAACGTCGCATTGACCTATTTCCTGCCGGATTTGATAAAGACGATGTGATGTATTCGATTACTTCTTATGGGGATTTTCCAATTGTTCTTCCCACCAAAAAACGCAATCAGGAGAAAGGAGCTTCTTCCGGCTGGATGCTGCTTTCGTATAAAAAGCCTGTCACTGTTTCCTCTTCAGAAGAATGTATGGAAGTGGAAACCCACAGAATGGACAATGGAGGGAAAAAAGTATACGAGAAGTTTTGTTACGGGGCGGTCAATTTGACCGACGAAAATATTCAAACGTATTGGTCCGCAAAAACTGCTGATCCGGGTGAATGGTTACAGCTTGATTTAGGCAGACAAATGCAGATCAATGCCTTGCAGATCAACTATGCCGATCATAAAGCAACACAGTTCAATAAGGCAATGGATATTTATTATCAGTACAAAATTTTCATGTCGGATGACGCTGTAAACTGGAAGTTGGTAGTCGATAAATCTAAAAATGCAAAAGACGTTCCGCACGATTATGTCGAGCTGACGAAAGCAATAAAAGCACGTTACATTAAAATGGTCAACGTTCATAATGCCTCCGGATTGTTTGCGATTTCAGATTTCAGAGTGTTTGGAAACGGATTGGCAGAAAAACCACAGTCGGTTCTTGGTTTTAAAGTAGACAGAAATGCAACTGATGCAAGAAATGCTATGATTTCCTGGAAAAAACAGACGAACGCAACCGGTTACAATATTTATTACGGAATTGCACCGGACAAATTGTATAACAGCATTATGGTTTACGACGAAAGTTCGTATGATTTTAGAGGCCTGGATAAAGGAACCACTTATTATTTTACCATTGAAGCCTTTAATGAAAACGGAATTGGTGTAAAAAATGAAGTAGTAGAAGTAAAATAATTCTCATTTTGACCTCTTGAGTGTAATTTATTGTAACACATAGAGTAACATAGGTTCCGTATCTGTAAAAAAGACGTTCCACTTCACTGAAATACACCTATTTCTTTTGTAGTTTTTTTTATATCGGAAGTCTATGTTTCTGTGTGTTATTTTTTTTCGAAATCGTTACATAAAAATACTGGCAGTTCTAAAGAATTTTGTTCCTTTGTTTAACAACCAAAAAATGCTATACAACCTATGAAAAAAACGATTCTGTTAACTGCATTAGTTTTAAACGGATTGACATCTTTTGCGCAGTCAAATGATGAGAAAAACATTAAATTATTTTATAAAAAGGCCCTGACCGAGTCTAAATGTTATACCTGGTTAGAATATTTGTCTAACGACATCGGAAGCCGTTTATCAGGTTCTGCAAGTGCCGAAAAAGCAGTGCAATACACGAAAAGACAATTGGAAACCCTTGGTCTTGATAAAGTTTATCTACAGGAAGTAATGGTTCCGCATTGGGTACGCGGCGAAAAAGAAACCGCTTATATTTTAGATAATAAAACGAAAACTGTAGTGCCAATTTGTGCTTTAGGAGGATCAGTTGCTACTCCTAAAACAGGACTTACAGCCGAAGTAATCGAAGTAAAGGGAATTAAAGAACTGGCAGAATTAGGCGATAAAGTAAAAGGTAAAATTGTGTTCTATAACAGACCAATGGATCCGGAAAATATCGAAACCTTTAAATCTTACGGAGCCTGTGTAGATCAAAGGTATGCCGGTGCAAAAGAAGCGGCAAAATTAGGTGCAGTTGGAACAATTGTGCGTTCGATGAATTTGCGTTTAGACGATTTTCCGCATACAGGAGCTCAAAGTTATGGCGACTTACCAAAAGATCAATACATTCCAACTGCCGCAATCAGTACAAACGGAGCGGAATTGTTAAGTAAATCTTTGAAAGTAAATCCGTCTTTGAAATTTTATTTCAAACAATCCTGTGAGACCTTGCCGGATGTTTTATCTTATAATGTGATTGGAGAAATGACCGGAACAGAAAACCCTGGCAATATTATGGTTGTCGGAGGGCATTTGGATTCCTGGGATTTAGCAGATGGTTCGCACGACGATGGAGCAGGAGTGGTTCAAAGTATGGAAGTAGTTCGAATTTTGAAAAACTTAAACTATAAGCCTAAAAATACGATTCGTGTCGTTCTGTTTATGAATGAAGAGAATGGAGGAAAAGGTGGTGCTAAGTATGAAGAAGTTTCGAAACAAAAGAAAGAGAATCATATTTTTGCGTTAGAGAGCGATTCTGGAGGATTTTCTCCAAGAGGATTTTCAATTGAAGCAGATGACGCTAATTTTAAGAAAATAGCCGGATTTAAAGACCTTTTTGAGCCTTATTTGGTGCATAGTTTCACTATTGGACATGCGGGATCAGATATCAATCATTTAACCTCTAAATCGATTGTAAAAGCAGGTTTAAAACCGGATTCACAACGTTATTTTGATTATCACCACGCGGCAAACGATAAGTTTGATGCTATTAATAAAAGAGAATTGGAGCTTGGAGCTGCAACCATGACAACGTTGATGTATTTAATGGATCAGGGTGGAATTGTTCTTCCGGCTGCAAACTAAATTGCAAAAATCAAATTCAAATTCCAAATTCCAATAGGGCTGACCTTATTGGAATTTGGATTTTTTTTATTTAGAAATTTATGTGATTAACTTTTAAACGTGATCGTAAATTTTGCCCCTTTGTTGGGGGTACTTTCCACGTCAATATGACCGCCAAGATTCGTTACATGATTATAAACCAGATAGAGTCCGATTCCGTTACTGTCTTTGTTTGAGTTAAATGTCTGATGTAATCCAAAAATTTTGTCTTTTACTTTTTCCATATCAAAACCAATTCCGTTATCCGAAATAATTAACTGTGTGGTTCCGTTAATAGTAAGGGAATTAAAGCTGATAAATGGCAAAAAACCGGGTTTTGAGTACTTAATCGAATTGGTAATTAGATTCAGGAATATACTCTTTAAGGAAGTTTTGTTGAAAAGAATTGTTTCTGCCTCCGAAAAATCAATTGAAATTTTGGCTTTCGAATTGTGCACTAAGGAATTAATAGAGTCTAAAACTTCTTTCAATACAACTTCAAAATGCAGGACTTCCAACTGATCGTCTTCTTCATTTTTTTTATCCAGAAGCGCTACATGATCAATTAATGTTTTCTTTAAACTTTGTGTAGAAATTTCAATAATGGAGATTAATTCGAGCGTTTCAGGATCTGTAATAGTAGATTTGTCCAGGAGATCAAAAACGGCCAGTATGTTATTTACAGGAGATCTTAAATCATGTGCCGTAGTATAAGTAAGCTGTCTGAGTTCCTTATTGAGTTTGGTAAGTTCTGCCAGATGAAGATTTCTTTCCTGTTCCATCTCTTTTCGGAAAGTGATGTTTTTGGCAACAGCATAAACGAGTCTGTCTTTGGCAACCGGAAAAGAACTCCATAAAAGCCAAACGATAGCACCGCTTTTAGTCACATATCGATTTTCAAAATTATACAAACCAATATCCTGAGTAAGTTCTTTGCGGGCATTTGTAGTCGTCAGTTTATCGGCTTCAAGAATAAAATCGTTTATGGGGCTTGAGAGTATTTCTTCTTCAGTATAACCCAGTAATTTAGTCATAGCCGGGTTTATTCTTTTAAAATAGCCGTCAAAACCGGCAATACACAATAAATCGGGTGAAGAGTCAAAAAAATCTTCAAACTGCGGGAAAAAATGCAGATTATTTTGGGAATATTTAGGTGCTCTATCGATCATAGTTTAAACCTAACTTAAAATTTACTCTGCTAAAATAGTATTAAAATTTTATATTTATGTTTTGATTTTAACTATTCTGTTGGATATTCGTTTAAAAACATTTTAATACGTTGAAGAGTTGTCATAGGGCTAAAAATGTAAGTTTTTAGAAACGAAGTTTTTTTGTTTTATTCGTCGATACTGATAAAAAAGGGCTTTTAGTAGGTGTCAATAATCGTTTTTAGGAGGTCAGAATCGGCCAAATCAACAGGAGCGACTACTTTTTCGTCGAGCGGAATGTTATTTCCGTATCTTTCCTTGATTATTTTTTGTACCCTTTGATCAGTTAAATTAAAATCCTTCAACTGTTTTAGTTTCGACAATTCGATGTTTGCGGCATTTTTATAAATTTTCCAGATCAGTTCAGAGCAATAAATTCTGGTATCGCTCCATTCAAAATATGCGTCATATTCTCTTCCGTCAAATTGCTGACTGTACGCTTTCATTTTTTGTAGCACTACAGGAGTTAAAACTTGATCAGAGTTTTTTAATCGTTTTATAAGATATTTGGCCTCTTTTCCGTTCTGAACCCATTCGTTAAAAGGAGTAAGTTTTACAGGCTGAACTGCTTCAAAAACAAACCATTTTCCGTTGATATCGTAAATGATGCCACAATGAGAAAATTTAGAGTTTGTGGCAATTCGTACGGCTTCACATTGCGGAGATTGAGAGGTTTGAAAAATAATATCCCCATCCTGAATTTTAGTTTGTAGAGTGTTTTCCTCCTTGGTTTTAGTATGGGAAAACGGATTGTTAGGAAAAACCTTCAGAGCAACAAACAAAGCGCAGCCAAAACTGAGTAAAAAGGTAATAACCGGAAAGAGATATTTTGATTTTTTCATTTTGTAAAGGTGAAATGTGATATGTAAAATGTAAAATGTAAAATGAGATCTGTAAAAGGTGAAACCTGAAACCTGAAACCTGAAACCTGAAACCTGAAACCTGAAACCTGAAACCTGAAACCTGAAACCTGAAACCTGAAACCAATACCTTAACCCTCATCTACCAATTAGCGAGACAAATAAAGGTCAAAAAAAAATAGTTACCAAAATGATAACTATTTTTAAGCATAATTTTAAGAAATATTAGATTCTGAAAATTCCTCCAACAGCAATAATTCGCTGTAAAAAGAAAAAGTCCTGTGATGCTCTGTCTTCACTGCTTTGTGTAGTTCTGATATCCTGCATGTTGATGTAACCACCTTTTAACTCACCTTGTATGTAAAAATACTTGAAGAAAGTAAGGTTGATTCCCGCTTTTGCAGAAAGACCATAACCAGAAATATGAAAATCATCATGACGTTCTTTTCCTAAAAGAGTTGTATTGGTTTTAGGATATAAAAGTCCTACACCTACACCCTCAGTCAAATTAACCTGAATTTTATCAGTGTTAGTGATACCAAACAATTTAGAAATATCGTCATGTCTGGAAACTTCAGTATTAATATAGTTCAAACCGTCTGTATGTTCGTACATTAAAAAAGCAGTTCCGCTTCCAACTTCACCTTTTCCGAAACCACCTTCCTGAGCACCACCCTGAGACATGTCTACAGGTCTATTGTTGTAAACACCATTGTAAATAGATCCGGCCTGATCAGCAGGTAAATTGATGTAACCATTTACATTAGCTGTTTGATTCTGAGTCATCACATATTTCATATGATCCCAACCAATCGAAACGCTGTAATGATCACTAAAGAAGTACCCCATTCTAAAGTTGGTTTGCGGAATCGTCATGTTAACCGGGTTTACATAATCAATATGCCATCCTTTTGGTTTATCATGCGCTTTCATATTATCAACTGTAAAGTTGTAGTCTTTCCCTCTGAAATTCACATCAGATTTAGTGTAACTTTCTCTGTTTCCTCCCCAGGAAACGAAAAATTTTCCTTTATTGTGGGCAGTGTATCTTTGTACTGTGATTTCTTCTTGCGCAAAAGTGCTTGCTGAAAAACACAACAAAAAGAAAACTAAAATATTTGTTTTCAATGAAATGGTATTAAGAAATTAAAATGAGTTAACCGTTTTTCTGATCGCTACTAATTTGGTCATTAAACCTTCGAAATAGTCTAAATGAAGCATATTAGCACCATCACTTTTGGCATTAGCAGGATCGAAATGAGTTTCGATAAAGATACCGTCAACACCAACCGCAATACCTGCTTTGGCAACAGTTTCGATCATGTCCGGTCTTCCTCCCGTAACACCGGCAGTCTGGTTAGGCTGTTGTAACGAGTGTGTTACATCCAGGACTGTAGTAGCGTATTGCTGCATAGTAGGGATTCCTCTGTAATCAACAATCATATCCTGGTAACCAAACATAGTACCGCGATCTGTAACCATAACATTTTCGTTGTTACAATCCAGTACTTTTTGTACAGCATGTTTCATACTTTCCGGACTCATGAATTGTCCTTTTTTCAAATTAACAGTCTTTCCTGTGTTTGCTGCAGCAACAACAAGGTCAGTTTGACGAACCAGGAAGGCTGGAATTTGCAAAACGTCAACGTATTGTGCGGCCATAGCAGCATCTTCATTGGTATGAATATCGGTTACAGTTGGAACGTTAAAAGTCTCTGAAACTTTTCGTAATATTTTTAATGCTTTTTCGTCGCCAATTCCTGAGAAACTATCGATTCTTGAACGATTGGCTTTTTTAAAAGATCCTTTAAATACAAAAGGAATCTGAAGGTTGTTGGTAATACCAACTAATTTTTCTGCAATTCTAAGAGCCATTTCTTCCCCTTCTATGGCGCAAGGTCCTGCTAATAAAAAGAAGTTGCCGCTTTCAGTATGCTTAATTTGTGGAATATGTTGTATGTTCATAGTATGTTTTTTTGACAGTGCAAAGGTAGTTATGATTTATGAATAGCAGATGAAGATTTATGTTTTTTTTAAGAAGCTAATCTGGTTATCCGCTGTGTAATTTATATTGAAATCAGGATTATTCCCTCGAGACTATTGCAAGACTTCATTCAAAATCTTAAATGTTTAAGATGAAGGGGCAATATTAATGCGTTACAAAAAGATAATAAATGACATTTATCATGTTGCTTGAAAATTAGCAGTATCATGAAAAAATTACTTTTCGTAAGATCGTTTCATGAAGTACTGAATGATTATAACCACTATCAGGACAAACGTAAAAATAAGCGTGAACATAAAAAGTCCAACAAACTCCATTCCGCATCTAAGTGAATTTGGATTTTGCTCGATATATTTATTAGCATTATAGGTGGCAATGTAAAAGGAAATAACAGGTACTATTATTTGCGCGATGATACTAATTATGCAAACCGTTCCGAATTTTAAAGATATAGTTTCACCAATTGCTTTTCTTCCGGCTATAATTTGAAATAGCAATGGAAGGATAAGTACAATTAGAGGTACGTTTTCTAACATATTATAATCCTGAGTGTAACTTTATTTTTTAATTGCTCTTTAAACGCAATCCCATTGGAACCATTAAAATACCTTTTTCATAAACGTTCAGATAGAGTTTTACCGGCTTCTTTTGCCCGTCCCATTTAAGCTCATATACATTTAGGAATCCTGCCCCCATGTCGCTTCTTTTGGTTGGGAAAGGACAACAGGTTTCTAAGCGGGTGTAGGTTATTTTTTCACCATTTGGACCTGCTAAAGCATTTAAAAAACGAGTTTCGTTTAGAGCTTCATTTCGGGTATTCTGAAAAAACAGGTTTACAGGATAATCAGGATCGTAACCGTATTTTTTATCGTTGCTGAAAAGCGTAATCGAAAATGTATTGTCTTTCTTTAAAACAAGATCAGGAGCGTTGTCATCGACATTTTTTAAAGTCGATTTTGTGCTTATACAAGATGTTACGCTGATAATGAGAACAATAAAAAGGGCTATTTTTTTCATGGTTTATTAATGTTGGTCCTACAAATGTAAAGTGTTTTTACTACAGATGATAAGGATTTAAAGATTTACGGGAAAAATGGTTGTAAATCTGCTGCATCACTATATTCTGCGGTTAATCTGCTTTTTTAGTATTTAGTTTTAAAATACCAATTACAATCAGATATTGTGCCACAAGATAGGTGAGCATTATAAAAAAGGAACTTTTTTCGATGGGAGCATGAAATTTATTGAAAGCCAAAATACTATCAGAAGTAACAAATGAAACTGCACCTGCTAAAACGTAAAGACTGCCTGTTTTTTTCCAAGTCAGACTGCCATTAAAAGCAAACAGCAGCATTGTCGAAATTACGGCTGCATAAATGATTACGGGGATTTTTAATTCACCCAGATTTGGCATCAAAAATAAAACCATTCCAACTAAATAAAAAGCGATAAGCAGGCTGCCAATTGCAAAAAGGACTTTATTGATAGTAGTATTTCTTTTTGTTTGTTTGTTGAACAGGACGCAATACATGAGGTGAGCAATTAGGAAAAAAAGAAGCCCTAAAATAAAATAGATTTCACCAATATCAGCAAAAAGCAGAATTACATCACCCAGCCAGGAAAACAATAATGCTCCCAAAAGGATGTTTTTTGAAGGGAACTTTCCGTGAAAATAAACTCCGAATCCTAATAATGGTACCAAAACAGGTTTTAGAAACAAGTCCAAATTTTGGTATTCTAAAAACAAAACAATTAGATATAGAATACTGACAACGATAAAGGATTTAAAAAAATAGTGATTTCTCATAATCGGTTTATGAATTAACAGGTTGGTTTCGGTAGTTTTTAAAATCAATATTTACAAAGTAAATTGTAATTAAAAAGGATAAGGTCAAATAGGTTAAAATAACAGGATTACTAAAGGGGATAACTTGATTTAAGCCAAACCAGTCTCCATAGTACATGATGATGCCAATGGCAATACTAAAGCGTAAACCTTCCCAAAAAATGGCATATTTACTTTTGTCCATCAATTCGCTGTAACTGTAAATGGTAATCAGAATAAAAAATCCGTAGAGGAAGATATTGGGCAATCCGATTTTGGCAACATTATCAAATAAATACGTTACAAACAATAGCGTGATTAACATTTGAGTTACGGACCAGTAAATTAGCTTTTGTGAATTTTGAGTACCATATTTATTAAAGGCAAAAACATTTTCGATTTTGGTTACAGGATATTTTTCTTCAAAATTTTCAGGTCTCCAGCCGGTGGGTTTAAACCAGATTGTGAGTTTGTCTTTCCAGTTTTCGGCACGCCAGGCGTCTTTAATCAGTAAAGTTAAATGCTGAAAATTAATTCGGATAGGATTCCAGGTTTGTGCCGGTCTCGTAATACCAAAAACAGGAGGAACATCGTCTAATTCGGCCTGAAAAGTACCAAAAAGTTTGTCCCAGAAAATAAAAATCTGAGAATGGTTTTTATCTAAATATTCAGGGTTTATAGCATGATGTACGCGATGATGCGAGGGTGTAACCAGGATGTATTCCAGAAAACCCATTTTTTTGATGTGTTTAGTATGGTACCAAAACTGCAGAAACAAATGGAGGGGCAGGGTAATGGCTATTACAGAAGCCGGAACTCCTAATAATGCGGCCGGAATTAATAAAAATGTAAACAAATTAACCAGACTCGCGATAGGCTGGCGTAATGCGCAGGCAAGGTTAAATTCTTCGCTGCTGTGGTGAATGGCATGTTTGTTCCAGAAAAGATTAATCTGATGCGCCCATCGATGGCTCCAATAGCCATAAAAATCAATGACAAAAAAAGCAATACAATAAGAAAGTACGTTGGCTTCCAGATGATAAAGCGCAATTTTAGAAACCAGCCATTCATATGAAATGAAGGTCAGACTCAATCCCAGGACGTCTTTGACCGAATTGGTAATTCCGGAGCTGATACTCGATACGCTGTCTATTAAAGGAGCGGTGTCGTTCTTTTTATAAATGCCGTATAATTTTTCGATTATAATTAATACTAAAAAAATTGGCGTTGCAATAATCAATATCTTTCCGTATTCTTCCATAAAAAAACGATTCTATTTTATTCAAATATAGAATAAAATAGAATCGTTTTTAAATTATTTGCAATTAAACAATTTCAGCGCTTAATCCGGCTTCCAAAAGTTGGGTACATTGCGGTTTTAATTTTTCAAGAGGCCCTGTTTTTACAGTGCATTTTCCGTTGTAATGTACAATTAGGGAACATTGTTCTGCTTGCTCTGGCGTATGACTGCAAACACGCATCAAAGTGTCAATTACGTGGTCAAAAGTGTTTACATCGTCGTTGTAAACAATGATTTCGTTATTGAAACCTGTGGCTTCCTTTTCGCGAACTCTTTCTCTTACTTTTTCTTTAGTACTCATTTTTTTAGGTTTTTGTACTGTTGTAATTACTAATTTTTTGGTCACAGCGTGCACAGATTGCATCGGAATTTAAAAGATCGATATCTGTGAACTATTTAATAAACAGATAATTAACTATCTAATTTACGTATTTTAATGAAACCCAGTTATTTCTTTGAAACTTTTTAACATATGTTAAACCTTTTTCGGTGCAGGAAGCATCGATAAAGGGAATGTCTTCTTCATAAAAACCGCTCAAAAGCAATATTCCTTTCGGATTTAAACAATCAACATAACTTTGCATATCGTTTAATAAGATATTTCGGTTGATGTTAGCAATGATTAAATCGTATTTTTTTCCGGCTAGTAAAGCTGCGTCGCCTTCATAAACGGAGATGTGCTGACAATTATTGCGTTCTGCATTTTCAATTGAGTTCAGGTAGCACCAGTTGTCGATATCGATAGCGTCAATTGGCTGAGCTCCTTTCATTTCGGCTAAAATGGCTAAAATGGCTGTTCCGCAACCCATGTCCAGTGTTTTCAAATCTTGAACATCGATTTCCAGTAAATGCTGAATCATCATGTGTGTAGTTTCATGATGACCTGTTCCGAAACTCATTTTTGGTTCGATTACAATATCAAATTCAGCGTTTGTTTTCTCATGAAAAGGAGCGCGAACATGGCATTTTCCGTCTACATCAATAGCCTCAAAATTCTTTTCCCATTCCTCATTCCAGTTGACCTGATCGATTTCCTCAATGGTATATTCGATTTTGAATTCTTCGGATTGTAAAATATAAATGTCGTCCAGAATATTCTCGTCCCATAAATCTTTTTTCACAAAAGCCGAAATTCCGTTCTCCGTTTCTGTAAAAGTCTCAAACGCTTTTTCGCCTAGTTCAGCAATTAAAATTTCAGAACCCGGTTCTTTTGGTTCAATTGTAAAATGGTACCCTAAATATATATTCGACATAAAAAAAAATTTTTGCAAAGGTAAGAATCCAAAGCAAAAGTTGTTCATAAATAATCAATATCCTTACCTTAATTAATGTTAATTTTGATTGGAATTTGTAAGGATTTTTAAAATATGAAGAATATCATTTTTATTTTGCTCTTTGTGGTACTTAACGGAGCAACTTGTGAGAAGGAACATGAAGTGGTTCGATCGTTTTGTTATTGGAAAACCGATTTGAATTTCGAAAAGACAGAGGATTCGTTGATAAAAGATTTGAAGGTAAAACATTTGTACATTCGTTTTTTTGATGTAGACTGGAACCCGTATGCTAAAGAACCTTTGCCGGTTGCAACCCTTCACGATATCAGATTAAATGAAAGCAATCCTGAAATTACCCCCAGTATTTTTATTACCAATGAAGTGGTTTTGAAATCCGGAAAAAAGCAACTGGACAGTTTGGCTGTGAGAATTGCCAAACGTATTGAACAGATAGGATTGAAAATGAATGATTCAAAAGCCGAGAAAATAGCCAGTTCGATTGTGTATCCAAAAGATTATTACAAGCAGGAGAATCGTAAACAGTTGAATTATGATTCGGTAAAATCGAGTGAAATGGCAAAATTGAAAGTTGATTTTAAAGAAATCCTGATCGATTGTGACTGGTCGGAAAAATCAAAAGACAATTATTTTTACTTGTTAAAGCAAATCAAGAAGAGCTATCCTGCGACTGCTGTTTCGGCTACCATAAGACTCTGGCAGTACAAATATGCTTCAAAAGCTGGAATTCCACCCGTAGATAAAGGTTTGCTGATGTGTTACAATTTGAGTAAACCGGAAGATTTTACTACCAAAAATTCCATAGGAACCAGTGAAGAATTGGCACAATATATTACACACAACCAATACGGCTTAAAGCTTGATATTGCTCTGCCATTGTACAGTTGGGCAGTAGTTTTCAGAGGTAATCAGTTTAAGGGAATTTTATCCGATTATGACAGGGTTCAAAATGATACCGTTAAATTAAAAAAAGTATCAGACGCTAAATATATATTGCAAGACGACATTTTAGTGGGGCAGACTTATTTGAGAAACGGGGACGAAATCAGGATTGAGAAAATTTCTGAAGACGAACTTGACAAAATGATTTCGATCGTAAAAAGTAAAATTCCAATCGACAATCAGACCAAAGTGACGTTTTTCTCTTTCGATAAAAAATACATCAACGATTATGGAACCCAAAATATATCCGGTTATTATGCGCGTTTTTAGCCCTTTACTTTTTATTTTTAGTGTTCAGGTCTCTTTGGCTTGCGGATGGAGTGTTTCGCCTGAGACCAGCAGACTGGCTTTGTTTAAAGCGCAAAGAGAAGGATTTTTTAAGCTGACACCTTTTTATTATTCGGCCGATAATTACTACGATACAAACACTGTTTCGGGAGCAGATCAGGAATTGAATTGTGCAGAGTGGAAGAAAAAACTGGGCAGTCAGGTCGATCCAAAAGACGTGCACGTTATTTTGTACGAAACGGATGCTGAGAAATTCGAAACCGCTTATGAAACGAAATCGCTGAAAAAAGTTTTTGATAAGAATACTTTCATTGAAGCCTTACTGCTTTCAAAAAACAAAGCGCTTCTCAATTACATTTTGTTTGCGAAAAAACTAGAATACAACAGTAATCCTGATGTAAAATGGGAGTCGTGGGGAAATATTGGTTATGACAGTAAAGATCATAAAATAGCCGATGTTAGTGATTTTGAAAAGAAAATCAGAACGGCAAAAGATTCTTTTTTGAAACAGCGTTATGCCTTTTTACTGTTGAGGTACAGTTTTTATGCCTCTGATAAGAATGAAGTGATTCGTTTGTACGATACTTATTTTGCAGCTGATAAAAACACGATCTTAAGCCCCTGGGCTTTGTACTATAAAGCTTTATGTGTTGAGGATTTAGCTTTGCAGAATTATTTGCTGAGTAAAGTATTTGTGTCCTGCGAAGAGAAATCATTTGCGGTTTTACAGCATTACAACTGGAAATTAACAGCAGAGACCTTGGCATTGGCTCAAAACGATGAAGAGCGCAGTGTGATTCTGGCCATTGAAGGCTTACGCAATCCGGCACCGGGATTGAAAACCATTCAGGAAGTTTATGAATTGAGTCCGAATAGCTTGTATTTGAGTTTTTTGATCGGGAGGGAAGTGAACAAACTTGAAGATTGGATTTTTACACCTCAATACACTAATGACGGAACGCCTTCGGTTGTTTTTGACAGTACAGTTTGGTATGAAAACTATACGAAAGCAAAGGAGGAGAATTTCAGGAAAGATATTTTGTATTTAAGGGAGTTAGAATATTATTTGATTTCAATCAGAGAGCAGACTTCGGGCGAGCAAAAGGATTATATCACAGCAGCGATTGCACAGCTTTGTTTTATAGGGGACGAAATTGATTTGGGAAAGAAATACACGGATATGATTTCTGAAAAAGCAAATTCTTCGATACAAATGCAAAAGAATATTCAGTTAGCATTGGTTTCTTTAAAGCAGGACGATTTGAAAAATAACGAAGTTCAAAATCAGTTTTTTAAATATTTTGATTCGGTTGAAAATCTGGTAGAAACCGATTTAGGTTTATTTAAGAATTTATACAGTTTGTATCGCATCGCCAGCAAAGATTTTGCAGCAAAAGGCGATCGCGTAACAGCAGGTTTACTGGCGACGAAATCAGATATTAAAAATGAAGGAGAATACTCCGCTTACAATACGCCTTATTTTTACAGTTATATCGGTTATTTTGATCGAAATAATGCAACCGAGGCAGATATAGATCGTTTGATAGCACTTCAGGAGAAAAAAGACAAAACGCCTTTTGAAAGGTATATCTGTTCAGGAACAATAGCGCCAAATGTCAATTATTATAAAGATCTGAAAGGAACGATTGCATTCCGAAATAATAATTTGGAGTTGGCTTACCAAACTTTTGCCAGTATGCCGAAGGATTTTTGGGAGAAAAATTATGCGTATAAAGATTTTTTAAACGAGAATCCGTTTACGCCCAAAATTTTGCAAAGAGATACAGAGCGAAAGTTTGACTATCGTTTCAATAAAGCCGATTTTATTGCGCAGTTGATTCAGCTGAAAAAACAAAACACAGCCACAAGCAATCTGAAACTGGCACATGCTTATTTTAATGTGTCGTATTTGGGTAATTCCTGGATGATGACTGCGTACGATTGGACATCGGGTGAATCGTATGTGGATTATGTGTATGGAGATAATTCAGAAAATGAAAAGAAGTATCAAAATGGTAATTACTATAGTTTAAGCATGGCCAAAATGTACTATGAGAAAGCCTTGAAAATGTCTAAAAATACAAATGAAAAAGCTCTGGCAAGTTTAATGATTTTTGAGTGCAATTATTACAACCACTACGCCAATATTGTTTCTGCAGAGGAAGAAGAAAAGAACCCGTTTAAAGCAGGGCAGGAGCTGATTAATTTCTATTCGGTTTATAGAAAAACGACTGCTTTTCAAAAATACAATTGTCCTTTGTTAGAATCGTATCTTAAGTAACAGGGAGCAGACAGGTCATAAAAAAAAGCGTTCGGGTTTTACGAACGCTTTTTTTTTATGAGGTACTGAGATTCTAAGATTCTAAGTTGCTGAGATTCTAAGTTTCTAAGATTCTGAGACTCTAATAATCTAAAGATCTAGATAGCAGTAACAATTGCTAAAAAGTCATCTGCTTTTAGAGCTGCACCACCAATTAGACCACCATCTACGTCTGGTTTAGAGAAGATTTCTTTAGCATTTTCAGGTTTAACAGAACCACCGTAAAGAATAGAAACTTCATCAGCGATAGCAGCTCCAAATGCTTTACGAACCACCTCTCTGATAAATTCGTGCATTTCCTGTGCTTGCTCCGGTGAAGCCGTTTCTCCTGTTCCGATTGCCCAAACCGGCTCGTAAGCCAAAACAATCTTAGACCATGATTCTTTTGCGATCTGGAATAATCCGTCGCGCAATTGGTTTTCAACAATATTAAAGTGATTGTCAGACTGACGGTCTTTTAATTCCTCTCCAAAACAGAAAATTACTGTCATGTCATGTTTTAGAGCAGTGTCCACTTTATTTGCAATTAAGGCATCTGTTTCGTGAAAAATAGCTCTACGCTCAGAGTGCCCCAGAATTACGGTATTTACACCCACACTGGTTAACATGTCAGCAGAAATTTCTCCTGTAAAAGCACCGCCTTCAGCCTGATGAACGTTTTGCGCTGCAACACCGATAGTGGTGTTTTTTAATTTTGCAGCTGCTGCCTGCAAGTTTACAAAAGTTGGTGCTACAATTACTTGTGCAGTAGTTTGTGCAGGTATTTTAGCGATTAATTCGTTTAATAATTCTTCAGTTTGTGCTGCGTTTTTATGCATTTTCCAGTTTCCTGCAACAATCTTTTTTCTCATTGTGGTAGTTTTTTATTTTTTGCTTTTATTTTATTCACGTTTATCATTGCAATTGCAATGCATATTGCGGTTTATTTTAAACCTTTTAAGGTTTCATTGATTTTGTCAAAATCTTTTTCAATGGCACGATAGAGTACAATTTTCCCGGTTTTGTCTACAATGATGTATCTCGGAATCCAGTCTAAGTCAATTGCTTTTCCAAAAACACCTTTCATACCGTCGTTCATCATGAAATGATCGCCTTTTAATTCATGTTTTTCAATTCCGGCTTTCCATTTGTCCGCAGTTTTGTCCGCAGAAAGGAATAAGTACGAAACAGTAGGGTTATTTGCTTGTAATTCTTTAAGCTGAGGCATTGCTTTTACACAGTCGCCACACCAGGAAGCCCAAACTTCGATTAACAAAGTTTTGCCTTTGTATTTTTTTAAAATGTTTTTGAAAGCAACCTGACTATCATCAGCTGCTAATAATTTTTCAGACAAAGCTTCTTTTGAAAAACTGGTTTTCTGAGCTTGTGAGCATGAAAAAGTGATAAATGCAATAAAGATTAGCGTTATTTGTTTCATAGTGGTAAATGATTTTGAACAAAGTTAAACAAAGAAATGGAAAGCCAATCGGACATTAACAAAAATTGAAGACTCGTTTATTTTATCACAAATCAGCTAATTTCGGTTAAAAAAAGAGGAGTGAAATCGTAATAGTTGAGAGAATAAACTTCAAATTGGAATGAATTTTTAAGAGTAAATCTGCGAAAAAGCAAAAAAGAGAAATATTTTTTTGGGAACGATAAGTTTTTGGCGGGAAAAAAACGTCAGATTGACTTAAAAAAGGGCTTCTTGAAATACGTATTTAAAACGTATTAAAATGGAATCTATCATTTTAATGAAGTATTTAAGAGGAGTAAAAAAACAAAGTCCGCAACGTTTTTATAACGTTGCGGACTTTGTTAAAATCTTGTAACCTTTCGGGTTGAATGCTATTTTATAATTTTAAATCGCTGATGTCGTTGTAATGTACTTTTTGAACCACAGTTCCATTTTGCAGTACTACAATACTTGGATTAGCTCTTTCGATTGTTTTTAGCGTAGTGGCATCACAGAAATAGAAGTCAACATCTAAGCCGTATTGTTTTTTAGCTTTTGTAATTTCATCAGGACCTGAAGCGGTCATTGCAATTACTTTATAACCTTTGGTTTTCGCCTCTTTGTTCAGTGTTTCTAATTTTTTCATTCCCTCAGGATTAGACAATGTTAAATCATAGGTTACAAAAACCAATAATTTAGGCTCTTTCAATAATTCGTCTTTGTAATCAGAATCATCTTTAGTCATCGTAAAATCGTGAATTGGCGGTACATAACCTTCTGTAATTACTTTGTCTTTACGGTCTACAAACGTAGCACCTTCCGGAATGTTCATCAGGTCTTTTTCTGTAAATTCTTTATCAACACCATTTACTTTGTAGATGAAAATCATTTCAACCACAGATTTTGGAGCGCCTTCCGGAATTTCCATTCCCTTCTCGATATTACTTCCTACTTTATACGGACGGAAATCTTTGATCGGATTATGGTTGAGTACCCAAACAGCCATAATAACACATAAAATAATGCTTATCAAAGTTAGAATATTGGTCACAAATTTTGAAAATAATGGTTTTACCAATTTTTTATTGATGAACAGTATCAGAATAAAGAAAAGTAGAACAATATCTTTGGTGAAAGATTGCCAAGGCGTTAAGTGAAGCGCGTCTCCGAAACATCCACAGTCTTTAACCACATCAAAATAAGCAGAGTAGAAGGTAAGGAAAGTGAAGAAAACGATTAGCAGCAACAAAGCCCAAATCGTAAGTTTTGATTTGTATCCTACCAATAACATTACACCCAGAACTACTTCCAGAATTACTAAAAAGATGGCTAATCCTAAAGCCAATGGCTCCAGAAACGGTATGTTAAAAACCGGCTCACTGAAATACTCGGCTAATTTATAGGAGAAACCAACCGGATCGTTTAGTTTAATCAGTCCGGAAATAATAAAAAGTACTCCGACAAATAATCTGGAAAATTGGGTAATGATGTTTTTCATAAAAATAATGATTTTAAAATTCCAAAACTAAAATTCCAAATTCCAACTTTTCAAAAAAAATTTGGATTCGGGATTTTTAAAATTAGATTTTTATTTAGTGATAGGGTTTAGGATTAAAGCAAAAACAGAATAATTAATCATATCCTGATAATTGGCATCGATGCCTTCAGATACTATCGTTTTTCCTTTATTGTCTTCAATTTGTTTTACGCGAAGTATTTTTTGCAGAATCAGATCCGTCAGAGAACTTACACGCATGTCACGCCAGGCTTCGCCATAATCATGATTTTTGGCTTCCATTAAGTCTTTGGTTCGTTTTACCTGAGCATCATACAGTTCAGTTGCTTTTTCAACATCTAAATCAGGCTGATCGACAACTCCAAGCTCTAACTGAATCAGTGCCATGATCGAATAATTGATGATTCCAATGAATTCGCCTTTTTCATCTTCGTCTATTTTACGGACTTCATTTTCCTGCAGACTTCTGATTCTTTGTGCTTTTATAAAAATCTGATCGGTTAAGGATGGCAATCTTAATATACGCCATGCACTGCCGTAATCTTTCATTTTATTAATAAACAAAGTACGGCAAACCGTAATTACATTATCAAATTCAAGGGAAGTATTCTTCATTTATTGCTGTATATTTGCTAAAAATTTCTTCAAAAATAGGGATAATATTAAAGAGTTTCAAGTTTCAGGTTTTCTTTGTTTCAAGTTTTTTCTAAACAAAGTGTTAATGCCCGATTTTGAAACTATAAAATATAAAGTTTCAGGTTTCAAGTTTCAGGTTGACGCAGATTGTGTAGTTTTCTTAACTTGAAACCTGGGAAGAGTTTAAAAAAGTTTCAGGTTTCAAGTTGATACAGATTGTGTAAGTTCCGGAACTTGAAACCTGAAACTTAAAACTTGAAACAAAGAAAACGTGAAACCTGAAACAAAAATAACAAAACAAACCATGACAATTAATTGCAAAGGCCAGCTTATAGATTTATCGATTCCTAAAGTAATGGGGATTTTAAATGTGACACCTAATTCTTTTTTTGACGGTGGAAAATATAAAAATGAAGATGAAATAATTGATCAGGTTGGAAAAATGCTTTCTGAAGGCGCTGCATTTATTGATATTGGAGCTTATTCCAGTAAGCCGAGTGCAGAATTTGTATCAGAACAAGAGGAAATTGAACGAATTGTTCCTGTAATAGAGTTGCTTTTAAAACATTTTCCAAAAGCTTTATTGTCAATTGATACCTTTAGAGCCGAAGTTGCCAAAGCAAGTATCGAAAGCGGTGCAGCCATTATAAACGACATTGCGGCAGGTGAACTTGACGATAAAATGTTTGAGGTGATTGCCAAATACAATGTGCCATACATCATGATGCACATGCGAGGCAATCCGCAAACGATGCAGAGTCTCACGCAATACGATGATATTGTAAAAGAGATGTTGTTTTATTTTTCTGAGAAAGTGAAACGTGCAAGAGCTTTAGGGATCAATGATTTGATTTTAGATCCGGGTTTCGGTTTTGCTAAAACGACCGATCAGAATTATGAAGTAATGCAAAAAATGGAGCTTTTTAATGTATTAGAATTACCAGTTTTAGCCGGGATTTCAAGAAAATCAATGATTTATAAAACGCTTGATATAACGCCACAGGAGGCTTTAAACGGAACAACGTTTTTAAATACTATTGCATTAACAAAAGGTGCAAAAATTCTTCGTGTTCATGATGTGAAGGAAGCGGTGGAATGTGTTACTTTGTTTAATAAAGTGAATATTTAAACGATAGATTTGTTATTCCGAGGAATGACAACTTTGTGTGAATTCTATATATTAAAAAAAAATTATGAAATATTTCTCTCTATTTATAATCTGTCTTTTATTCTCTTGTGGAAAAAAAGAAGACGTTTTACTTCCAAAATCCAATGTTACGATTGTAAAAGACGTGGAAGATCTTTCACCAATTTATATCTTCTTTAAAACCGAAGGAAAAGATACCATCGCCGATGTGAACCGAAAGAGCAGCATTATTTCAACCAATTGGATTTTTAATATTGACAAGCGTCTGCCTTTAAAATTGGTCATTCCGGAAGTAATGAAATTACAAGAGAAAAAGCGAGCTGACAGTGCCCATAAAAACGAAAATGCTGAAAATTATTATTCCTACGCTGATTCGATCGGAAAGAATCTTGCTTTTATACCTTTCACGAAAGTGTATTATAAAATGGAGATCGCCAATAACAGAAGCCAGTTGTATTTTAAAAAGAATGGAATGATACAATACAGCGGAAGAAAAACATATGATTTCCCTAAAAATGATTTGCCAAAGTTTTTAGACAGTTTAAACATCAATCCAAAGGCTGAGATTAAGTTTTCGTACGATAAAAACATGACTTTTGGAACGTATATTCAATGTAAAATATTGGTAAAAACCATAGCCGATAAAAAGATCCCTTTTGTTTTTATAAACCAGGAAGAAGAGTTTGTGTTTTAGCTTTAGGCTTACAGCTTTAAGCTTTAAGCTGTAAGCAATAAGTTGTATTAGCTAAGAAGAGCAATTAACAATTAACAATTAATAATTAACAATTGATAATTATTGATGGTGATAAGGTTCGTTCCTTAAAATAGTAAATCCTCTATACAATTGTTCAATAAAAAACAAACGTACCATCTGGTGGGAAAATGTCATTAGCGAAAGTGAGATTTTGCCTTGTGCCTTACTGTATACCGTATCTGAAAATCCATAAGGTCCACCAATTACGAAGACCAGAGTTTTGATTCCCGAATTCATTTTCTTTTGTAACTCTTCAGAAAAACCAACACTGGAGAAGTTTTTGCCGTTTTCGTCCAATAGAATCAGCTGATCCGTTGGTGAGAGTTTCGACAGTATCAATTCACCTTCCTTTTCTTTTTGCTGACTTTCGGATAAATTCTTAACATTTTTGATATCCGGAATAATCTCCAGATCAAATTTGATATAGAACGACAAACGTTTTGTATAATCGTCAATCAAAGTTTGAAGCGATTTGTTGTCTGTTTTGCCAATGGCGATAAGTTTGATATTCATGGTAATTTTTATTTTTTGCCACTGATTAAAATGATTTTTACAGATTGATACAAAGTGAATTAAAGAAATAATCCCTTGTAATTCTTTTTAATCTGTGGCAAATAAATCTCTATTTTTTATTTTCAAAAACCGTTTCAAAATGTTCTACAATCGGAAAAGGTTCGTAGTAATGGTGTAAGATCTTTTTCCATTGCAGATAAGCCTCAGAGGTTCTAAAACCTACTGTATGATCTTCAAGAGTATTCCAATCTACTAATAAAAGATATTTGTTTTCGACTTCAAGGCATTTCTCTAAACGATGTCCTAAGTATCCGTTTATAGAGGAAATGTATTGACTTGCTTTCGTAAAATCAGCTTCAAATTGCGAGGCCAATTCCGGTTTAACAAAAAGAAATGCAGCTTCCAGAATCCTATTCATTATTATGATTTTATCCGCTTGATCCGCTAAATCTGCAAGAGTAAAATTTTCTCACGCAGATTAAGCTGATTCGGCAGATTTTTTTTGTACTAGTTTTTAGAGAACTTCGCTTCGAAAGTTTTAAAACGGTTGTCCAGATCCTTAATCAATTGTTTCTTAACCGCTTCATCCTGAATAAAACTGTAGTTAATGCTGTTGTATACGTATTTTTTTATCGTTGCATAGGAAACATCAGGGTATCTTTTAGCTAGTAAAACATACTGCTCTGTCATATTAGTTCTCAAAATTCCGGCATCGTCTGTACTAATTACAATTGGCACATTGAATTCTTTGTAAAGTGTAAACGGATGTCTATTTTCCTTTACTTTTAAAATGAACTCGTTACTCGTTAAGTTAATCTCGATTGGAATATTTTTTTGAGCCATGTGACGCAATAAATCATAAGAATTTGCTTCGTACGCAATATCAACGCCATGTCCAATTCTGTTGGCTCCGGCGATGTGAATAGCGTCGTTGATGTGCCAGGTTAATTCCTCCGGCTGAACCAGTCCTAAAGTCAGTTCGCCCGCATGAAGGGTATACTTTACAGCAGGAAACTTAGAATTACAGTATTTAAACATGACCATGTGCAGCCAGTAATCCTTCATAGAGTTTTCACCATGTTCAGGTGAAACAATGTTTACACCTGCAACCAATTTGCTGTCGTTGGCAGAAATAAAGGCAATTGTGAGGTTTTTAAATAAATCTACAGGATCCATAAAACGAAGCACAAAATTTTGATAACGCATCGTAAAACGCTCATCGTCAATTTTTAGGTCTTTGTGCAGTTTAGCGATAAAATTAGTGTTGAAGTCTGTAGCATATTTTTTGGCTTCTTTCTTTTGAAGTGATTGGTACAATTCGTCTAAAAGCTTTAGAGCTGCTTTTTCATCTTTTTGAGTCGCGGTCTGGCGAAGTTTTGCATTGAAATCAGCAAGGTCAGAAACATTCATATCACACGGAATCGTTGATAATTGAGTTTCAATATAACTTACATTTTCAGAAAGCGCACGTTTTTTTAATTCCAGCATTCCTTCGGCAAAATGGCCTTTAATAGTAGGTTCGAATTTTTGAAAAGAATCAAAAAACAAATCATCAGAAGGTACAGAACCATTATAATCTTTTGCAGACCAAGTTTGCATAACCTGTTGTTGGTAATGATCTAGTTTGCCATCCTTTTTTAGAGAAGAGAAGGTTTGCCAGTTTCCTTTTTCTGGTTTTGTTTTAGAAACTTCCATCGTTTCTAAATTCAAATAAAAATCTTCTGCAATAGCTCTTTCTAAAAGAGGTTCTGCATAAATCGATCCGGAAAAATGATGGTGTAAATCGCCGCCTTTTGGCATTTGTTGGAAGAAAGCTGTGGAAAGCGCTTCGTTGTTTCTTATTTTTTCTAAATAACTGTCAGCCGTTTGAGAAAAGCCGATCTGTGCTATAAAAATACAGAAAAGTGTAATTATCCTTGTCATACTCTAAGTTTAAATTACATGCAAATATACGAGTTTCTGCCGAGATTTAAAAATTGATTTCGTTGTGTTGTTTTTTTACCGCCAAGAGCGCAAGGTTTTGTTATGTGCTAAATTTTATATAAACGCAAAGTTCGCAACGTTTTACCTAAAAAAACTTTGCGAACTTTGTGTAATTCTTTGCGAGCCTTGCGGTTAAAAAAAACTTAGAACCTCAGCCTCTCAGCCCCTTTAAGAAAAAAGTACGTCGTGAATTTCCTCGACCTTATCAAAAACGCTTTTTGCAAAAGGACAAAGCGGGATAATTTTCAGGTTATTAGTTCGGGCATATTCTACCGCGGCCATGACTAGTTTTTTACCGACGCCTCTTCCGTTAAATTCCTCATTTACTTCGGTGTGGTCGATGATGAATTTTGAATCACCCGCCCAGGTATAAGTCATTTTTCCGGCTTGTTTTCCGTCTTCTACAGCTTCAAAATAGCCTCTTCTTGTATCGTTTATTTGTTGAATTTCCATGATGTGTTATATTAGTGTGGTTTTTATTTCGATTGAATTTGTTAATGTTTTATGTATTGGACAGCTGTTAGCAATGGTTTCAAGACGTTGTCTTTGCTTGTCGTCGACCTCACCGATAATCTCTATTTTTCTTGTAAACAAGGAGATTTTTTGGTCAAGATCTCTTTCAAAGTCAACTTTGATATTGATTTCGGTGACTTCCCATTGTTTGCGATTGATATACATGCGAAGTGTGATCAAAGTACAGGAGGCCAGAGAAGAGGCCAGCAATTCTGACGGACTAAATCCTAAGTTTTTGCCTCCCATTTCCTGAGGTTCGTCGGCAATTACAATATTTCCGCTGGCAGATGTGATCTCCGTGCGATACAAACGGGTGTCGATTTGTGCTGATAGTGTATCCATAGTTATCTCATTTTAGGATCAGGTAAAGGAACAAATTCAGTTTCGCCCGGAACCTTAGGGAAAGTCTGTTCTGTCCAGTCTTTTTTAGCTTTTTCTATTCGGTTTTTATCAGAGGAAACAAAATTCCAAAAGATAAAATGTTCTTCCGGAAAGGGCTGTCCCCCAAAAATATAAACCGTTGTGTTTTCGGCTATTTCGAACTCACATAAAGTACTGTCGTTGGTAATCAGAATTTGTTTCGGATCGTAAACATGTTCCCCGCTTTTAATACTTCCTTCGAGAATGTACAAACCGCTTTCGCCAAAAAGATCCTGTCCAATGTTGATTTTTCTGGCTTCGGTGCTTTTGATTTCGATAAAATAAAGCGGACTATATACTGGAACAGGTGATTTTTTGCCAAATGCTTCTCCCGCGATTAATTTATATGAAACGCCATCTTCTTCCCAGCTTGGAATGTCACTGGCTTCTACATGTGTAAAGTTAGGATCCATTTCTTCCAGTTCTTTAGGCAATGCCACCCAAATTTGAAGACCGTGAAGCATCTTGTCAGAATGTCTCAAATATTCAGGAGTTCGCTCTGAATGTACGATCCCTTTTCCGGCTGTCATCCAGTTTACGGCACCTGGTTTTATTTCGAGCTCGGTACCCAGACTGTCGCGGTGCATAATGCTGCCTTCAAATAAAAAAGTCAAAGTAGAAAGTCCGATGTGCGGATGCGGAGGGACATCCATATTTTGATACTGATTTAAATGTGCCGGACCCATATGGTCGATAAATACAAACGGACCAACGGCTCTTTTTTCACGGAAAGGCAATAGACGGCCTACCATAAAATTGCCAATATTGGCAGCGCGTTCTTCGATGATTAAACTGATATTTGACATGTTCTTTGTTTTAGTTGAAAGCAAAATTACAGCTGTAGTCACAATCTGTAACTTAATTTAGATTAAGAAAGTTTGTTTTTGGTATTCTTTATAAAAGTAAGGAATAGAATTAAAAAGATTTGATTTGATTTGAAAAAGAACACCAATTACACCAATTTTCATGAACTAATTTTGTGTAATGATTGAACACATAGAAACATAGAACCCTAAATTGGATGCGGAGGAAGGTTCAAGAAAATCAAATCTTTTTCACAAAACGATGAATCTTATTTAGAATGAAATGACTTTATATGTACAATCAAAAACTATGTTTCTATGTGTTTAAAAAATTACTCAATCAATTTGTGTTAATTGGTGTAATTCGTGTTTTAACTATTCAATCAATTCAAAATCGAGGGTTTCGCTTTCTGTCCCGTTAATAATGATAGACAACTGATGTTTTCCGGTATGAAAAACACGTGTTGTAATGATTTTAAACGACTGATTTCGCTCTACTTTAATGATTTCATTTGGGGGATAAATCTTCTCACTGATTTTAAAGACTTTTTTTGCCAGATGTCCTTTCGCTTTTTTATAATGAACGGCATATTCTAAACGAATCGTTTTCGGGTCATTATTTTTATTGTTCAGATGAAAGTGAAACTGCAGATAATCTCCAATTTTTACAATTGGTGTCTTGATTTCAAAAGAAGAAAGTTCAATATTAGCATTGTTCAGACCATAATGATGCAGAATTTCTGGATGTCCCTGTTTTAATAAAGTACGACAACCGTGTTTGATGATTCCATCCGTTTCTTTGCTATGGCCTTTCCATTTACGGGCGATTTCCAAGACGATTTGCGGATTGTCTTTTACGATGTCGTTCAGGTTATTGGCGACACTTCGACGCACATATTCTGAAGGATCGTTTTTTAAATTCTCTAAAATTGGCAGAATAGAGTCAGGGTCTTTTTTTAAGTACGGAATCGCCATTGCCCAGGGTAATCTTGGTCGGCTGCCTTCACTGGCCAATCTACGAACATGATGGTTTTCATGCAGAGACCATTTGGTCATTTCATCAATCATCTGTTCTTTGTATTTTAGAATAAAAGGACGTACAGCAAATTCGCAGCTTATAAATTGAGTGATAGAAACAAAGGCTTTCGCTGAAGTTTTAAAATCATCCAGGCCGTACATTTCGATATAATCAGCAAAAAATATAAATGCCAGATTACTATCGGTAAAACTGTTTTTCTTTAAGTTTTCAATGATTTTGTCCAGTAAAGAAACAGCTTCCGGGAAATTTTCAGGCATAAACTGATGTAAAACAACCGTGGTGTGTTTCATGCGGTCTTTCCATTCTTTTTGGCTAAAATCGCCTTCATAAATGGTTGCAATAAATTTTTGTTTGTCAAATGTCGGATGTACTTCCGTGACAGCCTGACCAAATTGTTCGTAGAAAGAAACGGAGTAAATGTCTTTAATTAATCCCATGATTTTGTTTGAATGAACCTCAAAGATATTTAATGTTTGTTAATTATTTAAGCTGGTAAAAGATTAAGTTTAGTTAAGAGTTTAATCTTTATTTTTCTCAATCTTCGGCTAATTTCTCAATTTTAAAATCAAAGCGAAGCTTTTAAATCCACAAAATATGTCCTACTTTAGCATCATATAAAAATTTTAGGAAAATGATTAGCGAAGAACAGTTTCAAAGCGAATTACAATTATTAATCAGCAATGCAATTCGGGAAGATGTAGGCACGGGAGATTACAGCTCGCTGGCTTGTATTCCGGACACGGCGCACGGGCAGGCTAAATTACTGGTGAAAGATCAGGGAATTATTGCCGGCGTTGCATTGGCGAAAATGATTTTTGAATACGTAGATCCGAAATTAAAAATGAAAGTTTTTATAGAAGACGGAACTCATGTAGAATATGGTGATGTAGTTTTTGAAGTTTCAGGAAGTTCTCAGTCTATTTTAAAGGCAGAGAGAGTGGTTTTGAATAGTATGCAGCGTATGTCGGCCATTGCGACCAAAACAGATCAGTATGTGCAGCTATTGGACGGAACCGGAGCTAAAATATTAGATACCCGTAAAACGACTCCAAATTTCAGAGTTGCCGAAAAATGGGCTGTCAAAATTGGAGGAGGAGAAAACCATCGTTTTGCATTGTACGATATGGTCATGCTGAAAGACAATCATATTGATTTTGCAGGAGGAATTACACTTGCAATCAAGAAAACCAAAGAGTATTTAAAAGAGAATAATTTAGATTTGAAAATTATTGTCGAGGCTAGAAATTTAGATGAGATTCGCGAAATTTTATTAAGTGAAGGCGTTCACCGAATTCTAATCGATAATTTTAATTATGAAGATACTAGAACAGCAGTGCAATTAATAGGCAATAAATGCCAGACGGAATCTTCGGGTAATATTAATGAAAAAACAATTCGTGAATATGGACTCTGCGGTGTCGATTACATTTCATCAGGAGCACTAACACACTCTGTTTATAATATGGATTTAAGTTTGAAGGCTTTTTAAATGAAATGTGAGTTGTAAGATGTAAGATGTGGGAATTAGCTATGAATAAAGACTAAAGAAAGACATAGCTAGTAAAGATCTAAAATTTACATGCTATATACGAATTATCTAAATATCTAATTATCTAAATAGTTGAAATAAATATGTCAAAAGAGATAGAAGAACGGATTGAGAAAGTTCCCGTGGTACGATCTGTAGTTCGATTTTTCAAGAGAATAAAATTGCCCTGGCTTGAAGGTTTTTCGTTATACGATTTGCTTGAAATGTATACCATCGGTATTATTGAAGGAGCATTTTCGTATCATGCGAGTGCTGTTTCGTTCAGCTTCTTTATGGCTTTATTTCCTTTTGCATTATTTATTTTAAACTTAATTCCCTTTATTCCTATTGAAGGATTTCAGCAGGACTTTTTGCAGTTTGTGCAACAGGGAGTTCCTCCGAATACTTATGAGGCGATCAGTAAGATTATAAGTGATATTTTAAACAACAGTCACTCCGGTTTATTGTCGTCGGGATTTTTGCTTTCGATATTTTTAATGGCAAATGGTATTAACGGTATCCTTAGCGGTTTCGAATCCTCTAAACATGTCTTTGATAAGCGCGGTTTTCTGAATCAGTATCTGGTGGCGCTGGCAATTTCACTCATCATGACTATTATATTGTTTGTAACAGTGGCAACAATTGTCGTTTTTGAGGTATTCATTCAAAAAACAATTATTCAGGATGTGTTAAGCGATCGCATTCCGTTGATTATTTTAGGACGGTATTTATTCGTTGTTTTAATGATTCTGATAACCTCTTCACTATTATTGCGTTATGGTACGAGGCAATATAACAAAGTGCCTTTTATAAGTATTGGGTCTGTTTTTACAACTATTTTAATTGTGATATCTTCATTCTTTTTTGGGATTTGGGTTATAAAATTCTCAAAATATAACGAACTTTATGGCTCGATTGGTACATTATTAATTCTAATGTTTTATATTTGGATAAACTGTATGATTCTGCTTTTGGGATTTGAACTGAATGCCACTATCAGAAAATTAAAACAAAAAAAAAATAAATAAGATGAAAAATTGGATGTTAACGATTGGTGTTTTTTTTCTAACATTAGGCACGATTCAGGGTCAGGGTGTAATTGGAAAATGGAAAACAGTTGATGATGAAACCGGTGAAGCTAAATCGATTGTAGAGATTTATGAAAAATCTGGTAAAGTGTATGGTAAAATTGTAGAAATACTTCGCGAAAACCACAAAAAGGACTTATGTACTAAATGTGACGGAGCGGATAAAAATAAACCAATTTTGGGTATGGTGATCATCAATGGACTTAAAAAAGACGGTTCTGAATACAGTGGAGGAACCATTTTAGATCCAACAAACGGAAAAAAATACAAATGTTATATTGCATTAGAATCAGCAGATAAACTAAAACTTCGTGGTTATGTTGGTATTTCTATCATGGGAAGAACACAATACTGGAGCAGAGTGAAGAATTAATTTTATAAAAAATAATAAAATGCGAAAATTAGCATTGATAGCTTTATTTCTGATACAGCTATCCCATAGTTTTGCACAATCTAAGAATTCGCCATTACAAATAAGTCATCTTACGGGTGACTTTTATGTTTATAAGACGTTTCACGATTATAATGGTACGCTGATTTCAGCCAATGCCATGTATTTGGTTACAGATAAAGGAGTTGTCCTGTTTGATGCTCCTTGGGATAAGACGCAATTTCAGCCTTTGCTGGACAGTATTAAAGCAAGACATCATAAAGAAGTTGTGATGCACTTTGCCACGCACTCACACGAAGACAGGGCAGGCGGTCTGGATTTCTACCGTAAAAAAGGAATTAAAACTTATACAATAAAAGCAACAGATCAGATTCTGGAGAAAAATAAGGAAGCAAGAGCTGAGTTTGTTATTCCGGATGACACCTTGTTTACAGTGGGTAAATATACTTTTGAAGTGTATTACCCGGGAAAAGGACACGCTTCAGATAATATTGTGGTTTGGTTCAATAAGCAAAAAGTACTTTACGGAGGTTGTTTTGTTAAAAGTGTCGAAGCAAAAGATTTAGGCTATCTTGGAGATGCAGATGTTAAAGAATGGCAGAAATCTATTCTGAAAGTACAGTCGAAGTTTAAAAACCCAAAATACATTGTTACTGGTCATGATGATTTGAAAGATTTGACCTCGTTGAAGCATACATTAAAACTGGTTAAGGAATACAATGCGGCAAAGTCTTCTGGTAAGTAATACTTTTTTAGAATAGATTGCAAATTGTTGTAGTTGTAAAAAGCTTAACTTTGTCTATTATATAAAATAATTAAACTTGAAATAAGATGACTGTTACGGATAAAAATTTACTTGAGACCTACTCAAATTTATTTGAAGGACTGAGTTTTTCTAATAAAATAGAGTTAATAGAGAGATTGACGAAGTCTATAAAAGGAACTAAATCTAAAGAAAGTAATTTTTATAAATCTTTTGGAGCATTTAAATCTGAAAAATCTGCTGAGGAAATTGTTTCTGATATTAAATCTAATAGAAGCTTTACAAAAAAAGAAATTAAGTTTTAATGAGATATTTACTTGATACAAGTACATGTGTTTTCTTTCTTAGAGGAAAGCTTAATCTTGATGTAATGGTAAAAAAAGCTGGTTTGGAAAATTGTTATATTTCTGAAATAACAGTTGCTGAACTTCGTTTTGGAGCAGAAAACAGCGATGACCCGGTGAAATCTAATAAAGCCGTCGATAATTTTTTAAATGGATTAACAATAATTCCAATTTTTGGTTCTATTAAAAGATATGCTATGGAGAAAGTCAGACTCCGAAAAATTGGGAAACCAATTAATGATGAATTTGATCTTTTAATTGGGGTGACAGCAATTGAAAATCAATTAACACTTGTAACTGATAATGTTAAGGATTTTAAGATGTTGGATGGAATTCAAATTGAAAATTGGTTTGAAAGAAGTTAAATGTTTTTCTTTTTGTCACTGTTTAGTTTTGTTTTAAATTTTCTATAAAATATCCGCATGTTTTTTATTGAAGTCGTTTTGCCGCTTTCTCTGGCTAAAACTTTTACCTATCGTGTTTCTGAGGCTGAATTCCATTTTATTAAAAAAGGAATGCGGGTTGCGGTACCATTTGGTAAAAATAAAATTTATACGGCATTGGTTATTGAGCTGCATCAAAATGAACCAGGTTTGTATGAAGCCAAGGAAATTCATCAGATATTAGACGAAAAACCTATCGCAACCGAAGTTCAGATCAAGCACTGGCTTTGGGTGGCGAATTATTACATGTGTGCTATTGGTGATGTTTATCGAGGAGCTTTTCCAAGCGGTCTGTTGTTAGAGAGTGAAACGGTTGTTTCGTATAAAACTGATGCGGAGGTAAATCAGGATGAGCTTTCTGATGATGAATATTTAGTCTATGAAGCCCTGCAACAGCAAAGTTCTTTAAGGATCCAGGAAATTATTTCGATGCTGAATAAGAAAAATATTCTTCCTGTTCTTCAAAAAATGATTGCCCGAAATATTATTGTTTTAGAAGAAGAAATTAAAGAAGGATACAAACCAAAACTGGTTCGATATGTGAAGCTGCATGCTAAATATGAATCCGAAAATGGTTTAGGAGAATTGCTGGAAGTTCTAAAAAATGCGAACAAGCAAAAGGAATTGGTGTTGGCGTATTTTCAAATTATGGCCTCTGAAAAGAAACCAATCACTGTAAAAAAGTTGGTTGAGGTTTCAAATTCTACTTCGGCTGCCGTAAAAGCTTTAATTGATAAAGAGATTTTTGAGGAATACCTTTTGCAGCAGGACAGAGTTTTGTTTACAGGGCGAACAACAGACGATCAATTGTTGTTAAGTGAAGCGCAGACAAGGGCTTTTACAGCTATTAAAGAGAGTCTCTCAGAGAAAGAAGTATGTTTGTTGCATGGAGTTACCTCAAGTGGTAAAACAGAGATTTATATCAAACTGATTGAAGAATATCTGGAAACCGGAAGACAGGTTCTTTATTTGCTTCCCGAAATCGCTTTAACGACACAATTAGTTTCAAGATTAAGACTTTATTTTGGTGATAAAGTAGCTGTTTTTCATTCTAAATACAGTAATAATGAAAGAGTTGAGGTTTGGAAACAGACTCTTGAAAATTCAGAGAAAGCGCAAATTGTAATAGGAGCAAGGTCGGCTTTGTTTTTGCCTTTTGATAATTTAGGTTTATTGATTGTAGACGAAGAGCACGAACAGACTTTTAAGCAAACAGATCCTGCGCCACGTTATCATGCCAGAGATGCTGCAATTGTTTTGGCTAATTTTCATAAAGCAAAAGTACTGTTGGGGTCGGCGACACCAAGTATTGAAACCTATTTTAATGCACAGGCCGATAAGTATGGTTTGGTATCGCTTACGGAACGTTATAATAATGTTCGAATGCCTGAAATTCTTTTAGTGGATTTAAAAGACAAACATTTCAGGAAAAGAATGACGGGTCATTTTAGTGATCTTTTAATAGAAGAAATAGGAGAGGCTTTGTCTTTGGGAGAGCAAATTATTTTGTTCCAGAACCGACGAGGATATTCACCTATAATAGAATGTATGACCTGTGGTCATGTACCGCATTGCCAGCAGTGTGATGTGAGTCTGACTTTTCATAAGCATAAAAATCAGCTGCGTTGTCACTATTGTGGTTATTCGATTGCAAAACCAACACATTGTCATAGCTGTTCGAGTATCGATTTGACGACTAAAGGATTCGGTACAGAACAAATCGAACAGGAGCTGATTACACTTTTTCCCAAAGCCAAAACCGGTCGAATGGATCAGGATACGACTCGTGGTAAATTTGGTTTCGAAAAAATAATAGATTCTTTTAAAAATCGTGAAATTGATATTTTGGTCGGTACGCAAATGCTGGCGAAAGGATTGGATTTTGATAACGTAAGTTTGGTTGGAATTATGAATGCGGATAATATGTTGCATCATCCCGATTTTAGGGCCTTTGAACGCAGTTATCAAATGATGACACAAGTTGCGGGGAGAGCCGGTAGATCTGAAAAACAAGGGAAAGTGGTGATTCAAACCTATAATCCGAATCACAATACAATTCAGCAGGTGACCAACCATAATTATATAGGTATGTATAAGGAGCAATTGTATGATCGCCAGATTTACAGATACCCACCTTATTTTAGAATTATAAAACTGACTTTAAAGCATCGTGATTTCGATAAATTGAAGGAAGGCTCGATGTGGTTGTATCAGGTTCTGAGTCAAAATTTGAATATGCCGGTACTGGGGCCGGAAGAACCAGCGATCAGCAGGATAAGAAATGAGTATATCCGAACGATTTTGATTAAGATTCCGCAGAACCAGCATTTGGTTAATACGAAAAAAACTATTCAGAAGATGCTGAATAGTTTTGAGGCTGTTGCTCAGTACAGAGCTATAAAAGTTATTGCCAATGTTGACTTCTATTAAATTAAGAAGAAGTGGAGAGTGCTTTTACCAGATCTTCTTTTTTGTTTCGACTAAGAGGAATTTTGGTAATGCCAATCTCAGCAAATTTACTGTTAAAGCGTTCTACTTTATCAATGTTAATGATATAGGACTTGTGCACACGAATGAATTTGTCTTTTGACAGATCATTTTCAAAAGATTTCATGGTCGAAAGCACCAGATTACTGTCGTCTTCGGTAACCACTCTTACATAATCACCAAAAGCTTCAATCCATTTGATTTTTGCAGTGAATATTTTGAGTTTTTTCAGATTACTTTTGATAAATATATGTTCGCCTTCTTCTTCTTTGATGTCCTTTTTTAGTAAATGCATATCAATGGCTCTTTTTACAGAAGCATTAAAACGATCTACCGCAATAGGTTTCTGAAGGTAATCCGTAGCGTCATAGTCGAAAGCTTTTAAAGCATATTCTGCTTTAGAAGTAATAAATATAATTTGTGGCTTAGATTTTAGTCCGTCAAGAAAATCAAACCCATTAATAACGGGCATTTCTATATCAAGAAAAATTAAGTCAATATTATTTAGAGAGATACAGCTTTTTGCCTCTATTGCATTTGAAAAATCCCCGATTAAATGCAAACCTGGGTGATTATTAACTAATTTTGCAATAATAGTTCTTTGTATAGAACTATCATCTACAACAACACAGTTTAGCTTCATAACATAAAAATTTAGAATAAATTCAGGATAGCAATAGTAAATGTATTCTTTTTTTAAGAAAAAAACTAAAATTGGCATGTATTTTTTGCTGTACAACGAATAAAAGTAAAAAAGTGTTGTATATTTAAATTTTATGGTTACTTTTGCACCCAATTTTAACAAATAAATATATTGTTTATGAATCATTATGAAACTGTTTTCATTTTAAATCCCGTTTTATCTGAAGTTCAGGTGAAGGAAACAGTAACGAAATTTGAAGAATTTCTTACTAGTAGAGGAGCTGAAATGGTATCGAAAGAGGATTGGGGTCTTAAAAAAATGGCTTACGAAATCCAAAACAAAAAAAGTGGTTTTTATCACTTATTCGAATTCAAAGTAGCTGGAGAAGTTCTAATTGCTTTTGAAACTGAATTCAGACGTGACGAAAGAGTTATGCGTTTCTTAACTGTAAGTTTAGACAAACATGCTATTTCATGGGCGGAAAGAAGAAGAGCTAAATTAAAATCTACTAAAGCGTAATTATTATGTCTACAATCGAGCAATCTGCAAAAGGAAAAAAAGACGGAGATATCAGATATTTAACGCCTTTAAACATTGAAACTAACAAAACTAAAAAGTACTGTCGTTTCAAAAAATCAGGAATCAAATACATCGATTATAAAGATGCTGATTTCTTATTGAAATTCGTTAATGAGCAAGGAAAAATTCTTCCTCGTCGTTTAACAGGAACTTCATTAAAATACCAAAGAAAAGTGTCTGTAGCTGTAAAAAGAGCTCGTCACTTAGCTTTAATGCCATACGTGGCCGATTTATTAAAATAGTATAAAAAAAATCTAGTCGCTGGTTTCTGTTTAATCAGAACCTAACTTCTAAAAATAAGGACAACAACATGGAAATTATTTTAAAACAAGACGTACAAAACTTAGGATTTAAAGATGATGTAGTATCTGTAAAACCTGGTTATGGTCGTAACTTTTTAATTCCTCAAGGTTTTGCTACTTTAGCAACTCCTTCTGCTAAAAAAGTTTTAGCTGAAAACCTAAAACAAAGAGCACATAAAGAAGCTAAAGTGGTTGCTGATGCTAAAGCATTAGCTGAAACTTTAAAAGCTCTTGAAATTAAACTTACTGCAAAAGCTGGTGGAGAGAAACTTTTTGGTTCTATCACAAACATCGACATTGCTGAAGCTTTAGAGAAATCAGGTAACGCTATTGATAGAAAATTCATCACTAGTGGTATCGTAAAACGTACTGGAAAATATACAGCTAGCATCCGTTTACACAGAGATGTTATTGTAGAATTAGCATACGAGATTATCGCTGAAAAATAACATTTTGTTAACTTCTTGTTAATAAAATATAAAAACCACTCTTTTGAGTGGTTTTTTTTTGCCTAATTTTGAGAATAACAACTCACTCAAAATCAGGAAAATGAAAAAAATCTTTGCATTATTACTAGGTGTGTTTGCCATAACCACTGCTATTGGGCAAACCACGACGTCGAGTATTAAGGGGATTATCAAGAGTTCTACCAACGAACTCTTGCCCGGTGCTACTATCTTAGCGATCCATACTCCTACAGGAAGTAAATATTCAGCTGTGTCTAATGAAGACGGTAGGTTTAATATTTTGAATATGAGAATTGGAGGTCCCTACAAAATTGTGGTGACTTTTGTAGGTTTTCGAAATCATGAATATGCAGATGTGAATCTTGATCTAGGAAAACCTTTTAATCTTGATGTGGTTCTGGAAGATGAAAGTCAGACGCTCGAAGAGGTGAAAATCGTGTCTAAGGATAAAGTTTTTAAAAGTGGCAAAACGGGTGCCGAAACTACCATAGGAAAAAGAGAGTTAACGGCTTTGCCTACAATTTCAAGATCGGCGGAAGATTTTACCCGTTTGGAACCCACTGCTAGCGGAGGTTCTTTTGGCGGAAGAAACGATCAATACAATAATTACTCCTTAAATGGCGCGGTATTTAATAATCCGTTTGGACTAGATGCTGCAACACCTGGAGGTCAGACAGGATCACAGCCTATTTCGCTTGATGCTATTGAGCAGATTCAGGTAGCGACGGCTCCTTATGATGTTACTTTGTCGGGTTTTACAGGAGCTTCTGTTAATGCGGTAACTAAATCGGGGACCAATGAGTTTCATGGTACAGCTTATGGTTTTTACAGAAATCAGGATTTGACGGGAAATAAGATCAAAGGAGAAAAAATATTTGTACCTACTTTAGAACAAACTCAGGCTGGTTTTAGTTTGGGAGCTCCTATTATAAAGGATAAATTGTTCATCTTCGGAAATTTTGAAATTGACAAACGAAGTGATTTAGGATCTAATTTTGTAGCCAATAATAATGATGGTGTAACTGGAATTAATGAATCGAGAGTTTTAGAATCGGATTTAATTGCGGTTTCAAAGGCTTTATCTAATTTAGGTTATGAGACGGGACCTTATCAGGGATTTAAGCATGAATCGAATTCGAATAAAGGAATTATTAAGATAGACTGGAATATCAATGACAATCATAAACTGGCGGTTATTTATAATTTTCTGGACGCTTCAAAAGACAAACCGGCGCATCCTACAGCACTGGGTTTTAGAGGCCCGAATGCTTCTATTTTGCAGTTCAGAAATGCCGGATATCAGATTAATAATAACCTGAGTTCTTTTCTGGTAGAGTTAAATTCAAAATTTAGTGAATCGGTTTCTAATAAGTTACAGGCGGGTTATTCGCATTTTAATGATTACAGGGTGCCATTTTCAGTTCCGGCTCCTGTGATTAATATTCAGGACGGAGCAGGTTCTAATTATATTATTGCAGGGCATGAGCCTTTTTCTATCAATAATACTTTAGATCAGAAAGTCATTCAGATCACTAATAATCTGAATTATAATGTGGGTAAACATGCGTTTACTTTTGGTGCTTCTTTTGAGAAGTTTAAGTTTGAAAACTCTTTTAATCTGGCCGGATATGATAATTTTGGAAATCCAAACGGATATGCCGGAACCTTCTTTACGCCGTATTTCACAACACAGGATTTTTTAAATGATGCGGCTAAGCCTTTTGCTACGAGTATTATTGCGCAGAATTTGAAATACGCTCAGGATGTTTTCGCTGCCAAAAATAATTTTAAAGTGGGAACTGATGGGGGATGGAAACTGGCGGAATTGAATGTAGGGCAGCTCGCATTTTATGCACAAGATGATATCAGTATCGATGATAATTTCAAACTGTCTTTGGGATTAAGAATTGATAAGCCTTTGTATTTTAATACTGCTGATCTGATTCAAAAATACATAGATACGAATAATGGCGGAGCCAAAAGAAATAACGATACCGATTATTTTGATCCTCAGACAGGGCAGGCGGTTAAATTGATTTCGACCAATTTGCCAAGTGATCGAATTTTATGGTCGCCAAGAATAGGTTTTAATTGGGATGTTAAAGGTAACGCTACTTCACAGCTTCGCGGGGGATCCGGAATTTTTACCGGAAGAATCCCTTTTGTGTGGTTGGGAAATCAGGTAAGTGGTGCTGATGATGGCTTTTTGCAGATTATGGATCCGGATTATAAATGGCCACAAGTCTGGAGAACCAGTTTAGGGTTTGATCATCGATTTGAAAATAATTTTATCGTAACAGCGGATTTGTCTTATAATAAGGATATTAATGCAGTACACGTTCAGAATTGGGGATTGAAATCTCCAACCGGAACATTAGCAGGTGTGGATAACCGACCTATTTATGTTGCAGCGGATAAAGGTGCAAACAATGCTTATGTAATGACGAACTCGAATAAGGGAAGTGCGTTTAATGCCACTTTAAAAGTGCAGAAAAACTTTGAAAACGGATTGTATGCGAGTGTGGCTTATAATTATTTAAAATCTAAAGATGTTAACTCTATTGAGGCTGAAATTACGGGAGATGCTTTTGCTTTTAATCCGGCTTTAGGAAATGTAAATAACGATGTGCTTTCGAATTCTAAATATGGAGATAATCATCGTTTTATAGCAGTAGCTTCCAAGAAATGGAAATATGGAAAAGATAAATGGGCGACAACAGTGTCGACTGTTCTCGAATATGCACAAGGAGGACGTTTTAATTACACGTATGGAGGAGATATTAACGGAGACGGCTCTAGTGTTAACGACTTGATTTATATCCCTACAACGGCTGAAATAGCTTTGATGAATTTTAGCGCACCAGGAGAAGGTGCTGCTTTTGATCAATTTATTTCTCAGGATAAATACATGAAGGACAGAAGAGGACAATATGCTGAGCGTTATGGAGCAATATCTCCGTGGAGAGGAAGATGTGATTTGAAAATTCTTCAGGATTATAATTTTAAGATTTCTTCCACCTCAGATAAAAAGAATACCATTCAGTTTAGTATCGATGTTTTGAATTTCGGGAATTTACTGAATTCAAATTGGGGAGTTGTTCAGGTGCCTACAAGTGTTCAGCCTATCGGAGTTACGGTTGCCGGAAATACACCAACGTATACTTTTAATGGTACTCAGACCAAAACGTTTAATTATGACGCTAGTTTATTGTCCAGATGGCAGGCGCAATTTGGTATACGATACATCTTTTAGTAAAGCAAAAAAAGTTATAAATTTGCCCTCGCATTTGCGGGGGCTTTTTTTTATAAATAATAGAGAAGTTCCGGAATTTTACACAAACTCTTTTTAGAGTGTTTAACACAAGAAAAAAAATGAAATACGCAAGATTAACAAAAGAGCAATTTGATGAGTTGCATGCAGAATTTGCAAGCTTTTTGGCAACGCAGGCTATTGATAAAGCAGAGTGGGACGCTCTTAAAATAAATAAACCGGAAGTTGCGGAGCAGGAACTGGATGTTTTTTCAGATTTAATCTGGGAAGGTGTTTTGTCGAGAGCAGAATTTTTGGAGCACTTTTCTAAAAATCATATTTTCTTATTCCAGTGTTTTGAAACTCATGTTCAGTCGATCGTATTGAAATCATTGGTTGCCGAAACTGATTTTTTGAGTAAGGAAGGATTGCAATGGCTTTCTGATAATATGTTTACCGAAAACATAGGAATGAAGGTTGGAAAAAAAGTGTTCACAGAGGAGAGAAACGCTTCTATTTTTGAATTAATTCAGCAAGGAGCATTTTTAAGTGACGGTCAATTGTTTACACAGATCAATACAATTATTGAATCATAGCTTTTTTTAAGATTAAAAATTAGTAAGTGTTTAACGTTTAGATGTTTGCTAATTTTTAATTTTTTAACTTTTGTTGAAGTTTTAATGTTTTTTTTTACCCGTATTTCTACGCATTTTTTCTGAATAATTTAAAGAATGGAGTTTTATTGTGATAAATATCAAATCCTTCCTGTTTTTATGTCTTTTTTGTTCAATTTCAATCGATTACCTTTTTAAATTGTAATCTTTTACTTTCTTTTTTGGTGATTTTGAAAAAAGATAAAATATTTTCATTCTTTTAATTCATCTCATTTTGACGTTATTAGGGCAGGTTTTTCCGATGATTTACCTGTTTTTTCTATTTTCGTTTTTTCTTTAAATTTAAAAAACAGGAAAATTATACTTGTTTGGTGTTTTCCTTTTTTCTAATTTTAGTATAAGAAAAAGTTAAACAAAACTTTTTGTTCTTTTTCCAAAAACAACTATTTAAGTTATTATGTAATACATCAAATAGTGTTTTTTGTATGATTATCTAGAGTTGAGGTTTTTTATAATAACTTAATTAGTTTGCGTATGGAATTGATCACTACTTTCTTTATCAAGTTTGCATTAGGTTTTCGTATTATTTTAGCTTTATCTTGTAAGAGTTTGAAAAAAAATGAATTTATCATCAAATTTAATTTTTGTTCCACTTCAGACTTGTTTCATAAATTTTCCAGTTTTAATATTTTTTTATTTTCAAATCCCAATAAGGGGTTTGTTGATGAAACGTATTGTTGTGTTTAAAATTTTTTAAATCCGCACTGCGTTTTTTAAAATGAATTGATTCAATTTTTAGAGTTCTGTTCTAAAAGAAACAAAGTTTATAAAAAGAGTAATCAACTTTTTATGAATATTGAATCAGACTATATAGGAGGTAGAATTTCCCAATTCTCCAAAACGTATATTTTCTTTCATGAAAATTGGTTAATAACAAATCACCCTTTTTGGAAGTCTGATTTCGATCTGTATTTCCGCACTTTTTTTGGTATGTCTTTTATTCGAAAGAATAGGAGCGGTTCTTTAATGTACTTCTGTTTAGAGTGTACAGCATGATTTTTTTTTACTGAAATGTTGTTTACATTCTTAGTATTCTGGGAATCTAAATTTTATTTCAACAAGTTGATTATTAGTGTTTTTTGAAATTGCCTAAGCATAAGTGCTTATCGCAAGAGGTATTTTATTGTCCATTTTCTAATCTTCCAAATTATGAAAAAAAAATTTACTTTTTATGATCTTCTTATGAAGAGGAGATTATTGGGATTAATTTTTTTACTGCTCTTTTGCAATGAAAATTTTGCCCAGACTTTTTGTAGACCCATCTCTCAAACGAACAGTAGAGCGGGAGTATGTTTGGGAACTACAGAAGTACTAAACCCAACCTTTGCTTATGATGCAAATACAAGTACGTATGCATCATTAACCAATGCGCTGGGTGTACTTTGTTCCGTGCAGGAAACAGTTAAATTTAGTCAGATGGCGAAAGCCGGTGACCAGATTGTAATTGTTTACGGATCAAATGCCGATTTGCTGGATGTTGGATTATTGTCTAATGCGACAATCCAGCCAAGCAATTCAGTCAATAGTACAAGCAGTACGGCATTGGCTTTAAACAGTCCGTTGCTGAATGTGAACGCGATTAGCGGAGCAACTACAGGTACAATAAAGTATACCCTAACGGCCGATTCCGATCAGGTAAAGGTAGAAATTGGCGGGTTACTTAGTGTCTTGACTAATATACGTATATATGATGTGCGATTGGAGTTTGCAAAACCAACCATTACCGGAGGAGCCACTCAGTCTGTTTGTTTAGGACAGTCTATTGCACTTACTGCAACTCCTGCTGCCGGAACTACATTGGCCTGGTACAGTTCGCCAACATCTACCACAGCTCTTTCAAGCGTGAATACTTTTACAACACCGGCACTAACCACAAGTACTACTTATTATATAGGTATAACCAGAAGTGCGGGTTGCGAAAGTGACGAAAGATTTCCGGTAACTATTAATGTTCTGGACCCGGTATTGCCAACGATAAGTACGGTTGGAACTTCAATTTGTTCTTCAGGAGCAACACAGGCAACTACCTTGTCGGTTATTAATCCGGTACTGGGAACGACTTACTCCTGGTACAGTGCACCAACAGGTGGTGTGGCATTGAGTACAGGCAGTACCTATACACCAACCGTTCCGACGGGTGTGACTAATTTTTATGTCGAAGCATCGATTGGTTCCTGTGTGACACCAACACGAACTCTGGTTACGGTTACTTCAACTCCGGTTCCCGGGGTCGCTACTATTTTAACCCAAAGCGTATCTATATTATCTGGTCAGAATGCTACTTTAAGTGCTTCAACAGCTGAAGCGGGAGTAACTCTGGATTGGTATGATGTACCTACAGGCGGAACAAAATTATTAGGAGATTCAAATACATTTACCACTCCGATATTAGTGGCAACCAAAACATATTATGTGGAGTCTCGTACTATTGCAGGAGGCTGCGTTAGCGCTACGAGAGCTCCTGTTACAGTAACGGTTTTAGCTAATCCTTTGGGAGGATGTCTGGAAGCCAACAGTCAGCAAACTACTCAAAACGGTCTTTGCTTACTTTGCTCTTCAAGTGCCCAGAATAATTCTGTTGACGGGAATAGCACTACTTCCTCCTCTATAACGCTGCCAGTAGGTTTAGTCAATGGGTGGATTCAGCAAACCTTACAATTTAATAATCCCGGAAAGACAGGTGATTTTATAGATGTTGACCTGGAGTTACCTGGAGGAATTGCTGATCTGAGCTTGTTAGGCGCTGTCAGTCTGGCTACTTATAATGGTGCGACTTATAATAATGATCGCACTTTTATCAATAACGCTCTGGTTACCTTACAATTGTTGTCGGGGGATAAGTTTAGAGCGACTATTACAGCGGGAGCCAATTTTGATCGTGTAGAAGTTAGATTGGGCGGACTGGTATCTGCCTTAACGACTTTAAAAATTTATCAGGCTACTCATCGCTATAAGCTGCCATCATTTACAGGAAATACCACAATTTGTGGAGGACAAACGACTACTTTAACGGCAAATATTGTTGCTGGCGAAACTATTAAATGGTACGACGCTCTAACAGGAGGAACTTTGTTAGCCAGTACAGCGGCTTATACTACTCCGGCTTTAACGGCAAATACGACGTATTATGTAGAAGTTACTCGCGATGGTTGCGTGAATAGTGAAAGAAATCCTGTTACTGTTACTGTAAATAATCCCATAGCTCCGGCAACTGTTGTTGCTAGTCCTTTGAATTTGTGCAGCGGAACTTCAACAACAGTGACTATTGATTCACCGGTTGTCGGGACTGTTTACAAATGGTATGATGCAAGTTCCGGTGGGAATTTAGTATTTACAGGTACTGTTTACAATACACCAAATCTGACGGCTACGACTACTTATTATGTCGAAGCTTCAATCGCAAGTTGTATAAGTGCAACCCGCACACCGGTTACGGTAAATGTTAATTCACGACCTTCAGCACCGGTTGCGGTATCTTCACCTGTGATTATTCAGTCCGGTCAGGATGTAACACTGGCCGTTGTAGCTAATCCGGGGATTAAACATACGTGGTATGATGTACCTACGGGAGGGACTTTTTTGGCCACTAATGTCGACAGTTTCACACCTAGCCCGGCACTAACAGCCAGTAAAACATTTTATGTAGAGTCGGTAGATTTAACGTCAGATTGTACCAGTAGTACAAGAACCGCAATTGTTGTTACCGTAATTACCGGAGTGAATAATTGCTTATTAGCCAATTCACAAATAACCACTAAAGGAGGAACCACAAATTGTTTAACCTGTAGTTCCAGTGCAGATGGAAACTCTGTAGACGGTAATAATGCTACAGCAGCTACTCTTTCAATACCTATTGGTTTAGTAACAGATCATATTCAGCAAGATTTAACTTTTCCAACAACGGGGCAGGCAGGCGATATTATAGATGTGGAACTGGGAATTCCTGTTGGACTTCTTGATATTAGTGCACTTTCTAATGTTAGCCTGCAAAGTTTTAACTCGGGGGTACCTAACGGAGATTTTAGCACCATCAATAATCTTCTGAATGTTCAGATCTTATCAGGAAATCGTTTCAAAGCAAGTTTTGCTGCAGCGGGTACTTTTACCAGTGTGCGTGTCCGATTAAATGGATTAGCTACTGTTTTATCAAGTCTGGAGATTTACGAAGCTTCTTATAGATTTGCCAATGCAGTAATAACAGGGAATGCAACACCAATCTGTGCCGGACAAACAGCTTCTTTAACAGCATCCGCAACCGGAGGAGATACATTTGTGTGGTACGATGCGCCAACCGGAGGAAACATAGTAGCTGTGAATCCAACGGCTGCATTAAGCGCTACTACTACATTTTATTTAGAAGCTACACGTGGCGGAACTTGTATTAATACAGTTCGTCAGGCTGTTACGGTAACAGTTTTACCTCTGCCGACAGCCAGTGATATCAATATAACAAGCCCCGTAACAGCTTCTTGTGCCGGAGGTATTGTTTTGACTCCTTCTTCTCCTTTAGCAGGAGCAACATTCAAGTATTATTTAGATGCAAATAAAACACAGGAAGCAACCGGAACGATAGCCGGGGTTACTTATTCTAAAGATTTAGGAACAGGTGCCCTTACCATCAGCGGACTTACAGAGTTAAATGCTCCTTATACCTATTATGTGTCTGTACTAAATGGAGGTATCTGTGAGAATGCATCAGGATTTCTTAAGGAAGTTGTTGTTAATTTCCCAACAGGTACTGCTTTAACGGTAACACCAACTTTGTCCGGTTGTGCTAAAGTAAGTCTGAAAGATGCGATTACAAATTTTGATACATCGGGAAATACTACTTATACGTTCTTTGATGCGGGAAATAATCCTATTACAGAGCAGGCCGCGTCAAATATTACTGCAAATGGTAATTACTTTATTCAGGCTCAGCTTAATGGAGGCAATTGTCCATCAGTTAAGTTACCTGTAGCAGTAACGGTTAATCCGTTGCCAACTTTAACAGTACTAACAAATTCAGTAGCGGTTACTAAAGGTTCTTCTGTTGCTTTAACAGCCACTTCAAACGGAACTATAACCTGGTACGATCAGCAGGGTAATGTATTGCCTTCGAATAATACAGGTGTTCTTAATACTGTAGGTGTTTTTGCTTATACTGTAGTAGCCAGCAATGGTACCTGTACAGTTAGTCAGACCATCACGATTAGTGTGATTGATCCTGCTGCCTGTGATACCTTACAGGAAAGAGTGTACGCCAATACACAATCTTCAGGAACAATTATTACCGGAGGGGTAACTAATGGACCTCTTGCTGCCGATAATGATCCAAGCACCTATTCAACTATTACAACCGGTTTAGGACTTTTGGGTATTGGAACGACCTGGCAAAATTTGCAATGGCCAACTACAATTGCCAAAGGAACACCGGTAACAGTAAAATTAGGTTTAGAAAACAGCTTGCTTGCTGTAGCACAAAGTATCTCGGTTGTAGGTACTAAACGTGACGGATCTAATAACCCTATCGATATTGGAACATTACAATCCGTTACAGGATCTTTATTGAACCTGTTACCGGGACAAAATTCATTCGAATATACTTTTGTTCCTTCTAATGCTTCCGGACTTCAGGATTACGACGGTATCCGTGTGCAGCTGGGATCTGTTTTAAGTGTAGCGCAAAACATCAATGTTTATGATACTTATTACAAAAGAGAAGTAGCTCAGATCACCTGTGGTCAGGGCGATATCGAAGATGTTTTCTCCGGTGTAAAAGATTTGGGAGTAGGTGCTTTAACGGCTACAGTTGGAGTTTCAAATCCATGGAATATAGCCGATAAAGATATTGCAACTTATGCAACAATGTTTAACGCTGTAGGAGTATTGGCAGCTTCAGAGTTGACTGCAACTTTTAGAACGCCATCGATGGTGGGTGATAGTTTAAGAATTGTAATTTCTAAACCGGGAACAGTTTTAAATCTTAATTTACTTACCGGATTTACCATCCAGCTTTACTCTGGAAACATTCCGGTTGGCGGACCAATTGCCAATACAAGCAGTCTTTTGACTTTAAAACTGCTTTCAGGAGATACAATGGCTATGACTATTGTTGCACCTCAAACGCAGCCTTACGATAAAGTAGTGATAACTTATGGAGGTGTTGCTACTGTTTTAGATCAGCTTAGAGTTCATTCGGTAGATCGTACAACCAATACAGAAGTGATAGGGGCCGATCCTGATAATAAAATAACGGTCTGTCCGGGAGCCAACCTCACGCTCGTCGTCCCTCCGAAGCCTTGTGCTGATTATGCCTGGTACGATTCGCCTACGGGAGGAAATCTGTTGGCCAGCGGTCAGACTTATACACTTCCTGCTACATTAGCTGCCGGAACGTATAAATATTATATTCAGCCAATTCGTTACGGATGTCCGGCTCTGGAAAGAGGTGAAGTTACAGTAACTGTAAGAGCAACTGTTCCTGCAGCAACTATTACCAACGTAACTATAAATGGAGGTAGTGCAACTATTATTTGTTCTGAAAGCGGTACAGTAACACTAGATGCTGTTCTAAGTGCTACACCAGTACTTACCAATCCGGTATACCACTGGTACAGTTTTGATGGTACAACAAGTCAGCCAATTCCTGGTCAGGTAACCTCTAAATTAATAGTTACCGGTTTACTTCCGGGGACTTATACCTATTACGTTGGAGTAAGTTCTGACGAATATTGTGAAACTGCTCCGGCAGACAGAAAACAAGTGACTTTTACTATTTTACCAAGCTCACTGGTAACCGATATTTCAATAAACAATGCTTCTATTTGTCATGATACACCTGCGGTACTAACACCGTCAAGCACTCTGACAAATCCTGTTTTCTCCTGGTATTTAGATGCGAACAAAACGCAACCTATTTTTAGCGGAACAATTGGCGGAGTAACCTATGCAATTAGTGGAAGCGGAGTTTTAACCGCTACAGGTTTAACACCGGCAATGAGCCCGATGATTTATTATGTTGCAGTTTCAAGTGATTTTACTTGTCAGAATAAAAATGGAGAATTAAGATTGGTGACCGTACTTATTAATGATCCGGGTACACCAACATCTACGACTTATAATCAGAATTTCTGTTTGATAAACAATCCTACAGTTGCTAATCTTCAGGCCGATCAGACTAATGTGGTTTGGTACAGTGCAGCCACAGGAGGAGTCGCATTAAATCCGACAACTGCTTTGACAAACGGAACCTATTACGGTGCGATCAGAGATGTGAATGATTGTGAAAGCTCAGTTCGATCAGTTGTAACCGTAATCGTAAACGATCCGGGAACACCTGTGATTACTAAAACTACTCAGGACTTCTGTTTGGTGAATGCTCCAACTTTTGCATCGATCGATGTAAGTCCTGCTGTTGCTGCCAATATTGTTTGGTATACGGCGCTGACCGGAGGAACCTTAATTCCATCTACTACAGCTTTAACTACCGGAGTTTATTATGCTGCGATCAAGGATCCTACGACTCTTTGTGAAAGTAATGTAAGATTAGCAATTACGATAAACGTAACTGATCCGGGAACACCTGTGATTACAGAAACTACTCAGAACTTCTGTTTGGTAAATGCACCAACTTTTGCATCAATCAATGTAAGTCCGGCTGTCGCTGCCAATATTGTTTGGTACACAGCACTTACCGGAGGAGTTTTAATTCCATCCACAACGGCTCTGACTACCGGAGTTTATTACGCTGCGATTAAAGATCCTACAACTCTTTGCGAAAGCAATGTTAGATTAGCAATTACCATCAACGTAACCGATCCTGGAACACCAGTAATCACTAAAACTACACAGGATTTCTGTTTGGTAAATGCACCAACTTTTGCTTCTATTGATGTAAGTCCTGCTGTTGCCGCCAATATTGTTTGGTACACGGCTTTGACAGGAGGAACTTTAATTCCATCAACGACAGCTTTGACTACCGGAGTTTATTATGCTGCCATCAAAGATCCAACAACTCTTTGTGAAAGTAATGTGAGATTGGCAATTACAATAAATGTAACCGATCCCGGTACTCCAACTTTAGTTACTGCCGGAACGCAAAACTTCTGTTTGGTAAATGCTCCAACTTTTGCCAGCGTTCAATTTAATGAAGCGAATATTGTTTGGTACACGGCGCTTACCGGAGGAACCGTTATTCCTTCTACTACAGCTTTAACCAGTGGTACTTATTTTGCAGTAATTAAAGATCCAACAACTCTTTGTGAAAGTGCTGTTAGATTGTCCGTAACAATTAGTGTTACCGATCCTGGAACACCAACTTTAGTTACAGCAGGAACACAAAACTTCTGTTTGGTCAATGCACCGACTTTTGCGAGTGTTCAGTTTAATGAAGCCAACATCGTTTGGTACACAGCGTTGACTGGAGGAACCGTTATTCCTTCGACTACAGCTTTAACCAGCGGTACTTATTATGCCGTAATCAAAGATCCGGTAACCAATTGTGAAAGTGCAGTTAGATTAGCTGTAGTGATCAGTGTTACCGATCCTGGTACTCCAACTTTAGTTACAGCAGGAACGCAAAACTTCTGTTTGGTAAATGCACCAACTTTTGCGAGTGTTCAGTTTAATGAAGCCAATATTGTATGGTACACAGCATTGACAGGAGGAACCGTTATTCCTTCTACAACAGCTTTAACCAGCGGTACCTATTATGCTGTAATCAAAGATCCGGTAACCAATTGTGAAAGTGCAGTTAGATTAGCTGTAGTGATCAGTGTTACCGATCCTGGCACGCCAACTTTAGTTACAGCAGGAACACAAAACTTCTGTTTGGTAAACGCACCGACTTTTGCCAGTGTTCAGTTTAATGAAGCCAATATCGTTTGGTATACAGCATTGACCGGAGGAACAGTGATTCCTTCTACGACAACTTTAACCAGCGGTACTTATTATGCCGTAATCAAAGATCCGGTAACGAATTGTGAAAGTGCAGTTAGATTAGCTGTAGTGATCAGTGTTACCGATCCTGGTACGCCAACTTTAGTTACAGCAGGAACACAAAACTTCTGTTTGGTAAACGCACCGACTTTTGCGAGTGTTCAATTTAATGAAGCCAATATCGTTTGGTACACAGCGTTGACCGGAGGAACAGTGATTCCTTCGACTACAGCTTTAACCAGCGGTACTTATTATGCAGTGATCAAAGATCCGGTAACGAATTGTGAAAGTGCAGTTAGATTAGCTGTAGTGATCAGTGTTACCGATCCGGGAACACCAACTTTAGTTACAGCAGGAACACAAAACTTCTGTTTGGTCAATGCTCCAACTTTTGCCAGTGTTCAGTTTAATGAAGCCAATATCGTTTGGTACACAGCGTTGACCGGAGGAACCGTTATTCCTTCGACTACAGCTTTAACCAGCGGTACTTATTATGCCGTAATCAAAGATCCGGTAACCAATTGTGAAAGTGCAGTTAGATTAGCTGTAGTGATCAGTGTTACCGATCCGGGAACTCCTGTGATTACAGAAACTACACAGAATTTCTGTTTGGTGAATGCGCCAACTTTTGCATCAATCAATGTAAGTCCGGCAGTGGCTGCTAATATTGTTTGGTACACAGCGCTTACCGGAGGGACTTTAATTCCATCGACTACAGCTTTGACTACCGGAGTTTATTATGCTGCAATTAAAGATCCAGTAACTCTTTGTGAAAGTGCTGTTCGATTAGCGATAACCATTAGCGTAACCGATCCTGGTACTCCTGTGATTACTGAAACTACGCAGAATTTCTGCTTGGTCAACGCACCAACTTTTGCATCGATTAATGTAAGCCCTGCTGTTGCCGCCAATATTGTTTGGTACACAGCACTTACCGGAGGAACTTTAATTCCTTCAACTACAGCTTTAACTACAGGAGTTTATTATGCTGCCATCAAAGATCCAATCACGAACTGTGAGAGTAATGTGAGATTGGCAATTACAATAAGCGTAACTGATCCGGGTACCCCAACTTTAGTTACAGCAGGAACACAAAACTTCTGTTTGGTAAATGCACCAACTTTTGCAAGCGTTCAATTTAATCAGGCAAATATTGTTTGGTATACAGCGCTTACCGGAGGAACCGTTATTCCTTCGACTACAGCTTTAACCAGTGGTACTTATTATGCTGTAATCAAAGATCCAATCACGAACTGTGAGAGTGCAGTAAGATTGGCTGTAGTAATCAGCGTTACTGATCCGGGAACACCAACTTTAGTTACAGCGGGAACACAAAACTTCTGTTTGGTCAATGCACCGACTTTTGCCAGTGTTCAGTTTAATGAAGCCAATATCGTTTGGTATACAGCGTTAACTGGAGGAACAGTGATTCCTTCAACTACAGCTTTAACTAGCGGTACCTATTACGCTGTTATCAAAGATCCAATAACCAATTGTGAAAGTGCTGTTAGATTAGCGGTAACGATCAGTGTGACTGATCCTGGCACTCCAACTTTAGTTACGGCAGGAACACAGAACTTCTGCTTGGTTAATGCGCCGACTTTTGCCAGTGTTCAGTTTAATGAAGCTAATATCGTTTGGTATATAGCATTGACCGGAGGAACAGTTATTCCTTCGACTACAGCCTTAACCAGTGGTACTTATTATGCGGTAATCAAAGATCCGGTAACCAATTGTGAGAGTGCCGTGAGATTAGCGGTAACGATTAGTGTTACTGATCCTGGAACACCGGTAATCACTAAAACTACTCAGAATTTCTGTTTGGTAAATGCACCAACTTTTGCATCGATTGATGTAAGTCCTGCTGTTGCCGCTAATGTTGTTTGGTACACAACGTTGACCGGAGGGGCATTAATTCCATCCACAACAGCTTTGACCACTGGAGTTTACTACGCTGCAATCAAAGATCCGACAACTCTTTGTGAAAGTGCTGTCAGATTAGCGATTACTATCAATGTAACCGATCCGGGAACTCCTGTGATTACAAAAACAACTCAGAATTTCTGTTTGTTCAACGCACCAACTTTTGCGTCGATTGACGTAAGTCCAGCTGTTGCTGCCAATATAGTTTGGTACACTGCCTTAACCGGAGGAATTTTAATTCCATCGACGACAGCATTGACAAGTGGTACATATTATGCTGCAATCAAAGATCCGGTAACTCTTTGTGAGAGTAATGTGAGATTGGCGATTATCATTATTGTAACCGATCCTGAAGCACCAATTATTACCAAAACTACTCAGGATTTCTGTTTGATAGATGCACCAACTTTTGCAACAATCGACGTAAGTCCTGCCGTTGCCGCCAATATAGTTTGGTATACAGCTTTAACCGGAGGAACTATAATTCCTTCTACAACAGCTTTAACTACCGGAATTTATTATGCTGCGGTTATAGATCCGGTATCAGGATGTGAAAGTACCGAAAGATTACCAATTACAATTAATGTTACTGATCCTGGTACACCAACATTAGTTACGGCAGGAACGCAAAACTTCTGTTTAGCAAATGCACCAACCTTTGCCAGTGTTCAGTTTAATCAGGCTAATATTGTCTGGTATACAGCGCTGACTGGAGGAACAGTGATTGCATCAACCACAGCTTTAACAAGCGGCACTTATTATGCAGTAATTAAAGACCCGGTTACAAACTGTGAAAGCGCCGTAAGATTAGCGGTAACAATCAATGTTGCTAATCCGGGAACACCAACTTTAGTAACAGCAGGAACACAAACCTTCTGTACGGTAAATGCACCAACGTTTGCGAGTGTTCAATTCAATCAGGCAAACATAGTTTGGTATACTGCGCTAACCGGAGGAACAGTGATTCCTTCTACTACAGCTTTAACCAGTGGTACTTATTATGCAGTGATAAAAGATCCTGTATCAGGATGTGAAAGTGCTGTGAGATTAACAGTAAATGTTAATGTAATCGATCCGGGTACGCCAACAACAGCAGCTGCCACTCAGGTATTCTGCTCAGGAAATAATCCAACGGTTGCTAACATTCAGGTAAACGGAAGCAACATCGTGTGGTATACCACTGCAACTGGCGGAACTGTCGTTGCGGGAACTACACCACTAGTAAATGGTGATTATTATGCAGCGATAAAAGATCCGGTATCCGGTTGTGAAAGCAGCGTGAGATTAAAAGTTACGGTAACTATTGGAATTTCTAAAGATCCAACTACAACTGCGGCGACTCAGAATTTCTGTTCTACAAGTGCTCCTACCTTTGCAAGTATTCAGGTTAACGAGAGTAATGTAGCATGGTTTAGTAGCGCAACAGGCGGAACAGCAATTCCATTGACAACCGCTTTAACTTCCGGTACCTATTACGGAGAGCTTACAGATCCGGTAACAGGATGTAAGAGTGCTAATCGTTTGCAGGTTGTCATTACCATTGTAACCCCAATGGCGACGCCTACAACTAATGCAGCAACTCAAAACTTCTGTTCGGTAGATGCACCAAAAGTGTCTAACATTCAAGTGAATGAATCCGGTGTAATCTGGTACAGTACTCCAACAGGCGGAACTGCAATTCCGGCAACTACAGCTTTAGCTACGGGTACTTATTATGGCGTAATTGCAAGCAGTTCTGGTTGTGAAAATCCAATTAGATTGGCCGTTGCAGTAACGGTTAACGTACCGCTTAGTGTTACTACTCCAAGAACGACACAAGTATTTTGTTTATCAGCAGCACCAACAGTTCAGGATATTGTAGTAAATGAAGCTAACATTGTTTGGTATACCACTGCATCTGGAGGAACTCCATTGGCAGCGAATACACCTCTTGTTGCGGCAACTTATTATGCCGCGGCACAAGGTAATATCACTAATGGTTGTGGAGCAGTTCCGAGATTAGCGGTGATTGTTACCTTTAACAATGATGCATTGGTTCCTATCACAACAACAGATGATACGCCATGTGTATTTCAGGGAGTTACTTATTCGATTGCCAATGGAAAATCAAATTATGTATGGTCAGTTTCTAACGGAACAATTACTTCAGGCGGAGGACTTAACGATGGTTCTGTAACCATTTCCTGGTCAGATATTGGACCTGGTAAAGTTGAGGTTGAGTATATTAATACTTGTAACGAGAGAACTACAAAATCATTAAATGTAATTGTAGCAACTTGTTCTGATCTAACAATAACCAATACAGTTAGCAATCCTAAACCTAATTTTGGTGATCAGATAACATTTACCGTAACAGTAAATAATATTGGTCAGGGTAATTTTATCAATACGATAGTAAGCGATTTATTACCTAGCGGATATAATTTGATAAGTGCATCTGCAACTGCAGGAACATACAGTTTGTTATCCCAAATTTGGACGATTCCAACGTTGAATGCAGGACAAAGTGTTGTCCTTACAATTGTAGCAGAAGTATTGCCAGGTGGTAAATACTTAAGCGTTGCAACTGTCGAGACTTCCACTCCGTTAGATGTGGATTCATCAAATAATTCGGCTTCAGTTTCTGTTGAACCAATTTGTTTGACCGTTTACAATGAATTTACTCCAAACAATGACGGGGCAAATGATTTGTTCAGAATTGATTGTATCGAAACTTATCCAAATAATGAGTTGAAAGTGTATAACAGATACGGTTCATTAGTATATAGTAAACAACATTATGAAAATGATTGGGACGGAACCGCTAATGTATCCGGAGTTATCAACAGAGGAGATATGCTGCCAACAGGTACTTATTTCTATGTGATAGCAATAGGAGACGGAACGGTTAAAAAAGGATGGTTATCTATAATGAGATAAGCAGCCGTATTAATCATCTAATTAATTAAACTTAATAAGTATCGTTATGAAACTATATATAAAATCAATAGAAACGTATTTTATTTTAATATGTTCTTTTATCACATTTTGTGCCAGTGCACAACAGGATCCGGAGTACACGCAATACATGTACAATACGATGTCGGTGAATCCAGCTTATGCTGGATCTACCGGAACCATCGAGGCGACACTTTTACATCGTTCGCAATGGGTTGGAATCGATGGAGCACCCGAAACACAATCATTCTCTGTTCATTCACCTCTTCGAAACGAGATGATTGGTTTAGGATTAAGTGTTGTTAATGACAAAATTGGTCCGTCAAATGAGTTGTATATCGACGGGAACTTCGCTTATTCAATTCCTTTAGGATATGAAAAAAGACTTGCGTTTGGATTAAAAGCAGGTATGCGAATGTTAAACGTAGATTGGTCAAAAGGACGATTCTATAACAATAATGATGTATTACTGAATCAGAATATTAATAATCAATTGAAACTGGCTGTAGGAGCAGGGGTGTACTATTACACTAACAAATGGTATGTTGGTCTTTCAGTTCCAAGCTTTATTAAAAGTGATTATTACGATGATATTCAGGAGTCTATATCGTACGATCGATTGCATTACTACCTGATGGGAGGTTATGTTTTTGATTTGAATCCAAACTTAAAATTTAAGCCGGCATTTTTGGTAAAAGCAGTGAGTGGAGCACCACTTACTGCTGATATCTCGGCAAATTTTATGATAGCAGAAAAGTTTGTAATAGGTGGATCTTACCGAACAGACGACTCGATAAGTATTCTGGCAGGTTTTCAGATATCCAGAAGTTTTTATGCAGGGTATGCTTTTGATTATACCGTTAGTGATTTGAATAAATACAATGATGGATCACATGAGATCATCTTGCGTTATCAGTTTACTAGAAAACAAAGTAAAATCAAATCACCTCGATTCTTCTAAAACATAAACCCTATGAAAAAACTATATATCCTTAGTTTAGTCTTGAGCATTACCTTTGGTTTTGCTCAAAAGACTAATTTGAAAAAAGCCGATGCATTGTTTCGAAATTTCTCTTATCTCGATGCCTCTAAAGCTTATGAAGAGTGTTTGCAGAATATAGAGAATCCAACAGCACAAACCATAAAAAATGCCGCAGATTCTTATTATTTTATTTCCGATGGAAGAAATGCGCTTCGATGGTATAAAAGACTCTATCAGATACAAGGGAATAATCTGACCGACATTTATTACCTGCGCTATATTCAGTGCTTGAAATCTGTTATGGATTATGATGAAGCCGATAAAATTACCAAAGAATATCTCAATAAAAAAGGAGATCAGAAAGAGATCAATCGGTATGTTGCTCAGAAAAAACAATTAGACAGTCTGGCCAAAACTAAGTCTTTGTACGACACTAGAAACTTAGACATTAATACCGGTAAATCTGATTTTGGAGCTACATTTTTTCAGGACCGAATTGTATTTTCATCGGCCAGAGATACTACGAAGTTTGCCGATAAACTTTACAACTGGAACAATCAGCCTTTTCTTAATTTGTATGTAGCCGAACGAAATCCCGCTGATGGAGGTTTATTTAACGAAAAACTGTTTATCCCTAACGTGATGACTAAATATCACGAAGCAACCGCCTCTTTTGATGCCAGCGGAAAAACAATTTACTATACGTCTAATATTGTCAAGAAAAACAAATTAGTAGTCGACCAGGACAGAATCAACAACTTTCAAATTCTAAAAGGATCTTTGGTAGACGGAAAGGTAGAAAACCCGCAAAAGATTTTCTTTGATAGTGATGATTATTCTGTTGGGCATCCTAGTTTAAGCGACGACGGTAAATTGCTCTTCTTCGCTTCCGATATGCCGGGCGGCTATGGAGAAACCGATTTGTATGTTGTGAAAATTGCAAACGACGGAACCATGAGTTCCCCTCAAAATTTAGGGCCAAAAATTAACACATTAGGAAATGATCTTTTTCCATTCTTTCGTAACGGAACACTTTATTTTTCTTCAGACGGACATTATGGTTTAGGAGATTTAGATGTGTACGAAAGTAAAATGTTATCGGATGGGAGCTTTTCGGCACCGAAAAATTTGGGAGCTCCAATAAACAGTAATAAAGACGATTTTACTTTTGTGATTGATAAAACCGGAAGTTATGGATATGTATCTTCCAACAGAGCAGGAGGAAAAGGCGATGATGATATTTATTCCTTTACTAAAGGACAACCCGTTTGCAATCAGAATATTTCAGGAAAAGCAATCGATCATAAATCAAAAGCACTTTTAGCCGATGTTACTATAATAGCTTATGATCCGTATAATGAAGTTTTGGCAGAAACTAAAACCAATTTTGACGGCAAATATGCGGTAACAGTTCCTTGCAACAAAGCAGTTCGTTTGGTAGCGTCAAAATTTAATTATAGTGACGATGAAAAAACTGTTGCCACAACCAAAATCAATGAAGCCGAAATTACCGATGTCGATTTTGAGCTTAGCAATTATGATGACCTGGTAGTGAAAAAACAAGGAGTCGAAAAAGTTGACGTTAATCCGATCTATTTTGATTACGACAAATTCAATATTACACCTTTGGCAGCCACTGAGTTGGATAAAGTAGTATTTGTGATGCGAAAATTTCCTAAAATCCGTATCAAAATTGAGTCCCATACCGATTCCAGAGGTAAAGATGCTTATAACCTGAAACTTTCAGATAATAGAGCTAAATCAACACGTGATTATATCCTTTCACAAGGTATTGACACTGCAAGAATCGAAAGTGCTATTGGTTACGGTGAAAGCCGTCCGATCAATAAATGCAAAAATGGTGTAAAATGTACCGAGGCGGAACATTTGTTAAACAGACGCTCAGACTTTATTATAATTCAAAAATAGAGTTACATTTTCACACTAATGATTGAATTGTTAGTTTGAATTTTAAAATGAAGAAACCATTTGGAAGTTGGTTTTTATTAATTCTTTTTTAAGAAGAATGGGCAGGAAGAAAATCAAGTTGCATCTTTTTGCAACTTGATTTTTGAGTTTATAAAACTTTCGGATTTTACTGTTTTTGAACAAAAATAATCCTAATTTTGGTATTCAATTATTCAAAATCAAAACCTCCGGTATTTTAAAATCTTATGAGTATTCAAGAAACAATTCAGACTTTACGAAACGAACTTAATCAGCACAATTACAATTATTACGTGTTAGACAACGCTACAATTTCTGATTATGATTTTGATATTAAGTTAAAGGAACTTCAGGATTTAGAAAATAAACATCCTGAGTTTTTTGATGAAAATTCCCCAACTCAAAGAGTAGGAGGTGCCGTGACCAAGAATTTTAAAACAATTGCACACCAGTACAGGATGTATTCTTTGGATAATTCCTATTCTAAAGAAGATTTACTGGATTGGGAAGCCAGAATTCAGAAAGTTTTAGGAAATGTTGATCTGCAATATACCTGCGAATTAAAATACGACGGAGCTTCGATCAGTATTACTTATGAAAACGGAAAACTGGTTCAGGCTTTAACAAGAGGAGACGGCTTTCAGGGAGATGAGGTAACCAACAACATCAAAACCATAAAATCGATTCCTTTACAATTAAAAGGGAACTATCCGGATAAATTTGATATTAGAGGAGAAATAATTTTGCCTTTTGCCGGTTTCGAAAAAATGAATCAGGATCTAATTGAAATAGGCGAAACACCGTATTCAAATCCCAGAAATACAGCTTCAGGAAGTTTGAAATTACAAGATAGTGCTGAGGTTGCCAAACGTCCGTTAGAATGTTTATTGTATTTTGTTACAGGAAACAATCTCCCGTTTACTTCCCAGTTTGAAGGATTGGAATCAGCCAGAAATTGGGGATTCAAAGTGCCTAACGAAGCAAAACTGGTGCAAAATATGCAGGAAGTTTTCGATTTCATTGATTATTGGGACGTACACCGTCATAATTTACCTTACGAAACCGATGGTGTAGTCGTTAAAGTAAACAGTATTCAGCATCAGGAAGAATTAGGATACACTGCAAAATCTCCACGTTGGGCCATAGCTTATAAATTCAAATCAGAACAGGTTTCGACCACACTTCAGTCTATTTCATATCAGGTAGGCCGTACGGGAGCAATCACTCCTGTAGCCAATTTAGAGCCGGTACAACTGGCCGGAACCATTGTAAAAAGAGCCTCTTTGCACAATGCAGATCAGATTGAAAAATTGGATATCAGAATCAATGACACCGTTTTTGTAGAAAAAGGAGGAGAGATCATTCCAAAAATAATTGCCGTCGACCTGTCCAAACGCCCCGAAGATTCAGAAGTTACTGCATACATCACACATTGTCCGGAATGTCAAACCGAATTGATTCGAAATGAAGGAGAAGCCAATCATTATTGCCCTAACTTTTATGGGTGCCCACCGCAGATTATTGGAAGGGTTCAACATTATATTTCAAGAAAAGCAATGGATATTGAAGGGCTTGGTGGCGAAACAGTTGCTTTGCTTTTCAACAATGGATTGGTGCACAATTATGCCGATTTGTATGAATTAAAAGTAGAAGATATTTTACCTTTAGAGAGAATGGCGCAAAAATCTGCCGAGAATCTGGTAAAAGGAGTAGAGAAATCAAAAGAAATCCCATTTGAGAGCGTTCTTTTTGCCTTAGGAATTCGTTTTGTAGGTGAAACGGTAGCCAAAAAACTGGCGAAACATTATAAAAATATTGATGCATTACGTCAGGCTACCCTGATGGATTTGATTTTGGTAGATGAAATTGGAGAAAGAATTGCCAAAAGTGTAATTGAGTTTTTTGAGAATAAAGAGAACCAGGAAATTATAGACCGTCTCAAAAGTTACGGCATTCAGTTTGAAATTGTAGAGAAGATAAACCCGAATGCCACTGAAAAATTTATCGGAAAAACATTTGTGGTTTCGGGAGTTTTTACTCAATTCTCCAGAGACGAATTGAAGAAAACTATTGAAGACAATGGTGGTAAGGTAGGAAGCTCTATTTCGGCAAAAACAGATTTTGTTGTCGCAGGAGATAATATGGGACCGGCAAAATTAGAAAAAGCCAGTAAATTAAATATCCCTATTCTGTCTGAAGAAGATTTTATAAACAAACTAAATGAAAGCGAATAAACCGTCGTTGATTTTATTTTTTTTAGCATTATTGTGCACGGCCATTTTTGACTGGACCGAGCTGTTTTTATTTGCGACTTATGCCAAAGCCATTGTAATTCCTTCGATTTTTATTTACTTTTTGATTAGCACCGAATTCAATATCGGGAAAATCGAAGGGGTTATCTTTTTATTCAGCTTTATTGGCCAGGTGTTTAATCTAATGGATATCGAAAGTTCTGAATTAGGGGGAGTCCTGTGTTTTTTAGTCGTTTACCTTTTAATTATCCGACTTTATCTGGGAGGGCATGAAAAAATAAAACTGGAAAAAAAAGATTTTCTTCCAGTTTCTATAGTAGTTATTTTTATTGTATATCTCTTAGTATCAGCACTAGGAATGCAATTTGATAATATGAAACGATTTAGTTTGATCTATATGATCTACGGAATTGTCTTAAGTGTGTTAAGTTGTTTGTCCTTCATTAGTTATATTACAAAAGGAACCTACTTAGCGTTACTCATGTCATTAATGGCAATTTCCTATATCTTTTCAGATATATTTTATATTTTCAATGAATACTTTTCCTATTCCGTAGTCCTGGTATTGATCCGGGATGTCACTCAAATTTTAGCATACTTTTTTATGGTCGAGTATTTCCTGGAAAAAACGAAAACCAAAAAAAAGAAAAACGCTAAACAATAATTGATTTCCCTTCGTTCGTGTGAGCTTTGTTCTTATCGAAGTAAAAGTCTATTCTTCCTAAATTGATTCCATAGCAGCCTACCTGATTCACCAAAACATCCTGATTGGCTTTGTTTTTTACAACAGTTGGTTTGTCTAAGAAAGTATGTGTGTGGCCTCCAATAATCAAATCAATATCCTGAGTTTGAGCAGCCAGTTTTAAATCACAAATTTTAGATTCATCGTCTTTGTATTTGTATCCAAGATGTGACAGACAAACAACCAAATCGCATTTTTCTTCTTTCTTTAGCAATTGCGTCATGTCCTGCGCAATTTCTACAGGATTGTTGTAGACTGTTTCTTTGTACATTTGTTTGTCAACTAGGCCGGCAAGCTCGATTCCTAAACCAAAGACACCTACTTTAATTCCGTTTTTATTGAAAATTTTATACGGTTTTACAAGACCGTTCATCACCGTATTTTTAAAATCGTAGTTCGAGCAGATAAAATCAAAACTAGCGTGAGGCATTTGTGCGTGTAATCCGTCAAGACCATTGTCGAAATCGTGGTTTCCAATAGTCGATGCGTCGTACTTCATCATACTCATCAGTTTAAATTCCAATTCCCCTCCATAATAATTAAAATAAGGAGTTCCCTGAAAAATATCGCCGGCATCCAGTAAAAGTACATTTGGATTTTCTTTACGAATCGTTTCTATAAGTGCAGCTCTGCGTGAGACACCGCCTTTGTTCGGATTACGAGGATCATCAGCCGGAAATGGATCAATATGACTGTGAACATCGTTGGTATGTAGAATGGTTAAGTGTTTGATATCGTTATTTTCAAAACTGCTCAATGACAAACCTAAACTTAATAAGGCAGTACTTGCAGCTGTTTTTTCGATAAATTCTCTTCTTTTCATTTTGTATGTTTTTGCGAAATGGGATTTTTATTCTTCTGTAATTCGGATGTCTTTTGCTACCGGAATCGTATCAACTTCTTTAAAGTAATCAATTAATACATCTCTCAGTTTGTAGTTCAGATCATATTTTTGAACACTTTTTGCGAAAAAAGACATACTGTCTCCGCCATTTGCCAAATAATCATTTGTTGCTACATAGTAAACCTTATTAAGATCAAGTGGTTTTCCCTGAATCATAATATTCTTTGCAGTCTTGTCTTTTGCAATAGTAAAAGTCATACCCGATAAAGGTTGTGCTTTTTGCGCCTTAATAATATAGGAAGTCATTTCTAAAATCTGATCTCCTTTTAAAGCCATAACCACCATGCTGTTTTCAAAAGGCATGATTTCAAATGCTGTTCTGTTGGTTACATTTCCTTTAGGTAATATAGCTCGTATACCACCATGATTTAGTAAGCACAAGTCAATTTTTTTCTTCTCGCGTGCCTCAAAAACCAGGTTTCCTCTTTTAACACAAACATCAGCCATAAGGTTACCAATGCTGGTTTGCCATTTCCCTGTACTTTTATCAAGAGTTTCAGGGCAATAAGCCAGAACATTATCTAAATCCTTATTAATATGATCACGATAAGGTTTAATAAAGTTCTCAATTGCAGGAGTTTCAGTTCCTTTTTCAGTTATCGGAAGTTGCTTTCCTTCAATTTTTGTTAGATTATAATTTTTCTGGCTACAGGAAAATATAAAAAAAAGTGTTAAGAATATAACAAAAAGTTTCAAAACTCCGTTATACTTTTTTAGTTTTACCATCTTAAATGCGACTTAAATAATTAATTTTGTAATCTGGTAAAAGTACTATGTTTTTAAATTATATAAAGGAATTTTTTGTAAAAAAATCATTAAAAAATAACTTGAATAATGTCAAAAACGAAGTATTTACAAGTAATGTGCAAACAATTGGTTTACTGATTGATGAAAGTAGATTTGATCATTCAGAAGACCTGATAAAGGAATTGATCTCGAAAGGAATTACTCCTGAGAATATCAAAATTGCAGTGTACAGAAGTAAATTTAGCGAGAAACAAACGTATTCAAGACCAACTTTTGGACGAAAAAGCGTCAATTGGAAGGGGGAGATTACAGAAGGTTTCTTAAATGAATTTATAAAAACAGAATTTGATCTTTTGATTAGTTATTATGACATTGAAACGGCCATTTTGATGCTGATAACTGCCAAGTCAAAAGCGAAGTTTAAAGTAGGATTCGCATCAGTAGATGAAAAATTAAATCGATGGATGATTGATACTGCTATAAAGAATTACAAACTTTTCGTGCACGAATTGTTTAGATATTTAAAGAGTATAAAATAAAATTATAAAGTAGAATATGCAATCATTAATAGGAACTGGTGTTGCGCTTGTAACCCCATTTAAAAAAGACTTTTCAGTAGATATCGAAGCTTTACAGCGCATCGTTAATTTTTCGATAGACGGTGGTGTTGAGTATCTTGTAGTTATGGGAACAACGGCAGAAAATGCTACTCTGACACAAGCCGAAAAAGAACTGGTGATTAAAACGGTTATAGATACTAATAAAGGAAGACTGCCATTGGTACTTGGAGTTGGTGGAAATAATACCATGCAAATTGTAGAGGAATTAAAAACAGGAGATTTTTCTGCTTTTGATGCCATACTCTCTGTTTCTCCTTATTATAACAAGCCAACACAAGAAGGAATCTATCAGCACTTTAAAGCTATTGCAGAAGCTTCCCCAATTCCTGTGATTTTATATAACGTTCCGGGAAGAACATCCAGTAACATGTCGCCGTCAACAGTAATTCGTTTGGCGAATGATTTTAGTAATGTGGTAGCGATTAAAGAAGCTGCCGGAGATATGGCTCAGGCTTTACAATTGATTAAAAATGCACCGGAAGGTTTTCTGATTATTTCAGGAGATGATATGATTGCTTTACCAATTGTTTTGGCAGGTGGAGCAGGGGTGATTTCGGTTATCGGACAAGGTTTTCCAAAAGAATTTACAGAAATGATTCGTTTAGGACTCAATAAAAAGGTAACAGAAGCGTTTAAAACACAGTATCTTTTATCCGATTGTATTGATATGATTTTTGAGCAGGGAAATCCTGCCGGAATCAAACAAGTTTTTCAAGCCCTTGGTATTGCTGAGAACACAGTACGTTTGCCATTGGTGGCTGTTGATGATTCATTAGCAGGCAGATTGAATGAATTTGTGAAAAACAGTATAAAATAAGCATGAGATTGTGGGTATTCTATATATACCAAAAAATATTTTGTAGTAGCTAAATTAATAACTAAATTTGCCACCGAAACTTCGGTGTGATTTTGCTTTGGCATAATTGTCTAAGAAATCATAATAAAAGTAAGAAAATGAAAAAAATAGTATCTCTGTTAATTATTGTTGTCCTTTTTTGTTCTTGTAGCGAATACCAAAAGGCATTAAAGAACGATGATGTTGCTGCAAAATTCGAAGTTGCAACGAAAATGTATGATGCAGGTAAATATTCAAAAGCTATACGTCTTTTTGAACAATTGGCATCTTCTTACAGAGGGAAACCTCAGGCAGAGAAATTATTTTACATGTTCTCACAATCGTATTACAAAACAAAACAATATTACTTAGCAGGTTATCAGTTTGAAAGTTTCGTTTCAGGTTATCCTAGAAGTGAAAAAGTTCAGGAAGCTGCTTTTTTGGGAGCGTATAGCTATTCTAAATTAGCGCCTGTTTATAGCTTAGATCAGACAGACACTGTAAAAGCCTTGGAAAAATTACAAACTTTTATCGAAAGTTACCCAAATTCTGAGTATATCGCTCAGGCAAACGAAGCTGTAAAAGTTTTAAATGGTAAACTGGAGAAAAAAGCATACGAAAACGCGAAAGGATACAATACAATTTCTGATTACAAATCAGCATTAATCGCTTTTGATAATTTTATTGCTGATTTTCCAGGAACACCGTTAAAAGAAGATGCATTGTTTTATAAATATGATTCAGCATATAAATTAGCAATAAACAGTATTCCTTCAAAAATGGAAGAGCGTTTAAATGTGGCTAAAGTAGCTTATGGAAACTTGATTAAGTTTAATGGTGCTACGAAGTATAAAAAAGAGGCAGATGAAATGAATGCCAGAGTGGAAACAGATTTACAAAAATTTACTAAATAAAATAAAGTCATGGATTTAAAAAAGACGAATGCTCCTGTAAATACAATAACTTACAATAAAACAGTTATTGAAGAGCCAACAGGAAATGTGTATGAAGCAATTACCATTATGGCTAAAAGAGCAAATCAAATTAACTCTGAAATTAAAAAAGAATTGACAGAGAAATTGGAAGAGTTTGCTACTTATAATGACAGTCTTGAAGAAGTTTTTGAAAATAAAGAACAAATCGAAGTTTCTAAATTTTACGAAAAATTACCAAAACCTCACGCTTTAGCAGTTCAGGAGTGGTTAGACGGTAAAACATACCACAGAGGTTCAAACAAATAATATAGTATAATGTCAGTTTTAAACGGGAAGAAAATTTTACTAGGGGTTTCTGGTGGAATTGCAGCCTATAAAACAGCCTCATTAGTACGACTCTTTATAAAAGCAGGTGCACATGTCCAAGTGATAATGACACCTGCTTCTAAGGATTTTGTAACTCCACTTACTTTATCTACACTATCAAAAAATCCGGTACATTCCAGTTTCTTTAATCAGGATGATGAAGATGCTGTCTGGAACAATCATGTTGATTTGGCTCTTTGGGCCGATTTGATGCTGATTGCGCCTGCAACATCCAATACCTTGTCTAAAATGACAACGGGGAATAGTGATAATCTTTTAGTAGCTACTTATTTATCAGCCAAATGTCCGGTTTATTTTGCGCCGGCAATGGATTTAGATATGTACAAACACCCTTCAGTTTTGTCTAGTTTTACGGCTTTAAAAAGTTTCGGAAACATTATGATTCCGGCTGAAAGCGGTGAGTTAGCCAGCGGTCTGTCCGGAGAAGGAAGAATGGCTGAACCCGAAAATATTATAGCCTTTCTGGAAGCCGATTTAGAAAGTAAATTGCCTTTAAAAGGGAAAAAAATACTAATTACTGCCGGTCCAACATACGAAGCAATCGATCCTGTGCGTTTTATAGGAAATCATTCTTCGGGAAAAATGGGGTTTGATCTGGCAAATGAAGCAGCAAACTTAGGTGCTCAGGTGATTTTGGTTGCAGGACCAACACATTATAAAGCTAAAAATGGTTTAGTGAAAGTGATCAATGTAGTTTCTGCACAAGATATGTATGATGCCTGTCATGAGTATTTTAATGATGTTGATGTGGCAATCGCTGCGGCTGCAGTAGCCGATTACAGACCAAAAGTAGTCGCTTTACAAAAGATTAAGAAAGCGGCAGATGAATTTTCGATTGAACTTGAAAAAACAAAAGATATTCTGGCTTCATTAGGAGCGATAAAGAAAAATCAGTTTTTAATTGGATTTGCATTGGAAACCGAGAATGAAATTGAAAATGCGAAGCTGAAAATTCAGAAAAAAAACTTAGATTTGATTGTTCTAAATTCCTTACAGGATGAAGGAGCAGGTTTTAAAAAAGAAACCAATAAAGTAACCTTTATTGATCAGGATTTTAAAATCGAACCGATGGAATTAAAATCAAAAGAATCTGTTGCTGTTGATATTTTAAATAAAGTGGTTTTGCATTTTGCGAAATCATAAAGATTTAGAGTAAACAAAGCAATGACAAGGATAGTAAGTCTGTTGTATGCTGTAATCAAAATAATATCTTTCGTATGAATAAATTAGTTACTTTTTTAGCATTTTTAATTTTTGGCTTCGCACAAGCACAGCAGCTAAATTGCACTGTAACTATTAATACAGAAAGATTACCCAATCCCAATCAGCAAGTATTTAAAACACTTCAGACTTCGTTGTCGGAGTTTGTGAATAAAACAGATTGGACAGGAATAGCCTTAAAACAAAATGAGCGAATCAATTGCTCGATGTACATTACACTGTCGTCAAACAGTTCCGATCAGTTTTCGGGCACTATTCAGGTACAATCCTCACGATTGATTTATAATTCTACGTATTCTTCCCCAATATTAAATTACAACGATAAAGATTTCAACTTCAGGTATATTGAATACGAGCCTTTGTTGTTTAATCCGACCACGTTTGAGTCTAATCTAGTATCTGTGGTTTCTTTTTACAGTTATTTAATTTTAGCGATGGACGCAGATAGCTTTCAAATGGGAGCAGGAAATCAATATCTTGAAACCGCTCAGAATATTGCAAGTGTAGCACAACAAGGAGGATCAAAAGGGTGGAGCCAGTCAGACGGAGTTCAGAACCGTTATTATTTGATTACCGATATGATTTCGCCAATGTACAGCGATTTACGTCAAACCATGTTCATGTACCATAATGGCTTGGATGGCATGAGTCAGGATTTGAAAGCCTCAAAAGAAAAAATCAAATCAGCCTTGATGCTTACCGGAAAATTGAATTCGGTAAAACCCAATGCTTTTTTGACCAGAGTATTTTTCGATGCCAAATCAGACGAAATTGTCTCCATATTTTCTGGAGGACCAAGTATTCCGATTACAGATCTGACCGATGTCTTAAATAAGGTATCTCCGTTGAATACCACCAAATGGTCACAGATTAAATTCTAAGTCCATTTTAATTACTCTCTTTATTAATTTTTATATTTCCCAAATTTCCTATGATAACGTCCTTGTCGATTAAAAACTATGCGCTTATTGAAAAATTAACTATAGATTTTTCAAAAGGTTTTTCTATTATTACTGGTGAAACAGGTGCGGGTAAATCTATTATATTAGGAGCGATAGGATTGGTTTTAGGAAAAAGAGCCGATTTAACTTCACTAAAAAATAAAGAAGAAAAATGTGTTATCGAAGCACAGTTTGAAATTTCTAAATACAACCTGAAAGATTTTTTTACAGCAAATGATCTCGATTATGAAGATGAGACTATTATTAGAAGAGAAATTTTGCCTTCAGGAAAATCACGAGCTTTTATTAATGATAGTCCGGTAAATCTGCAGGAATTGCAGGATCTGAGCTTGTTTTTGATTGATATTCATTCACAACAGCAGACTCAGGAGTTGTCAGACGAGGGAGTTCAATTTAAAATTATTGACGCTATTGCTAATAATGGAGAAGTGATTCAATCGTATCAGGATGTTTTGAAAGGATATAAATCAGATAAGTCCAAACTAAATGCTTTGCTGAAAAAACAAAGTGATTCAGGAAAAGAGCAGGAATACAATACCTATTTGTTAAATGAATTGGTTACTGCAAAATTAAAATCAGGAGAGCAGGAAGAATTGGAGGCTGATTTTGAAAAACTGAACAATGTTGAAATTATTAAAGAAGCTATGGATAAATCATTGGCAATTGCCAATGAAGAGCAATTTGGTGTTTTCCACAGTCTGAATGAAATAAAAACGGCACTACAGAAAATTGCACTTTTTTCTCCGGAGTACCAAAATGTTTTTGAAAGGATTACCAGTTTGGCCATTGAATTTGATGATGTTTCAAAAGAATTGCAAAACGCCTCTGAAAAACTTTTAAATGATCCCGCACAGTTAGAATTGGTGAGTCAAAAATTACAGCTAATTTATAATTTGCAAAAAAAGCATCAGGTAACGTCTGTTGATGAATTACTTGGAATACAGGCGACATTAGAAAATTCCCTGGTGGAATTGGATAATATTGGAGAAGAAATTACTGCTTTGTCAGAATCAATAGCGCAAAAAGTTACAGACTTAGATGCTTTTGCGGAAGCTATTCATCAGAATAGAATCAATGCAATTCCGGTTTTGTCACAAAAGTTAGTGTCAATATTAGAGACATTGGGAATGCCAAATGTGCGTTTCAATATGGAGCTTTTGTCTTCTGAGACTTATTTCCAAAATGGAAAAGATGAGTTGCAATTTTTATTTTCAGCAAATAAAGGTACTGATTTCGGCTTGCTGAAAAAAGTAGCTTCAGGAGGGGAAATGTCACGTATTATGCTGGCAGTCAAAGCGATTTTAGCGCAATATTCAAAACTTCCAACCTTAATCTTTGATGAGATTGATACCGGGGTTTCAGGAGAAATTGCAATTAGAATGGGAGAAATTATGAAAGAAATGAGTGGTACAATGCAAATTTTTGCCATCACCCATTTGCCTCAAATTGCAGCCAAAGGAGATTCGCACTTTAAAGTCTCTAAATCAACGGTTGATGAGGATACACAGTCAGAACTTAAGCTATTGTCTCAGGAAGAAAGAGTTACCGAAATTGCGCAGATGTTATCAGGTGCAAAAATCTCTGATTCGGCATTAAATCATGCAAAAGAATTATTAAATTAAATATTTAAATTATATTTGCTTCTATAACTATTAGACCAAAATCAGAATAAAATATGATTAAAAAACTATATGTTTTGTCTTTTATTTGCTTGTTTATTAGTAAAATAAATGCTCAGGATACTGCTGTAAAAGAAGGTACAGAAGTAGCTGGTAAAGAAGTTAAATCTTATTTAGTAAAAGACTTTCCTGAAGGCGTTTATAAAACATATGAAGATTTCATTGCAAAAACGGGAATTTTCATGGGTGATGCGTTAGAAAGACGCACTATTGTGGGGTATAAATCAATTGAAAAAAATGTAGATGCTTATCATGTTTTCTTTTGCTGGAAAAGAAACAATATAAAAATTACAGATTATTTTGCTATTGTTTACAATGGTAACCTGTATATTCAGCAAAGATATTTAATGAAATTTGCATCAAAAGAAGATGGAAATATGTCTGCTGATAATCCAAATTCGTATCACAGAGTTTTAAATGACGGAAAGTTTTTATATCTCGAAGGACCTTTTGCAAATATGTGGTCTAAGGCTTTTGCATATAATGCCGGAGCAGTAGGCGGAGCAATTTTAGCTAATTTGAATACGTTAAAAGGAATTGTTTTTAATGTTGATAAGAAAGAATTTAACTTCATAAGAGAGTGCGAAAATTTGAATGCACTAATTGAAGAGTATAATGGAGTTAAAATTGAATGTAAAGATAAAAAAGTTGACATTTTAACGGTTAGGGAAAATGTTGATAAAATTATTAAATAGTAAGTATTTGTCTATTTTGTTGAAATAGAATATGTTGTTTAGATCAAATTAAATTGAAATAAAAAAAGTATGATTATAGAACCTAGAATGAGAGGATTTATTTGCTTGACAGCCCACCCAAAAGGCAGCGAGCAAAATGTTAAAAATCAAATAGAATATATCAAATCAAAAGGACCAATTGCTGGTGCAAAAAAAGTATTAGTTATTGGTGCTTCAACAGGTTTCGGATTGGCTTCAAGAATTACAAGTGCTTTTGGGTCTGATGCTGCAACAATTGGAGTATTTTTTGAAAAACCACCGGTTGAAGGAAAAACAGCTTCACCAGGATGGTATAATTCTGCTGCATTTGAAACAGAAGCTCACAAAGCAGGTTTATATGCTAAAAGTATCAACGGAGATGCTTTTTCAAACGAAATAAAAAGACAAACTTTAGATTTAATCAAAACTGACTTAGGTCAGGTTGATTTGGTAATCTACAGTTTAGCTTCTCCGGTGCGTCAGCACCCGGTTACAGGAGTTTTACACCGTTCGGTTTTAAAACCAATCGGACAAACTTTTACCAATAAAACAGTTGATTTTCACACTGGAAACGTTTCAGAAGTTTTTATTGCTCCGGCAAATGAAGAAGATATTGCCAATACAGTTGCTGTAATGGGAGGTGAGGACTGGACAATGTGGATGGATGCCCTAAAAGCAGAGAATTTATTAGCTGAAGGCGCTACAACAGTGGCTTATTCTTATATTGGACCATCATTAACAGAAGCAGTTTACCGTAAAGGTACAATTGGTCGTGCTAAAGATGATTTAGAAGCTACAGCATTTTCAATTACAGATAGTTTAAAATCTATTGGAGGAAAAGCATATGTTTCTGTAAACAAAGCTTTGGTAACACAGGCAAGTTCTGCAATTCCGGTTATTCCATTGTATATTTCTCTTTTGTACAAAACAATGAAAGAGGAGGGAATTCACGAAGGTTGTATCGAGCAAATCCAACGTTTGTTTCAGGACAGATTGTACAACGGAGGAGAAGTTCCTGTAGATGAAAAAGGAAGAATCAGAATTGACGATTGGGAAATGCGTGAAGATGTGCAGGCTAAAGTGGCAAAACTTTGGTTAGAGGCTACAACCGAAACATTACCTGAAATTGGAGATTTAGCCGGATATAGAAATGACTTCCTGAATCTATTTGGATTTGAATTTGCAGGTGTAGATTATGCTGCCGAAGCGAATGAAGTTGTAGAAATTGAAAGTATCAAATAAAAAAGAAAAAAATACTACTAGATATGAAAACCATTCGTTGCGACGAATGGTTTTTTTATGAATATAACATATCTTTGTTAAAATTTTGAAATTTAAAATATTGCCACTTTAATACCGCGTGATCGCTATGATTTTTTCTTTAATTATACCCGTGTATAATCGTCCGGATGAAGTAGATGAACTTTTAGAAAGTTTGTCTAAATCCGATTATAATGAAGCCTTTGAAATTGTTCTTGTCGAAGACGGATCATCAATACCTTGTAAAGATGTTGTGATGAACTATCAGGGGAAATTGAATATATCGTATTATTTTAAAGAAAATTCAGGTCCGGGAGATTCCAGAAACTTTGGAATGCAGAAGGCCAGAGGGGATTATTTTATCATTTTTGATTCAGATTGTATTATTCCTTCTAACTACCTGACGGAAGTTAGAAAAGCACTTAATGCGGGTTATGTGGATTGTTTTGGAGGGCCGGATAAGGCATTAGATAGTTTTTCGGATATTCAGAAAGCCATTAACTTTGCAATGACTTCATTTTTGACTACAGGAGGAATTCGTGGAGGCTCTGAAAAAATCAATAAATTTCAGCCCAGAAGTTTTAACATGGGGATTTCAAAGAAAGCTTTTATAGCTTCAAAAGGGTTTGGAAACATTCACCCGGGAGAAGATCCTGATCTTTCTATTCGTTTATGGAACCTGGGATTTGAAACCAGATTGTTCCCGGAAGCGTATGTATATCATAAGCGAAGAATTGACTGGGAAAAGTTTTCAATTCAGGTGAATAAATTTGGAATCGCCAGACCAATATTAAACAGCTGGTATCCGGAACATAATAAACTAACATTCTTTTTTCCTACCGTTTTTATCGTAGGATTATTATTAGCTTTTTTACTGTTAATTTTCAATATTGATATCCTATTACAATTATATTTTGTATATTTCGTGGTAATTTTTCTGACAGCCGCTATTCAGAATAAAAGCATTAAAATTGGATATTTATCTGTAATTGCAGTATGGAAGCAATTTTATGGTTACGGGACAGGATTTCTAAAATCGTTCCTGAAAGTTATTATTTTAAAGAAAAAACCCCAGGAGGCTTTTCCTAAAATGTTTTTTAAAATATAGGTATGGCTAAAATTATTGGCCTGACAGGCGGAATAGGAAGCGGAAAAACCACTATCGCAAACTACTTTGCAGAAATGGGGGTGCCCTTATATATCGCCGATGATGAAGCCAAAAAAGTAATGCAGTCTGAAAAGATTGTGAAACAAATTAAACTTGCTTTTGGAGACTCGCTCTTTGAAAATGATGTTTTAAACAGAGCTAAATTAGCCGAGATTGTTTTTAATGACGCCGATAAACTGGCAACATTAAATGCAATTGTACATCCGGCAGTTAAAGAAGACTTCGAGCTTTGGTTGTTGAAAAACAAAAAATACCACTATGTAATTTACGAAGCTGCAATTTTGTTTGAAAGCGGCCGTTATAAAGATTGTGATGTTATAGTAACCGTTACAGCTCCCGAAGAGATGAGAATTGAAAGAGTTGTTAAGCGTGATAAAACCACACGGGAACAAGTTTTAAGTCGGATGAAAGTGCAGTGGGATGATGAAAAACGAATTTCTTTAAGCAATTTTGTTATTAATAACAGTAATCTTAAAATTGCCAGAGAAGAAGTTGTTAAAATTCTTAAAATTTTAAATATAAAACAAAATCAGTCTTAAATGTTAATATTTGGTTAATGTATTATTTAGTATATTGTTAAAATATTAATTTTGTTTCGATGAATAAATTATTTTTTAGATTACTTGTTTTATTGATGAGCTTGTCCTTAATAGGGATAATTTTGGTGCAGGTATACTGGTTTAATTCTTCGTTCAAAAACAACGATGAGCAGTTTAAATATCATGTTACTCAGGTAATTGGAAATGTTGCTGATAAATTGGAGCAGCAGGAAGAATACAGTTTTTACGATAAATACAACCGCATTAAAGACAGTACCGGTAAAACACCTAAAAAAGAAGACTTACTTCAGGTTTTTTACATTCAAAGAAACGCAAAAACAAACAAAACAATAGTTTATTCTAATACGCTTACATCTGAAGATTATGATATTAGCGGCTCGATTTTTAATAAAAAATTTAGCAGCGAAAGATTTAAAAACTTTAGTTCAAAAAGAGTTACAGAAGTATACAACAATAACAATAATATTGACAATAATGCTTTAGGACAAAGTATTATTCCTGATTTAAAAATCGAAAAATCTGGAAGTCTTGATATTTTAAATAAAGTTCAACAGCAAATTCAGTACAAAGACGTTGCTTCTTTGACGCCTATAGAAGGTAGAATTACAAAGGATAAACTTCAAAAACTCTTAAAGAAAGAACTGGAAGAATATGGTGTGAAAACCAAATTTGAATACGGTGTTCTCAACAATGGTCTTGCGACGAAAGTAAGATCGGATGGATTTCATTACGATAAAGACGCAAGTTATCATGTGCCAATTTATACAGATAATGAAGGAAATAGTAAATATGAATTGTTTATTACATTTCCGCATAAAAAGAAATTCTTATTGTCAGAATTATTAAGTATTACGATACTGTCAATAATTTTTACATTAATTATCATAGTTGCTTATACCAGTGCACTAAATCAATTGTTACGTCAAAAACATATTTCTGAAATCAAGACCGATTTTATAAATAACATGACGCACGAGTTTAAAACGCCGATAGCGACAATTAATCTGGCATTAGATGCTATTAAAAATCCTAAGATAATTGAAGATAAAGAAAAAGTGTATCGTTATCTTCAAATGATCCGGGATGAAAATAAAAGAATGCATGCTCAGGTAGAAAACGTGCTTCGTATTTCTAAACTGGAAAAGAAAGAATTAGATATTACAAAAGAGCCAACTGCTATTCATGATATTATTGATGATGCAATTGAACATGTAAATTTAATTTTAGAAGACAGAGGAGGAAGTGTAGCCAAACATTTTCATGCAGCGAGAACAACCTGTCTGATCAACGAAGTGCATTTTACAAATGTGTTGGTTAATATTTTGGAGAATGCCATAAAATATTCTCCGGGTACGCCTGAAATAGAAATTTTTACAGAAAATGTGAAAGACATGATTCTGATAAAAGTAAAAGATAACGGTCTTGGTATGAGTAAGGTAGCTCAAAAACGAGTTTTTGAGAAATTTTACAGAGAACATACAGGAGATTTACATAATGTAAAAGGACACGGACTAGGTCTGGCTTATGTGAAAAGAATAGTAGAGGACCATAACGGTCAAGTATATGTTGAAAGCGAGAAAGGAAAAGGTAGCACCTTTATAATAAAAATACCATTAATAAATTAAAATATGGAAAATAATAACAAAAGAATACTTTTAGTAGAAGATGACCTTAATTTTGGGGCAGTTCTTAAAGATTATCTAATGTTAAATGACTTTGAAGTTACTTTAGCTAAAAACGGTATGGAAGGTTTCGAAAAATTCAAGAAAGATGTATATGACTTATGTATTCTTGATGTGATGATGCCTTATAAAGATGGTTATACTTTAGCCAAGGAGATTAGAGAAAAGAACAGCGAAGTGCCAATTATCTTCTTGACAGCTAAGTCTATGAAAGAAGATGTATTAAAAGGATACAAAGCTGGTGCTGATGATTATTTGAATAAGCCTTTTGATTCTGAGGTTTTATTGATGAAAATTAAAGCAATTATTCAAAGAAAATCTGCCGATACAAAAGCAGAGCAGGTACAGTTCGAATTCAATATTGGTAAATTCCATTTAAATTCAAAACTAAGATTCCTGACTTTCCAGGACGAAGAGCCAATTAAATTGTCTCCAAAAGAGAACGAATTGCTAAAAATGTTGATTCTTCATGAAAATGACTTAATGCCAAGAGAATTAGCTTTAACTAAAATCTGGAGAGACGATAACTATTTTACATCCAGAAGTATGGACGTTTACATTGCTAAACTTAGAAAATACTTAAAAGCTGACGAAGATGTTGAAATTCTAAATATTCACGGTGAAGGTTTCAGACTTGTTGTTAAAAGCAAAGTTACAGAATAACAAAAAACATAACCAAACAAAAAAATATTAGAGTCCTGAGAAATCAGGACTTTTTTTATGCAGAATTTTAACCGCGAGGCATGCAACGATTTTCGCAAAGTTAGCAAAGAGTTCGTCTCAAAGCTTCGCGAACTTTGCATTTTTTCCTTTGCATTCTTTGCGGTTAAGTAAAAAAATATCAAGAAAAATATTCTTAAAATACGATTTCTATGTTTTTGATTTTGAGTTTTGTAGTCTTTTTTTTGGCTTTAAGAATAATATGAATAAATTTTTTGTACTGATTTTTCTTAAAATAAATTTGGAAAATCGAAAAAGTATTCTGAATATTTGCAGACGAAAAAAATAATAACCCTTTAAAAACGAAGAAAAAATGTTTGTATTTACATCTACATCTCAGAGCTTCACATCAAACAATTTTGGTGCAGTGCTTCTTCGTGGCTTATTTCAATCTTAGAAATATACTTTTAGATATATAAAAGCCCGAAGACATTTAGTTTCGGGCTTTTTTTTATTCTAGACACTTCAAATTTTCCCGAAAAATCGATTTTATTTATCCTTCAAGGATAAAATGCTAAGCCTATTGGGCTGTTAATTTAATGCACTATAATTTTTTTATGGAAAATTATACGGTAGACGAGTATGCTTTATGTGCTCGTTTTAAAAGTAAAAGAAAGAAAAGACGATTAATTAAAGAAGATTTTGAAAAACAATTAATTGAGTTAAGAAAACTTGAAGTTGACCTTTGGAAAAAGCGTAGAAATTTACCATTGGTTGCTTTAGAAGTTCCTTATCAAAAAGGATGGCAGCGTAATTTTAAATTAAGAGATGATGTCGCCAGATCAAGTGAAGCTTCATTTTACACAGAATTATTGGAAAAAATAAATACATGGCAGTTTTCTCCTGAAAAATCTTTTAAGAGAAAGAAAAAGAGAAAAAGAAAGCATGTGTATGTAGAAAATATCCAAACGGTAAAAGAATTTTCAGAGTGGGAATGGAAAAGTTCAAAACTCGAATTAACCGAAAAGGAAAAAGTACATTTTTATAAAAGAGAACGCTGGTGCAGCAATTGTAAACGATACAAAATTCACTATGTATTCAATGAGCCCTGGCGATATGTACTGCGTGTTAGTCCATATATGATAACACATACCAAAATGGTTGATTCTGATTTGGAAAGTCAAATTCAGTTTATAGACAATTATATTGTAAACAATCATCTGAGATATAAAATAAACAGATTAATAAATGGCTCTTCTCATAAATGGAGTTACTACGAAAAAGAGAATCCAAAAGAGATAAGTCCAATTAAAAATAAAAGTCTACAGGCATTGTATCAGCAGTATGTAGACGAAATTATCTAAATCATGGGAAATAAATTATCCGGAAAAGACCTGATTAAATTGGGGTTTCCAAAAAACAATTCAATAAACATTGCCTTAGGGCAAATAAACAGATATAGAAAAAGAGAGAAAAAAGAATCTATTCTAACCGAAGCAAAAGATGTTTTGCTGAATCCCGAAAAGTACGAAGGAAATGGTACCTGGGGCAAGGTGGCTGAAGGTTTAATAAAGCCGGTGCAGGTAAGAATGCATCAGTTGAAAACAACAAGAGCTCCCTTCAAAATTTTTGGCGAAAATGAGATTGATGAACAGGCGAAATATCAATTGTATGATTCATTAAAACTGCCAATTTCAGTTGCAGGTGCTTTAATGCCGGACGCGCATTCGGGCTATGGATTGCCCATTGGAGGGGTTTTGGCAACAGATAATGCTGTAATTCCGTATGGAGTTGGGGTGGATATTGGATGCCGAATGAGTCTTTCGATTTTTGACTTGCCAGCTTCTCATTTTAAAGGCAAAGAACATCAATTAGAAACTATTTTGAGGGACAATACCAAATTTGGAATGTATGAAACTCATGCTTCAAGAGTAGATCATGATGTTTTTTACAAAAGCGAATTTCAAGACATTCCATTATTGAAAAATCTTTTACCGAAGGCGTATAAGCAGTTGGGAAGTTCCGGAGGAGGAAATCATTTTGTCGAATTCGGAATTGCTAAAATTGAAAATCCTGAAAACGAGTGGAAGCTTGAAAAAGGGGAGTATTTCGCAGTTTTATCGCATAGCGGATCTCGAGGGTTAGGAGCAAATATTGCGAAACATTATACCTATTTGGCGACAAAACAGTGTCCGTTACCAAAAAATGTGCAGCATTTAGCCTGGTTGGATTTGAATACGCATGACGGACAGGAATATTGGCTTGCTATGAATTTAGCCGGTGAATATGCAAAAGCCTGTCACGATGATATTCACAGACGAATTGCCAAAGCTATTGGGAAAAGGGTAGTGGTCACGATTGAAAACCATCACAATTTTGCCTGGAAAGAAATGGTAAACGGTCAGGAATGTATTGTACACAGGAAAGGTGCAACACCTGCCGGAGAAGGGCAATTAGGAATTATTCCCGGATCGATGACCGCTCCCGGTTATATCGTGAAGGGTAAAGGTAATGCTGAGAGTTTAAACTCTGCGTCTCACGGTGCCGGACGTTTATTTTCGAGAGCGAAGTGTAAAAGTACTTTTACGCAAAGTGAAATTAAAAAGGTATTAAAAGCGAATGAGGTTACCTTGATTGGAGGGAATATTGATGAAGCACCTATGGCGTACAAGGACATTACCAAAGTGATGTCAAATCAAAGTGATTTGGTTGAAGTTCTGGGAACTTTCACACCAAAGATTGTTAGAATGGACCGATAAAAAAACAAAGATTATGAAAAGATTTCAGGATGAGAATAAGTTTTTAGAAAGTTTTATAAACGAGATTTTAGTAAGGTGTCCGAAATGTGATTCTAAAGCTAAGGTAAAGAGTAAACTTTCAGAAGGATGTGAGTGCGGGCATTGTTGCACTAAAGTTTTTGAATGTAAAGATTGCTTTCTGAAACTTGATAGCCCCGTTTATCAATACATTGCTTATGGCAAAGCACATTGTAATCAATGTTATGAGAGATATGAATTTAAATCACAACCCTTAAAAGACAAACCGAAAGTATATAAAACAAGATGCCCGCATTGTAATTTTCAGGAAGAATGGAAACCAAAAGTGGAAAAGGTTTTGAAGAATTCAAAAAGGGATGACGGCTTAGTTAAAGAGTATTATTACAATTTGCCGCTTTGGTTTCAAAAAGAAGTGGGAACAGCTGTTTTTTGGGCTTATAACCAGCAGCACATTGATTATTTAGGAAGATACATTGAAGCGGAATTAAGAGAAAGAAATAATAATGGAAGCGGTAATAGTACAATGGTTTCAAGACTTCCAAAATTTGTAAAGGAAGCTAAAAACAGAGAAAAGCTTCTTAAGATAATAGAAAAATGGAAAAAATAATTCAGATTACAGCGGGTCGGGGACCGGCAGAATGTACTTGGGTAGTGGCTCAGGTACTTAAAAAAGTTCTGGAAGAAGCACAGGAGGAGCAATTAGAAACGACTTTGCTTCAGCGAGAAGTGGGCCAGGAGAATGGAACAATTGAAACGGCAACAATTGCAGTAAAAGGTAAAAATGCCACTCAATTTGCAGCTTCCTGGACAGGTACTATTCAATGGATTGGTCAAAGTCAGTTTAGAAAAATGCACAAACGTAAAAATTGGTTTATTGGCATTTTTGAGATTGAACCACAACAGAATGCATCATTTTTAGAAAGTGACATTCAGTATCAGGCCATGCGAAGTTCCGGAGCTGGCGGACAGCATGTGAACAAGGTGAGTTCGGCAATCAGAGCAACTCATGTTCCAACCGGAATTGCGGTTGTTGCAATGGACAGCCGTTCGCAGCATCAGAATAAAAAACTGGCAACAGAACGATTATTAAAAAAACTAGAAGACGAAACTTTACAGCAACTTAAAAACCATGTTGGAAAACAATGGGAAAATCAGCTGAACATTCAGCAGGGGAATCCTGTCAGAGTTTTTACCGGAACTGATTTTAAAAAGAATAAAACAGAGAAGAGTTATAAAGGAACGCGTCAGAAGTTAAAAACAGATTTACGGAATGAGCATAATTAAAAAGTTGGTCGCAAAAAGCAATGATTGTATGCGAATTATACGTGACAAAAAAACAATAAATATCGACACATAAAATGAAAACAATAGATAAATATCTCTTTCAGGCTCTGGACAGTTATCCTTATTCATTAGAAGAAACGATTGAATCTTTAGATTATGCATTTTCATATGATGCTAAGAATACGATGGTTTTCTGTTTGTATGGACGGATTCAGGCGGAACAATTATGGAATTATGAAGAAGCCAAATGGTATTTTCAGGAAGCTTTAGCAATAAATATTCATGCGCTTGAGATATATCCTCATTATGTACAAACTTTAATTTTGAATGAAGATTTTGAAGAGGCAGAAAAATTAATTGATTTTGCTTTAACAGTAAAAGGTATAAACAAATCTGAAATTTTTGTCAAAAAAGCAATTCTTTACGAAGCACAGCAAGAGTTTGGATTAGCATTAAAAGAAATTAAAAAAGCCAAACTATGTACGTTGCAATTTGCTTTTGAATGCAACATTAGGGAAGTAGAGAAAAGAATTGAAGGTAAGATGGATTTGTTAAAGAAGAAGAAAAAATCAAAGTAACTTGATTGAATAAAAAACGATGCAACACTGCATCGTTTTTTATTTTCATGATACGGAATCAAATTTAAATACACCTGATAATGGTTGAGTAATAAAAAATAGCTTTGTTTGAATCTCCTTTTATTTCCAGTGTAATTTTAAAGCAAAAGATGTTTTCTCACCTTTGGTAATGCTGAATGTTGATATAGTTTGATTGTCGTTTTCGCCCTCGTGAATGATTACATTATCCTGAAGGGAAAGTTCTTTCATGAAGTTCATTTCAAAACTTTTTACTTCCTGTTTCAGGATTCTTTTCGGGTCAACGTGATCGAGACACCATTCCAGATACTTGACATTATTGACATGATTTACGATATCCAGATCAGAAAGGTAAACTGTTTTTTCAAAAATAGCTTCTTTTTCGTGAGTGATATTTATTTTTGAAAAACCTTCTGTAGTAGCGCGTTTCTCCGGATACAATTCAAAATGTTCGTAAGGCAGAGCTAAAGCTTCCGGACGTCGTAATTGTGTATTAAAAACAGCCCAATAGGTTTCACATCCTACTATTTTTTTTCCGTTTGCGTGTATCTCTAAGGCACGAACGGAACGAGAATTTTCTAAACTGTTGATCCATGTTGTTACCGTAACAATATCTCGCCATTTTGGTAAAGCAGTAATTTCTACACGCATACGGCTTAAGACCCAGGCCTGATCAAATTCCTGCATATCCGTAAAGCTGATCCCCCCAATTTCAGAATGTGCAGCAGCCGTCAATTGCAGAATGTTGCATAAGTCAGTGTACTTTAGAAAACCATTTGGTGTACATTGTGTAAAATTGATTTCCCAGTCTTTGCTTAGAATGGAAGTAAAATTAGGAGATATTGGCATTGCTGAATTTTAGATTTTAGATTGTTGATTTTAGATTGATTTAGAAAATAGAGTAAAGAATACAGAGAATGATTTTTACTTGAAAGAATTCTCTATATAATCTATAATTTCTTTTCTGTCTGTCGCGTAATCAAACCATTTGGTGGCTTCATTTCGTTTGAACCAGGTAAGTTGTCTTTTTGAGAAACGTCTGGTATTTTTCTTGATTTCTTCGATGGCAAATGGCAACGAGAATTCTCCGTCAAAATAACTAAATAATTCGCGATACCCGACTGTTTGAAGCGCATTTAACGTTTTGTTGGGATGCAAAGCTTTGGCTTCTTCCAGTAAACCGCCATTCATCATCAGATCTACGCGTTGATTGATACGGTTGTAAATTACAGCTCTGTCGGCTTCTAAACCTATTAAAATCGGAATAAAGTTTCGGTTGTTTTTCTTCTGATTTAAGAAAGAAGAGTAGGGTTTCTGAGTCCCAATACAAACCTCTGTAAAACGCATCATTCTTTGCGGATTTTGAAGTGTTTGCGGGTTTTCTACGGTGAGTTTTTGATAATAATCAGGATCCAGTTTTTGTAATTGCTCCTGCAGATAATTGATTCCTAGTTTTTCGTAGTTTGCGTTTATGTCAGAACGTACCTCAGGATCAATTTCCGGAAATTCATCGAATCCTTTTAAAATGGCATCAACATACAATCCTGAACCGCCAATCAATATAGCGAAATCATTTGTTGAGAATAATTCTTCTAATTTTAAAAGTGCTTCTTTTTCGTAGTCACCAACAGTATAATTTTCGAAAATAGATTTATTCTGTATAAAATGATGTGTCGCTGATTGTAATTCTTCGGGAGTAGGAACTGCGGTACCAATTGTCATTTCTTTAAAAAACTGACGACTGTCGCAGGAGATTATCTCACAATTAAAATGTTGTGCCAGAGCAATGCTTAAAGCTGTTTTGCCTATTGCTGTTGGTCCGACGATGGTAATTAGATATTTCATATTTTTTTAGTCTTAATGGTGGTAAAACCTTAGACTTGCAGGGTTTAACTTTTAATAAAAATGAGATGGAGAAATTTTTGTTGAATTAATTGTTCGGTAATTTCGTTCCACATTCAAAACAATATTGTGCATGATCAAAATGTACCTGTGCCTTGCAATTTTTGCATGTTTTTTTGCTGCTTACGACACTGTTTTTTAGACTGCTTTTTGCAAATTCAGCCGTCACAATTCCGGTAGGAACAGCTATAATTCCATAACCTAAAATCATGACAAAGGCAGCAATAAACTGACCAAGAGGAGTCTGCGGAGAAATATCGCCGTAACCTACTGTGGTTAAGGTAACAATGGTCCAATAAATACTCATTGGAATACTTGTAAAGCCGGAGTCTTTACCTTCGACCAGATACATAATCGAACCGATTATAATGGTGCTGATCAGTACGAAGTAAATAAAAACAAGGATTTTCTCTTTACTGGCTTCGATGGCTTCCCGAAGTTGAATAGACTGATGCGAAATTTGCGGAATATGCAGGATTTTAAACAATCTAAAGAAACGTAAGGCTCTTATTATGGAAAGCACACTTGCTCCGGGGAAAAATATCGATAAATACATCGGCAGAACTGCCATTAAATCAATAATTCCGTAAAAACTAAAAATGTATCGAATTGGTTTTTGAATCGAAATTATTCGAAGTACATATTCAATGGTGAAAAATACGGTGATAATCCATTCGCAGATAATAAGCTGAGTATGGTATTTTTGATTGATTCCCTGAACGGTTTCCATCATAATCAAAATAACGCTTAGTAAGATCAATCCAAGCAGAACCAAATCAAACATTTTTCCAAAAAACGTATCTGTCCCGTAGAGGATGATTTTGACTTTTTCCCGGAAGATTTCGTATTTTGATTTTATTTTTTTCATCCTCACGAAGATAAGTAAAGTTTTGCAGTGTTAAAAATGAAGAACCTTTATTGATTTACTCTTTCGGAGGTAACTTTGAATAATGTTTTTCACATCGCGATTATGCTGCATCGGAATTAAAATATTTTTTAGAATCTCGATGTTTGTAATTTGATAATTTAGATCGTAAAAGGCATATCCTTTATAAAGGCCATTTTCAATTAAAATCGCGCTTCTTTCGTTGACATTTCGGCCTCTGTCCAGCAAAATCATGCTTTTATTTTCGAAACTGTTTTCTGCGATAAATTGTTGTACACGAGCATTGTAAACTTCAGGTGTTACTTCTTCAATACAGGCACCATCACATTCTTTGATTTTATATTGAAAACACTCTTTTTTGGTTTGATAAAGTCCCGTTAGCTTTTGGCATAAATGATATTTTGACGTAAATCTGAACAGAGCATTTTTACCTTCCTGCAAAGTACCAAATGAGGTAATTTCTTTTTTACGACCGTCTGCTTTTTCAAGCTTTAAATTGATATAACCATTAGTGTCTTTTTCTGCATATAAAGCATACTGAAAGATCGTTTTTCGTTGTGAACGATTATATTTTGGACGATTTATTTTTATTTCTTCACTTTCTTTTAGGAGTGCAATTAACTCGCTTCCCGTTTCATCATACGTGATGGTAAAAACTTCTGCCTGAATTTTTTTGCTTTTGGTGGTAATTCCTGTAAAATGTTGATTGACTCTTTTTTTGATGTTTTGGCTTTTTCCAATGTAGATTAGGGTTCCACCTTCATTATATATGTAATAAACACCAGTTTTTGCGGGCATTTGTGCCAGAATATCCAGAAATTTTGGAGCAATTCCTTTTTCTACTTCCAGTTTGATAAAATCTTTTACAATGGTTTTTTCCAGGTCTTTTTCCAGAAGCATTTTAAACAGCTTGGTTGTTGCCATTGCATCTCCGCTGGCACGATGTCTGTCTGCCATTGGAATTCCAAGTGCTCGCACCAGTTTTCCTAAACTATAGGAAGGCTGATCCGGAATTAATTTTTTGGCAAGTTCGACTGTACAGAGGGTTCTGGCTTCAAAATTGTAACCCAAACGTCTGAATTCTGTGCGTAAAATTCGGTAATCAAAAGAAGCGTTGTGTGCTACAATTATACAATCTGTAGTGATTTCTATAATTCGTTTAGCAACTTCAAAAAATTTAGGAGCAGACCGCAACATAGCATTATTGATTCCGGTTAATTTCACCACGAAGGGCTGAATCGGAATTTCAGGATTGACAAGGCTAATGAACTGGTCAATTACCTCGTGGCCATCAAATTTGTAAATGGCTATTTCGGTAATTCCTTCTTCATTAAACTGGCCTCCAGTGGTTTCTATGTCTAGTATTGCGTACATTTTCAATGTCAATATCAATTTCAAAAATCAATGTCAATGCTAAAAATCAATATTAAAAATTGAAATTTGCAATTGCTATTGTAATTGTCATTGAAAAATTATCTTTTATTTATTATCATTTTTGATGAAATTGCAATAAGTTGTTCAACTTCAATTAGAAGTTTGTCCCTTTTGTTATTATCACCTTCTTTTATATAATCTAAAATTTTTAGCGAATTTCTGGATTCCTTCAGTTCTTTTGCAACTAGAGAAAGTTTAAAAATAAAATCTTTATCTGTAATTGAACCTTGTGCTTCTCCAAAATTCAGTGAAGCACTTCCGGATGATCTAATCAATTGATTTTTGTAATATTCATTTTCGAATAACTTCTCTAATTGTCTTGTAAAGAAAATACATTCTCCGGCAAAACGAACTAATCGATCCTCAAAATTGAATATTTTTTCCATTTATATAATTGATTTTTGAAATTGCCATTGATATTGAGAACTTATCTTCCCCCAAAAATACTACTTCCAATGCGGACCATTGTGCTACCACATTCAATTGCGAGTTGATAATCTCCGGACATTCCCATAGAGACAGTAGTCAGGTTGCAGTTTTCTTTATTCAGTTCTTTTATGGAATCAAAAATAGATTTTAAATGTGTAAATTCTTTTTTAATTTGGCTTTGATCTTCTGTAAAAGTTGCCATTCCCATTAATCCTAAGATACGAATGTTTTTCAGTACTTTGAATTCTGGTGAAGATAGTAATTCATTTAATTCGTTTTCGTCTAACCCAAATTTAGATTCTTCTTCGGCAATATATATTTGAAGCAGGCAATCAATAATTCGATTGTTTTTCAATGCTTGTTTATTGATTTCCTGCAACAATTTTAAGCTGTCAACACCATGAATCAAACTTACAAAAGGCGCCATAAATTTGACTTTATTCGACTGTACATGACCAATCATGTGCCATTGAATGTCTTTTGGCATTTGTTCCCATTTTTCAGTCATTTCCTGGATTTTATTTTCTCCAAAAATGCGCTGACCGGCATCATATGCCTGCATTAAATCGGGAACCGGTTTTGTTTTAGAAACGGCAACTAAAGTTACATTTTCAGGTAAACCTGCCTTGATTGTATTTAAATTCGATGCTATCGACATGGTATTTCTTTTTTAGGAAAGGATAAATTGCTTGGAGATTTTCTCTGCTTTTTTACTTTCGCTATAATCATAAAAACCTTCACCTGATTTTACTCCTAACTTTCCGGCTCTAACCATATTCACTAATAGTGGGCAAGGGGCGTATTTTGGATTTTTGAAACCGTCGTACATTACATTTAAAATAGCAAGACAAACATCAAGACCAATAAAATCTGCTAATTGAAGAGGCCCCATTGGGTGTCCCATTCCTAATTTCATTACCGTGTCAATTTCGTAAACTCCCGCAACTTTGTTGTATAAGGTTTCGATAGCTTCGTTTAACATTGGCATTAAAATTCGATTGGCCACAAAACCAGGGTAATCGTTTACTTCAACAGGAACTTTACCTAATTTTACAGATAAGTCCATGATGGTTTTGGTAACTTCATCGCTGGTGTTGTATCCACGGATGATTTCGACCAATTTCATAATCGGCACCGGATTCATAAAGTGCATTCCGATAACTCTTTCAGGATGTGCCACAACTGCTCCGATTTGAGTAATAGATATCGAAGAAGTATTCGTTGCCAGAATGGTGTTATGAGAACAAGCTTCGTTTAATTGTTTGAAAATATTAAGTTTTAACTCTACATTTTCAGTAGCAGCTTCAACTACTAAATCTACACCAACAACACCGTCTTTAATATCAGTATACGTAATAATATTAGTGATCGTTTTGGTAACTTCTTCCTGAGTGATGGTACCTTTAGAAAGCATTCGGTCTAAATTGGCAGCAATAGTTGCCATTCCTTTGTCTAATGATTTTTCAGAAACGTCAATTAGTTTTACCACAAAACCACTTTGTGCAAATGTATGAGCAATTCCGTTACCCATTGTTCCTGCACCAATTACAGCTATAGTTTTCATTTAAATTTGATATTATATTTATGATTTTAGCCACGAGTTCACAAATTAATTTATGAACTCGTGGCTAATTTATTTTTTTAAAACTTCCAAATTATTTATCGAAACAATCAATTATTTGATAAGCCACTCGTAATGCATCTGTTGCCTGTTCCAGAGTCACAACCGGAGTTGTGTCTGTTTTTATAGCATTGGCAAATGATTCCAGCTCATCTAAAATTGCGTTATTTTGTTCTACATCAGGATTTGTAAAATAGATTTGCTTTTTTACACCTTCTGCATTTTGTAAAATCATATCAAAATCACCAGGGATTTCCGGAGCGTCTTTCATTCGAACCACTTCACATTTTTTCTCCAGAAAATCTACAGAAATGTAGGCATCCTTTTGAAAAAATCGTGTTTTACGCATGTTTTTCATCGAAATTCTGCTTGCCGTTAAATTAGCCACACATCCATTTTCAAATTCGATTCTGGCATTGGCAATGTCCGGAGTTTCACTAATTACAGAAACACCACTTGCATTGATGTTTTTTACTTTTGAGTTTACAACGCTCAAAATGGCATCAATATCATGAATCATTAAATCCAAAACAACAGGAACGTCTGTACCACGAGGATTGAACTCGGCGAGACGGTGTGTTTCTATAAACATTGGGTTTTCGATCATGTTTTTTGTAGCAATGAACGCAGGGTTAAAGCGTTCAACGTGACCTACCTGACCTTTTACATTGTGTTCTGCCGCCAAAGCAATGATTTCTTCGGCTTCTTCAACAGTATTGGCAATTGGTTTTTCTATAAAGATATGTTTTCCTGATTTGATGGCTACCTTAGCACATTTGTAGTGTGAAAGAGTTGGGGTCACAATGTCGATAACATCCACAGCGTGAATTAATTTTGCAATTGTGTTGAAGTTTTTATAGCCAAACTCTTTTGAGATTCTTTCGGCATTTTCCTGATTTTCGTCGTAAAATCCAACTAATTCGTATTGGTCAGATTGTTGTAATAAGCGTAAATGTATTTTACCAAGATGACCTGCACCTAAAACTCCTACTTTTAACATGAGAATGTATTTTAAACAAAAATATAATTTATTTGTTGAAAGTAAAAGTTTAGTTAGGACAAAGTCGAAATTATTTGAACAATTTTAAATGTATTTACAGACTTAACTTCTCTTTAAAGTTATTGGTTTGTCTTCGTGATATTTCTACTTTTACTTCTTTCGGAAGCTGTACGAGCAGATTACCACTAAACCAAGGGTCTATTTTGAGTATGTATTCTATATTGATAATTTGGTTTCGATTGGCCCTAAAGAAATAATCATCAGGAAGTTTCTCTTCAATATGGTTTAATGATTTATTAAGTACCGCTTTTTCATCCTGAAAGAATACTTTGGTATAATTGCCATCTACTTCAAACAGAAAGATATCGGCAATTTTTACAAGCCAGCATTTTTCGCCATCGCGAATAAAAATCTGATTGTTTGGCGTCAGTTTCTTATTGCTTTTTTCTTCTTTTTCAATTAGATTTTGACTTACTTTTTCGATGGAATGCGCAAATCTTTTTGGATTTATAGGTTTTAGTAAATAATCTAAAGCATTGTATTCGAAAGATTTAATAGCGTACTCATCAAAAGCCGTTGTGAATATTGTAATGGGAACTTTGTCAAGCATTTCCAACAATTCAAAACCATCTTTTTCGGGCATATTGATATCCAGAAAAAGCAAATCGGGTTGGGTTTCCTGTATTAATTTAAAGCCTGAATCTACATTTTCTGCTTCTCCAATAATTTCAATTTCCGGATGATTTTTAATTAATTCTTTAAGCTCATTTCTGGCCAGACGGGAATCTTCAACAATAACAGCTTTTATTTTTTTCATACTTAAAGTATTGGAATTGTTATTTTTGCAATTACTTTATTTTCTATTTCCTGCAATTTAAAACGAGCTTTCTCGCCATAAATTAAATGCAATCTTTTCTCGATATTTTTGATTCCTAATTGTGTGGAATTTTTTTCAATGGTAAGTACTCCTGTATTCGAAACTTCAATGGTCAAATTGTTGTTTTCCATATTGGTTTCTAATGCAATTTGACCTCCTTCTTTTAATTTTGCAATCCCATGTTTAGCTGCATTTTCGATCAGCATTTGGATGATCATAGGGGGGATTTGCAGCTGTAAAGTATTTGGGGCAATTTGAGAAGTAAAATTCAAACGTTCTTCCATCTGAATTTTTGAAATTTCAATGAAGTTTTCTACCATTTCAATTTCTTCTTCCAATGCAATTGTTGTAATCTCGTTTTTGGTGAGGGAATATCGAAGCATTTCGGACAATCGAGTGATCATTTCTCTTGATTTTTCAGGATTTTCCAGAATTAATCCGCGAATATTATTTAAGCTGTTAAACATAAAATGAGGATTGATTTGCCCTTTTAAAGCATTCAGTTGAGAATCTTTTAAAGTATTTTCAATTTCCATTCGATCCATTTTATTGTTCTTGATTTGTGAGGTCGTTTTGTAAATGGTGTACACAACTATCCAAAGAAAGAACAGAAATCCCATCACAAAAACAAATAAAACTTGTCTTTTTGCGGATTGAGACGGATGATCAAAAACTTCCGGGTTTTCATAAACATAAGTGATCATTAGATAATTATACGCGGTTAGCGCCCCATAATAAAAAAGGGCAGAGGCGAAAATTAGAAAAAGCAGTTTAATAATTTCCCAAAGCTTAAAATCGTCCAGTTTTATGTATCGATCATAAAAATGTTTTAAAGCTATCGAAACTAATGTAAGCACGCAAACACTAAAGAAGTAGTCTAACAGAAGCTGCCAATTTTTATATCCCAGGAAATTTAATTCCGGAATGATAATTTGAGGAATAAAAATTATTCCTGTATAGATAGTCCATATAATGATCTGAACTAAAATGAAAACGTGATTCTTTTTTTGAAACATTTTTATAAGTTATTTTACCTTTAGCGGTGTGTGGTACCCATAATACATTCCTGCGATAAAAGCGCCTAAAAAGAGCAGACAGAATAGTACGACTAAAGTCATCAGAATTTTTGCGGTTAATTTCACTAAGATAAAATTTTAAATAACAAATTGCTTATTTCAATTGTCAAAGCTATAATTATTTTGATCATAATTTTAAGTTTTAAAAACTTTGGCAATGCTACCAGCATTGCCAAAGTTACATTTTAAATAACTAATTTTTAGGTTGAAAATCCGGGTGACCCACTTGCCATAGTGCAAAGCTTAAAACATCAGCAACTTCTTCATACGATTTTGCTTTTGAAGCTCCGCCAAAATGACCTGCTTCATAATCGACTTTTAACAAAGTTGGTTTTTTAGACGCATTTACCTCAAGCAATCGAGCAGCAAATTTAGCAGGTGACCAAACAATGATTCTAGGGTCATTGAATCCTGCTGTTGTTAGGGTTGCAGGATATTTAACCCCTTCTTTTAGTTGTAAATAGGAGTCCATTTCTATAAGAGCTTTGGCTTCATCTTCGATTTTCATAGTTCCAAATTCAGGTGTATTTGCAGGTCCGTTTGGTGCATTTTCACCTCTAACGGTATTCATGCTTCCTACTCCCGGAATGGCTACGGCATATAAATCGGGTCTTTCAGTAATGGCTCTTCCTACCAGAATTCCACCGGCGCTTCTGCTGTAGATTGCCGTTTTTGTCGGATTTGTATACCCTTCTTTAATCATATATTCGGTACAGGCAATTACGTCTTTCCAGGTATTTGGTTTTGTGCTTTTTTGACCTTCCAAATGCCATTTTTCGCCTAATTCTCCACCGCCTCTTACGTGAGCAACAGCAAGTATTCCGCCTCTTTCTACCCATAAAAGCAGACTAGGATTAAAAGTAGGAGACATAGACATTCCGTAGGCACCATAACCATAGAATAAAACAGGATTGTTTGCATCTTTTTTGATTCCTTTTTTATAAATAAGGGATAGTGGAACTTCGACACCATCATACGATTTTACCATTAATTCTTCAATTTCAAAATTTTCAAATTCTGGATATTCAGTAATAGTGGAGAGCTCTTCTCTGACAAAATTGTTTTTCTTTACATCGTATTTATAACGCTCTCCTTTGGTGGTCCAGCCTGTTGTTCGAACCCATAAGTCTGAAAACTTACTTCCTCTTGAGCTTAAAACAATAGTAGCGGATTTTTTTGGTGTTTTGATTTCACTGTGTTTTTTTCCTTCAAAATCAGTGAAGAACAATTTACTTTCGATTCCGTTTTTTGTTTTGGTATAAAAAATCCCGTCTTTGGTAATCGTAATAGGGTTCAAATTGGCTTCTTTGTCTTCAGGGATCACCAGTGTTGCAGTTGCTAAATTTGGATTAGCCATACTGGTTTTTGTTACTTTAAATTTTGGAGCATTTAAACTTGTGAAAAAATAAATGTCTTTATCGCTGAAAGCAAAATTTTTAATTTCATCTTTTCTGTCCGTTAATAATTTCCAGCTAATTTTAGCACTTTTCAACTCTGAACCTTTGGCAATAAACATTTTCATGTTCGGATTTACAGAATAAGGCATCAGAAAAAGCATCTTGCTGTCTACGTCATAACCCATAATAGGGATTTCTTCTTCTGCAATTTTTAATTCAGGATACATGGCCTTCGAAAAAATCACTTTATCCTTTGTAATTTCATTTCCTATAACGTGCAGTTTTGTAACGATATTCAATTGCGCTTTTGCATCATGAATATCGGCTGTTGGTGATTGTGAGTACAAAAATGATTTGTCATCGTCTAGCCAATTGGCATTTCCAAATCTTAACTTGTCGATTTTATCCGCCAAAATTTTATTGTCGGCTGTATTTATTAAAAACATTTCGCTCATTTCACCACCATTTTTGGAAATGTTTACAGCAATTAGTTTTCCGCTCTTATTGGGAGAGAAAGAACTAATAGTAAAGATGTCTTTTGCTTCACCTTTTAGCGTTTGTGGGTCAAAGATTAATGTCTCTTTTCCTTTTAAACCAGCTCTTTTATACAGTTTTGCAACCTGATCTTTTGGAGTTGTTTTTTGATAAAAATAAGTGCCATCTTCCATAATCTGCGTTCCGCTGATCGCTTCGGTAACTCTGTCATTTATAGAAGTCAACTCATCAATAAGAGTTTTTTTTCCCGGAATTGAGTTTAAAATATTGTTTGTATAATCTGCCTGAGCCTTTAACCAGCTTAAGGTTTGTTCATTTTTTAAATCCTCAAGGTTTCTGTATTTGTCTTCCACCGTAATTCCAAAATAAGTGTCTTTAGCAGGGACAGAGGGTGCTTTTTCGGGTTTGTTTTGTGCAAATAAATTTCCTGTCGAAATAACTCCTAGAGATAGAAAAGCGATCTTTTTAAGTGTATTGGTTTTCATGATTGATATTTTTTGATTGAAGATTAGATTAATTCAGTACGACTACAGTGATAAATTTATAAAGCGCAAATCCGATTACAAATCCTACGATAAATGATTTAACAATTTTGTAAACGTTTACTTCTTTTTGGTTTTCCATAATTTTGGTTTTACTTATTGGTTAATTTTACTGATTGATTGATTGATTGATTGATTGATTGATTGATTGATTGATTGATTGATTGATTGATTTTTTACAAGTGAATTAAAAAACTAATGAAATTGGTAATAAGTCCGATTGCAAAACCAATAGCTAATGGTTTTAGAGCTTCGGTCGGAGTTTTAAAATTGAAAGTGTTCATAATTTGGTTTTTAAATTATTATTTCCTGATTGATGTTTCAAAAGTAGGAACACATCAGCTGAAAATTTTGAAAAAAATGACGAACGGTTGATACAAGCATTTGAGTGGTAAATGGTTCTGATTACATTAAATTGAAAGAAGTTTCTGAGTTGAAAACATTCTGCGTGAAAGCATTTAAAATTGATTTACTTTCCTATTTTTGCAAAAATAAAACCAATCCATTTTGAAAGATACTGCCAAACATCAAGGACTTCGCAATCAATTAGTAAGCACTTTAGAACAAAAAGGAATTACTGATAAAGCAGTTTTAGATGCGATAAAAAAAATCCCGAGACACCTTTTTTTAAATTCAAGTTTTGAAGATTATGCATATCAGGATAAGGCATTTCCTATAGGAGCAGGGCAAACTATTTCGCAACCTTATACAGTTGCTTTTCAATCGCAATTATTGGAGGTTAAAAAAGACCATAAGATTTTAGAAATTGGTACAGGATCGGGGTATCAAACAGCGGTTTTGTTTATGTTGGGAGCAAAAGTGTACAGTGTGGAAAGACAGAGTGAGTTGTTTAGAACAACTTCTAATTTGTTTCCAAAATTAAACATTCGTCCAAAACACTTGTCTTTCGGAGACGGTTATAAAGGGTTGCCAAGCTACGCGCCTTTTGATAGCATTATTGTTACTGCCGGAGCTCCGTTTATTCCGCAACCTTTAATGGCACAGCTTAAAATAGGAGGAAGACTTGTTATTCCGTTAGGAGAAGATGTTCAGATTATGACTCTATTGATTCGAAAGAATGAAACACAATTCGAAAAGCATGAGTTTGGAGAATTTCGATTTGTTCCTTTATTAGAAGATAAAAATTAAAATAAAACCCACTAGCAATAGTGGGTTTTGTTTTATTGTCCAATAATACTAATATAACGCTCCAGACTTTCTTTTTCGATTTTGGCGATGAAGAATAAAAAATCTTCTTTGTCTTTTTTTATTTGAGCGGTTTCCAGAGATTGATAGTATTGCATTCTGTTTTCATAATCTCCTTTTATATTGGCGATCAGATAGCCTTTTTGCATTAAAATTAAATTCATGACTAATCTGGAGGTTCTGCCGTTTCCATCGATAAACGGATGAATAGTAACTAGCCTTTCGTGCATTTCGGCTGCAAGAATAACCGGATGTAATTTATTTTTGTTGATTTCATACCAAATAAAATACTCTTCCATTTCCTTTGCAATTAAAAAAGGCTGTGGAGGCATGTGACTGCTTCCCTGAATCATGACCTGTACTTTTCGATAACGGCCTGCATCTTCGGGAATTATACCTCGCAGAATTAAATTATGGATAGCTAAAAGATCGCGTTCATTTAAGCCGTTGCTTTTTTGTATTAAATCTTTGATAAAACCTATCGCTTCCTGATGATTAATGATTTCAAGATGTTCTCTCATACTTTTTCCTGAAATGGTCAAACCTTCGTTGATGACCATATCGGTCTCACGAAGCGTCATGGTATTTCCTTCAATTCGATTGCTTTCAAAAGTATATTCGAGCTCAAGTGCCTGACTAATTTTATAGCTATCGAATTGTCTGTAAGTATCCAGGTTTTCTTTTAAAACATCTATTTCACTAAGGATTTTTTCTAAAGTGGTTGATAATTTTAATTTGGAGACTGTTTTATTGTATTTGATTTCTTTCTCTGCAACTTCAAGCGCTTTTAAAGCAAATTCGTCATCACCAATTTCATATAGAATTTTTTCTTTCAGCCATGCGATCATTAAAGTCTCATAGTCTATTTCTAGAAGTTGAGACAGCTTAACAATTTGATCTTTGGTTGGTTTTCGGGAACCGCTTTCAAATTTGCTTATTAAAGCCTGATCGATGCCAAGTAGTTGTGCTACTTCACGGGTTTTTAGACCTTTTTGTTCTCTTGCATTTTTAAGGAGCGATTTCATTTTTACTTTATTTAAAATGTCTTGACAAATTTGGTCATAAATTTAGTGAAAAAAAAGCAATATCAAAATATTGCTTTTTAAAATACTATTTAAGAGGAAGTGAACCGTCTTTTTTCATTTCTTTTGCCACTGTTTGCACAATTGCATCAACGGTTTGACCAAGGTCGATAACATATCCTGATTTGGAAAGATGTTCTCTTTAGTTGTATGCTTTTTTGATTCGGTCTAAATCACGTTTGGTATCCTGTTCTTTCAGAGATTCGCGTTTGTCGTAGTTTTTCTTTCCTTTACAAAGACCTATTTGCAGTTTGGCAAGTCCTTTTTCGTTGGTAAATAATTTCAATGGGACAATAGTTAGTCCTTTGGCCTGAACATTTTTATGCAACGTTTTAAGCTCCTTTTTGTTCAAAAGTAATTTTCTTTCACTTCTGGATTTATGATTGAATTGATTCCCAAAAGAATACTCTTCGATATAGGTATTAATGGCAAAGAGTTCCATGTTGTTAAATTCACAAAAGCTTTCAGTAATATTAGCTTTACCTAGACGTATGGATTTAATTTCGGTTCCCGACAAAACAATTCCCGCTGTATAAGTGTCGATTATTTCATAATCAAAACGGGCTCTTTTATTAAGTATATTGACTGTTTTTAACATAGTGTACAAATGTAAAACAAAAAAGAAAAACTTTAATAAAATCTGAAAAAATTAAAGCTTTTTTTGCAATCTATGATTTTAATCATATTCAAGGAAAAAACTTACACATAAGTTTGTTGAATAATTTAAACAAACTAAAACATGAAAAAAATTTTAACATTAGTAAGTATTGCATTTATTGGTTTAACAGCAAAAGCACAGGATACAAATCAGGGTTTAAAAGGGACCTGGTTTGCAACATCACAATTTGGATATCAGCAAACTAAGACAGGCGACGTTAAAAATACAAATCTTTCTGTATTACCAATTGTGGGAACATTTGTAACGCCTTCCGTTGCAGTAGGAGCGGGGTTTGGTATTATTAATATAAAAGCTGATGCAAAAGCAGGAACTGTAGCAAAAACAGATTTGCTTGTTATTCAGCCGTTGGCTAGAAAATACTGGAATGTAGCAGGTTCGCTATATTTCTTCGGACAGGTAGCAGCTCCTATTATCACAGGAAAAGAGAAAGAAAGTGATTTGAAGATTAGTCAATATGGCTTATCAGTTTCAGGAGGGTTTGATTATTTTATTAGTAAAAATTTCTCGGTTGAGTTTTCATACGATCTGGCAAACTTTACGTCTACGACATTAGATCCAAAAAATGGTGAGAAAACCACAGTAACCAATTTTGGACTGGCACATGTTGCAAATGTTGACCCTTTTTATAATACAGCTTTGGCAGGAAGCAGGCCAAATTTGACTTCTCCACTTTCTTTTGGGTTTAAGTTTCTCTTTTAAAAAGACGATGAAATAGATGTAAATTAATTTACTAGTTTTGTAAAAAAAAAAGACCGTACTTTCAAAAAGTACGGTCTTTTAGTAAGATTATTTAAAAGTATAAAATGCAAAATCAATCGAAAGATCCTTTACATGGTATAACGCTTCAGAAAATTGTAGAAGCATTAGTAGAATACTATGGTTTTGATACTCTGGCGGAATTAATTCCGATAAAGTGCTTTATTTCAAATCCAAGTGTAAAATCAAGCTTGACTTTTTTAAGAAAAACCGACTGGGCACGTAAAAAAGTGGAAGATTTGTATGTAAAATCACTGCCTAAATTGGCGAAGTAATTTATAATTTATAAGAAATCATAACACCTCCACGGTAGGGAAGCCATTCGCCACTTTTGTTCCAGTTTTGTGCTTTTTCATATCTACCTGGAGTTCCATCGTTGTAATAACCGTGGTAAAAACCTTGGTGCCAGCCACCTCCTGCAAAGATATCCAGTAAAAATTTATCGTTTAATTTAATGTTATACCCAACAGTAACTCCTAAGCGATACCCAAAACCATGTTCGTACATGTTAGTGTTCCAGTAATTCCATTTTTGAATTTTGTAGACGTCTGGTCCAGCGTGCCCTCCTACATAGAAACCATTATAGTTTTCTTTAAAATGATAACGGAGTTCAGGTGTTAGTGTGTAGAATTGCATTGGATTTTTTCCATCAAAAGATTCCCAAAATGACGCCATTACGTCAACACTAAAAGTTAGATTTTTGCCTATGCTGGTTTCAACTCCAACATTTGGCACTGCCAATAAAGCAGTTGCAGCATTAAACTTGATAAAAGTCTGACTTTGAGACTGAATCGAAAAGAAAAGAACTAGGGCAATAAAAATTTTTTTCATAAAAATAGACTTTCGTGATGTCGAAATAAGTTCTTTTTTCTTATTTCGACTGCAAATATAACGGAAACCAATAGTTACTATTATCCAGAACCATTAATTTAACAGGAATATTTTTTTTTCAAAAAGAGCTATTGTTTTTTATTGCTTAATAATGAGTAGATTACGCTATCAATGAACTTGCCGTCATAAAATTCACATTCTTTAAAATGCCCTTCTTTTACAAAGCCACACTTTTGTAATACTTTTTCAGAGGCATAATTTTCAGGGTCAATTACTGCTTCAATTGAATGTAATTTTAATTCTTCAAAACCATAAGTGATCAATCCGTTTACTGATTCCGGGATGATTCCTTTTCCGTGAAATTCCGGTAGTAAAATATATCCAATTTCAGCACGATGATGCTCTGGCTGCATTCTGTAATAGCCAATGATTCCCAATAATTTTGGGTTGCCTTTTAGCGTAATTCCCCAATTGATTCCTTCATTTGCGACAATTTTGTCTTCAATCATCTTAATATGTGCTAAGGCATCTTCAGAATCTTTAACTAAGGGACGAGGGATGAATTTCATCGTTTCAGGATTTGAACGCAATTCGAAAACTTCATTAACGTCGTCATTTGTGATTCTTCGTAAAAGCAAACGTTCTGTTTCGATTACAGGGAAGGGAGTAAAATTAAATTCCAGCATTTTTTTGTAGATTATAATATTGAGATACTAAATTTTGAATTAAAGTTTTGATTAGCTTCGAGAACTAAAATTCCTTCTTTTTCGAATAAATTTCCCGAATTTTCAGCAGTGTCAGAGTATCCAAGCCAAGGTTCTATACAAATAAAAGGAGCTTGTGGTTTTGTCCAGATTCCTAAACTAGGAAAATCTTCAAAATCTACTTTGACATAGGGTTTGGAGTTTTGAAGAAGTGTTAGCGATTTTGATTCCAGGGTTTTAAAAATTAATGCATCGTTTTCGAATAATTGATAGTCAAACGGAATTAATCCATTTTCATTTTTCAAGGTTTCTGTTTGATTAGAAATCAAATCATTCTCTAAGAGATAATATTTTAAAACTTCTTGTTTTTCGAATTGGAAAGCATAATTTTTAAAATCTCCCGGTAATGCTATTGCAGGGTGAGCTCCGATCGAAAATGGCATTTTGCTTTTTCCTGTGTTGATTACTTTATATTCAATATTCAAAGTTGTGTTTTCAACACTGTAAATAAGCTGTAGTTCAAATTCAAAAGGATATTTTTCTAATGTTTCGGCATTTGATTTTAAAGAGAAGATTGCTGTATTTTCAGTCTTTTCGATCAATTCAAAGTTCATATCACGTGCAAAACCGTGTCTTGGTAGTTGGTATGCTTTTTCGTCGATTGTATAAGTATCGTTTTTAAGGGTTCCTACAATAGGAAAAAGTACTGGAGAATGTTTACCCCAAAAGTCTGGATTGCCCTCCCAGATGTATTCTTTATTTTGATTGTCTTTTAATGAAAATAATTCTGCTCCGGAATGTTTTATTGAGACGCTTATCGCTGAATTGTTGATAGTTGTATTCAAAGTGTTTGAAATTGAAAAAGATTACTGATATACTGATGTAAATATATTTTATAAATTTTATTTTTTTAGGAAAATGGCTTAAAATATTTTTTGCATAAAATTTTGCTAAAATTGAATTTACGTTTTATAATTTCTCTGTAAATAGCTTTTTTTTTCATTAATTTGCTACATAAACAGCTAAAAATTATGAAAAAACAATCCTCAAAAGCCTTATTAACCATGGCTTTGTTTGTTGGAGTTTCTTCTGTCTGGGCACAGCAAACACCTCCTGCAACAGTAGTAAATCCTGTTAACAATTACGATTACCACGATGCGTTTGGACCAAATTTCTATACCAAAAATGGAACACCAACGCGCTCTGCAAACGGTCAGCCGGGAGTTGAATATTGGCAAAACAGAGCCGATTATCAGATTACGGCAAAATTAAACGGAACTACGAATGAAATTACCGGTACAGATGAAATTACCTATACCAATAATAGTCCGGAAAAAATGTCATTTGTATGGTTGAATTTAGATCAGAATTTATTCAAAAATGATTCAAGAGGGAATGCGGTGGTGCCGCTTTCAGGAAGTCGTAACGGTGCTCAGGGACAGGTTTTTGACGGAGGAAACAAAATTAAATCGGTTAAAGTAATTTCAGGTGGAAAGAAAAAGACTGAAATTGAAGCAAAATATATAGTTACAGATACCAGAATGCAGATATTTCTTCCCGAAACATTGGCATCAAAAGGGGGAGCTGTAAAAATTAAAATTGAGTTTTCGTTCGTTGCACCTTTTGAAGGATCGGACAGAATGGGAGTTTTGGAAACTAAAAACGGTAAAATTTTTACGATTGCGCAATGGTATCCGCGTATGTGTGTGTACGATGACGTAAAAGGATGGAATACTGCCCCTTACTTGGGGGCATCAGAGTTTTATTTAGAATATGGAAATTTTGATGTAAAGTTAACGGTACCTGCAAATCATTATGTTGTAGGATCAGGAGAATTGATAAACGGTGCAGAAGTATTACCGGCAGAACAGCTTAAACGCTATAAAGAAGCTGGTCAGAGCGACAAAACCGTAACAATTCGTTCTGCTGAAGAAGTTGCTGCTGCGGCAAATTCAAAAACAACAGGAGAGAAAACATGGCATTATCAAATAAAAAATGCTCGTGATTTTTCATGGGCTTCTTCAGCAGCTTTTGTTTTAGACGGTGCCAAAATTAATCTGCCTAGTGGTAAAAAAGCACTGGCTTTATCAGCTTATCCCGTAGAAAGTGGCGGAAAAGAAGCTTACGGGCGTTCCACTGAATATGTAAAAGCATCGATTGAGCACTATTCTAAAAAATGGTTCGAATATCCTTATCCGGTAGCCACAAACGTTGCAGGAAACGAAGGCGGAATGGAATATCCGGGAATTGTTTTTTGCAGCTGGGAGTCAAAAGGACAAGATTTATGGGGGGTAACCGATCATGAATTTGGGCATATCTGGTTTCCTATGATTGTAGGTTCAAACGAAAGATTATTCGCCTGGATGGATGAAGGATTTAATACTTTTATAAATTCATTAAGTACTGAGGAATTTAATAAAGGCGAATATAAAGAAGCGCCATCGAATTTGCACAAATTAGCAGAGCCGTTCACAAGACCGGATCTGGAAACGATAATGAGTTCTCCTGATAATATGAAAGAGGCTAATATTGGGATGCTGTGTTATTTTAAGCCAAGTTCAGGTTTGGTAATTTTAAGAGAGCAGATTTTAGGAAAAGAGCGTTTTGATCTTGCTTTCCGTACTTACATAGAACGTTGGGCTTATAAACATCCTCAGCCGGATGATTTCTTCCGATCAATGGAAAATGTTGCAGGTGAAGATTTAAGCTGGTTCTGGAGAAGCTGGTTTGTAAACAATTGGCGCTTTAATCAGGGGATCAATTCAATTAAGTACATAAAAAATGATCCGTCAAAAGGAGTTGCAATCACAGTTGAAAATTTTGATAAAATGCCTATGCCGGTTATTTTAGATGTGAAAACAAAAAGTGGGAAAGTGACAAGAGTTAAATTGCCTGTTGAAGTATGGCAACGTAACAATGTTTGGACATTTAAACACAATTCTACTGAAGAAATAGAAAGTATCACGCTTGATCCGGATAATGTTTTTCCAGACAATAATCAAGCTAATAATGTTTGGACAGCCAGTAACGGTAAAATAGAAAAAGATGTAGTTTTAGATGGTTATTTAGGAACATATTCGACTTCAAAAGCTCCTTTGAAAATTGATTTTACAGAAAAGAATAATGTATTGAATGTTCTGATAACAAATTATCCGAAGTTTACAGTTAAGGCGGTAGAAAATGAAAAAGATGTCTTTCAATCAGCTGAAGCCGGACTAAAGTTCAAATTTAATGAGGCTAAAACAGGTTTTGATATGATTATTTTGAGCAACGGTAATGCAATACCGTTTACTAAAAATTAAAAGATAAAAAAGTAAATACTTAAGAACCCGATAGTTATTTTGAACTATCGGGTTTTTTATGGGCCAATATTAACATTCTGTAAAAAAAATGTTAGAATTTTATTTTTTTGTTTTGTAAATAAAAAAATAGTGTACTTTTGCAGTCGATGAATAAAATAAGTTTACATATAACTTCTTTGTCACGGACAAACTCAGCTGTAACTTCTCCCGAAGTACGGACACTATCTCTATAGTATCCACAGAGTTTTTCGCCGCGTATTTATTTATATTCATTTTTCATTTTGAAATCACATCATTTGTCCATTGGACAAACATATCCTAAAAGTATATATTATTTTTTAAATTTTCTTAATCAAGTTTTTGATTTTGAGAATGTTACTCCTATTTTGCTTATTTTTATTGGATTGAATTCAGGATTTCAAACTAAACAATACGTTTTAATTTTTAACTCTAACTTCAACTATTGAAATGAAAATCTCTATTGTTGTTACTCAGGAAGAACACTTCAAATTCGCACAGGAAATTTGCGATACAATAGAATCATCAGCCTTATTAAGAGGCACCGGGATTGCTAAAAGAACTCCTGAATACATTCAGAAAAAAATGTCAAATGGTGATGCGATGATTGCTTTGGCAGACGGAAAATTTGCAGGTTTTTGTTACATCGAAAGTTGGGAGCACGGAAAGTTTGTTGCTCATTCCGGCTTAATTGTGCATCCGGATTACAGAAGTTTAGGCTTAGCCAAAAAAATCAAATCAAAAGTTTTCGATTACTCTCTGGAAAGATATCCTGATGCCAAGATATTTGGAATTACAACAGGTTTGGCGGTTATGAAAATAAATTCTGACTTAGGATATAAACCTGTACCTTTTTCTGAATTGACTACCGATCCAAGTTTTTGGGCTGGCTGTAAAACCTGCACGAATTACGAAATTTTAAAAAGTAAAGAAAACAAAATGTGTCTTTGTACAGGGATGTTGCATGATCCGAAAGACAAACAAAAAGATCCGCCAAAACACCCATTTAACGTAGCCGTTTTAAGCAGATTGAAAAAAATCAAACAAGCTTTGTTCCTGAATAAAACATTGTTTTTCGGGTTCTTATCTTAAAAATTAAACTAAAAATTAGAATCTCAAACTTGCTAAATACGAAAGTATTGGCCTAAATTATAAAAAATGAAAAAAGTTGTATTAGCTTATAGTGGAGGATTAGATACCTCGTATTGTTTGAAATATTTAAAAAATGAAAAAGGATACGAAGTTCATACGGTTCTGGTAGATACAGGAGGATTTGATGAAGAAGAATTGTCAGCTATCGAAAAGAGAGCGTATGAGTTAGGAAGTGCACAACACGCAAACCTAACAATTGTAGACAAATATTATGACAAAGCTATAAAATATTTGATTTTCGGAAATGTGTTAAAAAACAATACCTATCCGTTATCAGTGAGCGCTGAACGTGTTTTTCAGGCAATTGAAGCAATCAAATATGCTAAAAAAGTTGGAGCAAGTGCCATTGCACATGGAAGTACAGGTGCAGGAAATGATCAAATCCGTTTCGATTTGATTTTCCAGACTATTGCTCCTGAAATTGAAATCATTACTCCAATTAGAGATTTAAAACTTTCAAGACAAGAAGAAGTAGATTATTTATCTAAAAATGGAGTGCATTATTCTTGGGAGAAAGCACAATATTCAATTAACAAAGGACTTTGGGGAACAAGTGTTGGAGGTAAAGAAACCTTAACATCAAGTGAGCCTTTGCCAAGTGAAGCTTATCCTTCGCAATTGCAAAAAGAAGGAGAAGAAAAAGTGACTTTGCATTTTGAGCAGGGAGAATTAGTAGGCTTAAACGGTAAAAAAGATGTTCCTGAAAAAAATATTGTCAAACTTGAAAAGCTGGCAAATGCTTATGCTATCGGGAGAGATATTCACGTAGGTGATACCATTATCGGGATTAAAGGAAGAGTTGGTTTTGAAGCTGCCGCACCTTTAATTATCATCAAAGCTCACCATTTACTGGAGAAACATACACTTGGTAAATGGCAGCAATACTGGAAAGAACAATTAGGGAACTGGTACGGAATGTTATTTCACGAAGGGCAGTTTTTAGATCCGGTAATGCGTAATATCGAAACCTTTTTGCAGGACACACAGAAAACAGTGAACGGAACCGTAACAGTTTCATTAAAACCATATCATTTTTCACTTGACGGAATTGAATCTAAAAATGATTTAATGAATACAGGTTTTGGTCAGTATGGAGAAATGAATAATGCGTGGACATCTGACGATGCAAAAGGATTTATTAAGATTTTAGGTAATGCTCAAAACATATTTTCATCTGTAAACCATTTAGATCATGATTAATATCGGAATAATTGGTGGCTCAGGCTATACAGCCGGAGAGCTCATCAGAATCTTAATGTATCATCCCAAAGTAAACATTGATTTTGTTTACAGTACAACCAATTCGGGAAAACCGCTTTCTGTGGCACATCAGGATTTGATAGGAGATATCGAAATGAACTTTACAGATGTGGTTAATCCGAATGTAAATGTGGTGTTTCTATGTCTTGGTCACGGAAAATCTATTTCGTTTTTGAAAGAGAATCAGTTTGCAAGCCACACGAAAATCATCGATCTGGGAAATGATTTCAGATTGAATAAAGATGCTCATTTTGAAGGAAAAGATTTTGTTTATGGGCTTCCGGAATTGAATAAATCAGCGATCAAAAAGGCTAATTATATTGCAAATCCGGGTTGTTTTGCCACAGCGATCCAATTGGCTTTACTGCCTTTAGCAAACAGTGATCTGTTGCTTAATGATGTACATATTAATGCAACAACCGGAAGTACCGGAGCCGGAGTGGGACTTTCAGAAACGTCTCATTTTAGCTGGAGAAACAACAATATGTCACATTACAAAGCTTTTGAACACCAGCATTTGGGAGAAATTGGAGAAAGTTTGGTTCAGTTACAAGATGATTTTGAAAGTGAATTACTTTTTATTCCAAACAGAGGAGATTTTCCAAGAGGAATTTTTGCCACCTTATATACAATTTCTGACGAGAGTCTGGAACAAACAGTGACCAGATACGAAGAATTCTATAAAAATGAGCCTTTTGTTACCATAACAACGACAAACATCAATATGAAACAAGTCGTTCAAACTAACAAATGTATCATTAGTTTAATGAAAAAAGGAAACCGGATTCTGATCACCTCAATTATTGATAATTTAACCAAAGGTGCTTCGGGACAAGCCATTCAAAACATGAATTTAATGTTCGGATTAGAAGAAACCACCGGTTTAAAATTGAAACCAAGCGGATTTTAATAGAAATTGAAAGATTAAAAAATGAAAAGATTGAAAAATTAATCTTTTGGGTAATTGTTTTAGTCACAGTAAAAATCTTTAAATTCTTCAATTTTTAAATCTTTAAATATTAAAAAAAAATGAACTTATTCAACGTTTACCCATTATACGACATCACTCCGGTTAAAGCTATAGATTGTACAATTGTAGATGACAAAGGAGTAGAATACTTAGATTTATACAGCGGACATGGTGTAATTTCGATTGGCCATACACAACCGGATTATGTAGCTAAATTAAAAGATCAATTAGATCACTTAGGATTTTATTCTAACGCGATTCAGAATCCGTTACAGGTAGAATTGGCGCAGAAATTAGGAAAGTTATCAGGATTAGAAGATTATGAATTGTTTTTATGCAGTTCAGGTGCTGAAGCAAACGAAAATGCTTTGAAATTAGCCTCTTTTCATAACGGAAAATCAAGAGTTGTAGCTTTTGATAATTCTTTTCACGGAAGAACCTCTGCAGCAGTTGCTGTTACCGATAATAAAAAAATTGTTGCGCCAATAAATGCGCAACAGGAAGTTACTTTTTTACCCTTAAATCAAATCGAATTAGTTGAAGCAGAACTTGGAAAAGGTGATGTTACAGCAGTAATTATTGAAGGAATTCAGGGAGTAGGAGGTTTAGACGAGGGAACAACTGAATTTTTACAGGCTCTGGAAAAAGCCTGTAAAAAGCACGATGTGGTTTTGATTTTAGACGAAGTACAGTCAGGATATGGAAGAAGCGGAAAATTCTTTGCCTTTCAACATCACGGAATCAACGCTGATATTATTTCGGTTGCCAAAGGAATGGGGAATGGTTTTCCGGTTGGAGCTATTTTAATCTCTCCAAAATTTGAAGCAAGTTTCGGATTGTTGGGAACCACTTTTGGAGGTAGTCATTTATCATGTGCTGCCGGAATTGCAGTGCTGGATGTAATTGAAAAATTGGATTTACAGAAGAATGTAAACGAAGTTTCGGCTTATTTCTTAGAAAAAATTAAAGAAGTTGAAGGAATTAAAAAAGTAAAAGGGAAAGGTTTGATGCTTGGAGTAGAGTTTGATTTTGATGTAGCAGCTTTAAGGAAAAAACTAATCATCGAAAAACATATTTTCACCGGAAGTGCCAACAATAAAAATCTGTTAAGAATTCTTCCTCCATTAACAGTAAAGAAATCAGATATTGATACTTTCATTGCAGCTTTAAAAGAAAGTCTGGAAGAACTTAAAAATTAAAGTTTACCCATTTACATAATACTGTTGATTCGTTTAATTGGTTAAACGATTAAACGAATTAACGGCTAACCAATTAAACCAAAAAAATGAACCCATTATCAATTGAAAAACGTAATCTGGTTTTGCGTGCTATGGCGCAGCTGGTCAAGCAGGAGCGGAACCAGATTATCTTAACCAATCAGGAAGATCTTGCTGATTATAACGGCTCAGACTTAGCGATGGAAGAACGCCTGAAAGTAGATGATAAAAAAGTCGACGAGATGATTTTATCTCTCAATCAACTAGCTTCGCAAGAAGATCCGGTTGGAGTAGAGCGTTTTCATTTTGTTCATGATAATGGAATAAAAGTGATTAACAAAACGGCCGCTTTCGGGACGATCTTAATCATTTACGAATCCCGCCCGGATGTTACGATTGAAGCGGGTGGAATAGCTTTTAAATCCGGAAATAAGATTTTATTGAAAGGTGGAAAAGAAGCTTTAAAATCGAATTTGAAAATTGTGGATTTGTGGCATCAGGCTTTAAAGAAAAACGGAGTTTCAAAGGACTGGGTGGAGTATTTGAATTATAATCGCACAGAAACTCAGGCCTTTTTAGAAAAACCAACTCAAAAAGTAGATTTAATTGTTCCCAGAGGAGGAGAAAAGTTAATTGAGTTTGTAAAAGCACATGCCAGTTGCCCGGTTATTGTAAGCGGACGAGGAAATAATTTTGTTTACGTTCATGAAAAGGCAGATACGGATTTGGCTTTAAAAATCATTATAAATGCCAAAACCTCTAAAATCTCAGCGTGTAATGCAGTTGATAAGGTTTTAATAGATTCGAAGCTGCCTAATTTTGAAGGATTTACAGCTATTTTAATTGAAGAATTAAAACAGTATAAAGTAGAAGTAATTGTAGATGAATCTCTAAAAAGCTTTGAAGATACAACAACACTTCAAAACGAAGATATTTGGTACGAAGAGTTTCTGGATTATAAAATAGTAATCGGAAGCATTGATTCTGAAGAAAATGCAATCGAAAAAATAAATAAATATTGCGGAGGGCACTCGGCAGTAATAATTACAAGAGATAATAAGGCAGCACAGGAATTTATGGATGCCGTGGATACTGCAGCCGTTTATCAAAATGCCTCAACACGTTTTACAGATGGAGGACAGTTTGGTCTGGGAGGAGAATTAGCGATAAGTACCGATAAATTACATCAGCGAGGCCCTATCGGACTTCAGCATCTCGTAACCAATAAATGGTATGTGTACGGAGAAGGGCAAATTAGGTAATTGAGGCAATTAGACAATTAGATCGTTGGACTTTCTTAGGATTTTAGATTGTAATTATTAGAATTTGGAATTTATAAAAACAAAGCTTTGCGAGCTTAGCGTTTATCCAGACAAAGAAATTAAAAAACCTTGCGCCCTTTGCGGTTAAATAGAGAATATGGCAAATGAGATAATTAAGGGAATTAGATAATTAGACAATTCTGAAAAAAAACTTAGAATCTCAGCATCTTAGAACCTTAGCACCTTTAAAAAATGAGTAAGAAGAGGATTTTATTAAAAATTGGAAGTAATACTTTAACCAAAGAAACCAATCATATTTCACGGGGAAAGATTGAAGACCTCGGAATGCAGATTGCAGCTTTAAACAAAGAGTACGAGTTTGTAATTGTGAGTTCCGGAGCAATCGCAGCTGCAAAGCAATTTGTAAAGCTCGAAAGTAAAGGAAAAGAAATTGTTGTGAAACAAGCGTTAGCTTCAATTGGTCAGCCACATTTGATGCGGATTTTCCACGAGAATTTCAGTGATTTGGGGTTATTGACTTCTCAATGTTTATTATCTTATTCTGATTTTGAGAAAGAGCAGTCTAAAGTCAATATTGTCAATACCATAAACGTTTTGGTAGAGAACAATTATATTCCGATTATTAATGAAAATGATACGGTTGCCACAGATGAGATCCGGTTTGGAGACAACGATAAATTGGCAGCTCTGACAGCCGTTCTTTTAAATGTTGATATTCTGATCATTGCCACCAATACAAACGGAATTTATACCAAAGATTCTATTCACGATGAAATTCCAGAAACGATCAAACTGGTACAGGATTTAAAAGTATTAGAAAAAGAAATTGGAGAATCTAAATCATCACATGGAACAGGAGGGATGCAGTCGAAGATAGAAGCAGCCGCAATTGCAAAAGCGGCCAATATTGAAACCTGGATCGTAAATGGATTAGATGATAATTTTATTCTTCGGGCACTAAAAGAAGAAATTCCATTTACCAGGATTGTGTAAAGATGTTTATTTGTTTAACCGTTAATTTGGTTAATCGAAGTAATATCACTAGAAAAAAATAAAAGTTAATAAGTTTTATCAAATAAACAAATTAACGATTAACCGATTAAACAGAAAGAGATGAACTATATTTCAATTCAAGATATCGACTCATTATCAAAATGGGTAAAAAGTGCGTTAAAAATTAAAAAGAACCCGCTTAAAAATCAAAGTTTAGGAAAAAATAAAACCTTAGGGATGTTATTTTTTAACCCAAGTTTAAGAACGCGTCTGAGTACTCAGAAAGCGGCTATGAACCTAGGAATGAATGTTATGGTAATGAATTTTACCAACGAAGGCTGGACGTTAGAATTCGAAGATGGTGCTATTATGGATTCCGGTGCGTCAGAGCACATTAAAGAAGCTGCAGAAGTAGTGTCACAATATTGTGATATTATTGCCATTCGTGCTTTCGCAGGTTTGGCAGACAAAGAAAAAGATTATGCTGAAACGGTAATTTCAGGATTCTTGAAACACGCAACCGTACCCGTTGTAAATATGGAAAGTGCCGTTCGTCATCCGATGCAATCTTTAGCGGATGCTATTACCATGGAAGAATACAAAACCAAGCATAAACCAAAAGTAGTACTTTCCTGGGCACCTCACCCGAAAGCTTTGCCACAGGCCGTTGCCAATTCATTCGTAGAAATGATGCAAATGCAAAAAGATATGGATTTTGTAATCACACACCCCGAAGGTTACGAACTTAGCCCCGAAATCACAAAAGACTGTAAAATAGAATACGATCAGAACAAAGCGTTTGAAAATGCCGATTTTGTGTACGTAAAAAACTGGAGTAATTTTAACGATTACGGAAAAGTAACCAATACAGACCCAAACTGGACTGTTACAGCCGAGAAAATGGCTTTAACTAATAATGGGAAATTCATGCATTGTCTTCCTGTTCGTCGTAACGTTATTGTAAGCGATGAAGTGCTCGACGGTAAGAATTCAATCGTAATTCAACAGGCGAATAACAGAACGTATTCGGCACAGTTAGTTTTACAGAAGATTTTGAAGAAATTATAATTTTGGAGGTACTAAGGTTCTGAGTTTCTAAGATGCTGAGAAACTGTTGAAAAAAAACTTAGTCCCTCAGAACCTTAGCAACTTAGAACCTCATGGAAAAAGTTACAATAATAAAAATAGGCGGAAACATCATTGATAATCCACAGGAACTAGAGCAATTCTTAACTGATTTTTCTAAAATAGAAGGTCATAAAGTACTAGTTCATGGTGGAGGAAAATCCGCTACAAAAATGGCTCAGAGTATTGGATTGATACCACAAATGATTGAGGGACGCCGAATTACAGATGCCGCAATGCTTGATGTTGTGGTCATGATTTACGCAGGTCAAATCAACAAACATATTGTAGCGCAATTACAGTCAAAAGACAACAATGCGATAGGATTCTCTGGAGCTGATGGAAATTTAATCCAGTCAGTAAAACGAAACCATCCTACAATCGATTATGGCTTTGTGGGAGATGTAAAACAAGTTAACACTAAGTTATTGGCTACGTTATTAGAAAACGGAATTATTCCTGTTTTCTGTGCTATCACACACGACAAAAACGGACAATTGTTAAACACCAATGCCGATACCATTGCAAGTGAGTTATCCATTGCTTTGTCTGAAGTTTTTGAGGTTACATTGACCTATTGTTTTGAAAAGCAGGGAGTTTTGCAGGATTCAGAAGACGATACATCAGTAATAACCGAAATCAACGAAGCCTTATACAACAAACTTAAAGAAGAAAAAGTAATCCATTCCGGAATGATTCCAAAATTAGATAATTGCTTCAATAGTTTGTCAAGAGGAGTACAGCAAATTAAAATTGGACATCATAAAATGCTTCAAAATTCAGAGATTCCGCATACAACGATTACGTTATAAAAGAAAAAGTTGCTAAGTTCCCAAGAAACTAAGACTTTTGCAGTCTTAGAACCTTAGAATCTTAGTGCCTCAGTACCTAATAAAAATGAAAAACATAGAAACGCTTACCCAGGAAGCAATTAGTTTATTAAAAAGTCTTATCGAGACCCCTTCCTTTTCAAGTGAAGAAGACCAAACAGCCCTTTTAATCGAAAATTGGTTCAATCAAAACGAAATTCCTTTCCAAAGAGAAAACAATAATGTGTGGGCTTTCAACAAATATTTCGATGAAAATAAACCGACACTTTTATTAAACTCACATCACGATACCGTAAAACCTAATCAGGCTTATACTAACGATCCGTTTAAAGCCATCGAAAAGGATAGGAAACTATTTGGATTAGGAAGTAATGATGCCGGAGGTTGTCTGGTTTCGTTGCTGGCAACATTTGTACACTTCTACGAAAACCAAAACTTATCACATAATATCGTTATTGTAGCTTCTGCCGAAGAAGAAAGCAGCGGGAAGAATGGTTTAAACAGCGTTTTAAAGCACTTACCAGAATTAGATTGCGCTATTGTGGGCGAACCTACTTTAATGCAGTTGGCGGTTGCCGAAAAAGGATTGTTAGTTTTGGACGTAAAAGTCAAAGGAACCGCAAGTCATGCTGCTCATCAAAACGACGACAATGCTATTTATAAATCAATTCCCGTAATGGAATGGTTTAAAAATTATAAATTCGATAAAATTTCAGAGGTTCTAGGTCCTGTAAAAATGACCGTAACACAAATTAGTGCAGGAAAACAGCACAATGTAGTGCCGTCAGAATGTGATTTAGTTGTCGATATTCGTGTGACCGATTGTTATTCGAATACCGAAATTTTGGAAGTAGTAAAAGCCAATATAAACGCCGAAGTAACGCCAAGATCAATGCACCTGAATGCTTCATCAATTCCGGTTGCACATGGTTTGGTACAAGCCGGAATCGCTCTGGGAAGAACTACTTATGGCTCGCCTACACTTTCAGATCAGTCCGTTTTAAGCTGTCAGTCTTTAAAATTAGGACCTGGTGAAACTCTGCGTTCACATTCAGCAGATGAATTTATTTTTGTAAATGAAATTGAAGAAGGAATCGATTTGTATATCAAAATACTAACAGGATTCTTTAAATTATAATATTAATTAGGAGCTATTTCCCGCTATCCGTTCCAAACGAAGTTCACTGAACTCCGATTAAAATGAGAATTAAGTGAAGTAATCTTTTATTTTTTTAAAGAAAAAAAATAAAAGGATTTCCTCTATTATCGGGGCTATGGCAATCAGGAAATAAGAAACATACAATAAAACAAGAACTTTGTGAATCTCTGAGACTCTTTGAGTAACTCTGTGAAACAAAAAACATACATCTTATGAAACTTTGGGAAAAAGGAATACCAACAGATAAACAAATCGAACAATTTACAGTTGGAAACGATCGTGAACTGGATTTAGTTCTTGCAAAATATGACGCACTGGGGTCCATTGCACATGCCAAAATGCTCGGACAAATTGGTTTATTAACTCAGGAAGAAACCACTTCTTTAGTGGATGCATTGAATGAGATTATTGCTGATGTTGCCGTTGGAAATTTCGAAATAGAAAACAGTTTTGAAGACGTACACTCCAAAATAGAGTATTTACTCACCGTAAAATTGGGAGACGCCGGAAAAAAAATCCACACAGCGCGTTCCCGTAACGATCAGGTTTTGGTAGACGTTCATTTGTATTTAAAAGACGAGTTAAAAGCAATAAAAGAACAGGTAAAAACACTTTTTGATTTGTTGATGGAATCTGCAGAGAAACATCAGAATGTTTTGTTGCCCGGATATACACATTTGCAGATCGCGATGCCATCGTCTTTTGGAATGTGGTTTTCAGCCTATGCCGAAAGCTTAATTGATGATATCACCATGTTAAATGCAGCCTCGAAAGTAGTCGATCAGAATCCGCTGGGATCTGCAGCAGGGTATGGAAGCTCGTTCCCAATCAACAGAACCTTTACCACTCAGGAATTAGGATTTGAAACCTTAAAGTTCAATGCCGTCGCAGCTCAAATGAGCCGCGGAAAAGCAGAAAAAACAGTAGCTTTTGCTATGAGCAGTGTCGCTGCAACCTTGTCAAAATTTGCCATGGACGTTTGTTTGTATATGAGCCAGAACTTTGATTTTATAAGTTTGCCATCGCATCTTACAACAGGTTCCAGTATTATGCCTCACAAGAAAAACCCGGATGTTTTCGAATTGATCAGAGGAAAATGCAATAAGATTCAGTCACTTCCTTACGAAATAACTTTAATCACCAATAATTTGCCGAGTGGTTACCACAGAGACTTTCAGCTTTTAAAAGAAGGTTTGTTTCCTGCGATTCAAAACTTAAAAGCCTGTCTGGATATTGCTATTTTTTCTGTAAAAGATATTACCGTGAAAGACAACATACTGAAAGATAAAAAATACGATTATTTGTTTACAGTAGATACTTTAAACGAAATGGTAGTGGCTGGTACGCCTTTCAGAGACGCGTACAAAGAAGTTGCGGAACAATTGGAAGCCGGAACGTATCAATCGCCTAAAGAAACAAAACACACCCATGAAGGCAGTATCAATAATTTATGCCTGAATGCTATTAAAGATAAAATGAAAGCAGCTTTATAAAGGAAGCAAAACCCATCAAAAAACCGATTTGTATCTGATACGAATCGGTTTTTTTGTTTATTGCCATTCAAAAGTATTCGGGTTTTGTGTTTGAACGATCTGGTTTAGTAAGTTTTTTTTTACTTAAGATAATTATTCTTGATAAAAAAAGTTTATTTTTGATTTTTAGTTTGAAAATTAAAGTATGAATAAGTTTGATGATCAGGCCACCAAAGGCCTTTGGGAAAGGGGATTATTGAGTAAAAATAAGTATGAGGAAATTACGTCCTATCGCGGATTGAATATTTTTTCACTAAATGCAGAACTTAAATTAGCCCTGTACTTGTCCGTATTGTTGTTTACTTCAGGAATCGGAGTTTTGATTTACAAAAATATTGATTCCATAGGTCACATTGCAATTCTTTCGTTGTTGTTGATTGTTATTGGAGTTTGTTTTTACTTCTGTTTTAAAAATGCCAAAGGATTTCAAAAAACAGAAACCACCTTTGAGCACCCGGTTTTAGAATACCTGGTTCTGGCTGCTAATATACTTACTTGTATTTTTATTGGGTATTTACAGTTCCAGTACCAAACCTTCGGAACGCATTACGGACTGGCGACTTTAATCCCAACTCTGGTAAGTTTCTTTTGTGCGTATTATTTCGATAATAAAAGCGTTTTGACAATCGCAATTACCGGTTTGGCAGCTTATGTAGGACTTTCTGTTACACCACAGGATTTGGTGAATAACAGTAATTTCTACCAGGATCCAAGTTTAAGTTATTCGGCAATTTTATTGGCTGTTTTACTTATTTTATGGACGGTTTACAGCTCCAGAATTCAGTTAAAAACGCATTTTACTATCATTTATCACACTTTTGCCTTGCACATTGCCAGTATTGCATTAATTCATAACCTGACTGATTCTTATACGGATGGTATTTGGCTGCTTTTTGCAATTGTTTTGGCTGCGTCAACCTATTATTTTTATAAAGTAAGTTACAAGCTTAAAGCTATTTCATTGTATGTTTTTATGATTATTTATGCTTATATAGGTCTCAATATATTCGTGTTTAGAGTTTTTGAGAGCATTAATTTTTCTGATATCTGGGAGTTATTTATTTTAATCCTTCCCTTATATTTTATAGGCTCAATCATACTATTCATTAAATTAATTAAGAAATTCAATAAAGAAACGGCAGCATGACAGCATACGATAAAGAGGAATTAGATGATTTGATTTTAATAGAAGAAGCTGCTTCTTTGTATTCAGCTGGTTTTATAGACAAAAATCAGAAAGATAGAATTAAAAGTGAGTTGACTGCTTTTAGAATGCAAAACAATATTCTGGTTCGACTGGGATTTTTTCTGCTGGGATCATTTTTGTATCTGTCCATTTGCGGAGCCATTTCATTATTAGGACTTAGCGGAGAGCAATTCTTTTTCAGTATCTGCTGTTATATTTTTGCTTTGGTTGGTTTTGTTGGAGCAGAACTTTTGGCTAATCTGAAATATTACCGACATGGTCTGGACGATGCTTTTGTTTTAGGATCAATTTTAAACCTGGGAATTGCTGTCGCAATCACTACTGAGGGATACGAACTAATAATCGCCATTTTTGTGGCATTCAAGTCGTTTCTGCTCTATAGAAGGTATTTGAATTTACCAGCATTATTGGTGTTTTGCGTGGCTTCGGTTGCTGTTTTATTCTTTGGGCTATTAGAATTGGGAGAAATTGGAAAAATGATTTTACCCTTTGTGACACTATTATTTTCGGCAGGATTTTACTTTTTCACTAAAAAAAATATTCAAAAACTAACCGAAACATATCACTATAATGGACTTTTGTTTGCCAATAGTTTTTGTTTGATACTGTTTTATCTTTCTTGCAATTATTTAGTGGTTAGGGAACTTTCGGTGACTCTTATGGATAACCCAATAGCTGAAGGGAAGGACATACCATTTGCTTTTTTCTTTTATGCTTTTACGTTGATCGTGCCTTTTGTGTATTTGGTCCAGGCTTTGAAAACTAAGGATAGAATCTTGCTATGGATTAGTTTTTTAGCGATAGGCTTTTCAATTTATACGATTCGGTTTTATCATTCGGTTTTACCAATAGAAATTGCGCTGACACTTGGCGGGATAGTTTTGTTTGCAATAGCTTATTTTTCAATAAAGAAGCTAAAGGACAAAGAAAGCGGCTTGACATTTAAACCGGATCGATTGAATTCGTCAAACCCATTTTTAAATATGGAAACCTTAATTGTTGCTTCAGCATTTGGAGTAAAACCCGAAGCGAAGCCTGAAGACTCTCCAATGGATTTTGGAGGTGGCGGTTTCAGCGGAGGAGGTTCAGAAGGAACTTTTTAAGTTAAATGTGAGATGTGAAAAGTTACCAGGATAGTTTCACATCTCACATTTTACATCTCACAAGAAAAAAATCTAGATTTTACTTTTCAATGCTTCTGCATCGATATCGCTGTGAGAAACATCATAAACAGCCTTCCCGTTTCTGATTAGGATTAATTGTGGAGATTCATGGTAAACATTGAATCGCGATGCAATTTCGTTTGATACATCACGATACGCTATTAAATCCAAAAAATAAGCGCCTACAGTATCTTCTAAAGCATATTCACGTTCGAATTGCTTCAAAGCCATACGGCTAATACTGCATCTTGTACTGTGTTTAAAAATGACTACCGGTTTTTCGTTGGATATCGCTTCGATTTCCATTAATTGGGTAACATCGGTTAATGGGGTCCAATTTACATTACTTTTTGGGGTATCTGCTGACTCCGAATTTCCGAAGATTGAATTTAAAAAACTCATATTTGACTTGCTTTATGACTTTTTGACACTTAAAATGGATTGAAAACCAATTAAAAACGCCATTTTGTCTGTATTTTTAGTATGGAATATAATTTGAACGTTCTGATAGCAAAGTTAGAATATTTAAAGTTAAAAATTTAATCCAATAAATTGTAATTTTAAAGATCTCGAACTATATCACTAATAATCAATCCTAAATCGTATACATATGAATATAAACAAATTTACAATAAAATCGCAGGAAGCCATACAGCTGTCACAACAACTGGCACAACGCAATGGACAACAACAGATTGAAAATGAACACATTTTTAAAGCTATTTTTGAAGTAGATGAAAATGTTGCTCCGTTTATTTTGAAAAAACTAAACGTAAACGTACCGTTGTTTTTACAAATATTAGACAGTACTATTGCAAGCTTTCCAAAAGTTTCGGGAGGAGATATATTACTTTCCAGAGACGCAAACAAAGCGTTGAATGAAGCAGAAATTATTGCCCAAAAAATGAACGATGAATATGTTTCTATCGAACATTTAATTTTGGCTATTTTTGATTCGAAAAGCAAAGTTTCACAGATTTTAAAAGATCAGGGCGTTACGGGAAAAGGGCTTAAAGCTGCTATTGAAGAACTTCGAAAAGGAGAACGAGTAACATCGGCTTCAGCTGAAGAAACGTATAATTCATTAAATAAATACGCTAAAAATCTAAACGAACTGGCTCGTACCGGAAAACTTGATCCTGTAATCGGACGTGACGAAGAAATCCGTCGTGTATTACAGATTTTAACGCGAAGAACCAAAAACAATCCAATGTTAATCGGAGAACCGGGAGTCGGCAAAACAGCTATCGCCGAGGGACTGGCACACCGAATTGTAGATGGTGACGTGCCGGAAAACTTAAAAGATAAAATCGTTTTCTCCTTGGATATGGGAGCATTGATTGCCGGTGCAAAGTTCAAAGGTGAATTTGAAGAACGTTTAAAAGCAGTAGTAAAAGAAGTTACTTCTGCCGAAGGTGATATTGTTTTATTTATTGATGAAATTCACACGCTTGTAGGTGCAGGTGGAGGAGAAGGCGCGATGGATGCGGCTAATATTCTGAAACCGGCTTTGGCTCGTGGTGAGTTAAGAGCAATCGGAGCAACAACTTTGGATGAGTATCAAAAGTATTTTGAAAAAGATAAAGCCCTGGAACGTCGTTTCCAAAAAATCTTAATCGATGAGCCGGATACGGAAAGCGCCATTTCGATCTTACGTGGAATCAAAGAAAAGTATGAAACGCACCATAAAGTTCAGATTAAAGATGAGGCTATTATTGCTGCGGTAGAATTGTCACAACGCTACATTACCAATCGTTTTTTACCGGACAAAGCTATCGATTTGATGGATGAAGCCGCTTCAAAACTGCGTATGGAAATCAATTCAAAACCGGAAGAGCTGGATGTATTGGATCGTAAAATCATGCAGCTGGAGATTGAAATTGAAGCCATAAAGCGCGAAAAAGAAGAAAGCAAACTGAAAATTCTGGGTATGGATCTTGCGAACTTAAAAGAAGAACGCAATGAGATCTATGCAAGATGGAAATCAGAAAAAGATATTGTAGACGGAATTCAGGCGGTAAAACTCGAAATAGAGGGATTTAAATACGAAGCGGAACGTGCGGAGCGTGATGGAGATTATGGAAAAGTAGCCGAAATTCGTTATGGTAAAATAAAAGAAGCGCAGGAACGTCAGGAGGTGTTGCAAAAACAATTGCTGGAGTTTCAATCCGGTAATTCTTTGATTAAAGAAGAAGTAACCCGTGAAGATATTGCGGAAGTGGTTGCAAAATGGACCGGAATTCCGGTGATGAAAATGCTTCAGACCGAAAGAGAAAAACTATTGCATTTGGAAGACGAATTGCACAAACGTGTGGTAGGTCAGGAAGAGGCAATTGAAGCAGTAAGTGATGCCGTACGCAGAAGCCGTGCCGGTTTGCAGGATATGAAAAAACCTGTTGGAACGTTCTTATTTTTAGGAACTACCGGAGTGGGTAAAACGGAATTGGCAAAAGCTTTGGCGGAATATCTTTTTGACGACGAAAATGCCATGACTCGTATCGATATGAGTGAGTATCAGGAACGTCATAGCGTGAGCCGATTAGTTGGTGCGCCTCCAGGATATGTGGGGTATGATGAAGGTGGCCAGCTAACTGAAGCGGTTCGTAGAAAACCATATTCTGTTATTTTGTTAGATGAGATTGAAAAAGCGCATCCGGACACGTTTAACATCCTGCTTCAGGTTTTAGACGAAGGTCGTTTGACGGATAATAAAGGACGTCTGGCTGATTTTAAAAATACCATTATCATTATGACTTCTAATATGGGAAGTCAGATCATACAGGATAAGTTTGAAAATTTAAAAGGAAGTGTTGAATCGGCTACTGAATCGGCAAAGGTTGAAGTTTTAGGATTACTGAAACAAACCGTCCGTCCTGAATTTATCAACCGTATCGACGAGATTGTGATGTTTACACCTTTAACTGTAGATAATATTTCTAAAATTGTAGGTTTACAGCTTAAGAGTGTTACAAAAATGCTGGCTCTGCAAGGTATTACAATGGACGCAACACCAGAGGCAATCGCTTATTTGTCAGATAAAGGCTATGATCCTCAGTTTGGTGCGAGACCTGTAAAACGAGTAGTTCAGAGAGAAGTATTGAACCAGCTGTCAAAAGAAATTCTGGCAGGAAAGATTACGACAGACAGCATCATCCTATTAGACGCTTTTGACGGGCAATTGGTTTTCAGAAATCAAACACATAAGGAAGAATAATTGAAAAAAGGAGGTGTAGTACATCTTTGCTTAATTCAAAAAGACACCAGCAGAAATGCTGGTGTTTTTTTTATACAATCTTTTCTTGGTAATAATATTCTGTATAATAATTATTCTATATTTGAATAACTAATCAGTAAATCAATTATATGAAAAAAAATCTACGCACTTTTTTAATTTTATTTATTACGGTTTTTTCATTTATTGCCAATGGCTATTCACAAGAGAGTGTAGTCGTTTCAGGTGGGAATGCCACCGGGAATGGGGGTAGCTCGAGTTACTCAGTAGGACAGATTGCCTACACAAGTTTACCCGGAGGAGCTAATGGCTTTGTTTTGCAAGGTGTTCAACAGGCTTATGAAATAATCAGCCTTGGAAATGATGAATTTAAAGGTATTACTCTTGCAATGACTGCTTATCCTAACCCTGCTGTTGATGTACTTAGTTTGACTGTTGCTACAAACGAATGGAATAATTTATCATGCCAATTATTTGACACTAACGGAAAAATCGTATCCAAAAAAGTAGAAGTAACAAGCCCTGATACCAGTGTACCTATGCAAGGGTTAAATAGCGGTATTTATTTTCTGACAGTAAGTAACAGTGGTAAAGCCATAAAAACGTTTAAAATCATAAAAAAATAACTTTCTAACAGCAGAAAAAGATATGAAAAAAATTACTCTTGCATTACTATTATTAAGTTCTTTTATCTTTTTATTTGCGCAGGCTCCGCAAAAAATGAGCTATCAATCGGTTATTCGTAAAACCGACGGTACTTTGGTTGCCGGTACTTTAGTGAGTATTAAAACAAGTATTCTGGCTGGCTCAACAACTGGTACAGCTTCTTATGTAGAAACCCAAACCACCACAACAAACAGTAATGGATTAGCCACTATAGAAATAGGAGGCGGAACACCAACTACAGGAACTTTTTCAGGAATAAACTGGGGCTCCGGATCGCACTTTATCAAAACCGAGATTGATCCAACAGGAGGTAGTAATTACACCATTAGCGGTACAAGTCAGTTGTTAAGTGTGCCATATGCCTTGTACGCTGGAAACAGTCAAAGCAAAGGTAAGACAAGTGTAATAATAGCTGGTGACATTACAGATGCACAAGCGGCAGCGCAAATGGCTGCTGAGTTCGGACCTGAGACAGAAAATATTTATATTATGAATACCACAAATTTGACAACTTTAGACTTAAGTGCTGCAAAAAGGCTGGTGGAGTTAAGTATAAAAAGTAACTCAAGTTTAGTTAATGTAACTTTGGGCAACCTTGCGGAAGTTTATAATGTATTATATGTAGAAGGCAATGCAAAATTGGCCTCCATTTCATTTCCTGTTTTAAAAACAGTACTCGCTTCTGAAATTTATTTTTCAGGTAATTCGGCATTACAATCTGTTTCTTTTCCTTTATTAGCTAAAACTAAAACGATTTACATCAGTGCTAATCCGTTTCTTTCTTATATTGATTTACCGGTTTTTTCTGCATTTTATAGTACTCAGTACAGTTTTCAAGTGAGTAGAAATGCACTTCCAAGTTATCACATCAATTCACTTTTAAGTAAACTGCTAAATGTTTCCCCTGCAAGTGGAAAGTTTATTGATTTGTCAGGTCAGACCCCGCCAGCTCCACCTACCGGACAAGGGATTATCGATAAAGCAACTATAAAAACAAATAATAGTATTTCAACCGATTAAATTTAGGATTAATCCTTTTTTGTCAGCATATAGCATGGCATGGCAAGACAGTAAAAAGATAAAAAAATAATAAGGAAAATCCTCTAACAACAGAAAAAATATATGAAAAAAATTACTCTTGTATTACTATTATTGAGCTCTTTTACTTTTTTATTTGCGCAGGCTCCGCAAAAAATGAGCTACCAATCAGTCATTCGTAAAACTGACGGTACATTGGTTGCAGGTACATTAGTGAGCATCAAAACGAGTATACTGGCAGGTTCAGCAAGCGGTACGGCTTCTTATGTAGAAACACAAACGACAACGACAAACAGTAATGGATTAGCCACTATAGAAATAGGAGGCGGAACACCAACTACAGGAACTTTTTCAGGAATAAATTGGGGCTCCGGATCACACTTTATCAAGACCGAAATCGATCCGACAGGAGGAACAAACTATACTATCAGTGGCACAAGCCAGTTGTTAAGTGTGCCTTATGCTTTATATGCAGGAAGCAGTCAGAACAAAGGAAAACCAAGTATAATAATTACTGGCGATATTACAGATGCGCAGGCTGTGGCGCAAATAGATGCTGAGTTCGGGCCTTATACCGAGAATATTTATGTTACAAGCACAACAAATTTGACAAGTATAGATTTGAGTGCCGTGAAAAAACTGGTAACCTTAAAGATTCAGAATAATTCAAAGTTGACTAATGTAAATTTGAGCAATCTTCTGGAGGTTTACAATGATTTAGATGTAGATAATAACAATAAATTAGGATCGATTATATTTCCTGCATTGAAAATAATACAGGGATACGATACTGGTATTCTGAATAATCCATCTTTAACGTTTATTGCGTTTCCTGTATTAACGACAAGTAAAGGCTTATATTTTCACAATAACATACTTCTTACTTCTATTGAATTGCCTTCTTTGTCTACAATCGCAGATAAGGATACAACTCTTGATTTTACAAGTAATGCACTTCCAAGTTCTCAGGTTAATCTGATCTTAAGCAGGTTTTTAAATCTCTCTTCTTTTAAGGGAGTTAGATTAGAAAATCAAAAACCATCGGCTCCTCCTACGGGACAAGGTATTGTAGATAAAGCTACTTTAATTGGCAGAGGTTCAAGTGTTACAACAGATTAAGTTTACTTTTAATCATAGTATTTATAAAAATGCTGGCCGAAAGGCTGGCATTTTGTTTTGTTTAAGAATTCCGATTCATAAATAATGTAATCTTTTCTTAAAGTAATATAAAATAATTAAGAATAAAGTATAGAACTTTACGGTAGTGGTTTGAAAATCAAATCAAAAGAGGAATAATCTTAATCGAAATACAATGAACAATATTTTTAGAGGATTAATAGCGGGTTACGGTGCGAAAAAATTAGGAGGAGGTTGTTTTGGAACTATTTTCGTGTTTATTATTATTTGGGTACTTTTAGGACAATGTAGTTAATTTTTGGCTAGAAAAATCAACAAAAAAGTCTTAGATTCGCAGCAATAAACAACCAGGATCACGTATTAATTTGGTGTATTTAAAACCAGTTAATTAAGTGATTTTTCTAAAACAAAATAAGTATAATGGCATCAGGTTTTTTCGTACTATTAGACGATATCGCAGCAATCATGGATGATGTTGCAGTAATGAGTAAAGTTGCAGCAAAAAAAACAGCAGGTATTTTGGGTGATGATTTGGCCGTAAATGCTGAGAAAGCTTCAGGATTTGCATCCTCAAGAGAGCTTCCGGTATTATGGGCAATCAGCAAGGGTTCCTTATTGAATAAAGTGATTATTTTACCGATTGCTTTTGTGTTAAGTGCTTTTTTGCCGGTAGCGATCATTATAATTTTGGTACTTGGAGGTTTATTTTTGGCTTACGAAGGAGCAGAAAAAATCTACGAATTTATATTTCCGCACCAACACGAAGAATCTGAGGGAATCACAGATGAAACGTTTACAGAAGAAGAAATTTTAGAAGCTGAAAAAGGAAAAATAAAATCGGCGATCGTAACCGATTTTATCTTATCTGTCGAAATCGTAATTATTGCTTTAGGGACCGTAATTGGTCAGCCCCTTAGTCAGCAAATCATAGTAACGTCAATAATTGCCTTAGTTGCAACTGTTGGTGTTTATGGTATCGTGGCACTTATTGTCAGAATGGATGAAGCAGGGTATAAGCTTATTAAATTCAGTAAAAAAGAGAAAAGCATATCGAAATTTATTGGAAATATACTAGTAAAAGCATTGCCTTTGGTCATTAAAAGTTTAACCGTGATTGGTACAATAGCTTTGATTTTAGTAGCAGGAGGGATCTTTGTACACTATATTCCGTTTTTACATCATCTAATGGAAGAAATTAATGTCCCTTCTATTATAAAAGAATTTGTCACAGGTTTAGTGTTAGGTTTTGTAGTATTGGCTGTAATAAGTCTGTTTAAAAAGATATTCGGTAAAAAAGAAGCTGCTTAAAAGAAACAGTATCCTAAATACAACAAACACCAGTCGAAAGGCTGGTGTTTTTTTTTGAAGCACTGTAACTCATTTTTAAAAGAACTTTTGTCCCGCTATTCACTCTATCTTTTCCCTGCTAAAGAAGCAGGAAAAAGGATGCCGTTTCTATCGGGGCTAGGCGATAAATTTTGTTTTTTCATAAGAAATGGATATTTTTTTTAAAGTATTTTGGTAAAATAAAGGTTTGATTTTTAGCGGTTTATTGGTTTTGTAGAAAGAATTAACAAATTTGAAAAGCAACCATTGCCATCCAACGGCATCTTCATAGTAATTAACAATTAATTATTATTTTATATGAAAAGGTTTAAATTAAAATCAGTTTTTGTAGTATTATTTTTAGCTATTGGATTAGTTTCATGCAGTAACGATAATGACGCACCAAGCATTCCTGAATCAATTACTAAGGTTGCTTTGGTTACAGAAGTGAAAGGCCCTGCAACTGGGAAGGTTAACGAAGAACTAAGCTACGATGTTACTTTTCTTGTAGCTAACGCTTGTGGAGAATTCAGTAAAATTAGCGAAGTAACAATTGGAGGAGTAAAAGGGTTGCAAGTGGAAGCAAAATATCCAACAGGACCTTGTACGATGCAGGTACCGGATCCTAAAAAGACAGTTTATAAATTTAAGTCTGCAACAAAAGGAACATTTGAAATCAAATTCAAAAAATCAGAAACAGAGTTTATCACGACAAAAGTGGTTATTGAATAATTAAGTTCTTACCGGATAAATCTTAGGTAGCAAAACCATTTTGCAAATATTTGATTCTTTAATAGAATGAAATATTTGTAAGATGGTTTTCTTTTTTATAAGAACTGGAGGATAGGTGTTCTTTGTCATTCTTTCAAAAAATACTATTTTTGCACTCTAAATTTTATGTCATGCCGAAAAGAAAGTATAAAATAGCCGTTATTCAGTTAAATCTGAATGATGTTGCGGAGAATAATCTTAAAAAATGTATCAGCTGGGTAAGAGACGCAGCTACTAAGGGAGCTGAAGTAATCTTGCTTCCGGAATTGTACAGCAGTCATTATTTTTGCCAAAGCGAAGATGTAGATAATTTTGCATTAGCCGAACCACTTTACAGCACTTCATTTATTGCTTTTAGTGCCTTAGCAAAGGAATTAGGGGTGGTAATTATTGTTCCTTTCTTTGAGAAAAGAATGGCAGGAATTTATCATAATAGTGCTTACATCATTGATACGGATGGAACAGAAGCAGGATTATACCGTAAAATGCATATTCCGGACGATCCGCATTTCTATGAAAAATTCTATTTCACACCGGGTGATTTAGGTTTTCAGGCTATTGAGACTAAAAAAGGAAAAATCGGAACACTTATTTGCTGGGATCAATGGTATCCGGAAGCAGCACGTATTACTGCTTTAAAAGGAGCTGAGGTTTTATTTTATCCAACAGCAATTGGATGGCATCCAAAAGAAAAAGAAGAGTATGGAGTAAATCAATATGGCGCATGGATGAACGTAATGAAAGGTCATGCTGTTGCGAATGGTGTTTTTGTTGCCGCTGCAAACCGTATTGGATTAGAAAAGTATATTGAAGGAACAGAAGGAATTCAGTTTTGGGGAGCTTCGTTTATCGCAGGACCTCAGGGGGAGATTTTAGCTCAGGCTTCTCATGATCAGGAAGAAATTCTAATTGCTGAAGTTGATTTGGATCTACAGGAAAATGTACGTCAGAACTGGCCATTTTTCAGAGACAGAAGAATTGATGCTTTTGGCGACATTACCAAAAGAGCGATCGATTAGTTTTAACTGATACTCAAAAATAAAAGAAAGGACGAAATCTAAATTTCGTCCTTTTTTTGTGCAAAAAAAATCCACTTCAAAACTAGTCTGAAGTGGATTTTAAAAATATATAGAGAGATTATTTCACCTGGAAAGTAACTCTTCTTACGATTTGACGTGCTTCTTTTGAATTTTTGTTCACAGAAGTGTCTTCACCATTAGCAATCACATTCAGCCTTGAAGCATCGATTCCTGCATTTGTTGCAATCTTTTTAACTGCTTCAGCTCTTTTTCTTGATAATTCAGTATTGTAGCTTGAGTTTCCAATTTCGTCTGCGTATCCAATAATATCTGCTGATTTACCAGGATTATTTTTCAGATATTTCACTAAGAAATCAACACCAGATAGAGAAGTATTGGTTGGTTTAGAAGAATTGAAATCAAAGTATACATTTACATACCCTCCGTTAATTAATTCTTCAACCGTTTTGTTTGTTGGAGCTGCTTCACTTCCTTTTTTAGCATAAGTTTTATCTAAATAGCTCTCTAATTCGTCCGGAACACCATTTTGATTGGTGTCAATAGATTGTCCTTTAGTATTAACAGCCACTCCTGAAATTGTATTTGGCTCTAAATCATACAAATCAGCTACACCATCTTTATCGGTATCAATAAGATTAGTTTCAATTGTATTTACTCGGTCTTCTAATTTATTCAGTCTTTCATTGTCTTCAGAATACCAGTCAGCATGTTTTGTATTTTTACCCAGGTAGAATGTCAAACCAACAGATGCATTTAACAGCACACCATCTAATGAACCGGTAGCAGGAACTCCTTTTCCGTCGAAGTTGTGGTTTTGTCTTCCGTTAACAATTCCGGTAAGATCTCCGGTTAAAGCAACTCTGTTGCTTAATCTCACTTGTCCGGTTAATCCCATAATTCCGTGAGCCATATAATCTTTCCCGTCAAAACCTTTATCGCTGCTTAATTGAGAAACACCAAAACCTCCATGTGCCAATAAACCAAAAGTATTTGTCCAGGTTTCAAAGTTTAAAGCTCTTCCAAGGTTAACAACCCCTTGTAAACTTGCTCTGTAATATTTGCTGTCAAACTCCGGAGTGTCTTTACGCTCCTGAAATTGATCGTATCCAACATCCAGTTTCAAACCAAATTTAGGATTAAACATATATCTTGCACCTAAATCGGCATGAAATGCACTAAGTGATTCCGTTGAATAGCCAGGTGTTATGGCTCTCATAGGTTTGTTTAAACCTCCGTTTAATTCTATAGACCATTTATTGTAAGCAGGTTTGTCGATTGAAGACTGGGCCGATGTCGTTGTCGTGTTTTGTGCACTGGCAGCGATTGATAGTAGTAAAAGTGATACTGAAGCTAATTTCTTTTTCATGATATCCAAATTTTTATTTAATATTATTTTTGAGCCTTAACTTTTAAACTCAGGACAAATTTAGAGTACGAAATTTAGATAGTGTTCTATTTGGTCTTACATAATTCCCATCTTTTGGGTTTTAATTATGCAAATATGTTAATGAAATCAAAATATTTGGTCAAAAAAAGGGGCTAAATTTAATTTTTAGCCCCTTTTTGAAATTGTAAATGTGAAGGTTATTTTAAATCTGGCTGGTATATTTTTACAGTTCCATCTCCTTCACTGCTAACCACTAACAAACTTCTTTTGGTTGGACTTTTAGAAGCCGGAATGAAGAGTATTCCTTCCGGAGCATCACCGGTTTTTACGGTTTGTAAATATTGTGGTGAAGCAGGATTTGTTACATCATAAGTCATAAAAGCATCAGATCTTTCTAAACCTACAAATAAAATATTCTGAGTTCCCATTTTAACGGCAACGACTGCTTCCGGCTCAGAACCTTTGTCATCACTGCGTTTGTCATCGTAAGTTCCGAGCTCATTCGTTTTTTTGTCAACATCATTTTTACTGTCATAAACAATTTTTCCGGTATTTCCATTCCAGATAGAGAAGGAGCGGGCTCCAAAAGCGACCAACTCATCCAGGTCACCGTCGCCGTCAGTATCTCCCATATCAGCAATAAGATTAAGTCTTCCTAAATTAGTTTCCAATTTTAAAGCCGCAGCATCAGGGAAAGCAGTAGCATCCAGTTTCATGTCTTTCATTCTTTTAATATCTGCGTAGGCAGCATATTCTCTGGCATCACCTTCGTTGGCTGTAACAAAATAAGGAGTATTGTTAGCTGAAAAATGACTAATGGCATCCGGCATGTACATTCCTTTTACTTTCCAGGGATTAAAAGCAATTTTATCGTCTTTATCACTTACATCAATGGCATTTTCGGCGGTATTGAAATTTTTAAAGCCCAAAGGATAAAGAGCTGTGATAGTTTTAGAAGTTAAATCTACTTTGGCAACACCATTGTTTTCCTGTAAAGTAACCCAGGCCGTTTTAGAATCATCAGATATGGTGATGTATTCAGGTTCTATGTCCTGAGCAAAACTCTTGGCAAATTTTGAAATTCTAAATCCTTCTTTTTTCAAAGCTTCGGCCTGACCACTAAAAGAACTGAAATCTAAAGTTGTAACAGCATAAGTAGCTGTATCAATAATAGAAATGGTTCCGTTTGGATCCTGCGTATAATCAGTGTTAGGTTCTCCTTCGTTAGCTGTCATGATGAATTTTCCATCCGGTGAAAACGTAATCATGTCAGGTAATGCACCAACGGTTACTTGTTTGATTAAGCTGTAGTCGCTGGTATTAAAAATAACCACCTTTCCATTTCCTTGTTTGTTAAGGGTTGATTCTAAAGCAACAGCCAGTTTTCCATCGTAAACCGCAACACTATTGGAAGCACCTTCGTAGGGAGTCAGATCGATTTTACCAATTTTAACGGGTTTTGTAGGATCGGAAATATCAATGACATCAATTTGATTCGTTCCGCTATTATTTACTGTAAAAAGTCTTTTTGTTTTTTCATCATAAGTCGAAATCTCAGCGGCTGCTTCTCCGCCAATGGTAATAGAACCGATTTCTTTGAAAGAACCCGGATTTTCGTTGACCGCAACTTCGGATTCCTGATTTTTTGAGGTTTCATCATTATTACAGCTTGCCATAGCAAATAAAGCAGCTAATAATGAAAGGCTTACATTTTTCATTTTTGTGTTTTTTAGTTTTGCCAAATGTAATTAGCAGATTATGGTCTTATATTAAGGCTTTATTATTTAATCTTTAATTTAATCTGTCAATTAGATAATTGGTTAATTTATTAATTATTAAATTGTTAGATTGTTCAATTGTCTAATTGTCCAATTATCTAATTATCACATTATCTAATTATCACATTATCTCATTATCTTTGTGCACTTTCAAATTTAGAATCATTTTATGTCAACAAATAATAGAAGATTTCCGGCGGAATGGGAGAAACAACAAGGAATTGTATTGTGTTTTCCGCATAATGGAAACGACTGGCCGGGAAAATACGAAGCTGTTCAATGGGCTTTTGTAGAATTTATTAAAAAAGTAGCTACTTTTGAAACTGTTTTTTTGGTTGTAGCCGATGAAAAACTAAAAGAAAAAGTAAGAGGAATGCTGGAAATGGGACGTGTGAATCTGGCGAATGTTTCCTTTATTGTTCACAAAACCAATAGAAGCTGGATGCGTGATTCGGGACCAATTATTGTACAAAATGGTTCAAAAAGAGAAGCTTTGAATTTTAATTTCAACGGTTGGGCGAAGTACAAAAACTACCAGCTGGATAAATTTGTTCCTGCTAAAATAGCCGATTTTATTGATGTTCCGCTTACACAGGTAATGTATAAGGGGAAACCTGTAATTGTAGAAGGCGGTGCAATTGATGTAAACGGAAAAGGAACCTTATTGACTTCTGAAGAATGTTTGATGCATCCGACCATTCAGGTTAGAAATGCAGGTTTCACCAAAGAAGATTACGAGGCTGTTTTTAAGGAGTACTTAGGAGTTACCAATGTAATATGGCTCGGTGACGGAATAGAAGGAGATGATACACATGGACACATCGACGATTTATGCCGATTTGTAAACGAAGATACCATTGTAACGATTGTAGAAACGGATAAAAACGATTCTAATTATAAACCATTGCAGGACAATTTGAAACGTTTGCAAAATGCAAAATTGGAAGACGGAAAATCACCGACTATCGTAGCATTGCCAATGCCAAAACGTGTTGATTTTGATACGTTAAGATTACCGGCCAGCTATGCGAATTTCCTAATTTTGAATAATTGTGTTTTGGTTCCTACTTTTAACGACAGCAATGATCGTGTAGCTTTGAATATACTTGCCGAATGTTTTCCTGACAGAGAAGTAATCGGTATCAGCTGTATTGATTTTATCTGGGGCTTTGGAACATTACACTGCTTGAGTCAACAGATTCCGGCTTAATTTTTAGATTTCGAAGGGTATCGAATTTTTTGCCACAGATTAAAGGATTCTCGCAGATTATAAAAAATCAGTTTTTAATCCTTTAATCTGTGGCAAAAAGAATAAAAAAAAACCTTGTTAGTCAGCTAACAAGGTTTTTTGCTTATATATCTTCCGATACGGCAGGATCTCTTCATTGTCTCACAAAAGGAGGTAATAATTGGCTTGAAACTTCTCCAAAACCAATACGTACTTCATTACTTTCACAGTAACCTCTAATGATTACTGTATCACCATCTTCTATAAATTTACGTTCACCACCACCATTTAAGGTTATTGGGTTTTTTCCTCCCCAGGTTAGCTCTAACATCGAACCAAAGCTGTCTTCAGTTGGACCGGAAATAGTTCCTGAACCCATCATATCGCCGGAGTTTACACGACATCCGTTAGAGGTGTGATGTGTTAACTGCTGTGCCATAGACCAGTACATGTATTTGAAGTTTGATTTTGAGATTACGGTTTCTTCCTGATTTTCAGGTTTTAAAGCAACCTCTAAATGAATATCGTAAGCCTTTTTTCCTTTTGTTTGTAAATAAGGAAGCGGAGTAGGATCTTGTTTAGGGCCTTTAGTTCTAAAAGGTTCCAAAGCATCCATTGTAATAATCCACGGAGAAATTGAAGAAGCAAAGTTTTTAGCTAAAAATGGTCCAAGTGGTACATATTCCCATCTTTGAATATCACGGGCACTCCAGTCGTTTAATAAAACCATTCCGAAGATATAGTCCTCTGCTTCATAAGTTGAAATGTTTTCACCCATTACATTTACATCTGTAGTGATGAAAGCAGTTTCTAACTCAAAGTCTACTAAACGAGAAGCACCAAATACCGGAGTATCATGACCGGCAGGTAAAGTCTGTCCCATTGGACGGTGTACCGGAATTCCTGACGGAACAATGGTAGAACTTCTTCCGTGGTAACCTATTGGTATGTGTAACCAGTTAGGAAATAAAGCATTTTCAGGATCACGGAACATTTTTCCAACGTTCGTTGCGTGTTCTTTACTGGAATAGAAATCCGTATAATCACCAATTAAAACCGGCAATTGCATTTCGACATCATCAATATTGAAAATAACAATATCGCGGTCTTTTTTTGAATCTCTTAATTGTGGATTGGTCTCGTCGAAAATATCAGCGATTCGGTTACGGACTAATCTCCAGGTTATTTTTCCATAAGAAATGAAATCATTAAGAGTGTCCTGCATGAACATATCATCAGTCAGATCTATTCCTGCAAAGTAGTTTAATTGTTGTAGAGCCCCTAAGTCTATAGCGTAATCGCCAATTCTTGTTCCTACAGTAACAACATTTTCTTTGGTAAGAAAGATACCGAATGGAATATTTTGAATAGGGAAATCACTATTTTCTGGTACTTCTAACCATGATTTTCTCTTAGTATCGTTAGCGGTTATTGGCATGTGAATGTTAATTATTTGTTGAAAAATTCTATGTCAAATATATCATAATCTAACAGTTTGACAAACGTTTTTTTGTATTTTTGCAGGAAATTAACGAAAAACGAAAAAATGCAACGCGACGAACAAATTTTTGACCTTATACTAGAAGAAAAGGACAGACAAATTCACGGATTAGAACTTATCGCTTCAGAAAATTTTGTAAGTGATGAGGTAATGAAAGCAGCTGGTTCTGTTTTAACTAACAAATATGCCGAGGGTTACCCAGGCAAAAGATACTACGGAGGATGCGAAGTAGTAGACGTAATTGAGCAAATTGCCATTGACAGAGCCAAAGAATTATTTGGAGCTGAATATGCAAACGTTCAGCCACACTCTGGATCTCAGGCTAATACATCAGTTTACCATGCATGTTTAAATCCTGGAGATACTATTTTAGGTTTCGACTTATCTCACGGAGGTCACTTAACTCACGGTTCTCCTGTAAACTTCTCAGGTCGTTTGTACCGTCCTGTTTTTTATGGTGTAGATGCTGAAACGGGTCGTTTAGACTATGATAAAATTCAGGAAATTGCCACTAAAGAACAACCAAAATTAATTATTGCAGGAGCTTCGGCTTATTCACGTGATATGGATTTTGCACGTTTCAGACAAATTGCAGACAGCGTAGGGGCTATCTTGTTTGCTGATATTTCTCATCCTGCAGGTCTTATTGCTAAAGGATTGATGAATGACCCGATTCCACATTGTCATATTGTTTCTACAACTACTCATAAAACATTACGCGGACCACGTGGAGGTTTGATTTTGATGGGGAAAGATTTCGAAAACCCACAAGGTTTAAAAACTCCAAAAGGAGAAATCAGAATGATGTCTTCTTTATTAGATCTTGCTGTTTTCCCTGGAAATCAAGGTGGACCTTTAATGCATATTATCGCTGCTAAAGCAGTAGCTTTTGGTGAAGCACTTAAAGATGATTTCTTTACTTATGCTATGCAATTGCAGAAAAATGCAAACGCTATGGCTGATGCTTTTGTAAAAAGAGGATACAACATTATTTCTGGCGGAACAGATAATCATATGATGCTTATCGACTTAAGAAATAAAGGTATTTCTGGTAAAGAAGCTGAAAACGCATTAGTAAAAGCAGAAATTACAGTAAATAAAAATATGGTTCCATTTGATGATAAATCACCATTTGTAACTTCAGGAATCCGTATAGGAACAGCTGCAATCACTACTCGTGGTTTAGTAGAAGAAGATATGGAAAAGATTGTTGTTTTAATCGACAAAGTACTTACAGATCATACAAACGAAGCAGTTATCGAAGAGGTAGCAGATGAAGTAAATGAAATGATGAGCGAAAGACCAATTTTCGTATACTAATAAAGTTTCAAGCTTAAAAGTTTCAAGTTTAAAGTTTTGTACTGTAAAAAGTATAGAACTTTAAACTTTTTTTAGTTCTGGGAGTAATTAAGTTTCATGTTTTTTACCGCGGAAAATATAGAACGTTAAATCTTGTAAGTTGTGGAAGCAACCTGAAACTTGAAACAAAAGGAACTTGAAACTTGAAACCTGAAACAAAAGAAACCTGAAACAAATAAAACAAAAAAATGGGCGTACTAAGATTACAACTGCCAACAGACCCAAGATGGGTGAATATCGTAGAGAAAAATATTGAAGAAATCCTGACGGATCATGCGTGGTGCGAGCAGAAAGCAGCAACAAATGCGATTACAATTATCACTAACAATTCTGAGCATCAGGATTTAGTGCAGGATTTATTGGCTTTAGCCAAAGAAGAAATCGACCATTTTGAGCAGGTTCATAATATTATCATTAAAAGAGGATTGAAGCTTGGACGTGAGCGTAAAGACGATTACGTAAACGAACTGTATCAGTACATGAAGAAAAGCGGAGACGGAAGCCGTGTTTCCGGACTGGTAGAAAGATTGCTTTTTTCTGCAATGATCGAGGCCAGAAGCTGTGAGCGCTTCAAGGTGCTTTCTGAAAATATTCAGGACGAAGAACTGGCCGTTTTTTACAGAGAGTTAATGGAAAGTGAAGCAGGACATTATACTACTTTTATTACCTATGCCCGAAAGTACGGCGTTGGAATTGACGTAGAAAAGCGTTGGAGAGAGTGGCTGGCTTTTGAAGAATCAATTATTACCAATTACGGAAAAGGAGAAACTATTCACGGGTAACGTTTTTAGTTTTCAGTTTGCAGTTTTCGTTGGACAGTATTTAGGATTCAGTTCACATCCGATATTTCACATTTAACAGTTCACATCTAACATTTTACATCTAAAATTTCACCATTCACAATCCGTAATTCACTATATTTGAGTGCCACAAAAACGGAAACCTATGAGAATAGAAACTGATTTGAAACTGGGATTTAAAGATGTAATGATTCGTCCAAAGAGATCAACGCTAAAAAGCAGATCTGAAGTTTCTTTAAAACAAGATTTTAAGTTTTTGCACAGTACTTCGTGCTGGTCCGGAGTTCCAATTATGGCAGCGAATATGGATACGGTCGGAACTTTTGAAATGGCCAGAGTTCTAGCGAAAGAAAGACTCTTTACTGCCATTCATAAACACTATTCTCCACAAGAATGGAAGGTGTTTTTAAAAGACAAGACAACTGATTTTTATGATCATATTGCAATCAGTACAGGAACAGGAACAGATGATTTTGAAAAAATAAGCCGGATTATTACAGAAAATCCATTGCTTAAATTTATTTGTATCGATGTTGCAAATGGTTACTCAGAACATTTTGTGCAGTTTTTGAAACAAACCCGCAAACAATATCCAGACAAAGTTATAATTGCCGGAAATGTAGTTACGGGAGAAATGGTCGAAGAACTGCTGTTGGCCGGTGCTGATATAGTAAAAGTAGGAATTGGCGGTGGTTCTGTTTGTACTACCCGTGTAAAAACAGGTGTAGGATATCCGCAGCTTTCGGCTATTATTGAGTGTGCCGACGCTGCTCACGGTTTAGGCGGACATATTATTAGTGATGGCGGCTGTAAGACACCGGGAGATGTGGCAAAAGCATTTGGTGCAGGATCAGATTTTGTAATGTTAGGCGGAATGTTGGCAGGACATACGGAAAGTGGCGGCGAAGTGATTGAAAAAAAAGGACAGAAATTCAAGCAGTTTTACGGAATGAGTTCTAAAACAGCTATGGAGAAACATGTTGGAGGAGTGGCTGAGTACCGGGCAAGTGAAGGTAAAACAGTGCAGGTGCCTTTTAAAGGTGAGGTCATAAATACAATATTAGATATATTGGGAGGTTTGCGAAGTACTTGTACCTATGTAGGGGCTTCACGTCTAAAGGAACTTACCAAAAGAACTACCTTTATTAGGGTAAGTGAACAGGAAAATCAAGTTTTTACAAAGTAATAAAAGCATTTTAAAATAGAATATGATTGCAATTTCAGAAGCTACAGTTAGCGATATTAAACAAATTCAAAAAATAGTACATATAACATGGCCGATTACATACGGTGAAATCTTAACCAAAGAACAATTAGATTATATGTTGGATCTTTTTTACTCTGAAGAAGCTTTGGCCGATCAGTTAGATAAAAAAGAGCAGTTGTTTTATATGATTGAGGATGATATGACCAATATAGGGTTTATCGGAATTGAACACAATTATAAAGAAAAAGCAGTAACCAAAATTCATAAAATTTACCTTTTACCGGAAACTCAGGGCAAAGGAATTGGTAAAAAAGTGATTGAAGAAATTAAAAGACTTGGGGCAGTACACAATTCTCAGGCATTATCCCTAAATGTGAACCGATTTAATACCGCTCTGGGTTTTTATAAAAAGATAGGTTTTGAAATTGTTGGAGAATCCGATCTTGATATTGGAAACGGTTACTTGATGGAAGATTATGTAATGGAGAAGAAGTTTTAAAATTGACCCCGTTGTTCTATATAATTAGAATAAGACATAGAGGAAGGAAGTAAAATGTAAGTTGTGAAATGTAAGATGTGAAATACGTGAAGTAGGTGTAAGTGAAACACATTTCTTTTTATGACTTTCTGTTATTACTAAAAGTGATACACTCTTTTCAGTTAGACAACCTATGAATTAGAATAGAGAAAGCAATAAGCCAGTTTTTTTTGACTGGCTTTTTTTGGATTTATTCGAAAACTTAAGGTGTTGTTAAAGAGCCTGTTTGCTTGTTAAGTAAGGCTGTGGATTTTTTTTCGATAATCGGAAGTTTCTCTATTTTTTTTGAGATCTATAGTTTAAAAAAAATAATCTACAGTCGAAGTTTTAGAATCAAACCGCATAAAAAAAGTAAAGCTCTGAAGGAGCACCAGCATCAGCATAGTGCGAAGCGCTATGAAAGATATCGAGTATGAGTTTAGCTCTGTAAGGGCGAAAGCCTAACCGCAAAGAAAATACGGCATGCAATTTAGAAAAAGAACTATTCTATAAATCGATCGGAGTTTTCTATGTTCTCTTGTCATTTCAGTATCTAACTAACAATAATATCATGCTTGAATAACAATCCTTTTACTTCATTCAAAGCAAAAACTGCTTTTTTGAGTTTAGTTTTTGAGGGATCAATGGTGTAATTGTAGCTGGTTTTAAAATCGGCTTTATTGGCGATGGCTTTGTCAAATTCAGAGCGGTACAAATCACAATTGTCAAAAAGGACGCTGGTGAGGTCGGTAGCCATAAAATCTACAGCAATTAAACTGCAATTCGTAAAAGTAGTTCCCTTAATCTTCAAAGTGTAAAATTTTGAAAAATCCAAAATACAATCGTAAAAATGAATTTCAAAGATCAGCTTGTCGCACATGGCAAAATTAACGTCTTTAATTTCACAGCGATTAAAAGTGGCGGTTCGAAAGGCAACATAGTTAATTTTGGCTTCACTGAAAATACAATCGTTGAAAACACAATCGATAAAAGTAACGGCTAAAAAGGTACAGGCAGAAAAATTACAATTGTTAAAAACACAACACTCAAAATCTTTAAAATTGACATCCTCTTTACCATAAATAATGGTATCGTATTCTTTATCAAGGAAATATTGAGATTCTTTTTTCAAGGTGATTTTTAAAGATAATTTTCAGACCGAAAAGATACTAATTATACGAGTACTAGCAGACGATAAATAAAGATAATTTTCGATTCCTGCGTTGACTTTCGGATGGAGTAGAAAAGAAGGTTAAGACCTTTTGCCTGATGCAGTTAAGGAGCTCTGTTCGGAGGGGTTTTTTGTGAATTTGATATTTTTTGCCCCTTAAAATGTTAAGTACTTAATTTTAGAGGTAAAATTTAAGAAAATCTTAGCAGTATTTGATTTGAAATATTTTCCTATGAGGGTAATTTGATGTAGATTTACACTGTTTTTTAAAGTTAAAACGTAATAATTCAAATTATATGGGATCAACAAGAAAAGAGCATGATTTTTTAGGGGAATTAGACATTCCAAATCATCTATATTATGGTATCCAAACCTTCAGAGCAGTAGAGAATTTTAATATCACAGGAATTCCTATTTCAAAAGAACCTTTATTCATCAAAGCATTAGGTTATGTAAAAAAAGCGGCAGCTTTGGCCAACAAAGATTGTGGCGCATTAGACGCTAAAATAGCCGAAGCAATTTGTTACGGAAGTGACCAGGTAATTGCCGGTAAATTTGATCAGGAATTCGTAAGCGATTTAATTCAGGGTGGAGCCGGAACTTCGGTAAACATGAACGCTAACGAAGTAATCGCTAATATTGGTTTAGAATATTTAGGACATAAAAAAGGAGATTATAACTTCTTACACCCAAACAATCACGTAAACTGTTCTCAGTCTACTAATGACGCTTATCCATCAGCTTTTAGAATTGCACTTTATCTGAAAATAGAAAGTTTTATTAAAACTTTAGAAGGCCTTGAAATAGCATTTGCTGCAAAAGGAGAAGAGTTCAAAAGTGTTCTGAAAATGGGAAGAACACAATTGCAGGACGCTGTTCCTATGACTTTAGGACAGGAGTTTAACGCTTATGCTACCACTATTGGAGAAGATGTTAGAAGATTAAGAGACGCTCAGAGTTTGGTTTTGGAGATCAATATGGGAGCAACAGCTATCGGAACAAGAGTAAACGCACCAGAAGGATACCCTGAAATTTGTGTAAACTACTTAGCAAAAGAAGTTGGAATTCCGTTAACCCTTTCTCCTGATTTAATTGAAGCTACTGTAGATACCGGAGCTTATGTTCAAATCATGGGAACATTGAAAAGAACTGCCGTTAAAATTTCTAAAATCTGTAACGATTTAAGATTGTTGAGTTCAGGACCAAGAACAGGATTCAACGAAATCAATCTGCCTGCACGTCAGCCAGGATCTTCTATCATGCCAGGAAAAGTAAACCCGGTAATTCCGGAAGTGGTAAATCAGACTTGTTTTTATGTAATCGGACAGGATTTGACTGTAACTATGGCAGCCGAAGCGGGACAATTGCAATTGAATGTAATGGAACCGGTAATTGCTTTCGCTATGTTTACTTCATTGGATTATCTTTCAAATGCAATTCAGACTTTAATTGATAAATGTATCATTGGAATCACTGCAAATGAAGATCACTGTTACAATATGGTCATGAATAGTATTGGAATCGTGACTCAGCTAAATCCAATTTTAGGATATGAAGAAAGTGCGAGTATTGCAGGTGAAGCTTTGAAATTAAACAAAAGTGTACATCAGATTGCCGTGATCGAAAGAAAATTAATCACTCAGGAAAAATGGGACGAAATTTATTCATTGGATAATTTGATCAACCCAAAATTCATTACAAAATAGGAGAGACTCTCTCTATTTACAGAAAGCCGACATTATTTTTAGTGTCGGCTTTTTTTATGGAAACGGATCTATTGTTCATAATTAAATCATAATTTATAACGAGTGTGATTTATATTTTTAATGCCAATCCCTATTTTTGCTATTCATACCTGAACTAAGATGAAATTACTTATAGTCGAAGACGAACCAAATCTATTGTCCATTTTGCGGAAAGGATTTGCCGAAAACAATAATGAAGTTAGTGTGGCCCTGGATGGCAGAACTGCTCTGGAGATGATTCACAATTATAATTTTGATGTTGTCGTTTTAGATGTAATGCTTCCTGATATTAACGGAATTGAGATTTGCAGAAGACTTCGCGCCAGTAAGAATTTTGTTCCGGTGTTACTGTTGACCGCTCTTGGAACGTCAGAAAATATAGTGACCGGACTTAATGCAGGAGCCGATGATTATCTGGTAAAACCTTTTAAGTTTGGAGAACTTGATGCCAGAGTCAATGCACTACATCGCAGAGCTCATCAGGATACCGAAAAAGTAGATACCATAACTATTGGCGACTTAGAAATAAACGGTCGGGCTAAGACAGTAAAGAGAGAAGGCGAATCGATTATCCTGACCGCAAAAGAGTTTAAACTGTTGTACTATCTGGCTAAAAATAGCGGTCGCATCGTTTCCCGGGATCAGATTTTAGATAACGTCTGGGATATTAATTTTGATATGAACACCAATGTTGTCGATGTATACATTACTTATTTAAGAAAAAAAATCGATAAACCTTTTGAAACCAAACTCATCCATACCATGAAAGGTCTGGGTTATGTGATACAGCCATAAAATGGATATAAGAAAAAAAATAACATACACTTATGTAGCCTTGTCATCTTTTAGTACATTACTTCTATGTATTGTTGTTTTTGTTCTATTCAGAGAAAATAATCGTTACCATTTCTTAAAAAGGCTTGAAGACAGAGCCAAAATTGTCGCGTCTATTCATTTTCAGAACGATCCTGAAAAAATAAAATACTACAGTAATCTTAAAAAAAACGGACTGGAAGAACTTATCGAAGAAGAAGAGTTTGTTCTCAAGATAAACAGTGCCAATAGTTTTGATTACAATACAAAACTGAATTTACCGAATGAGTTTTATAGCAATATCTTAAAAACAGGAAAAGACTATTTTGAGGTAGAAAACAAGTATTATTTAGGACAGGTTTTTACAGAGAATAATCAAAAATACATTGTAATTGTAGGAGCTCGTGACCGAAAAGGACCGACCACCACAATCTATATTTTAAAAATCATGTTGTTCGGAGGTATAGGTTTTATATTTCTGGCCTTCTTTTTAGGACGTTTCCTGGCCAAAAGAGTTATTAATCCTGTGGCAAGAATTACCAAAGAAGTAAACAGAATTAGTGCTTCCAACCTTCACAATCGCTTGCCGGAAGTTAAAAACTCAGATGAAATCTCAGATCTTACGGAGACCTTCAACGATATGCTGGATCGTTTGGAAACCTCATTCGAAATACAAGCCAATTTTATCAATAATGCTTCACACGAGTTAAAAACGCCAATCACAACAATTATAGCGGAGTCCGAAATCATGCTTTTGAAAGAAAGAGAAGTTCCGGAATACATTCAGTCCCTTGAAAATATTTACAGTCAGGCTTCCCGATTAGGAAACTTAACAGAGAGCTTGCTAAAGCTTACACAAACAGGTTACGATGGTAAAAAACAGGTGCTGGATATTGCCAGAATCGACGAAGTATTAATGGATGTAAAGTCGGATTTAGATAAAATTTATCCGGACAATCGTGTAAGTATCAAGCTTAACTTTGCACCTAAAGATTCCAATTTGCTTTTAATTCCGTGCAACAAACCGCTTTTAGAGCTTGCCATTAATAATATTATTACCAATGGCGTAAAATATTCCGATAACAATGAGGTTTTTGTAACCCTTTCTGCCAATCAGGACTGGATAAAGGTGGCGATCAACGATATCGGGATTGGGATCCCTCCGGAAGACATTCCGCATTTGTATGAACCTTTCTTTAGAGGTAAAATTGCAACTAAATATATAGGATACGGGTTGGGGCTTCCATTGGCTTCCAAAATCATCCGTATGCACGACGGAGAGATTCAGGTGCAGTCAGAGCAAAACAAAGGCACCATTGTAACCATTGTTTTTAATAAAACAAGTTCGAAGAAAAGCAACATTAAGACTTCTAATGTTGAATCTTAGAAAATTCTAATTTCATATTAAGACCCTTCTAATTTGGCAGGAGTTACTTTGTAAGTATAAACTAAAAGAGTATACTTATGAAAAATTTCCTTATACCTACTACTTTAAAAGACGATACAATTTGTGCTGTAAAATCAGCTGTTGGTCAGGCAAAAGATTCAGATTGCGAAATTATTCTTATGATGGTATCAGAAACTCCTGATGCTTTTTCATCCTCTAATTTTTTACGTGAAATGCGCACCGGACTTACTGCAAGTCAGGAAGAAGTGCTGGACACTTGCCGATACATTATTGAACACACACCCAATTGTAAAATAAAAGTTCACAATCAATACGGACTTTCTTCTCCGATTTTTAAGCGTATTATTGATGTTTTTGCTATAAAACTGGTAGTTCTTACCAATTCGTATAAGCAGGAAACAAAACGAATTCACCAATACCTGGTGCAATTAGCCGGAAACCAAAAGTGTCCAATTCTGCATTTAGGTTCAGAGCAATATAAAGAAGACTTCAATAAAGCACTTTATATCGAAAACGGTCGTGCCAACATGCATGTAAAAGACGTTCAGCAATTTTTGAACAACAATTTTTCATTTGAAATTGTAAGTCAGACTTCCAGTTTTGAAGACAACTACGAAAATTTTGCTCCTTATTTATCAGAAGCGATTTCAAAATACGATATCGATTTGTTAGTAGAAACCCGCAAAGGAGAGAAAATACAATTCAAGAAAAATAAAAAAGAGAGTATAAACGATAAAACTGGTCTTCCGGTGCTTTCGCTCTACGAAGAATTGGTGTAAAGCCAATTTCTTCAAAAAAAATAGAAGTTTAATTTAAACGGAAAGATATGTTATTAAAGAAAAGAATTCCAATGAGGTACGTTCTCGGGAAAATTAAGGTGGAATTGGCGCTTGTAATGACTTACACCATTTTATTTGAAATTTTTCATCATTATTTTATCAATGTAGCGATCGAAATACCAATCGCAATTCCTACCATGGTAGGTACAATTATATCCTTGTTACTGGCTTTTAAATCCAATCAGGCTTATGACAGATGGTGGGAAGCACGCATTATTTGGGGATCAATTGTAAATGAGTCCAGAACTTTGGTGCGACAAATGCTTACTTTTTATAAAGATCCGGGGTTTTCTGTAGAAGCGAATGAATTCAAGGAGAACTTCACCAAAAGACAAATAGCATGGTGTTACAGCCTAGGACAGGCGTTGCGTAATAAAGATGCGATAAAACCAATCAAAGATTTGATCAGTGAAGAGGAACTGAATTTTGTCAAAAACCATCAGAATATTCCAAATGCGATATTATTGCTTCATGGTAGAGATCTTAGGATTGCCAAAAAGGACAAACGATTAAATGCTTATCAGCAGGTTGAAATAGACAATACTTTGTCAAGATTATGTGATGCAATGGGAAAATGTGAGCGTATTAAAAATACCATCTTTCCAACCACTTACAGCATGTACATCAGAATGACGCTGTGTTTGTTTATTTTGTTATTGCCTTTTGGACTTATCAGTTTATTGAGCTGGTTTGCCGTTCCGTTAATTACAATTATCGGAGGAACGTTCTTCTTAATTGAAAAAATGGCAATTCATTTACAGGATCCATTCGAAAACAGACCTACAGATACACCTGTAACCGCAATTTCGAATACCATCGAAAAGAATTTAATGCAAATGTTAAACGAGTATCAAAGTGAGTTTGACATTATCAAAGAATTCGATCTTCAACCCGATTTAAAGAAAGCGGAAAACAACGCTTATTTTGTTTTATAATTATGTGAATTGATTTTGGTTTCTCAATTTGTTAACTGGACAACGCTTTGTTAATGCGGCTGTCCAGTTTTTTTTATGTATTTTAACCCATTGGATGTAAGAAAAAAAAATTGCACAATCTGCGGGATCTGCGAGAAAAAAATGGGTGTAAAATATGAGATGTGAAATGTGACTGCAAACTGCGACTTGGTTCTACTGATCAATCAATTTTCCCAGAGTTTGAATAGAGGATCTTAATTCATTGGTCCACGGAAGTCCAAAACTCAATCGCATGCAATTTGAAAACTGATTTTGAAAAGTAAAAATTCTTCCCGGAGCAAAACTAATTTTATGCTGCATTGCTAATTGATAAAAAGTAGCCGTGTCTATATTCTTATCAAGTTCAATCCAAAGAAAAAAGCCTCCTTGTGGCTGACTTACCTTAGTTCCTTTCGGAAATGACTCTAAAACCGTATTGATATAGTTTGTACAGTTGTGATTCAATATCTGTCGTATTTTTCGAAGATGATTTTCATAGCGGCCATTTTTCAGAAAGTCGCCAACCACCTGATGCGTGATGGTAGGAGTGGAGAGGGTATGATAGATTTTGTTGCGTAAAATCTCCTTTTTGAATTTCCCCGGAGAAACCCAGCCCACACGATATCCCGGTGCCAAAGTTTTTGAAACCGAACTGCAGCAAAGTACAATGCCACTTTCGTCATAGGTTTTACAATTGGTTGGACGACTCGAGCCAAAGTACAAATCACCGTGAATATCGTCTTCAATTAATGGAACGTTGTAAAATTCCATTAATCGCACCACTTCCTTTTTATGTTCAACTGGCATCATACTTCCCGAAGGATTACTGAAGTTACTCATCAGCAAACAGAGTTTTACTTTTTTAGTAGAAAGTGCTTTTTTCAGGGCATCCAGTTCTATTCCGGTAGTCATATTGGTAGGCAGTTCCATGATATACAAACCCAGAGATTTGGCCAACTGCAGGATGCCAAAATAAGCAGGACTTTCGGTAATAATAGTATCTCCCGGTTTGGTTAGTGTCATCAAACAATGTGATATGGCACTCGTACAGCCCGGCATGGTAATAATGTCTCTTTCTGTTAAGGAACCTCCCCAGGTAAAGGACCATCTTGCAATTTCTTTTCTTAGATTAAGATTACCCTGTACCTGTTCATAACTTGTACCGCTATTAGGAAGCTGCCGCATGGCCTGAATCATTCCCTTATTTAATTTAGCAATAGGAAGCAATTCGTTCGAGGGAAAGCCCAAAGAAAGCATCGTAATACTCGGATCAGTCATGTTTTTGTAAACCTGATCAATTAAATCTTCCCGGTCAATGTTTACACATTTTAAAACAGGACTGCTGGGCGAAGGCTCAGGAATGGTTCTGGCCGAAATGTTAGTTACATAATAACCGGATTGAGGCCTGGATTCTATAAGCGACCTGCTTTCAATTTCATAATAGGCTTTGCTTACAGTGCTCATGCTGTAACCCGTTTCGGCACAGACTTCACGTATCGAGGGCAGCTTATCGCCAACATTTAAAACACCCGATTTTATTTGCTTTTCAATTCGGTCTGCAAACTGCAGATACAAGTAGTTGGAATTTTTCATAAAAAAGAAACTGTTATGGTGCAATTTACAAAAACTGTATCTGTATTGCTGTTTTATTTTTTAGAAATTTGCTTTATTCAATAACGAACCTAAAAAGAATAACTTGTGAAAACAACAAAATATTACATAGCGGCCATTACCTGTTTCGTCATCTGGGGATTTTTTAGCCTGGCATTAAAGCCCATTCACGAATATCCTTCTTTAGATATTTTATTCTATCGTGTTTTCAGCTGCAGTATTCTCATGTTATTGATTGCCTTTACTTTTAAAAGAAAAAGAATCAAAGAAACCATCGCTACCTTTAAAGCATTACCAGCTTTGGAGAGACGCAGATCACTTTTGTTGAATATTGGAGGAAGTGTTTTTTTAATGGCCAACTGGTTTACTTTTATTTATGTAATGAATCATGTTAGTGTAAAAGCAACTTCTTTGGCCTATTTAGTGTGTCCAATTTTGACCACCTTACTGGCGTACTTTATTCTGAACGAAAAATTAAGCAAAACACAATGGATGGCTGTAGGACTAAGTGTTTCCGGTTGTTTGCTTTTATCTTATGCCAATATTATGGATATGGTTTTTAGTATTGTTATTGGTTCTACTTATGCTTCGTATTTAGTTAGTCAAAGGATCAACAAAGGATTCGATAAATTTATTGTGCTCACCTTTCATATTACATTGGCAGCCTTATTTTTATTACCCTTTTATCCGGTTTATAGCGGACCGATTCCAACAGAATTTAAATTTTATTTCTGTATCGAAACTATCGCGATTCTGTTTACCATATTCCCGTTGTTTCTCAATTTATATGCACTTTCCGGAATCAACTCATCAACAGTCGGTATGCTTTTAAATATCAACCCAATGATTGCATTTCTATTGGCTCTCTTTTGGTATCATGAACCAATAGGGTCCATACAAATTGTGGCTTATAGCATTGTTTTTCTGGCTGTATTGGTTTTTAATTCACATCATATTTTCGCCATTAGGCAAAAAATAACGCAATATCCCAAGGTTCTCAAGTAATTTGAAATACTTTATGTTTTTTATTGGTTTAAAATCTAAAGTATCAGAATCTTATCGGATGTGTAAACAGGAATGACTATTTTTCATTCCTGTTTTTTTTTAGAATGTGTACGCTTCTTTGTCTGCTTTTGCCCTTTCAGGGCAATACTTTCCTTTGATTTAGCTCATAGTGCGTTGTACTATGCTTTTGTTATTGGACCTTCAGCCCTTTTACCTGTTTATTTCAGACACTTATATTTTTTCTTAGTTCAGTTCGTAGTGCGTTGGAATATGCCTGTGTTATTAAGACTTCGGTTCTTTTATCCATTTAGGACTTATACTCAAAGTTTAATAATCTTTAGGGAGAAAGTAGTAGAAAGCTGTTGCTCTGAAAGAGCTTCAGCTGAGGCATAGTGTGAAGCACTATAAATAATTAGGAATGATCGTTTGCGCCCTGAATGGGCAAAAGCCTAATTCCAAAGAAAACAATTCTCGTATTTTGTATTGTTATTTTCCGGAGCGAAGCTAAAATTACCACAATCTTAACAAGGTATGTAAGCAGGAATGAGTATTTTCATTTTTACTTTTTTATATCACATAAAGGGTAAACACATAAAAGAGATCTAAGCGGCATAATTCGCTAAAAATCGATGTTTCGACACCTAAAAACCAATATTCCTATGAAAAATACCAAGCTCCAGGCCTTTATTCCGTTGTTTTATTTAGTGTGGTCCGATGATTTGCTGACTCAGAAAGAGTTTGTTACCATTCAGAAATTTATCAATGACCTTACCTGGCTTTCGCCCGAAGAAAAACAACAATTGCTTTCCAGAGTTGATATTTCAAATCCGCCGGGACGAAATGAACTGGCACAATGGAAATTGGATATAGAGAAAAGCATTGAAAATAAAGAAGATATCAGATCGATTTTTGATATTGCCGTGGCACTTTCAGAAAAGGATCTGGACATTTCGACCTTAAAATCAAATTTTATCCAACTGGAAAATGATCTTGGAATTTTAGGGGAAGAAGCGCTTCAGAATTTTAAAACAAAAGCAGGTTCCTTTACTGCAAACTCTCAGACGAACAGTGAGTTTGATGTTCAAAAAATTACAGCTCTTTTAAATGGTAAAGAAGCCGAGATAATCAATAGAGTAAAAGCAATTATTTCAAGACCTGAATTTGCGTACGAAACTTCTACAGATATTAAGGTGTATCGCCAGACGGTTTACAATTGGTGTAAGCTGCTCGCAGCAGAAAATCTCGGCAATATGGCCTACCCAAAACAATATGGAGGAGGAGAAAACATAGCCGATTATTTTGCAATTATGGAAACCTTAAGTTATCATGACCTGAGTTTGGTAATCAAATTTGGCGTTCAGTTCGGACTTTGGGGCATGAGTGTTCAATCGTTAGGAACGGAAAAACATTATGCAAAATATTTAAGAAACATTGGAACATTAAAAATTCCGGGGTGTTTTGCCATGACCGAAACACATCATGGTTCTAATGTAAAAGGGCTGGAAACGACAGCAACTTATAATCATGCAGATCAGACTTTTATCATTCATACGCCAAATAAAAATGCTCAAAAAGAATATATCGGAAATGCAGCCGTTCACGGTCAGATGGCGACCGTTTTCGCAAAATTAATCATTGACGATCATGATTATGGCGTAAATGCATTTGTTGTTCCATTAAGAGATGCCAACGGAACCGTACTAAAAGGAATTACGATTGGAGATTGCGGACATAAGATGGGTTTGAATGGAGTAGATAACGGAACCATTAGTTTCGATCAGGTAGTGATTCCGAAAGAAAATATGCTGGATCGTTTCGCCTCTGTAAATGACAAAGGGGAATTTGAAAGCCCGATTCCGAGTGACAACAGACGTTTTTTTACCATGTTAGGGACTTTGGTAGGCGGTCGCATTGGGATTCCCCGTTCAGCGTTGGCGGCAGCCAAATCCGGACTGACAATTGCTATTCGGTACAGCGATCAGCGTCGACAGTTTGGACCTGAAGGCGGATCAGAAGTTCCGATTCTGAACTACAGAATGCACCAGCGTCGATTGATTCCGCCATTAGCAAAAACATATGCTGTGCATTTTGCGTTGCAGTACCTCACTAATCGGTTTTTAAACAGAACTGAAGATGAAATGCAGGAAATTGAAGCATTGGCCGCAGGAATGAAATCCTATTCGACCTGGAGTACAAGAGATATACTGCAGGAATGCCGCGAAGCCTGTGGTGGAAAGGGATATTTATCAGAGAACCGAATCGATGCTTTGAAAAATGACACCGAAATTTATACCACTTTTGAAGGTGACAATACTGTTCTGATGCAGTTGGTAGCGAAAAACAGGCTCTCAGAATTCAGAAAATCTTTTGGAGAAATGGGTTCGTTAGGGATTATCAATTATGTGTATGAAAATGCAAAAACGGCACTTACCGAGAAAAACCCAATAGCAACCAGAAAAACGGATGACGAACATTTGCTGGATGGGGATTTTCATTTACAGGCATTTGTTCACAGAGAGAAAACAATTTTAGCTTCGGCAGCACGACGCATCAAAAAATTGGTTGATGGAGGTTTAGAACCTTACGACGCTTTTAATGTCGTGCAGCACCAAATGATCGACGTGGCTCAAGCTTATCTGGACAGAGTGGTGCTGGAGCAATTTCAATTGGCAATTCAGGCAGTAGAAGATAATAAAACAAAAGAAATTCTAACGAAACTTAACCAGCTGTACGCACTGGCACAATTAGAAAAAAATAAAGCCTGGTATCTCGAAGACGGTTATATGGAAGCCGTCAAAACCAAAGCAATTCGTAAAATAGTCAATCAGCTTTGCTGGGATATCCGACCGGATGCGGTGGCCCTGGTGAATGCTTTTGATATTCCGGAGAGCTGTCTGTCTGCACCAATTGCGGTTTAGTAGAGTAAAGAGTAAAGAGTAAAGAGTAAAGAGTAAAGAGTAAAGAGTAAAGAGTAAAGAGTAAAGAGTAAAGAGTAAAGAGTAAAGAGTAAAGAGTAAAGAGTAAAGAGTAAAGAGTAAAGAGTAAAGAGTATGTAATAAATAGCCACGAATTCACGAATTTTTTCTAATCTATATTGTTTAAAGAAATTCGTGAATTCGTGGTTAACTTTTTTAAAGTTGCAGCTTTTTCTTAAGTGTTAAGTGTTTGTTTTTTAGTTGTTTGATATTGTGTTTTGACACAGCAAGGAATTTTTGTTATTACTTCTGTTATATCATAAAGTGATTAAAAGTGTTTTTAAACCATAGCTTTATTGACATAACTGGCTTTTTCAAAATCCATAATATTGATCGAAATAATAGGGACTTCAGGAAGTATCTCGTTTAGTTTAGTGACAATTGCTTTTGACAATCCTGCTTTTTGATCGGTATTTCGGCCTTCCAGAATGTACGCAAAGACGTGAATAAAATCGTCTGAAGAATTTCCATTATTATAATAGCTGAAAGGATGGATACGAACCTTAATATCAGTAGGAACGAAAAGAGTAGTGGCTAAAGCGGTATGGTAAATTTCCTGCATGATATCGTCGGCAGATTTTAGTCGGATTACATTTTCAGAGCAATCAATAACAAAGTGTGGCATGAGTATAATGTTTAAATTAGAAAAAATGAAGTATAAACAAATTTACAAAAATCCGATAGAGAATCAGTGCGGTTATTTTTTTTCAGGAGCTTTTATTCATTACAAAAGTCACAATTTTCAATCTGCTAAATAATTCCTTTTTCTGGTAGCACTTTCTTATATTTGCAAGTCTCATTATAGCTCCAATTGGTTTGAAAAATTATCTGCTGTTTCTTCTCTTTATCATTTTAGGAAGTCCTGTTTATGCAGCGGACAGCACAGATAGTATTATCGATAAGTTAAATGAAGCTTTAAAGAACAAAGCTCATTATGTTCGTTTGAGAGAAGAACGTATTTTAAATTTCAAAAAAATCAAATCCGATGATTTAACGAAAGAGCAGGAGTACGATTACAACCAAAGTTTGTACAGTCAATACCTGAAATTCAATTCTGATTCGGCTATTTTATATGTCAGGAAAAACCTGAAAATCGCCAGCGAACTTCAAAATGCCGATTTACTGAACCTGGCCAATCTGCAATTGGTAACATTGTACTCTTCCTCGGGAAAATATCGCGAATCTGAGGCCATTTTAAAAAGCATTCCTAAAAAGGAATTGCCTAAGAAACTACTACCTAACTATTATAGTGCGTATCGCGAATTTTTGGAACATTATGCTGCCAATAGCGACGATGTAAAGTACATTGAGCAAATTAACAAATACCGTGATTCGCTGCTCACCGTTTTAGATCCTTCTACATTAAACTTTCGAATCACCAGAATTGAGAAGGAGATGTCGGAGAAAAAGTTTGCTGCGGCTGAAAAAAAGCTGTTGGATTTATTGAAAAAAGCAAAAGATGATCATCCGCAATATGCCATGATTACTTATCTTTTGGCAAGTATCTATAAAGAAACAAAGCAGCTGGAACTTCAAAAGAAATATTATGCACTTTCAGCCACGGCCGATCTAAAAACCGCAAACAAGGACAATGCTTCTCTTCAGGAACTGGCTTTATTTTTTTATGAAGCCAATGATGTTGATATGGCCTATAAACTAACCCAATCGGCTATTGAAGATGCCTTGTATTGCAATGTTCAGTTTCGGACCCTTTTAATGTCAGAGGTATATTCGATTATCAACACCGTTTATTTAGAGAAAGAAGCTAAGAGAAAAACGGAACTTCAACTGTACCTTTTATGTATCAGTTTATTATCGGCATTTTTAGTTGTTGCGGTGATTTATGTTTACAAACAAATGAAAAAAGTATCGCGAATCAGGACAGAACTGTACAATACTAGTCAAAAATTAGCCGAATTAAATAAAGACATTACAGAAACCAACAATCAGCTGCAGGAAAGAAATGCACAATTATCGGAATCCAACCATGTTAAAGAAGAATACATTGCACATTTTTTCAGCCTTTGTTCAGCCTATATCAACAAACTAGAAAATTACCGTATCACTTTAAATAAAAAAGCGACAGCCAAACAATTTGATGAAATCTACAAAGTATTGAAATCAACCACTCTCGTAGATAACGAACTGGAAGAATTGTACAAGAATTTTGACATTATCTTTTTGAATTTATATCCCACTTTCGTAAAAGATTTCAACGCGCTTTTAATTCCGGAAGAACAAATCGTTTTAAAACAAGGAGAACTGATGAATACAGAACTTAGAATCTTTGCTTTAATTCGTTTAGGAATTACAGACAGTGTAAAAATTGCAGCGTTTTTGCGTTACTCTTTGAGCACCATTTACAATTACCGAACCAGAGCACGAAATAAAGCCGCAGTTTCCCGAAATGATTTTGAAGAAATGGTCACAAAAATTGGTTTAATATCCGTAAAACTTTAGGAAATCATTCTAAAATCACTACTTTTTTCGGCTTTTTGTTTTTTGTAAATAATTGTTTTTCATGAAGTTGTATTTTTAATTCACTACTTTTTTTCATTTAGAAATCCAGAACAAACTATAACGTTTTAGCTTTACAGTATTCTTAAAAAGAGATACTGCTTATACTTTCTTCCCATTGTAAATTAAATGCTTTAATAAATTAATAGTTATGTTTAAAAATGTTAAAACAATTGTTGTTTTACTACTGTTGAGTGCTGTCGGTGCGAGTGCACAGCATAAAATTCCGGTTTATTTAGACGATAAAAAATCGATTAATGAACGCGTAGAAGATGCCCTTGCAAGAATGACAACCGACGAGAAAATTGCCATGATACATGCGCAGTCAAAATTCAGCTCACCGGGTGTACCGCGTTTGGGTATTCCGGAAAACTGGATGACCGACGGACCACACGGAATTCGTACCGAAGTTTTATGGGACGAATGGGATCAGGCAGGATGGACTAATGATTCCTGTATTGCTTTTCCGGCTTTAACCGCACTTTCTGCTACCTGGAACAAAGAATTATCGTCTCTATACGGTAAATCTATAGGTGAAGAAGCACGTTACCGTAATAAAAATGTATTATTAGGACCCGGAGTTAACATTTACAGATCACCTCTAAACGGTCGTAATTTTGAATACATGGGAGAAGATCCTTTCCTTACTTCAAAAATGGTGGTTCCTTATATAAAAGGGGTACAGGCAAATGGAGTAGCTGCCTGCGTTAAACATTTCGCTTTAAACAATCAGGAAATAGGACGTAATACAGTTAATGTAATCGTTGATGACCGTGCTTTATATGAAATTTATTTACCGGCTTTTAAAGCTGCTGTTCAGGAAGGAGATGCCTGGGCAATTATGGGAGCATATAATAAATACAAAGGGCAACACTGCTGTCATAATGAGTTTTTACTGAATGATATTCTGCGCGGAGAATGGGGCTTTAAAGGAGTTGTAGTGTCAGACTGGGGAGGCGTTCATGACACCAAACAGGCCATCTACAATGGATTGGATATGGAGTTCGGTTCCTGGACAAACGGACTTTCATGGGGAACCAGTAATGCTTATGACAATTACTTTTTGGCTAAACCATATTCTATTATGATTGCAAAAGGTGAGGTTGGAACAAAAGAACTGGACGAGAAAGTACGTCGTATTTTACGCCTGTCATTCTTAACGACAATGAATAAAAACAGACCTTTCGGTTCTTTTGGAACAGAAGAACACGCCAAAGCAGGTCTGAAAATCGCTGAGGAAGGAATTGTGCTGCTTCAAAACAACAATAACATTTTGCCAATTAACCTTTCTAAAACAAAGAAAATTGCGGTGATTGGAGAAAATGCTATCAAAATGATGACTGTTGGAGGAGGAAGTTCTTCATTGAAAGCCAGATACGAAATTACGCCACTTGAAGGATTAAAGAAAAGAATTGGAAATCAGGCTAAAATTACTTACGCTCGCGGATACGTGGGAGATCCGACTAGTAACTATAACGGAGTAGTGGCCAAAGTAAGTCTGGAAGACAAACGTTCTCCTGCCGAGTTAACTGCTGAGGCTGTAAAAGTAGCGGCAGCCGCAGATGTTGTTTTGTTCATAGGAGGTACAAATAAAAGTGATAAGCAAGACGCTGAAGGTTTTGACCGGCTGGATTTAGGTCTTTCGTATGGTCAGGATCAGTTGATAGCAGAATTGGTCAAAGTAAATAAAAATATCGTTTTTGTGAATATTTCAGGAAATGCAGTGGCAATGCCATGGGTTAAAGACGTTCCGGGAATTGTACAAGGCTGGTTTTTAGGCACAGAAGCAGGAAATGCTTTAGCAGCTGTTTTGGTAGGAGATGTGAACCCTTCAGGGAAGCTGTCGTTTACTTTTCCTGTGAAATTATCAGATAACGGAGCTCATGCATTAGGTGAATTTCCGGGCGGAGATGACGTTACATACAAAGAAAGCATTTTTGTAGGTTACCGTTGGGCCGACAAGCAAAAAGCAAAGCCATTGTTCTCTTTTGGTCATGGTTTGAGCTATACGACTTTTCAATATGGAAAAGTAACAGCAGACAAAAAACAAATGGGAGCGGGCGATCAGATCACTTTTTCGGTAAAAGTAAAGAATACCGGAACAAGAGAAGGTTCAGAAGTAGTTCAGCTTTATATCAGTGACTTGAAATCTTCATTACCTCGTCCGGTTAAGGAATTAAAAGGCTTCGAGAAGATTTCGCTTCAGCCGGGAGAAGAAAAAACAGTGACTTTTACCATCGATAAAACAGCACTTAGCTTTTTTGATGATAAAAAACACGACTGGGTTGCTGAACCGGGAGCTTTTGAAGCCATCATTGGAGCATCTTCTACGGCTATAAAATCTAAAGTGAGTTTCTCACTTCAATAATTTCATGTTTCTAAAAATGGTTGGTTGTAAAGCTGCAAGTGTAAAAACTTGTGGCTTTACTTTTATGAACTCTGTTTGGGGAAATTGTCAAAAAAATAACATATAGAAACATAGATTTTGGCGGTAAGAAGAGAAAAGAATAGGAATATATTTCTTTTGCATAAAAAAACTACATGCATTTAAAGGAAGGGAAGCGTCTTTTTTTAGATAAAGAAGCTATGCCACTATGTGCTAAAAATGAATTATACCAATACGTTAAATAAAAAGTCTATTATTTAAAATACTACTATGAAAAAAGTCATACTAGGTGTCATCACCTTATTTTTAACACAAAGTCTTTCGGCACAAAGTCTGAACAAAATGCAATGGTTTAACGAACCTGAAAAATGGGAAATTAAAAACAATGCTTTGATTATGAATGTGACAGCAAATAGTGATTATTGGCGTATTTCGCATTATGGTTTTACTGTAGACGACGCACCGTTTTATTATGCTACTTACGGCGGAGAGTTTGAAGCCAAAGTAAAGTTAACCGGTAATTATATCGCCCGTTTTGACCAAATGGGACTTATGCTTCGTATTGATGAGAAAAATTACATTAAAACCGGAGTTGAATTTGTGGATGGAAAATTTAATATAAGCACTGTTGTCACACACGATAAAAGTGACTGGAGTGTGACCACTTTAGAGAAAGCACCACCATTTGTATGGATAAAAGTGGTGAGAAGACTGGACGCCGTTGAAGTCTTCTTTTCGTATGATGATAAAAACTATATTTTGACCCGAAATGCACCTTTGCAGGACAATACACCGGTCATGGTAGGCCTGATGGCTGCATCACCGGACGGAAAAGGCTTTGAAGCCAAATTCGAAAATTTTAAAGTAACACATTTACCGGATCAACGCAGACTGGAATGGCTTAAAAAACACCAGGAATAGTAACGCTAAAAGCCAATTTTCTGCGAATTCAAATTCCAAATTTCAGCTGGAAATGAATGAAGAAAGGATTTTTCTTACCCTATTAGGATGTGCTGTAATTATTGTAACAAATAACCATTCTTTCTTTAGGATTACAAGCTTCAATCCGCCAGCCTGTTAGGGAAATATCGCTATTTTAGCTTCCACCAAAAAAAATAATCTAACCTTTTAACAACCAAAAACTATTTTATGAATTCAAGTTCAATGGAAATTAAACCCAAAAAACATTATGAAATTTTAGACGGCTTACGTGGGGTAGCCGCAATTTTAGTCGTTATCTTTCATGCTCTGGAAGCCTTTAATGAAGGAAGCCGATTTAAACAGCTTATGAATCATGGTTATCTGGCTGTCGATTTCTTTTTTCTTTTATCAGGATTCGTGGTAGCGTATGCCTACGACGATCGTTGGGAGAAAATGTCACAATGGGAATTTTACAAACGACGTTTAATCCGTTTACAGCCCATGGTTATTATGGGGATGGTCATTGGAGCGTCGCTTTATTATCTTCAGGCTTCGAATGTTGCTTTTCCGCAAATTGCCACTATGCCAATCTGGAAACTAATTTTAGTGATGCTGGCCGGTTTTGTACTAATACCGCTTCCGCCATCAATGGAAATTAGAGGCTGGGGCGAAACGTTTCCGCTTAACGGACCGGCATGGTCGCTTTTCTTTGAGTATATTGCCAATATTCTGTATGCGTTGTTCTTTCGTAAATTCTCGAATAAAGTCTTAGGATTTCTGGTATTGATTTTCGCGGGAATGCTTGTTCAATATACCGTTTTTGGCCCAAAAGGAGATGTTATTGGTGGTTGGTCACTAACGATGCAGGAATTGTATGTTGGGTTTACCCGCTTATTGTATCCATTCTTTGCCGGAGTTTTACTTTCCCGTTTAGGAAAACTCATTCACATCAAAGGCGCTTTTTGGGTTTGCAGCATTCTTATAATCGTTATTTTCAGCATCCCGAGGTTGGGTGATGAAAACAGTCTGTGGATAAACGGTTTGTATGAATCCATCGCCATTATACTGCTGTTTCCTTTAATTGTTGCTATTGGAGCGGGAGGAGAGATCAAAAATCCGTTATCGCTTAAAATTTGCAAAGCCTTAGGAGATATTTCATACCCAATTTATATTATACATTATCCGCTAATTTATTGTTATATGGCGTGGGTATTCGAAAACAAAGTACCGTTAAAGGATGGTTACGGAATCGGAATAGGTATTGTAATTTCGAGTATTGTAATCGCTTACCTGTGCCTGAAGTTTTATGATGAGCCTGTTCGTAACTGGCTTCAGAATAAATTTCAAAAAAGAAAAGTTTCTTAAAAAAGAGGCTAAGGTACAAAGGTTCAAAGCAGCAAAGTTTTTTTACTTCGTCCCTTTGAGTCTTTACGTTTAAGAAAAGCTAATTTTTAAAAGTTGTAGGTATTAAAAAAGGGATGAATTTTACGTTTTCATCCCTTTTTATTTAAGTAATTGTTATTGTCTGCTCCGACGGAGCAAAATATTTGTAGTGAATAAAGTTCAACAGGAAAGAAAGCTCCAGAGGAGCGGCATATTTTTCCGTTACCGTGCTCTTTAGTATTGTAATCGCTTAAGTTTACTCTAAAATCAATTGTCCTAATGCTTCTTTGCTAAAGCCTTTTAATTGATCCGTATGACCTGCTTTGATTTTGGCCACCCAGTTAGGATCAGATAAAAGAGGTCTTCCCACGGCAACTAAATCAAAATCGCCTCTGTCGAAACGTCTGTTTAGTTCCTCTAAAGAAGTTGGCTCAGAACTTTCTCCTGCAAAAGCGCCAAAGAAATCACTTGAAAGTCCAACAGAACCTACCGTGATAGTTGGTGCTCCGGTAACTTTTTTGGCCCAGCCTGCAAAATTCAGGTCAGATTCTTCAAATTCAGGCTCCCAGAAACGACGCTGAGAACAGTGTAAAATATCGACTCCGGCATCAACGATAGGACTTAACCAAGCTTCTAATTCCTGAGGGTTTTTAGCCAGTTTATAATTGTAATCAGAAGGTTTAAACTGAGAAAATCTCATAATCACAGCAAAATCGTTACCGACTTGTCTTCTGATTTCTTTTACGACTTCAATAGCAAAGCGGCTGCGTTCCGGTAATGTTTTTCCACCATAAATATCCGTACGCAAATTGGTTTCGGCTCTAAAGAACTGGTCAATTAGATAACCGTGCGCACCGTGAATTTCGATCGTATCAAATCCTAGTCTTTTAGCATCGGCGGCTGCTTTTCCAAAAGCAATAATAGTATTTTCAACGTCTTTCTCTGACATGGTGTTTCCGTTACTAAAATCAGGTCGGTTTAAGCCTGACGGTCCTTCAAAAGGCACTGGTGGAACCCATCCTGAATGATGATTGTCCATAATTCCCATATGCCAGATTTGCGGGCCCATTTGACCTCCGGCGGTATGAACCTCTTCAATTACTTTTTTCCATCCGTTTAAGGCTTCTTCGCCATAAAAATGAGGAACATTAGCATCGTTTGACGACGAAGGTCTGTTAATAACAGTTCCTTCTGATAATATTAAACCAACTTCACCTTCAGCTCTTTTTTGATAGTAAGAAGCTACTTCGTCAGTTGGAACTCCGTTTGGAGAAAAGGAGCGCGTCATAGGCGCCATTACGATTCGGTTTTTAAGATTTAACGTTTTTAAGTTAAATGGCGAAAACAGGTTGTTTGTACTCATAGTAATTTACAAATTAGATTGAATTAATTTACTGAGTGCTTCAAAGGCACCTTCGTTACGTTTATAATAAGTCCATTGTCCAACACGTTTGGATTCGATAAATCCGGCGCGTTGTAAAATAGACAGGTATTCTGAGACTGTCGATTGGGTAAGACCCGCTTTGGCTTGTATCTGACCCACACAAACCCCATGTTCAAATCCCGAGTGCTGGAGCTGATCCGGGAAGTTGATTTCGGGTTCTTTTAACCATTCCAGCATTTGTAATCTGGATTTGTTGGCTAATGCTTTAAAGATTTCTATAGATTCCATAGTGCAAATATATCGACTTTTCCCGATATGTCAATTTAAAGAAAGTTATTTAGTATAATTTTAAGAGTAGGGATGCAATTTGCGTGAGAAGTATTTATATTTGTTTCCACTTGAAAACAGTGCTTTTCTGACGATAGAATTGCAGAATTTGTAAAGGACAATACCTTGTGATTACTAGTTTTTTGAAAGAGCTGTCAAGAAAATAACCCCAAATTTATTCATGAAGATTATGAAAAAAACACTACTTATTTTAGGTTTCCTATGCTGTGCCGTCACGAGTTCGAAAGCACAGGTGGTAGGAACCGACATTGGCGACATTGCTCCCGAAATTGATTTGCCGGATACAAAAGGAAATAATATTGTGCTTTCTTCCTTAAGAGGAGAGCTTGTTTTAGTTGACTTTTGGGCATCGTGGTGCGGTCCCTGCATAAAAGAACAGCCCGAATTGATAAAACTGTACAACACTTATTCCGGTAAGTTTTCTATTTACAGTGTTTCAATGGATACGAAGAAAGCTCTTTGGACCGGAGCCATTGCAAAACAAAAACTGCCATGGACTCAGGTTAGCGACTTAAAATATTGGAATTCTCCGGTTATTGGCGATTACATGCTTCAATCAGTGCCTTTAAATTTTCTGATTGATAAAAATGGAATCATACTGGCAAAAAACATTCATGGAAACGCATTGAATGAAATGTTGAAAAGCTTACTTACGGCTCAGTAAAAATAGAAACTTTGAGAATAGTATTGTTTTGAGAAAGAATGTAGGTAAGAAGAATATAAAACGGATGGAATGGAATCAAAATTAAGTATAGCTGAATTTAGGGCAAGATTAAAAAACAATACTGAAATTGGTTCTTTGAAAATAAAATTCAGCCACTTGAGAATATTTCCGAGATTTGGTGCATTAAAGCCTTTTTACGGTCTTTTTGATGATAAAAGTTTTCGTTTGACCATAAATTCGGCAACATCTCCCACCTGTTTTATTGTAAAAGGAAGCTACAAAAATGTTGATAACAGACTTAAAGTAAATTATACGATTGAACCCAATAGTAAAATTCAATTGTTTTGGGTGAAATATTCACCTGTAGTGGCTATAATTGCAATCAACCTGTTTTTTGTTGTATTTGCGAGAGGACTCAGGAGAGCTTCTACCATTGTGAATTTGTTTTTACTTATTACCATTTTCTATTCCAGATGGAAAGAAGAAAGAAGGCGTAAGAAATTAGAGAAAAAGTTCCTCAGTATTTTTGAAATTAAGAGAGATTGGTGATACAGCCCTAAAAAACAAAACCTTTGTCAAAACATAGAATTGACAAAGGTTTTATTATTTAGATGATGGCCTGAAACTGAAATGAACTTAATTCAATCTGTCCGCATGATTTCGAACACCGCCAAAGTTGTTTTTTAGAAACTCTCTAATTTGAAATTGTGTTTTATTCTGAGTGACTTTTTTCCATTCATTGAAATCAAAAGCATGAATTTCAATTGCATTCGGATTGGTAACAAAAGCAAGTCTTGCAATAGAATATTTGTAATACTTTAGTTCATGAGAAATATGTCGGTCCGGCACAACGATAAGAATGGTTTCCCATTCCAGATAATTTTTAGGAACATCTGCTCTTTCATTTAATCCAAGGGCTTCAAAAAAGGCAATGATCTTTTGATCATTAAGCTTGTCGATTTTCTGATCAACTCGTTTAATGGTGCTAATAAGTTTATTTTCATCTTTAATAACACTCATAACTAATAGCTGTTTTTTGTTTTTAGGTTAATTTCAATATAAAATTACACCAAAACAAAGTGAATTGTTAAAAGAGAGGCAATAGAATGATTCTAAATTTTATAGAAAGAGTTTACAGACTTGTTTATCAGAAAGAAAGCGCGCCTTAGTGATCGGACAGCATAAGATCGGTTTTTCTTTTTTTGGGTTTATTCAGCACAAATAAAAGCAAGGGTAAGGTTACCAAAAAGAACAATCCAACAAGGAAAAAAGCATCTCTATAGCTTAATAAAGAAGATTGTCTTAAAATAACATTTTCCATAAGTCGGAGTGCTTTAAACTTAGCTTCGTTATAAGCAAAACCTTTACTTTGAAAATACCTGATGTAGGCATTTATCCGGTCCATTGCGATAGTGTTGTCTGGGGTAACAGTCGAAATTAGTTCGTTTCGGTGTGCTGCAAATCGATGAGCTACATAAGTATTGATAATCGAAACGCCAAAAGAACCGCCCAATTGCCGCATCATATTATTCAAAGCGGCGCCCTGACCAACATCCTTATCTTCTAAAGAGGAGACGGCCAGCATGGTAAGCGGAACAGTAAGCAGAGCCATTCCTAATGCACGAAAAATCAAAGAAGTTGCCACTTCCGCAGCACTGGTGTTTAAAGTCATTCCGGACATTCTCCAATTAAAATAAATAAACAAAAGAAATCCGGCTGCGATAATAAGTACCGGTGAAACGCCTTTTTGAAGTAAGGTTCCGCACATTTTTAAAGCCAGTAATGCAAACAGCGCCCCGGGTAACAAAAGCAATCCGGTTTGATAAGGCGAAAAGCTTAATAAACGCTGTGCAACAACCGGGCTAATGTAGATGGAAATAAACATACCAAATCCGGTTACAAAAGTGAGGACCGCAGCAATACTTAAAGATTTACTTTTGAGTACCCGAAGATTTACGACAGGTTTTTCGATCGTAAGTTCCCAATAGATAAACAGGAGCAGGGTTGTCACGGCAATAAAGGTAAGCACAACAATATAGCAGGTTTCAAACCAGTCTTCGACTTCGCCTCTTTCGAGAACCGTTTGCAAGGTACCAACTCCTATGGCCAGTAAAGTAATACCAGTCCAGTCGACCTTAGTGATTTCAGGTTTTACAAGAGGTTCCTGTAGTAGGAAGTAACAGGAAATCATGACGAGAATTCCAATCGGAACATTGATGAGGAATATCCAGGGCCAATCGTAATTTTCGGTAATATAACCACCCAGAGTAGGGCCAATAGTGGGGCCAATGAAGATTCCGGCTCCAAATATAGCTCCGGCTGTAGATTGTTTGTCTTTTGGGAAAAGCTCGAAAACCACAACTTGTGAGATGGATAACAAGGCACCGCCACCAATTCCCTGAAAGAATCTGAAAAAAACGAGCATCCAAATGTTAGACGAATGCCCGCACATAAAAGAGCAGAACGTAAACAAAACAACAGAACCAATATAATAATTGCGCCGCCCTAGATTGGCGCTTAGAAAGCTCGTAATAGGTATTATAATCACATTGGCAATGGCATATGCCGTAATCACCCATGAGGTATCTTCAAGCGTAGCGCCCAGATTTCCGCTCATGTGGGAAAGTGCAACATTTACAATCGATATGTCTATCAGTTCCATAATGGCGGCTAATATGACAGTCAGAATAAGTAGTTTTCGGTTTAATGGTGTCATAGATAAATATTTTATACCGATCGGTATATTTTTAGTTAAAAAAAAGGACTGTTGTTTTGTTGATTTTACTCTAAGTCATCAATTATCTTTTTCAGTGAAAGCATAATAGTGGATAAATTAGACAGGTCGCCCGTTATTTTAGAAATCATGACAGCACCCTCGATAATAGCGATGATGGTTAAGGCAGTTTTTTCCGGATTTATGGATTCCCCTTTAAATTCTCCCACAGCGATGCCTTGCTCAATAAAATAAACCAGTTTTTCTTTCCAGGCCAGAATGATGCTTTCGACCTTTTTTCTGAGTACCGGATGAGTATCGTCTGCTTCGGTGGCAGTATTGATAATAGGACATCCGCCCTGAGTGATTCTTAGCTCATAATAATTAGAATAGAGCCTTGGATAAACCAATAATTTGTCTTTAAACGTAGTTTGTTTGTCGATTTCTCGCGTAAAAGCGTCCTGAAGTTTTTTTACATTGAATTTAAAAGCCGCCAAGGCTACTTCGTCTTTGTTTTCAAAGTTGCCGTAAATACTTCCTTTTGTAAGGCCTGTCGCTTCAGTGATATCACTCATAGAAGTTCCGCTGTACCCTTTCATATTGAAAATAGGGGCGGTTTTCTCTATAATAAATTGCTTGGTTCTTTCGGCTTTACTCATAGTAATTGAAAATTTAAAATACAAATATATACCGATTGGTATAAAATAACAAGCTTTTTGAAAAAAAAACAAAGACTGTGGGATGCATCTTAGAACAGTTCCTCTCTGAAATGTAAAACTTAAAACTTAGAACTTGAAACTTGAAACCTGAAACAAACTAAAAAAAAACAACTCCATCAACTTTTATTTGATTTTCATAACTTTGCAAAATGAAAGAGCAATTAGAAGAACAGGGTTCAGAACTTGGAATTAGTGATTTGAAGCTGAAAGGCTTTAAGGTGTATGAAGTAAACGGTGATGTGAGCAAGATTCCAACGTATAACCGTAGGGATTTTTACAAAATTTGCATCAATACCAGTAAGAGTTTTATTCATTATGCAGACAGAGGGATCGAAACGGACGGAACAATATTATTTTTCGGAAATCCGCATATTCCGTATTCCTGGGAAATTATTTCACCTTCGTATGAAGGCTATGCCTGTGTTTTTACGGAGGACTTTCTAAAAGTAAAAGATCGTTCCGAAAGCCTTCATGAGTCGCCTTTGTTTAAAATTGGCGGCACACCAATATTCTCTTTATCGGCTGATCAAAAGGTGTTTATCGATTCCTTGTTTCAAAAAATGATACAGGAGCAGGAAACTGATTATGTTTTTAAAGATGACTTGATTCGTAATTATATCAATTTGATTTTGCACGAATCTATGAAAATGCAGCCTTCGGAGAATTTCTTTAAACCCAGAAATGCCTCGTCCCGAATTACCTCTTTGTTTTTGGAATTGTTGGAAAGACAGTTTCCCATAGAAACCAAAAATGAGCCATTAGCGTTAAAAACGCCGCAGGATTATGCTCAAAGTCTTGCTGTTCATGTGAATCATTTAAATCGTTCCGTTAAAGAAGTCACCGGAAAACCAACAACGGCGCATATTTCAGAAAGAATTGTTGGTGAAGCCAAAGCTTTGCTGCAGCATACGGATTGGAGTATTTCGGATATCGGTTATTCTTTAGGATTTGAATATCCAAGCTATTTTAATAATTACTTTAAAAGAATTACAGGGACAATTCCAAAATCACTCAGAGTGTAAATTGTTTCATATTCTTAATTTTTTGTTTGATTATTGTTATCTCGCTGCATCTTTACCTGTGTAAATTTGCATTGAAATAATTAGTATTAATCAGTAGTCAGTTTTCGATAAGCTAAATACGACTTCACAAAGCATATTCCCGCTTTTATGATTTAGTTTGAACTGATGGTAAAAATAAATCATTATGAGTACTACAGAAAATCAAATTGCTAAAACCATTTTTCCCAAAGGAGACTTAGCTTCTTCAGATTATTTTACAGGAAAAGCATGGGTAAAAATGCTGGTTCCCAATGATCCTGTTTTAAATACTGCAGTGGGTAATGTTGTTTTTGAAGCCGGAGCACGCAACAATTGGCATACACATCCTGGTGGACAAATTTTGATCGTCACTCAGGGAAAAGGCTTTTATCAGGAAGAAGGAAAGTCTGTTCAATTGCTTCAGGAAGGGGATGTTGTGAATATTCAGCCGGAAGTAAAACATTGGCACGGAGCTTCTCCTGACAGTGAATTTACTCATATTGCAATTAGTACTTGTACCGAAAAAGGCATTGTAGACTGGCTTGAGCCGGTTACCGATGAACAATACAACAGCTTTAAATGACTTGAAGTCTAAGTGTTGTGCTGTCTGATAATTGAAAGCAGCTTTTATGGTCGGGTTATTTTAAAAAAGAAATCAATCTCAAAAAATCAATTTTATGTCAACACCTTACACTTCTGTTATTGAAGAGGGAAAAATCCCGAATACCTATATGACTGGTGATGTTTCGTATAAAAAGCAAACCAGTGCTATTCATCCTGATAATACGGTTATAAAAGAAGTTTCTTTTGAACCTGGTTCAAGATGTAATTGGCATGTTAATCCAACACTGCAATTGTTTATTGCTACGAACGGGATTGGCTATTTTCAGGAAAAAGGAAAAGCCATCCGACTGCTTCATAAAGACGAAGTAGTTACGATTCTGCCCGGAATAGAACACTGGTACGGAGCCACCCCGTTCAGTTCGTTTTCGCACATCGCTATTATTACAGAAATTGATAAAGGAACCGGAATTTGGTTCGATAGCGTAACCGATGAAGAATATTACAGTTACGGGAAGTAAGTTTAATTAGATAATTCTAAGTGGAGAGGTTTGTGTTTTGATAATGTGAAACGTAAAATGTGAAACGTAAAATGTGCGACGTAAAACCTGAAACTTGAAACCTGAAACAAATAAAACTTGAAACTCGAAACAAATAAAACTAAAAAAACAATAAAAACATGGAAGTAAAAAACATAAAAGCCTTTGGAACAGAGGCTGCGGATGCACCGTTGCAGACATTAGACATTCAGCGCAGAGCAGTATTAGCTCATGATGTAGAAATAGAGATTTTATATTGTGGAATTTGTCATTCCGATTTACATTCAGCCAGAAACGAATGGCACGGGACGATTTATCCAATAGTTCCAGGGCATGAGATTGTGGGGAGGGTAACAAAAGTGGGAGATCACGTAAAGAATTTCAAAGTTGGCGACTTAGCGGGGGTAGGCTGTATGGTTGATTCTTGTAGAGAATGTGAGCATTGTAAAGGCGATTTAGAGCAATTTTGTGATGCCGGCAGTACTTTAACTTTTAATTCTCCGGACACACATTTAGGCGGTCAAACGTTTGGAGGATATTCACAAAGTATTGTGGTCGATGAGAATTATGTGTTGCATATTTCTGATAAATTAGATCTTGCAGGTGTTGCGCCATTGCTTTGTGCAGGTATCACAACCTATTCACCATTAAGACACTGGAATGTAGGTCCCGGGCAAAAAGTGGGGATTGTTGGTATTGGCGGTCTAGGGCATATGGGAATCAAATTAGCGAAAGCAATGGGGGCTCATGTGGTTGTTTTTACAACTTCATTGTCTAAAACCGAAGATGCAAAACGTTTAGGGGCAGATGAGGTAGTACTGTCTACAGATCCTGAGCAAATGGCGAAATACACTAAAAGTCTGAATTTTATTCTGGACTGCGTGTCGGCAGAACATAATATTGACGCCTATTTAAATCTGTTAAAAGTGGATGGAACGCTGACTTTGGTTGGTGCTCCGATGGAACCTCTTCCGGTAACTTCGTTCAGTCTTATATTGGGAAGAAGAAGTTTTGCGGGTTCTGCTATTGGCGGAATCAAAGAAACTCAGGAAATGCTTGATTTTTGTGCTGAACATAATATTACTGCCGATATTGAATTGATTGGCGTAAACGAAGTAAATGACGCTTATGAAAGGCTGTTAAAAGGAGATATTAAGTATCGTTTTGTAATTGATATGGCTTCTTTATAGCTTTTTTAAGGTTCTGAGGTGCTAAGTTGCTGAGGTGCTAAGTTTTATTGAAACAGTATAACTTGTCGAAAAAAATAAACCCCTTGAGGAATTTAATTCTTAAGGGGTTTGTTGTTTTTTGGAGAGAATGGGTGATGAGTTGAAGGGGTATTTATGCTTTAATTTTTAGGGTGGAATGGAATAAATTAACCTGAATATTGATGTTCAAAGAAGAGGTATTTGTTTGATATAAAATAGGGTTAAAGAAATGAGGTTATTGAGAATAAAAAGGGCTGTTTTTTGATACTGACAGTTTGTCTTGTTGTGTTTTGTTTTTGTTTTGAATTATTTTGTTTCCAGTGTTTTATGTTTGTTTTGTTGAATTATAACTTTATAATTGTTTTTTAACCGAAATGATTTAGATGTGAAACAAAAAAGCCGGAAGAATTTTAGTTTTAACTCTAATTTCTTTGAAGAAAAAGCACTTTTTTGAGGGGGAAAAATCTTTAAGGTTTACAATTTTATATTTTGTCAAACGAAACAATATGGCTTCAAAATAAATTCCGTTGAATGTGGTTTTAATTGCTTGTTGATGAGGTTTTTAAGTAATGCTAATTGCAGAAGCTTTGAGAGGAGGATTATCGCTTTACGTAGTGTTGTTTTTTTATTTAATAGTTGCAGTAGCTGTTTTTAAATATAAAGTATAGGTTTTAATTAATTATTGTAACTTGTTTAATAATAGTGATCTATGTTTTGTGGTTGTGATTCTAAAAAATAATATTCAACACCTAACAACATCGTTTTTTAGTATAAGCAAAGAATATAAAAGTGAAATACATTTCTCTCACATGGCTGATGTTTGATAAGGAAATGGGAGGCTTTTACTTTATTGTAGAAAAGTGTGTCTTGGTTCGAAGGAATAAATTTTAGAATGAAATGTTAATTGTTGTTAAAGTTGACTAAATTTTTGAATCAGCGGGATTGTTATTTTAAGAAAGTAATTTTGATATACAGGGGATTTTGTTAATTTTTTGATTCGTCCGTCTTTTTTTAGAAGCATCAAATTCAATAATTCAGTTTTTCAATTGAAATAAATACTATTTTTGTGTCGTGAAATGGATAACAATCATATTATCGATTTATTTAATGGCGCTTTCCAATATGCCTTGTGCAGATATGGAAATCAATAGTGCTGCTCATAAAACAGCTCAGTTTTCTTCTGAAGCCAATCACACACACGATAAAGACAATGATTTATGCTCGCCTTTCTGTGCGTGCAATTGTTGTGGAGCGCAGGTTTTAAGTTATCAGACTTTCTTAAGCTTTGATTTCCCTGTTGCGCATTCCATCATCTCAATTCCATTACCCAACTACAATTCTGTTTTTGCTTCCAGTTTCTACGGAAGTGTCTGGCAGCCCCCACAAATAGCATAATGATGCCCACCCGATAAGTCGGAATGTGGGTTAGAGCGTTGCGGATCTTCCGCAGTATTTAAATAGGCAACACTTTGCCTCATTTCTCACATCATTATATCATTAAAATGTTAGATAAAATCATACAGTTTAGTATAAAGAATAAGTTCGTTATACTATTATTAACCCTTGTATTAATAGCCTGGGGAAGCTATTCGATCAAACAATTACCATTAGACGCTTTGCCTGACGTAACCAACAATCAGGTACAAATTATTACCACAGCACCTACTTTGGCCAGTCAGGAAGTCGAACAATTAATTACGTATCCTTTAGAGCAGGCTGTAAAGACTGTTCCGGATATTATAGAACTCCGCAGTATTTCACGTTTCGGATTATCAGTAGTTACGGTCGTTTTCGAGGACGATGTGAACATCTATTGGGCCAGAGAACAGATATTTCAACGTCTTAAACAGGCCGAAGAGAATATCCCGGCTTATGCCGGTTCGCCTGAATTGGCCCCAATCAGTACCGGTTTAGGAGAAATCTATCAGTACGATGTCTATGCCAAGAAAGGCTACGAAGACAAATACGATGCTATAAAACTACGTACCATTCAGGACTGGATCATTATCCCGCAATTGCAGGGTATCAAAGGCGTAGCCGATGTAAGTACCTGGGGAGGAAAACTAAAGCAATACGAAATTGCCGTAAATCCAAATACATTGAACAGTCTGGGAGTTACCATCACAGAGATTTTTGATGCACTCGAAAAAAACAATCAAAATACAGGAGGTGCCTATATCGAAAAAGACCAGTTTGCGTACTTCATTCGGGGTGTTGGTATGGCGAAAGGGACCAAAGATTTAGGAAATGTAGTAGTGAAAAACCGAAATGGTTCGCCTGTTTTGGTTCGTGATGTAGCCGAAGTTCGCGAAGGTGTTGCCTTGCGTTACGGAGCTTCAACTAAAGACGGAAAAGGAGAAATTGTTTCCGGAATGGTTTTGATGTTAAAAGGAGAAAATTCCAGTGCGGTGGTCAACAGAATTCATGAAAGAATGATTCAGATCAATAAAAGTCTGCCCGAAGGAGTTGTTGCCGAAGCTTTTATCGACAGAGGAAAGTTGGTTGACAGCGCTATTGGAACCGTTTCAAAGAACTTATTAGAAGGAGCTTTGATCGTTATTTTTGTACTAATCTTATTTCTGGGGAATCTTCGTGCAGGCTTAATTGTAGCTTCAGTTATTCCACTGGCCATGCTTTTTGCCGTTATTTTAATGAATGCTTTCGGCGTAAGCGGAAATCTGATGAGCCTTGGGGCGATCGACTTTGGAATTATCGTTGACGGAGCTGTAATTATTGTGGAAGCCACCATGCACCACTTGCAGCAGCTCAAACGCAAGAAAGCGTTAACGCAAAACGAAATGGATGCCGAAGTGTACAATTCGGCTTCGAAAATCAGAAACAGTGCTGCTTTTGGGGAAATCATTATTCTGATCGTGTATCTGCCAATTCTTGCTTTGGTTGGAACTGAAGGTAAAATGTTTAAGCCGATGGCGATGACAGTAGGTTTTGCAGTTGCAGGAGCCTTTATTCTTTCTTTGACTTACGTACCGATGATGAGTGCGATGTTCTTATCTAAAAGTACTGAACACAAAGAAAATTTCAGCGACAGAATGATGGCGTGGCTAGAAGCTGTTTATACACCATTTTTGAAAAAAGCACTACAGTTTAAAAAGGTAGTTTTAGGTGTATCGCTGGGTTTATTTGCTCTTGGTTTAGTTGTTTTCAATTCAATGGGAGGAGAGTTTATACCAACCATCGAAGAAGGTGATTTGGCTATAAATGCAACTATCATGACCGGAAGTTCACTTACGCAGATGGTGGAAACTACTACGAAATACGAACAGATCTTAAAAGCTAAATTTCCTGAGATTAAAACCATCGTAACCAAAATTGGAAGCGGGGAAATTCCAACCGATCCGATGCCTATCGAAAGTGGTGATTTGATCATTGTTTTGAAAGACAAAAAAGAATGGAAAGGCAAATATGACAACTGGGAAGATTTAGCTAATGCCATGAAAAAAGAAATGGAAGTCATTCCAGGAGCCAATATCGAGATCTCTCAGCCTATTCAGATGCGATTTAACGAATTAATGACAGGAAGCCGAAGTGATATAGCCATTAAGATTTTTGGAGACGATCTGGAGATTCTGGACGCTAAAGCAACAGAGTTAATCTCGAAAATTAAAAGTATTGAAGGGATAGGCGATTTAAAAGCCGATAAAGTTACCGGTTTACCGCAAATTACGGTGAAATACGACTACAATAAAATCGCTTTATACGGATTGAATATTTCAGATATCAATCAAATTATACGTTCGTCTTTTGCGGGAGAAAGTGCCGGAAAAATCTATGATGAAAGCAAAAGGTTTGATGTTGTAGTGCGAATGAATGAAAACAATCGTGCCGATATTACAGATGTGAGTAATTTGTTTATCCCATTGCCTAACGGGCAGCAGGTACCGCTTTCGCAAGTGGCCACAGTCGAGTACGAGCAAGGTCCTGTACAGGTAATCCGTGAAAACGGAAAACGCAGAATCACGGTTGGACTAAACGTTCGTGGCCGTGATATCAAAAGTGTGGTAGAGGAAATTCAACAACGACTGGAAAAAGACTACAAACTTCCGGCAGGGTATTATGTAACCTACGGAGGTCAGTTTGAGAATTTAATAGAAGCTACTAAACGACTTTCGGTAGCGCTTCCAATCGCTTTAGGATTGATATTGGTGTTACTGTATTTTACTTTTAAAAGCTTCAAGCAGGCCGGATTGATTTTTACAGCCATTCCATTATCAGCAATCGGGGGAGTTTTTGCACTCTGGATGCGTGGAATGCCGTTTAGTATTTCGGCAGGTATTGGTTTCATTGCTTTGTTTGGAATTGCGGTTTTAAACGGAATTGTATTGATTTCATATTTCAATCAGCTCAAAAAAGAGGGAGTTTTTGATCCGCTGCAACGAGTTCTAATTGGGACCAAAACCAGATTGCGTCCGGTTTTAATGACTGCTGCCGTAGCTTCGTTAGGATTCTTGCCAATGGCATTGTCTACAAGCGGAGGAGCAGAGGTACAAAAACCTTTGGCAACCGTAGTAATTGGGGGATTAGTCTCAGCAACTTTACTGACATTAATTGTTTTGCCAATTCTGTATTTGTTGTTAGAGAAGAAGTTTAACGACAAAAAAGATAATTAGATAATTAGATAATTACTGATTAGTGTAAAATGATTTCTCTTGCAGATTTAGCTGATTTTACGAGAGGAAAGAATAATTTTTCATGCAGCTTAAAAGAGATTCAGTTATAAAAAGTAAAAATCTGCTCAATCAGCAAAATCTGCGAGAAACAAAAAATATAAAAATGAAAAACATACTAAAGCATATAAACACAAGCTCCTTTGCGCACCTTGCCAAAGATGCATTGCGTGCTTTGCGGTTAAACAAGCTGGCACTAGCACTCTTGTTTGCAACGACACTAACAACAGCACAGCAAAAAATCAGTCTCGAAAAAGCAATCGAACTGGCAAAATCAAACAACATCGATTTGAAGATTGCCGATAAGGAAATTGAAAAACAGACCGTTTTGAAAAAGACGGCATTTCAGGCAGATCCGCTTCAGGTACAATACCAGGGCGGGCAGTTCAATAGTGCCGATTACGACCATAATGTTTCCGTACAACAGTTTTTTCCGTTAGGGAATGTCACAAAAGCCAATCGACAATTGCAGGAAGAATTAGCAAAACTGGCCGAAAAACGAAAAGCGTTATCGACTTATGAAGTAGAAAAAGCCGTTACTCTTGCCTATTATCAATACCTGTACGGCGTTTCCATTCAAAAGCTAAACTCGGAACTGAATGAAATTTATACCAAATTTCTGAAGAATGCTGAGCTTCGTTTTAAAACCGGAGAAAGCGGAAATATTGAAGTCATAAGTGCAAAGGCAAAAGTAAAAGAGATTGAAACTCAAAAAGCACAGATAGAATTTGATTTGGCGATTTACCAAAAGCAGCTGCAGTTTTTTGTACAAACGGATGAGAGTATCATTCCGGACGATCAAACTACATTGCAATATGCAATTGTGAAAGGAGACGGAACCTCGAAAGCAGAGACTTTAACAACCGATTTTTATCAGCAGCAAATTTCGGTGTATCAAAAAGAAGCCAATACACACAAAGCCATGCGAACACCAAAAGTTGGATTAGGATATTTTGCACAAACGATCAACACGCAATCCTTGTTTCAGGGTTTTACGGCGGGATTGCAGATTCCGTTGTTTGGAGGGGTAAATACAGCAAAAGCCAAGGCTTCGGCAATCAGTATTTCGCAGTCGCAACTGGCTTTGGATAAAAATAAGCTGACGCTGAATCTACAAAAACAGGAATTGCAAAACAATTTCGAGAAGCAGCAAAAAGCAATGGACTATTTTCAAAAAGAAGGATTGCAGTATGCCGATCAGATTATTAGTACGGCCCAGAAAAGTTATGCCAATGGCGATTTGAGTTATTGGTCGTACATCAGTTTTTTAAATCAGGCAATCGATATTAAGAAGCAATATACAGAGGCCACGCACAACTTTAATCAAAGCGCAATCGAATTGCAATTTCCAACCATCAAAAACAATTAAAATGAAACAGATCAATAATAATACAGCAATAACAAGGACAAAGGTTTTATCGCAAAGAAAGTTCGTTTATTTGGGATTAGTGGCCGCTTCGATAATGGTTTTAGCGTCCTGTGGTCAAAAGAAAACAGAAGAAGCTCCGGAGGAAGAAAAATCGCAAACAGAAGTTGCTTTAAACGAAGCGCAATATAAAACGGTTGGGATTGAAACAGGTTTGGTAGAAAACAGAAATCTTAACAAGGTTATTAAAGCCAATGGTTACACTACCGTTCCGCCACAAAATTCAGCAGAAGTCTCGACTTTAATAGGAGGAACAGTCAAAGATATTTTTGTTTTGGAAGGAACGTACGTTAACAAAGGAAAAGTACTGGCGACCATTCAAAACCTGGAAGTAATCGAAATGCAGGAAGAATATCATTCGGCTGTAGCCAATATTGAATACCTGCAATTGGAATACAACCGTCAGAAAACACTGAGCGATGAAAATGTAAATCCAAGGAAAACATTTCAGGAAGTAAAATCAAAATTGGCAGCAGAAAGAGCCCGTGCACAGGCTGCGAAGAACAAATTGGAAGCTTTGCATGTCAGTACCAAAGGAAGCACTTCGTTAGTCCCGGTTGTAGCGCCAATCAATGGTTACGTAGGGAAGATAAGCATTGCAAAAGGAGCTTATGCTCAAACCGGAGTAGTTTTGTTTGAAGTGGTCGATAACAGTCAGATGCATTTGGATTTGAACGTGTATGAAAAAGATCTTGGGTCAATTTCAATTGGTCAGGTTATAGATTTTGTTTTAACCAATCAGTCCAATAAATCCATTAAAGGGAAGATTTTCGGAATTAATAAGTCTTTTTCAAACGAAAGTAAAACTGTTGCGGTACATGCTAAAATCGAATCTGCTGACGCTAAAGGACTGATTCCGGGGATGTACGTTTCGGCTAACATTAACATTACAAATGCTACCGTTCCTGCGTTGCCAAAAGATGCTGTAGTTCGAAATGCCGATAAGTATTTTGTTTATGTGGAAGAAGAAGCACATGAAGAGAAGAAAACGCCGGAAAAAGGAAATCATGAAAAAGAAGTTCATTTTAGAGCAGTGGAAGTCATTCCGGGCACTACAGATTTGGGCTTTACAGAAATAAAATTTGTAGAAAATGTTGATCCAAATGCAAAAATCGTGACGAAAGGAGCTTTTTATTTGCTTTCGGCTATGAAAGGCGGGGGAGAACATGATCATTAAATTTTGATCGGGGCAAAGGTTCAGAGGGACAAAGGGCCAAAGGTTCAGAGGTTTTTGTAGAGACGCATAACAGTGTGTTCCTGAATAACCTCTTGGCTTTGATCCAATGTCATTAAGTTAAATGATTTAAGATGTTTGATTTCTGATTTGATATTGGTTATTAGTACTATTCTCTATTTCCAGATTTCATACATCTGAAATGTACAATCGTTAATCTACAATCTCTTTTCGCTGCCTTTGCCAGATTAATTGTTATTGCCTAAAAACTATTAATACAAAATCCGTAAATTTAGAACATTATTGAAACAAAGTTTAAACTTGAAACTTTGAAACCTAAAACTTTAAATTTCTCATGGAACATCTGCATAAAGAAGAAAAGATTAAAAAAAATAAAATAAATCAACCCGGTTCCTGCTGCTCACATGATGAGCCTGTACATTCAGACGATGACGGGCATGATCACGGTCATAGTGCGGATAGTGGATGGTTTAGGATGTTTTTACCGGCCATTATTTCCTTTGTTTTATTGCTGATTGGAATTGGATTCGATCAGTATTTCGAGCAAAATTGGTTTTCTGGACCTGTTAGAATCGCCTGGTATGTCATCGCTTATCTGCCGGTGGGATTCCCTGTTTTAAAGGAAGCTTACGAAAGCATCAGAAAAGGCGATGTGTTTTCGGAGTTTTTCCTGATGAGTATCGCCACCATCGGAGCATTTGCCATTGGAGAATTTCCGGAAGGCGTTGCTGTGATGTTGTTTTATACCATTGGAGAGAACTTTCAAGGATTGGCAGTCAGTCGTGCCAAATCAAACATAAAAAGCTTACTGGACCAGCGTCCTGATGAGGTAAGTGTTTTGGAAAATAATGTTGCGACTAAAGTTAAAGCTGCCGATGTTGCCATTGGAGCTATTGTGCAGCTGAAAGCAGGGGAAAAACTGGGGCTGGACGGAGAATTACTTTCCGATTCGGCTTCCTTTAATACCGCAGCACTTACAGGAGAAAGTAAACCGGACACCAAAGTAAAAGGAGAAGCTGTTTTGGCCGGAATGATTAACGGAAGTACCATTGCATTGGTAAAAGTAACGGCAGCTTACAACGACAGTAAATTGTCTAAGATTTTGGAAATGGTTCAGAATGCCGTTACTAAAAAAGCTCCCGCAGAATTGTTCATTCGAAAATTTGCTAAAATTTATACGCCGATTGTAGTTTATCTGGCGATTGCCATTTGCTTGTTGCCGATGCTTTTTGTATCCGATTATGTGTTTAGTGACTGGTTGTACAGAGCATTGGTTTTTCTGGTAATTTCGTGCCCTTGTGCTTTGGTGATCAGCATTCCACTAGGCTATTTTGGCGGAATTGGAGCAGCGAGCAAGAATGGTATCCTGTTTAAAGGAAGTAATTTCTTAGACAGTATTTCGACCATTCAGAATGTTGTGATGGACAAAACAGGTACAATGACCGAAGGTGTTTTTAAAGTTCAGGAAGTGATTATTCAGGACGGTTTTGACAAAGACGAAATTTTAAAACTGGTCAATGTACTTGAAAGTCAGAGTACACACCCCGTTGCGACTGCAATTCATAATTATGTAGGGCAAATCGATTCCTCAATACTACTGAAAAACGTCGAGGAGATTTCCGGACACGGATTAAAAGCTGAAATAGACGGAAAAGAACTGCACGTAGGGAATTTTAAACTGATGGATAAATTCAGTATAGCATACCATGTTGATCCAAATGCGGTGGTTTATACGACCATTGCCATTGCTTACGACAATAAGTTTGCAGGTTATTTAACAATTGCCGATGAAATTAAAGCAGATGCGCAAGAGGCAGTAACCAAATTGAAAGCTCTTGGAGTTAAAGTAACCATGCTGAGCGGTGATAAAACCAATGTAGTGCAGTTCGTAGCCAAAACCTTAGGCATTAAAAACGCTTTTGGAGATTTATTACCCGAAGATAAGGTGAATAAACTAAACGAAATTAAAGCCAAAAATGAAACGGTAGCTTTTGTTGGGGATGGTGTAAACGATGCTCCGGTAATTGCTTTAAGTACGGTTGGAATTGCGATGGGAGGGTTAGGCAGTGATGCCACGATCGAAACTGCCGATGTGGTCATTCAGGACGATAAACCAAGCAAGATTCCGATGGCGATAAACATTGGGAAACAAACCAAAAAAATTGTCTGGCAAAATATTACTCTGGCCTTCGTTGTAAAAGCTGTCGTACTTATCTTGGGTGCCGGAGGACTGGCAACCATGTGGGAAGCTGTTTTTGCGGATGTCGGAGTTGCTTTACTGGCTATATTGAATGCCGTGAGGATTCAAAAGATGAAATTTTAATAGAAAGAAACCGTTTCAGAGTTTAAACTGAAACGGTTTTATTTTTTGATCCTTTATTCTCATATGGAATAGCCAGAGCGGTATAAAAACTATTAAAGAATTTTATTTTTTTAAATGTGTTGGCTCCTGAATTTCTCCATTACCAAAGGACCAGTTTTCCAAACCGTTATTTTCTAATAAAACAATAATCACGTTATTAATGAGAATCGCTGTTGTTGCGGCAATTCTTGTTGCAATTTGGTGGTATAATTTCTTTTTTTGTTCTACTGTTCGACCTTGCCCTGCAGTGATCTGAACATATATAATTTCTTCAGAATGTGAAATACCAAGATAACTTTCGGGATATTTTATCTGATGTGGTTCTAATTCTTCAATTACATGAAAATAATCAGCACTTGGAATATGAAATTCTGCAATTAAAGATTGATGAATCGCTTCTGAAATATTGTTTTTGGTTGCTAAGGAAAGCTTCTTAGGTAAACTGATTCGGACAAATGGCATTTTTTAGATTTTGAGTTTTGTATAAAAATAAAAAAAAGTGGAGGAGGAGCAGACAAATCTTTAGGAAAACTTCAATTCAATCTGAATTCCCTTATTCTCCAATCGCACTTCGGTTGTATTGCTTTCAGAAGGTATTTGAGTAGGATACCAGTTTCGACCCGGGCGTACCATAATGAGCAGACCTTCATCATCTCCAAGGGCAGCGAAGAGCTCGCTATTGTCATTTTTGCTGAAAAATTCTAAGTTGTGTTGCGTTATGAGTTGGTTAGCCAGAACTAGAGGATTCTCATTGACAATACCAATTTCACTGATGTTGAGTATAGATTGAGAACTAAAGGGTTCTGTTTGAGCATTGTTGAGGTCATATCGAACGATGAATTCCAGTATATTACCATTGTTGTCATAAAAATAGATCGCGTTGGCATTCCAGTTCTCAAAATTAGCGATAACAGCAGTGTCTTCAATAACAATTAAATCCACTTTGTTTGTAACCCACTGAATGGCTTCTTGCAGCTTGTTTTGAGGAATATTAAAAGCAAAATGATAGATAGAGTCGAGTTGAAGATTTTCGATAAACTGTAAAACCGATTCACCAGCCTGAATAGTAACTGACCTGGAATCTTTTTCAAGAATTGAAAGGTTAAGTACGTTTTGATAGAATGCCGCTGTTTCCTGAATATTGTTGGATTGAATCTGAAGGTGTTGTAATTTCATGATGAGGTACATTTACAAAGAGGCAGAAGCTTCTTTTCGTTTCAAACAAATTTAAAAAAGGCCATTGGTATTCTGTCGATCGCATCATTTTATACTTCGATGAATGTATTATAAATTATGATAAGAAACAGCTTGTTGATAAGGTTATTTAGCACATTGAAACATAAATTTGTATTTAATAGTTTGTGTAAATCGTTTTTGCAAACGTGTTGCAATACGCTTTAATCATTTGTCTCACAGTACGGAATTCCTGCATTATCTCTGCTTCGGTTCCTGTTGCCCTGGCCGGGTCCGGAAAATTTTGATGAAATTTTTGAGCTTGGCTTGGAAGAAAAGGGCATTTTTCATGAGCATGATCACAAACTGTCAGGATAATATCAAAATGGATGTTTTGGTATTCATCAATATGATTTGAAGTATGTTCTGAAATATCGATTCCATCTTCTTTCATAGTCGCAATGGCTCTTGGATTTACACCGTGAGTTTCAATACCGGCGCTGTAAACGTGGGCTTTGTTACCCAGGAAGTGGCGTAAATACCCTTCAGCGATTTGACTTCGGCAGCTATTTCCTGTACAGAGCACTAGAATATTTTTTGTCATAGTTTTAAACGAGTAACCAAATGATATTGATCATACAAAATTTAGGCTCAAAGCCATAAATCAGTTGCAATACAATAACAGCTGTAGTGATTATAATTGGTTTTTTATATTTAAGAAAGAAAGCGCTCATAGCTTAGCAACAGCCTGAGTTTGGAGAACAGGAGTTTGTTTTGTCCTTGTTTAATTCGATAAAGCCGGATGGTGATGGAATTCCGCAGGCATCCTGTGCCAGACAGGCTGTAACCTTATTTTTCAATACAAAATGATTACCATTAAACTCTAAATCGTACCTTCCGATAGTTTCGTTTTGATATTCAACTTCGATATTCAGATCTTCAATATTTAGTTTTTCTTCTGAAAGTTTAATGATATGTAAAAGTTTGCCGGGCTTTAGTCGATGTTCATAATCGTCCGCATTCCAAAGCTGAAAGTTGACACTTTTTTCCTGACGAATTACACCGCCGCAATCGATAAAATTCTTAGTAATCATTCCTATTTCGGTAACGTGAAAATGCTCCGGAACAAAAGTTCCGTTTTCCAATTGAAATGCTACGTTTTCGAGAGTAGGGAGTGTTTTTTTAATGTCTGATAGTTTCATTTTTATTGTTTTATAGTTATAATGCAATATTGCGATATAGTAAGATAAAAAAAGCCTTTAACAGCATTTTTGATTTTTTGTAACGGTAATAATACCAGAAAAGTAGGTGTTTAGAACATCAAAAGTTTCTTCATTGATACAGTAACAGATGGCGTTTCCTTCAATGTTTCCCTTGATAAGTCCTGCATTTTTTAGTTCTTTCAGGTGTTGTGAAACGGTAGGCTGTGCCAGGGGTAACTCATTTACGATATCTCCGCAAATACATTCGTTTACTTTTAACAGATATTCAATTATAGCGATTCTGGCCGGATGCCCCAATGCTTTGGCTATAGTGGCGATCTGATTTTGTTTATCGGTAAAATGTTCCGTTTTAGAAGCTCCCATATGATTTAAATATAATATTGCAATATTACGATATTAATTTTTAAATTAAAGGATTTATTTTAGAATTTTTAAATAAGGTGAATTTAAATATTGATTCCGATGGTGGAATGCTAAAATTATGAAACACATAGAAACATAGATTTGTATTCTTAAAAGAGGATACGAATGAGAAATATATTTCTTTCGTCCCGATGCATCGTGACATTTTATTTGAAGTGAAACGCCTTTTTCTGCATTTCGATCTATGTTTCTATGTGTTTAAAATTCTTAAGTTGAGAGTATCAACTTCTAAAAGGTCTCTTTTTTGCTGTTTTTGAAATTCATCCAACCCAAACCAATCAGTAACAAATTAAAAAGCAACAATGGCAAAAAGGCTTTTATACCATTAGTTTTTGATGGATCTGTAAAAGTTTCTACCTTAAATTTCGACCAGTTTTCTTTACTAACATTGGAATTGTCGAATATTTTTGGATAAAAATAAAGTCTCATTTTTTCATGAAAATGTTTGGTTTCCTTCAAAAATAAAAGCTGGTTTCCTAAATCAGATTTCGCAATTTCATTCAGTTGAAGCTGGGCATGCAGGGTAGGAACGAATAAAGCAATAAACTGGCTGGCTTTGTTGCGCTGTTCCAGTTTAGTTTGCAGTTCCTGAGATTGTTGTACCGAATCATCGTCACCGGCCTGTTGCATGGCGTAATACCAAAGCCAGTTAAACTCCGTATCAGGCAAAGGATATCGCTTGAATTGCGGATAATGCTGGTAGAATTTATCCATTGTGATTTTCTTATCCATATCCCATTTTTCATGATAAGCATTACGTTGTTTTACAGTCAGCTCCAAAGCTTCCGGAATAGTATATTTATTCACAATATAGGTATTGATTACGGCAGGCAGTATAATAATGAGAAACAGCCAGATCGTTAGCAAAATAACCGCATTGAAGTTGGAGTTTTTTTGAAGGGAAACAATAAAAAAGCAGACTGCAAACCAGAAAATAAGATACAAAACACCAAGTCCGTAAAAGGCGAGAAGGGAGGAGTCAAAAGGAATTCTCAGAATCAAAACGGCTAAAAGAAGTAAAAAGGTGAACAGCGCAATCAGACTTAAAATTCGGACGTAAAACAATTTCAGAATGTATAAAAAGGTATTTTCGCTTTGCACAGACACAATTTTCCAGGTGCCGCTTTCTTTTTCTTCCGAAACCAGATTGTACGAGAATGCTATAATCAAAAGAGGAAACAGATAGATAAGTACAAAGCTAAAATCGATATTTCCGGATAAAAGATTGTTCGGATTATTGAGTTCCGAGTCGTATTTCTGACCTTCCAGACCCCGAATCGTGACGCTTTGAATCGACGGATTTACATCGCGCTGACCAATTGCCAGAGGATTCAAAGGCAATGTTTTATTGATGAGAGAAAATTTGATGTAGTAGAGCAGGAGTCCCATTTCGTCTTTGTGAAAAGCGGCATTTCGTGCTATATGCTCTTTTTGGTACAATGCAGCTTCCGCAATATTGTTTTGCTGCTTTTGCTGAAACTGCTGCCCAATTAAAATACCGATGAATCCAATGAGCAACAGGAACATCAGTCCAATTTTGGTACCTTTTGAGCGAATGAAATTTTTAAAAAGTAATGCTAACATATTAGAGGGCTTTAAGGTTTTTGGCTGCAATTCGCAGGAGAGCAAAAAGCAGGATAATCCAGAGAAAAATAGAGACTACAGAGAGGATTTCGGACTTTAAAATAGCCGGGACTTCTTTTGGCTCATAATGAAATTCTTCCAAATCAGCCCAGTGTTCTTTGCTGATGGATAAAGGCTTGTCGTTTGGTCCCGGCTTTTTATTACTGATGTATTTGACTTGCAAAGCATTCATTTTTTGCGCCATAGTATAGCGGTAAATCTCAGCTTCTTTTTGAAAATCTATATACGAACCATAATCGGTGTTGGATAATCCCATCGACAGGTTTCGTATGGCGATATAAGGGTTCAGGAACGAAACGACCTTAGAAAAACTGTTCTGCTGATCGTAAACTTTTAGCAGCTCTTCTAAGTGTTCGTTATAAATTCGCGAACTGATTTTCTCTCCTTCCGTCATGATAAATCCCGAATAATTAAAAGGTAGTTTTTGTACCGAATCTACCTTGTAGGCGCGTAGTAGGGAATCTTTTATGGCTTTGTAATGTATGTCGTTCGGATTGTGGCTGTCGCCTTGTTTCAGAATGTCCTTTTCGATAGCACTGTTGAACTGTATTTTGGAAGGAGCTTCATAAAGATAAGCGCCAATTGCCTGAGTGGTTCTGGGTAAAATAATAGTAAGAACCAGCCAGATTCCGATTAAGGAAATCAGTGCTTTTTTAGAAGTTTTACTCGCAGCAGAAACCAAAACTGCAATGACACAAAAGAACATCAGGTAAATAAAATGAAACAGTATGAATAATACCATTTTAATGGTTTCATCGCTTGAAATCGTAAAATCCTGCAACAACAGCCAAAGGAATACAAGAACCATAATCGTAGGAACAAAAATAAGCAGAATGGCACTTGCAACTCCTACTATTTTACCTGTTAAGAGTTGTTTCCAACTGATTCCCTGACTTAAAATTAATTTTAAAGTCCCGTTTTCTCTTTCGGCTGCAACAGCATTAAATCCTAAGAAAAAAATCAACAGAGGCAATAAAAGCTGTAAAACCATAGCAATACTAATCTCTCCGAAACGAAGCATGCTGTTGGAGAATCCTGCTTCTGAGAAATTGGCACTGTTCTGTTTGTGCGCTTCGAGAAAGATCGCATTTCCGAAGAACGGTTCCATCCCGAATTCAAAAACGCTCAGGGGTGTACTTTTTCTAAACGCAAAATTCCCGTAATGCGCCATTCGATGTGGGTTCTTATCCGGATTATTGAGCCAGTCTTTGCGTGATTCATGTTGGTATTTTTCGCTTGTCTGATTCTGGTTACTGTAATTTTCCCAACCTGAAAAAGCGGCGTAAAGCAACAGGATACCGATAAAAATCGTGATGATATAGACTGCTGTATTTTTAAAAAAAGCCTTTTTTAAATGTCTGGCAATTAAAATTTCTTTATGTAATGACATGATACCGTTTAAAATTTATAAGTTACAGTAAGACTGAAGTTACGTGGCGCACCGGGAAACAGACGCAGGTAATTCTGAGCACCCAGCCAGTACGTTTTATTGAATAAATTGCCCGCATTAAGAGCAATCTGCATATTGCTTTTGTTGGGTTTATAGTACAATGCGGCATCAAAAACCGTAAAATCAGGCAGGGTAAAAGCTCTTGTAAACCAGGGTACTTTGCTGCTTTGATATTGCATTCCGAAACCAATACCCAAATCTTTTAGAGCCGAATCAGAATTGAAATTGTAGCGTGTCCATAAATTGGCACTGTTTTTTGGTGTATTTTGTTTTTGGGCACCAATTAACGATGGGTCGCGATCGTTGGTGATTTTAGCATCAATGTAACTGTAAGAAGCATTAATTTGCCAGTCTGCCGTAATAAAACCGGCTATATCACACTCAAAACCACGGCTTCTCTCAGCACCTCTTGTTACCAGCAAATCAGGATTTACCGAGTCGTTGGCATTCATTAGGATATTGCGCTGATTGATCTCGTAAACTGCAGCATTAAAACTTACCGAATTGTTGAAAAAAGTAGCTTTTAATCCAAGTTCTTTCAAGTTATTTTTCAGTGGATCAAACAAACTTCCGGCGGGTAAACTTCCAGTTTGAGGCATCAAAGACACAGTGTTCGATTGTGGCTGGTAACCTTCCAAATAAGTTGTATAAACATTTATTTGATTGTTTACGGCATAAGTCACTCCAATACGCGGCAGTAAAGCCGATTTTTTTACCGTTAGTTCATTGTTGGATTTGTAGTTTGTGATGTCTTTAAACCATTCTTGGCGCAACCCCAGTAAGATGGTAAATCTTTCCCATTGTACCTGATCCTGAATGTAGACTGCATTTGTAGTGGTTAGTGCAGGGGGTAATGCGGTACGGACATTGAGCGTATAATCGTCAGGATTTGTTAGTGTATTAGCGGGATTATTCAGGTTAAAATAATTGACATTTGGTTTAGGTAAAACTACTCCGTCAACGGTTATGGTTTGATAATTGGCAGCATTAGCAGCAACAAATGAAGGGGCTACCGATCCGTCTTTTAATACATAACCTCTGGCCGCATTTTGTCCGCCACCTTTGGTTTTGTTCCAGCTGCTTAAATCGTAACCTGCTAACAATTTATGTTTGATTTTTCCTGTATTTAAATCAAAGTTGAAATAAGAAGTGAGATTGTCAACGTCCCAATATTGCTGACGCTGTACAAACTGCATCATGGCCAGACTGCTGACAGGTTTATTGTTCATGTCGACTGCAAAAGCATTAGTCGTTCGGTGTTCCTGAAGGTCTTCTGTCCAGGTTTGTTTCATGTATGAAGCATTAAACCCTATTTTAGAGTTGAATTTATGAGCAAAATTCGTCATCAAAATCATTTCTTTTGATTTGTAGAAATCATTGGGAGCACCTAAATTTAAGCTAATTGGAGTTTTGTTTAAACTGGTAACACCCGCAACTGCTCCAAAAATGGGCTGTCCACGATCCAGAACTCCGGTCATGTTACTTAAAATCAGTTCTGTATTGATCGCTGTTTTTTCATTCGGAATGTAGCTGAACGAGGGTGAAATCAAGAATGATTTATTGCGAATCAGATCCCGGAACGATTTGGCTTCCTGATACGCTCCGTTTACACGATACAAAAGGGTTTTTGATTCGTTCAATGGACCGGTAAAATCTAAGGTTCCGCGCAAGGTGCTAAAGCTTCCTGCAGTAAGGCTTATTTCTTTTCGGTCAACAGCCAGTGGTTTTTTAGTCACCATATTGATACTTCCGCCCGGATCTACCGATGAAAATGTAGCGCTCGAAGGTCCTTTGATCACTTCAACTCGTTCAATATTGGTAGTCAATGGTTGTAAAAAGTAATGTTGATGCGTTCGCATTCCATTTATGATCTGGCCTTCTTCATTTTGACTGATTCCGCGAATGGTATATTGATTGTAATAACTTGCGGGGATCACCCCACTGGCCATTTTTACAGCATCGGCCAGATAGATAGCACCTTTGTCTGCTATTAATTCTTTGGTGATCGTGGATATGGATTGTGGAATGTCTTTGTTGAGAGCGGCTGTTTTGGTGGCTGCAAAAGAATAATCGCTATTGTATTTTTTGGTCGAACGGCCAATGATTTCGACAGTTTGCAATTGTGTGTGTTCGGTTTTTACCTTGACAGAATCTTTCGGAATACTATCAGATATCTTTTTATTAACGGTTTGCGATTGGGCAAACGAAGTAATACTTAATAAAAACAGTGAGAGAATATAGTGTTTCATTTTTTTTGGATAGGATTGAGAAAGTAATTTCCCTTTATACAGTTTGTAAATACAAATCTTCCAGTTCATTTGCCGAGATTTTATCGGCTTCGATAACGGTGACAAGGTTCCCCTGTCTCATAATGCCAATATGAGAGGCAACTTCCCGCGCTCTGAAAATATCATGTGTAGCCATTAAAATGGCTGTTCCATCAGCAGAAAGTTCTTTTAGTATTTGGGAAAACTCGTTGGAAGCTTTAGGGTCTAAACCACTCGTAGGTTCATCCAGTAAGAGCACTTTGGCTTTTTTGGCAATCGCAATGGCAATTCCAACTTTTTGTCGCATTCCCTTAGAATAACCACCTAAATTTTGATGGTGAGCCTTAATCTGAAGCCCCGCTTTAGACAGGAAATAAGTCAGTTCTCCCTGCGAATATTTGAATCCTGCCAGCGACGAGAAGAATTTTAAGTTTTCCAGACCGGTAAGGTTAGGATATAGCATGACAGTTTCGGGGATATAAGCAACATATTTTTTCGTTTCCTGTGCGTTGCCGATGACGGATATGTCGTTAATTTTTAGTTCTCCGTCTGTTGGAGCGATAAAACCAAGAAAAAGGTTGATTGTGGTGGTTTTTCCGGCACCATTTTGCCCCAATAAAGCAAAAATTTCCCCTTCTTTAATGGTTAAGTTGAGTTTGTTTAGAGCAATATGGTCGCCATATTTTTTTGTTAGATTTTCAGCTATAAGCATAGTTTTGATGTATTTGGATGATTTTTAGTACGGGTTTTTCTTTTCATGCACAGTTATAGTAACAGCCTTTAGGGCTGAAACATTTTAACCGGTGACGAAATAGGAAGAGTAGAATTTACTGGGAACAACCGAAGAGTAGGTAAATTAGATAAACCAAAATGGTCTTTCGTATCTTAATTGGAGCTGTTTTATTGAAAACAGACCAAATAAGATTACAAATGCGTTTTACCTGATCTTTGAAAAAGACAAGCAAAAGCTATTTTTTAATTTTTCGGGTGAAAATGCAGTAAACTAGCGAATAAATGGCGGTGCCCTAAGTGCAAAAAGACTGCCTTTGAAAACAACAGAAATTGTTTTTTCGTAAAAGAACACGCTGAAAGTTTCAACGGTTGCTTTAAGAAAAGAGTACGTTTGAAAAGTGTTTGGTATAAAGGTGCTAAACGTAAAATGACAAATCTGACAATTGTTGTCTACAGTATGACTGTGTGTGATTTGCTTTTGCCCCTCAATATAAGTATGCTCACAATGTTTACTCGTTAGCTGCTTGTAAACATGCTCGTAAGAATGCAGCGTCTGAAACAGCATTGCAAACAATACAGTTACAGACATAAAAAGAGGAATTAATACATTTTTCTTTTTCATTCTTAATGGAAAAAGCCCATTTTTAAAGGACTTGGTAGCTTATAAACTAACGCAACGTTGTTGCAAATATAGATATCTTATTTAAAAATGTGCCAGAATCGATTATTATTTTATTGGGAAAACAAATTCTCAATTTTTTGTAAAGCCTAATTATGCATAAAAATACAGCTAAACTAATATTCTTCGGGCAATCATTCCAAAAACGTCTTTAGAGCTTCTTATAAAATATTTTTACAGTAGTATTCCTGTTAACGTGTTCGATTATCGTTACTTATGAAAGTTATTGCTAGTGATCTCGGCATATAATCTCTATTTTTACTAGAAGAGGATAATTATCAGCTTAGTTAATAATTGAATTTTTGATTTGACATGAAGTTTTAAAAGTGTCAATTTTATAAACGGGCAGTCCGCTCATAAAAAAGTGAATTATGAAAATAGGTTTAATAGGATTCGGAAAGACTGGAAAATCAGTAGCTACTGTACTACTGGAAAACAATAAATTTTGCCTGGAATGGGTTTTAAGACAAAGTACGGTTTTAGAACATAGATCCGTTTCAGAATTTCTTGGTATTCCGTCAAAAGAACCTGGGTTAATTTACTCTGGTTCTAAAGTGAAAATGGAAGATTTGCTGGACAAACATCCGGTCGATGTTATTATTGATTTTTCTTCCAATGAAGGTATTTATAGTTATGGAGAAGTTGCTGCAAAGCGAAAGGTCAAGATTATCTCGGCTATTTCTCACTACAAAGACAAAGAGTTGCAGTTATTAAAGAAACTGGCACATAAAACAACGGTATTTTGGTCACCCAATATTACACTTGGTGTGAATTACCTGCTTTTTGCGGCTAAATTTTTAAAGAAAATTGCTCCCTGGGTGGATATTGAAGTAAACGAAGAACATTTTAAAAAGAAAGAAGGGACTTCAGGAACAGCGGTTAAAATTGCGGAAGCTTTGGAACTTGACAAAAACAATATCAACTCAGTAAGGGCAGGAGGAATAGTAGGTAAGCATGAGGTCATATTTGGATTTCCGTATCAGACGGTTCGTTTAATTCATGAATCGATCTCGAGGGAAGCATTTGGAAACGGAGTTGTTTTTGTTGCCGAAAATCTGAAAAACAAACCCAGGGGGCTGTATAATTTTGAAGATATTTTAACACCTTATTTTACCGTCTGATCTAATAAAGCAAACCCGACAGGTTTCAAAAACTTGTCGGGTTTGCTTTTTTAAGACGATTTTATTTTAATAAACACATAGAAGCATAGAAATAATGGGGCAAAAAGGTTTCAAAATGAAATACATTTCTTCCGCATGGTTTGTTGCTTGTATTTTCAACTTATGAAATGATATTTCTGAGTTTGATAAGTCTATGTTTCTATGTGTATTTTATTAAATGATTGATGTATTATTTTTTAAAAATTAAAGCTTTGGTATATTCGGCATTCATTTTGGCGATCGAAAGAATCGAAATACCTTGTGGACATTCAATTTCGCAGGCCCTGGTGTCTGAGCAGTTTCCAAAACCCTCGGCATCCATTTGGCTTACCATGCTCAGTACTCTTTTTTGAGCTTCGATCTGTCCCTGTGGCAACAAAGCCAAATGGGTGATTTTTGCCCCCGTAAATAGGGCTGCACTGGCATTTTTACAGGTGGCTACGCAGGCACCACACCCAATACAGGCTGCCGCATCAAAAGACGCTTCGGCGGTTTCATAGGATATGGGAATGCTATTTGCTTCCGGTGCCTGACCTGTTGAAGTTCCGATAAAACCACCTGATGCAATGATGGTGTCAAAAGCGGAACGGTCGATTTTTAAGTCTCTAAGTACAGGAAAAGCTTTTGCCCGAAAAGGTTCAATATAAATAGTATCTCCATCTTTAAAACTTCGCATATGAAGCTGACAGGTGGTGGTATTTTTTAGAGGACCATGAGCTCTTCCGTTGATCATCACACCGCATTGCCCGCATATTCCTTCCCGACAATCGTGATCGAATTCAATAACACGTTCTTTTTTCTGAATTAAGGATTCATTCAAAAGATCGAGCATTTCCAGAAAAGACATATGTTCTGAAACGGCATCTATTTCATAATCGGTCATTTTTCCTTTAGAGGAACTATCAGATTGCCGCCATATTTTAAGAGAAAGTTTCATATTTCTTCAACTTTTGATTATTTGTAACTTCTTACTGCAAGTTCAACCGATTCAAATACGAGAGGTTCTTTGTGCAATTCAGGCGGTTTGGCTTCCCCTTTCCATTCCCATGCTGAAACATAGCAGAAATCATTATCATTTCGAACTGCTTCACCATCGGTAGTTTGGTATTCTTCGCGAAAGTGAGCTCCACAAGATTCTTCTCTTTGTAAAGCATCGTAACACATTAATTCGGCCAGCTCTATGTAATCGGCAATTCTTCCGGCTTTTTCGAGTTCACTGTTTAAGGTATCATCTCCGGTGATCAGTAAATCTTTTTCAAAAGAAGCTTTCAGGGCTTTTATATCTTCAATGGCTTCTTCCAGTTTTTCTTTGCTTCTCGAAAGACCGCATTTTTCATAAAGTAATCGTCCAATTTTTTTATGAAAGTGATCGGTTGAAAGGGTGCCTTTGCTATTTAAAAAACGATCGAGCTGCGTTCTCACGGATTTTTCGGCTTCTTCAAAAGAGGGGTGGTCGATGGTTGCTTTTGGAGCGTTTAATTCTCCTGCCAAATAATTCGGAATCGTATACGGAGCAATAAAATAGCCATCTACGCAAGCCTGAAGCAAAGAATTCGCTCCGAGTCTGTTAGCGCCATGATCGGCAAAATTGGCTTCCCCCAAAGCAAATAGCCCGGGAATACTGGTCATTAATTCATAATCGACCCAAAGCCCACCCATAGTAAAATGGGCAGCGGGAGAAATTAGCATAGGTTCTTTGTAAGCGTTGATACCGGTAATTTTTTCATACATGGCGAACAAATTACTGTATTTGGCTTCAATAGTATTTTTCCCCTGTGCTTTTATAGCATCTGAAAAGTCGAGATAAATAGCGTTTTTCATTGGTCCGACACCATGTCCGGCATCAATCCGTTCCTTAGCCGCCCGCGATGAAATATCACGTGGTGCCAGATTTCCAAAAGAGGGATAACGACGTTCGAGATAATAATCACGTTCTTCTTCGGGAATGGTATTGGGATTTCGTGCGTCCTCGGCTTTTTTCGGAACCCAGATCCGACCATCGTTCCGCAAAGATTCTGACATTAAAGTGAGTTTAGATTGGTTGGCTCCGTGTTGTGGAAGCGAGGTAGGGTGGAACTGAATCCAGCTTACTCCGGCCATATAAGCGCCTTTTTTATGTGCTCGCCAGATGGCAGAACTATTGCAGCCCATAGCCAGTGTAGAAAGATAATATACTTTTCCGTAGCCTCCTGAAGCCAGTACAACTGCATCGGCAACATGACGTTCTAAAGCTCCTGTTTCGAGATTTCGGGCTATAATGCCTTTTGCTTTTCCGTCAATAATTACTAATTCCAGCATTTCATGACGGGTGTGCATCGTTACTTTTCCTAAGGATACCTGACGCAACAATCCCTGATATGCACCTAATAAAAGCTGCTGACCGGTTTGTCCGCGTGCGTAGAAGGTTCTCGAAACCTGAACACCTCCAAAAGATCTGTTGTTTAAATATCCGGCATATTCTCTGGCAAAAGGAACGCCTTGCGCCACAGCATGGTCGATCAAATGTGCGGAACATTCAGCCAAACGATATACATTGGCTTCCCGCGATCTGAAATCACCACCTTTGATGGTATCATAAAACATTCTGAAAGTACTGTCGCCATCGTTTTTGTAGTTTTTTGCAGCGTTAACTCCTCCTTGTGCTGCCACAGAGTGGGCACGTCGGGCAGAATCCTGAAAACAAAACGATTGAATATTATAACCCTGTTCAGCCAGAGACGCTGCGCAGGAAGCACCTGCAAGTCCGGTTCCAACAACAATAACGTTCAGTTTTTTTCTGTTGGCTGGATTTACAAGCTTTGCTTTTGCTTTGTAATTATTCCATTTATCGGCTAGTGGACCTTCGGGTATTTTGGAGTCAATCATTTTTATTTTAGTTTAAAATGAATTTATACACAAATTTTATAAGTGACTTGATTTAAAAGGAGGTCTAATTTACTATAAAAAAATGGTTTTTTGTAAAGAAAAAACTATTATTTGAACTGTTTATTACAATTCAAAAATAATTAGGTTAGGAGTTTAGTTTGTTGATTTAAAGTGTTTTAGCTGATTTTCTGGTTTTGGGTTTATTTCTGTGGTTTTATTTTAACACATAGAGACATAGGTTTTCGAACGGAACAGAAGACGTTGCACTTTAAATAAAATGTCCCGATGCATCGGGACGAAAGAAATGTTTTTGTCTTTTGTACCCTCTCTTTAGAATTCAAATCTATGTTTCTATGTGTTAAATGTTTTTCATATCTTATGTAAGTACTATTTGATGAATTTCTCTACATTCGGTATTTTCTCAAGTGCCTTTGTATTTTCGGCGAGGAGTTTAGCAGCAGCTTCATTTATTTTGCTTGCCGGAATTGCTTTCCATTTGTTGATGTCCTTTTCGAAATCGTTTCCAAATAAAACTCTTGATAAATCTCTTATCACACAATAAGCGGCAATTGAGTGACCATTATCGCTATCATAGTTTCCGGTATTAATAAAAAACTGCAATCGTTTCATCAGACCTTCCTGAGAATAAAGAGAAACTTCAGTTAATTTGCCTCTGTATTCCAGATCGGCAGAACCAACACCTTTTAATTTTGGGAATAGTTTATAATCGGCAAAGTGCCTTCCTTCGTGACCAATGTAGCTTACTCTAAAGTTTTCGGATTTTAAGTCATAGGCTTTTTTTACGCAAAACAAAGCTTCTTTTGTAGCCCAGCCCGCAGGATAATAGCGTCCCAGAGTAGCATATTCGCTCCAGCCCAGGGTGACAAAATCATCCATAAAATAGATTTTAATTGGAGTTTCTTTTCCATCATAAGTAACTTTATAGATGGTGTCTTTTTCTGTTTTCCAAACCAGTAAGTCATATAAACCTCCTGTTTTTCCGAATCCGGTAGTATGATAGCCTAAACTTGCGATGTATTTTTTTTGATACACATTGATGCTGTCTTCATTAAGCGTTAGGTTTTTGGCAGACGGGAAATTCGTTTTAAGAAAATTCGAAACGTTTTTCAGGATCAGTGTATCGGTTTTCTTTTCTTTGTTTAGGAAAGAGAAACGCCAGTAATCTCTGTATATCTTTAATAACTGATCTATTTTTGATTTTCGGGTTTCCAGAAAATCACTTTTGTCTTCTGCAAACTTAAATCGGTTTTCAAAGTTGGTTTTGAATTTTAAGTCCTTATCAGCTATTTTTTTATTGGTATCGATTTCTAATAGCGGCAAAGCTGATTTTGGATTGCCATCTAAAGCCAACGAGTAGATTTTAGTGTAATCCAGTTTTATACTGTCATTTGGAGTGGTCTGAGCATTTATTTTCGAAAATGAAAAGAAAGTGAAAATGAGTAAAGTGGTAAGTTTTAAAGTTCTCATATAGCAATGTTTGGATTAATGGATTAGCATTTTTTATACTATAGAGACTTTTTTTTCGATTTTGTTACAGTTTTGATTTTTTAAAATAATAAACCGGACAGGTTTCTAAAACCTGTCCAGTTTGTTGCTTACAACGATAGGAATTAATTATTTTTCGATTATCATGGTCACGCCTTGTCCTCCGGCGGCACAGATGGAAATCAGCCCACGTCCGGACCCTTTTTCGTTTAACAGTTTAGCCATAACACCAATGATACGACCTCCTGTGGCAGCAAAAGGATGTGCTGCTGCGAGGCTGCTTCCTTTCACATTTAGTTTTTCGCGATCGATTGCTCCGAGGGTTTTAGGAAGTCCAATTTGAGCACTTAGCTCAGGACTTTCCCAGATTTTCAGAGTGGCTAAAACCTGAGCGGCAAAAGCTTCGTGAATTTCATAATAATCAAAATCCTGTAAGGTCAAATCTGCTTTATCAAGCATGCGACTGACAGCAAACAAAGGAGCCAATAGAAGATTCTGCTGATTTTTGACATATTCGATGGCAGCAATTTCAGCAAAGGTGATGTAAGCTAAAATGGGCAGATCATGTTCTTTTGCCCATTCCTCACTGGCTAAAAGAATGCAGGAAGCGCCATCCGTTAGCGGAGTTGAATTTCCTGCCGTTAAGGTTCCGTTGATTTTGTCAAAGGCTGGTTTTAGCTTGGCCAATTTTTCCAGCGTGCTGTCTTTTCTTAAATTATTGTCTCGGTCAAGTCCGTTGAAGGGGGTAATCATATCGTTAAAAAAGCCGTCATCATAGGCTTTCGCCATATTGAGATGACTTTTAAGTGCAAAGTTGTCCTGATCTTCCCGAGAGATTTTGTAATGTTTGGCAGTGATTTCGGTGTGACCTCCCATTGAAAGTCCGGTTTGAACTTCTTCATTTTTGGGAACCAGCGGAGCCAAATCTCCAGGTCGAATTTTTAAAAAGAACTTTATTTTTTCAGTAATTGATTTTGCATTTCTGACATGGAGTAGAATTTTTCGAAATTTGTCGCTCACCGCCATCGGAATATCGCTTATAGAATCAACACCTCCGGCAATTCCGCATTCAATTTGTCCCAATGCAATTTTATTAGCGATATAAATGGCGCTTTCGATTCCGGTATCACAAGCTTGTTGCAAATCGCAGGCTGGAGTAGCGGGATCGAGTGTTGTTTTCAGGACACATTCCCTCATTAGATTATTGTCGTAAGTATGTTTGATTACGGCCCCTCCGGCAACTTCGCCGATTAATTTTCCTTTCAGATTGTATTGGGTCACAAGACCATCGAGAGCGGCGGTCATCATTTGTTGATTTCCAACTTCGGCGTAGGCGGTATTAGCTCTTGCAAACGGAATACGGTTGTATCCCACAATAGCTACTTTTTTGATTGTGTTTGTGTGATTCATAACTCAGCTGGTGTTTTTGTCCTTAAAGATAAGCAGAGTTATTTACTATTGAAGGATTTAAAATCTAAAATAATAGGTCTTGGGATGATATTCAACGATTTGACTCTTAATTATATTTATTTAGAATAATTAAAAATAATTTGCAAAACGATGTTTTAGCCCTTACTTTTGCCAGCGAAATAAAAACCAATACAAATAATTATGAATACCATGAGAATAAAAAAAGTTTTATTTTTTCTGATTTTTCTAAACTCATTAGTGATGATGGGGCAGGAAAACGGAAAAGTAACCGGAAGGGTTTCTTTAACCGGAAATGTACCGGCAGAAGGTGTTTCTGTTGCTCTTAGAGGAACAAGATACAGTGCTATTACGAACGAACACGGACAGTACGAAATTAAAAATGTTAAGCCTGCCAGTTATACTATCAGCATCAGTGCAGTTGGAATTCGTCCCGTTGAAGACAGAATTATGGTGACATCAAAGCAAACGACAACTAAAAATTTCATGCTTGCGGAGAGCCAGGAAGATTTGGACGAAGTGGTGATTACTAAAAACAAATACAAGCAAGACAAGCCTTCTTTATCCTTACGTCTTCAAACACCGGTATTAGAAATTCCACAAAATATTCAGATTGTGAGCGGTCAGACATTAAAAGATCAGCAGATTGTGAGTATGAGTGACGGAGTAATCCGAAATGTGAGTGGTGCTGTACGCTCCGAACATTGGGGAGATTTGTACACCAATATAAAAATGCGTGGTTCACAGGTTCAGGCGTTCCGCAATGGTTTTAATGTAGTTACTTCTTTCTGGGGGCCACTTACGGAAGATATGAGCTTTGTCGATCATATTGAATTTGTAAAAGGACCGGCAGGATTTATGCTTTCCAGCGGTGATCCAAGCGGATTGTACAATGTGGTAACTAAGAAACCAACCGGAATGACAAAAGGTGAAGCCAGTGTAATTGCGGGAAGTTATGATTTTTACAGAGCGAGTATTGATCTTGACGGTAAATTGGACAAAAAAGGAAAGTTATTGTACCGTTTTAATGCTGCAGCCCAAAACAGAGGTTCGCACCGTTCCTTTGAACACAATAACCGTTATGTAATTGCTCCGGTACTTACCTACCAGATTGATGATAAAACAAAAATTACGGCGGAGTATAATTTTCAATATGCCAACATGACTGAGGTAGGTTCTTATTATGTGTTTGGACCTAAATCTGATGGATATGCTACTTTGCCGGTTGGATTTACCCTGACACAGCCTGGTATTCCGGATACTAATATTCAGGACCATAGCGGGTATTTTATGTTTGAGCATAAGTTTGATGATAACTGGAAACTAACAGCACAAACTTCTTATTTCAAGTACATTCAGCAAGGATACAGTTCATGGCCTGCCAGCGTTGGCTCAAGTGAAAATACCCTTGGTAAAGGCAACATTATTAGAAATGTGGGTATCTGGGATGCAGAAAGTAATATGTATTTAGGTCAGGTATTCGTAAATGGGAAGTTCAATACAGGAGCTGTTACGCATAAAATATTAAGTGGTGTAGATTTGGGGAATAAAGATTATATGGCAGATTGGGGACAGTCTCATGATCTTGATACGGCAGTGAATCCATTTAATGTTTACAGTCCAAATTACGGTACACCTTCTAATGGCTTTCCCGCTTTTGATCGTGCAACACCGCTTTCTGTTAGAGCCGGAATTGGAGGCAGATTGGGACAAAAATATGCGGCAGGTTACATTCAGGATGAGTTAGGTTTTTTTGAAAACAGGTTGAGATTGACTCTTGCGGCACGATACACCTGGATTAGTCAAAACAGTTGGGGAACGGATGAATCTGACAGTCATATTACACCACGTGTAGGAGCTAGTTATTCTGTGACTGATAATCTGGCTGTTTATGGTTTATACGATCAGGCTTTTATACCACAATCCGGAATTATTCAAAATGGAGATCAGGTAAAACCACTTACAGGAAATAATTTAGAATTTGGGGTTAAGAAAGATTGGTTTGACGGATCATGGAGTACTACATTGTCGGCTTATCGTATCGTAAAACAAAATGAGCTTACTTCTGATCCTAAGAATGGACCAAACGATGTTTATAAAATTGTTTTGGGAGAGAAAAGAGCACAGGGTATTGAATTTGACGTAAGAGGAAAATTATTAGACGGACTTAACCTTATTGCCAATTATGCTTTTACAGAATCTGTAGTTACAAGTTCAGTAGTTAAAACTATTGTAGTTGGTTCAGTTGTACCGGGCTTTGCCAAACATACTGCAAATGCATGGTTGAACTACAGCATTCAAAGCGGAAAGTTAAAAGGATTAGGAGCTTCTATAGGAGGGACTTATCTTGCGGGCCGTCAGACAGACAGTTGGAGTGTAGGAGCTATAAGCTTACCAAACTATTTTAAACTGGATGGAGGGTTATCTTATGAAACCGGCAAGTTTAAAGTTACTGCCAACGTATTTAACATTCTGGATAAATACCTTTACAGCGGATCTTACTATGAGTGGCTTTCTGCTTACTATTGGCAAACAGAAGCGCCAAGAAACTTTAGAGTGGGGGTAACGTATAAGTTTTAATTTTTTTAGGTTCTAAGGTACTGAGGTTCTAAGAGTAAACCCGACAGGTTTTTGAAACCTGTCGGGTTTTTTTGTTGTTATGAAATAAGAAATCCTTTTAATCTGTGCAATCTGTGGCAAAAAAAACTACCCTTTTTGAATGAGCGGAATCACTTTTGCACCAATAAGTTCTATAGCAGTCATGAGTTGTGTGTGTGTGAGACCGGCATTGTCCATTTGAAAGGTGAATCTCGAAATACCGCCAAGTGATTCGCTGTGACGCAAAATTTTATCAGCAATGCGTTCAGGGCCTCCAACAACCAATACACCCTGATCGTCAATTAATCCGTCAAATTTGGCTTTGGTCACGGGCGGCCACCCGCGTTCCAAGCCTAATTTTGTCCAAACTTCAGCATAACCGGGATAATATTCTTCAATAGCCTTTTCGGTTGTATTTGCAACAAATCCGGGTGAATGCAGTCCCACTTTAAGTTCTTCGGGTTGATAACCCGCAGCTTTTCCTGCTTCACGATACAAGTCAACTAAAGGACGAAAACGATGGGTCTGTCCTCCAATAACTGCGACCATTAAGGGAAGCCCTAAAGATCCGGCCCGGATAAATGATTCAGGAGTTCCGCCAACACCCAGCCATACAGGAAGTTTTTCTTGCAAAGCTCTGGGATAAACCGGAAGATTATTTATGGAAGGGCGAAATTTTCCTGACCAGGTCACAAATTCATTGTCTCTGATTTGAAGTAAGAGATCTAATTTTTCTTTAAAAAGTTCATCGTAATCATTCAGATTAAATCCAAAAAGCGGGTAAGCTTCGATGGAAGACCCTCGGCCTACTACAATTTCGGCTCTTCCTTTTGAAATTAAATCAAGAGTCGCAAAACTTTGATAGACTCTTACCGGATCGGCAGCACTTAGAACAGAAACAGCACTTGACAATCGAATGCGTTTGGTTCGAGCCGCAGCAGCACTTAAAATCACAGCGGTTGCCGAATCTAAAAATTCTTTTTTATGGTGTTCACCAATACCAAAAACATCAAGTCCGGCCTGATCTGCCAGCTCGATTCTTTGGAGTAATTGTTCCATTGCATCAACACTGCTTAGCGTATTGTGGTCTCCATACATCGCCGAAGCGAAACTGTCAATTCCTATTTCCATTTTTTATAGCTTTAGGCTTTAAGCTTTAAGCAATATGCTTTTTTTAGAAAGCCTACAGCCCAATACTTATTGCGGTTATTATTTTTTTTAGCCTTAGGCAGTATGCTTTCTTATTAAGCCTACAGCCCAATACTTATCACAGTTAGTAGAGTATTATCGTTCAGTAAACCCGACAGGTTTTTAAAACCTGTCGGGTTTGGTTGTTATTAAGAAAGCCTAAAGCCTAAAGCTTAAAGCTTACGGCTTATAGCCATTAATTAATGAGAAAAACCAAAGGAAACGCTAATCAGAATAATCACAATAACTATTAAGGTGATGCCTACATACAGATAATCTTTTTCCAGTAAAAACGAAAATAGTGATAGTAAAACACGTAAAACCGGGGTTAGAAAAAGCAGAATAATTCCAAAAAAGATTAAAGATTCACCGTTTCCCTGAATTACACCCTGATAAATTGCCGAAATTACTTCAAAGATATTACGGTCATTTTCATGAAAGACCGAATAATCTTCAATGTCTGTACTATGATGCAGTAAGTAAACAATTCCACCAATAAAAGCTACGGATAAAGAAATCCAGACGCCATAGCGCAATAAATTTCCGATAATGGTTTGAAAATCTTTTTCTCCAAATTTTTCGTGTTGCATAGTCTTAGATTTTTCCATTAATTCCGTTATAGATCATATTTACTGCCAATACAAAGATGAGACAGGCAAAGAATATTCTTAGTTTCTTAGGATTTGTTTTCACAAGAACTTTCGCTCCTGCCATCGCTCCAAAAAGCACACCAACCACTACAGGCATACAGATTCCGGGTTCGATGTATCCTTTCTGAATGTAAATGACAGAACTTGCCATTGCGGTAACTCCCATCATAAAGTTACTGGTGGTAGTAGAAACTTTAAACGGAACTCTCATAATATTGTCCATGGCGATTACTTTAAAAGCTCCGGAACCAATTCCTAATAAACCGGACATCATTCCGGCAATTCCCATCATACTGAAACCTCCTATAACATTTTTAGTTCCGTAATGAATAACTTTGCCATCGTGTGCGGGATAAGTGCCTTCTAATTTTAGTTTTTTAGCCAAAGGACTAGATTCTAAAACAATATGTTCTTCTTTTTTACGAAGCGAATTGATAGCCGAGAAAATTAAAGTAAGCCCAAATAAAACGGCAATAAACGAAGTAGGAGCAATAGTTGAAAGCAGGGCTCCGCAAACAGCACCTATTGTCGTGGCAATTTCCAGAAAAATACCCAATCGCATGTTGGTGATTCCTTCTCTCACATAAGCTGCGGCTGAACCTGAAGAAGTTGCAATTACGGAAACCAGAGCTGCACCAATTGCATAATGAATGTCAACGCCAAGAATGACTGTTAAAAGTGGAATTATGATAATCCCGCCACCTAAACCTGATAATGAGCCAATAAAACCTGCTAAAAAAGCACCGAGAATCATAATCAGGGTAAACGTAAGTACTGTCATTCGAATCGATTTTGTTACCGCTAATTTACGAATTGAAATTGGGAGAGGAACTTTTTTATTTCTTAATTAAAAACTAAAATGACAGCATCATAAAATATAAAGGATGAAAAATAATGCCAAAATAATTCTAACTGATTGATTTTTAAATAACAATCAGGGAAGTTGAAGGTTGATGATACGCTAAGATTGAAGAATTTACTGGTTGTCTTCTATTATTTTTTGCACACTATTGATAAAAGTCTCCGTATCCTTAACATCCTGCTTGATGTATAAATCGTATTTGGTTAATTTATACTGATCAATCATGTCCTTTTTTAAATACTTTATGAGAGATTCGAGAGTTCGGGTATCTTCCTCATTTTGCCTTTTTAGTTCCCTTTGTTTGCTTTGCAAGTAATCCAGACTGTTTTTTAATCTCTCGACATTTAACTTTTCCACTCTTTTCCTTCGTTTAAAATTATTTAATAAACGATATCCCGGGAGGTTATTAAGCTCAATATGCCCCAAAAACCATTACCATTTGAGTTTAATTCCTCCGGAGTATCGTATTTTCATACATACGTTTAAATTGAGAATTTAGATTTGGGAATTGTTATATAATTTGTATTGCGATTTACAAAATTTGTATTTGAGGTAAGCAGGTTGTTGAAAGCCGAATGTTTTGACCTTTTTCGAGGTAGTTATTTTTTGAGGATTTTATATTTTGAATAAGTTTTATAAATTTTTATTGGGATCGATTGTCTAAAGCGAGATACGTTTTGTCCAAAGAAGAAAGCAATAAAGCTGCTGCGGCACTTGTTAGAACCGAATAATCAAAAGGAGCTTTTATAGAGACTGAAACAGCCATGGAGAATGCAAAAAGAAGCATTAAACCTGCAGTTCCCAGAGCAATGTAACGGGTTTTAAATCCTATGATGAGAAACAAACCAAACAAAATCTCGAAAAAAGTAGCTAAAGCTCCCAATACTTCTGCTAAGGATTTACTGGCAAAGGAGTTTAAGGTTTGGGTGTAAATAATAAAATTGTCCCAGTTTCCCCACGCTACTCCGAGAGCGCCGGGTGCACCCCAAAGACCAAAACGGTCGGCAACTGCAGAGAGCATCGTAATTCCTAAAACAATTCTTAAAACAAAACCTGCTTGTGTTGTACCAATTTTTCTCATTTGGATCTTTTTATGTAAAGGTAACAAGATGTTCTGCTACTTTGATGATTATTTTTGAGACCAAGCTATTTTAAGAACTCTTAAATCCATCTTCCTTATCCTTGAAGGCCCATGTCGCCATAGCTTCGATAACAGGCATTAAACCTTTTCCCGACGGACTTAAGCTATAGGTCACAAAAGGAGGTACAACCGGTTTAGCTTCTCTAATGACAAGATGGTCGGCTTCGAGCTGTTTTAAATGTTGTATCAGCATCTTTTCGGTAACTGCAGGGATAGCCCTTTTTAGTTCACTGTAACGTTTGCTTCCGCCTGAAAGATGGTAAATGATAATGGGTTTCCAATAGCCTCCAATTTTTTCCATAACATAAGTTACAGGACATTGGTCTAAAGCATATTGTTTATTTTCCTGAATAGTCGATGATTCTTTGATGGCGGTCATAGTGCATACTTTAGGGTAAGTACTTGTATAAAAGTAAGTACAAATATACCTTTGTTACAGAACATAAAAAAATAAACAGAGATGAAAATTACAATTTCAGGTTCATTAGGAAACATAGGTAAGCCATTGACCCAAAAACTTATTGCCTCGGGACATGAGGTAACAGTAATCAGTAGTAGTTCAGACCGCGTAAAAATGATTGAAGCAGCAGGAGCAAAAGCAGCGATAGGTTCTGTAAGTGATGCCGCTTTTTTGCAAAGCGCATTTGAAGGAGCTGATGCTGTATTTGCAATGACTCCGCCTAATATGGGAGGAGTTAATATCATTACCAATACTACGGACGCCGGTAAAGCACTTGCAAAAGCCATAGCAGCCGCCGGAGTAAAACGTGTTGTAATGTTGAGCAGTATTGGTGCAGATTTACCGGGAGGAAATGGTCCAATTGCCGGACTTCATAATATTGAGAAATTATATGAGTCATTAGAGAACGTATCGGTTACGTATCTTCGTGCGGGTTTTTTCTACACGAATTTGTACCATGATGTTCCAATGATTAAGGGAGCGGGAATTATTGGAGCAAATTATCCTTCTAACACTACAATTCCTTTTGTACATCCTGAAGATATTGCCACAGCAGTGTCTGAAGAATTACTAAAAACGATAGTGGGAAAGAACATTCGTTATATTGTAAGTGATGTGCGAACTCCGGATGAAGTAGCCAAAACTTTAGGCTTAGCCATTGGAAAACCAGATTTACCATGGATAGAATTTACCGATGTACAATCTCTTGACGGAATGAAACAAGCGGGACTACCGGAAGAAATTGCTGAATTGTATACCGAAATGGGATCAGGTTTTAGAAACGGTAAAATTGCAGCACATTTTTTAGGCGATTATAGTTCTGTTGAGGGACAAATTAAACTGGAAGATTTTGCAAAAGAATTTGCTGCTAAATTTTAAATAAAAGTAAGAAGCTGGTTTTAGGATCAGCTTTTTTTTTAGTATTTGAGAATTCTAAAGTGCTATTGACTTTTGATAAGAATATACTGGTTTAGTATAAAAATATACCGTCTGTAAGATTCGGACTGTATTTATCTTTGTAATAATAATAGAACTTAAAAATTATAAAGATGAAAGCCATAGGATTTAAAACATCGTTACCAATTGCTGAAGAAGAGAGTTTTATAGCATTTGAAACTCCAAAGCCCGTTCCGGGAGAGCGTGATTTAGTAGTGAAAATTAGTGCAGTATCTGTTAATCCCGTCGATTTTAAAATTCGTCAAAATAGTACAAAAGATACCGTTTTAGAAACTCCGAAAATTATAGGCTGGGATGCTGTGGGTATTGTTGAAGCGGTAGGAGAGAAAGTAAGCTTGTTTAAAGTGGGAGATGAAGTTTTTTATGCCGGAGATATTACCAAACCTGGCAGTAATGCCGAATACCAGAGTATTGACGAACGAATTGTAGGCAGAAAACCAAAGTTCTTAAGCCTTGAAGAATCGGCAGTCATACCTTTAACCGGTTTAACGGCTTGGGAAATTCTCTTTGACCGCATCCGAATCAATCCTGAAAAAGATAAAGGTAAGTCGATCTTAATTATTGGAGGGGCAGGAGGAGTAGGTTCGATCGCTATTCAATTGGCCAAAAAAGTAGCGGGTCTCACGGTTATTGCAACCGCATCCCGCCCAGAAACTATAGCCTGGTGCAAAGAGCAGGGAGCCGATTATGTAGTTGATCACCGAAATTTAATTGCTTCGGTTCAGGAAGCCGGGTTTCAACAGGTTGATTTTATTTTAGATTTTGTAGATACGAATTCTTATTGGGATACTATGGTAGAATTGATTAAACCGCAAGGGCATATTGCCTCTATTACCGGAAGCAGTGATCCTGTGGCTCTGAACAAACTAAAAAATAAAAGTGTCTCCTTCTCGTGGGAGCTTATGTACACACGATCGATGTATGAAACCGATGATATGCAGGAACAGCACGTTATTCTTAATAAATTGGCTGATCTCTTAGATCAGGGCATGCTAAAATCAACGCTAAATGTAACGCTAACAGGTTTAACAGTCGCGAATTTCAAAAAAGCACATGAACTTTTAGAGTCAGGGAAGACTATAGGAAAAATTGCTATTAAGTTCTAAAGACAAGCAGGGATAAGGTTATGAACCTTTTAATATTTTAAAAACGTATTCTTTGTAACTTGCCCCGATAGGAATTTCTATGGAGCCAATTTCAACATCATAAGCGGTAAAGGCTGTAATGTTTTTTAAATTGATGATAAAAGAACGGTGTACGCGAAGAAAATCTTTTCCCTGAAGTTCCGCTTCAATATCGCCGATTTTGTATTTAGAGGTTAGTTTTATACCTTCCTTCTGATGAACTACAATGTAGTCTTTCACACTTTCAATAAACAGAACACTGTCCGTATTGATTTTATGAAATTTAGTACCGCTTCTGATGTAAATAAAACTCTCGAGAGGTGGCGTTATAATTTTTGTATTGCTGGGGCCACTGATACGTAAATAACGATCGGTGGCTTTAAAAAAGCGATCAAAAGTAATAGGTTTGAGTAAATAATCTACAATGTCATGTTCGTAGCTTTCCAAAGCATATTCACGATAAGCCGTTGTGAAAATAATAGCCGGAGGGTTTTTCAATGTCTTTAAAAAATCAATTCCCGTGATCTGTGGCATTTTAATATCCAGAAACATCAGGTCAACAGCCGTAGTTCTTAATACTTCGGCAGCTTTTAAGGCATTCGGACAGGTTCCTACAATCTCAAAATAATCCAGCTTACTGATGTGATTTTGCAGCAGGTTTATGGCCAAAGGCTCATCATCGACTAATAAACATCTTATTTTCATTTTTCTAAGCTTGGTTGGAATCGTTTTGCAGCTTGATTTCTAAATGGGCTGTAAAATGAGTATCGTTTTTGGTAACCTCAAAAGTATAATTTTCCGGATAAATTTTGTCCAGCTGCTGTATGATATTGTTCAGTCCAATTTTACCGTTTTCAGATTCAGTTTCACTCTTCCCAATAGTGTTTTTAACCGTAAAAGTAAAATGACTGTTCTTTAGTTTTAAATCAATAACTATAACGGGGGAATCCGTATCTTCTCCGGCACCATGTTTAAAAGCATTTTCTACCAATGAAAGTAAAATTAAAGGCGCAATAACATCATTATGGTCGATATCGGTATTAAAAATGACACTGAGCCTTTCATCATATCGCAATTTTTCAAGTGCAATATAATTGTTAAGCAAAGCAATTTCTTGCGAAACAGGAACATAAGTACCGCTGCAACGATATAAAATGCAATCTAATATTTCAGACAAAACCGCAATTGATGGTGAAGTAATGGGCGAGTTAACAAGGGAAAGCGAATAAATATTGTTGAGCGTATTGAACAAAAAATGAGGGTTCAATTGAGCTTTCAGCACTTTTAGTTCCGTTTCTGCCTTTTGTTTTTCCAGTAACAATGCTTTTTTCTGAACTAAATACTGGTTTTTAACCTGTTTTACAAAAACAAAAAATAAAGAAAGAAAAAAGGATTGAATAAAATACGATCGAAACAACTTTGAAATATCTGTAAAGATTTCAAAAATGGACTCCTGTATAAAAGGAGGGGTACGTACAATAGGTTCCAGTACATAAATGATTATAGTTCGGTTAATAGCCGAGATAAGATAACAGCCCACTATAAATTCAAGCCAGACCATACTGTGATTTTTGGGCGTCATTAAGCGCGGAAGAATACGATAGGAAAGGAAATAGGCAAACAGCATAGAGAAAAACAGATCGAATGCAATTCCCAGCATTTCATTTGGAATGTTTAATGCAGGATCATCAAAATTGTTTTTACCAAGGAACATAATATACAGGCAGAACCAAAACACAATATGTGTTGGAACTCTGTGGGCTGAGGAATAGTTGATGAGTTTTTCGAATATTGGCATAGCAGACCAAAGTTAGTATTTATTTAGAAAGAGAAAGAATGTGTCGACAAACAGGTTCAAAAATGACATTAACGCATAAAAAACGTAGATAAACATCGTTAATACTCGTTATTTAATGGTTGATCGATCTGAAAGAACTGTATAGCATGCGCTTAATTTTTGCATACAATTAAAGAAGAGTTTTGGTGAAAATTATAAACGAAACCAAAAATGAAAAAGCTCATCTTACTCATCATCCTTTCTTTAGGCTTTGAGGCTGTGGCACAGACCAATGAATTTACGCTTAAAGGAAAAGTTATGGATTCAAAAACAAAACAATCTCTGTCCTATGTTACCGTCACGCTGGAATCGTCTGATCAGAAAAAAAGAACGGTTTCTTCTGATGAAAACGGGATGTATGTTTTCAAGAGTCCTCCCGGAAATTATCAGTTGAAAATCGAATTTATATCCTACAAACCATTCACCGTAAACGCGATTTCACTTCAGAAAGATCTGATTTTAAAAGACGTTTTACTGGAAGAAGAAGTTAATGAACTGAATGAAGTGAATGTGGTAGCTGAAAAATCGGCCGTAGAACTAAAAATGGATAAAAAAGTATTCAACGTTGGAAAAGACATTCTCTCAAAAGGCGGAACAGCTAACGATATTTTGAATAATGTTCCCTCAGTAAATGTGGATATTGCGGGGGCCGTAAGCCTTAGAGGCAATAGCGGTGTTACGGTTTTAATTAACGGAAAACCATCCATGTTAACCGCTAATAACGGTTTGTCTCAAATTTCGGCGGGGAATATTGAAAAGGTAGAAGTTATTACAAATCCCTCAGCGGCTTACGAAGCGCAGGGGAGTGCAGGAATTATAAATATCATACTAAAGAAAAACAGTATGCAGGGATTTAACGGTTCGCTGCAGGCAGGAATAGGAAATCCGGCAAATCATAGTCTGAATGCCAATGTGAGTTATAAAACCGAAAAAGTCAATTTGTTTTCCAATATAGGATACCGTTACATTGACGTTTTTGCTTCCAACAGACAGTTTCAGCACAATACCAGCAACAATGCAGTAACCACGCTGAATCAATACGATGATATCCGAAGAAATAATAGTATCTACAATATTTACATAGGAGGAGATTATTACATTAATGCCAAAAATACCTTAACCGGAAGCTACTATCGAGACAGAAACAATAACAATTACAAAACGGCTATTGAGTACGAGTATGCCAACGCCAGTAATGCAACTGACAGTACCATCAATCGCCACGAAAATTATAAGGAACCAAAGTTTTACAATGCCTTAGAATTAAATTATGTAAAAACATTTGATAAAAAGGATAAAAAATGGACGACCAGCCTGCAATATGATTTTTGGCACGACGATGAAAATCAATACATCGATCAGCAAAAAACGATGCCTTATGAACCGGAAGTTTCTAATCTGTACAGCCGTGATATTGAAAGCAGTAACGATATCTTTCTAAAGTCTGATTTTGTAAATCCGATAAACGAAAATTCTAAAATTGAGATGGGAATCAGAAGTGATTTGCGCGCCATTAGAAGTGATTATTATACGGTTTTGGATGAAGTTTTGCAGGATCAGTTTACCAATAAATTAAAATATGACGAGAACCTCTATAGTGGTTACATTCAGTTTGGAAGTAAAGTAAAAAAGTTCAGTTATCTGGCAGGTTTGCGGGCGGAATTATCCGATATTAAAATTGCCGATTCAAAGAATTTGTTCAGCAACACTAAAAATTATATCAACCTGTTTCCAACTGTTCATTTAGTATACAATCTAACCGAGAAAACAGATTTACAGCTTAGCTACAGCAAACGAATCAACCGTCCGAGGTTTTGGCAGTTGAATCCTTTTTCCGGGCTTTCAGATTTGCGCAATCTTACCGTAGGAAACCCTGATTTGAATCCGATGTTTACGAATTCTTTTGAATTGACTTTACTGGCTAAACCCGGAAAATTTAGCATCAATCCGTCTGTATATTATCAGCACACTACCGATTTTTTCGAGTATATTTTACAGCGCACAGATGAAAATTATTTTGTGAGAACACCGGTAAATCTGGACACTGAAGATCGTTTTGGAGCAGAAGTTTCTTCAACTTACAGTCCAACAAAATGGCTGAGACTGTCTTTGGATTTTAATTACTACAAATTTAAACAGCAAGGCACTTACAAAGAGGTGGTCTATGATGTGGAAGACGAAACCTGGTTGTCGGGCTTTCGTTCGGTTGTGAAGTTTCCAAAAATAATTTCAGGTGATTTTAGTTTTAAATACCGAGGTAAAAATCAGGGAGTTCAATCGGTTACCGAGGCACAATACTCGGCCAATATTGGTTTAAACAAGGACTTTTTTAATGATAAAATGTCGGTTACTTTAAACGTGAACAACCTTTTCAATTCACAACTAACCAAACAAACAGTCAGCACACCGCTCTATTATTTAGAATCAGAGTTTCGTTCGCAGGGAAGATATATCAGGCTGACTGTAATTTACCGTTTCAACCGAAAAAAGAATGAAGCCGACAGACTTCCGGATTCTGAATAGTCTGGAAATTTATATTCTTTACTCCAACTGAATTTTAGGAATCGAGCCAGTTTTTAAAATTATTGATTTCCTTTTTGCTTAGAATAATAGGTTCTGTATCCGGAACGGTAACATTCAGTAAAATTTCGATTTTCTGGCTCGAATGTTTCACAATTTCCTGAACAGAATGGCGGTTGATAATATATTTTCTGTTGATTTTAAAGAAAAGAGCCGGATCGAGTTTATTGATGAGGTCTTTCAAATTATTATTGTACAGATAACTACTGCCGGAGTTGGTGTAGATAAACAAATGTTTTCCGGTGGCAAAGAAAAAGGGAATTGAAGTGTCGTTAACAGAAATTAGTTTGTCTCTGTGGCTCACCAAAAAATGATGCTGAATGTTACTTTGATTCTCAATTTCAACTAAAGATTCCACAACTGAATTGCTGTTAAAGGTTTCTTTTATGTTTTTGTATTTGTGCAAAGCTTCGAGTAATTCTTCTTCTTCGTAAGGTTTAAGAAGATAATCGATAGTAAAATGTTTGAAAACTTTTACCGCATAAGAGTCATAAGCAGTGATAAAAATAACGGGGCATGACACGAGAGCCTGCTCGAAAATATCGAGGCTTTTACCATCTCCCAAATGAATATCCATAAATGCCAGATCAACGGTATTCGCTTTAAAAAAGGCAACAGCACCCTTTACAGATTTCAGTACTGTAATTTCACTGATCGGAAGGATAGTCTGCTCTTCCAGAATATTTTTGAGATAGGTGGAGGCGAGATGTTCATCTTCAATGATGACTATTTTCATTTCGTTTATTTTTTGTAAAGTTAAAAAAAACTTAGGGCTGTGAAAAGTTATGAGGTTGTAAAGTGCAATGATTCTAAATCATTGCACTTTTTTTGAATTATACATGATTACTGTATTTAGCATAATTTTAGTGAAAAGAATATAAATTGTAATGAGTAGAGACTATTAGGGTCTAATATTCAAGTCAATATTAGTTTGTATAAATTATATAAAGAAAGAATTGTATTACGAATACAGTTTTAAGGACACTCGCATTGTAGAGAATCACTACTTTATAAAAGTTAAAAAAAGTAAAAGAGGATATCTGAAATTAGAGGTCTTAAAAATCTCAAAATAAAAATAAAATTTAACAGTCAATTACATCAATTTCACTAGTTTTGTTAGCAAAATTTTAAGAAAAAAAGAATTGATAGTAGTTATTTATTGAAACTTTAATAAATAATGTTATCTCATTAAAAATCAGTAGTATGTTGAAAAGGATTGTGGCTCTGGCAATATTAATTTGCACTGCTTGCCAAACAACCAAAATTAAAAATGAAGAGTATAAATTTTCCTCTTCAATCGTAGAGATAGGGAGTATAGGAGAGTCAAAACTTTCTTATAATCAAAATATATTTGAAACAAAGGCTTTTCCAAAACTTCAGAATAATATTCGTCTCGAGATTGGCGTAGTTCCTTACAACAAAAAATTAGACAAAATCTATAAGTCGAAAGCGAAGTACAATCAAAATCAAACTAAAGTGGCTTTTATCGATAGTTTGGCTATAAAACCTGAATTGGTAACGATAAAGGTTTTAGATATCGCCGGTTTTGTTCACGAAATAAATTCAGATTATAATACTGAGATTTTAAATCTATTAGTAAACACGGAGTCTTCAAAAATTATTTCTAGTCTTGCGGTTAATTTATCTGCTAATGAGATTACTAAAATCAGACAGGCAGATGCCTACTATTTAATCAACAATTTGCATAAAAAATACAGTATTGCTTTGTTTAAATTGGGGAAAAAAGTGGATACGATCGATATTAATTCAGAAACTATAGTGGCTTATCAGGTAAGTTCTTTTTGTTGGAGTGTATCCGAAAAAGGGAAGTGGTATGTAGCTGATATTGTTGGGGAGTATAGTAGTTGCAAAGGAGTAACGGAAAAAAGAATCACCCCAAAGAAAAAAAACAAAAGTTTATTTGACCTGTAGATCACTTGCCACTAAATCTGTGGTTAAGTACTCAAAATATTTAATTCTATTTTATTATGAATAAAATTTCGTTCCTTACATTGCTCTTTTTTGTAGTAATGTTAAGTTTTTCATCCTGCGAAGAGATACTTCTTGTTCCGGATATATCTAAGAAGGATGTAGTCCTTGTTGCTCCGGGGAATAATGTTACGCTCTCTTCTTCAGGAGTTTCGTTTTCTTGGGAGAATGTTCAGCATGCTGATAAATACAGATTACAGATTGCAACACCTAATTTTGATAATCCTCAACAGTTAGTTCGAGATACTCTGGTATCAAAGAACTCATTTTCCCAACAACTAAATATTGGAAAGTATGAATGGCGTGTAAAAGCTGTGAATAGTGGTTACGAAACGGTTTATACCAAACGAAGCTTTGAAGTTCTAAACAATAATGATTTTCAAAATAATACAATAATCTTATTAACTCCTGCTAATAATTTAACGACCAAGACGGCACTACAAAAATTATCGTGGGAGACTATCTTGGGAGCGACTTCTTATCAGCTTCAGGTTTTAGATGAAAATAATACTCTGGTAAAAGATCAAACTACAGCTACTGTGCTGCTTAATTTTACTTTTGACGAAGGAAAGTATACCTGGAAGGTAAGAGCGAGTAATGGTACGTCGCAAACTTTGTATACTTCAAGATCTATTTTGGTAGATACTAAAGTTCCAAATACCCCGGTTCTATCGAGCCCGGCAAATGCGAGTTCAGGTACAAACACAAGCGTAAATTTTCAATGGAGCAGAACTCCGGTAGCTGGAAGTCCTGAAAAAGACAGTATTTATGTTTATACTGAAAGTACTCTCACCAATTTAAATTTTAAAGACAAAGCCGTTACACCGTACAGCAAAACACTTACAAAAGGAACTTACTATTGGTTTATCAAATCATTTGATGAAGCGGGTAATGTGAGTCCGAGAAGTACTGTTTTTAATTTTACGATAAATTAGAAATGAAATTTCACATTTTTTTTCAAACATTTTACAAAAATAAATACTTAAAATACTGATAAACATGCTTTTTAATAAAATAATTATTCCTTTTTTAGCGTTCTTTTTCTCCTCATTTCTTTTTGCACAAACGCATATAGATCAAAATGGTGTAAAAACAAGTGTTATATCTGGATTATCAGCTGCTGATATGCAGGCAAGAAGATATGAAATCGCCTCTGTTGGCTATAATTCTTACCACTGGCAAGCTGGAGGCTTGATTATAATAGAACTTTTTCAAGTTTCTTATGGCACCGGTTATGAAAGATACGTTATTGAAAATGGTTTCCATCAAGGGGCTAATACCGGTTCGCCTGTTGTTAAACTTGTTGAATCAAATGGAATGTATCATTCCGGAAGAATTGTACTGGGTTCGCCTACAGATTTAAGTACCTATCTTGGTGACTATGTCAACAAACAATTACCAATATTTTTCGATGTTCGAGATTATGCCACTTATAGAATTAAAATTACTTATTTACAAGAAAGGGTCGATGTCGTTACCGACAAAAATCAAATCAAAATTAATCAAACACCGAGTGGAGTTAATATACCTGATTTTTCAGCATCAAATGAACTAAATTATAACTTAATCTCAAGTGGGTATTTAAGAGTTAGCGGATTCGGAAACCATTATATCCAAAATGGAAATGTAGGAATTGGAACAATGTCTCCTGACGAAAAACTAACCGTAAAAGGGAAAATTCATACTCAGGAAGTTCGTGTTGATATGGCAGGACCACTAGTGCCGGATTATGTTTTTGCTAACGATTACAAATTAAAATCATTGAAAGAAGTTGAGGATTACATTAAACTAAATAATCACTTACCTGAAATTCCATCAGCTCAGGATATTGAGAAAAATGGTTTGATGCTGGCTGAGATGAATATGAGTCTGTTGAAAAAGATAGAAGAATTGACGCTCTATATGATTGAAATGAAAAAGGAAAATCAGGAAATGAAAAAAGAAATATCTAGTTTAAAATTAAAACAAAATAAATAGAAGATGAAAAAAATACTTTTATTAGCTTCATTATTTGTATTACAAATCAATTTTGCTCAAAATACTTACCCAACATCTGGAAGTGCTTATTACGATACCAGTTTAAAAATCGGGAAACAAGAGGCTTCTGCAGGTACAATTGGGCAAATTAATCGTTTATCACTTCAGCCTTATGGTCATACAGGCGGGCCATGGAACTTTAAGGCTCGAGATAATGAATATGTGGCATTCCTTGATATTGATTACGGAATTACCGGATCTGCTTTAACAATTACCAGTGACAAAAATATAGGTATCGGAACAACAAATCCAAGTCAAAAACTAGAAGTTTTAGGTAACGGTTTTTTTAAAGGCGTGATTATTAGCTCGGTTTCTGATGTTATCGGTGGTCAAATTCAGCTTAAAAATTCTTCAAAAACGGCTAATGGAACGGCAAGTTCCTGGAATATTTATAATATGACTGGTCCTTATGGGAATAGTTTACAATTTTGGGCATATGATAATTTAGCCTGTGTAGAGGGTGGAATGTGCAGTAATCGTTTTACTATAATGGATAATGGAAATGTTGGAATAGGAGCAGGAAATCCAACAAACAAACTAGATGTAAACGGTACCATACACTCTAAAGAAGTAAAAATTGACATGACAGGCTGGTCTGATTTTGTTTTCAAAAAAGACTATAATTTGCCAACTCTTAAAGAAGTTGAAAAACATATTGCTGAAAAGGGGCATTTAGAAAATATTCCAAGTGAAGAAGAAGTTTTGAAAAACGGAATAAACGTGGGTGAAATGAATGCTAAACTGCTTCAAAAAATTGAAGAAATGACGCTTTATATGATTGAACAGAATAAAAAAATTAATACACAATCTGAAGAAATCGAATCGTTAAAAAGTTTAGTTTTGAGAGTTAATAAAATTGAAAGTGATTTACGTCAGAAATAAGATAAATGAAGAATAAAAAAAATATCTATATTCTTTTACCGATCGTGTTGATGGTGTGGGGAGCTGTGTTGTTTCAGCTATTTTCTTTCACCAACTCCGATGAAATAATTATCGACAATACCCCTGAGTTAATGATCAAGCCGTTAAAATTGAATAAAAGGCAGTCTTTTACTATTGATGTGAACTACAGGGATCCCTTTTTGGGGAAAATGTATGCAGAGAATACAACTCCAAAAGCTAAGCCATCAGGAGTTAGGTCACCTAAAGTGATTAAACCCAAAGAAGCTTTAGTTTGGCCCGTAATTCTGTATAAAGGACTAATATCTGACAACAAAGAAAAAAATAAGGTTTTCGTGCTTATCATTGACAAAAAAAATTATTTCATGAAAATTGGAGATACTGAAAATGAGATCTTCTTGAAATCTGGTGATAAAGAATCTATATATGTAAAGTACAAAGGAGAACTAAATCTTATAATGCTGCAAGATTGAAGTTAAAGTTTAAAATTAAATCCGGAGCCTTACAATTTACTGTATTTGTAGCTGTATTGATTGCATTACTCTTAACAGGCTTAATTCTTTACGCCTATACCTTTATCTATATGAAGGAGCAGTCAAAAGGCGCTATCGAAAACATTCAGTTTGTTGATATGGGAATTTATTCTTTGTTAGAACAAAAAGAACTTAATACTGATACTATCCGTATTGATTTTATCAAGAAAGAAAATCAGATTGTCAAAGTTCATTTATCGCAATGGGGTATTTTTCAAAAAGGAATTTCTGAAGCACGTTTTCGAAAAAAGAAATTTGTCAAGTCAGCTATTATTGGTTCTCTTTTACGAGCCAATGAATCTCCCACTCTTTATCTTCAGGAAACTCATAATGCTTTAACTGTAGTGGGGACTACAAGTATTCGTGGAGTTGCTTTTTTACCAATTCAGGGTGTAAACTCAGGCTATATAGCAGGAAACAGTTACTATGGAAGACAGCTTATTTATGGAACTATAAAAAAAAGCAGCACCGAACTGCCAAAGCTGGGAAAAATTCAAACAGATGCAATTCAGTACTATCTTAAAGAATACAAAATCAACGATCCCGGGGATTATATAAATTTGTTTTCAGTATCAAGAATTGTCAATTCATTTAAAGCTAAAACAAAAGGATATTATGCCGTTCAGCCAATCATTTTGGAAAACAAAAGAATCTCAGGAAATATTATTATAAAATCAGAAACCGCAATTAAAATCAGAAAGAGTGCTTTGCTTAATGATATCATTCTAATAGCTCCGGTTATTGAGATTGAAGACGGAACTATTGGCAGTTTTCAGGCGATAGCTTCAAAAAAAATTGTATTAGGGAAAAAATGTAATCTAGGCTTTCCATCGGCATTAGTTCTTTTTCAGGATAACAAAAATGATTCAGACCAAAATTTGAGTGTTTCTTCAGATAATCAGATATTAATCGACAGCGGAAGTACGGTAAAAGGATGTATCGCTTACTTTCAGACCAAAGAAAAACCGGATTTTCAAACTCAGATTGTATTAGAGAAAGATGCCAGAGTAAAAGGTCAGGTCTATTGTAATGGTAATTTTGAATTAAGAGGAACGGTATCCGGTTGTGTATATACGAAACAATTTGTAGCCAATCAGGCAGGGTCAATTTTTATGAATCATGTGTACAATGCGACTATTGAAAATGAAACTATATCGGTTGTTTATGGCGGCATCCCTTTAGAACAAGAACCTAAATCAGTTTTGAAATGGATGTATTAAAAAAAGTAAAATCAGCGACTTTAGTTGAAGCTCTTGTAGCTACGGTACTTATTGTAATCGTATTTGTAATTGCAAGCTTAGTTTTGAACAACCTTGTGCTAAATACTTTTTCTAAAAATACACATATGATAGAAAACAGAATAAGTGAATTAGAGTATGAAATTCAAAATAAAGCTGTAAAAGTACCTTATCAAGAAAATTATAAAGATTGGGATATCCAAATTAGTCAGGACCCTGGTTCAACCACAAAAATTATTAATATTTCAGCCATAAATATAAGATCGAAAAAAGAAATTTCAAAGCAGCAAATACTATGGCAACAGGAAAATTAAGATCATTTACATTGTCAGAACTATTAGTCGTTATGATTATTACGGCAATTGTGGTGGGTATGGCATTTAGCGTACTGCGTTTGGTACAAAAACAAATTCACACCATTCAAAGTAATTTTGATAAAACAACCAGATTGGCTCTTTTTGAACAACAGCTTTGGCAGGATTTTAATGAACCCCATACTATAGTTTTTGACGATCAGAACCAAATTTTACTAATGACTTCAGAAATAGACACGGTTATGTATTCGTTCAAAGAAAAATTTGCAATGAGAAATCGTGATACTATTAAACTAAAAATTAATCCAAATAAAATCTTTTTTAAAGGAAAGGAAGTACAATCAGGTTCGGTTGATGCAATTTCAATATTAGCAGAAAGCGAGTTGCCTGATTACCAGATTTTCGTATCCAGGAAAAATGATGTAACCTTTTTTATGAATCAGGAAGATGGCCTTTAAAGTAGAGAATACACCAAATAAAAAAACAATTCAGTCTAAAAAATCCAGCAGTATTGAAGACCTGTTGAAAAAGGAAATTTCTCTTTTTGGAGACAGTTTTAATAACAAAAAGAAACAGGCTTTTTATCAGGAATTAGCTGTCTTGCTTAAGGCCGGAGTAAGTTTTAAAGAAGGCTTGTCTTTGATCGTAGAATCTTTAAAAAAGACTGCCGACAAAGAGTTAATTCAGTCGATACTCAATCAGGTTGTAAATGGAAAACCATTCTCAGAAGCTTTGTCTGCTTCGAAATCATTTACAGAATATGAATATTATTCCATTCAGATTGGTGAGGAAACGGGAACAACAGCACAGGTATGTAATGAACTGGGCTATTTTTTTGAACGTAAAAATGAACAAAAACGTATCATCGTAGCAGCGCTGACTTATCCTTCAATTGTGCTAAGTACGGCAGTTTTGGTGGTGATTTTCATGTTAAGTTATGTAGTACCTATGTTTCAGGATATTTTTAAGCAAAACAATATGGAACTCCCTTTTTTGACTCAAATAATTGTTCAGTTATCAGGTCTTACCAAAACTTATGGAGTTTATTTTATAGTGATCCTCATTGCTTTTGTTTTCTCAACAAGATTCTTTAAAAATAATGCCAGATATAAAAGGGCATTGCATTATTCTCTTATCAAAATTCCAGTGTTAGGCAGTTTTATGACCAAAGTGTATCTGGCACAATTTACGCAAGCCGTTACGCTACTTACCACTGCAAAAGTTCCGCTGCTGAATAGTATACAGATGGTAAAGAAAATGATTCGATTTGTACCGCTGCAGGAAGCATTAGGGGAAGTTGAGAAAAGTATTTTAAAAGGGAATAGTTTGAGTTCAAGTTTAAAAAATACTCCGCTTTTTGATAATCGAATTATATCTCTCGTAAAAGTGGCTGAAGAAACGAATCAAACTGAATATGTTTTCAAACAACTAAGTGAACAGTACAATCAGGAAGTCGTTCAGCAATCTAAGATTATGACAACAGTTTTAGAACCTTTTATTATTCTTTTTGTAGGAGTTCTGGTAGCTGTTTTACTTGTTGCGATGTATTTGCCAATGTTCCAGCTTAGTAGTGCTATTGGATAATTAAAAAACACGAATAGGAAAGTTGTAAAAGATATCCCTAAATTATTGGTCTGTGAGTACATGTATATCTTAATAGAAAAGCAGTAATGATATAGAGCATTCTTTCTAATAAAAAAATGTGCTGTATATGATCTTCTGCCAGAGTAATTAAGCGTTAACTGTATTTGTGTTAGATATAAACTATTTTACAAGATTTTGGTTTTAACTGTCTTATTATCAAGTGTATTTTGCTATAGTGACTGAGTTTTTTACCCGATTTTTAGATATATTGTAACAGATAAAATCCTACTTTATCGTTTTTTTTATTAAATTAGCTAAAGCTTTAATGGTGTTGTTCGTCAGCTTTTTGTTGCAGAATGATGTACTATGAGATGACTACTTTACTCAGGTGCATTTTTTTCGCTTTTGAGATGTAATGATGGAGCGCAAGTATAGTTCTGCAAGATCTCTTATCTGAAAGCTAACTTGTGTTCATTTGCTGAAGCGAATAATTAATGAACATAACACTAAGCATAAACTGCTTTTCTTGTCCTTTTTTAATCCAATTGCCTTTACTTTAAAAGAGTATCGCAATGCAGTACCAAGTTGAAAAAAGTATGAAAGAGAAAATCGAAAATCTGGAACAATCTAAGAACATTCAGGAATTTCTTTTGGCAATAAAGAGAAAATCGGATAATTTAATTAATTACTTTCTGGTCGCTTTTTTTATTATAGGTTTATTATTAGCGTTTTGTTTTGATACCTGGGAGATTGCAATTGGAGTGGGGGGAATATTACTTATTGCCTATTATTCATCAAAATTAGCGTTGCCTGAATCTGACTTTTATCAGTATGTTCTCAGTACTGTATTGGGGATTTTCATGTGCCAGTTTATTTATCAGATGCATGGTATGTTTGAGATGCATTTTACGGCATTTGTAGCAAGTGCTATACTTATCACTTATCAAAACTGGAAACTGCAAATACCGTTAACATTAGTAGTAATAATTCATCATGCAGTATTTGGTTATTTGCAATATAGTGGTGTCAGTGGTATTTATTTTACTCAGTTGGATTATATGACACTGCGCACTTTTGTTATTCATATACTATTAGCCACGACCATTTTCGGGCTTTGTGGATTGTGGGCTTATCAATTTAAAAATTACAGTGAAGCTCATATTAATCAGACGTTTAAAAAAAGAGAAATTGAAAATCAGGAATTAAAAACGGCAAATTACGAATTGGATCGTTTTGTGTATAGTACCTCTCATGATTTACGTGCTCCATTAAATTCTATGCTTGGACTTATTGAAATAGCCAAAGACGATACAGCGGAAGAGTTAATGATTGGACATCTTGAAATGTTAAAGGAGAATGCCGAAAAGTTAGATAACTTCATTTGTGATATCCTTGATTATTCGCGAAACTCACGGATGGAGATCGAGAAGCAAAAGATCAATTTTAGAGAACTTATCAAAGAGGTAACCCAAAATTTAAAATTCATGGGTGATACTAACCGAAGAGTTGATTTTAAAGTTGATATTATTGGTAATGCTTCGGTTTACTCCGATAAAAACCGGCTTACGACTATTCTGAACAATCTGATTTCAAATTCAATCCGCTATCAAAATTTTAAGGTTTCAAACCCATTTGTCAATATTAAAATAGATATTTCTAACGTCGAAACCAATATTGTTGTTGAGGACAATGGAATTGGAATTCAGCAAGATTTACATCCAAAAATATTTGACATGTTTTATCGTGTTTCCCGAGAGTCGGTTGGTTCAGGATTGGGACTTTATATTGTAAAAGAAGCAATCTATAAACTCAATGGAGATATAAAAGTTCAATCTGAAATTGGTCATGGAACCACTTTTACGATTAAAATCCCAAACAAGTAAATACCTTAACCCATGGAACAGAATGCAACACAACCCTACTTTAGAAAAATCCTTGTCATAGACGATAGTGCTACAGATCGTTATATTGCAAAACGAATGGCCGAAAAGTATTATTTTGCTGAGGAAATTGTTTTAGAAGAGTTAGCCACAACAGCACTTGAATATTTACGTTCGTTAGAAGATACACCTGATTTACTTCCGCAATTTATTTTTCTTGATATCAATATGCCTGAAATGAATGGTTTTGAGTTTCTTGAGGAGTATGCAAAACTTTCTGAATCAATCAAACTAAATTGTATTATAATGATGATTACTTCTTCAACGCATCCGGAAGATCTCAAACGGGCAGAAAGTAACCCCTTGGTAATAGGCTTTCTGAATAAACCCCTTTGTAAAGAGAAATTTGAAGGTATAAAACAGGAGTTTCTATTAAAAAATCATTAAACATAGATGACTGAAAGCTCAATTTTATTAGTTAGTATAGCTCCGACCGTGATGACTGTATAAGTCTAAAAAAGCAATGAGCCCGATATTACATCGGGCTCATTATTGTAAGTATATAATTCTCTAAAATTTTGGGGCAATTTTACTTTGAAGTTATTTTATAGACTTACAATTCAGGATTGTTTAAACGTGCATCCAGAGGAAATGGAAGCGTATATCGCGGATCATTTTCTATTAGCGTATAATTTTCTCCATTGAAAGTATGGATGATTTGTTTTTGAGTTGTTCTACGCAAATCAAACCAGCGGTGACCTTCTACAGCAAACTCACGTTGTCTTTCCTGAGCGATAAAATCAAGAAGCTGAGTTTGTGTCATGGCAGCAATCGACAGGCTTAACTGATCAAAAGCCGTAGTTTTATATCTGTTTTTGATGAAAGCGATTACCGTTGTTCTTGCCGTTGTCAGATCGTTTAATTGTGCCGATGCTTCTGCTTTTGTCAAATACAATTCAGCGGTTCTAAAAGTACATTTTTGTGCAATATCACCACCTTTTCTAAATCTGTATCTGCTTCCGCTTGCCTGATAATACAACGCAAAACGTAAGTCATTTGTTTTATCATAAACGCCTGTTAAAGTTGGTGCGGCATATGATGTTCCTTTCAAAAGATTAATGAAAGGATCCTCAAGAGCTAATATGGATTCTGGTCCGTTGTAAAGATTAGGTAAAGCAGCAGTAGTGTTTAAGTTGATTAAAGCACTTTTGTATGTGATTGCTTTATCTGCAGCAGCAATAGCCTTTGCCCATTCTTTTCTGTAAAGGAAAATACGGGATTCCATTGCATATAAAGCAGCTTTAGAAAAACGGTAGTTGATACCCGTTGTTTGAGTGTCTAAATTCAATAATTTTTTTGCCTCTTCGTTATCAGATAAAATCTGGTCGTAAATAACAGCAACACTTTGAGGAACGTAAGCCTGCTCTAAATCTATTTTTAAAGCCAACGGAACCCCTCTGTCTGTTGCAGCTGTTGCAGCATTAAAAGGTTTACTGAAGATATTCAATAAATCAAAATAAGATAATGCTCTTAGTGCATAAGCTTCTCCTATTAATTGGTCTTTCTCTGCAGAAGGCGCTAATTTTGCGCTTGCTTCATTGATGATAACATTCGTATAGAAAATTCTGTTGTACAAAGCAGCATAAGGAAAACTATTGGTAGTTTTATCAGGATTGGCATCGTTCCAGATATAATGATCTCTGTAGAAAGTAGCATTATCATTAGATTCATCTAAAACCAATTCGTCTGTTCTAATAGTAGATAATGCTTTATGAATAGGATTTGTAGAATAACCGGTTGTCAATACTGCTCTATAATCAGTTAAAGTTTCCGGAATTACTTTACCTACCGGCTCAACATCAAGATAATGATCACAGCTTACAGAAGTAATGGCTACGCCGGCAAAGAATACGTATTTTAGTATATTTTTCATTTTAAATCAGATTAAAAAGTTAGGTTACATCCTAAAGATATTGATCTTGGGATTGGTTGTGCATAGATATTTCCGAACGTTTCAGGGTCAAAGTAACCTTTATAATCAGAGCTGATTACAAATAAGTTTCTTCCTTCGATACTAAATCTAATGCTATCCATAAACAACGTTTTTGTCGCTGTTTTAGGCAATGAATATCCTAAACGAACGCTGCTTAAACGCATATAGCTCATTTCATGAACCCAAGTATCTAAATAGTTGTAAACATTAAGTGGTGCTCCTGCTGGAGAAAACCATTGGTAAGCCATCCATGAATCTCCTGTTCCTGAAGTTGGACTGGTAATTCCAGGTATGTTTGAACCGGTATTAGTAGGTGACCATGCATTAAGTACATCTGTAGTGTAGTTCTGACCACGATCTAATTGTGTACCATTAAAATTTGGTTTTTCAACAACAGTTTGTTTAAGATTGAAAGTGGTAGCAATAGTAAGATCAAAATTATGAACTTTGAAAGTGTTGATAAAACCACCGGTAAATTTAGGATCTGCATCTCCAACATAAGTAAACAAATCTCTTGTTTCTTCATTCGTAAGTTTTGATTGCGAGAAAACTCCCGGGAAAAAATCTGCATAAGGATCAAAAAGACCAAAAAGAGTTTGCGTGTTTACAGTTTCTCCTTTTTTATTTACAAATAAAGGGAAACCACTTTCATCAATTCCGTTAGTTTTTAAGGCAAATACGGCATTAACAGGTAATCCTTGTCTTGAAGGTAAATAGGTATTAGATCTTGTCTGGATACGATCAACAGTACTCTTATTATGAGCAAAATTAATAGTCGTGTTCCATTTAAAGTTCGGACGGTCAATGTTTCTTGTAGACAAAGAAATCTCGTATCCTTTATTCGTTACCTGAGCCCAGTTAGCGTTTGTATATTCAAAACCGTTTTCAACAGGAAGTGATTGTAAGCCAATTAAATCAGTACTTTTTCTTCCGTAAACATCGGTTATAATGTTAATACGGTTGTTGAATAACCCCAGATCCATTCCAAAGTTGGTATTGGTCGTCTTTTCCCATCTTAATTTATCATTTGGAGGAGAAGCTACACTAATAATAGGTTCTGATTGTCCCGGTAAAATAATAGTTGTTTGATTTGTTCCAACGACATACGGAGAAGTATTTTTATCGATATTTCCTTGTAAACCGTAAGACGCACGTAATCTTAAATTAGAAACTATTTCGCTATCTTTTAAGAAATTTTCTTCAGATACTGCCCATGAACCGGAAACTGCCCATAATGGCAAGTATTTGTATTTAGGATCTGCACCAAATAAATCTGAACCGTCGTAACGAACACTTCCAAAGAACGTATATTTTCTGTCATATGTATAAGATGCTGTTGCGAAGAATGATGCAAATGCATTTTCGTTTTCACTCTTTAAATACGTTCTATAGGTTGGATTAGTTGCATAATTTTGAGTTGGAAAAACAATTTGAGTTGTGGTCAATGTTTTCGGGTCGAAACCAAAACCTTTTGTATTAATAGCTGTGCTTTTGTTTTTTCTTAACTCATTACCCACCATAAATTCTAACTCATGTTTTCCTCCAAGAGTAGTGTTATAGTTTAACATCGTTTTCCAGTTATATTGAAAAAAGTCAGTGTTTGAATTTTGAATAATTCCGCCAATAGGAAGGAAATAAGTATAAGCTCCATTTGCAAATACACTTGTTTTTTCTCTTTCTTTTCTTGTAAAGTAAGTGTCTTTGCCAGCATATTTTTCAGAAGCATTGTTGTCAAACTGTAAACCAATTTGTGTACTTGCTTTTAATCCTTTTGTAATCTTATAGTCAACATCAAGTAAAGCTTTTATAGATCTTGTTGTCAATTCGTAATTAGTGTTTTCTCTTTCTTCTAAGTAATTAAAAGGAATATATACACTTCCATTTCCATATCCGGTCATGTCTTTATCATAATTATAACTTCCATCAGCGTTTATTGGAGTTAGATATGGATTTGCGTTTCTGGAATAATTAGCAGGATTGGTAAAAGTGTCTGTATCTGAAATATAAGATGATTTTTTACTTTGTGTACCAAAAATTCCAACACCAACATGCAGTTTATCAGTTACATCAAAGTTATTTTTTAAGGTAAGATTGTATCGGTCAAAACCGGTTCCGATAGTAGCACCTTCTTCGTTGTAAGCTCCTAAGGAGAAATAGTAATCAGATTTTTCTCCACCACCTGACAAACTTAAAGTATATTGTTTGTTGATAGCACTGCGATACAATAAGTCACCCCAATTGGTATTGTTGTTTCTTAAAGCGTTGATTGCATTTTGAGTAGGAGTACTAAGAGACGAAAAACCTCCCGATCTGTAGGCTCCTAATTCATTAGCCTGTTTAAGAATACGGGAAATTTCTCCGTTACCGTCTCTGTAAGTTAAATCTTCTCTTGAAGCCAGTGAAAGTTCAAAATCTACTTTTTGAGAAGCATTTAAAAGGTTTAATTTAGAAAAATCAGGTTTTTGAGTCACAAAAGTATTGACATTCAAATCTACTTTCATGCTTCCTTTTTTTCCTTTTTTAGTTGTTACCACAATAACACCGTTTGCAGCTCTTGCTCCGTAAATGGCAGTTGCAGCAGCATCTTTTAATATGGTAATATCTTTAATATCCTCAGGATTTAAGCCTGCGATAGAAAAATTGCTTAAAACATCAATATTGTCTTTGTCATAATTTTGAGGAATGTCATTTCCTTCAAGTGGCAAACCATCCAAAACCCATAATGGATCCTGTGCACCGTTAAGAGAGGCAGTACCACGAACTCTGATTTTTGCAATGGTTCCCGGAGCTCCTGTTTGTTGTGTTACCGCAACACCCGCAACCTGACCTACTAACATTTGATCTAAACTCGCAACACCCGCTTGTTTGATATCAGCCATATCCACTTTAGCAACAGCAGATGTCAGCTTTCTCTTTTCGATTTTCTGATAACCGGTAACTACGATTTCCTTTAATTCGCTTACATCTGACTTTAAAGAAATGTTGTATTGATTTTTATCTGTAATGTCAATTGTATAAGGCAGATAACCCATATAGGTTACTCTTAGAGATTTGATATTATTGTTTATTTTCAATTCAAAGGCACCGTCAAAGTCACTTACGGTTCCCAGACCGGCACTTTGAATTACTCCTTTTTCAGAGGTGTTGTTTGATACGGAACTGTTTTCGACAGCAATGGTAACCCCCGGTATCGGCAGTCCGTCTTTGGCATCAAGTACCTTTCCTTTAATAGTCCTTTCCTGCGCAAACCCCGAGAGGGTAAGTAGGAAACTCAGCATGTAAAATAAATTTTTCATTGGGTTGTTTTTGGATTATGTTAATTTAAAGTGTGTTGTTTAGTGCTTTTTCAATACGTTGGATCAGATCGAAATAGTGATTCTTTGTCTCTTGATTTCCAATGTTTCTTTTCGTCTTTAAAAGTTTCAGAATCTGATTCAATTCTCCTTTTTTATCAGAAGTCACTTCGGAAACTCTCTTTAATGAAGACTGATTGATGTTGCGCGCCATTTTTGATTCTTGCAGATAATCGCATAAATGAGGCATTTTTAAAGTCTCTTCTAATTGAATAATTTTCTTGCTGTCTGTTTTCTCAAAAAGTTTATTGGTCGAAACAATCAATACATCTACATAATTTTTCTGTGTCATACGTTCCATAATCGTAAGCGATTTGTTTTGAATCGTAGGAGCGAAAATGTTTTGATGAACGGTTTTAAATAATTGTGTTACGGTATAAACATTTTCTTTGGCTTCGTTACGCTGGAACAGCTCATTTTCTGTAATTCTCAACAAACGATCATCACTTAACAGGTTGTATAAAATTCCATATTGTAATTCTCTTGTCAGGGTGTAAGGAGTGTACTCATAAGGTCCAAGAGGAGAATCTTTCAATGGATTTGTTTTGTCCAGAATTGGGTTAAAAAACAACCATTCCGGAAGCGCAATACTATTTTTCAGTAAATACGAAACAGCTCTTTTTTGAATGGCGGCGGGAACCGGAACATAACTGGCTTTATTGTCACCGTGAACCGTGGTATTCAGATAAATTCCTCCCACATTCGTTAACACATGGTAGTTGTAAAGATTCCACTGACCAATTGCTCCAATATAAAGTTTACCCGTTTGATAGTAAGATTCATCTTTATCATACGTCCACTCAAGGATTTTACCCACCACTTTTTTAAGGTTTTTGAGCCCGTATTCGCTGGCCTTCATGGCATCATCACCTAAATCTTCAGATTGCGAACGCGGGTCAATTGTACTGTCACCGTCCTGCTGCTCTCCGTAGAAATAAATCGGATCATTCTGATGTTTTGCAATCAGATCGTTAAGCGCAGTGTGCTCTTCTTTTTGATCAGCGTACCATTTGTAACCCCATTCGATAGCATATTTATCATATTCACCGATTTTTGGCGTAATGGCTTCCACATGATCTTCAGGCTGAGCAATATAGTTGTAACGGGCATAATCCATGATTGATGGAGCAGTTCCGCCCATTTTTGCTGTAAAATCTTTAGATCTTAACGATTCTACCGGATAAGCAAACGAAGCACCCATATTGTGTTTTAAACCAAAAGTATGTCCCACTTCATGAGACGATACAAAACGGATCGCTTCTCCCATGTGTTCGTCACTAAATTTATTTCCTCTGGCTTTCGGATCAATGGCACCTGTCTGAATGCGCATCCAGCTTTGCAGTGAAGTCATTACATTGTGCCACCAGATAATATCCGATTCTATAATTTCACCACTTCTTGGGTCTACTACTGCAGGTCCCATAGCGTTAGATTTTTGAGAAGCCACATACGTAATTACAGAATAACGTACGTCGTCGACATCAAAATCAGTATCTTCCTCAGTTGGCTCTTTGGCGATTACGGCGTTTTTAAATCCGGCTCTTTCAAAAGCAACCTGCCAGTCGCGAACCCCTTCTATAATATAAGAACGCCATTGTTTTGGTGTCGATGGATCGATGTAATACACAATTGGCTTTTTAGGTTCTACCAATTCGCCTTTGCGGTATTTTTCGATATCTTCTTTTTTAGGTTCCAGTCTCCAGCGCGTGATTAATTCTTTCTCCTGCATAGCATGTTGACTGTCGCTGAAATACCAGTGTTTTTCAGAGAAATACCCCACACGCTTGTCTGCAAAACGCGATTGCATAGGTGTTTTATCCAGTAAAATAATGTTGGATGTCACTCCAAGAGTAACCGAAAGGGCAGGACCGCCTTCGCTTACAGATGTAGTAAGCTGTGATTTTACAACGATATTTTTAGGAAACGTTTTTACATTTTCTATATACGATAGTTCCGATTTTACAGATCCGCCAAAGCCAATGTTGCTCAATACATCATTGAAACTTTTTTGTTTACCATCAAAAACTTTATTGGCTTTAATAACAACCGAAGTCGAATCGTTATTCTTGGTTTCAATGTCAAAAACTTCAATAATGGATTCTGAGAAATTATTGTTTACCGAAGCTGTAATAGCATCTCCAACAGGCGATGAAACCTTTGGAACAGAAGATTTTACCCAAACTTTCTTGGCCACTAAATCTTTGTGAAACGTTATAATTTTATTCTCGTAATTCATTCCTTTATTCAATCCGGCATCATTAACAGGCAAAGGAACACTCGAGATTTTGTTAACTACTAAAAACTCTCTTTGAAAAAGAGAATCGTTAATTTCCAGGTATAAATCTGTTTTGACCTGAATGGTGTTAAAAAGTCCTTTTTTGAAAGTTCCTTTTTTAACAAGATCATCATACTTTTTTCCTTTCGAATCTTTTAATGAATCTTTAACTTGTACAGTTTTGTCTTCTTTATTCTTTTTATTCTTTTTTTGAGAAACCATAGTACTGGTGCTCAGTACCAATACCAATAAAACGATATTTTTAAGGTTTATCAACAATGCCTTTTCTCTCATTGAAAGTTAAGTTTAGGTTAATTTTTGGCTAAAAATATTGCAGGGGTTACGTTAAAAAAAACAAAATGGAGTGAGTGGCTTTTTTTCGGGAGTGAATGTTTTCTTTTATCCAATTAAAGGCAAAATGCAAGTAAAATCACCGTCTTTTTTGAAGACCTCGAAATCGTCCTTAGCATAATATTTGTAAATAATTTCTAAGTATTTGTGACCAAACTTGGATTCTTTGCCAAAGTTTTGCTTTTCGTTTAAATTATTGGTAATAATTACAACGTTTTCTTTAATGTCAATTGTTATTTTTAAAGGGGTTTCTTCAGAAGCGATATTGTGTTTTATGGCGTTTTCTACCGCGATCTGAAAAGCCAGATAAGGTACTTTTTTAGCCAGATTATTTTCGTCTTCGATCTGAATCGAAAAGACAAATTCTTTCGTAAAACGGGTTTGTTGCAGAAATATATACTTTTCGATAAAAAGCAGTTCTTCCTGTACCGTAACAATATTGTTAACCGGGGGCGTAATCAGATATCGGTAAATTTTGGACAGATTCAGGGTAAATTTTCGGGCAACAGCCGTGTTACTTTCAATAAGCATGTATAGCGAATTCAGCGAGTTGAACAGAAAGTGCGGATTGATCTGTTCTTTTAATTGTTGCAGCTGAATGAGTGCTTTCTCTTTATTAATTTTTTCGTTTTCTATCAAAAGATTGTTTTTCTCCTGCGCCAGTACTTCTTTTTCCTGAAAATTTTTACGAGTGAAAAGAGTAAATAAATAGAAGAATACAATTAAAATAGCTGTTGTAACGATGTAAATTAAGGAAGCATACTTTTTTACGGTATTGACATCTTCATTAGATATTTTCTCCGCAAAATTAACACAGATGTACCAATCCGTTCCTCTTATATTGAGTCGTTTGGTATAGCGTACAATGTCAAGACCTAAATATTCCGAAAGCGCAATTTGTCGGCTGAAACTGCTTTTATTGGTAAAAGTAGTATCACTTGCACGAAGGTTTGTGATTTTGAAAACATTCTTCTTCAGCAATTTTACTTCAGGATGGTAGAGGATTGTTCCTTTTTTATCAAACACAAAAGCATAATTGAGCGCCTTTTGGTCAATAGTAGAAAAATAGGTTTGAAGTGCCTTCAAATCAATATCATATCCGTATCGAATGACTGTACCATTTGTCGCGATGTACTTGTAATAAATGCGCCAGAAAAAATCCTGCTTATTCTCGACAATGCAATTGTAGGCATTGAGATTCCCGTTTTTAACAGCAAAATCTTCGATGGAAGCTTCCAGATTTGGACTGTTTTTAGCGGTTACAAAAGTGATATGTTCCTTATTAATCTGAAACCAATTGTTTTTAATAAGACTGTCATTGGCGTGAATTGTACTAAGCACCTTGAGATTATCCGACAGATTCCGTGTATTGCTCATTTCAACAATACGTTTTAACTCCTTTTGAATTTCTAAAAAATGCGACAATTCCTGTACAAGTACTTCCTGTTTTTTCAGAAAGCCTCGTTCTTCAGTTGCAGTATTTGATTTTTCGGTGATTTCAGTTATAAAACTGCTTAGAATATAAATTGAAAGCAGGGTGAGGACAATAAAGGTAATTCCTAAAATAAAGAAGTTCCTGCGGGAAAAGGTATTTTTAAAAGTAAATTTCAACGATGTAGATTAAAATATAAGGCAGTATTTCAGACCTTAAAAAGCAATAATTTTTATTTTTTTAGGGTGCAAATATAAAACTTTTTATTTGATACTGTTGTAGTTAGAAAAAGTTAATAGTATTTTGAGGGGTACGTTTAGTAAAAATCTTGTTAAGAGTAAAAAAGGTTTCAAGTTTCAAGTTTGAAATAGGTGTATGGCTTACAAAATCGAACCTTAAAGTCCGTAAGGTTATTTGTTAAACCTGATTTTGCAAAAAAAAGGTTCGTAAAGCTAAACATAAACTTTGCGAACCTTGCGTATATCTTTGCGGACTTTGCGGTTAAATCATATCACAATTCTATTCTCATTTCAAACCTGAAACCTGAAACCTGAAACCTGAAACCTGAAACTTGAAACTAAAAAAATCACCCAATCTGCAGATGTTCCATATTTTTTCCTACCAAAGTTCGGGTACCCTTCACTTTAAAACCTAATTTTAAGTACAGTTTTTTGGCGTTCGGATTGGCGTCTTCCACCAATAGTCCGAGTGTTCTTTGATTTTGAGTTACATACTCGTCAATTAAAAATTGCAGCAGTTTAGAACCAATTCCTTTTCCCTGATGATTTGGACTCACACCAACCGAATCAATATAAAATTCACCACTTTGCGTTTCGTCTTCAGGATTAAAATCAGCATTGAAATTCAGACGAACATAATCAACAATTGGTTTTCTCAACGAATGCAATTGTCCTCCGTCATAAACAGCAACAGCACCAATAATTTCGTTGTCTTCCTCCGCTACATAACAATTTTGATAAGAGTATTGATTATTCTCGGTTTCAACAAAATGAAGCAGGAAATAGTAGGCCGTTTTAGGATCCTTTTCACCTGTAAATTTATAGATAATGTCCTCCATTGCCAGCAGTAAAAGTGCTGTAATATTTTCCGAATCTTCAATTGTTGCTTTTCTGATAATCATGATAAATGCGTTTAGTGTACAAAATTACACCAACTTTTACAGATGAATCAATTTTACTCAATATTTGTGATAAAAAATTGCCTTTTTCATAATTTGTAAAGAAATATTTGGCACTATAGAGTATAATTTTTAATTAGTTAATGTTTTTATTATTAGGTGCTTACGTGTGTTTTAAAGTGTGCTTTTTTATTTAGCTGATCGAGTGTAATAATTTCAAAAATGAGAGTTGTCAGCGTTTTCCTTGTTGTGCGAAATGCTACTTTTTGTAGTATAAATGTTATTTTTTTTAAAATGGCTGTTGATAACTGTTTTTAGGATGAAGCCGTTTTTTAGACCCTAAGCTGTTGATAACTCTATTTAGATTTAGTATAAATAACTGATGTTTCGCCTCTTAAGCTTTATTTTCTACCTGTTGATAAAAACCAAATCTAGGGAGCGATTTTGAAGTGTACAACTGTTGATAATTGCGTTGTTTTTTAACATCAAAAAACGGGTGAAAGAAGATCTCGGGGTTAAATTTGTAACTATAAAAATGACGTTAAATACCTCCCCAAGAACGAAGCATTTTTATCAAGGTTCATTCACCATTTAATACTTATATATATGTCTATATTTGATAAAAGAATCAATTATAAACCTTTCGAGTACCCGGAGGTTTTGCAATTTACAGAAGCCATAAATAAAGCGTATTGGGTTCATACAGAGGTTGATTTTACAGCCGATACACAGGATTTTCATTCTCATTTAAATGCTGCAGAGAAAACCGCCATTAAAAATAGTCTCTTGGCGATTGCACAGATAGAAGTAGCCGTGAAAAGTTTTTGGGGAAATATTTATGAGCATTTTCCAAAGCCGGAATTCAACGGATTGGGGACTACTTTTGCCGAATGTGAATTCAGACATTCTGAGGCTTATTCACGTCTTCTGGAAGTTTTAGGTTACAATGATGAATTTGAAAAACTGATGGCGATTCCGGTTATCCGCAAACGTGTCGATTATCTTTCGGATGTGCTTAAGGATACCAAATCTCAGGACAATAAAAAGTATGTAGTTTCACTGATTTTGTTTAGTATTCTGATCGAAAATGTGTCGCTTTTCAGTCAGTTTGCAATTTTACTGTCTTTTACGCGATTCAAAGGCTACATGAAAAATGTGAGTAATATTATTGCGTGGACTTCTATCGATGAACAAATTCATGCTAATGGCGGAATTTATATCGTAAACAAAATACGTGAAGAGTTTCCGGATTATTTTGATGAGGAAACGTTAAACCTTATTCATGAAGCCGTTAAAAATTCAATAGAAGTAGAAGCTGATATATTAGACTGGATTTTTGAAGAAGGTGAGATTGAAACGATCAATAAGACTGATTTGGTTAATTTCATGAAATTCAGAATAGACGAAAGTCTGGTTCAGATCAATATCCCGACTATTTTTAATGTTCCGGCAGATGATTATAAAGCGATGGCCTGGTTTGAAGAAGAAGTTTTTGCCAACAGTCTTGACGATTTCTTTGCCAAAAGGCCAGTAGAATATACCAAACATGACAAAAGCATTACCGCAAACGACCTGTTCTAAAAAGCAAAATTACAATGATGAATACAATAGATACAACTTCAGCAAACAGCCTTCCGTTAAGTGAAGCCGAGAATAAAATGTGGTGGAAAAACTCTGAAAGTGAGCAAATTTTAAATCGTGGTTATCTTTTGAAGGGAGAAACTGTAGAAGGTGCAATTGACAGAATTTGTACCGCTGCGGCCCGAAGATTATACAAACCCGAACTAAAAGAATCTTTTGTAGAAATGATCGAACGTGGCTGGATGAGTATCAGCTCTCCCGTTTGGGCCAATATGGGAACCGAACGCGGTTTGCCAATTTCGTGCTTTAATGTGCATGTTCCCGATGAAATAGAAGGAATTACACATAAATTGGGAGAGGTGATCATGCAAACCAAAATTGGCGGCGGAACATCGGGATACTTCGGCGAATTACGCGAAAGAGGAAGTGCTGTTACAGATAACGGTAAGAGCAGTGGTGCTGTTAGTTTTATGAAACTTTTTGATACTACAATGGACACCATTTCTCAGGGAGGAGTTCGCCGTGGAGCATTTGCAGCTTATTTAGATGTTGATCATCCGGATATCGAGGAATTTTTGAAGATTAAAAGTATTGGAAACCCGATTCAGAATTTATTTACCGGAATCTGTGTGCCAGATTACTGGATGCAGGAAATGATTGATGGTGATGTCGACAAGAGACAAATCTGGGCAAAGGTGTTAGAAAGCCGTCAGCAAAAAGGATTGCCATACATTTTCTTTAGTGACAACGTAAACAAAAACAAACCACAAGTTTACAAAGACAAAAACCTGCGTATTAATGCCAGTAATTTGTGCAGCGAAATTATGTTGCCTTCAAGCATTGACGAATCGTTTATTTGCTGTCTTTCGTCAATGAATCTCGAACTTTACGACGAATGGAAAGATACTGAAGCCGTAAAATTAGCGATCTTTTTCCTGGATGCCGTATTGCAGGAATTTATCGAAAAAACAGAAGGCAATTATTACCTTTCGGCAGCCAATCGATTTGCCAAAAGACACCGTGCACTTGGACTTGGTGTACTGGGATGGCATTCGTATCTGCAAAAAAATATGATTCCGTTTGAAGGAATGGAAGCCAAGATGAAAACTACCGAAATTTTCCAACATATCAGTGATAAAGCCGATAAAGCCACTCAGGATCTGGCCAGAATTTATGGCGAATCAGAACTGTTAAAAGGATATGGAAGACGTAATACAACCACTATGGCTATTGCGCCAACAACATCATCATCGGCTATTTTAGGACAAACTTCACCTGGAATTGAACCTTTCAGCAGTAATTATTACAAAGCCGGTCTGAGCAAGGGAAATTTTATGCGTAAAAACAAATACCTTAAAATGTTACTGGAGAAAAAAGGGCTCGACAATGAAGAAGTCTGGAGAGAAATTATGCTGAATGGCGGAAGTGTACAACACATGACTCAGCTGACAAAAGAAGAGAAAGACGTTTTTAAAACCTTTAAAGAAATCAGTCAGTTAGAAATTGTACAGCAGGCTTCCATACGTCAGAAGTTTGTAGATCAGGGGCAAAGTATCAATTTGAACATTCCAGCTGATTTACCCATTAAGGAAGTAAACCGACTGCTAATTGAAGCCTGGCAGCTTGGTATCAAAAGTTTGTATTACCAACGCAGTCAAAGTGTCTCGAAAGAATTGGTAACCAGTTTGGTGAGCTGCAGCAGTTGTGAATCATAAACAAAAAGGCCGGATGTATCATCCGGTCTTTATTTTTGAGTTATATGTGGTAAGGTGCTGATTATTCGTGATTGTAATGCTGTATTTTTGAATCTACGCTTCCATTATTAAAGCCGTTTGATACTGTACACCGATTTAATGGCAAAGTCCTGATTGGTTCTTTCAAATGTATAATCGACCTGGCAGGGAATATTTACGACTTCTTTAATTCCGTCCACAAAAGGCAAGAACGTGGGGATAGTAATGTGTTCTTCGATTCCCAACTCCGTTAAAATTTTCAAATACCGATCGACTCCCGTAAGTTCTAAAATGGTATTTTCGGCGGTGTACTTTAATAATCTGAAGTTGTATTCCGGACTTGAATTGTATATCGTATAAATAACAACTGCAGCAAATGCTCTTGTATCTTTTTCCAGAGCGGGGTATAGCTGAAAAGCCTGCATGGTCTTCAGTTTTCCTAATTCAAAGAATAATTTCTTAGAATGTCCGTCTATTTTATCATTTCCGAAAGCGGTACCAATATTCTTTAATAGCAGACCGTAAAAACCCGCAGTCACGCTCGATAAGTTCTGAGTAAGTGTAAGGGTATTTTCCGGAAAAAAAGCATTGACTAAATTTTCTTTTATTTCGAGCGATGGAAAAATATCTTTACTTCTGCTCTCGTCTAAATTTTTTAATAACACTTGTTTCATAGTACTCAATTATTTAGGGTTAACATGTATTTTGTTTGCTAAGAGTGTACCTGTTTGTCGTGAAATAATAATATAGAAATTGAAGGATTTGTGTGTAATTATTTGTATATCATTGATTTGTATTTGTAAAAATAATGTTTTTTTGGTTAAAATGGTGTTTTTGGAATGCATATCTAAAAGCTTTCATTCAAAATGCATTTAGTAAGAGAGAGCGAGGAAAGTCTTTATATTGGAATAAAATTAAAAAGGCCGGGTAAAGCCCGACCTTTTGATAAAATGGATGCAGATAGTATTTTTTAATGGCCTTTGCTGTTTTCAAAACCAAGAATTGTAATCATATAAGGTGTACTTGAAACCTTGATTTTCTTTGTAATTGCCATGGTAGACAAATTCAGCTGCAGTAATTCTCCTGTAGTTGGAGAAGTAATATAACCAAAGTTCTCTGTTAACTGAATTTGTGGTTTTAAAGGCGCATCAGTGGCAGTTTCGGCAATAACTTTACCTTCCTTTTCAAGTTGCATACTGGTAAGATTGTACAGTTTGAATTCACCCGTATGCAATAGGATTCCCAGTTTAGTAGCATTAAAACTCACTTTACATTGCATGATAGCAGTACTTGCTAAAATAGGTTTAATGGTCTCAGCTGCTACATCAATTAGAAAAGCTCCTTTTGCAGCAGTATATCCCACAAATTTTCCTTGTGCTTTTGTTTCCAGAATAGTTCCAAACCAGGCAGTTCCAAAATCAGCAGGGAGTGCGATAAGCTTTTGTTTTCCGGTACTTTCCACTACAAGGACACCGCTTGCTGATCCGAAAACGGCATACGTTCCATCTGAAGCATTTCCGTGAATTCCTTTCGTAGCAACTGTTGCGTTAAAAAGAGTCTTACCGGAATTATCAATGATTTTAACCTTTTCCGGGAGTGTTCCTGCTACCGAATTGTCTTTTTCGGTAATAGCATAAGTACCATTAGTAAAAGTAGCCATTGCGCCGTGATGAGCCAACAAACCTGCATTTATAATCTTAAATTTAGCTCCCGCAGTATTAATTTCAGATTCTTTAGCAACAGCCAATGTTCCGTCGCCGTCATTAAAAGTCATTAACTCTCCGCTTTTGCTTTTAAAATGGGTAGGCATAGGCGACTGGCCAATTAAAGCACCAAATTTAGGGATTCCGTCTACATCCACGTGATCACCATGACCTTCAAAACCGCTGTCGAAAGTTTCAACTGTATTGCTGGCTCTGTGAATGATTCCGGCATATCGTTTGGATTCTGAAGTATAAACAGTAGATTTTGCAAATTTAGCATTAAAAGAGCTTATTGTGGCTTCAACCGGATTAACTAAGGTGATCTCAGTTGTTTTTTCATCAGAAAGTAAAATCCTTAAGAATTTATACTCGGTTAAAGCTTCTTTGGGAGTTTCAGGAGTATTGTCATCGTCATTGCTGCAGGAAAATAGAGTTGCAGATAAGGCGAATAGGAAAATGAGTTTGTAAAAATTGTTTTTCATGGTAAAGGTAATTAAAGTTGATTTTTAAAAATTAATGGTAATAGGCATCGATTTATAGACGCTGATATTGTGTGTAGTGTTTTTATAGAGTATAACCCAGTTGTAGGTTCCGGATTGCCAGGCTTTGTCTCCGGTTATTGGAGTTCCTTCGAAATCTGTAGCTGCACCAATAGTGATGCTTTGACCGCCCAAAACACCGTTTATTTTTTGAAGTGTAGTAATTTTTGAAGCAGCCCCCAGACCTTTATGTTCGACTTTTGAAATGACAATGATTTTCTTCAAATCGAGCTTGTCGATACTTTCTGGATTGTAATTGGCACTTTTTTTAATCAAAACAGAATATAAAATTCCGTCCCCCATAATTTGACTTACTTGCGCATGCGCAGTCAGAAGATCATTCTTTTTGAAAATAAGTTCCGGTTCAACCCAGGTATTCATGTAGTAAATCAGATTATCGTTTCGGGAGAGATTATCGCGGCCAATTACGGGATCGACAGGCAAGTTGGCAGGATCTGTAATCGTAACGACTTCTTTAATTTCGAGTTTAGATCCGTTTTCATCTGTAACAATAAAAAGGAAATCAAATTTACCTTCCGGGGCATCAGTCGGAATATTGAAGTGTTTGTGTACATTAGTATTTTTTGCGCCTTTGAATTCCGCCCAGGACAGTTCAAATTTCCAGTCCTTGCTATAAGTTTCACCTTTTATGGGAAGGATTTTCAACTGTACATCGGCAATTTTATCTCCGGCAAGCACGTCAGCATTAAAGTGAAAGTCACGTCCAATTAAGGCTTTTTTATTATTGGCGGTACCAATTTCAATATTTTCAGCTTTGGGCTTTATAATTTCTTTGTTGTCATCGTTACTACAGGCTGTAAAAGATAGATTAACAGCGAGAAAGAGCAATATTAGTTTTAGCGTTTTCATTAGGATACTGGGTTGATTAATTAAATTCATAGGGTGTTATTTGTGTATTAAAAATGGAATTTTCAGCGACAGAATGATGTTTCTTCCGGCTTCAGGAAGTTCTATTAACCTATAGAAACTGGTGTGATTCAGGTATCTTGTGTTGAACAGATTCTGAACCTGAAGACTAATGATAAAATCCTGTTGTCCGGCTTTTAGTTTAGTTCCCATGGTCAGGTTAAAGACGTTACTGCTTGCCGTTTTCTTTTCAGGTGGGACAATCTGATTCTGCTCGGCAGTAAAGCGATAATCAAGAGAGAAATAGGTGTCTTTTAAACTTTTTATTTTTGGATTGTAACTGATGCCAAACAAAACCGATGGGGGCGGAGAGAAGGGCAATGTGTATCCTTTTTTATCTCCCGACATTTGCTCGCTATACAGATATTCTGCTAAAACTTCACCGCTTAAATTTTCCAGAAACTGATAACGAAGCTGTAATTCACCACCATAACGCATGACTTTACTCTGCTCGTATTCAAATACCTGATTGCCGGCTCCGTAATAAATATCATGTTGCGAAGTAGGATTGAGGTAAATGTAATTCGGGAAGTAATTGAAGAACGGACTCAGTTGAAAAGACCACTTAGCATTTTTCCATTCCATACCAAAATCCAATTGATACGAACGTTCAGCTGCTAAATTGGGATTGCCTTTTTCAAATCTGAAATAATGATAATTTACCCCATTTGAAGCCAGTTCTTTAGCAATTGGCATTCTGAAACTCGTTCCAAGATTGGCTTTAAAGGACCATTGTCCCGGTGTATAATTAACGCCTGCAGACCAATTGAAACTCTGAAAAGTACGGGTCAGGTCTTCAGAACGTTTCAAATATTCAGAAGTTGTTTGACCGTTTTCAGTGACTTGGCTAGGAAACCAATCTGAATACTGTTTCATTTTGATTTTGCCATAATCGAGCCGTACAGCGGCATGAAGCAGCCATAATTCGTTAAGCTGAATTTTATCATAAACAAATCCTCCGGCATTGAATTGTTTAAAAGCAGGAATCAGAAAACTCCAGCCGTTAATGCTATTTTGTTGCTGTTCGGCATTAATTCCTGCGTTGAATTGATGATTTTGGATGGAAAACTCATCCTTAAAAGCAGCAGAAAACACTTCTTTATCGTATTGCCTTTCCAGATCTTTCGTAGCATACATATCAGAAGGATACAGGGGTGGCATATAACCATGATTGACATAATGACTCCATTCCCGACGAAAGTTTTTTTGGAAACCCAACTGTGTTTCGAAACGGTGTGAACCTAAGGAAAAGGAAGTGGTATTACTGATTTTGGTATGTGTCACTTCCTGAAATGGCATTAAAATATCTCTGCTGGAACGATCGTGCAGTTGGGTGTCTACATTTCGTGGTTCCAGTCCGTGTGCATTGGCAAAAAAGCCACTTTTGGTATAAATATTACTGAAATAGAAAATCGATTTCAATTGATCCGTCACATAACCGGTACTGGCGTGTACATCGAGTTCTCGCCCTGCCGTGTTGCGCAAGTGGTTTTTGTATAAAGGAACAGCATAATTGTATACGTGTACCGTATCAGTGGGAACGCGATAATCTCCGTAATCCATAGCAGTTATTCTGGAATCAAAGAACCATTTTTCGTTTCTACCGTAAAGATTGACAGATCCTCCGAATTGTTCATTATTGCTTTTGCCTGTAAAATCAACTGTTCCGCCCAAAACATGTTGAGCAGGAAAAGGTACAGGCTGTATGTTTATGGCACCGCCAATGGCATCAGAGCCGTACATAAACGATGATGGACCTTTGATGATTGCCACGCGGTTTACAGCATATTGATCGATTTCTAAACCGTGATCTGCTCCCCATTGCTGACCTTCGTGTTTGATACCGTTTTCAACCACAATAACCTGATTAAAACTCAGTCCGCGAATTAATGGTTTTGAACCGCCGGAACCAATAGAAATGGTCTTAACACCCGGAAGTCTTTGCAAAGACTGCATTAAGCTTCCGCCAAGATTACGTTGGATAAAGCTGCTGTTTACAATTTCAAGATTAAGAGATTCCTGCTTTTTGCGACGTACTTCGTAACCTTCACTAATGACAACTTCTGATAGCTCCTGTATTTCCGGTTTTAAGAAAATAGCAGGGAGCACAATTGTGTTTTGAATTATAACAATTGCCGTTTCATAAGAAGCATAGCCGGAATAGGTTACCATTATTCGCTTTGTATTTTTAGGAACCTGATTTAGGAAATACGCTCCTTTTTTGTTGGTTATAGTGCTAATATGAGTCGGATACAGCGTGACCAAAGCACCTTCCAAAGGTTTTTGATCTTTAGAAAATACGGTGCCGGAAACACGAACGGATTGGGCTGCTACTTTTGTAACCAAAACAAAACAAAAGAGCAGCACGCAATAAGTCCGCAATTGATTTGACTTAGTCTTGTTCATCAAAATCAATTTATAAAATTTTAATACTCAAACCTTTGATCGTCTGCCAGCCTTCCTTATCGGTTAAACGAATCAGGAAATGATAATCTCCGGCATCAATGTTTTGTGGAATTTCGATTTCCTGAGCAGCTTCATAACTCTTTTGCCCGGAAGGAATCGTAACCGAATTGATGTAAAGCATCGGGTTTACCGGTTTTTTGATAGGATCCTCATTGCAGGAGGCTACTTCGGTACTGTGATTGTGATGGTCGAAATTGTGGTGAATGTCCAGACTATAAGATCCCAGTTGTGCGTTGTCTGAAAACTTTGCTCTGAAAGTAATTTTTTGTCCGCGAGTGATTGTACTGCATTGTATCGGAAACGCATTAGCGGCAGAAACATCAATTACAGGGTATTCGGTATCAATTTCGGTTTTATCACTGTCACAGCTTGTGAAAGCAAAGCCAGTCGCCAAAAAAGCCAAAAGCATTTTTGAAATTCTCATTCGATTTGGTTTGAGTTTTGTGGTATTCATATGTGAAAATTGTGGGTTACAAAAGGCATATTCCAAACCTGATAATACTAGGAAAATGGCAGTTTTAGGGCACAGGATTAGGCCGTAAAAAGCATTGTTTTCATCGGGAAGGAAATTGGGAAACAAAAGTAAAAAGGTGTACAAGGGAGCCAACGCAATACCTAATTACAGGTACTGAATTGTAAGGTTGCAGACAATCAACCGACAGCAAAGTTCTTTTTGAAACAATAGTGTTGTACGAAAGTGGTATTCCTAAAAAAGGAATAATAGAGTCAATCAGTATCGATCAAAGTATTTTTCTAAATATAGAAAAAGACATAAAATAAAGCTGTAGTGAAAAAGTGAAATACTTTTTCAGTGTGGAGAATATCTAAAACGCATAACAGCACATCCTCTCAAAATTGAAATGATTTACTTTTGTCGTTTTAGGCAATAGGAGGTGCACGAAGGGCAAATAAAGAGCCTTTGAAAAAAGGAGCAAATGATTTGGAATAAAAATGTACATAAGGAATTGGTGTACTATTTTTATAAAACTGAAAAGTTACAAAGTCAAAAGTGCTGACCGGACTGAATTTGAAATGACAAATAGCACACTCTTCGTTAGAGTGATCCTGCATTTTAAATTCACTTTTATCGGTAGGATAAAGTACGACTTTTTTAGCAGTGGAATTGTGACTGTGTATGTGTTCATATGAATGTATCGCCGGAAATAGTATGGCAAATACTACCACCAACGGCATCAAAAGATTTATAAATTTAAATTTCTTTTTCATTCTAATGAATCCATAGCTAATAAAGCAATGAAGTACAAATATAGAATTCTTATTTGTAAATGCAACATTGTTTCATTAAAAAAATAAAGAAAAAAATAAAAGGATAAATCTTATAAGTAAAAAGACAGTTGTAGGTCTCTTTTGTCGCTTCAGGGAACGAAAAATGGCAAAAAAATCAGCTTGTACTGAATAAAATTTCCGTTCCCTGATTGACATTTGAATTTGAAGTAACTATGGTAAATGTTATGGTCTGATTAATGTGATACCGCTTTTAGTCCAATAATAGAACTTACCAGAGTAAACAGAAAAAATAATCGCCAGAAGTCAACAGGCTCTTTAAAAACAAGAATACCCATCAATACCGTTCCAACAGCTCCAATTCCGGTCCATACTGCATAGGCCGTTCCGATAGGCAAGGTTTCAGTGGCTTTAATCAGTAACAGCATGCTTATGGTTAGTGATACAAAAAAGCCGGTGTACCATAAATAAACATCGGTACCGGTTGCTTCTTTGGCTTTTCCGAGACAAGTTGCAAAAGAGACTTCAAACAGTCCCGCAATAATTAGAATAATCCAGTTCATAAGTGTAATAATTTTATGGCGCAAAGTTCCTTTAACTCCCGCAATAAAAATTTAACAAATGATAAAAAATGAATTTATTTCAGATCAGCTCTGATTCTGCTCAGACTAACCTGCGTGATACCCAGATAGGAGGCAATATGTCCCAATTGAATTCTTTGAAGTAATTCGGGATGGTATTTCATAAGTTCCAAGTAACGATCAGTGGCATTTCTAAACTGCCTTGAAATCAGGCGTTCTTCGGTTTTAACAAGTTCCTGTTCGGCAAATTTTCTGCCCCAATTGGCAATATGAACATCGGTATCAAACAATTGCTGAAGATTTGTCTTTTTTAATTCGTAGAGTTCGCAGTCCTCCAGAAGTTCAATCGTTTCATAACCTTTTTGCTCTTCAACATAACTTTTCATCGAAACAACGGTTTGTCCTTCTTTTCCGAACCAAAACGTAACTTCATTATCATTTTCATCAACATACGCCCGCACAATTCCTTTTTTTATAAAATAGAGTGCAGACTCAACCTTTCCGGCATTTAACAGTATATGTCCTTTGGGATATTTTATTTCACTAATACAAAGCTTTAGTGCATTTTTGGACTCCTCAGGAAGCTGAAAGATGTTGTCAAGAATGGTATCGATGTGCATTGTTAATGGTTAATTGTTAATTGTTGATGGTTGATTCTTCATTCTTCATTCTTCATTCTTCATTCTTTATTCTTTATTCTTTACTCTTTACTCTTTACTCTTTACTCTTTACTCTTTACTCTTTATTCTGGGGCGTTGACTATTAATATCTCACATCTCACTAAAAAGATTTCGCACTTCACAGATTGACAGGAAGCTAAATTAAAACCTTAGATTTCAGTCTGCTTAGTGTTTCCTGCGAAATATTGATGTAGGAAGCTACAATTTTATTGGGCAGTCGTTTTACAATTGCGGGATTGATTTTGAGCAATTGAGTGTATCTTTCTAAAGCGGCCATAGTCGTAAACGACATTAGTCTGTTGGTATTATTGACATAGGCTTTTTCGAGATACGAACAATAAAACTCCCTCCATTGAGGAACAATCTCCATCAAATGATTGAAATCTTCATGACTGATATATAATAACTCCGATTTCTCGATAACCTGTATGTATTCTGTCGAAGGCATTTTGGTAATAAAACTCACCAAAGCCGTAGCGAATTGATTTTCGAATGCAATATACCGGGTGACGTCTTTTCCTTCTTCGTTGATGTAATAAATTCTCAAACAGCCTTTATCTACAAAATAACTATTTTGACTCGTTTGCCCAGCCGAAAGCAACAGGTCGTTTTTGTCCCGCTGTACAGGTTTAAAGTGCGACAAAATAATATTGAGATCTTTATCAGAAACTGCAATACGACTTCTTATATAAGCACCAAGTTGTTTGTAGGGCATTTTTTAATTAGATGATTAGATAATTAGATTGTTGTATAATTAGATGATGAGTATCAACAATTAACCATTAAACATAGTCTTTTACATACTTTCGGTAGTAGATAATATCTTCTATTGAAAGTACTACCAAATTGTGTTGTACTGCAAAGCTAATGATTTTGTCCAGTTTGGCCATGCTTCCGTCTTCGTTCATTAATTCGCATAGGACGGCTTCCGGTTTTAGGCCTGCTAATTTCATTAAATCTACACTGCCTTCAGTATGTCCGTTTCGTTCAAGGACGCCGTTGTTTTTGGCACGTAGAGGAAAGATATGCCCGGGTTTTGCAAGATCTGTGGGTTTGGCATTTTGAGCAACTGCAGTTTTAATCGTTGTAATTCGATCTGCTGCCGAAACTCCCGTAGTTACACCCTCTTTTGCTTCGATTGTAATGGTAAAAGGCGTCTGAAAACTACTGGTGTTTTCTTTCACCATATAGGGTAATTCCAACTGATCGGCTTTTTCATTGGTCAGACAAAGGCAAACAATTCCGCTGCACTCTCGTATCATCATGGCCATGTCTTGTACATTGATGTGTTGTGCCGAAAAAATTAAATCGCCTTCGTTTTCGCGGTTTTCGTCATCAGTTAATAGAATTCCTTTTCCGTTTCGCAGTTGTCGTAAAGCATTTTCGACACGTTCGACGCTGGTTAAACCAAATTTTTCTAAAGGATAGGGTAATGTACTGATCATCTTTTGTTGCGTTTTTTGAATTAAAGAGCAGCAAAGCTAGACTTGTTTCAGACACAAAAGTTTGATCTAGGTCAATAAAATGAGGAGGATTCTTTAAAAGGTAAAAATCGTATAAATACCGATTGTCACAAATCCTTAAATCCATCTACTACAGAACGACATACTTTTACCAAAATCCGTATAAATACGCATTGTAATGTCTGTTTTTATTGTTATATCTTCCTTGAATAATTTTGTATCTTAGTCTTTATTAATCTAGATCTGTACTGATTATAAACTTTTTAGTAATCAGTATGAATTACAAAATAAGTAAGCAATGCCCTGGAATCCCGAAATTTATAATAAGTTTAAAAATATTCGTTATCAGCCATTTTATGATTTGGCCAGTTTTATTCAGCCAGTAAAAGGAATGAAAGCCATTGATTTGGGTTGTGGCACGGGAGAACAAACGGCGATTCTGTCTAATCAAGTTGAAGAAGCGTACTTTTTGGGAGTCGATTCCTCGCCGGAAATGCTGGAACAATCCAAGTCTTTAGAAACGGATCGTTTGCATTTTAGAAAAGCCACCACAGAAGAAACAATAGAATCGGGTGAAAAATGGGATCTGATTTTTAGTAATGCGGCTTTACAATGGTCAGACAATCATGAGATATTATTTACCAGATTGCTGCAACAGTTAAACCCGAAAGGACAATTCGCTGTGCAAATGCCGGTACAGACGGAAAACAAACTCAATAAAATCCTTTTAGAGCTCGTACAGGAAGAGCCTTTTGTCTCTTTCTTAAAAGGATTTAAAAGAGAATCCCCGGTTTTAAGTATCGATGAGTACACACAAATTCTGTTTGATGGCGGATTGGAAGATCTTCAGGTTCAGCAAAAAGTATATCCAATTATTGCCAAAGATCATGAAACCCTTTTTAGTTTCATCTCGGGATCGGCTTTGATTCCGTATACAGAAAGACTGGAAGGAGAGGAGAAGGTACTTTTTATTGAAACCTATAAAAAGAGAATAGCGGAAGGTTTTCCCAAACTTCCCGCTATTTATTCGTTTAAAAGACTCTTACTTTATGGTCGTAAAACCTAACGAAAGAATATTTATTTGTGAAGAAAACTTTATTCTTTATAGAGAATAATAGTTGCTTTATAGCCTTTTCCCACATTCCACTGACTCGCTTCAATCACTTTTCCTTTGTCGTCATACACTTGAAATTCAGCTGTGTTAGGTGAAGCAGAACCTTCGTTTAAAGCTTCAAAGTCAATTTTGTTCATTCCTTTTACCAAGGTAATTTTAAAACCCTGATAATCTCCGTTTAAACTTACTTCGGGTTCAATTACTTTATCATTCAGGTATACGCGTATTTTATCGCCATCTACAAAAGCAGCATCACGATAACGAACAGTAGATACAGCCGTATTGGTGACAAAACCTCCCAAATATTCGTTTCTTCTGTAAAAAATGCCTTCCACATTGGCTTCGGGTTTGTACAGACTGTTGTTTTTATACAAATCTTCCGGATTGATTTTTAAAACGGTAGGTTCTTTTGGTAGTGGAAGATCGGGATTTAACGGAGTTTCTGTTGGAGGTGGTACGTCTTTTAATTCAACATTTTTCGAATCAATGGGTTTGTATTTGCCACCGAGTTCTTTCTGCGCATATCCCTGTAAAACAGCAGCGGTTAGTATAATAGTTAATAGTATCTTTTTCATATTATTTTAAGGTTTTAAGACAAACATCAAACGAATGCGTTTGTATCCGGATAGATAACATTTAAGTACAACTATTTATTGCATTTACTGAAAGTTAATTATTTCTAGTGTTTTGTAACATGCAGACAATCAGTTATAAATTTACGTTTTTTTTCGCAGATGCTTATGCTGTTTATGTGAATACAGATCTCTTTTTGTTGTTGTTTTCCTCTTCATTATGATTTGGAGAAAATAAATTACATTAAAAAGTAAACAAGAATCTTGCCGTTAATACTTCCTGATAAATTGGGTTGAAGCTATAGAAATCAGATAAAGTTTCAGAATTCCAAGTTAAGATTATAATTTTATTTTATAAGGTTGTAAAATTATCAATTTGATTTATGATAATGTCCGCCATAAATTTGTCTCATCAAATCAGAACAACGGTTTGAAAATTAAAAAATTGATAACATTAAAAACTTTAATCATGAAATTTACAAGAAACGCAAACGCAAACTGGAAAGGTACAGGAATGGAAGGAAAAGGAACCATTACGACACAAAGTACTACTTTAAACAATGCTCAACTCTCTTTTAAAACCCGTTTTGCGGAAGGAGTAGGAACTAACCCTGAAGAATTAGTAGCTGCCGCACATGCGGGATGTTTTACAATGCAATTGAGCTTTTTATTATCAGAGGCCGGTTTTGTTCCCGAAGATCTTAATACTACAGCCAAAGTAACTTTTGAAGACGGAACGATTACTTTAATTACACTTGAACTTTCGGGATCGGTTCCGGGGATTACTACAGATGATTTTGAGAAAACAGCTCAAAAAGCAAAGGAGATTTGTCCTATTTCAAAATTGCTAAATACAGAGATCGCTTTAAACGTGTCTTTATTGTCTTAAATAATTGTCATTACAGGGTATCTCAACTTTAATTTAAATCTAACAAGCAACATCTTAAAAAAATAAAAAAATGAAAACAATAAATCTAAAAAGACAATTGAATCGCTTATTCATGTCTGCCGCTTTAATTTTGACCTTATTAGTGTCTGCCACTTCAATCGCACAAACTGCGCCGGCGAAAGTTAAAAATGTAGTATTGGTTCACGGAGCATTTGCTGACGGCTCAGGATGGAGAAATTTATACGATGTACTTTCAAAAAAAGGATATAAAGTTACCATTGTTCAAAATCCGTTAAGTTCTCTTGAAGATGATGTAGCAGCAACCAATGTGGTATTGGACAATCAGGATGGTCCAACGATTTTGGTGGGACATTCCTGGGGAGGTGCTGTAATTACGCAGGCCGGTAATCACGCTAATGTTGTGGGATTGGTTTATGTAGCCGCTTTTCAGCCGGATAACGGAGAATCGGCTTTGCAATGGCTGCAAACGGCTGGTCCCGCTCCCGAGAATGGTGTTTTGGCTCCAAATGATAAAGGGATCGTTTATTATGATGAGGCCAAGTTTCATGCCGGCTTCTGTGCGGACATTAGTAAGGAAGATGCCGCTTTTATGTACGCTTCGCAAGGTGCTTTTTATGCCAAAGGTTTTATCACACCTATTACAAAAGCGGCCTGGAAAGATAAACCGGCTTATGCAGTAATTGCTACACAGGACAAAAGTATCGATCCTTCCATTCAGCGTGCTATGTACAAACGTTCCAAAACGAAAGCGACAGAAATAAAAGGAAGTCACTGTGTTTTTATCTCACAACCGGAAGCTGTGGCAAACGTAATTATTGGTGCAGCTAAAGATCTAAGCGGAAAGTAATAGAATGTTATAGAATCTGCACAATCTGCGAGATCTGCGAGAAAATAGGTTTGATTGTTTTAATTTGATGATGTATTTTTTTTCTCCTCCATTGATCTTACTAATTGAAGCATTTTTCTAAATACAAAAAGCCAAAGTACTGCAAGGTATTTTGGCTTTTTTGTATTGATTCCCGATAGGTATTTACCGGGTAGTAGCTTTAATAAAATAGGGAGAGTCGTTCCATCTTATTTTGCGATAAGCAAAGTTTTGTTGTAAAGATTCCGGTAAGCAATTCCAGATAGCTTCATTCATTTTTTCAAGCAATAATTTCTTAGAAAAAGTATCAGACACCACCAGACTGATTTCGCGTACGGGTTTTGGATCTTTAAAATGTTTAAAAAGCCCGGTTTCTACCTCGTTAATCATCGAAAGTTGAGGGATTATGGCAAATCCTAATTCGGCTCGTACCAAATTTTTAAGAGTTTCAATCGAGCTAATATCATAACTGAATTGTTCTTTAATTTTTCCCGTACTTTTGATATCACAGATATCAAGGAGCTGTGCATTGTAACAATATTCGTTTTGAAGCAAAAGCAATTCGGCCCGGTCTGAAGGCTGCAATTCGTAATGTGATGCTGCGGCCATAGGATGTACCGTATTTAAGTACGCGACAAAAGGTTCTTTAAAAACCGGATGTTCTATTAAATGAGGATTTCCGGTAGGAGTTGCCATAATAGCTACGTCCAGAGCTCCTGTCATAACATCATTCATCAATTGTCCGGTATTGGCTTCTTTTATAATGAATTGCATTTTTGGAGTGGCTTTTTTCATGGCCTGAATAAAAAGAGGGATCAGATAAGGGGACAAAGTCGAAATGATTCCAACTTTAACTTCGCCTTCCAGTTTGTTTTTCTCATTCACTACAAAATCTCTGATTTCATCGGCCTCGCGAAGTATCTTTTTGGCTCGGTTTATAATTTCGGTTCCAAGAACGGTAGGGGTTAACGGAACTTTGTTTCTATCGAAAATTTTAATTCCAATTTCTTCTTCCAGATTTTTTAGCTGAATGGTTAGTCCGGGTTGCGATACCAGGCAAACTTCCGCTGCTCTTGCAAAATGACGTTCCTCGTCTAATGCTACAATATATTTTAATTGCTGAATTGTCATCTCGATTGGTATATTGGATATAAAGGTAGAAAAATATAACGGAGCGCTTCGGTGTTTTTTAATCTAAGCCGTAGAAAATGTAAAATACAAACGGGGAATATCAAAAATGTTCAGGATATGTAAACTAGCCGACATTAGTAGACTGTAAGAGTTCATAATTTCGATTTATTAAACGATATCACATGAGAACACTATTTTCTTTTATAGCTATTTTAATACTCTTCGGATGTGAATCTGAAGGAGAACTGACGCGCGAAAAAATTGGTTCAATGGTAGTTTCTTCAGAAGCAATTTTGCTTTCTACAGGAACTTTTGAAGCTGAGGGAGGCAATACCGTTACCGGTTCGGCCCAAATTCACAAAGACGGGGATCTGTACAAATTATCACTTAAAGATTTTAGTATTTCCAGTGGGCCTGATCTTAAGGTTTATCTTTCTAAAACCAATCGACCGGAAAGTTTTGTAAATCTGGGAAGTTTAGGAACAGGAAATTCACAGACCTATACGATTCCGCCAGGAGTAAATTTAGCGGCCTATCCTTATGTATTAATTCATTGTCAGCAATTCAATCATCTTTTTGCTACTGCTGCTTTAAAATCCAACTCATTATGAAAATTAATTTTTTGATAGTTTTAGCCACGTTTTTTATATTCGATTATAGTAAAGCACAAGGCTGCAGTGACGCCGGTATTTGTAGTATTGGGGGAGCATTTCACGAAAATGATGACAAGAAGAATAATCATATCGAATTTGGAACTGTTCTGGGGAAAGGCGATGTAGATGTGAAATATTTGTCGGGTTATATTGCTTACACCAGAAGTTTTAATGAAAAGTGGTCGGGAAATGTAAAAGTGACTTCTCAGTATGCCAATGGAAGTTTCGGAGGAAGGGGCTCGGTTGGAGATGCTTTTTTAACGGCAAACTATACTCCGGTTACGACAAATTTGTACAAATGGAGTTTTACTTCGGGGATTAAAGTTCCGTTTAACCAAAGTAATCTCAAAATAAACGATCATCCGCTTCCAATGGATTACCAAAGCAGTCTTGGAACTTTTGATTTTTTGGGAAGTGTGAATCTGAACTATAAAAACTGGGATTTTAATTCTGCGATACAATTGCCAGTCATTAATATAAACAAGAATTCCTATTTCAGCGAATATTCCGGTACAGATGATTTCGTGACCACCAATTTATTTGAGAGAAAACCGGACGTTCTCTTACGCGGAACCTACACCATAAATACAGCCAATCGTAAATTTTCGTTCAAACCGAATTTGCTTTTCATTTATCATTTAGGGGAAGATACTTATGAAGACATTTACGGACAAAGACAGATGATTAAAGGCTCTGACGGACTTACCATTAATGGAAATCTAATTGCAGGATATCATTTTTCATCCGGAAGCAGTATCGAAGCCTCGGTTGCGACGCCTTTTGTAGTGAGAGAAGTGAGACCGGACGGACTTACACGGGCATGGACAGCAGGGGTGAGCTATAAAGTGCGTTTTTAAAAAAAATGGGATGGTGACTCAAGTATAAATAGATTGTGCAGAAATTGTGTCGCACAGAAATTTAATGTGTTAAATAAGTAACGCAAATTTTTTCGTACATCATTTTTAATTATTTTGCGCAAACCATGATCAGATGAACGGAAAAAGAGCTATGCCCGTCCTTAGGCGAAGATGTTTCTAAGTAGGGGAAATACTTATACTCTCAACTGATGTGGAATAATATATTCTTACTTTAAATGCCGAAATCAAAAATGATGAAATCTGTACACGCTCAAATTTTACACTTACTATTATTATTTATTGGAATTGCTTCCATAAATGCTCAAAACTACAAACCTGCTGATGCCTTAATTGGAAATAAAACTCTTAAAAAAGGAGTACTATCCAATGGTATGACGTATTATATTTATCCAACAGCGGTAAATAAAAACACAGCAAGTTATTATATTATTCAAAACGTAGGCTCTATTTTAGAGAATGACAATCAGAAAGGATTGGCACATTTTCTGGAGCACATGGCTTTCAACGGAACTAAAAATTTTCCCGGAAAAGGAATTTTGACGACTCTCGAAAAACAAGGGGCTGTTTTTGGAGATAATATAAATGCTTACACCAGTTTTGATGAGACGGTTTATAATTTTGACAATATTCCATCAACAGATCCTAAAGTAATTGATACTGCATTGCTGATTTTACACGATTGGTCCCATTCATTACTATTGACCAATGAGGAAATTGATGCCGAACGTGGTATTATTGTTGAAGAATGGAGAACCAGGCAAAACGCATCAACCCGCATTTCTAATTTATTCAACCCTTATTTGTACAACCATTCGCTGTATGCAAACCGTGTTGCTATTGGTGATATGGATATTGTAAGACATTTTGATTACGCTTTGCTACGAGATTTTTACAAAGAATGGTACCGTCCCGATTTGCAGGCAATTGCCGTTGTTGGGGATGTAAATGCTGAAGAAATTGAGCAAAAAATAAAAACATTATTTGCTGATATTCCGAAAGCTAAAAATCCGAAGAAACGATTTGAGGTCGCAATTCCGGATCATGAGGAACCTTTTTTTAAGGTAGCGCTAGATAAAGAAATAACAAATTCGACTATATCTTTTAAAATCATTCAAAATGACGCAGGTCAGAGTCAGACTTTTGCTGATCTGAAGCAGTCAATAACGAGGATAATGGCGTTTTCGATGCTCAACGACAGATTGAATGAATTAGCACAGAAAGAAAATTGTCCGTTTAAGAATGCGGAAGCTTATTATTCTAATTTTAGAAGAGTGAATGATGTAATGGGGATGGATATTGCTCCAAAACCAAATAAACAGGCAGAAGCTTTAGCTGTAGTTATGGATGAGTATATACGTGCCGGAAAATTTGGTTTTTCGGAAGGTGAAATTCAAAGAAAAGTAACTTTTATTAGGTCTTTTTACGAAAACTATATCCAATCAGAGAAAGAAGTTTCACATAGCAGTATTGCCAATAGTATACAATCAGATTATCTTTTACATCGACTGTTTACAGATACTAAAAGCGAGTTTGAAATGATACAATCTATTTTGAAAGATATCGATTCAAAAGCTCTTCAGGTCGAATTAACTAGTGGATATACTTCAAAAAACAGGGTAGTGACCGTTGAAGGGATGGAAAATGAAACTAATTTAACAAAAGAGGACGCTTTTGCTATTATTGCCAAATCAGAAAACAATCCTAATTTAAAGCCTTATGCAGATAGTTTTAATGATAAGTCACTGTTGACTGATGTAACGATTGTTCCGGGCAAAATTACTGCTGAAAAGGAAAGTAAAGAAATCGGTGCTACTACTTATATTTTAAGCAATGGCGTAAAGGTGCATTATAAATTTGCAAATAAAAATGTAAATGATGTACAGTTGTATGCGGAAAGTTTCGGGGGGGCGTCCTTATATGATCTCAAAGATCTGCCATCGACATTTGCACTGAACGGTTTGACAGATGCTTCAGGTGTGGGAGCATTCTCTAATATTAATTTGGAAAAAATTCTTTCAGGTAAGGTTGTCGGTACGGGAATAAATGTAGGAGCTTTAAATGAGACGGTTTCGGGTAATGCTAAAGTAAAGGATCTCGAAGCAATGCTGCAATTGGTGCATCTGCGTTTTGTAAAGCCACGTTTCGACAAGGAAATTTATGATATTAAGAAATTAGATCTTCAAAATTATCTTGAAAACAAAGACAAGGATATCAATGCAAAAATGACCGATAGTATCAATGCAATCGTTTACGGAAAAAATAATCCCAGAGTAAGAATTTTGGATCAGCAGTTTATTGATGATTTGTCTTTTGAAAGAATAAAAGCAATTTATAAAGAACGATTTTGTGATGTTTCTAACTTTGAGTTTTTTATTGTAGGTGACGTAATGCCCGAAGTGCTGAAACCTCTATTAGAAAAATACATCGCCAGTATTCCCGGTATAAAAAGAGAAGAAACATTCAAAGACAAAACGCCTGTCTGGAGTTCCAATAAAATTAACAAAGAAGTTTTAATTAAAATGGAAACGCCCAAAAGTACGGTCAATATTCAGTTTGAAAGCGATTTTAAATACACTTCCAAAAATGCTGTTTTGGCGGATATGCTGCGTGACATTTTGACTTTACGCTACACAGAGAATCTTAGAGAAAAAGAAGGAGGAACTTATGGTGTTCAGGTTAGTGCGGCAGCTTCAAGATTTCCAAAAAATACGGTTGCCCTATCGATAAATTTTGATTCAGATCCGATCAAAGTGAACAGCTTACTTCCTATATTGTACGACGAAATTAACAAAATTAAAAAAGGAGTTTTGGTAAAAGAGGACCTTGCGAAAACGAAAAGCAACTACTTGAAATCAAGAGAAGACAGCAAAAATTTCAACAGCTACAGTTTGAGTTTATTATACAATTTTTTTGAGTACAATATAAACATGGATGATCCTGCAGCTTATGTAGATATTGTAAATAGCATCACTGAAAAAGACATTCAGGAGTTTGCTAATGCATTTCTAAACAAAGCCAAGTCTTACGAAATTGTTTTTAAACCGTTGAAGTAGAGGGTATTGGTATAGGAGGGGGACTTTGTTTAAAATGTCATTACCTTTAAAAGGTTATAAAGACTGGGTATATAAAAGAATCACACAGTAGGATTATATTTAATTGCTTTTAAATTATTGCTAAATATCTTGTTAATTTATTAAAAATTGAATTAAAGGCAATTTCTTTAAATTTAAATGGTTTATTTTATTGAATTCATAGCAATGGATTAGGTTGTTATTGATAATTTTGCTGCTGTAAATTTTAAATGGATAGGGGTTGGGTTGTGAAGAGATTTACTAAAAAATGTAAGTTAATTTTATGACCGTAGACAATTGGCCCAAACATATTCAGAAGTCTTTTATTCTTTTTAAGAGTATTTTTTTTGAATTCCTTTCTTTTTTTAGCTTTAGATCCATATTACCTGACAATAAGGTAAAATTAACTAATTCCGTAAAGTATTTCATTCTCGCTTTTTTCTTAGTTTCATTCCATTCTCAGGCTCAGGTTCAGGAAATCACACCCCGAATCAAACTGCTAGGAGAGAAATTAAGAAATTTAGATAATCGCAATCAAACAGACAGTATCAGTTACTTAATTGATAAACATCTCACAAAGCCTGATTTGAGTGTATATGAACTTCAATTGTTGCATTTTTTTAAGGCGAATTACTATAAAATCATCGGTAGATCATCGGATGCGATCATTTCTTTGAATAAATCTATTGCATTGAAAGGTGAAGGAAGAGAATCGTTGAAAACGTATTATAGGAGTCTTTATATATTATCGGATTTATTATTTACTAAAAAAGATTATAAAAAAGCATTTTACTATGCCAATTTATGCCAAAACGAAATTTCTCCAGCTGACAGTCCGAGCAATTATATAGTACTGCATTTAATTATTGGATACTATTATTACATCAATTACGATCACAAGAAAAGTATGGAAGAATTTTTGCTCACAGAACGTGTGGCAAAAAAATATAATCCATGTAAGCTTGCGGAAGTTTATGTTAAAACTGCCCGTGTGTACAGTAGGCAAAATAGAATAGAAAAAGCAAAAAAAGCGATTACCGAAAGTATAAGAGTGGCTGACAGCTGCAATGATTTAGAGAATAAAATTAACGCCTTACGAACCTTAAGAGAAATTATGGTCGAGCAGGGAGAGTTTGAAGCTGCTCATAAAACATTCGAAAGGCTGGATCGATTAGTAGGAATAGAGGATACGAAGATTCGAAACAGCCGAATCGACTCGTTTGAAATTGCGAACAAAATCAAGTTAAAAGAACAGCAGAATACTTACCTGAAAAGAATCAACGATAATAAAGAAGAGCGTCTGCAAAAACAGAAAGTGGCTCTTATTGCTTCGTTAATAGGAATTACTTTATTAATCATATTATTGTATTCGATTGTAGTATTGACCAAAAAGCAACGAATTACCAATGAAACACTAAAACTGCAAAAAGAGCAAATTGAAGTAAAAAATAATGATCTTAAACGTCTTAATTTATTGCATCAAAAGATTTTTACGGTAATCTCCCATGATTTTAAGGAACCAATTACAACCTTAAAAATTTTATTAGAGAAAGAAGAGATACTTAAAAATGAAAATGAGATTGTTTCAACCTACATGAAAGCTATTGGGCAACAATTGGAACAATCGGATGCCATGCTTACCAGTTTACTCGATTGGGCCAAAATGGAACTGATTACCGCACAATCGGGTTATAGCGAGATCATGCTGCACAACCTTATCAGCGCGGCCTGTAAGGAGTTAGGGCATCAGGTAAAGGCTAAGAATATTACAATTGAACTTAAAGTAGCAAAAGGTACAATCATTATTTTTAACTCGGCTGTTTTAAGTATAGTCTTGCGAAACGTTATTAACAATGCCATTAAGTTTAGCTATGCAGACAGTACTATTGTTATTGAATATGATCATCATGAAATAATCGTAACAGATTCGGGGAAAGGAATTGAGCAAAAAAAGATTGACAAATTATTCAAACAGAAAATAAATCCGGGACTAGGCACTAATTTGGAATCGGGGTTTGGAATCGGGCTCTATTTATGTCAGGAATTAATGCTGAAAAACAAAGGAACACTTGCTGTTTTTAACAATGAATCAGCAGGTTGTACTTTCAAAATTATCTTGCCGAAATAGGGAAAACCGCTATTTATTTAACAATTTTTTTGTCGCTAATTTGTACTATGATACATATTGCATTTTTTGAAGACCAACCTATTGTTTGTGGGGGTCTTACTAGTTTTTTTTCAAATCAGAAAGATTTGGAAGTGCTTTTTTACGCGACAAATAAGCAAGATTTATATCTTAAAGTTCAGGAGCATTCAGGATTAGATTTAATTATTGTTGATCTGATTGCAAGTGATGTGCAGGGACTGGAAGTTTATGAATACCTTCATAAAAATCACCCTGATTTGCGAGTAATTGCTTTTACCTCTCTTTCAAGTCCCATATTAGTCGAAAACCTATTGGCTATGGGCGTAAAAGGTTACGTTAATAAAAACCAGGACAGCGAAGATCTTTTAGAAGCTATTAGATTAGTATGGGAAGGCGGAGTTTATCTGCCGGACGACTATGCCTTTTTATCCAAACAGAATAGGGTAGGCACAGCAATTACGCTAACGGCTAAAGAGCTTACGATCATGCAATACATTATTAGAGAATTTACTACAGCCGATATTGCCGGCGAACTAAAACTTTCGGTCAATACGGTCGAAAATCACAGAAAAAACATTTTTAGCAAACTCGATGTGAGTAATGTTGCCGGTATGGTGCGCGAGGCATCAAAACTGGGACATATCAACTAGAGTATAGTGATGATTTAGGTCCCTTCGACTTGAGTCTAATCGCTATAATTTTTGAATATCAAGGGATATTCGAAAAGACTTTGTATGGAATTTTAATTATTTATTATATGGTGAACTTTACTTTTTTTATAACCCGGTTTTTTGTTAGAAGAAGCGCTCTGAAGGAGGGTTTCTTAATCTCTTTTACTTCGCTTGATTTTGATGCTTTTATCCGAAAAAGTAATCGCTTTTCACCCGATACATTTATTAAAAATCTTTTTTTTACTCTCATGCATTCGCTACAACAGCAGGAATTAAAATGGCGTTCAGGTTGTTATCGGGAGATAAATTCTATAGCAGTTACTAATAATCAAAACTATTAAAATGTTGAATAAAATTACATTAAAATTAAGGCAATTACAGCTGACTTTTATACTGTGTTTTCTTTCTCTCTTCAGTGGATGGAATGTCTTTGCTGAAGGGTCTAAGGATTTGTTCCCCAGTGGGGCAACAGGGTACAGGATGTTGATGTCGAGTACCAATAATTCTATTAATACAACGAATACCTGGGGCGTTGCCAATCGGGGAAAAATGTATGTTTATGCTAATGCCGGAGAAGTGTTGTACCTGGGTTCTTCTGCTCAAGGGAAAACTGGTTCAGGTGTTGGAAGAATTATCTTAACCGCACCAAATGGTACTTCTTACAATAGCGGAACAAGTACGACTGTAGGTTTAATTTCTAGTAGAGCACAAGAATTAAATGGCCCTTCAGCATTAGTAGGAGCAGGGGGATATAATGCTTATTCCAGAACTGTAGGTGCTTCTGAAAGTGGAATTTGGATTGTCGAATTTTTGTCAGATTCTCCCAATTTAGCTCCATCTCCTATGCCTGGTGGGAATGCAAATATACAGGCTAATTCAAATTGGACACAAGCTACTAATACTTGTTATATTGTGGCTTGGGATGTAACGGTTGCCGCTTCAGGTGTCGCTAAATCAGGTCGTGTTTACGCGAATGTTTTAACAGGTCACTTAGGAGATGCAACAAATCAGTGGAATTCCAATTTAAAGGTTTTAACATATGACGGATTTCAATACAACATCCAAACCAATGGGGTACGACCTGTTTATTTTAATTTCTTTGTTAATAATAAAGGATTAAGATCGGGTGTTTCGAATAGTGCAGCACCAGTATATACAAGTTCACCGTTGGCTAGAGTTAATAATTATTCAAGCAGCGCAACGGACTATTCTTTTCATAACCCGACTGACTCGGATGATTTGACTAATTTTACGCATAAGATTTTTTATAATACACCGGATCCTTCTATGCCTGCGGAAGCCAATATTTATAATGGTTCAGCAAGTACTACCTGGTTAAATAAGCCCATTATAACCCAAACGATAAGTAATGTAAATTTAAGAGGAGTTGAAGGAAGCTCATCGGGTATGGGAACCGCTCCTCTAGGTGGGTTTGTGACTTTTGACGCGAATACAAATGCCAATTACACCATAGAGATTGATGTTAATAATAATAACTCTATGGCCGATCCTGTAGACAGAATCCTACGCGGTACTGCCGTTGCAGGTTCAAATTCTGTTCGTTGGGATGGTAAGGACAATCAAGGTAACTCTATACCATATGGAGCAAAGGTCAAAGTGGCCGTGATTTTATTTAACGGAGAAGTGCATTTTCCTTACATCGATGCCGAAGATAATCCGCAAGGAATTATTATTACGAGAGTTAACGGATCTAATCCTAATAGTAATATTTATTGGAATGATTCAATTATAACAGGTGATTCAGGAGGTGTAGCCCCTAGTCCGGTGGATGCTTCTTCGCGTACCTTAAATACCAGTAGCGCATCAGGCGCACATAGATGGTCTGGAGGATATGGTAATCTGGGTTTAATAGATACCTGGTCTTACGTGTATACAACGCCACCTACTCCGACAGAGTTTTCGGTTATTCAGAACGCTGCCGATTTGGCGGTAACAAGTATTAGTGATGTGGTAAGTGGTAATGTGGGATCAAATGTTACCTATACAGTTGTTGTTAAGAATATTGGAGGACCAAACGATGTAACCGGTGCAAAATTTAAATTTTCAGATTTAGCCTTAGGTGCAAATTTAGCGGTACAATCTTTTACTTCTTCCTCTACCTTAGGAGGTGCAATTACAGCACAAACAATTACCGGTGGAGTTCTTGATGCTACGGTTGATTTACCCAAAGATGCAACAGTTACCTTTACAATTGTGGTAAAGGTACTAGCCGCGGGGGGAAGTAATCCTATAGTTAAAGCAACGATCATGCGTCCTGCAGATTTAACAGATCCGGACGCTACTGCCGATACACATATTGGTACACCTCCGGTAGACCCGGATGTAGAATGTGACGGAACGCCTAGTGGTGTGGGATGTAATAATGCAAAGACAGATGCCTTAACAGTTATAGATCCTTTGCCATTTCCATCTGCTACCAATTCTTGTTTAGGAGTGTTCTTAAGTGATGTAATTTCCTCTAATCCGCCAACCAGTATCTATAAACCGGCGACTTTTACCGGAGATTTTATTGGTCGTGATAATGCCATTAACTTTGCTGTCGGAGGGAATCTTACCATAACAAATGGTGCCGAATATGAAGGACGTAGTTTTGTATATGGGAATTTTACCATGAACAAAACAAGTGCTTTTAATCTTGGAGTAGCCGGAGTAGGATCTTTTATTGTACCGGATGATAATAAGAATATTTTAACCATAGGAGGTAATTTTGATGCTTCAGCAGCTTCGGGTAATTTAATACTGGGAGGAGAAAGCGGTAATGGTCAAAAGTCCTATGGAACTATAGTTTACAAAGGAACTAAATCTCCAAATGTTAAAATTACGGGAGATGCGGCTAAAGTTATTAATGAAGCTACTTTAGATTTAGCACCTTATAATGATGCGTTCAATGCTTTACAGGTTTCAAGTACGGCCTGGAATCAGTTACCAAGTGATCCAAATGTCACTTTCGCAAATGATGGATTCGGAACGTATACGTTTACGTGTTTAACACCTGCTGTTTCAAAATCGTATGTGATAAACATTCCTAATGTTTTAGCATCAAGACCAAATGGTACCATTAATTTTGTAGGTTTTCCGGATACTGCGAGTTTATTAATTAACGTACCTGGTACCACAACAAATTTTAATATTGCTACATTTCAGTTTAATGGTGTAACTCAGGCAGTAGGTAGTGGGAATAAAGCACCTGCGAATGAAGTAGCGCCTTTTTCACTACGAATTTTATGGAATTTACCTACAGCCACTACTGTTTCTTTAAAAGGAGCTCAGTTTTGGGGAAGTATGGTTATTCCACAACGTACAGGTACGGTTACCAACGAAATGATTGGTATGAACGGTCGTTTTATTGTGGGTGGAAATTTAATTCAAAACATTGGCGGTTCAGAAACACACAATTATCCTTTTAAAGGAGAAATCAGTACCACTGATGCACCAGTCGTTACAACACCAGTAAATTACTGTCAGGATGAAACAGCTACTGCTTTAACAGCAACAGGTTCAAATCTGAAATGGTATACTGCTCAAACAGGTGGCGTTGGAAGTGCAACTGCACCAACTCCTGTAACAACAGCTGTTGGTACTACAACGTATTATGTTAGTCAGACGGTTGGAAATTGCGAGAGTGCCAGAACCGCAATTGATGTTGTAGTAAAAGAAAGACCTGTAAAACCAACAGCAGGAACAGTAACACAACCTACTTGTTCAGTGGCTACGGGAAGTTTTGCGATTTCAAATTATAATGCTGCTTATACGTATTCTGTAAATCCATCAACTGGAGTTACTGTTTCAGGCGCTACAGTAACCGCTCCGGCAGGAACTTATACCGTGACTGCTACATTGGGAACTTGTAGTTCAGTAGTTTCAGATAATGTTGTGATCAATGCACAACCTTCAACCCCTGTAAAACCAACAGCAGGAACAGTAACTCAACCTAATTGTTCAGTGGCTACAGGAAGTTTTGCTATCTCAAATTATAATGCTGCTTATACGTATTCTGTAAATCCATCAACAGGAGTTACTGTTTCAGGCGCTACAGTAACCGCTCCGGCAGGAACTTATACCGTGACTGCTACATTGGGAACTTGTAGTTCAGTAGTTTCAGATAATGTTGTGATCAATGCACAACCGACAACTCCAGTAAAACCAATAGCAGGTACAGTAACTCAACCTACTTGTTCAGTGGCTACAGGAAGTTTTGCTATCTCAAATTATAATGCTGCTTATACGTATTCTGTAAATCCATCTACAGGAGTTACGATTTCAGGCGCTACAGTAACTGCTCCGGCAGGAACCTATACCGTGACTGCTACATTGGGAACTTGTAGTTCAGTAGTTTCAGATAATGTTGTGATCAATGCACAACCTTCAACCCCTGTAAAACCAACAGCAGGAACAGTAACTCAACCTACTTGTTCAGTGGCTACAGGAAGTTTTGCGATTTCAAATTATAATGCTGCTTATACGTATTCTGTAAATCCATCAACAGGAGTTACAGTTTCTGGAGCTACAGTAACTGCTCCGGCAGGAACCTATACCGTGACTGCTACATTGGGAACTTGTAGTTCAGTAGTTTCAGATAATGTTGTGATCAATGCACAACCTTCAACCCCTGTAAAACCAACAGCAGGAACAGTAACTCAACCTACTTGTTCAGTGGCTACAGGAAGCTTTGCGATTTCAAATTATAATGCTGCTTATACGTATTCTGTAAATCCATCAACAGGAGTTACAGTTTCAGGAGCTACAGTAACCGCTCCGGCAGGAACTTATACCGTGACTGCTACACTGGGAACTTGTAGTTCAGTAGTTTCAGATAATGTTGTGATCAATGCACAACCGACAACCCCTGTAAAACCAACAGCAGGAACAGTAACACAACCTACTTGTTCAGTGGCTACAGGAAGTTTTACTATCTCAAATTATAATGCTGCTTATACGTATTCCGTAAATCCATCAACAGGAGTTACTGTTTCAGGCGCTACAGTAACCGCTCCGGCAGGAACTTATACCGTGACTGCTACATTGGGAACTTGTAGTTCAGTAGTTTCAGATAATGTTGTGATCAATGCACAACCGACAACTCCAGTAAAACCAACAGCAGGAACAGTAACACAACCTACTTGTTCAGTGGCTAAAGGAAGTTTTGCGATTTCAAATTATAATGCTGCTTATACATATTCAGTAAATCCATCAACAGGAGTTACAGTTTCAGGCGCTACAGTAACCGCTCCGGCAGGAACTTATACCGTGACTGCTACATTGGGAACTTGTAGTTCAGTAGTTTCAGATAATGTTGTGATCAATGCACAACCGACAACTCCAGTAAAACCAACAGCAGGAA
>NZ_MIKE01000026.1:0-359210 GCF_001853485.1 Flavobacterium tructae | reverse complement strand
CTATCTCCCAAATAGAAGCATCAAACGAAATACTCGCAAATTGCAGACAGCTATCCTTATTGGTAATTGAAAAAGCAGAAATCTGAGATAGTATTGTATTGACAATATTTCGATGTTCAATCATTACCCCTTTTGGTTTACCCGTACTACCCGAAGTGTAAATAATGTATGCCAAATTATCAGGGCTTGTATTTATTTCAGGTAAGTCATCAGAGTAATCGGAGTAATTCTTTTTGAATGTTTCCAGTACTAAATCATCTATAACAATAGAACAGTTACTATCTTTCTTTATGTATTCTTTTCTTTCTTCCGGGAAATTGGAATCTATTGGTACATAAGCTGCACCTGTTTTCAATATCGCAAGAAACGAAATAATTAACCATTCACTGCGCTCTAAAACTACTCCTATTAGACTATCTGCAATAATACTATTATTTGATAATAAATAATGAGCCAATTGATTGGAGTGTTTATCTAATTCTTTATAAGTTAGTTCCACGTCCTTATAAACAATTGCAATAGCATTTGGTGTTTGTTTAACCTGTTCGACAAATAAATCTATTATGGTCTTATCTACTGGATATACAGCATCAGTGTCATTAAAAACATCTAATAGTTGGTGTTTTTCTTTATTAGACAGGATATTCAACGTATTTATGCTTACTTCTTTTTCAAAAGTTAAGCCATCTATAAGTTGAATTAATGATTGTTCCATGAATTGAAGTATACGACCTGCTCCAATGTTCACATCCACAAGTGCTGTTAATCCAAAATCAATACCAAAATCATCTACAATAAAGTTAAAAGGATAGTTCGTTCGTTCATAATCACCAATTAGCGTTATCCCCAAATTTTTCATATTACCCTCTTCTACTGCTGAAGAATGACGGTAATTTAATAAAGCACTGAAAAGGGCCATTTGATTGGAAATACCACTCCAATCCTGAATATAAGATAAAGGAGTTTGCTCATAAGATAACAGTTCTCCTAATCTTAACTTAACTTCCTCTAAATACTCCATAACACTGCCTTTTAATTCCAAAGCAACTGGTAGTGTATTGATAAACAAACCTAAAGAATCTGCCGCACCTAAAGAGCCTTGCAAACGTCCAGAAAATAAGGAGCCAAACACCGCATACTGCTTATTACTGCATCTTGCTATTACCAATCCGAAAGCCGCATGAAACAATACAGCAGGACTAATACTTAAATGGACACAAGTAGTACGCAATGCTGTACTTAAATCTTTAGAAAGGGTAACTGTGGCCTCTTCAATTTTTGTACCATCTCCTAAGGCATTTGATAAATTAAATGGATAGGTAGGTTCATTAATTGCTCCCAATAATGACCTAAAATAAGACTCTCCATCGCTGACTGATTGTGCATGCAAAGTATGCCCAATAAAATCCCGATATAAAAAAGGAACTGAAAGATTTTCCCCTTCTCCTGACAGGTGTACCATTACCTCTTCCATGATTTTCTCTAAACCAACATGGTCCATTATTAAATGGTGATAATAGACTACCAGATAATATGATTCGTTCTCAGGATCATCTGCTAATTTCAATTCCAGTAATGGAGCCTTAGAGGTATCCATCCAATGAGTACCTGAAGTTGCCAATACTTTCAACTGTGGTAAAATAGCTTTGGAATTATCCAAGTTTGAACTCTCTAATAATTCTACTGGTAAAACAGCTTCTCGCAATACTACCTGAACAACATCAGGTAAATCAGCACTTAAAAAAGAGGTACGCAAAATATCATGGCGATTCACCACAAACTGTAAGGCTTCGATAAAGTCTGTACGCTTTTTTGAATCAGAAAATGAAAGTAAACCCGAAAGAATATAAGGATCTCCCTGAACAGCATTGCTCATAAGATGGTGAAAATAAATCCCTTCTTGTAATGGAGATAAAGGATAGATGTCTTCAATATTTGAAATACCACCTGGAACCATTGCCACTATCTTATCTAAATCGTTTTGCTCAAAATCAAGTAAAGGAACCATCAATGGTGTGATACAATCACTTGTTGCTAAAATTCCATTAGCAGGAACAGTGTAAACAAACGATATCGAAGATAGCTTATCACCAATAGAAGCTATAGTTGGGCCTGCAAAAATATCTTTAACTGCGATATTAAAATCTAACGCCTGCAGGCGAGATATCAATTGAACTACCAGCAAACTGTGACCTCCGAGTTCGAAAAAATTATCATGAATCCCTACTCGTTCTACCCCTAACAGGTTCTGCCAGATTTCAGCTAATTGGGTTTCTGTTTCGTTGCGTGGCGCTACATATTCTTTACTCGATAGTTCTGAACCATCCGGATCCGGCAATGCTTTTTTATCCAGTTTTCCGTTACCGGTTAATGGCATTGTATCTAATGCTACCCACAATTGAGGAACCATGTATTCCGGCAAACTTAATTTTAATTGGTTTTGTAATTGCTCTTTGTTCAATTTTCCTTCTAAAACTACATAACCAACCAGACGTTTATTGCCTGCTGTATCTTCTTTGACCAGAACACAACATTGGTTTACGCCCGCTAAAGAAGACAAGGCGTTTTCGATCTCGCCTAATTCTATTCGATAACCGCGAATTTTAACCTGATCGTCTTTTCTGCCGATATATTCTATGTTTCCATCCGGAAGCCAACGCGCTAAATCTCCCGATCGGTATAATCTGGAAGTTTTATCCACACTAAACGGATTCGCTATAAACTTCTCATTGGTTAAGTCTTCTCTATTTAAATAACCTCGTGCTACTCCTGCTCCCGAGATACACAATTCTCCTTCTACTCCTATGGGAACCAGATTTAAATGAGCATCCACTATGTAACATCCTAAAGTTGGAATTGCAGTACCTATATTACTGATCAGACTCTGTGTATCTGTCTCTGTAATCTCTTTGTAAGTGACATGTACAGTTGTTTCTGTGATGCCATACATATTGATCAGTTTACAATCTACATAAGAACGCTTCCATCTTTCCAAATAAGTGGAATTCAGCGCCTCTCCTCCAAAAATTACGTAACGCAGAGAATGTAATGAATTTTTGGATAAAAATTCTTCCTGAAGTACATAAAATGAACCTGGTGTCTGATTTAAAACTGTTACGCCTTCTTTTATTAGTAATTCCTTAAAAGAAACAGCATCTTTTGTTAGGGGCTTAGAAACAACCACTAAACGGCCTCCATGTAATAAGGCGCCATACATTTCCCATACTGAGAAATCAAAACAAAAGGAATGAAACAAAGTCCAGACATCACCGGACCCAAAATCATATAATAGGGATTCGTTTTTAAATAATCGAACTACATTTTTATGCGTTATCAAAACTCCCTTAGGTGTACCGGTACTTCCTGAGGTATATATCACATAAGCTAAATTAGAGGCTGTCAATACAGTCCTAAGCTCTGTTGTTGGATAACCTGAGATAAGATCCCAATCTTTATCCAGACACAGAACGGATATATCCTCACCTCTGTTTATAACATTACAACTGGTTTGACTGCTTACAACCAAATCAATACCAGCATCTTTAAGCATATAAGCGATACGATCTGCCGGGTATTCCGGATCAATAGGAACATAAGCGCCTCCTGATTTTAAGATCCCAAGAATACCAATTAACATCTCTAAACTGCGCTCCAGACAGATCCCTACAAGAGCATCGGGTTTTACACCCTGCTCACGCAAATAATGCCCTAATTGATTGGAACGTTGGTCTAATTCTTTGTAGGTTAGTTTTTCATCTCCGTAAACAACTGCAATAGCCGTTGGTGTTTGTTTAACCTGCTCTTCGAATAAATCAACTATTGTTTTATCTGATGGATAGGCAGCTTCAGTGTTATTGAAAACATTCAATAATTGATGCTCTTCTGCCTGGCTAAGCATGGACAGAGTACTTATCGGTTGTTTGATATTGCTTACAATACTTTGCAATAATTCCTGATAATGCAGCAGCATACTCTCGATTGTAGCCTTATCAAATAAAGCGGTGCAATATGACATCTCCAATGAAATACCATTATTATCCTCAAATACGTTTAACATCAAATCAAATTGAGAGGTAATGTTATCAAACTTATAATTTGAAATCTTAATATTCTCTAAATTCAATTCTCGAGATGCATCAGGCGTATTCTGTAACACAAAAAGTACTTGAAACAAAGGATTCATAGACATGTCACGAGTAATAACCACACGATCTACTACCTTTTCAAAAGGAGCTAATTGATGGTCATATCCCTCTAAGGTTGTCTGTTTTACCCTTGCTAATAAATTACTAAAACTTGGGTTTCCGCTTAAATCACTGCGAAGAGCAATAGTGTTTACAAAAAAGCCAATCATGTCTTCTAACTCCAATTGCGTACGATTTGCAATTGGTGTTCCCACACAAATATCAGACTGCCCGCTATAACGAGACAATAAAACTTTGAAGGCTGATAATAAAAACATAAACAGCGTAACACCTTCTGATCGGCATAAGGAATCTAAGGATGCTGTTAACGTTTTATCTAATACAGAAGATATAGAAGCTCCATTTGTGCTATGTACTGAAGGGCGTGCATAATCCATTGGCAATGCTAAAGTGCTAACGTCTTGCAGCTTCTCTTCCCAATAAGATAATTGCTCTTCTAAAACAGTATCTACTACATATTTTCGTTGCCAAATGGCATAGTCTGCATACTGCAAACTCAATTTTGGAAGACTTGCTGTTCGATCTAATTGAAGTATATTATACAACTTCATAAACTCATTGACTAAGACCCCACCGGACCAACCATCACTGGCAATATGATGGAAGACACTGGCCAGTACATGTTTTTCGTTCCCACAATCATATAAGCAACATCTTAGCATGTAATCCTTAGATAAATCAAAAGGTTTCTTCAGATAGTCTGCTATATTACTTTGTAATAATACTTCATCTGATACAATTTCTCTATCCAATGACCAGTTTTCTGCACTGATAATTTCCTGATAACCAATTCCATGCTCTGAAAGAAGTACGCTTCGTAATACCTCATGACGATAAACAATTTGCTGTAAAGTTTTTTCTAATATGGATATATCTAAAGGTCCCTCTAAATAAAGAACTACAGGTATGTGATAATCTGTACTGCTTTGCAACTTATCCAAAAACCATAATCGCTCCTGACTAAAGGATAAAGGAATACGGGCTGGACGATCCTGTACCGCAATTGTAGGTAAGATAACACCTTCGGATTGAGCGGACACAAAAGTTCCCAACTTAGAAACCGTAGTATGGATAAATATTTCCCGAATAGAAACTTCTATTGTCAACTCTTTACGAATTATAGAAACTAAGCGTGTTGCTAATAAACTATGACCTCCCAATTCAAAGAAATCATCATGAATACCAACTCTCTCAACACCTAATAACTCCTGCCATAAATTAACTAGTTGTAATTCTAAATCTGTAGTTGGTTCGGCATATTCTTTACTTGATAACTCTGAGCTATCCGGATTTGGCAATCCCTTTTTATCTAGTTTTCCATTACTGGTTAATGGCATTGCATCTAATGCAATCCAGATCATAGGAATCATATATTCTGGCAGGCTTTGTTTTAATTGGTTTTGAAGATGCTCTTTATCTAATGCACCTTCTGCTACCACATAACCTATTAAGCGTTTTGCACCATTTACATCTTCCCTGGCCACTACGCAACATTGTGTAACTTCGGGAAGCAATGATAATGCGTTCTCAATCTCACCTAATTCTATACGATATCCACGAATCTTAACCTGATCGTCTTTCCTGCCTATAAATTCCAAATTACCATCAGGTAACCAACGCGCTAAATCACCCGTTTTGTACATTCGCTCTCCTGTTTTAAAAGGATTCGCTACAAACTTTTCACGGGTTAATTCTTCCTTGTTTAAATAGCCACGAGCTACTCCCGCTCCGCCAATACACAATTCGCCAATTACTCCTATAGGTACTAATGACTCAGAAGTGTTGAGTATATAAAAACTATTATTCCATAAAGGCTTACCAACAGGGACATTCACTAAACCATCAAGAATCTCAACATTATCAGTTTCAAAATAAGAGCTATCAATAGTTGTTTCAGTAGTACCATAACTATTAATGATTCGCATAGCGTGACCAAACCTGCTGTATACTCTTTTAAAGTCATTAATATTACATACATCAGATCCCAAAATTAACAGCTTCATCCAAGTATAATCTAAACTTTGCTCGTAGATATAATCCATCAATGGAATCACTAAACCTGGCGTACCTTCTAATATAGTAATACCCTTTTCTAAAATAAGATCATAAAGTCTGGCCGGATCCAACCTGGCATCTGAAGGACAAAGTACCATTCTGCCTCCAAATAATAAACTTCGGCATAAATCGCCGGAAAACACATCAAAAGAAAAACTTGCCATTTGCAATAAGCAAGTATCACTATCCAAATGATAAGATGACTCCCAACACAAAGCCATATTCAATAAACTCGTATGGTTAATGACAACTCCTTTAGGTCTGCCTGTAGAACCTGATGTATAAATAACATAAACAGACTGATCTCCATTGATAATAGTATCAACCTTGCTTAATGGTTGTTTACCTATTGAGTTCCAATTATCATCTGTTGTAATAATTTGTATTTTCTTGTTTTCGGCAGCTAAAAATTCATGTGCATGATCTGTTATGAAAAAAGTGGTGTTACTGTCTTCAATTATATAATGAATGCGCTCTTCAGGATACTCGGCATCTATAGGAACGTAAGTTCCGCCTGCCTTTAAGACCCCAAACACCGCTATAATCATATCAAAAGAACGATTGACACAAATACCTACCAAATCTTCCGGACTTAGTCCTTTACCTATCAAATAATGGGCTATCTGATTTGATTTTTCATCTAACGCTTTATATGTCAATTCTTTTTTTCCAAAAACAACTGCAATGCTTTCCGGCATTCGCAATACTTGTTCTTCAAACAAATCAACTATCGTTTTATCTTTTGGAAATAATACTTCTGTATTATTAAAATGCTTTAGTTGTTGCTCTTTTTCATCTTCAGATAACAATTGTATATTTCCTATACTGCCTCCATCGCTTTCAATGATTTGATTTAAAATAAATTGATAACAGTCTAAAATATCTTTTGCCAATTTACTGCTTAAGAAAGATTCTCTGTAATCCAGAGAAAGAACTAAATCTCCCGATTCCTCAATGGCATTAAACATTAAATCAAAATCACTGTAAACTGGTTTATTATGCACTACCTGTAAGTCTACACTTTCCATATCAATATTAGAAACACTAACATTAAAATTGAAAACAACATTTACCCAGTTATCATATTTTATATCAGTCTCTTTTTGGAGCAATTCCATAAAACTAGCATAAGGATATTCCTGATGCTCATAGGTTTCATATATTCTATTTTTTAGATCCTTTACATATTCTGTTAAAGAATCCTTAGAATTATGGGATATTAAAAAAGGCATAAAATGAGAGAAATCTCCAATTGCTTCTTGTATATCCGGCATTGTTCTGCCACCTGTCGGAATACCAATAATAAGCTCATTTTTCTCCGTTATTTTGCATAACAAGAGTTCGAATGCCGACAAAAATGTCATAAAAAGTGTTAGATTTTGCTGGCTGCTCCATTTTTTGTATCTAAGAATATCTTCTGCAGGAATACGTAAAGTAACGGACTTACCTGCATTCCCATATTGAGATACACTGTTATCAAACGGAAGTACTATATTAAAAGATTTTTTAGAAAACTTATTTATAAAATACTCTTCGTGAACCTTCCAGGCATCACTACTCAATTTATTTTCTAACCATTTTGTATACTCATTAAAACCAACGGGCTGTAATAAGTCCAGTTTCTTTCCCTGAAATAACGAATTGTAGTTATTTGCAATTCCTTTAATAAATAAAGCACAGGACCATCCATCTGCTATTATGTGGTGCATCGTCACAACTAAAGCAGTCTCTTCTGAAGAAAATCTTACTAACTGTAGTCGCACTAGAGGCCCTTTTGTAAATGAGAATACAGTATGCATGTTTACATCAACTAAAGCTTTATATGCCTTTTCCTGTTGATCTAATCCATCTTTTGAAAAATCTATTTCTTCTATTGGTAAAGTAATAGAGGAATCGAAAATTAAGTGTACTCCGTCTTCTGATACCCGAGTTCTTAAAATATTATGTGTATCTACGAAATTACATACTGCTATTTTCAGCAATGACGCATCTATTTTACCTTTCATCTGTAAGCTGAAAGATTGATTATATGCTAAAGATCTTTCCGGGTCAATTTGATGAAGAAGATTAAACTTCTGTTGTGTCAAAGTCAAATTGACCTTAGAAATATTTGATTCTTGCCGTTCTTCCTGTTTTTTTGGTAGTTTTTCTAAAAAAAAATCTTTACCGTCAAATGATCCTGTCTGACTGATTTCTTCTTTAGTTATTATTTTTTTTTTTATACTATCAAATAGGTTTGTAGTTTCAGAAATCTCAGCGACGCTTACACCTCTTCCCTGTTTATTGGTATTCTCTGAAGTTTTAAAAATCTTTAAAAACTCTAAAATGATGTGATTTTGTTGTTCAAGAATACGATTCTGTTCCACTAACAGATCTCTGATTGTAATAAAGTCGGTACTATCGGTTGTAGAATCCGCGCCAGTATGAATCTTTTCATTTGAACTTGTCGGCAAACCAGAAGAAATATTCGTATGAAATGGCTCATTAGCCTCTACCTGATTGTCAGATATGGCTTCCGTTTGTCCCTTTTCCTGAGTAATGTATTTTCTAATTGCATCTATATTCGTCAAATCTTCAAACATCTTGCGAATTGGAGGTTCTACTCCGTATTCTTTATGTATTATACCAATCAGTCTTATGATGTTTAAAGAACCTACACCTAATTCTGAAAACGAAGTATGAGCATTAATTTCTAATATGTCTACGTTTAATTCGGTTGCTACAGCTTCTCGTAGAAACGTTTCTACATCATTAGATAATGTTGGTGCTTTTACTATTTCGTTCTCTTGTAACTGTTCATTATTAATGCTTTGTCCTCGGACCCATTGATCCATTACTCCATCAATAGTAGCAGACTCATATAATTTTTTTGTAGCTAATCGTTTAATTTTCCCACTTGACGTTTTTTCAACTTTTCCCGGTTCAACCAATACAATTCCATATATAGCTAATTCATGTTGCTCAAATACACTATCAATTATGCGCTTAACAATGAAATCAAAATCATAGCCCCTCATTGACGTTCTTTTAATTTCCTGAACAACAACTAATTGATCTTTCCCATTTGCCTCTATACAAAATGCTGCACCTGCATTGTTTTGCAAATCAATATGAGATTGTTGTACAACACGTTCTATATCTTGTGGAAAATGATTTACTCCATTAATGATCATCATCTCCTTTAAACGACCCGTTATAAAAAGTTGCTCATTCATTAAAAACCCCATATCGCCTGTGCGCAAATACTCTGTTTCGTCTGCACTAAAGTTTACATCCGAATTTTGAATTCGCGCCTGAAAAAAATCTTTAGTCAATTCTTCCCTTTGCCAATAACCTTTTGCAACGCTTTCCCCACTAATCCAAATTTCACCTATTTCATTTTCCTCACATAAGATCTTAGTATCGGGATTGACAATCTTAATTGCCAATTCTTCTAAAACTGGTCCATTACCAATAAATTCAATGGTATTCGAATTTTTATTTTCTTTATTTAAAAGTTTTACTTTTCCTAAATGAAAATTTTCTTTATCTAATAATAAGACTTTAGGTACTGAATTAAAATTAGAACAGCTAACGATAAGAGTCGTTTCCGCCATTCCATAGCATGGAATTAACTGCGTGCTGCTAAATCCAACTAAACTAAAACTAGTAGTAAAATTATTTATGGTTTCTGGTCTAATTGGTTCTGATCCATTATAGGCAACTGACCAACTGCTTAAATCGAGTCCTTTTAAATCCTCTTCCTTAATTTGATTAACACACAAATCATATGAAAAATTAGGTCCTCCACTAAAAGTCGCTTTATAATCTGAAATAATTTTTAACCATCGAAGTGGTTTTTGTATAAAGGCAGTTGGAGGCATAATATTCATTTCGAAGCCCACATATAAAGCCTGAAGAATATTCCCTACAAGTCCCATATCATGATAAATAGGTAACCAGCTAACTCCTACTGAGTTAAAATTTTGATGAAAACAATTTTCCATCAATTTATTATTATGGACAATATTAGAATGTGTGACCATAACTCCTTTTGGATCACCTGTTGATCCAGAAGTATATTGAAGAAAAGCTGTATCTCTTGGTAATACAACAGGAAACTCTTTGTCCAAACTATCAGTTAAGAGGTTCGTTTGCAACCATTTTACATCTGCAAAAATTTCATTATCAAACCAACTAATTGTTTTAACGTATATACTCTCTATAGTCAAAATGAGAGTAGCTTTACAATCTACAGCAATATTTTCCAATCTCCCCACTCTTCGTTTCCCTTGTGGTGGAAAAGCTGGAACTGCAATCACTCCTGCCATTAAACAGCCTACAAAGGCATCTATAAAATCTAATCCTGACGGATATAAAAGTAAAACACGATCTCCGGGATTTGCATATTCTAAAATATGAGACGCAATACGTTTTGCATTATCATATAAATCCTGAAAAGTTCTGCGATCACTTTCTTCTTCCCCATTTTCTAAAAATCTATAAATAACCTTATTGGGAGCTTGATTAATATGATTAATTAAAACTTTAACTAAGGTTTCTTTCGAAGTTACTTCTTCTAGATTAGTCGATTTTATTAGTGGCATTATTATGTGGTTTTATTTTTTACAGAACTGATTCCAAGTATTTTTCCATTCTAACTTTGATGGCCTCTTTCATAATTTCAATTGCTTCATCAACAATTTTGTGAGTTGTGATTAAAGGAGGGATCAATCTCATTACATTTTTATAATGACCACCTACTTCAAACAATAGCCCACGCTGAAAGCATTCCTCTCTAAGCTCTTTAAGATATTCCGGAAAAGGTTCCTTCGTAATCTTATCTTTTACAAACTCTACCCCCAACATCATTCCCTTTCCTCTTACATCTCCTATAAATGGATTTTCGGCTTCTAATTCCTTCAATTTTTCCATTAAATAGCATCCTATTGACTCGGTATACTTTTCAATCTCATATTCATCAATAAAATCAAAAGCTCCTCTTGCTGCCGCGATACTCACCTGATTAGATCTAAAGGTTCCTATATGATCTGCAGGCTTCCAGGCTTCTATACTTTTTTTATAGATTAATCCGGAAATTGGAAAACCTATTCCTCCAAAGCCTTTAGAAAATGTTACAATATCAGGTACCGCTTTTGTATTCATAAATTCTAAAAACTTTCCTGTTCTGAAAAAACCACTTTGAACTTCATCAAAAATTACAATAACATCATGTTTATGAGCTACTTCGACTATACGTTCAAGGTACCCCTCTTTAGGTGCGATATTACCTCCTTCACCTTGCAGAGGTTCCAGTATTATAGCAGCAGGTTTTACAATTCCTGAATGTGCCGTATTTAATATCCATTCGAAATGACTTACACATTCGAACTCACAACTATCACTATTTTTACTGAAAGGACAACGATAGCAATAACTATAGGGTGCAAAACTTACATTTGGAATTAGAGATGTCAATTTATTACGAAAAAATGTATCCGAAGTTACTGCCAAAGCCCCGGAACTCATTCCGTGATACCCTCCTGTGAAAGCTATAATTCCATCACGTCCTGTCTTAATTTTTGCCAGTTTTATTGCTGCTTCTATAGCATCTGATCCCGTAGGTCCTCCAAAACTCACCTTGTATTCCTCCTGAATCTCAGTTGGCAAGTTTTTTAATATTAGCTGAATTAAATCAAGCTTATTTTCAGTTGGAAAATCTAATGCATGAATCAATTCTGTTTGTTGCTCTTTAACATAATCTAGCACATATTCGTTACCATGTCCCACATTCAGAACTCCGCATCCTCCAAAAAAATCAATAAATTGATTCCCGTCCACATCTTCAATAATACTTCCTTTTGCTCTTTTTATTGCAATTGGCATACTTCTAGGATATGAAACAATACTTCCTTCAATTTCACTTTGCAGCTTCAACAATACTTTCGATTTTTCACCGGGTATTGAAGCTGAAACAATTTTTGCACATTCAGATAAATGATACTTTTTAAGTAACTCCATAGTAAATTATTCTTACTTATTTTATTAATACAGATCTAGAAGAATTAAACTCTTTAATTAAAGAGGTCTCTGAAAATCAGCTACCAACTTCTAAACCCATTTGTTCTTGCACTAGCATTCCACCGTAATTGAATTTTATTAATCGATCACAGTACTGGTAATATGCGTCATCATGGGTAATTGCAATTACAGTTTTTCCTTTATTTTTTAAATCAGGAATTATATTTTCATAAAAATACTTTCGAAATTCCGGATCTTGCTCCGCAGCCCATTCATCAAAAATGAAAATATCTTTGTTTTCTAAAAGTGTATATATCAATGCGAGGCGCTTCTGCTGGCCACTGGACAAATTTTGAAATATTCTGTTATTTTCATCCTGTCTAATAACTTTATCCAGTTTCATTTTTTTCAAAAGCTCCGCTAAATGCTTGTTAGATGGAAGAAGATTGAAATTATCATAATTCTCCGTAAAGAGATAATTATTGGAAAAAATACATGATATCATATCTCTATATTGCGCTCTGTTATCATCTGTAATTACTAAATCATTAAGGAAAATGTTTCCAGATTTCGGAATATATAATCCTGATAGTAAATTGATAAAAGTACTTTTTCCACTACCATTGCTTCCGGAGATAAAAATAATTTCCCCTTTCCCAAATTTCAGGTTGATTGGTTTAAGTTCAAACGTAACACTTCCTGTTTCATCAACATGCTGATAGGTTATCTCATTGATTGAAAGAGTTTCTAAAACTGGCCACTCTTCATTTGAAGCTGATAACGGAAGGGCATCTGAATGATTCAAATTATCTGTAAGAGTATCGTTAAACTCATTAATTCTGGCAAATGCAACATTATACCCTATGACACTCTTCATAAGGTTTATCAAAATACCAATTGGTCCCATTAAGAATAAAAGAGTAATCATAAAACCAGAAATGACTGTTTTATCAATACTAAAAACAACAGGTAAGACAAAAAGTATGGCACCAATCAAAAAGTAAAAAAAATAACCTCCTAATAATTCATTGCCAAAAGACGATAATCCTGCTTTGGTACTCAGCTTTATTGCTTTATCACGATTCTCTGTAATGTGCCCAATAAATATAGAATCACTTCTCTTAGTACTCATTTTAACTTTATTGAACCCATGTAAAAAGTCGTTATAAAATCTCATAAATACATCATCAAGATCTCTCTTGGCATCCATATCCTTTTCAATAATTCCATTTCGATATACATAGATAAAAACCAGTATAATAATAAGGGAAACTATCGTTAAGGCTCCTTTAGGATAAAGCCAAAACATGTATCCCATTCCGGCAATTATCATTACTAGAGAATTAAAAAAAGTGATAAAAACTCCGGGAAGTGATTCTAAAGTACGTACATCTTCCATTATCGTTCTTACTCTTTCCTCACCAATCTGCAAATAAGATTCATAATTTGATAGTCGAAGTTTATCAATTATTTGCAAAGTCATTTCTTTACCAAAGATTAGGCTCGCTTTTATCATGTAGCCATTAAAATAGTAGGTAAGCACAAAAGAGACTAAAACAAAAATTAAATAAATTAACCAATCAAACTCATTATAAAAGGGTAATGGAGTTCCGGATATTTTATGACTTACCAGCATTAACAAACTGCTACTCCATAAACCATTAATTACAGCCAAAAATCCAAGTAGTGGTAATGCTACTTTTAGTTTTAATCTTAATAAATTAAGCAATGTTGCTTTTCCCAATTTTCTAGCTAATTTAGTTGTAATTGTAATTTTTATTTCCTGAAAAAAATCTGAAATACCTTGAAAAATCTCTCGACAATATCTGTTTGTCCATATCTTTTTAGATCTTTTGACGCATTTTCAATTATCAAAAGGAATAAAAATTCAACCTACTTTGAGTACATAATCTCTTTTTCTCCAAACAAACGTTCAGCAATTATATTGTTAGCCTGACAATCCTTTATCAATAGGTCAGACTGAACAATAGGATGAGATTCGGCTGTATATTTTATACTACTAATAAATTCTAGCCAGGGCTCCTGCCCCATTGCATACACATAGACTTCCTTTGGATTAAATGCTTCTACTAAGCCCCTGCCTCTTTCAAAATTAGAGCCCGCCAATCTACGGGAAGAATCCTTATCTCTTGCCAATGGTTCTGTTAGCAATGGACCATAAAGCCATGAAAGTGGCGCTCCGTCACATTCCATCCCTAAAAAGATAACATCAACATCTCCAAGTAAAGATTGCACTCTCTGATAGATTTTTGATTCTACATTGCAGGAATCAGCAACGAAAAGCATTTTAAAATCTCCAACACGCACATGGTGACATATTTTAGCCTGAATATTTAAATCTGAATGCTCTCCTATAAATGGAATTCCGGTAATAGAACAATCGTTAAATTTAATAGTATCCATTTCATCAATTTCTACTACATTATTAAATCCAATCGAATTAAACATCAACTTCAAACTAGGATCCTGCAAGCTACCATTAGAAGATCTTGGTACAACTATATTTTTTATTTTATGTCTTAAAGGAATAAGTGTTTCGAATAAAATATGATCTTGATGATTATGTGTAATTAAGACATAATCAATAGTATCTGGTAAATCCATATCTGAAAATCGCTCCACTTCCTGAGGATAACCATAATAACTAATAATCGGATCTATAAGAATACTTACATCCTTAGTTTCTACTAATATACAAGCATGACCAAAATAACGCATTCTTACTTTATCTCCCGTATATTTTTCATAAGGCTTAGGAACTTCAGTTGTAAAAAAAGATTCAAAAACAGCCTCCATATCAGAAGGTATATCCAATTTCTTTTTAATTTCACTTAGTGATCCTGGAATTCTTCTCATTTTACTGAGCTCATCTAGCCCACTATGATTAAAAGGTATATTCAAATGTATTTTATCCTTATCTTCTAAACGTGGCGTACTGAGTACAAAGGGTCTTTCGTCATTATCAGTTAACCATAATAAAATACTCTGTGAAGTTTCTTTGTAAAATTCACTATTATATAATAATGTCTCAAAAAATCGAAATGAAGGCTGGTTGTTAAGATCATAAATCAATTCTACATAGCCCTTTAATATCTCAGGAACCTCTGCATATAAAGGTTCAAGGGAGTATCCTTTTGCTTTTGTTTTAAGCATTAAATCTAGCTCTTTAATCCCTTCACTAAAAGCAATGAGATCTTTTTGACTTTTTAAAGTATTGTTGCGTAACTGCTCTATTTCGTCTACTCGTTTTCCTTCATAATCTATAAAAGGTCCACCTAACATTTTTGGATTTTTCACAGCAGCGGCATGGGCAGTAGGAGCCTGAATATAGGACCCCATTATTTTCAAATGTCTACCCACAATATTCATTGCTGCTGTTGCCGGAGATATTAAATGACTCCATGCATACCAGTTATCAAAAAGTGGCTCGATTACTAAATTCGGTTTTAAATAAACTTGATCTGTATTCATAAATATTGTTTTGTACTTAATTTACCTTCAAAGGCATCATATATTTTTTGAGTGATAATTTAGAGCTGTTTGTAACTAAAAATTAAATTCCTCTTTCATCTTATGGATTTAGGTTGATTAACGTACCTAAACTTCCAAATATTAGTGATAACTACATAACATTATTCATCCAATAAAATCAAGAGGCCACGAATTTATAGTATTCCTGATACTAAACCTTACGGGAAACCGTAATTACAAAAGATTCTCAAAAAACTTTACGTTTTTTTTAAATTCTGTTAAACTACAACTTAATTTATGCTACTATTTTAACTTTTATATTACTGTATTACAAATGATAACAAAAAAACAAGCTTTAACAAATAGTGACTTACATATCTCACTGAAAATAATTTTAAACTTATTTTATTTCAAAAAGGCAAAACGTTGAGATAGAGAATTTCATCACAATGAAGTATCTAAGAATGTTTTACAGCTAATTTATTGTGCAATAATATATTTAGTAAGTGCAAATTAGAAAATAGCATTTCAGATTATCACGAACAAAACCTTAAAATAAAATCTAAAAAATAACAACGGAGTTAATAGCAATTTGAGATATCCTTTTTGCGATTGATTCAGCGTGTTTAAAAATAAAAAAATGATCTCCTTCTAAAAGTTCAAATGTGCAATTATTGCTAGTCTCATTTTGCCAGTCCTTCATACCTGTAAGAGGGGTTTTTTCATCACCAAAACCTATTTCATCCTTACCCATTAAAATATGAATAGGAAAAGTAAAGGGTATCTCCATCGGTAAATAGCTATAATCCTCTATAGCTTTAAAATCCGATTTCATAATTGGATAGTAAAGATCCAAAAGTTCATTACATTCTAAAATTTCTTTTGGAAGTCCTCCAATTTTACCTACTTCTTCCCAAAAAAGAGAACTGGGTAATATAGATTTTTTGTTATTAAAGCGACTAAATCCAGGCGCCCCGCGTCCTGTAAAAAAAAGAGCCATGGGTTTATGCATTCTTTTTTCAGTAATTTTCTTTGCCAATTCATATCCTAATAATGTCCCCATACTATGACCATATATGATATAATTTCCTTCTTGTATATGTGGCATTATTTGATTAAATAGATCATTTACCATCTGGTCAACGTTGTCAAACAATTTCTCTTTAAAACGACTACCTCTTCCTGGAAGCTCCAGGGTAATCCAATCTATCTTTTTTGGTATATACTTTTCAATATTATTAAAGCTATATTTATTACCTCCTGCAAATGGAAGAGCTATTATTTTATTATTCGTTGTCATTAACTTTTTAAATCTGAATTAATTTGTGGGATAATTTTGAAGAATCAAATTCTGAAATCTTTATGCTTGATTCATTAACTAATTTATTAGTTGCTATATGGCATTTGTATTGATCGTCTAACCAAATTTGTTTTAAAAAAAAATTTTCATTATCAACAATTGCTGTATTTTTCAATACTTCAAAAGATCTTAGTGGTACGGCTAAACCTTTTCCACAACCTTTGATTACAGCTTCTTTTTGTGTCCAATAATTATAAAATGAATCCATCTTATTAAAAGATCCGGTAATTTTTATCCATTCCCCATCTGTCATCTGAGGTTGAAAATCATCCAGCTGAATATCGCGTTTTAACTCAATATCTATTCCAATTTCACACAGATTAGTCACAGCACAAACAACAATTTTTCCAGAATGAGAAATATTAAAAAAAACTTCACCTCTTTCTTCCCCAAAATAAGGTTTATTATATTCGGTATATTTTATATTGATTTCTCTATATTTTTTATCAAAATTATCAGTCCCTTTATAAAGTAATATCCTTCCTAATAATGACAATTGAGCATCCTGCCATCTGCGATAGCTCTTTACTTTTTTTTGAAAATCAATTGGTAATTTTAGCAAAGACTCTTGCATTAATTTTTTATGATTATTCTCAGAAATATAGGAATAATATATGTAAATCATTTTCGTAAGAAATATAAATCAACTAACTTTATACTTTGTTATTCACTTTTTGTGGTTCATAATAAAGATTCTACAAGTTTAGCAGTAATTAACCTAATAACAAAATTTTATTAATCAAATAAATTTCGTTAAAAAACAAAAATCTATAACAATCAACAGTCAAAAGTAATACGGGCTTAAGTTCCAATTCTGTTCTACCTACATAAAATTTTACATTAAGAATTAATAATAAATACATTTAAACCTTATTCTTTTGTATCTCTGTACTGTACAAACATAAACTAAGATCATATCGTAAAATTTTATAGATTTGTCCTAACCACTGGTCTAATGTGTTCTTAGAAAATATATTACTGCAAATTAGCAAAGTGCTTTTTTTCAATTAAAATTGAATGAAATTTTGTTTGTTTTGAGATAGTTTATTAAAAATTAACTTCAAATTTGTACCTCGGAGCCTGAAACCTCAGTAAATATGAGGTTGTTAATTTCTGCATCGGGAAGTAAATGACTATACAGGATCTAGTGGGTAATTATTCCATTTCCGGAAGCAATCAGGATGAAAGTAATCAGATAACTTACAAAGGTATTTTGAGTTTATCTTTAGATGAAAATAATCGCATTATTGCCCAATGGCTTATTAACAACACCCAACAACAAAAAGGTCACGGCTTCTTTAAAGACAATATTCTGGTCATTAACTTTAGCTATAAAGGAGACGAAAATAAAATCTATAAAGGGGTTGCGGTTTATATATGCATCACTGCAGATGTACTGGAAGATTTTTGGTCTGAAAAACACGGAAACCCGCTCTATTTAGGAACTGAGCATTGTTTACGTATGAAGGCTAAAAACTTAAGCTAAATCGAATTTATGCTTTTGCAATAGATAAAATCAGAGCTAAATTATTTCTTTGCTATTTACGCTTTCCCGTAATGTTAAAAATCCCTTTTTCAATATCTTAGCAAAAATTATTACTCTCGATAAAACTTAATGAATTAAAAAAGATTAAATAAAACAGCATTTATTTAATCTTTTTTATAGCTAAACATGAGGTAAGTTTCCAGTAATTAAACTAAAAATTATGACCCTAAAACACTTAATGCCATTTTTGATTTTTGCCTTAATTGGGTGCAAAAGTAAACAGCAAAACGATAAGCAAAATATTGAAAATGCGATTACAAAAAATGCTCATCAGTTGTTAGAAGACAAAAGATTTCATTCTGTTTCAATAGCAGTGTTTAAAGATGGGGAATCTACAATAAAACATTTTGGAGAGTTATCTATTGGAAAAGGAAATAAACCAAACGATTCTACACTTTATGAATTAGCTTCTGTAACTAAAACTTTTACAGGTTATGTAGCCGCCAAAGCCGTACTTGATAAAAAAATAAATTTAGACGACGACGTCAGAATCTATCTTAACGAACCTTATCCCAATTTAGAGTTTAAAGGTGAGCCTATAAAAATTAAACATCTTCTCACCCATACAAGCGGGTTTCCCAATTTCCCCATAAAAGGTGAAAATAAAACGGCTTTTTTGGAGGGATTGAAACTAATCAAAATTGAAACAATACCTGGAGAAACCTATTATTATTCCAACACGGCTCCAGAGTTAACAGCCTATATACTTGAAAAAGTGTATCAAAAACCTTATGAGGAATTGGTAACCGAATTTGTTTTAAAACCAAATAAAATGAACCAAACCAAATTTACACTAAATGATAATGAAAGACTAAGATTGGTAAAAGGCTACAACGATAAAAACGAATTAATGCCTAACTTCAATAGAACTTTATGGGGCGGAATTTCAGGATTGCATTCTACCACTACAGATTTGATAAAATATATGAAATTACAACTTGACGAGTCAAATCATATTGTAAATGAATCACATAAAAAACTATATAAAGAAGGTTCTGATTTTTGGGAAGGCTATCATTGGTATATATTAGAAGATGATAGAGAATTAATTTACAGACATCACGGAGGTATATACGGAATGCAGAATTGGTTTGTGATTTATCCTAAACAAAATATAGGAATATCTATATTGACAAATACTAGCTTTAATGAAACAGGAGAAATTTTGGAAAAAGTAGTTCATAAATTGTATGATGACATAAATAAATCGATATAAACTAAAAAAATAAACAGCAAGTAAAACGAAATTACATCGGAAAGTAAACCTGATTCGGGCTGTCTTTATATTAGAACTTTTGCAGAGCATCTTAATAGTTTTCTATTATGTCTCTGCAATTCCACCCACATTCTTTATTTGTCCACCTACAAACTTGAATTCAAGCCCATGTTCTGTATCCAGTTTATAGCGGATTGATACTTTAATGGTCTTCTCGTCTAAAACTCTTAGGTACATAATCTCTTTTATGTATTCGTTATGTTTATCGAGGTTGTCAATATTTAAAGCCGGTTCTCCTGATTTTTCAGAATCTTCATAAAAATGAGCGTATAGTTTTAAATATCTCTCATACGCTTTCTTTTGAATACTCTTCAAGTTAGTTTCAATATTCGTTATAAAATTTTGATACGTTTCTTCAAATTGTGTCAATTGATCTTCTGTTGGCGGTTCTTCTATTTCTTCTCCTTCTTCGTCAAATTCTTCCCCCAGAAAAATTTCGACATCATGCTGGTCAAAAAAGGGATCCGTAAAAGTTACGTCCGAAGAAAATCCTGCCCAATCCTGTTCTACTTTTCCCCAGTATTTATTTGTCGTCATAGTCGTTTTTTTATCCAATATCCAGCTAATTTACAATTGTCGAAGTTATAAATAGTAGGTTCCGATTTTCTTGTCATTATATTGTTTCGTTTCCATACTTCGAAGGGTAATAAATCTATCATATAAAGCTAGTCATAATACCAAATAAGTGGTTACTTGTTTTCCTTTTCACTCCCAAGCAAAAACAAACCTTAAATTAATGAAACGATGACTTTTATAAAAAGATAAACTTGAAAATTTATCTCTAAATCAGTAAATCCTTAAAAGAACTTGCCAAAGCAATTGTGATTATTAAGATCCCTGCAATTAAAAATAGACAAGAAGTAATCAATAACCATTTGCATAAATTTAAATCTTTCTCAAAGCTCAATTTCTCATTTTTTAAAGTTTTTTTGAGCTTGTTAAGTACTTTCTTATTATCTGTTTGGGCGCTCTTAATTTCAAATATTTTTTGCCGTAAACGAAAGCCTCTAATAAAATGTGTCATACAATCAGTTGAAAAATAACGATGACTTAAAGCTAATAAGGCGGTCAATATCAAGATTACCGCTCCAAGCAATAATAGTAATTTATTCCCTGAGAATGGTTTAATAAATATAAAATTTTTCTTGTCAACATCTGTAATTTTAAATATTACATTCGTTATCAGAAAACCGTAAATGGTTAGACCAAGCAATGAAAGCCTCAGTATTTCTGAGGAGAAGCTTTGATATTTTTCTAAAATTATAAAATCTACTTTATAATTATCTTCATTTATAGGGATATTACTCAAATATTTCGTTCGAAGTGTTCTCATAGTTTACCTTTGAATAATTAACACATTGACAACCATTATTTTACACGATTTAAACATCTTTCATATTTCATAAAAATAGTCAACTTAACTTTTAGGCTTCAAAAGACTTGAATGTATCCATCCCTCTATTTTAATACTATGTTTCCAATCCTTGATATCTTTAATATCATTCACTAAGTAAACTTTAGACCATTGTCCGAAAGTTTCAATTAATCCTACTTCATAACCATTTTTTAACGTTCGGATTGAGCTTGACGTTTTGTCGGGTTTTGTTCTAAACTCGGCAACCCCATCAGAGACTGAGTTCACCAAAAAAATCTTTCCGATATTGTCTGTTTTTCCAAAAACATTTGTTTTAAAATCATCCCAGGGGAAAGCAGGTCCCGGATCCGGTTTTCTTGCCGGTGAGATATCGTCGTGTCCCACTACAAAGGATAATTGGTAGGTATCAATCAGGAGTTTGCTCAATTTAGAGACTGCCGCTATTTGGGCGTCAGTATATTTAAACCAATATTGGTTTTCTTTACTGTCCCAAAATTTATGTTTATGTTTCAATTTTACAATTCTGTCTTTTTCAGACGCAGGATATGTTTTATAACTGGGTGTTCCGTCTTTGTTCTCTCCTACTCTTCTTCTGAAACTGCCATCTGTCAATTTTTCACAGAATCCGGGATTTACTATTTCAATACCAATAGCATATTCATTCATTCCGGTTCGTCCGTCCCAACTGCTGTAGCCGGCGTGGTTGCATCTGGTGTTAAATGGAGCAAGCTGCGTGATGGTTCCATCAAGGTCAACTACAATGTGAGCACAAATCCGGTCTGTATTTCCTTGTGCGGGAGTTTGTTTGAACCAGGTTATTGCCCCCGATGCTTTATCGCCTGCCGTGTAATGTATGATTAAATATTTTGGCGAAATTTGATATTGAAAATTCGAGGTGGGGTCTTTTACTATTTTTTCTGCTTGGCTTTCCTGAACAAGCCAGTTTTTGTCAATTTTCATAAGGATTTGTTTTTTTAGGGTTTGAAATAAGATAGTTTTTAAACAATACCTTCAATTTGCATTTACGGATGATAAAACCACAAATACGAACCTCTTTATACGTAAAATCAATAGGCCGAAGTCATTGTTTAGGATTAAAAATGAGTAGTAGCGTTCGTTGCTTATCGTTTTATAAGCAACATCATTCAAAACATTATAGTCTATCAAATATACTGACAATCAATATTTTACAAGCAAGTGTTTATACGTGATTTAAGGAAAGTATTTGCCGCTGAACTAATTCGCGTTCTCATTTTACTTTTCAGGTAATTCATTCGTAATTCAATTCTTTGCGGTCGGGCTTTTGCCCTTTCAGAGCGATATTTGTCATGAATTTAGATTATAGTGCGTTGCACTCTGCTATAGCTTTTAGGCTTTCAGCCTGCTTGATTTTAGAGTTTTAGTTGTAATCCGGTATTACTTTGAAGTAATATATACTAGTATTAAATTGCGATTTACTCGGCTAATTGCTATGAAAGAGCTTTAGCAATAGCAGAGTGCAACGCACTATCAATAGTGATTCGTATTGTTTACGCCCTGAAAGGGCAAAAGCCTAACCGCAAAGAGCGTCGCTAATCGTTTCTTAATGTTATTAGTAGGGAAAATACAATGTTTCTTTTATTAGTTAGAAGTCCACACTTCAATTTGTCCCTTAGGAACTAATTTTTGATATTTCGGAGTAATTGAATTAACAATCTTGTATTTGCCTTCCAATATTTTGTTTGCCTCTTTAGCGAGCCTTTCATCTTCCGGATGGAAGTATTTGATAATATTACTGAACTTGCCGTTAACCTTGTCAATTCCCGGCGCAGCCCATTGATTGTCTTTAAAAATTTGCTGCATCTTTTCTACCTTTTTGATCTCTACGTCAGATTCATATTGAATATATACTATCTTATCAAGTATCGAAGTGACAAGTGTTGCTTTCTGAGTATCGGCTACCTGGTAGACAGGTTGTTGATATGTAATAGTTGAGTCAGATACATTTTGTTTCGAACCAATATAATCAGTTTTAATAGGTCCGTACTTAGCTACAATATCGTTCCAACGTTTAAGATCATACTTCATTAAAAAATCTCTCGGAACTTTATAGGACAATTCTTTTATGTTAATATCGTTTTTTTTTGTGTTTAGGATAAGTGATTCTGCAAAACCAACTAACATTTCCCTATCTTGAACTGCTAAAACTCCTCCTTCTGTATTATTTCTCAAATATCTTTCCAGTGTCAGTAAAGCTAGATCCGATTTAATAGTACCTTTCATTGAAGTCTCAAATTTTTCAATAAGCTCACTAATCATTCTATTTTCATTAATCCTTTTTTCAAAAGTGGCTACCTTATCAGACATTACTGAAGTCTGATAACCTACAATCGCGGTGAATATTGTAAGTACCGTAGTGGACAGAAATGTACCTATTGTACCTAATTTTTCCCAGATATTTTTATTTTCCATGGTGCTTTTATTTAATCGTTCAAAAAAAGATTAAATCATACTCAACTGTAATCAACTTTCAAAAGGTAGGTACATTTAAATAACCAAGAAGATTAGAATTCAAAAATCTTTAATCAATTGTATCCTTAATTTGGTGTTTTGAGTAATAGTTTCATGATTCACTTAGACAATAAATTTCACCTAAAAACATATCCTAAAGCATTAACTTCAAAATTTCAAAACACTATCAAATATACTAACAACCAACATCTTATATACCAGTATTTATACGTAATTTAAGGAACGTATTTGCTCTTGAATTAATTCGTGTTCTCATTTTACTTTTCAGGTAATTCATCGTAATTCAGTTCTATGCGGTTGGACTTTTGCCCTTTCAGGGCGTAAACAATACGAATAACTATTGATAGTGCGTTGCACTATACTATTGCTTTTAGGCTTTCAGCCTGCCTGGTCTTAGAGTTTTAGTTGTAATCCGTTATTACTTTGAAATAAATACACATTAGTATTAAATTGCGATTTACTCGGCTAATTGCTCTGAAAGAGCTTTAGCATTAACATAGTGCAACGCACTATAATCTAAATTCATGACAAATACCGCCCTGAAAGGGCAAAAGCCAATGTAAATCCTATAAATTCTAGTATGAAAACACTCTCTCTTCTCTGAAAATAACATAAAAAAAAGGGTTGTCTTTATCAGACAACCCTCTTTTTAATACTTACAAACTGTTACAAGGTAGCTTTATGAGCGGTAATAGTACTTAAAAACTCTTCTACTTCCTCCAATTCATTGTTTACGCGTTGCAAGTCCAGTTCTTTTTGCAGCAAGGCCACTACTCCGTAACTTACTTTTCGATTTTCGAGTAAGATTTTTTTATACTCTAACTTTACCTTCTTTTTAAGCTCGTCTTCCTTAGTTGGACCATCCGGTAGTGCATCAAGTATGACATCTGCTGCCATTGGTTCGGCGAGCACCCCGGGCCTTATATATATTTCAATGGACTCAGAAGTTAAACAACATATTGTATGGAGCGATTTTAATATTTCACTATCTACAAAATCTGGTCGTCTACAATCAGCTGAAATAAATGAGTATTTGGATTCAGTGAAATATACAGAATTATTTGATCAATAATCAAATAATATAAATAGCGGCAACTGTAATAATCTCACACCACTAGTTTAATCCACCACAATCTCATCTACAAACAGCCACGAACTTGAACCTGTTGGGCTCTTTTTTAAATTCGTAGCGATTACTTTTACAAACCTAACCTCTTGTTTTTCAAAATTGATTTTAAAGTCTTTCAGCTCTGAATTCACATTTACAGCAAACGGGCGAAGTATCTTTCTAGCTTCTTTGTAATTAGTTCCGTCCTTAGATACTAAAACGGTTACTTGTATTGGAAAATAAATTCCGGCGCCCTGACTTTCTAAAGTTCCAACGGTTACCTTTTCGATACTTTGTTCTATTTCAAGATCGATTACAATTTCCATGTCCTTGACCAACCATGCCTGCCATTGACCATCATGAAAGTTTTTAGACCCTCTGATGGTATTGACCATTCCGAGAGCTCCGTCTCCTTTGTAACTATCATTATAAGGGGTTACATAATTGACCTTATGTCCTACTGCTTTATGAAATACGATTGTATCGGTAAATATTCTTCCAACCGGTTTATTATCCTGAAACAAAGACGCTTTTAGAATCGTAGTTTCCTTAACTGCAATAGGGTTTGTATATTTTATGGCCTTATCGTCTATGTTTTTATCTCCTAAAACATAACGAATATCGGAATTTGGAAATTCATTTTTAAGGGCAACATTAATTACTTTATTATTTAAATCAGCCGAAGCTGTAGAAGTAACCAAATAAGCGCTTTTGGCATAATTAATCCCTAAATAATCGTAGCGTTGCAACAAAGAAGGCAATCTGGACGTAAAATTATTCCAATCGCGATTTTCTCTTGTACTCCACAACACTTCAGACAGGGCCGCTAATCTCGGGAAGATCATATATTCGGAAGCTTTTGTGTTGGTGATGTATTCTGCCCATAAATTGGCTTGCCCACCTAAAACATGATTGGCTTCCTGTGGAGTCATGGTATCGACAACAGGGTCAAACGCATACACTTTATTTAAGGGATTAAAAGCATCAAAAGCCAAAGGTTCTACGTTTTGCGGACCTTGATAAAAATTGAAATAACAAGGTGATTCGGGCGACATAATTACGTCGTGACCTTGTCTTGCGGCTTCAGTCCCTCCTACTGTTCCTCTCCAGCTCATTACTGTAGCTTCGGGAGCTAAACCGCCTTCGAGTATTTCGTCCCAGCCAATTATTTTTTTGCCTTTTGAATTGATGTACTGCTCCATTCTTTTTACAAAATAACTTTGCAGTTCGTGGGCATCTTTCAATCCATTGTCTTTCATTCTTTTTTGACAATTCGGGCATTTGTCCCAATTGGTTTTAGTAGCCTCATCACCTCCAATATGAATGTATTTTGAAGGGAAAATTTCAATAACCTCCTCTATTACGTTCTGTAAAAATTCGAAAGTAGTTTCTTTCCCGGCACAATAAATATCCGTAATAGGCCATAATCCACCCGAAGGAACTCCGATTCTCTGATTGAAACAAGCCAGTTCTGGATAAGCAGCAATCGCAGAGCTCACGTGTGCCGGCATTTCGATTTCTGGAATGATTTCTATATTTTTTGCGGCGGCATATTTTACAATTTCCTTTAGCTCTTCCTGAGTCAGAAAGCCGCCATACGTTCCTTTTTCGTCCGGATTGGTTAGCTGTCTTGCATTCCAGGGTGCATTTTCCTGATCGACTCTCCAGGCACCTACTTCGGTCAGTTTTGGGTATTTTTTAATCTCAATTCTCCAACCCTGATCGTCAACCAAATGCAAATGCAGGACATTCATTTTGAGCATTGCCAATCGGTCGATAGTCTCAATTATATAGCTTTTATCAAAAAAATGACGTGATAAGTCCAGCATCAATCCTCTCCATTGAAAACGAGGTTCATCGGTAATGGTAAGAGTTGGAATCTCCCATTTAACCGCTTTAATTCTGCTTTTACTTTCAATACTTTCGGGTAGTAATTGTCGGATGCTTTCTAATCCATAAATAAAACCCGCACTTCCTTTTGCCGTAATTGTGATGTTTTCTTTATTTACCTCCAACAAGTAAGCTTCGTTCTTTAAAGCAGTATCGACTTTAAACTGAACGTAATTACTTTTGGGAATTTTATTTGAAATTTCAGGACGAAATCCTGCTGCACTTCCGAATTTGTTTATTAAAACCGTAACGATTTCTTTTTGAGCATCGTCGTCACTTACCACAAATTTAGTCGTTGCAGAAAACTGAAAATTACCTTGTTTAAGAACCAATTGTTTTGGTTTCGGAATGATTTGAATCCCTTTTTCTCTATTTGCTTTTTGGCTGTAAGCATTGCTTAAAAGAGTCAAAAAAAACACAATAACAACTGATTTTAGTATTCTCATTCTTTATTTATTTTAAAGAGGATAACGTTTTAAACTGATAAAGATAACCTTTGTCTCTTAGTAAATCAAACTGAAGAATCATGTCGTAAAACAAGCTATCTGCGATTTAAGATCGTGGTTTCGGTAAATTTCTGTCGTACATTATGATCGTTCCTGCCACTGCTACATTTAAACTCTTTACCGATTTAAATTTTACTAAATGATGGCATTTCTCCATTACTTTTTTGGACAGGCCATGATCTTCTGCGCCTAATAAATAAACACAGCGTCTTGGATGTTCGTAGGTCTCTAAGTCGGAAGCATTTTCGTTTAATTCAACACCCACTAATCGTGCTCCTTTAGGTAAGTTTTCAAGAAATGCTTCAAAGGTATCGTAATGAAAATACGGAATTGCTTTTACCGCATCGTGGGTATCACAGGCTTGCTTGGCATATCGGTTGCCGATAGTAAATATAAAAGTTGCTCCCAGATTTTGAGCCGATCGCCATAGTACACCCAAATTCTCAGGCGTTTTACCATTTTGTATTCCTATGCCAAAATATTCGTTTGTAAAATTATCATTCATAAGGGCAAAAATACAAACTGAAAGTACATGAATCAATTTTTTATTGCGATGAAATAAAGTCTCTATGTCGATTATTAATTAATACCAATTGTAACAGAATCAAATAATTGTCGTCTTATTTTAAATCCAAAACCAAAATGACGACAAACCAAAAAACAGCCCGAATTGCAGGTTTACTCTATTTAGCAGTAGTCCTGACCGGAATATTTAGCTTAGCCTATGTTCCTTCAAAATTGATTGTATGGGATAACTTAGCCACAACATACCATAACATCAAAGCATCAGAATTGCTTTTCAGACTTGGAATTATAGCCGGATTATCCTGTTATCTTTTCTTCCTTTTCTTAGTACTGCAACTTTACAAACTATTCGAACCTGTCGATAATGGTTGCGCAAAAGTGATGGCACTATTAGCTATTCTAAGCGTGCCTATTTATTTTTTGAATGCTCAAAATCAATTCAATGTACTTTCTCTACTAACAGATAACAGTATTGGTATATCATTGGAGCAAATCAAATCGCAGGTAATGCTAAATCTCAATCAATACGATAACGGCATGCGAATAGTACATATCTTTTCAGGACTTTGGTTATTTCCTTTTGGTTATCTGGTTTACAAGTCCCGTTTTTTGCCCAAATTTTTCGGGATTTTACTAATGATGGGATGTTTCGGGTATCTGATCAATTTTTTAGGTAACACTTTAATTGCAGATTATTCAACCCTTGGGGTTTCTAAATACATCAGCATGCCTGCCACATTTGGAGAAATTGGAATTTGTTTGTGGTTATTAGCTATTGGAGTAAAAGAAAAGTAATTTCATTAATCAATTATTATATACAGTATCCTCAACGGTAAAATAGTTGGGGATTTTTTTTATTCTAAAAGCATTGCTTTTACTAGTCCTAAAGAAATACTTCCGATGGTTTAATTAATTTTCAATATAATTTTATTGTTTATCGATAAATATTTATTATTTTTACATGGAATTTTTAAACCAAACCTTATGGAAATTAAAATTAGTACCCAAACCATTCTGAAAGTATTACACGTGCTTTCGTGGATTATTTTTGTTGGATTATGTATCGAAGCCGGAGGAATACTTACCAAAACAATTGCCACATTAACGCTCGATCCTACTGATGCCGCTAAATTTTGGAGATCAGTTGATTTAACCCAAGTGTATCAGTTTAATCAAAGTCAGTACATCACCCTTAGCAGTGTTATCATTATTGTTGCTTTGTTAAAAGCAATATTGTTTTACTGCATTATAAAAATTTTCCTGAACAAGGACCTCAACATTTCAGCCCCCTTCAATAACCTGTTCAGAAATTTTATTCTAACACTGGCTTATTTATCCTTTGGCATTGGTTTCTTTTCTTCCTGGGGAATAGAATTAGTAAAGGCTTTGTCCAATAGCGGTCTTAAGCTGCAAGACATTCAACAATTGCAAATTGCCGGTGCCGATGTCTGGCTATTTATGGGAGTAATATTGCTTGTTGTAGCTTATATCTTCAAAAAGGGAATTGAATTACAGGACGAAAACGAATTAACAATATAAATTATGGCAATCATTGTAAACCTCGATGTGATGATGGCAAAACGAAAAATGTCATTGAATGAACTTTCCGAAAAAGTAGACCTAACCTTATCCAATCTTTCGATATTGAAAACCGGAAAAGCAAAAGCCATAAGATTCAGTACCTTAGAAGCCATTTGTAAAGTATTAGATTGTCAACCAGGGGATATACTGGAGTTTAAAGAATAAAAAAACAACTAGAAAATTATGGAAAGATTACATTATATAATTAATAAATATATTTTCCATATTCGCGTCCAAAGTAAAATTAACTAATAACACAAAACTAGTCAACTTAAATTTTATTAGAGCCGAAACATTGTTGGTTTAAATTATTTGATAGATTACTACACCAACACAATTCTCCCGAATATAAACAATAATATAATAAATGAAAAAAAAGACTTTACTAAGCTTAATGATAATTAGTTCATGCTTGACAATGAATGCACAATGGAATAGTACAAATCCAGTATGGACTACTTCAAACGTAGGAATTGGCACAAATAACCCAACTTCAAGATTACAAGTTACTGCAAATGATGCCGGAGACGGTATTACTTTGACACATCTAAATCCAAGAGCCAAAACTTGGAAACTAACCTCAGGAGTAGAAAATTACGATCACCACCAATTCTCAATAAAAAATCAAAATGGAACTTATTTTGTGATTGATGGCAATAACGGAAATACTGGAATTGGTGCAATTAGTCCAAATTCGAAATTACATATCAATGCAAATGATGCCGGAGACGGTATTACTTTAACACATCCAAATTCAAGAGCCAAAACTTGGCAACTAACCTCAGGAGTAGAAAATTATGATCATCACCAATTCTCAATAAAAAATCAACATGGAACTTATTTTGTGATTGATGGCAATAACGGAAATACTGGAATTGGAACTATAACACCAGCTTATAAACTTGATGTTTGTGGAACAATTCGAGCTAAAGAAGTTAAAGTCGAACTATTTTCAGGTTGTGATTTCGTATTCAAAAAAGATTATAAATTAATGAATTTAAGTGACCTAGAAGAGTACGTAACAACTAATCAGCATCTTCCTGAAATAGCTTCTGAAAAAGAAATGATTGATAATGGACTTAATATGAAAGAGTTTCAAATGAAATTACTGCAGAAAATTGAAGAATTGACGCTATATGTAATTGAACAAAACAAACAAATCAAAAAGCAGAACCAAGAAATCAAAAAGCTGAAAGCAATCAAAAAGCACAATTGATTTAATTAGGCAGCAAGTCATAAGAACCATTTTATGAGGTAGTGTTTTATTAACCCTGCTCTCCAAAAAACCTCCTTGAATATACGTTGCGCAAATGTGACATTTGCGCAACGTTAACAATAGTACAATTAGCTTAGGTTGAAGCTCATAAATTTTACAAATTTCATCCAAAATTTTGCAACAGGTATTTAGCAAAATAACGCCACCTTTGCAATTGATTATGAGAAAAGCACTTCTACTACTTCTTTCTGTTTTTTATCTGGTACTGTCGTCAGGCTTTACCACGATAACTCATTTTTGCAAAGGTGTGCCGCAGGAAACCAATCTGTTTGGTGATATTCCGGTTGGTAAAGTTTGCCCAAAATGTGTGGCGAAAAAACAACAAAAAAGTAAAGATTGCTGTAAACATAAAGCACAGTTTCATAAAGCGACCGAAAAGCTACAACAAACTACTCCCGGTGACTTAGTCCCTAAATTCTTTGGAATTGCAGTATCTTTTCATTTTTACGAAACTGTTTTCAGCTCTTATTCCTCTAAGGAAAAGAAAACGGAATATTCTTTCTTCCCCTTTATTCCTATTCGGAATAATCCCCTTTATATTTTCTACTGCGTTTACCGTATTTGATTTTAGACAATTGATCGAACTGTAGCATTTAAAGATGCTATGCGATTTCTATTGTTTAATTTTAAATACATACTATGAAAATGCAATATTTTGCGTTGGCTATGTTCTGTATGGTTTCCGGAAATCTCTGGGCACAAACGGTAACATTATCCAATGCTCTTGAACGCTCTATTCAAAATTTTGAAAAAATAAAAGCCAAAGAAGCCATCGTTAACGCTTCAAAAGAGAACACTACCTATCAAAAAAGCCAGTACTTACCTGACTTTACTTTAATGGCACAACAAAGTTATGGTACCATCAATGCACAAAACGGTCCTTTGTACAGTTATGGCGGGCTGGGTAGTGCTGCAACCTCAATGCCCCTACAGGACCAAAACTGGAATGCCGCTTTTGGATCCTTGTACCTAGCTAATATCAACTGGAACCTTTTCACTTTTGGTAAAATTAAAACACAGGTTGCCATTGCCAAAGCCGACGAAAATGCAGCTCAAAAAGATCTGGAACAGGCAAAATTTCAACATCAGGTAAAAGTAGGTGCTGCGTATCTGAACTTACTTGCTGCACAGCGCCTTAAATTTGTGCAGGACAAAAATCTGGAACGTGCCCAAGTGGTAGAAACTACAACCAAAAGCCGTGCAGAGAGCGGTCTGATTCCGGAGGTCGATTATTCTTTGGCAAAAGCCGAAGTGGCCAATGCTAAATCGGCTGTGATAAAGGCCTACGATATGGAACTGGATCATTCTAAATCCCTTGCGGTAATGTTGGGTGAAGAATATAAGATCTATCAACTCGATAGCGTGTTTACTACTAAAACACCTATTATTCTTTCGGAAGCTGCAACAGAAACAAGTCAACATCCTATACTGGAATGGCGAAAAAGTGATATTCTGAGAAGTGAACAGCAGGAAAAATTACAGTCTTCACTGGCTTTACCAAACCTATCTGCTTTTGGAGTCCTGCAGGGACGCGGTTCGGGTTTTGACTGGAATTATGTACAGGACAATACTGCTTTCTCGAAATCATATGCCGATGGTGTCGGAATCGATCGCAGCAATTATATTGTCGGAATCAATTTAAGTTGGAATCTAACCAATATCTACCGTCAGTCTTCTAAAAAGCGGGAACAAAAATTGATTACCCAATCGCTTCAAAACGAATATGAATACATGAATCAGGAATTGATAGCCCAGCAAAAACTGGCGAATGACAAACTGAAAAATGCCTTTGAAAATTTTGAAGAAACTAAAACACAGGTAATCGCTGCCACGGACGCATATCGTCAGCACACTGCTTTGTACGATAACGGTCTTACCACCATTGTTGATTTAACACAATCTTTCTACACCCTTAACCGTGCAGAGATTGATTATGAAATTGCCCAAAACAACATTTGGCAAGCCTTATGGATTAAAGCTGCTGCCACAGGCAATCTGAACATTTTACTCAACGCGATACACTAAACCCGAAATTATGAATTTAATACGTTTTGCCTTGCGCAAGCCCATCTCTATCATGGTGATGGTGCTGGGGCTTTTATTCTTCGGGATTAAAGCTTCAAAAGAAATAAAGGTCGACATCTTACCCGATATGAATCTTCCTGTGGTATACATTGCCCATTCCTTTAATGGTTATACCCCTCAGCAAATGGAAGGTTATTTTACCAAAATGTATGTCAATATGATGCTGTTTACGAGCGGTATTGAAAGCATCGAAACCAAAAATACTCAAGGGCTTACCTTAATGAAAATTAATTTTTATGAAGGTACCGATATGGGGCAGGCTATTGCCGAAATCAATGCGCTCTCGAATCGTTCGCAGGTATTTTTACCACCGGGAGCTCCGCCTCCGTTTATCATTCGTTTTGATGCGTCCTCTCAGCCTGTTGGTCAGCTGGTCTTTAAAAGTAAAACCAAAACCAACAATGAGCTACAGGATATCGCCAATTTTACGGCACGTCCGTTTCTTATTAAAATACCGGGTTTAACGACAGCTCCGCCATTTGGAGGAAGTCCGAGAACCATCGAAATCAACATCGATCCGAATAAACTGCGTACCCATCAGTTAACGCCGGAGCAGATTGTGGAATCGATTAGCCGAAATAATATTACATCGCCTTCAGGTAACATATATGTGAATGATATCAACTATCTGACGCCTACAAACAATACTATTAAAGAGGTGGCCGATTTTGGCAACATTCCAATTTTTAAAAACGGGGTCGATAATGTCTACATCCGTGATGTGGCTACCATAAAAGACGGTGCCGATATTACTACCGGTTACGCCCTTATTAATGGTACGAGATCCGTATACATTAACATTGCAAAATCGGGTAATGCTTCTACCTGGGATGTGGTAAAGAATCTTAAAAAAGCGATTCCTGCCATTCAGAATAATCTACCGGATGATGTTGCAATTTCATACGAATTCGATCAGTCTGTTTATGTAATCAATGCTGTCAAAAGTTTAATTACAGAAGGTGTTTTGGGAGCGATGTTAACGGGGTTAATGGTACTTTTATTTTTACGTGACCGAAGAGCCGCCCTAATCGTAGTGCTTACCATCCCGATCTCTATAATTTCGGGAGTATTGTTCCTTAAATTGTTTGGACAAAGCATCAACATCATGTCTTTATCCGGATTGGCATTGGCGATTGGAATTTTGGTCGACGAGAGTACCGTTACGATCGAAAATATCCACCAGCATTTAGCCATGGGCAAAACGAAAGCCAAAGCCATTTTAGATGCCTGTCGTGAAATTGCATTTCCTAAACTACTAATTCTCCTTTGTATTCTTGCGGTTTTTGCACCTGCCTTCATGATGACTGGTATACCTGGGTCATTGTTTATGCCCTTGGCTTTAGCAATTGGCTTTTCTATGTTACTGTCTTTTATTCTGTCACAAACGTTTGTGCCCGTAATGGCCAACTGGTTAATGAAAGACAAAGAAAACCATGCGCATACCGAAGATAAATTCGACGGATTCAAAAATCGTTTTGTACAGTTTTTAGAATCGATAATGAGTAAACGCAAACCCATTTTAATCGTCAGTTTTATTCTGGTCACAGCAGGTGCGTTTTTAATGTACAGCAATACCGGTAAAGATGTATTGCCGACTGTAAATTCAAGTCAGTTTCAGGTGCGTATTAAAGCGCCCGAAGGCACCCGTATCGAAAAAACAGAACTCAAAATAAAGCAGGTTTTAGGCGAACTGGAAACGATTATTGGTAAAGATCATATTGCCATATCGTCGGTATTTATTGGTCAGCATCCCTCCTCTTTTGCAGTGAGTCCAATTTATTTGTACAATGCAGGTCCGCATGAAGCCTTAATGCAAATAGCACTGAAAGATTTTGACGGAAATACCAATGAGCTGAAAGAAATCATCCGCAAGCACATGAAGGAAAAGATGCCTGAACTGCATTTCTCTTTTGAGCCTATCGAACTTACGGAAAAGATTCTGAGTCAGGGAACCAATACTCCGATTGAGGTTCGCTTTTCGGGAATGATGAAAAAAATGAACGTGATGTACGCCAATAAACTTTTGGCAAAACTAAAAGAAATTGATTATTTAAGAGATCAGCAAATTCCACAATCCTTAAACTATCCGGCTTACGAAATCAATATCGACCGAATAAGAGCGGCTCAATTGGGTATCGACGCACAGGATATCGCTCGCTCTTTGATTCCTATAACAGCCTCTTCACGCTACACCAGTAAAAACATGTGGGTTGGCGGAATGATGGGAATTGCTTACGATGTACAAGTCCAAACACCACAAAACATTTTAAACAGCAAAGATGAGTTGATGAATGTTCCGTTAGGAAAAAACTCAGACCGACCTGTTCTGGGTGATGTGGCAACAATTACTCCCACAAAAGTATTGGGTGAAAGTTACAATCTGGGAACCATGGGTTACACACCGGTAACGGCAAATATTCATAATACCGATTTAGGAAGAGCACAGAAAGACGTACAGGCCGCTATAGATTCGCTTGGTGAATTGCCTAAAGGGGTCAATATTCAGGTATCCGGAATGGTTCCGGTGCTAGAGGAAACCATGAATAGTCTGGCAACGGGTTTACTGATTGCAGTTATTGTTATTTTCTTAATGCTGACGGCAAATTTCCAATCGTTTAAAGTGTCCTTAGTGATTCTGACCACTGTTCCTTTTGTAATTCTGGGTTCTTTGATTTTAATGAAACTAACGGGTTCTACCCTGAATTTACAGTCGTATATGGGAATTATTATGTCTGTCGGAGTTTCTATTGCGAATGCTGTTTTGCTGATTAGTAATGCGGAGTCGCTCCGTTTAGAAAATGGTGATGCCCTTAGTTCGGCTATTCAGGCAGCCGCTTTACGTATTCGTCCTATCATTATGACCACACTGGCTATGATTGCGGGTATGCTCCCAATGGCTATCGGACACGGAGAAGGCGGTGATCAGGTCGCTCCATTAGGAAGAGCTGTAATTGGCGGGTTAATTGCATCTTCATTTAGTGTATTGATCCTATTGCCTCTGGTATTTGTGTGGATACAAAACAAAACCACTACCCAATCACCATCCTTAGATCCTGAAGACGAAAACAGTATTCATTTTATAACGTTAGAAAAATAAACCATGAAATTAATCTATTATATCCTTATCGGAATTGCAGTTGCATCTTGTAATTCAGAAAACAAAAAAGAAATGAAACCGGCAGCCATGCCCATGATGATGATGCAGAATTTTGAAATGGTTTCTCTGAAAAAGAGCAATCCGCTGGTTCCTCTGAAACTTGCCGGAGAATTGGTTTCGGACAAAGAAACGGCTATCTATGCCAAAGTAAACAGCTACGTAAAAAAACTGCATGTCGACATAGGTTCTCCGGTAACTACCGGACAAATCATTATGGTTCTGGAAGCACCTGAAATTCAGGCGCAGCTGGCGGCAGCAAAATCCAAATGGAAAGCACAGGAAGCCATATACATTGCTACCAAATCGAATTATGACCGAATGTTTAAAGCCAATGAAACCAAAGGCGCTATTGCAAAAGATGCGTTAGACCAGATTACCGCCAGAAAACTATCCGACCAGTCACAACTAGAAGCTGCAAAATCTGCTTATCAGGAAATACAGGCCATGAATGATTATCTGATCATCCGAGCACCTTTTAACGGAATTGTTGCTGAAAGAAATGTAGATCCCGGTTCTTATGTCGGTCCAATGGGCAAAGGTTCCGACAAACCTTTGCTGGTACTTCAGGACAATAAAAAACTGCGTGTTTCACTTTCTATTCCAGAGGCAAATACTCCCTATTTAAACTTAGGCGATTCGATACATTTTAAGGTAAGCTCGCTTCCGCAGAAAAAGTATAAGGCTAAAATTTCGCGTAAATCGGGAGTCTTAGATTTCAAATTACGCTCAGAACGCATAGAAGCCGATATTATGAAAATACATCCCGAACTGAAGCCTCTGATGGTGGTGGAAGCGATGCTTTCGTTACAATCTAATGAAGCAACATTCTTTGTACCTAAAACAGCCTTGGTAGAAAGTAATATGGGAATGTATATTATTCAGGTGATTGCAGGGAAAACCAAAAACATTCCCGTTGCGAAAGGACGTGCGCTGATGGATCAGATTGAAGTGTTTGGTGCGCTAAAGGAAGGCGACAACATTTTAATGAAAGCCACTGAAGAAATAACAGAAGGAACAAAAATTAAAAAATAAAACAATGAAAACAATTGGCCGCTATTTCCTTATTGCCGCAATGGCTGTAGTAATGATCTCGTGTAAAGATCAGGAAAACAAACCACAGAATCAGGTATCAGACCAAAAGGAGTTAATCATAAAAGACAGTACTGCTGCTTTAGAAGGAACTCCTGTACCCAATGATGAAGTGTGCATGGTAAATGATCTGCACATGGGTAAAAAACAAATTGAAGTTCCGTTCGACGGAAAAATGTATTATGGCTGCTGCAACATGTGCGTGGAGCGCATTCCAAACGATGAAAACGTTCGAAAAGCAACAGACCCACATACCGGAGCAAAAGTTGACAAAGCTTCGGCATATATCGTTTCGTTGAACAAACAGGGCAATGTAGCTTACTTTGAATCCGAAAAGAGTTATCAGAATTTCATTCAGGCCAACAAAGAATTGAAAAAATAATACCTGAAAAACAGATTCACTTTTCGAGTAAGAATAACAAAAGGGCTGTCCGAATTATCACCGGACAGCCCTTACTTTTTCAAGCTAAAAATTACTTTACTATTTTTCTTAAGACTAAAAAATTACTCTTTCTAAAATCTAATATTAAAAATTAATATCTATTCAATTAACAAAGAACATAATTTAATAAAAAGCAAGTTTTTAAAGTACTTTATTTTAATAATTAATTTAATTGAAAATCATCCTATTTTCACTAATAATCAACCGTCTATACGATAATCATTACTGCATTTTACTTAAAGTATTACTTTTAAAAAAATAAGCCCGATAAAACATCGGGCTTACTTTCAGTTCGGTAACGATAAGCATTAACTTTTGTTTAAAATCTGTAATCCAACAGAAGTCTTAAAGGATTAATTTTCTAAAGGTTCTGCTTTAAAACCTTTCGCTTTAACAATAGCAATGATCTCTTCGGCCGTGGCACCATTAGATTGAACGGTAAGCATTTTATCTGCATTAGTAGTGTCTACATTCCATTCACATATTCCTGCTGCATTGTCCAGGTCTGATTGTACTTTAGAAACACATCCGCCGCAGTTCAGGTTTGTTTTAAATTGAAAATCTTTCTTTTCCATTATATTGATGTTTTTAATTGTTATTTTATATTACAAATTTCCGTCAATTAAACCGTAATCGTTATACACTATTCTGTATTAGATTTATGAAATTTACTGATTGCTGTATCTTGTTTTACTTAATTAATTCATTCAAATTGCCAGTTGTTAGGTATTAAAAAACAGCACGCGGATTAAACCGATTCGCCAGGTGAAAACACGGATCAGAACAGATTTTTTTATTTGCAGGCGTAGAAATTGCTATTGCCCTTTCAGGGCGATATTTACTTTAATTTAAGACATAGTGCTTCGCACCATGCTGATGCTTTTGCTCTTTCAGAGCAATACTCCTCATAATACTCTATAAATTATAGATAAGAAGGCTCTTTTCTTTAAATATTCTCTTTATCATAGACTGCGTTAGGGAGAAAAGCGCCATGCTGATGTTTTTGCTCTTTCAGAGCAATACTCCTCATAATACTTCTAATAAATTATAGATAAGAGGGTTTCTTTCTTTAAATATTCTCTTTATCGCAGACTGCGTTAGGGATGAAAGCGGTATCCTTTTGTGATTCCTGTTATTTTTATGCCAGACAAAAAATGGCTATCACAAAAGATTTAGCGGACAGCCCGACCCGGAGGGGAACGCCATAATAATTAACCTGAAACTTGAATTCATTAGTCTAACGCCTTTTATATATATACAAAGGCTATGTTTCCAGAGATTAAAATGATTTCGACCAAATGGTGAAAATAAAAAAACGACGGGCCATAATCTTTGGAACCGCCGTTTGACAAACGCATCAAGAGTTTATTTTTTCCATTTCAGGCGCAAGCTGTTGCTCACTACACTCACGCTGCTCAAAGCCATGGCAGCTCCTGCAATCATAGGGTTTAGTAAAAATCCATTTATCGGATAAAGCACCCCCGCAGCAAGTGGAATACCAATTAGGTTGTAAATAAACGCCCAAAACAAGTTCTGTTTGATTGTCGCAACCGTTTGTTTAGACAGGCGAATCGCCTGAGGTATTTTGGTCAGATCAGAGGAGATAATCGTCATTTTTGCTACATCCATTGCGATATCGCTTCCCTTGCCCATCGCGATACTGACATCGGCAGTTGCCAGAGCTGTACTGTCGTTGATACCATCACCTACCATTGCCACTGTTTTACCTTGCTGCTGTAATTCTTTTATAAAATCAGCTTTGTGTTGTGGCAGAACTTCTGCTTTATAATGTTTGATTCCCGTTTGTGCGGCAATCGCTTTTGCAGTCGCTTCGTTATCTCCCGTTAGCATATACAGCTCAATATTCATCTCCTGCAATTCTTTGATCGCCTGAACAGAGGTTTCTTTGATTTTGTCGGATATCGCAATAACCGAAAGTGCCTGCTTGCTATTGGTAAACCAAATCACAGTCTTAGATTCCTTACCCCACTCTTCTGCCTGAATCAATAGTGATTCTGCGATGACAATGCTATTTTCTGCCAGCAGTTTTTTGTTCCCCACATAATAAGTTTCGTCGGCATAAACCGCTTTCGCACCTTTACCGGTAATACTGTCGAAATTGGATAAAACCACACCTGACACTCCTTCCAGACTTTTCACTACCGCTTCTGCTAACGGGTGTTCTGATTGTTTTTCAATACTTAGCAGAATATCTTTGGTAGTATCTACATCTTTTAACCACTTTATACCGGTCACTTGTGGTCTTCCTTCGGTAATCGTTCCCGTTTTATCGAGTACAATAGCCGTTACTTTTCTGGCCAATTCTAAACTCTCGGCATCTTTAATTAATATTCCGTTTTCGGCACCTTTACCTACACCTACCATAATCGCAGTTGGTGTGGCCAGACCTAAAGCACAAGGACAAGCAATAACCAATACGGTAACTGCTGCCATCAGCCCTTGCACTACAGCATTGTCTCCACCCAAAAACATCCAGGCCATAAAAGTAAGAAGTGCAATACCCATTACAATCGGAACAAATATACCTGCAATTTTATCGACCAATTTCTGCACCGGAGCTTTACTTCCCTGAGCATCCTGCACCATCTTAATAATCTGGGCAAGCATAGTTTCTTTACCTACTTTAACGGCTTTAAATTGAAAGCTTCCTTTTTGATTAATGGTTCCTGCAAACACTTTTTCATTTTCTTTTTTCAGTACAGGAACCGGTTCACCGCTTAACATGCTTTCGTCCACATAAGAATGACCTGAGATCACCATACCGTCTACCGCAATTTTTTCACCCGGCTTTACCAAAATAACAGCTCCTGCATTTACTTCCTCAATAGCTACTTGTTTTTCTGTCCCGTCGGGTTGAATAACGATCACGGTTTTAGGCTGAAGTCCCATTAGTTTTTTAATAGCCGATGACGTATTTCCTTTTGCTTTCTCTTCTAATAATTTACCCAGGAGAATAAACGCAATCACTACTGCTGCCGCTTCAAAGTAAACGTGTGCGTGCAATCCGCGCTGGTGCCAGAAATCTATGAATAACATATTAAAAACGCTAAACAAGTAAGCAATTCCAGTGCTCAGAGCTACCAGCGTATCCATATTGGCCGAGCGATGTTTGGCCTGCTTCCATGCATTTACAAAGAAGTCTTTCCCCAACCAAAGAATTACTGGTGTTGAAAAAAGCCACATGATCTCATTGGCATAAGGAATATTCATAAAGAACATCCCTATCACCACTACAGGCAATGACAATAGCACTGCCCAAATAGTTTTGTTTTTTAATTTTTTGAAATTTTCCGCATGAATAGTCTCCAAAGACTCCTGTTGTTTCGCTTCCTCTAAAATAAGCAAGTCGTAGCCAACGCCCTGAACTGCTTTTTGCAATTTAGAAGCATCTGTAAGGTTGGGAAGATATTCAACAGTAAGGTTTCCTGTTGCAAAGTTTACCGAAGCATTCACTACGCCCAATTCATAGGTTACAATACTTTCTGCACTGCTGGCACAAGAGGCGCAGGTCATTCCCAGAACCGGGAATGTATTTTTTACGGTTGGTACACCATAGCCGAGGTCTTTAATAGCCTTCACAGCGTTACCAACTGTTTCATTACCTTTAACCGTTATAGCGGCCCTGCGGTTGTTAACTTCCACTTTGTGAGTTTCAATTCCTTTAACCTCTGCCAATCCTTTCTCTACGATTAATGCACAGTGCTCACTGTTTACATCTTCTAACGGAATGTAAATTGTCTCCTTATTATTATCAGTTGTTGCCATAATTCAGTTGTTCTTTTATACCTGCAAAGTTGGCAAGAATAGCGCTGAATTGTATTGTGGAATTATGGATTTGATTTGTAATATTTACTACACCTCATCCAGAGGCTTTCTTTTCTCCGCCCGAATTTGCTTGAAATAACTTGGAGTCAAACCGGTTACTTTTTTAAACTGATTACTCAAATAAGCCACACTTGAATAATTCAGACGTAAAGCGATCTCGCTAAGCGATAACTCATCGTACACCAGAAGTTCTTTTATTTTTTCAATTTTTTGGGCAATAAAATACTTTTCTATGGTAGTTCCTTCTACTTCAGAAAATAAATTGGAAAGATAATTATAGTCATGGTTGATCTTTTCGCTCAGGATATCCGACAAATTATTTTTGGTATCATTATCCTGATGGTGTACCAAATCAATAATGATATTTTTAATCTTTTCGATGATTCTGCTTTTTTTATCGTCGATCACTTCAAATCCAAGAGCAACCAGTTCTTGTTCCAATAAAGTTCTTTCTGTGGCAGTCAATTCTTTTGTCAGCGTAACTTCCCCAAGCTTTATATTGGTAAACTTCAGGCTAAGTTTTTCAAGTTCGTTCTGAACCACCATAATACAGCGGTTGCAAACCATATTTTTAACGAATAATGTACTCATATCCTTATCTGATCTGATTTTTGATTTTATATGTACTTACAAATTTACCACTAAATTTCAATTAAGCATGCATCAAAAAGTTATGCAGAGAGAATCAGACGGTTGATTTTTGTTTAAGGTAAGGTAAAAGCATTTTGAGGCTTATTAAAAGACAAAAAACGAAAGAGACGACCTATCGGTCGCCTCTCTTTCTATTAAATAATTAATAAGTTATATTCTTTTTCAATTTGTTACATCGTTATTTTACAAAAACACCTAATCTGTAACATTGCCTATCATTATACTTTATAAAAAAAACCAATCTGTAACACTACTCTCCACTAAAACGCTTTATATAAACAACTTATAAAAAAAATAAAACAAGAAAAACAATATAGTGAATAAAAATATAAATAGTAAGAAATTATTTTTTTGTATTAAATTAATCCTAGTAAAAAAATAAAATAAAACTGCAGCGACATACGGCAAAATAATTAAGTTCATTAATTCAAGATAAAAAATATCCGTTGCCTTTTCTTGATAAATATCTAGATTTATCAAATCGTTATGAAAACTGTTTTTGGTAGTTTCCATATACCCTCCTATGGCAAATATTGCAATATGTTTGACCGTAGCAGCTATTGTTATGGAAAAAAATAATACTTTCAAAATTTCTTTTTTTCTCATTCTCTTACTTTTTTTGTTGTTTCTTTAAAATTTTCTATGAATGAACCACTTTGTGTCTCATATTGATTACTATTGTAATCCGCGGCAGACTGAAAAATGAATTCAATAACAGATAAATTAACCTACTAAGTTTATAGCTTCTTCTATATTAGGTTCTCTAGCTAATTTCAATACGCTAGCCATTACCTCTAACCAATGCCCTTCACTGTGCGTATCATGAAATGAAGCTCCATAGTATGAAGCATTTGGCGGATAAGAAATAATATTTTTCTCTTTTGCAATTTTAGAGAATATTATTGCTAATTTTTCTTTGTTAATAATTGTTTTTTCAAACCTTTCTGGTAAAATATTACAGGTACAAAATAATGATAGACATAGATTTGATAATTCCTCATAAGCTACATTATCTGATATTACTTTATTTAAATAATGAAAAAGTTCTTTGGTATTATAATCCATATTTTTTTTAATTACGTTTTTTTTAGCTTCTTTATTTTTTTTAATAGCTTCTTGTTTATATTTAATATTATTAGGAATAGTTTATTCTCTTCATCCAGCAACCCGTGTGGATTAGGTTTATAACCTTGGATTAACTCTCTTGTGAATTAGTTTTTCCCATTCTCTAATTGTGCAAAATCTTCAGCTAAACCTTTCTCTAAAAACTTTTTTTCGGCAAGAAGAACATCTCTCAAAATCAACTCTACATTTACTTTAACAACCGCAGCTCGAAGACCAGTAAGTTCATTTATATTTACTGAAGGAATAATAGAAACTAAAATAAAGATAGGAGAACTAAATTCCATCGATTCTATACGACCATCAGCCTTTCTCGGTTTTCCATCATATTAAACCAAACCTTCCGCTACCCAAGCATACATTACAATTACAAGCTTTCATTCCTTAAACATTTTTTTTAAGAACAAAATTTTAAAGGATAAACTTACTATTTTATTACTCAAACCCAAAAATAAATCTTCAAAACAGCTGCAAAAACTACTATACTTTTACTAAAGCAAATTGTCCTGCGGTTGAGTCTTTTCAGATGAGTTCTGAGTGTCAAATTTTTCCTCTCAATATGATTTGTCCCAAAACGTTTTACCGAATGCAATTTCTCATCAATCAGATACCTGTAATTTTTGAGTCTGTCCGTAAATATTTTCTTTGCTTCTGATAATTTTAAAGTATCCAAAACTCGATTAAGTGTTTTATTCGTTCTCTTTCCAAGATTAAAACTTACCACTGTTCTAGAATTCTTTTCCAAAGCATACACCAGCCAAATATAATTTTTCTTGTGCCTGATATAAGTACAAAGTTCGTCTACTTCATAAGTTTTACCTTTACTTATAATTGGTTTGCTAATACTTCTGGCAATTGAAACAATCCTTTTTAATAATGTTGTCGTTGATATTTTCAGTATTCTTGCGATGCTTCTTATTCCTAAACCTTCTTTGGTAAACAAAATTATATTTTGATTGATATTACTTTTATATGCATTATAGCCATACTCCGACTGTTGTCGCTTTTGACAGACACAGCATTTATATCTTTGATTACCGTTAGATTGAAATCCATTCTTTATGCATTTACCATTGCAAAAGCTACATTTTATTTTCATGACCTAATTTGATACACTAAGGTACAATAAAAGCATTTTAAGCCTTTTTAAAATATCAAAAACAAAAGAGACGACCTGCAGGTCGTCTCTTTTACTATTCAAAAATTACAATTTTATATTCTCTTTCAGGCAGTTAAATTGCTAACATGTAAAAACACCTAATCTGATACACTACCGTAATAATTGATCATCAACACATCTGATACACTACCAAACACCTAATCTGGAACATTACCCTATTGCATAAATCTAGCTTTAACAAATTCGTAAAGCTCTTGTTTTGAATTATATATTATAAATTCTATTTTATCATGTTCTTCAGAAATCCTATTAATAAATTCCTTTGTTTGCTGAATATCTGCAAAAACAGAATAGGTATTTTGATTTACAACATTATTTTGGTATGTATTAAAATTTACATCTAAAACAATACCTGTCTCACAATGGGCCATTAGAACGGCAAATTCATTCTCTTTTAAAGTTGGAAATTTCATAATTTTATCTTTCTAGTTTCACTGTTTTCACGCTAGCACCTTTAACAATACCTTTCGCTAAAGTTTCGGATTCACTTACAACTGTTCCGGGGGCTTGCACTAGGTTAACTGACTTTGTATTTGGGCTTTTTACTAATTGACTATTAGGAATATCCGCCGTTAAAACAACTCCCTCTCCGCTCGTCCTTAAAGCAAAATTCTCAGCAACATCAGGATTAGCTGTCCATGATGTATAATTACTCTCAGTAGTGACTGTATTATGCTCTAATGCCGTTGCATTGCCCCCTCTAGGTTTTGCAATCCCCTGTGTTGCATTTTCATAAGCAGGACTTGTACTATTCACTCCTCTGTATAATGTTGTCGAACCTTCTGTACTACTAGCAGTTGTTGCGATTCCTTTAGCAATAGATGATTCTGTAGCAGCAATTGAGCCCTTCGTTGCTATAGCGGCTACAGCAACTACTGCCAAATTCCCTATAGCTTCAGCATCACCTTTGCTAGCTCTTTTTACGGTACTAATAGCCCCAGGTATACCTGTGGCATTATAAGTTTTGTTTTTTGCAGAACTGTAATTACCATTAATAACGTCTTTACCAATACTCCAAACTGTCTTAGCTCCGTTATATACTCCAACAGCAGGAACTAAATTATGAACCCCCATGGATACAGCACTATTAACAAATCCTTTAGTGAATTGCTTTACACTATTCCAAGATGGCCAAGGCCACATTCCATCTGGATCGATAAAATAAACTGGGTTATCCATCGCGTAATTATAAGGAGACCATCTACGCCCTTTTTCTGCCAAAGGGTCAATGCTCATCCAACGTCCAATTGCTGGGTCATAATTACGTGCTCCATAGTCGTACATGTTAAGCCCCAGCTCATCTTGCAGCTCCTTGCCGTTGTATTTATACTTGTTATTACTAGCTACATAATCATTATAACCTGTATGTTTTAAACCAAAAGGATAATAATTATTCTCTTCAATAATTTCAAGAACTTGTGTCACAGGATTTTTAGCGTAACTCAAGCGTACGTTGCCTAAATGATCTTTGTATTGATAGACATACTTTTTATATATGTCATCATAATACCCCTCTGCCGTAGGGAAAAACTGCAACATTGGTTGTGATGGCACATTCAGACTTGCCGACTGCGCTGCAAAGGCACTAAAACGATTCGCCTCTACCGGGGGATCTATTACAGGATCTGTACCATCAATAGGGGGATCCGTATTTCCAGGATCATCAGGCACATAACCATCACTAATAACATAACTGTACTGAAAACCTGTCAGATACTCCGTATGAGTAATACTGCTGGCTTCTTTTACAATTTTCTCCAGTTTCTGCCCCGTGGCGTTGTAAATATACTCAATCGTGCCATTTGTTCCAAATGTAATTTTATTTGGTAAATTGAGTTGGTTGTATTGTATTGCGGTGATGTTTTTGTTTTTGTCGGCAATCATATTGCCGTTAAGATCGTACGTAAAATCATCCCCCGTTTTATTTGCGTCTTTAAAGCCTTCGTTATCATTTCCCGCAGGACCGTCAGTTACTTTAGTAAGTTGATTCGAGTTTTGATCCAAATAACCATAAGTCAAATCATCGATTTGAAAAACAATAGACGGCGCGTCGCTGGCTCCATAGCGCTGCAAAGACTTAATATTTCCATTTTTATCATAACTCAAACTTTCGTTATAGGCTCCTGAAACCGGAATGGCATCATTGGGTTTACTGTAAATGGCACTGGTCAGACGATTCAGATTATCGTACTGATAACCATAAGAACGCTTGGCAAGATCTGTTCCGGTTTTCCAATAGGTTTCTGAAATATTTCCATTGTATAAGGCCTGAATCTGTGAGTTGCCCGGCTGTTTGTCATAATTAATCTTAAAGGCAAACAGATCTTTCGGATCTGTATCTTGCTGCAGGTTTTCCACATTGTTAATTCCGGTAAGCCAGCCTCTTATGTTGTAACTGTAGTGTACTTTCTGCAAAGAGTTCGATGTATTGTTACCGACTTGTTTAGTAATCAATTGTCCCAGATCATCATAGGTATTATGTGCCAAAACCTCAATAGTTCCGCTATTAACCTGATGAGTATGGGTCAACAAGCGATCCTCAGGCGAATAGGTATACCCCTCACTTACGATCAGCTCTGAATCTCCGAACGTACGTTTGTGCCTAGTGACGGTATAAAGCGATTTTCCGGTAAAATCTAAACCATTTTCGATATTGGTATAACCGCCTAAATGATTTTGTAATTGTGTACTCACGACTCTGGATTTGCTATCGTAAAAGGTGGTAGTAATTTCTCCAAATGTTTCAGATGCCGTAGTCAGCGCTCTTGTCCAGCTTCCAGTCATCAGGCCTTTGGCATTGTCTAAAACAAGCTGCCCACCGGCAACTGTAGGTTTAGCAGGTACACCGGGATAATTATAATCGTCGTAATAAGTAACCGTTAAAAGTTTAAAATTTGTTGGCGCAATAGTGTTACTGTAATATACCGAAATATTGTCTATGATTCCTGAGGTCTGTTTGGTTTCAAACAAAACAGTAGCCATATTTTGTTCGTCCTGCAATGTTTTTCTTATGCTCGATCCCAAAGGCTGACCGCTCCAGCCCGTATAGACGGGTCTGCTAAAAGCATCGTATTTGGTAATGAGCCAGCCTTCGGTGGTTTCGTCTTTAAAAGGCGAAAAAGCAGGTCCCGTCGCGACGGGACGATCCAGTTTGTCATAGACTATATACTCCCATTGTTTTCCGGGCATTTTTTTCTCTACCAAACGATTGCGGTTGTCGTATTTGTACTGGTAACACAAACCGTTTAAAACCTCATTACTAATTGTTCCTGTTGCCTTTGGTGGCAGTACATAAGTCAGATTGCCATAAACATCGTAAACATAATAGGTATCGTGTCGGTTTCCTGACTCATAGGTTCTTTTTAAAATGACTTGTCCTTCTTTGTTTTTAAATTCAACGGTTGATCCGGAAGATTCACCTGGATTTGCAGTCGTATTCTCGTCGTAAGTTATCGTTTTGTACAACTCCTTATCAGGATAGGTTCCTAAGTCTGAAAAACTGATTTGATATAAGCCCTGACTGGCTTCCCAGGTTGCGGTGGCTTTGTATGATTTTACAGCATCGGCAGAAATATTGGTTCCATAATCCAATTTAATTTCATGGCCGCTCCCTAAAGCCCAGGAAGTTCCCGGTGCGGCTTGTTTGACCACGCGGTTCAAAGGGGAACGTTCAAACGACTTTTCAGAAAAAGGGTTTGCAGTATTGTCGTATTTGCTGGTACCATAAATTCCATTTAAAGTAGTTATGGCTGTGGTTGCGTCAATTCTGGGATAACTGCTGCTCCCATTGGCAGCTTCATAAGGCAGATATTCTTTAGCTTGTCGCCCAAAACCATCATATTCCATAGCGGTTATGATATCTTTTCCGGCTGTTCCCTGACTAATGGCAATGGTTTGTATCGGACGGCCCAGTCCGTCAAAATAAGTCACATTCTGACTTAATTCGTCTTTGGTTAGCGTATTTAGTTTTGCCGCCTTAACCGGTTTTTTGGGAGCAAGTGTGTATACAAAGTTATCATCGCTGAGGGTCTGGGCTTTTACGCTCCAACTTGTCCATGACAACAATGCCAATATGAAGAAATATTTTTTCATATTAATACATTTTATGGTTTGAAAATTTATCATTCTTTTTATTTTTTTTTAGACTAAATAGTAAAACAAAAAATTACAATTCGGATTGGTAATTTGAGTTCAATATTTATACGTGTAGCGATTAATCTGATTGTCTTTTTAATTAACCTTATACACCTGTCATTAATAGCAGTTTGTTTTATTGTTCTTCTATAGCACCTTCATTACATTCTCCATTTCGATCGGCATAACCTTGTCCGTGTCTGTCAATCTCTTCTTCGGCTTGTCGATCTGCATCGGCCTGAGAGTATTGTGAACTGTATTTCTGTGCAGGAACACTATAGATCACTACTGTTCCATTCATCCCCGCAGGGCAATACGATCTTCTTATAGATCGTTGGGTATAAACATTATAAAACAAACATTGACCATTGGCATTGGCATTGGCTTTTCCTTCTGCGTTGAGTTTTGTCAAAGCCTCACTATCAGCATGAGCCTGAGAGGTGTTTGATAGTACTGCTCCTTCAGATAAAGCATACCCTACATAGGTACCAATAGCTCCACTAACACAAGGAGCTTTCTGGAAAGAACCGCTTATAGCTCTACTTCTAAAAGTACAATAGCCATTGGCATTGGCATTGGCCCGACCTTCTTCTTGAAACTTGGTCCACGCCTTACCATCAACATCTGCTTGCGATGTATTATTTAAGGTCACGGCACCTAGAGGTAAGCTATAATTTACAAAAGAACCTATTCCGGCAAGTGTGCAATCGCTTTTCTCAAAAGGCTGAGCCGGTATTGCCGCACTTTGAAATATACAATTGCCATTAGTATTAGCAAAAGCTTCACCATTAAGATCAATTTCTCTTTGCGCCTGTCCATCAGCATCGGCCTGAGAACTTTCAGAATGGTACTTTCCTGCAGGAACTGTATACCGAACCGTAGTGGGAGTACCGCCAGCGGTACAGTTATTTCGTGTGATGAATCGGTTTTGATTGGTGTTTTTAAAAGTACATTTTGCATTAGCATCATTATTAGCAAATGCCTGTCCGTTGTTATCAATTTCTCTTTGAGCCTGAGCATCAGCATCGGCCTGAGAAATAGTCGAACTATAAATGCCTGCTGCAACAGTATACCAAACACTGGCGGGAATACCTCCTGGCGCACAATTATTTCTCGCTATTAATCGGCTTTGAACTGTATTTTTAAACGTACATTTTGCATTGGCATCATTGTTAGCAAATGCCTGACCGTTGTTATCAATTTCTCTTTGAGCCTGTCCATCAGCATCGGCCTGAGAAGTAGTCGAACTATAAATTCCTGCGGCCACAGTATACCAAACACTGGCAGGTGTACCTCCTGGAGCACAATTATTTCTCGCTATTAATCGGCTTTGAACTGTATTTTTAAACGTACATTTCGCATTAGCATTAGCATAAGCATATCCGTTATCATTAAGATCTTTCTGAGCCTCATTGTCTGCATCGGCCTGAGAACTTTCAGAGGAGTGTTTTCCGGCTTGAACGGTATATAAAATACTTTCGGGCGTACCTCCCGCAGCGCAATTGTTTCTGGTAAACCATGCACTTTTAGCAGTATTCTTAAAAATACATTTAACCGAAGGATTATTGTCTGCGTAAGCCTGCCCTTCTGTATTGAACTTTATGAGACCATTTTCATCTGCATCAGCCTGTGAAATGGTCGACGTAGATGCCCCAACCGCCTGATTATAAGTCACACTTTGTCCCACACCTCCGACAGGGCAGTTCTTTTTGGTAAACGACCCGCTTCTGGCCACACTTTTATAGAGGTAATCACTCGTTGAAGTATTATCGCTGCAATCCGTCTGCTGTCCTTTATAATTGTAACAATATTTTTGTAGTATATTTAAATCCTGGTCTTTTACAAACTTTAATCTGCCAAAGGAATCATATTCATAGTAAGAAGGTATTCCTTTTGGATCTGTTACACTGGTTACTCCAACCAGTGGATTATAAGTGTAGGACGAAATAAAAGCATTTGGCAATGAACTTATAAGTGTCTTTAATCCCTCTCTCAATTTTTGTTCTGTACAATTATCTGACAAACAATTATCAATATCGGCATTAGAGAGTGTTTGCAAACTTGCTATTGTTGCTGACGGAATCAGGTTGTACACCACATTTTCGATTTTGGCAATAGGCTGTGTTTTATTATATCCCCAAATAATCGATACCGGTATACCGCTCTCTAAAGTATATTGTAGAATATTTCCTTTGTCATCATACTGATCATAGGTTATTTTTTTATCTAAACTCAAATCAATAGAAGATGCTCCCTTATTTGCGTAAACAGATCTTGGCAACAATAAATTACTTGTTGCTGCGCTTTTCTCATAAACTGTCTTTTGTTCGGATAGTTTAACCTCTTGTTTAAAAACTTGTGTATCCAGAACTTTTCCAATCATATTCTTAGCCATTAACTCATTTCTGAAGGGTTCTGATACCATTTCAGAATCTGAAGGATAAAAATATTTGATCTCAGTAGTCGCTTTAGTATCCGCTACCTCTTGTTTAGAAACTGTAGTGCTTTGTGAACTTAATTTTAAATGAGATGGATTATTGTATTTATATGTCGTTATGGTAGTTACGGGATTTGAACCCTTCACATCATATTGGGTATTTGATTCAGATTCCAGATAAAACCAGTACGAATTGGTCGTATACTTACTGATGTTCAAATGTTCAATATTTTTATAATTTGGACTAGTGAAATGATATAACGCATTGTATTTGATCTCAATAGCCACTCCGGGTATTTTACGCGTGTATTGATCCTCGAGTTTATATTGGTTTTCAACTATGCTTAAATCATCTAAGTTTTTATTGAAAACCTTTTTTATATGCAGCAAACCATTTTTCCAGCTCAGATTAACCCAGGGAGCAGAGGTTAAATAACTGTCAAGACACAGATAAGGAGGAATATCTGCAGAGATGTAGTACTGAAATTCTTCACCTCCATTTTCAAAATTTGGCCCTCCGTGGCTCACTGTTACATATTCATAAGTGGTAGAACTGTTTCCCATTGATCGATACAAAGGATAAATACTGTTGGCATTAATATTTATAAATTTAGCCCATGTCTCAATATTCCAATAATTTGGAAGGCCTGTATTTTTATCACAAAATGCCCTCTGTTCACTGAAGCTTATCAAGTTTATCGGAATCCCTTCTACTCCGGTTGAAGTAAAACGGCTTTCTTTTTTACCATAATAATAATGTTTAACATCGGCTTTGTTAGATGCCGTATCGAAACTGGTAATTTTTGCAATTCTTAATCCTGCTACAGGAATGTTAGCTTTAGACTCCACTCCGCCACCTTTACAATAAGTAAAGTTTACCTGTCCTGTGGTTTTAGCATCAGGAGAAAATGTAACAGATATCTTATAGCTATTGTTTTTAAGAAACGTATAGGGCAATTTTTTAGGTTTATTATGCTCATCAGCAGTAATCGGAAAAGAACTAAGCTGTGGGTTAGTTAAATTTTCAACTTTAACAGTAAGCCATAATTCTCCCACCGGAAATGTACCTTCTGTGAATTCATAATCATTATAGAAAACTCTTGCCAGTATTTCGGTCTCATGATCTGCTTTACTTTCAAAAACAAATTCTCCTGTTTTTTGCTCCCGATCATAAAGCGGGTTATAAAACGGGATATTCTTTAGTTCAATTTCACAATCACTTATGACAGTTCCCCATACAGAATTAGCTTCGTATTCAAAATCATTGTAGCCTTTAGTAGGGTATACCACTCTTTTTAATATTCCCTTTTTAGCAAAGTCCACATAAGGGCGTTTATCTCCATATGATCTCCCCATAAGCGCATTTTTTACAAGATCAGTTTGTGGATAAAGATTTTTATGAATAACAGCATCAGGATAAGTGCCCGATTTACCGTTGTAGTATCCCCACAAATCTCTCTGATCGGATAAGCGGGCAACCAAACCATTAGGATCATCATATTCAAAACCATACTTCTTTGAAGGATCTTTAAAAATACATTCTGTTAGAAAAATCCTTTTATCGGCTGTAAAAAGATATTTAAAATCAGCTTTTTCAATTACATTTAGTTTTCCTGCATCAAAGACCTGAATCCCTTCTATTAAAAAATTCCCTATCAGGTTCGGATTTCCTTTTAGTTGAAAAGACACGCTGCCATACTGAGATTCAGTACTACTGATGCTTTCTATTGTTTTTCCCATCACATTCAAATGGTTTTCACTCCGATTTGATGAACCCTGAAAAGGGTGACTTAAACAATTTAACCCTTCACTGATTTTTATTCCAAATGACTCACTAATGTTGGAGATAAAACTATAATTAGAATCTTTATAGGTAAAGTTAACGACATCACCTTCGGGATGAATGATTTTAGTCAGATACCATCCTGTAGCAACAGTCTGCGGAGCTTCTACGTTTTCCCATGTACTATATTCTGTACTGGTAAATTGATACTCAACCCCGTCCTCTGTTGTTATCTTAAAACCGGATTTAATACTGGTTCCCAGTTTTTCAATCTTTAAATTATTCTGTGAAACTAACACTGCTTTACCGTTATTGTCAAAAACAAACTGTCCGGATTGTCCCTGAAAATTATAGGAGTACATATCAGGCTGTGTATCATTAAACTGGTTATTCTCTATGTAGGCAAAAAAGTTATCAGAACAATACATATCTTCAGAAATGGAAGCTGTTCGTTCATCGTCATCCTTCCCTCTCACTATTCGATTGATAATTCCTCCGGTATTCAGATTCCATCCCAGTCCCACATTAGTCTCCATCTGGTCTACCTGTATACCGTTTGAATTATAATTCAAACTAATAGGAATTGCAATATTTTTAGTTTTGTAAGTGTATAGGGGTACACTTATATTCGGAGTACCGGTAAAGGTTCCTACATCCGCCTGACCGTACCTGCCCAATTCATAAGCGGTTGGTGAAGGTGGTATAATTTGTGGCGCAGACTGAGCGTTATTTTGTGCAAATATTTCGAATGAAAAGAGCAAAAAAAACAGACAGCTTTTTATTTTTAAATTGTACATCTTTTATTTTAACTTATTTTATTGATTTAATCACTTTTACAGATTCTGTTTTCACATCTGTTCTGACTTTGATAATATAGATTCCTTCAGAATAACCACTGAGATTAACCGGTACAGTCCTGCTGTTGATGTCAAATTCCTGCAAAGTACGTCCGGTGATGTCGATCAGAGTGGCAGTACCTTCTTTAAAATCATAGCCAATGATGATGTTGGTATAGCTTGAAGCAGGATTAGGAATAGCCTCAATACTGGATTTTACTTTTTCCACTTTGGTTTTGTCTTTGAGCTTTACTACCCAAAAATCATTGCCTCCCATACTGCCGTTTTTATCTCTTGAGGCAGCCGAATTTGAAGTTCCTGCCATCAGATACCCTCCGTCTCTGGTCTCGATTAACTTCCTGAGGATATCTTCGCCGGCACTGCCTACAGTTTTGTTCCAGATTTCTTCTCCATTATTGTCAATTTTCATCGCGATGTAATCGTTGATGCCTTCTTTTTCTTTACTGACAGCATTAAGTGCTTTGGCCACAATCCCTTCGCGAGGACGCCTGCTTTCGCTTTGCGCATAACCGCCTATGAGATAACTTTGGTCGTTGTTTTCTACCAGAGAAGTGAGGATGTCTGTTTTTCCGAAATCATAGGTTTTACTCCATACAACACCTCCGTCTTTATCGAGTTTCAGGATCCAATAATCGGTTCCATTCCCTACAATACCACCCATAGTGGTCAGAGCATTTTTACTGTTAGAATTTCCTCCGGCAATATAACCGCCATCGGCAGTCTGATGAATGACATAAGGCTGATCGTCTCCTTCGGCTCCATAAGTATTTTGCCATTGAATTTCACCGGTATCTGTTATTTTAAGTACCCAGTAATCTCCGACTCCTTTGTTGTTTTCTGTTTTGTCACCTGAAACAGGAGAATTAGAATAGCCTGCCAGAATATAGCCGTTGTCTGTGGTTTGTTCCATACTTCTCAGCACATCGGTATATGCTCCTCCATAGGTCTTTTGCCATTCGACATCTCCTTGTTTGTCCAGTTTAACAATCCAGTAGTCCATGTTACCACGGCATTTCTCTAATTTATTAAACTGATCTGCTTTTGAGGTGGGTTTAGGCATTCCGTTTGTAGCAGCGGGTGCATTCCCTGAATAATCGGAACTTGAGGAGCCTCCTAACATATATCCTCCGTCTCTGGTCTGAAAAGCACATAAGAGTTCGTCTTTTCCTTTACCGCCAATAGTTCTTTGCCATTGTTCGCTACCCGAAGCATCTAATTTGATGACCCAAAAATCAGTAAGGCCTTTGCATTTTTCATTCTTTTGAAAACCTCTCCCCGAATCTGAAGTTCCTGCCAAAATGAAGCCTCCGTCTTTTGTATTTTTAATACTCTGAAGCAAATCAAATCCGCTTCCGCCTATACTTTTTTGCCAGACCAGCTCTCCTTTTTCACTCATTTTCCAGATCCAATAATCCAGATCCCCATGATTGTCATCGTCTTTATTTCCGGTTTTATTAGACAAAGAGCTGCCTGCCAGAATAAAACCATAATCGGCTGTGGGCTGTGCGTCAAACAAATAATCGGCATGCTGCCCTCCATATGATTTTTCCCAAAGGATGTCCTGAGAATGCATAAAGAAGGGGAAGATCAAAAAAAGTAACAGGTAACGTTTTTTCATAAAATATGCTGGTTTAGTCTTTTCGAAAATTGTATTGCGGGGCCAAAACTAATACACTATCTATTACAATCTTTACGGCTTTCCACATTCCATTAATATTTATTCAAAAATTATCACAATAAAATAAACTATTACCAGCAAAATCAACAACTGGCAGCATAATGTACCAAATAGCTACATTTAGGTAACACTCGGTGATCTAACAAGAAAAATTTTACGAGTTAATTTCTAAATTCTAAACAACAGGAAAGTTTTATACCTTTTTAAGGTCTTTTTATCCCACAAAAAAAAGTGCAATGATCAAAAATCATTGCACTTTTTAAACCGTAACGCTCTACAGCACTACACTATCTTTTAAATTATTTACTGCTTATTGAAATTAATATAAATTTACTCTTTATGATGCGGACATCCGGAAGCCTCCCCGGAAGATCCCATTTTATAAGTTCCCGGGAATTGTTCTTCTATTAATCGTTTCTGATCAGGTGATACATCTTCCATTTTACGCAGTGTATTGACTTGTATGTGTGGCCAACTCGTAGTACCGCCATCATCTCCGAAATCAAACTCGAAAAATATGACCTGTTCGTATTGCAACTGAAGAATTTCTTTTTTGTTTTCGACAACAGTTTCAATCCACATTCTCATGTTCATTTCGACCGTAGGAACAAAACGATTGACAAACGGAACATTTAGTATCCCTCCCTGTGCTCCGGTTTTATTTTTAGAGGACATCTCGATCACTACATGGTTTTTTACCACATCACTTTTAAGCGTATCTCGAAGACGTAAATCAGGTCGTACTGAATAAGGATATAAATGATGGGCTAATATTCGCTGAGTATAGATTTTATTTTCACGTTCATCGTTTTTATCATCCAATGTCTCAAATACCCAAGGTGGTGGAGGTGCATCCAGATTTATAGGCTCATTGCTGGCATCTGCTCCTCCCATTGTTTGCGAAATAGCAAGATGTTTATAGTCCCAGGCCGCAAACCCTTCCGGGTACTGTGGAGCACCACTAATCAAATAACCTGATTTATTTGGCTTTAAATCTCCCAGTAATGTAATTGTACTTCCATGCGGAATTACACCACTTCTCGAAATCGAATAATCGGGTATAAAATAAGGTCCGGTCTGCCCCGCTCCTGCTTTAAGTTCTTTTGAAGCAATAATCTCGTAATATTTTCTTCCGTTTAAGTTTTCCAGCGTTACATATTCTTTGTTTCCCTGATCGTCCTTGATTAAAAACAGGGTTTCATCCTGATAACCGCTTTTGTATAAATCTTTATTTGGATTGTTGGGCGATATGGCATGAATACCACGGTCTTCACTAATCGTTTTTTCTGTTGCCGCATAGTTAAAGACATCACTCAGCCACAAGTACATCCCGTTCTCCTCGTGAATTGGGGTGTATTGCAAAGCGTCCTGACCGTTTACACGGTTTACACTTTTAATACTTTGTTCGTACTTCACTGCTCCGCAAAATTGCTCGTTTGCACCGCCACGGTTTCGAACGCCACCCGGTACCAGATTAAAAGTAAGTTTTTCGATGTATTCTTCGCACTCAAAACTGTATTTTCCGGGAATGGTTCCTGCGTTGGTTCCCGGCGAAGGCATGATGGTGGTATGTATACCGCTGCCAATGAGTTTTTTCTGGCTCTGATTGTCACTGTTATTATTGTAGCTTACCCAGGTACCTTCTAATACCTGTAAAATACCATAATCTACATTTTTTACAATTTTTTGAAGGTCTTCTTCATAAAAAGGTCTGATCGGATCTTCAATCAGAACTTTTTGATATCCGGACATCAATTTATCCAATACACCATTCTCTTCCTGAAGTGCTTCGACTATGGCCTCATTTGCCTGTTGAGCAAAACCAGTGGTCAGCTGGTTTAAATTCCCTTCTTCATCAGGGTTTTTACGTTTTAACATGATAAACTTTTTTTAGCGTTAATAACTTGTACAATCAAAGTAACCTAATTTATGGTGATTGCTTACCAGTATTAATACCCGTTTTATACTGCAAAAACAAAAAAACCTCCAAAATCAAATGACTTTGGAGGTTTCTATTTTTTATAGGAATAAGATCCTGCTATTCTTAGTTCATGATATCGTTGAACTCGTGTAATGATTTCAATGTGCTTTCGTAGAATAAAATTGCAGCAATTAAATTTCCTTTATCTGAGTAAGGCATCATTTTTCTTTGAAACTCTACAGTAGTATCTAAAAATACTGTTGTTCCTTCTGCCTGACCGTCTAACACTTTTTTGTGCTCACTATCGTCCGGAATACCTAAATCTGCCATAGTAACACCTGGTTTAGTAACCAAAGCGATATAAGGAAGTGTTTTTACTAAAACTTTAATACGCTCGATGTATAATTCCAAAAGCTCCCCTTTTTGCATACCGCTCAATTCTTTTTGATCATGGTATTTGCGGATAATTGCTGTTGTACTGATTATACTTCTTGGAGCATTTTTTGCCTGTGCTGAAATAGCTCCAGTTGCAAAAAAGAAAAAGAAACTTACTAGAATTATTTTACTTTTCATTTTACTAATGTAATTGGTTGTTTGAGGAACACAAAAGTATACAAATTAACTTAAGCCGCAACTTTAATGATTCCTTTTTTTTAAAAAAAATTAACATTTTATTTTATGTCAATCTATAAGACAATTCTGAGGTACTGGAGAGCACATTTCCGGAATTTAATGCTTGTTCGTTTTTTGATGGAAATGCCCATATTTCGCAGTAGATCTTTGCTTCTGCTTAGGATTTAATGACTCTAAAACGTCCCGGATACTTGATCCAGATACTTTTTTTATTGCCATAATAGTCCATGAAATCTTCACAAACAAAAACGGCATGTGCAGTAGACCACGCCACAACTCCGCAATATTCGCTTCCGGATTGTCGTTTTAACTTTAATACTTGTTTGCCTTCTTTGAATCCTAAATATTTGTAAATGGTAGGCGTATATACGGAACCATCTTCTAAATCTTCTAATGCTTTATCAAAAGTATCGACCTTATCAATAATTTGTTTGTATTTTGCCATTACGGCATAGGTCAGTATTGCATAATCGGTAATTTTTTCACTTTCGGGATTGTCCTTAATATAGATAAAACCGGCTGATACTTTAGCTTTACTGATTTCGTCTTCTTGCAGATTGAATGACGCATTATTTTTTAAGGTGATTCTATGAGTGTTTTCACCTGTCTTTTCGTTTACAAAAAGATTGTCTAATCCGTAGACATTTAAAGAGGCTTTAATAAAGGCAATCGACGAACAATTGGTCCGTTCTCCCTGTTTAAAACTTTCGAATATTTTATCTGAGCTTAACTGTGAATAAGAATTTGAGTAGACAAATATTAAAAATAAAAATAGTGAAGTAACCGCTTTCATTGTCTTAGTATTTTATAATTAATCCCAATCCATTTTTGGGCATATATTGATTCTACAAATCTATAAAAATCAACGTAAAATTGTTTTTTACTTCTTAGTTTTTATCAAAAAATGTTGCGAATACTCTAAGTAAATCCTTTTGAAAGGGTTACGATTGCATTAACTTAAAACTTTTCTGTTTTCTGAAAAATGAAACAGACTTGTTTTTTGTTTCTGATGGCTTTAACTCTAAATTTATAACTTTCCCCCCTTTTGTATCCTTATAAAAAACGACGCAATACCTTCTATCAACGTTCGATATCCGTTTCTTTTTTCAAATACAAATACTTCTCTTTCTTTTTTATCAAAAATAATCCTGGTCATCTTTTCGTAAACAAGTATAAACACCTGTTTTTAAACACGTTAAAACAAAAATAGTGTTTTTTAGCTAACTTTATACTATCTAAATCCAACTAATCCGTTGAATCGAACTCAACACTAACTAACTATAATTATGGCAACAACAGTACCCCCTGACAAAAAAAGCAATTACGAAAAGTTGTTTGCATCCTGCATCATAAAAGAAGCTAAATATCCTGAAATTGATGCATTGGTCGCTAAAATAGTTTCAAACAAAAGCAGGTATCAATCTGTTGGTGATCCTTTAAATATTCCCTGGTATATGATTTCTATTATACATTGTATGGAAGGAAGTCTAAACTTTACTACTCATTTGCACAATGGCGACCCGCTTACTAAGCGTACGGTTAACGTTCCTGCAGGCCGCCCGAAAGCAGGAAATCCTCCATTTACCTGGGAAGTAAGCGCAAATGATGCCTTGATTTACGATAAGCTAAATTCATGGACAGACTGGAGCATTGCCGGAATTCTATACCGACTTGAATTATTTAACGGATTAGGATATTACAAGCAGGGAATTAACTCGCCTTATTTATGGAGTTACTCCAATCAGTACACTAAAGGTAAATATGTTCAGGACGGCAAATATGATCCCAATGCAGTCTCCAAACAATGTGGTGCCGCTGTTCTGTTTCGCCGTATGATGGAACAACACCTAATTACACTGCCCAACACGCATATTGTAGAACAAATCATAGCGCAGGGAAACCAAACTATGTATTATTCCGGAAAAGTTACAAACGAAGCTGCCGAGCTACAAAAGCTTCTTAATAGTGCGGGAAGTGTTCTTAGAATTGACGGGAAAGCAGGAGAAAGAACTTCAACCGAATATTTTAAATTTAGCAAAACTTATTTAAAAGGAGATCCAAGAAGAGTTTAACAGGCAAGGTAAATACAATTCCGTAACTTCTTGATTCATCCAAATCTTAGTTAAAACAGCTACACTTTTATCGGATTTAAGAAAAGGATTTTATTAAAATCCTTTTCTTATAACCTAAAATTACTGCATAAAAAAACATCTGACATAACTATTTATATGCCAGATGTAGTCACAAATCAACCTTCAATTAAAATTTTTACTTTCCCGGATAGACAATATTATCGTTCTCTTGTACGGTATAGGAAAAGGTATCTGCTTCACAAAGCCTGAAATAACCAAAAGCAAAATTATTGGCATTTGTCGTGTTTACAATATTACCTCTTATATTTCCGGGAGGAATAGAAAAAGGACTTCCTCCGTATATCTCTAAAATCAAACTCATATAGTTGTAAAAATTCTTAGAAATACCTCTATTTATAACCGAAAGACTTTTTCCCGGTTTCAAATCGGGATCTGAAAATCTTGGGTATATTTCATTTCCATTAAACAATTCATCATCTAACAGCGTGTATGAAGGAAGACGAAAAACATCACTCTTATAATCTGTAAGATAAAAATTCGTCTGATCTGCCGGGTCTTTAAAATAAAATGATATCTCATACAGATCGTCTCCGGCTACATCCGGAACGCGTTTCTGTTCTATTCTATCAATAGGCGCTACTGAAATTAACTTTTCGGCAGCCGTAAAAGTTTGCCCTTCTGCCTCTACAGAAAGCACATAATCCATGTTGATAACAGGTACAAAATTAGTACATACATAAAGTCCCGGTCCTGTTTCATTAAAAGTAAAAACATCTCCTTTGCTATTGGTCACTTTTACTTTAGCTCCTGAGACTTTTGGAGTTTTATCGTTGTAATAAGGAGCCGTTTTACTCACCTTGATGACCTGCTCACTGCCGGACGTTCCTTTTTTCCAGATAATCTCGGCGTCTACTACGATTCTCGTTTCTCCGGTTTCTAAATCAAGTTTTACCACATCATCACAAGAGGAGAAAAACAGTACCAAAACAAAACCTAAAATAGCTATTGTATTCTTCTTTATCGTTTTTATATCAATCCTTTGCATATTCATTAAAATTTAAAATTATAAGAAACTCCCGGTACTACTCCAAAAATAGAAAGCCTTTTAGTCTCATTCATCCCTGTGTCTTCATTTGTTGCAAAAGTCATCGCAGCTGCATTTTTTCGGTTGTAAACATTATAAAGACTAAATACCCAGTAGCTCTGCCATCCTTTCTTTTTATCCGGTTTTGGCGTATAAGTTGCTGCCAGATCCAGATGGTGGAAAAGAGGCAATCTGTTTTCATTTCTTAAGGAGAAGTTTGGAACATTAATCCCTCCAAATTCATAATACCCATTGGCATATGTTACCGGCTGACCTGACTGCAAACTGAAATTGGCATTAAAAGACCATTTTTTATTGTATTCATAATTCCCCACAACACTCAAATTGTGCAGTTTATCGTAGCCTGATAAATACCATTTACCATTTGCAACTCCAGGTTCTTCCGGTGTTCTACCAGGTGTTTTTTGTTCAGCTCTGGATAAGGTATAAGAAACCCAACCGGTTAATACTCCTGTATTTTTTCGCAACATTAATTCCATACCATAAGATCTGGCTTTACCATTCAAAATCACCTGTTCTATATTGTTATTGGCCAAAATATCGGCTCCGTCAATATAATCAATACGGTTTTTGATTTTTTTATAGAACAACTCTCCTTCGAAAGAGTATTCATTATCTTTAAAGTTCTGAAAATAACCTACGGCAAACTGATCCAAAAGCTGCGGTTTTGTAAAAGGACCGCTTGGTGTCCAAATTGTTGTTGGCAAAGGAAACTGCGTATTCGACAACATGTGAATGTACTGTGCCATTCGGTTGTAACTTGCTTTTACCGAAGTAGTCTCATTAAAAGCATACGATACAGCAGCACGCGGTTCGAAATTATCAAACTTACTGATGGTCGCTCCTTTTTTATAAGTGATACTCCCCGTTGGAGTTCCTTCTTCGTAAATTTTATACAACGGATTGAAAACTACTGCTTTCCCATCTTCGTAGGTATTGATTTCTTCCCCTCCTAAACGGTAAAACATACTGTAACGAAGTCCGTATCGAAGGTTCAGTTTCTCTGTAAGCTGATGCTCAAAGTCCAGATAAACAGAAGATTCAAAAGCATACTTTTTATCCAACTGTTTGTAATTAAACTGTGAAGTTGTATTGGTAGGCTTTACGGTTCCGGGATTAAAATCGTAATACTGACCGTCTATTCCGTAATTCAATTTTAATTTTTCTGATACGGTCTGACTCCAGCCATATTTAAGACCATAAGTCTGAATGTTATTGTTCCATTTAAAACCTTCTCTATCCAGATCCAGATTAAATTTATAATCACTAAAGTAAACGGACAAGTTGGTATTTAAATTTTCAGAAAACTTATGCTTCCAGCTTAAAATCCCCATTGTATTTCCGTAAGTACTGTTAAAAAAATTATTAAGATCAAAAAGGTCGTTCCCAAAATACCCTGAAAAAGACAATGTATTATTGGCTCCTAAACGATAATTGAACTTAGCATTTAAATCATAAAACATAACAGAATTCTTGCTATCGGCCAGTTTCATGAACAAATGGGCATACGAAGCACGTCCTGCAATGATAAAAGATCCTTTTTCTTTTTGAATAGGTCCCTGCACCAACAAGCGGCTCGAGATTAAACCGATACCTCCGTTAACTTTGTACTTTTCAAAATCCCCGCTTTGCTGTGTGATATCCAGAACAGAAGAAACTCGTCCCCCATATTTAGAAGGAATCCCTCCTTTATATAAATCTAATCCACTCACAATATCAGGATTAAAAATCGAGAAAAAACCAAACATATGAGAATCAGCATAAACCGGACCGCCATCTACCAGAATCAGGTTTTGATCGGCTGCACCACCACGAACATTAAAACCCGACGAAAGTTCTCCCGCGTTGGTAACTCCGGGTAATGTCAATATCGATTTTAAAGGATCGGCTTCTCCCATGGCTACAGGAATTCGTTTGATCTCGGCCATCGAAAGTTTGTTTACACTCATTTGAGTATTTTTAACATCCACAGCCTTATTAGTGGTTACGACTACCTGCTCCAGCTCATGACTGTCGGAATCCATATAAAAATTGATTCTTGAATCGTCCGAAACTACAATTTGTTTTTCGTTGTTTTTCAAACCCAAATAACTGATCAATACGGTGTAATTTCCTTTGTCCAGTGTTATCGAGAATTTCCCGTCTGCATCTGTTGTAGCACCGGTAGAAAGTTCTTTTATGAAAATATTAGCTCCAATAACCGGCTGCTTGTTCTCGTCGAAAACCTGACCACTCAGCTTATTTTTTTTTTTAGGTGCCTTGGTTATTTTTTGCTTTACAAAAATATTATTGCCAACGATAGAAAACTGAACCGCTGCACTTTTATTAAGTTCATTGACCAATTCTTTTACGCTGATATTTTTATAAGTCTTTGTTTCGGTAAAATACTTTTGATTGGTATTGATTTGGTCTGTATGTGCAAATTTGAAATCACTCTGGCTTTCAATTTGCTTAAAGAATTCTTTTAGTGTTACTGATTTATCAACAGTTATGGTTACGTTTTGAGAAAACACTCCCCAGCTGAATAAAAAAAAGCACGCTGAAATTATATGCTTCATGAAATTTTGTATTTTTGATATTATTAAATGTGATAGTTTCCTGCTATCCTGATCATGAGGAGGATGTTTAGTTTCGCGGCTAGTGCATCCTTTTTTCTTTTCTATTGAAAAGTAATTACTTTTAATTCTTCATTTATTTCAAAGTTTAGGTTATACATTTTAGATATTAATTGAATTGTTCTTTTAAAATCCTCTTTTTTATTAATTCGTATGGTAATACGATGGTCATAATATTCCTTTGGGAATTTCAATGTATAACAAAAACATGCTGAAATGATATGTTTCATAAAATTTTGTATTTTTGAACATTATTAAACTGGATAATTCTTATTATCCTGACCATGAGAAGGATGTTTAGTTTCGCGGCTAGTGCATCCTTTTTCTTTTCTATTGAAAAGTAACTTCTTTCAATTTTTCATTTATTTCAAAATTTAGGTTATACATTTCGGATATTAACTGGATAATTATTTGTAAATCTTCTTTTTTATTGATTCTCAAGGTAATGTGCTGATCGTAATATTCCTTTGGAAATTTCACCGTGTAACCATAGTTTGTTTTAATGTAGGCAGCAAGAACGGTTAACTTTTCATTTTCAAAATCGGTAAATCTTTCAAATTCAGATACCTCAACCGTATTATTGGCATAGGTAAATTTTTCACCGGGTACGAGTATCCATTTTTGAGTCTGGTCTTTTATGCTCATCTCAACGCTTCCTTCAAAAAGCTCGACTGAAACTTCCTTTTGAGTGTATCCTTTTACTAAGAAAGAAGTTCCTAAAACAGTGGTTGTCGTTTCATTGCAAAAAACCTGAAAAGGATGTTTTTTGTCTTTTGTTACCTGAAAGTGAGCTTCACCTTTAATTTCAATTTTACGATTAGTCTTAAAATTATCGGCATACTCGATTCTGGAATCAGGACTTAACTCCACTTTGGAACTATCCGGTAAAAAAATCGTTTTTACAATTGAAGTCGTATTTTCAATTACGTTTGAAGTCAATTTAATTTCCTGTTGGTGCTGCTCTTTATTAAAGAAAAGGCCCACTCCGATAAACGCAAAAAGTAAAACGGCTGCAGCTGAGGCATAATGCCATGCTTTAAATCTTTGTTTTTTTAAAGGAAAGGCTTTGGATTGAAATGCTTCCCACGAAGCCTCTTTTTCTTCATCAGAATGCGAAATGGGGACATCATCCCAAATCTTCTTTAATTCTTCTTCTACTTTTTTATCATTCATATCTTTGGGGCGTTAAAGTTTCTGACAATAAAATCCTTGCTTATTAAAAACACCATACACCATATCCTTAATCTCTCTGTTGGTTTCGATTGTCAGAACATGATTTTTGTCTTCTACATCAAAATTCATGATACAATCAGAAATAACAAATTGAAGCAGCGCTACAACAAATTTTGCTTCTTCCTTTGTGGTAACGTCCGTTTTATAAGTTTCAATATTCATTTTATGTTCTCATTTTTATAGATAACAAACGAGAACAAAAAAGTTCCTAATGGTTTTCGACTTTTTTTCGGATAAATTTACTGGCGAGATAAATATGATTGGCTATGGTCTTTTCAGAAAGATCCGTTAAAGCTGCAATCTCCTTATAGCTAAGGTTTTCCAGTTTATGTAAAGTATAGATTTTTTGCTGTTGTTCAGGAAGCTCATTTATTAAATTATTTAATATTTCCTGTCTTTCTTCAAAAATTTCATGATCATTATCCACATTTTCCATCACAACATGCGAAGGCTCGAGTTGTACTATTTTATTTTCTCTGTTGAGATGATTAAAGATAATGTTTTTGCAGATCACAAATAATTGTTTGTCGAACAAAACATCTTCATGAAGTAATTCTCTTTTATTGTATACTCGTAAAAAAGTCTCCTGAACAAAATCCTGTGGGGTAAGTACTGTAAAATTAAAGCGTTTGGCAATGTTTATCAGTTTATCGTAGTAATTAAGGTATGCTTCCCTGAAAGCGGCCTCATTCCCTTTTTTTAAACTTAAAATAAACTTCCTGTTATCCATAACGCAAATATGATAATTAGTCTAAACTCAATGTCTAAAATAATATTGTGGTGTCAAGCGAATCACTTAAGACTTATTTAATCTTTTTCTTAAGCAATTTTAAGATACAAAGAACAGCAATTTTCTTGTAAAAGTTTTTAACAGAAAAAGAAATTAATCCTAAAGAAATGCTAATTTACGATCTTTTATTTTAATCTTATTTTTCTTATAATTAAATTCAAACAGAAGCCAAACCTTGCAAAATCAAGACTTTATTATCCTGATACGAATACTGTTCTTTCTCAAAATTTCACTTTTAACAAACGTGACGCTTACACTTGTTAAAATAAAAAAGCAGCGACAAAATGTTTTGTCGCTGCTTTTAGTGCATCTCCACTATCAAACAAAAGTGGTATCAGTTATTTGATTAAAAGTGCTTCGAGTATTTTAGAGTAGATTTCTGTGTTTTGATAAACTCCCATAAAATTAGCAGCTCCGGGTCCATATGCAAAAACCGGAACTGGCACCGCTGTGTGATCGTTGGTACTAAAACTTCCCTGCACATATCCTTTTTCGATGCTGCCATCTATTAAGGAAAGTCCTCCGGTTTCGTGATCTGCCGTTACGATTAAAAGTGTTTCCTGATTCTGATCGACAAATTCCATGGCTTGTCCTACCAGTTTATCAAAATCAAGCATTTCACGAACCACGTATTCCAGGTCATTTTTATGTCCGCCATAATCAATTTGCGCACCTTCAGCCATTACAAAAAAAGGATTTTTTGTTTTTGAAAAAACGGCCGTTGTCTTTGCCAAAGATTTCGCTAAAAAATCTCCTCTTCCCTCTTTCATCGAAACCACCGAAGCATCATCTACCACTACAAAACGTGAATTTTTAATGGTGTCCAGACTTTTAAACTGATCTGAAAAAGTATAACCTTTCTCTGTTATTATTTTAGACAGATCTCTACCGTCTTTTCTGTTATTAAATTCTTTTGTACCTCCTCCAATTAAAATATCAGACGGATTGGCAAGAAAATCTGCAGCAATTAGTTCGCTTAAAGTTCTTTCAGATTGATGCGCGTAAAAAGCTGCCGGAGTGGCATCTGTAATATTTCCAGCCGAAATAATAGCCGTTTTGTACTTTTTCTTTGCCAGTTGCTGGGTGATTAATTCCAACCCTTTTCCGTTTTCATCGACACTGATAAATCGGTTATTGGTTTTATGGCCTGTTGCCATTGCCGTAGCTCCTGCAGCCGAATCGGTAATATAGCTGTCTGACGATTTAGTGATCGACAATCCCTGAGTCGGAATATTAAAAAGATTCAATTGTCCTTTATTGGCTGTATAACCGGCGTAAATCTGAGTAAGCCCCATTCCGTCGCCAATAAGCAGAATTACATTTTTCGGACGGCTGTTTTTAGAAAACAAAGCTGTATTCTTAGGTTTATAGGCCTGATAAAATGACGTATTCTGGTAAAAAGTACTTTTTATCTTCTGAATGAACTGTGTCAATGCCGGCACATTATCAGTACCAATATAATCGACTTTTAAATTCATCAAAGTCATCCAAGTATTCACATTATCGGGTGTCGACCAGAACCTGATTTTTTTATTCTGAGCATGAACTTTTTTAATGACCGACTGTACTTTTTCTAAATCAGCCTGTGTCATTACCCCTTTTCCGTTCCAAACGGTAAGTTCTTTTAAATCTTCGCTAATCATTTCGACACGTGACAATTGCTCCGAAGAATAATTTTCATTTCTTCTTCCGTCAAAACAGATAAACTCAGGATATTGATTCCAGTTTGATGGTTCAGGTCTGTTTCCTGAAATAACTACTTTTAAATTTTTGTTTGAAATCAAATCCGGATACGTTTTTAGCTGTTGCACGATACCTTTAAGTGTGGCATCGGCTTCTGATTTTATATCAATCATTAAAATTAAAGGCTTATTCTCAGAGTAAACTTTACCTTCTAAGTTTTTTATCTTCTTCGACAAAGGATCTAAATAAAGACTTCGCAGTGTATTGTACGTTTTGATTCCCTCTGAAGTATGTGCTACCAAAAGCTCATTATTCCTCAAAAAAACATCTGCTTCGATAACGCCTGCTTCATTAGAATAGGCTTCATAAAAAGGCAACTTACCTGCATAATCATTGTGTGAATGAATATTTGCAGAACTGTATTCCTGTGCCTGCGCAAACAGAAAAAAATGAAGGCAAAAAAGTATAATTATTTTTTTCATTACAAGTAAAATTAATTCAATTCTAAAATGGTCTTCAATAATTAGAAGATAAGCCACAGATTAAAAAGATCTCCACAGATTTCTTTAACCCATTGCGTGTACTTAATACAAAAATCATTTAACACATCGTCCCGATGCATTGGGATAGGTCTATAAAAAAATATAAGAAAAAGCATGTTTCTTACACATAACTTTAAACCTAGCCAAAGTATGTAGATTGTTTGCTTTTTCTTTACAACTGCAAGCTCCACAACTAAGCCTGCAGCGTAAAAAAAAACAAAACAAACAAAATGAAACTATTATTTACCAGCCTTTGTTCTGGAAAAGGGCTCCTTTACTCACGGCAATTTCATCCGGCGGTATTGGCCACACATGGTGAATGGCAGGATTAAAATTACGGGCAGGATAAATCACTGTTCCGTTGTAATGGTGTAAAGGTTTTGCATAAGTCGCCTGAGCATCGCCCCAGCGTACTAAATCGAAATGGCGGTCTGTCCATTCTCCTGCCAGCTCACAACGTCTTTCTCTTTTCAGATCCGTTAGTGTGGCTCCTCCAATACTTGGTAAACCGGCACGATTTCGAATCATGTTTATTTCGGTATCGGCACTTAGTCCTTTCATTAATTTTGCTTCAGCCAGCATCAGGATTACATCCGCATAACGTAAAAGAGGTACATTTAAAGCGGTAGAAGGCTTGTCTCCGTTTGCATTTACATAACGAATATCAATTCCGCCCGAAGTAGTTTTTGGATAACCGAAGGGCTCCATGTATTTTTTAAACTGATAACCGGTTCTGTTACTTGAACTGACAATATATTTCCCTTCATTAAAAGTGACTAATTCACCGAAGTACATAAACTTGTCTCCTTTTTGAAGAATTGTAGCACTTCGTCTTTTATCAGCAGGATCATAAGTATCGAACAATTCTTTAGTAGGATAAAAATTTCCCCAGCCGTTGTAAACTCCCCAGCCTTTATCTTCCAGACATACTCCAGGGAAAATAGATCCTAAGCTTGTATTTTCGGCACTCGAGGTAACGGACCAAATGTACTCTGACGACCAGTTGTTTTTAATTTTAAAAACATCTTCGAAATTATCCAGTAATTTGTGTTTTCCACTGTTGACAATCATATTAGCATACTTAATCGCATTGTCCCAGTCTTTTGCATACAAATAGGTACGAACCAAATATCCCCATGCTGCAGTTTTATGCGCACGTCCGTAATTGTCTGAACTAAGTTCACTGAAATAAGGTAATAAATCGGCAGCTTTAATGAGATCGGCAGCGATATAGGCGTAGTTCTCCGCTACGTTTTTAGCACGCGGCACATATACATTGGTTGGATTTTCTCTGTCCTGAATTGGAATCCCGGCACGATCATCTCCATAGTGATAGGCCAATTCCAGATGCATTACAGCATGATTGAAGTACGCTTCTCCCAACATCATGTTTTTTGTTTTATCGTCTAACGAGATTTTCGGGATATTGCGAATCACATCGTTACAGCGTTTCATCACTTCATAGTGAAGTCTCCAAATGTCTTTGGTATCTGATTCAGCTCCGTCTACAATAAAATTTTTGATTCGTTCCGCATTTTGTCTTGGTTTCGTTCCGATATCATCACTTGCATTGTTCAGCCAGAAAAACCCACGACCGTACATATTATCATCCGAATAGAGCGCATAAATCGCGTTCACCCCCGCTTTTGCGTCAGCAGGTGTTTTCCAGAAATTACCACTTGAAGGTGCTCCCTGAGGTACTAAATCAAGTTCATTTTCGCAAGCCGACATGCTCATTAAAAGCACCAGACTCCATAATAAAAGACTTAAATTTTTCATTTTACTTGTGTTATATTTTTTTAAAAAGTTGCGTTGACACCTGTCATATAAATACGGGACAGAGGATATTTTCCTAAGTCCAAACCAAAATTCTTAAGTCCCACTTCCGGATCCATTCCTGAATACTTGGTGATGGTAAAAAGGTTTTGCCCAGAGATAAAAAATCTAAGTTTCGCTTTCCCGTGCAACCATTGTTCTTTTACTGTATATCCAATCGAAACGTTTCTTAATCTCAGGAAAGAAGCATCTTCAATATAAAAATCAGAGATTCTTCCGAAATTATTATTGTTGTCTGTTGACGAAAGAATTGGAATATTGGTGTTAGTATTCGTAGGTGACCATGCATTTTTAGAATCGGCTAGTAAATTATAACCCGGGAAAGAAGCATTCACACCTGTATATTTTACGGCATTAAAAACTTTGTTTCCGGCTGTTCCGCTAAGGAAGATGTTCATATCAAATCCTTTGTATCTGAAATTCGTGTTTAAACTGAAGGTCGTTTTCGGAAAAGGACTTCCAAGCACTACTCTGTCACTGTTATTGATTACACCATCGCCATTTACATCTTTAAATTTAATGTCTCCGGCAACTGCATTGGGCTGATATACTACTCCTTTATCATTTACATAGGCTTTTGCTTCGGCATTACTTTGAAACAATCCGTCTGTAGAGTACCCGTAAAATGCTCCAACAGGACTTCCTACCTGATAAATATTAGCCAAAGGCAAACTACGAACACGGCTAAGATTTAAAGGCTCTAAGGAAGTTAAATCGTCTTTGATCGAAACAATTTTATTGCTTAAGAAAGCTGCATTTGCTGTTACATCAAATTTGAATTCGCCACGTGTTTTTTGGTACGTCAGACTGGCTTCAATTCCTTTATTTTCAACATTACCCGAATTTACGATTCTTCCTAACGGAGTTCCTGAAACTCCCGGAAGCTGATCGCGAACCAACATGTCTTTATTGGTTTTAATGTAAGCATCTACAGATCCTGATAAAGCATTATTAAACATGGTAAAATCCAATCCTACGTTACTTTGTTCTGAACTTTCCCATCTTAAATTAGGATTCGACAATTCGCTCTCAGAATAACCGTAGGAAATTACCGGACTGCTTCCAATTAAAGCTTGTGTCTGCGTTAAAGGCACACTAAACTGGTAAGGTCCAAGATTTCCTAAGTTTCCAATCTGTCCCCAGCTTGCACGTAATTTTAAGTTGCTTACTAACGGGTCTATGCTTTTCATGAATCCTTCTTCAGAAATCAACCATCCGGCAGAAACAGAAGGATATACTTTCCAGCGGTTGTCTGAAGTTAGTTTTGAAGTACCGTCACGGCGTATAATTCCTGAAATCAAGTACTTTTGATTAAAGTCGTAATTCAACCTTCCTACATAAGAAGAAATGATTTCTTCGGACATTCCTGCTTCTACCTGCTGAACTAACTTAGCATTTAATAAATAACGCTGTGATGGATCTTCATTATCAAAGCCTGTTCCCTGCACGGTATAAAAATCTCTTTTGGTTTGCTGATAGGTATATCCGGCAAGTGCTTTAAAATTGTGCTTTCCTAATGATTTTTCGTAAGAAAGCGTCTGCTCGCTTAATAAGTCAGTTGTGGTAGCAGAAGATTTTGTCAATCGGTTAAAATCAAATATTTTACCCGGCTCTGTTATTTTTACCGCAAAATCGGTTGCGTTGTTCTGAATTCTGGTATACCCCCAGTTCGATTTAAATTTTAAACCTGATACGATTTCCCATTCTGCATAAGGATTAATCAAAACAGTCGAAATCGGATTGCGGTTGTCCAGTCTTTTTAAATAGGCCACCGGATTGATTACGTCTCCATAAGAACCAATATATTTTTCAGGAACACCTCCAAACTTTCCTGAACCGTCTTCTCTATAGATCGTGGCATTTGGCGGATAAAAAATCGCTGCTAAAATGGCTCCTGTGTAACCACTTGTTGTATTGGCTGCCTGACCATCTGTTAAAGAGTACGACAGATTTTCGCCCACTGTAAAATTAGGTGCCAGTTTAAAAGAAGAATTGGCTCTTGCCGTATAACGGGTTCCATAGGTATTTAGCAATATTCCTTCGTTTTTGCGGTAACTTCCGGAAATAAAGAAATTAGATTTCTCGGTTTTACCATTTACTGAAATAGACAAATCCTGAATTTGGCCAGTACGGAAAATTTCATCCATCCAATTGGTCTTTGTGGTTCTGGCTGTTGGTTCAAAAGCCGGATCAAAGGCCGGAATTCTCGGCATACCAGCATTGTCTCTGGCGGTGTTCATCGCATCGGCATATTCAGCTGCATTTAAAACGTCTAACTTTTTAGCTACGTTTTGAAAACCTCCCTGATAATTTACATTGATATTGATGCGTTCCGAAACTCCTTTTTTAGAGGTAATTAGAATAACTCCTCCTGAAGCTCTTGCTCCATAAATCGCTGCAGAAGCCGCATCTTTTAAAACACTTATCGAAGCAATATCGTTTGGATTCAAGGTGTTTAAAGAACCACTGTAGATAATTCCGTCCAAAACAATCAGTGGTGTTTCGGCGTTCAAAGATCCGATACCTCTTATATTAATTGTAGGCTCAGCAGTTGGATCACCACCATTGTTAATTACGGTAACACCTGCCACTGTTCCTTGCAGTAATTCTGTGGCACTATTGTAGGTTCTGCTTGATGTTTCTTTCATTGAAACGGTTCCTACTGATCCTAAAACTTCATTCTTTTTTACACTTCCGTATCCCATTACAACCACTTCCTGCAGTTGTTTCATATCGGCTGCCAATTTTACACTTATGTTTTTATCCGATTGTGTCACTTTTATTTCCTGTGTCACATAACCTACATAAGAAAAAACAAGTACTGCCGCAGACGAATTGATTTCGATTTTAAAAGTTCCATCAAAATCTGTTGTAGCTGCCGCATCCGAATCTTTGTCTTTGATTCCAACACCCGGTAATGGCATTCCGTCATCACCGCCAAAAACAGTTCCCGAAATGCTTATTTTACCCTGACCGGCGTCCGAAACTTTTATGCTTTTCTTAATCACAATATTGTTGCTGACCATTTCATATCTCAGCAAGAGATTGCTGCATATTTTATCCAAGGCTTGTTCCAGAGGCACATTATTAAGTTTTAAACTAATCTTTTGATTGGTATTGACCTGATTAGTTTCGTACATAAAATGCACGTCGATTTGTTTTTCAATCTTCTGAAAAACACTCTTTATACTTTCATTTTCTACTTTTAAAGTTACTCTTTTACCGATATCAAAACGAGCCGCTTTTACGGTTAATCCGATAAAAAATAGAGCCACGAAAAGCAGTGCCTTCGTTAGTACCGATTTTTTAATGCTCTGAGCCTTTACGACATACCGCATTTGCTTTTTATTCATGATTGTGTTTTTTTTAATTGTTTTTGATTGTGGAACGGTTTTCTACGTAGATTTTTTAATTTGATTTTTAAAGGAATTGTATTCCAGCTGATTGAAACAAGAATTGGAGATTTTAAAAATTCTCTTAACTCCGCTAACCCGCATTGCGCTATACGAGCTATTTTCTCTCGGCCGTATTTCTAAAATTTAACGGATGACATAAGTCCCCGATTCTATTTTGTACTCTGCATTGATAATATTGCACACCAAAGCAACGACCTGTCCTGCCGGAAGTTCTTTGAAATAGGCACTAATTTTTAAGTTGTTTAAATTTTTGTTTGCAATCTGAACGGTTACGTTATAATTCCGATTGATCGTTGCAATGACTTCCGGTAAGGGGGCATCTTCAAAAACAATAATATGCTTTCGCCATAGTGAGATTGAGTTCATTGGGATATCCTTAAACGCCTGAAGTTTGTTGCTGTGCGATTTAAAAACCACTTTTTGCCCCGGAGTTACATATACATTTTCTTTGGTCACGGTTGATTTAACATTCACTCTTCCCGTTAGCACCGAAACTTCCTGAGTAGTCTGATCCGGATAAGCCTGCACGTTAAAACTCGTTCCCAGTACTTTGGTGTCCATTTTATCGGTATGAATGATAAAAGGATGCTTTTTATCTTTGGCTACATCAAAAAAGGCTTCTCCGGTTAAATAAATTTCTCTGGTATCCCCTTTAAAAGTAACTGGATATTTTACATGACTTCCTGCATTAAGCCATATCTGAGTTCCATCACTTAAAACTATTTTAGCGTGTTCTCCCGCTCTTGTTGCATATTGTCTGGTGATGGTTTTTAGCGAGGATAAATAAAGGAAACAGGACAAGCTAACTACAAATAACAAAGAAGCTGCTACCGCCCAATTTCTATTTGGAAGAGAAATAACCTTATTCGTCTTTTTTATATTTTGAATTTCCTTTTTTAACTTCGATTGGTCTGATGTAATCAATGCTATCGTGTCGAATATTTCTTCGGGATGATCGTACCAGTTATTCCATAATTCTTCCCCATTTAAAGAGGGCTTTCCTTCTAAAAAAAGTTTTATATCTTGATGTGATTTTTCAGGCATTATAATGTGTTTATCTCTTTAATAGTATGTCTTAGAAATAGTAATTTCAGGTAGGCGCTTAAGGTTACGCTTTTGTTAAGAAAAAATGCATAACCTTAATTTATATCAATTTTACTTATATCGTAGTCCAATGCTTTCTGATATAATACCGATGTAATATGAAAATAGTACAATGCAATTGGACTATATTGAATATACAATCGGTATTAGCGATCTGCTATTAGTTAAATTCGCCCAGGTAGTTTCGCATAAACTTTAATGCGTAGGCAATGTGATACTTTACCGTTTCGTGCGAAACATTAAGTTCTTCGGCTATTTCTTTGTTGGTGTAATGTTTAATTCTGCTGAGAATAAAAACTTCTTTGGATTTTTTAGGAAGCAATAACGCAGCCTTATCAACGGCTTCCTGTAGTTCTTCATAATAAATAGAATCTTCGGTAGTGTTGCTGCCGTCGCAATCATTGGTGTTTCTGTCTATAACCTCTCTAACATATTGATCGGTGATGGTATGCATTTTTATATAATCTAAAGTAGTATACCGAACAGAGGTGTAGATATAAGCTGAAAATTTCTTTTGAATAACCAAACTCTTTCGTCTTTCCCAAATCGTTGTAAAAACTTCCTGAACAATCTCTTCGGAAACCGGAACCGACTTCATCCTCACATAAACAAACCGAACCAATTCATCCCGATATCGGAAATACAATTCATCAAACGCTTTATCTTTTCCTTGTCTCAATAACTCAACAAGCTCCTCATCTGTAAACTTCTTATACATGAGACACCGTTTTTGAATGATTTGGCGAATGAAGTGTTCGAAATAAGACTTTCGATCCAATCTTTATACAGCGATGTATTCTGATTTTAAAAAATGACATATACTACAATTGTGTTGTTTATAATATGTCTTCAAAATTAAAGCTGAGGGTAGGTCTGGAAGGTTACGTTTACATTAATAAACTAACCTGATTATAAAACATTATATTAACATCTGATGCTTTATGTTACGTCAATATTGATAGGAGATCTTGTTAGGTATCAGCTTTGTAAAGTGTCACTTGTTAAAGCAAGTGATACTTCAAGCAATTGTGAATTTGATACAATGCTTTTTTTTTAGTGCAGAAATTTTTCTCCCTATTTTGACAATAATATGCAAACAGAATGCCTTGGTTGTACTATACCTCCTACAACTATCATATTTCTACCGTAAAATCGTTCAAAACACCAATAAACATAAGGATGTGGCTCATTTTTCTACTCCCTGTGATTTATCTCACTCATTATTAGTGTTTCCGACACTAAAAGGATATTTCATGACAATAAAAACCTTCCTCATGACATATTTTTCAGTTTCGGTGCCTAAGATTCTTAGTTTTAACCTGTTTTAGAAGAGAAAAACAGGTAGAAACACCTGTTTTTGAGAGTTTTATATTTTATACCTTAGTTTAAATATAAAAATTGTCCTTTTATTTCTTAGTAAAAAACATAAGTAATATCAAAAACAAATATAAACACTAACCTATTAACACTAAACACTATGGAAGAATTCATTGGAGTTGTAAAACTTTTTGCGGGAAATTTTGCCCCAAGAGGCTGGGCCTTTTGTAACGGACAAATATTGTCAATTGCACAAAATACGGCATTATTCTCAATCCTTGGTACAACCTATGGAGGAAATGGTCAGACTACTTTCGCTTTACCAAATCTACAAGGTGCAACAGCTATTGGACAAGGAACTTCACCTGGAGGAACTTACGTTCTTGGACAAGCTGCAGGTACACCAAACGTTTCAATTTTAACAAGCAACCTTCCTGCTCACGTTCACGCAGGACCAGGTAAAATTTCTGTGAGTGCAACAAATGCATCAGATTCAACACCGGTAGCCGGAGCATCGATAGCAATACCGGGAGCTCTTGTATCGAGAGTTTTCACCCCTACATTAGGCTTTGCAACAGCAACTCCAAGTGTCGATTTATTAAGCAATGTAACCACTGGTGCCACTGGTAGCAATCTGCCTATCTCAGTAATGCAGCCTTATGTAGCATTATCTTATATCATTTGCCTAGAAGGAATTTTCCCTTCCAGAAATTAAACTATTTAAGAGCATTTTTTACATTATAAGACCATTTGGGTATATCGCTGAAGTCGTATAAAAACTGAATTTCAGAATACTCTGTAAGATTGTACATAGAAACAAGACAAAAAGGGTTTGTAATATAAGACTCCGCAGTTTTTAATTCGATGTCTTCAAATATCCTGATTTCAGTAAAAATACACACATCGGGATGATTACTAAAATCATCGGGCAGCTTATAAAAGTCACTTTTAAATTCTAAATCCTGACTTGTATTGCCAAAAAGTTCTTTGCTTATTGTAAATAATCTATCTACAAATACACTATGAGGATAGGGCTGTATTTCGTTACGGCCCTTAACCTCTGATTTAGCATCTTTTAAGGATGGCTCATGATCGGAATATGTATAAGTCAAATCGATCTTGATTTCTTCGGGAATTAAAATTCCATGCGAAGACAACTGCGAAACAATGTTTCGCGTAATCGCCACTTGCGGCTCTCGGGTAAGAGCATAATGCATCGTTTCGGAGATGGCCAGATCAATTGCAAACTCCTCCGGTTTTGTATACGTAATGGCATCTGTTTCGATTAATTCTAATGAATAATCGTTTAAACCGGTCACCGATAAAATATGATGTACAGATGCTATAGAAGCAGTATTGATATCTAGTAAAATGGCTTTAATTCTATCTTTATTAAACAAAGGAAGTAAAGGAAGAATTAAAGTTGCATAAGGGCCACAACCCGCATAAAGAACATTAATACTTCTCTCTGGAAAATCAATACACAATTTTGTCAGAGCCTTATAAACGCCTTTTATGAAATAAACCGTGCGTAAATAATCGTCAACACAGTCTGCCGCACCAGAGCTTGACAAAGCAACACCGCCTTTAACATGAACTTCATTGTTCTCAAAATGGTTAACTGTTGCGATTTTTTCATAAAATTCTGAAAGATTTCGCGCACATGTGGTGTGTTCATCAATAGTATTTGACGCAATGATAGATTGAACAATAATCGTAAGCTCTTGTTTATACATGATACTCAATTTTAGTTAAAGCTTTAAAGTTTGAACTGGAAAAACAAATGTAAGAATACAAAATGATAAATCTAATATCAGTTAATTATGAAAAAACTCTACTTATTACTCATTCTACTGTTTTTTACGCTGCAGCAATTGACTGCACAAACAGTAGAGACCTTCGAAGCTCAGACAATTAACCAACCTAGCTTTACCAGCAATGGTAAAACTTTTAACCTAACCAATACTTATGTTTCTTTTCAGGTGGTTACTTCGCCTGGTTATGGTTATAACGGTTCTAACAACTACATACAGGTCTCAGATGGTAACGCATCACAAAGTTTAGGGCAAACCGGATTCATTACCGCTGCCTCAGGAAGCTTTAAAATGAACAGTTTATGGATTTACCTTACCGGTACTTCCGGTCAGACTCCTAATAGTACCTCTAATGGTGCTCCGGGTTCGGTTACTTTAACCGGAAAACTTGGCGGTGTAACACAATTCTCTATTGTAAAAAACACTACAGGAGCAAATATTGGTACTGCCTTACCCGGAAATGGTTTTATCCCTGTTAACTTCGCAACAGACGGAGTTTCTAATTTTACCAATATCAACATTGACCAACTTGAAATTCAGCTAAGCGCCAATTACGATTATTTTGCAGTTGATAATTTTGTTTGGGTTGATGGCGTAAGTTTAGCAACCGTAACTACTACAACCGCTACGAATGTGGGTTCAACGAAAGCAATCATTGGAGGAAATGTAACTGCAGATGGCGGAGATGCCAATGTAGAAAGAGGAATCGTTTGGGCAACAACAGCAAGCCCAACTATCGCAAATAATAAATTTCAAATCGGAACTGGAACTGGAATTTTTAGTAATACCGTAACAGGCCTTACTCCCGGTTCTACTATTCATTACAGAGCTTATGCAAAAAATACTGCCGGGACAGCTTATGGTGCCGAATCAACATTTGTTACAGCGGCTGCTTTGGCCACTTCTTCTACCTCAAAAACAGATGTGGCTTGTAACGGAGGAACTACCGGAGCTGCCAGTGTTACTGTAATTGGAGGAGTTACTCCCTATACTTACTCATGGTCTCCTTCAGGAGGTACCGGATCATCGGCAACCGGACTGTCTGCAAATGCATACACTGTTACAATTACCGATGCTGAATTGACACAAATTACCAGAAACTTCTCTATAACGCAACCAACAGCACTAAATGGACTGCCTACGACAACGGCTGTTTCTTGTTTTGGAGGCAGTAACGGTACAGCAACAATAACTCCAACTGGTGGTACACCGGGATACACCTACTTATGGTCTACCGGAGCTACAACGCAAACTATAACAGGCCGTGTAGCCGGAACATACAGCGTCACCATTACAGATGCCAATGGATGCCCTAGAACCATAAACAACATTGTTATAGGTCAGCCAGCAACCGCTCTTGACGGAACCGCCACCACCACAGCCGCTTCTTGTTTTGGAGGTAGTAACGGTACCGCAACAGTAACTCCAAGTGGAGGTACACCTGCATACACCTATTCATGGTCTCCATCAGGAGGTACAGCCGCAACGGCTACGGGACTTACTGCCGGAACTTATAGTGTTACTATTACAGACGCTAACGCATGTGCAAAAACGATAACGGGTATTGTTGTCGGACAACCAGCAGCTGTTCTTGATGGAACGACTTCCACCACAGCAGTTTCTTGTTTTGGAGGATCAAATGGTACAGCTACTGTTGTTGCATCAGGAGGAACTCCAGGTTATACGTATTCATGGTCCCCATCAGGAGGAACTGCAGCAACTGCTTCAGGGCTTCAGGCTGGAACTTACAGTGTAACGATTACTGATAATAACGCATGTTCTAAAACCATTACCGGTATTGTTGTCGCACAACCGGCCGCATCACTTAATGGATCTATAAGTACAACTTCAGTTTCTTGCTCTGGAGCAGCTACCGGTTCTGCAACCGTAAGTGCTTTTGGAGGAACTCCGGGTTATACTTACTCTTGGTCTCCATCGGGAGGTACCGCAGCAACTGCATCAGGACTTACAGCAGGAACTTATAGTGTTACCATTACTGATGCTAATTCTTGTATGCGTACGATCAATAATATTACGATAGGAACTGCTACAGCTATTAATGGAGCAATATCTACAACAGCCGTTTCTTGTTTTGGAGGAGCTAACGGTACAGCAACAGTTACACCATCAGGAGGTGTTCCGGGATATACCTATTCATGGTCTAACGGAGCTACAACGCAAACTATAACAGGACTTACAGCAGGAACTTATAGTGTTACGATTACAGATGCTAATGCCTGTACAAAAATAGTAACAGGTATTGTTGTGGGACAGCCTGCTGCAGCTCTTGACGGAACTGCTACTACCACAGCCGTTTCTTGTTTCGGAGGAACCAATGGTACAGCAACAGTTACACCATCAGGAGGTACTCCGGCTTATACGTACTCTTGGTCACCTTCAGGAGGTACAGCAGCAACGGCTACAGGACTTGCTGCCGGAACTTATAGTGTTACTATTACAGATGCTAATGCCTGTACAAAAATAGTAACAGGTATTGTTGTGGGACAGCCATCAAACGTTCTTGACGGAACTACCACCACAACCGCTGCTTCTTGTTTTGGAGGAGCTAACGGTACAGCAACCGTTACTGCGACCGGAGGTACTCCTGCCTATACCTATTCATGGTCTCCAACAGGAGGTACGGCAGCCACTGCAACCGGACTTACCGCAGGAAACTATAGTGTTACCATTACAGATGCTACCGGATGTACCAGAACGATAACGGGTATTGTCGTAGGTCAACCAGCTACTGCTCTTGACGGAACCCCAAGTACAACAGCTGTTTCTTGTTTTGGAGGAGCTAACGGTACGGCTACCATAACAGCATCAGGAGGTACTGCCGGATATACTTATTTATGGTCTACAGGAGCTACAACAGCTTCTATTACCGGACTTATCGCAGGAACTTATAGTGTTACTATTACAGACGCTAACGCCTGTGCAAAAACAATAAGCAATATTGTTGTTGGACAACCTGCTGCAGCTCTAGACGGAACGATAGCTACAACTGCCGTTTCTTGTTTTGGAGGAGCCAACGGTACCGCAACAGTAACTCCTAACGGAGGAACTGCAGGATATACTTATGCATGGTCTAACGGATCAACAACTCAATCCATAAACGGACTTATAGCAGGTACTTACAGTGTTACCATTACAGATGCGAACTCATGTTCAAAAACTATCAATAATATTGTAGTAGGACAGCCTGCCGCTGCTCTTGACGGAACTGCTACTACAACCGCCGTTTCTTGTTTCGGAGGAACTAATGGTACGGCAACCGTAACTCCATCAGGAGGTACTGCAGGATACACTTATTCATGGGCACCAACAGGAGGTACAGCTGCAACAGCAACAGGACTTCCAGCGGGAACTTATAGCGTGACCATTACAGATGCTAACGCTTGTTCAAAAACAATAAGTAATATTGTTGTTGGACAACCGGCTGCAGCTCTTGACGGGACTGCAACTACAACTGCTGTTTCTTGTTTCGGAGGTGTTAATGGTACTGCAACAGTAACAGCAACCGGAGGTACAGCTGGTTACACCTATTCATGGGCTCCTACAGGAGGTACAGCTGCAACAGCAACGGGACTTCCAGCGGGAACTTATAGTGTTACCATTACTGATGCTAACGGATGTTCTAAAACCGTAAATAATATTGCTATTAGTCAACCTGCTGCTCTTAACGGAACTGCAACTACAACAGTAGTTTCTTGTTTTGGACAAGCTGACGGTACTGCAACGGTTACTCCAACCGGAGGTACAGCTAATTATACCTATTTATGGTCTAATGGAGCAACTACGCAAACCATAACTGGTCTTGTTGCCGGAAACTATAATGTTGTCATTACAGATGCTAACTCTTGTACAAAAACAGTAAATAATGTTACTGTATTTCAGCCAACTGCTATAACAGTTGTCCCTACACAAACTAATGTGAGTTGTAACGGAGGACAAAACGGACAGGCCTCAGCAACAGTAAGTGGTGGAGGCGGAAGCTATACCTATTCATGGTCTCCATCGGGAGGTACGGCAGCAACAGCAACCGGACTTGCTGCAGGAACATACACTTTAACCATTACAGATGGTAGTGGTTGTACTAAAACTCAAGTTTATAACATCTTAGAGCCAGCTGCAATCGCAACTACAATTACAGGAACAAATGTTAGTTGTAACGGAGGAAGCAATGGTTCGGCTACTGTTAATGTAACAGGTGGAACAGGAAGCTATACTTACGTTTGGTCTCCAACCGGAGGAAATTCAGCAACTGCAAGTGGTTTGCCATCAGGAAATTATTCAGTAGTAGTTACTGACGGAAATGGATGTACCAAAACTGCTAATATTGTTATCAACCAACCAGCTATATTGTCTGCTGCTATTGCAACTCAAACAAACATTTCCTGCAATGGAGCAAGTAATGGAGCGATTACTACTACTATAACTGGCGGTACAACTCCATACACTTACTTGTGGTCAAATGGAGCAACAACTAAAGACATCAGCGGATTAACAGCGGGAACCTATACCCTGACAGTTACAGATGCTAATGGTTGTACTGCACCACTATCAGTAACTTTAACCACTACTCCTGATGTAACACCACCAGTACCAAATGTGGCCACTCTTCCGGTAATTACAGGCGCTTGTGCTGTTTTATCGGCTCAGATTCCGGTTCCAACTGCAACGGATAATTGTAGTGGAAATATTACTGCAACCACAACGAATCCTTTAACTTATAATACACCGGGAACCTATACAATAACCTGGACGTATACTGATGCTAGTGGAAACACAAGCACACAAAATCAGACTATTACAGTTCTTCCTTCGTCTATTCAAGCAGTAACTTTTAGCAATGCTACAGTAACCTACAACAAAAACCCACAAGCAATACAGGTTGCTAATTTACCTGCAGGAGCTACGGTTACTTATACAATAGCACCCGGATCTACAGGAAATTCAGCTACAAATGCGGGTACGTATACGGTAACTGCGGTAGTAACTCCTTCAGCAAGCGAACCTAATTGTTCTCCAATTACGCTTACTGCACAGCTTACTATTCAAAAAGCGGCACAGCTAATTACTTTTCCAATATTGGGAATCAAAACACTTGGAGGATCAAATACTTTCAATCTGGGGGCTACTGCCAATTCTGGTTTAGCAGTAAATTATACCTACACTTACACCACAGCTTTGCCTGCTGCTACTGTTGCTCCAACAACCGGTTTAGTTACTATGCTAAGATCAGGAGAAATAACAATTGTTGCTGCTCAGGCTGGTGATGCGAATTACTTACCTGCTCCGGATGTTTCACAGCTTTTGGTGATCAAAAACAATGACATCACCGTTACTCAAATTACCGTTGGTACTAAAGTTTATCCAAATCCGGCTAAAACTATTAATTACCTGATGGCATGTGGTGAGAACAATGTAAATGTGGCATTGACCAATACAACCAATGCAACCTTTACTCCTGCAGCTAATTTTACGATTAATACACCTAAACCTGGAATTTATACGCAAAATGTAACAATTACTTCTCAAGACGGAAGTGCTAGCGCTACTTATGCTATAACTGTAGAAAAACCATTTGGATTCTATGATATTGTACACCAAAAATTCAATAATGTACTTATCGTAAACAATAACCCTCAAACGAATGGAGGTTACGAGTTTGTTGCGTACCAATGGTTTAAAAACGGACAAGTAATTGGAACTAATCAATACTTTTCAGCAGGTGAGGCTCAATCCAATACATTGGATTTAACAGCCGACTATAGCGTGAAAATGACTACTAAAGATGGTAAAGTGCTGCAAACATGTCCTTCTAAAATTAAGACACAGAAATCACTTGAGGTTAAATTGTATCCAAATCCGGTTGAAACAGGAAAAATGCTTACTGTAGATGCTGATTTACCAGAAGGTGATTTAGAAAACATGCAAATAAGTCTTTACTCTGTTACAGGTAAACTACTTACAACAATGAAATCATCTACTGCTCAAACACAGGTACAATTACCTCCAAGTACTGAAAGTAATATGGTTCTTGTAGTTATTGAGTCAGGCAATATCAAAAAGTCATTCAAAGTAATTGTAAAATAATCAAAATCATGCCAGTACCACTTCAAAATGGTACTGGCTAATACAACTTTAAGATGAAAAAATATATCAGTACCTCTATAAAATCTATAGCTACAGTTACGGCGTTTTTAGCGATTTGCCTCCAGGGCTATAGTCAGGACAAAAAACAGGAAATATCGATCTCCGTCGCAGGACCCGGCTCCTTTCTAAAGTACAGTGGCGGTGGTACGATCGTACCCGGAAACGGAATTAGTGCAGGAATCAGATACTCCTATTATTTAAACGAAGGCTTAAGCATTGGAATTGGAGCTGAGTACCAATCCTACAATTCTGATGCAAAGTACGCTTCTTTTAGTGGCCAATATGTTACTAAAGATGCCGAAAATGAAACCTTTCAGTTTAGATACAAAGCCACTAACTTCAGAGAAGAACAAAGCCTGAGTTACATAAATGTTCCAATCGCAATTCAATTTGAAACTAAGGGAACTACCCAATTGTATGTTGCTGCGGGTGCCAAAGTAGGATTTGCGATTAAAGGATGTTATCAGAGTACCTTTCAAAACCTTACTACAAGCGGTTACTATCCGCAATACAATGTAGAACTATTTAACCCTGCGTTTGCCGGTTTTGCAAGTACTAATGATGTAAAAACAAGCGAACAGGATTTAGATACTAAAGTGTCCTATTCTGCTACTTTTGAAACAGGTGTAAAACAAAAGATTGGAAACAGAACTTCATTCTATCTTGGTGCTTACATCGATTATGGTCTAAATAACATCTACAATAAAAATGGAGACAAAAGTCTGGTACAGTACAATCCCGATCTTCCTGTACAGCTGCAATACAACAGCGTATTAGATTCTCCATCCGTACACAATGTCAGACTAGTTTCTTACGGACTTAAACTGAGATTTGCTTTACGTTAATTATCAAATAAAAAATATTAAATAACTACTTTTCCCGCTCGGGAAAAATTAAAAAAGTCGGTTTCTTGGGGGAAATCGGCTTTTTTTTTTATGGATTAAAAACCATCTTCAAAAAAATTACCGTTATCCGCAAAAGAATAATAACCTTCCAAAGTAACAATTAAATGATCAACCAATTTAATATCTAAAAGAGCAGCTGCTTCGTTAACTTTTTTTGTAAATAATCGATCAGCAATTGAAGGCAGCGTTTTACCCGAAGGATGATTATGAATCATAATAAAAGCAGATGCATTTGCCTTAATTACTGAAGCAAACAATAATTTAAGATCTACCGAAATTCCCGATGTACCCCCCGAAGATACTTCGTAAACCCCTAGTACCTTATTTGAACGATTGAGCAAAAAAACTTTACATTGTTCAAAGAACTCAATTTTCCCCATGTCCCAAACTTTCAAAGCTAGTTCATAAGCTGTTTTAGAGGATGAAAGATAAGGTCGTTCCGAAACTCTTACTTTATTCTTATAAATCAATTCAATTTCGGAAGCAATTTTCCAATCTTGTTTTTCTTTCCTTGCTCTCATAGTTATTAATTAATACTATTATTAAACACATGCTTAAGAGACAGCCATTACGTAAATGAATATTGTAACCTGAATCTTTTTCCCAAAGCTGATTTTTTCAATAACAACATTTAGCAAAGAAAAGTAATTTCAAAAATTAAAGTGCGGTCGAAAGTACGCACTTTTAATATATTATTACATTTATTTTAGAATTGGTTTACCTTAAACAAGGCAGAATTACTCTCTTGTATTAGCTCTGAAAGAGCCAAAGCACCAACATAGTGCAACGCACTATGGAATAAATAAACCATCTATCAAAGCCCTGTAAGGGCGAAAGATCAAACTCCAATCTATACATCTCGTTTGATCCTTATATATTTCTATCATTTTTTGTTTGAGGGCGCACTTTTAATTACTTTTATGGTATTAAATCTAATCAGCGTCAATGATTATAAAGAAAAAGAATACCTGGTTTAAAATGCTCTTTGAATGGCGAGGTTCCGTTTTGCCACAGCTTCTCCCTAGACTTTTATTATTACTGCTGTTTTCCTTTATTGTCGTTTATTTTAAACCCTGGCTCCTTCAGTATAATCTACACATCAATCCTGCTATTTTTACATTGTTTGGAATTGCGCTGGCCATTTTCCTCGGTTTCAGAAACAGTGTGAGTTACGATCGTTTTTGGGAAGGACGAAAACTTTGGGGTGCATTACTCAACGATACCCGATCTCTTGCCCGACAAAGCATCACTCTTGTCCCAGACAAAGAATACGATGCCAAACGCGAAAAATTCACTAATCTGCTTATTGCATTTGTATACAGTCTCAAACATCAGCTTCGGGAAACCAATTCTGATGCCGATATGAGTCGATTACTCCCCAAAGAGTTCGCCGGCCAATTAAAAGAAACTCGCTATAAACCAATACTTCTCTTAAGAGAATTAGGACTTTGGGTAAAAGACGCCAAAACTGAAAATAAAATAGACAGTGTTACACAACTGGCTTTTGAAGAAAATCTAAATAAACTGTCTGATATTGTTGGCGGTTGTGAGCGAATTGCCGGTACACCTATCCCCTATACCTACAGTGTATTATTACACAGAACGGTTTATATTTATTGCTTTTTATTGTCTTTTGGTTTTGTCGAAACTATGGGCTGGATTACACCGTTTATCATTGTTTTTATTGCCTATACTTTTGTAGCGTTGGAAGCCATTGCAGACGAACTCGAAAATCCATTTGGTGTGCAGCCTAACGATCTTGCCCTTGATGCAATGTCTGAAATGATCGAGAACACCTTATTAGAATTAAACGATAAAAAAATAAATCCGGTAACGCATCATAACAATTACTTTATTACTTAAGAGGTATTACACCCTCAATTATACTTCGAATATGAACAGAGTGTTATTAGTTGAAGACGATCCCAGAGTGGCATCATTTATCACAAGAGGATTAGAAGAACATTTGTATGAAGTTAAAACCATTGCCAAAGGTTTTGAAGCCATCAAAGAGGTCATGGAAAACGAGTACAATATCATTATTCTTGATATCATGCTTCCGGACATTACCGGCTTTGAAGTTTGCGAAGTTCTACGAAGCAGAAAAATTATAGTGCCCATACTTATTTTAAGTGCACTCGATACACCACAGGAAAAAGTAAAAGGTTTACAATCCGGAGCCGACGATTATCTCGCCAAACCCTTTTTGTTTGAAGAACTTTTGGCCCGAATTAATGCACAGCTTCGTCGTGCCGAATTCAGTACCGGAATTCTCGATTTTCAGTCCTATGCCGGAATCGAAATCAATATGAAAGAACAAAGTGCCACAAGAGACGGCAAAGAGCTCAACCTTTCGTCAAGAGAACTCAAACTCCTGATTTTCTTTATGAAAAATCGCGAAACTGCCTTATCAAGAGTTTCCATTGCACAAGCGGTCTGGAACATTGATTTTGACAGCACCTCCAATACCGTTGACGTGTATATTAATTATCTGCGAAATAAAATCGACAAGAACTTTCCTACTCCACTTATTCATACGATAAAAGGAACCGGGTATATGTTGAAGCAGAAGGGTTGAAAAGAGTAAAGAGGTGAGAAAATAGAACAAAGAGTAAAGAATAAAGATTAAAGATTAAAAATCTGCTAAATCTGCGAGAAAAAAAATTGCTATGCAGTTTATTGTGAATGATGTTCCTAATGTATTAAAAACAGACCTAAAGCGTTATGAATCTTAAAAATAAATTAGCGGTAAATTCGACCCTGCTTTTTGCTTTTATCGTCGGATTACTCATGACCGGATCATTCCTGCTTTTCAGAAGCCATATGAAAGATCTTTATTATGATAATCTTGAAGATCATGCCCTGACTGCTGCTTTATTTTATTTTAAGAAAGATGAAATAAAAGAATTTACAAACGAACGTTATCATCAGATTGAAGTTCAGTACCACCGAATCAACAATGAATCCATTCGGGTTTACGATGCCAAAACCAAAAAATTATACTTAAAAGATTCAATTGATATTGAGCTTAGCGACCATGAACTGAATACTATTGTAAAAAACAAAATAGAATCATTTACCATAAAAAACAGGCAGTTTGTAGGTTTATTTTACAAAGACAATCAGGGCGATTTTATAATCGTAGTCTCTGGTATCAATCACACGGGTAACCGACAGCTTGAGATTCTGGGTTTAATGTTTATCCTTTTTTATCTGGCAGGTATTCCTCTAAACTATCTTTTGGGGACATTTTTAGCCAAACAAACCTTCCGTCCTTTTAAAGAAGTCATTGCAAAAGTAAATACCATCACCACCGAAAATCTGCATTCGAGATTAGAAGTGCAGCAAGCTCAGGAGAAAGATGAAATTAAAGAACTTGTAACTACTTTCAATTATCTCTTAGAAAGGCTTGAAACCGGTGTGATGACGCAGAAAAATTTTCTAAAAAACGCCTCACACGAGCTCAAAACTCCCTTGACCATCATCATAGGTGATATTGACGTATCCCTGCAACAACCCAGAACCAACGAGCAATATGAAGAAATTTTAAAATCTCTTAAAAAAGACACCCTGCATTTAAAATCAACCTTAGATGGTCTTCTGGTACTATCGGGACTTCAGCTGTCTGAACCTCAGCAAATGGAAACCATAAGAATTGATGAAATACTATGGAATGTATTGGAGAAAAAAGCAATTGAATACCCCGAATCTAAAGTATCGGTAGATCTAAGCGCTTTGGCCGATCGCGAAAATTTACTTTCGGTTCATGCCAATAAACATATGCTTTTTATAGCCCTTTACAATATTTTAGACAATGCTATCAAGTTTTCATCTCCAAAACCGGTAAATGTTTTAACTTTCTCTGAGCACAATAAACTTTTAATACAAATTACAGATCAGGGTTCCGGGATTTCAGAACAGGACAAAGAATCTATTTTTGATCTTTTTTTCAGAAGCGACCATACCCGCCACATACAGGGACAAGGTTTAGGTCTCTTCATTACCATGCAGATACTCAAACTGCATCATATTCATGTTAGAGTAGATTCTGAAGTTGGAAAAGGTACTTCTGTCACCTTAATTTTTCCATAATTTGATTTGTTTTCTGTTGTTTTAGTAAGCCTTAATCCGGTCTGTTTTTGCAGTTGGTAACCTTTACTTAACACTCTAATCTTTCTCTAATCTACTTTAAATACAACTCTAATCCGTTTGTTTTTAACAATTTACACAAATCGTTGATTTTAAAGACCTCAAAGATTCTACAAACCTAACAGCTTGATAATTTTAAATTAACACTAACTATTTTTATCATTTTAAGTTAACAAAAGCATTAAATCCGATCGGAGCAAACTGAGTTTCTTTGTCAAATAAAAACTAAAAAATCAATGACAAAACTAAAACTCATTTTTTCGGCTGTAATGCTCCTTGTTATGGGAAACATTTTTGCTCAGATTACCACCTCTTCATTATCTGCAAAAGTTAATGATGGTACAAGCCCGCTAACGGGTGCAGATGTTACTTTAACTCATTTACCTACTAATGCAGTGTACAAAGCTGTAACTGACAAACAAGGTAGATTTAGTTTCGAAAATTTAAATGCCGGCGGACCTTACGAATTAGAAATTAAAAGTTCTGCTACTAAAGACTACTCTAATGCACAAATACACTTAGCACTTGGCGATAATGACCTGCCGGTGATAGTGGTTGGCAAAGCAGACAACAATGTACTGGAAGAAGTTGTGATTACAAGTTCTAAACCCTCTTCTAAAAATAACGGAACGAATATTAATGAAAAACAGGTCAATGGTCTTCCGTTAATCAATCGCGGGATTCAGGATGTGACAAAATTAGTTCCCCAAAGCTCCAACAACTCTTTTGCCGGTACCAATTTCAGATACAACAACGTCACGATCGATGGTTCGATCAACAATGATGCGATCGGTTTTAGCCCGTCTTTAGGGGGACAATCAGGAACTTCAGGAATGCCCGGAAGCAGTACACGTTCAAACTCTATAAGTCTTGACGCTATACAGGATATTCAGGTTTATATTGCTCCTTACGATATTAAATTAGGTAACTTTTTAGGAGGAAGCGTTAATGCTGTTACCAGAAGTGGTACCAACAATGTTACGGGATCGATTTACAGTTACGGAAGAAACGCAGCTATTACAGGCCGTAACAATGCCGGCGACGGTTCTAAAATGCCAAATTCTTTTGGTGATTATCAAATTGGATTCCGATTAGGTTTACCGATCGTAAAAGATAAATTGTTCTTCTTTACGAATATGGAATATGCCGAAAGAACTGATCCTATATTTTACAATGCAGGACAAACCGATTCTAACGGAAAACTGACTTCATTGGTAGACAATACTACCGCACAGCAAATATCAGACTTCGTAAAAACAAACTACGGATTTGATACCGGAACTTTCGGTGGGTACAACAACTTTGCAAAAAGCCAAAAATTCTTCAACAAATTAGACTGGAAAATTAACGAAAAACATTCGTTATCGTTGCGAAACAATACCGTGATCTCGCAAGCTTCCAACTTAGAGCGTGATGCGGCAAATTTCAGATTCTCCAGCATGGATTTCACGCAAAAAAACCAATCTATCAGTACCGTTTTAGAACTTAAAAGTCATTTTAACAGCCAGTGGTCTAACTCATTCATTGCAAGTTACTCGGCTATCAAAGATTATCGCGATCCAAAATCAGGTAATATCATGTTTCCGCAAACCGAAATTGGATATAACGGCGGAACCATCTTTTTAGGGAATGATCGTGAAGCAACAGTATTCAACATGAAACAAAATACTGCCGAAATCACAGATAACCTTACCTACAAAACCGGAAACCATACCTTATTGTTCGGTACACACAATGAATTCTACGACATCAATTACGGATTCGTAAATGCTCTTAATGGAAGAGTATCCTACAAATCTCTGGCAGATTTCTACAACAAACTTCCTACCCGTGTTCGCGGAACCTATCCTTTCGACGGTTCTTCAAGAGACCAAATCTTTAACAATCCTTATGCACAGTTCAAAGTAAATCTTTACAGTGTTTATGTCCAGGATGAAATTAGAATTGGCAACAAACTTAAAGTTACTCCAGGTGTGAGAATAGACTACACAGACTTGCCTAATAAACCAAAATTAAGCCCGCAAGTACAAAACTCTCCGGCGGATCCAAATTACGGTAACACTTACTCCTACACTCCGTTAAGCCAGATTAAAAACAACTTTTTCAGTACAGCATTAGTTTCTCCAAGAATTGGATTTACGTACAATGTAGACGAAGACAAAACACTTGTTATTCGCGGCGGATCCGGGGTATTTACGGGAAGAATTCCATTTGCATGGCTGGGATACGCTTACTACAATGATGGTGTAGGTTACGGAAGTTATGACAAAAACAACCTTACTCCGGCACAGGTTGCTACGGCTGGAGATCCTTTGGCTGCAAACGGTTTAAACGGATATCACGATGCAACGCCAAAAGTACAGGCCGATTTAGTGGACAACAAATTTAAAATGCCGGCAGTGTTGAGAAACTCACTTGCCATCGATAAAATCATCAACGGTTATAAATTTACTACTGAAGGTATTTATACCAAAGTAATTCGTGATCTCGAATTTCAACAAGTGAATAAGACTGATAACCCGACTTATTTTTCTTATGATACCAATCATCAGATGCCTATTTATGCAGCCAATATAAATCCTGCTTTTTCAAATGCTTATTTATTATCAAACACCAACAAAGGATACCGATACAGTATTACGGAGATGATCTCAAAAACGTATGATTTTGGTCTTAACTTTATGGTGGCTTATACCTACGGAAATTCTAAAGATATTACTAACGGAATTCGTAACTCGATGGAAAGTAATTTCCAGATGAATCAGTCGTTAACACCAAATAATCCTCAGTTAGCAACATCCAACTTCAACATCAAGCACAGAATTGTTTCTAATGTTGGATATGCAGTAAAAGTGGCCGATAACAATACGTTCTCCGCAAATGTATATTTCAATGCTCAATCCGGAAATCCGTTTTCATGGGGATTTGTAAACTCCACTATTGCAGGAACGGGTCAGGCAGCAGGATTGGCTTATATCTTCAAAGATGCAGCAGAAGCAGCGAAATACATAGGTGTAAATGCAGCAGGAGTTCCATCGGCTACAGCAGCACAGCAAGTAGCAGATTACGAAGCTTTTATTAATGGAAATGATTATTTGAAAAGCAGAAGAGGAAGCTTCACAGAAAGAAACGGCGCCACTACACCATGGAACATACAAGCTGATTTGAAACTAATGGATGAAATCAAAATTGCTAAAGCAGGTACTTTACAGCTTTCATTCAGCATAGCAAATGTCGGAAACCTGATTAATAAAGATTGGGGAAGAAGTTACTTTGTTCCGAACACCTACAATTCAACAGCAAATCTTGGGTTAACAAAATCAGGAAACTTAGGCGGAGTTGCTACTGGCGATCCAACTTATACCTTCCAGAAACCTTCGACATCACCTTATACTGTAGATCAGTTAGCCTCAAGATTCCAGGGACAATTTGGAGTGAGGTATACGTTCTAAAGATTGTGTTTTATTTTTTTATTATCCCCCAGTTTCAATCCCTATGGAACTGGGGGATTTTTTTAAGAACCTGAACTTCATTACGAAGACAAATCTAATGGTCATAAATTTAAGCGATCCAAATTTTGCCTTTTTGTAGTATTTTATAAATTGAGATTAGGCTTTACACCCTTACAGGGCTTATAAGATCTTGTTTTTTATTCATAGCGCTCCGCACTATGTTATTGCTAGTGCTCTTTCAGAGAAAGGTTACGAATTTTCAATGATATTTTTCAAATCCTCATAAAAATAGGCTGAAAGTCTAAAAAAAATTAGCGTAGTGTATCACACTACGAAATAAGTTAATCTCACGCATTACCCTGAAGGGGCAAAAGCAAATAATTCCAATAATCATTAAGCATCAGATCAAGAAGAATATACTCTATTTTTTATTCTTTTTTTGTAAAACCTTTTCGGGTCATTTCTCCCCAGCCTTTTGTACCTAAAATTTTTTCTTTGTAACCAATCAAAGCAGCGTAAACCGCTAAAGGATGAAAATAAAAAGGTTCGATAAAAGCAGCCATCAAAAGTTTGAAAAAATCGGTTTGTTTTGGGTATTTATGATAAGTTCTTTCTTCGCTGTACAAAGCAATAACCGAAAAGAAAATGGCAAAGGCATACACAAATAATAACAGTAAAAAGAAAAAATGCCAATTGAGCAGTCCAAATGCAAAAAATATAATAGTAATAACAAGACCTGTAAATTCAATACCGGGAGCTAAAAATTCAAACAAAGTCCAGTATGGAATACTTAGCATTCCCAGCAATTTATATTTAGGATTTAAGAACATTTTTTTATGAAAACTTAAGGTTTCAATTGTTCCTCTCATCCAGCGGCTGCGTTGTTTTTTAAATATTTTGAAATCTTCCGGAGCTTCTGTCCAGCAAAGCGGGTCAGGAATGTATCGCACGGAATACGGCAATTTGTTTTCGAGCATATAACGGCGCATTCTTACGACCAGTTCCATGTCTTCCCCTACAGTTTTGGTACTGTAACCTCCCGACAGTAAAGCAATTTCTTTATCAAAAGCACCAAAAGCCCCGCTGATAAGCAGCAAACCGTCTAATCTTCCCCAAGCCATTCTTCCTAAGAGAAAAGCTCTTAAATACTCTAAAACCTGTATTCTGGACAACATAACATCCGGAACATTCACTTCAATCAAACGTCCGTTTTTAATAATACACTGATTTGCAATCCGAACGACGCCGCCCGTTGCAATAATACGCTGTTCGTTGGACTCTAAAAATGGTTTTGCCAGTTTAAGAAGCGAATCTTTGTCGAGAATACAATCCACATCAATACAAACTACATATGGATTTTGTGCAATATTCAGTCCGGCATTAAGCGCATCAGCTTTGCCTCCATTTTCCTTATCCACAACAATCAGCTTTTTAAAAGCTGCATTTCTGGAAGTATAAAGTCCTCTGACTTTCTTTGTTTCAATCTGTTGATGAAAAAAAAGCTCTGTAAGAACAAGATCGTAAGTATGAATTAACAACTCCATCGAATTGTCTTTACTTCCGTCATTCACCACAATTACCTCATACTGATTATAATTTAAGGAAAGTAGTGATTTTACATTTTCTTCAATAGTAAAACCTTCATTGTATGCAGGAGCAATTAAAGAAAGTTTAGGAGCCAATCCACTCGTTAAGAGTACATCATAATCTATAAAACTGTTTCTTTTTAAATAATCTCTTAATTCCTTTGCGGAGAGATAGGCCAATATAAGATAAGACGACATAATCAATATCGCATAAGCCAATATCAGAATTAAATAAGTATGGACAAAAAATGCTATTTCTTGATTAAAAAAAGTCATTAGCTGCGATTTTTAAACGGTTAATGCCAACACTACATGCTGAGCTCCATGTTTCACTGATGTATTTGAAGTTCTTTCTGCTAATTGTTCTACAAAAATTAGCTTTTGTGTCAGTTTAAGTTCTTTAATAAGTTTTAAACCAAGTGTAACCACTGTAGTATTTTGCGATTCCAATAAAAGTTCGATACCTTTTGTATCTCCGATATCATGTTTTTTGAAGGCATGAATAATATTCACCTGAGTCCAGTCGTCAATAGGGTTGGTATGTTCTGTAAGGTGTACAATACCTTTTGTTCCCGCCAGTTTAATACAGGCGTTTATAGCTGTAATCTGCAGTACTTTATTACGGGCATTTGAGAATGTTATTAGGGTATCAAAAGCGTCATAAACATTCATTTCTGCCAGTTCTGTGATTCCCTTACCTCTGACATCCCATTTTAAACTTTTCAGTTTTTTCAAAGAATCATTTATAAGTCCTGAATCTTGATAAAACTGTTCGAGCTTTTGTGCATAAACACCCTGGTAGTTTTTATGAAGATTGATAAGAGATTCTGTAATAACTTCTCTGAAAAACTTATTTTCAGCCATTAACGTATAATCATTATTCTTCAAGACATCAGAAAAAGAAATATCTTCAAAAACGACAGAAAACAACAGTTTATCAATAAATGCATCATATCTTTCTCTACGTCTTTCTTCTTTAATTTTTCTATTACGGCTTTGAATAATTAAAAGGTAAAAGAATAACGAGGCCAATACAAAAAGGCCTATTGAAAAGGTTAAAAATGGTTCAACCCATGTCCCTCTTTTATAAAATTCCCATAGATCAGTCATCTTAAAATCGTTTCGTGATAATTATCTGAGCGTTAAACCTGTTTCTGTATTCGTTTGGCAGATATTCTTCATATTCATACAAAAAAATTGGGCGTACAAAAAATGAATTGCCCAAACGGTGCTGATATTGCACTCCTCCCCTATATGCTTTTAAAGGCTGTACAAAATCGCTGTACAAATATAAATATGGCACATTTCCGTATTGAACTTCGAATCTTATGACACGTTCTTTTTCTTCATTAGTATGCTGAAAACTTAAAACATGAGAGAATAACGTATTTCCTGTATCATAATAAGGTCTGTAAGCAATTGTGTTTGCTCCGGTTTTATAAGAAATTTGTCCGGTAAGCAATGTCACATCATCGGTTTCAAAATGCATGTATCTCCCTCCCAAAGCATAGTCGAATCTTTTTTGCGGTCTGAAATAATATTCGGCACCAAATTTTGCCACCGGAAATATAGTTTCTCCTGTCGAAACTCCTGCATTTACATACAGATAATCTTTTTTGGCAAAAGTCTGATAATAATCTGCTTCAAACAATGCCTGAGTATCGTTCCCGATATGCCCCATATTAGCACGTCCTACAAGAGCTGATTTACTGAATTTACGTGTATACTCAACATAACCGTAATGCAATGGCGCCTGCCCCGGGTTTGAAGTCGAAATGTTTAAATAAGAAACCGAAACTGCATTTTTAGTCTTACGATCAATAAGTGTACGTAGCGCTTTAAAGGCCTGAGTACTATTTTCGTTTACGGATGCTTTTTCGATAATCTCCAGTGCTTCTTTGTCTCTGTCCAGTTTTTCAAGACAGGTCACTTTTATTTTTAAGACGTCAACATTCGTAGCATCAACTGCCAGATAACGATCGCAATAGGATATGCATTTCTCAAAATCTTCTGTCCAGTAATACACATTTATAATGGCTAGCAGAGCATCCGGATTTGGGTTGCCCCTGTCTGCCATTGGGGACAATCTTTGTATCGCTGTTTTATACTCTTTTTTCCAGCTGTAAATACGTCCTGAGAAAGTTTTTATATCTTCATTTTCAGGATATGTTTTAAGCAAAGGATCAATTAGTGATAGCGCTTTATCATAACGACCCTGCTCTGCTTCGCTCCTTGCACTTGTCAGAGTTTCATCGATATTCATTTCCTGTCCCACAGCAGTAATCGAGACAAACAACAGGGCAGCCAGATAGTATACCCATCTCATTAAGCACGTACATTTAGTAATTTATTAATTCTTACCAAAAGTACGGCAGGGCTTATAGGTTTTGCAATAAACTCGTTTGCTCCGATGTTAAAAGAATCAAGCTCTGTTTGCTCAACCCCTGAAGAAGTAAGTATAATTACCGGAATATCTAAATTAAGAGTTTGCCTCACATACTGCGTAATTTCCATTCCGCTTATGCCGGGCATATTTATGTCTGTAAGGATCAGATCATAGCTATTGCTTTTAATAGCTCCGAGTGCGTCTTTACCATCAGAAAACTGGTCAACGTTATATCCTTTCGACTCTAAGAAAAATGATAATGATTTGCGTAGGATATCATTATCTTCAGCTAAAACTATTCTCATAGGTTCAAAATTTGTCTTTGGGGGGGAATTGATAATTCTATATTCTAAAATTAAAAACTACTGTAAAGCTACGTGATATTTCGCTTTTATCATAGTTCTTTTAAATATTTAATTACTTCAATTATGCCACAATGAAAAATATTTACCTTATCTGCTGCGTCGTTTGTAAATTTTTCAGTCCTGGCTTCTTCTTCGATTACAGCTAAACAATTACTGAGATCATCCAACATAAATAAGTCTAAACTGGATCTCATGTTATGGGTCAGGTTTTTTACTTTTAGAAAATCATTATTTTTAAATGCTTCCTGAAGCAAAACTTCTTCATTTGGTATTTTTTCGATAAAAAGATTGATCATGTCCTGTCTGAAATTTAAATCACCACATGCCATCTCATCAATAAGAGATAAATTTACTTTTCTCTTGCGCGTTACTTTATACTCCGGAGTCATTACTGCTCTTATGGCTTCTAAAAGTACCGGCTGTTTGAACGGTTTCGGTACATAACCATCCATCCCTACATTATAACAACGTTCTTGTTCGCCTACGAGCGAATGTGCGGTCATGGCAATAATCGGAATACTCGAATTCATTTCATTTCGAATATAATCAGTAGTCTGATATCCGTCTTTAACCGGCATTTGAAGATCCATCAATACCAAATCGTATTCATTTTTCGATAAAAGCTCGATGCCTTCTTCTCCGTTTTCTGCTATTTCCAATTCAAAACCAAAATTATAGATGACACTTTTGGCCAGTTTCTGGTTTAAAACATTGTCTTCGCAAAGCAATATTTTTAGTTTCCCCAAACTTTCTCCTGATATTTTCTCGTCAGTTTCCTGAATATAATCTGCTTTTTTGTAATTAATAACAAAGAAAAATTCCGATCCTCTGTTTTCCTGACTTTTTACATTAATTTCAGCACCTTGTAATTCAATTAATTGTTTTACGATATTAAGTCCTAAACCAGTCCCTCCAAATCTTCTTGTGGTACTGTCCTCTGCCTGAGTAAAACGTTCAAAAATAGTTTTCAGTTTCTCGGGAGGAATTCCGATACCTGTATCTTTAATGGAAAATTTAAGCGAGTAATAATCCTCTGTTTGTTCCATCACTTTTACCGAGACCGTCACTTCTCCTTCCTGAGTAAACTTAAGTGCATTGCCTATTAAATTAACCAATATCTGATTTAATCTTCCTTCGTCTCCAATAACAATTTCCGGCATATCAGCATCCAGAAAAAGATTGAATTCCACATCTTTAGAAGCCTTTATTTTAAGTAAATTATAAATATGCTTTAAAGTGCTTTTTAAATTGAAAGGCATGGCTTCTATTGTCAGATTACCGGATTCCATTTTAGACAAATCCAGAATATCATTGACAATTAAAAGCAGATTTTCTCCTGCTATCTGCACGCTGTTGATATAGTCCCGCTGAACAGTGTCGAGTTTGGTCTGTGCAAGAAGATCCGTAAAACCAATAATACCGTTCAAAGGCGTTCTGATTTCGTGACTCATATTAGCCAAAAAGCTGTCTTTTGCCAGAACGGCTTTCTCCGCAATCTTCTTCTGTTTGTCAAGCTCAATATTCTTTGTTCCCAATTCCAGCTGGCTGATTACATGTTTTGCTACAATTCTGAGTGCATTTCGCTGATCTTCATTCAGTTCTTTTGTAACATGATCAATGGCGCATAACGTTCCAATATTATAACCATCCGGCGTTGTCAGCGGTATACCGGCATAAAATCGAACTTTAAAACCACCCGTAACATTAGCATCGTCTTTAAATCTCTCATTTAAAAAAGTATCATTTATTTCAACCATTTTAGATTCTAAAATAGTGTACTGACAAAAAGAAATTTCGCGAGGCACCTCAGAAACGCCGATTCCAATTTCAGATTTAAACCATTGTCTGCTCTCGTCTATAAAGGAAATATGAGCTATTGGTACATCACAGATATAGGATACTAATTTGGTTGCATCATCAAAAGCATGATCAGGAAGTGTGTCAAGTATATTGTAACGTTTTAGAGCAGCTAAACGCTCTGATTCGTTGACCGGTATTGGAAATTTGGAAGTTTTCATTGCAGCTAGTGGTAAACTTGTATAAATATAAAAATAATTTGAGATAAAATGTTCTTTTTTTTACGACTGATCGTTTGAATATGATGCGTAAAATCAAATACAGGAACGTAATAATCAATTGTGTATTACTTAAAACAAAACGAATACAAAAGGCAGCTTTTTTTAAGCTGCCCTTTGTGTTACTGATCTCCTTTATTCATAAAGCTCATTAAAAGTGTATAAGCATTTTTGATTACAATTTTCGAAGATTGATCTATAATTGGTGACTTTATCTGTAGGTATCCGTTAGCGGAAGATCCGGTTTCTACCGGAACCATCTTATAGATTCCGTTTGTACTTACCGAAAAAACAAAAAATTTACCCTGCCATCGTACCACGGCATCTTCCGGAACCGTGATGGCTTTTTCATTATTAAATTCTGCCTCAGCATTAATAAAAAGTCCAGGTATCAATGAACTTTCATACTGATTCACTTTACAAATCACCTCTGCCGCGCGATCATCATTAAGACTTTGATTGATATAAGCAATTTTTGCTTTGTACTTTTTAGACGGATTCGCATTGGTAAAAGCCGTAACGGTTTGCCCTACCGAAAGTTGCTGTATGTCTTTTTCAAAAACATTCATCGTCAGGACAATGTCACTCATTTCAATCAGCTCAAAAAGCATGTCGGTCGCTGAAATGTATTTTCCCACATTCACGTTAATCTTAGCCACCAACCCATTTATTGGTGAACGAATCACAACCGTTTTGCTTATCGTTGAAGCGGTGAGTTTTTTGACATTAATCCCTAACAACCCCAGCTTTTGGGCTAACGATGACATATAAATGTGTTGTGTTTGCATCTCAGTTGCGGTCTGTTCAAACAGCTTATCACTACTTGCTTTCTTGGCATTAAGTTCCTTTTGTCGGTTAAACTCACTTTGGGCCAACTGAAATTTTTCTTTCGCGGTAAGATAATCCTGTTGCAATTGTATGTATTGCATGTCCTCAACTACCGCCAATACTTGTCCCTTTCTAACATGCATACCTGCCATTAAATCCGTTTTTTTGATGTAACCTCCTAGAGGAATACTTACTGTAACCACACTCTTTGGAGGCACCGTTACGGTCCCCTGAAGCTGTAATATTCCTTTTACTGTTCTTTCTTCGGGATAACCAACAACCAATTTTGCATTTTTGATCTGTGCATCGCTTAATTGAATACTGTTTTCAGGTGTTAGTACTTTTTTACTTTGTGATTCTTTTTTGTCGCTCTGGCAGGAAACCAGGTATAGAAAAACAAAAATGATACTGCTATATATTTTCATTATTTTATAAATTATTAAGGGTTTGCCAATTAATTACAGCTTTGTTGTAATCATTAATTCGGTCTAAATATTCATTTTTTATGGTGATCGCCTGATTGACCACTAAAACCCATTGCAGGTAATCGATATCTCCATTTTCCAATTGACTGTTGGCTGTATCGATAATTATTGTCGCATTTTTTAATCCTTCATTTTCATAATAGGAAAGGCTTTCTTTGTATTTTTCGATTTCATTTACCGCATTGACAATCTCTGTCTTCAATTCAATCTTTGTAGTTTCTGCTTGCATTTTATATGCTTCATAATCTACTTTGGCAGCTTTATTACGCGCGGACTGACTGCCCAAAAAAAGAGGGACTGACAACCCAAAATTGACGTAATTAAATCTCTGACTACCATTGTAATAAACTTCCTGACCTACAGTGCTTGTTTGTGTTCCAATAATGCTTAAATTATTATAGCCAATGGTAATATCAGGTAGTATTTTGGACTGTTCCGTTCTCCATCTCCATTTTGCCGCTTCTGCTTCGTACATTGAAAGTTGTACCTGAGGAAGCTCTGCAGTATCTTTATTTTGATGTAATGAAACCATAAAATCATTTTTTACAGTCTCTGAAGCGGGTACATGAACCATACTGTCCTGAAGAACCGTATTAAACGTTTTAAGCGTGATGGCGATATCTTTATTCACCATTGCAAGCTGGTTCATATAAAACTGCCGTGCAGATTGAGAAGCTGTTTTTTCCAAAACATTAGCTTCTCCTGTTTTATAGCGCAGCTCTGATTTCTGTTCCATTAATCTGTAAATCGAATCGGCATAAGTCAGCAATTCCTTTTTACTGTTGAGCCAGATGTAATAATAAAATAAGTTCCTCACATTCGACTTAACCTGTTGCACTGTTAGCTGCGATTCTGCTTTTGCGGCATTGTGATGTTCTATCAATACTTTTTTCTGATTCGTATATACTGTTGGAAAAGCAAAAGTCTGACTAATACCAAAACGGGTGTCGTTTACAGCGCTATTAAACTGACCATAATCGGCAGTAAAAGCTGTTTTAGGAATATCAAAAGCCGATTTTTCTAATTGTTCTTTTGATCTCTCATTCAATTGAGAAGATTTAATTCTTCTGTTGTGCTGCATCGCTATTGATAAAGATTCTTCAAGCGAAATAGATGCATCTTGTGCCTGAACCGAAGCCGTAAGAAACAAAGCCAGCACTAGTAAAGTCAGTTTATCCATCTTATGTTTTTTATTTTTCTTAGAAAAAACTTTGGTATGATACGTCATTAAATAAATCGCAGGAAGTACAAAGAGCGTAAGCAAAGTAGCCGTAATCAGTCCGCCAATAACGACCGTGGCCAGCGGACGCTGTACCTCCGCTCCTGCGCCATTGCTCAAAGCCATCGGTAAAAATCCTAAAGAAGCAACAGCAGCTGTCATCAATACAGGACGCAACCTGTTTTTGGTTCCGGTAATGATAATTTGAAGCGGATCGGTAATTTCACCTTGTTTTTGTATCCGATTGAACTCGGAGATTAAAACAATTCCATTTAAAACAGCTACGCCAAACAAGGCAATAAAACCAACACCGGCCGAAATACTAAACGGCATATCTCGCAACGCCAGTCCAAAAACACCGCCAATTGCCGATAACGGAATGGCAGTAAAAATGATAATGCCTTCTTTAAAAGATCGAAAAGCAAAATACAACAGCGCCAAAATCATAAACAAAGCTGCCGGGACCGCAATTCCAAGACGCGATTTGGCCTGTTGCAGATTTTCAAAAGTCCCTCCATAGGTAATGTAATATCCGGGAGCAAATTTGATCTGACTGTTTACTTTTTTCTGCAATTCCTCTACAATAGATTCAACATCCCGTCCTCTTACATTAAAACCAACAATAATTCTCCTTTTGGCATCTTCGCGCTGAATCTGGTTCGGGCCTTCCACTTCTTTTACCGAAGCAACCTGATACAACGGAATCTGCATTCCGGAACGGGTTGCAATCAGTAAATTTCGAACATCCTCAATATCTTTCCGTCCATTAGCTTCCACGCGTACCACCATATCAAACTTTTTTTCTCCTTCATAAATACTGCCTGCTACAGCTCCTGCAAATGCGGCATTTACGGTTTGATTGATGTCTGAAACATAAATACCGTACTTCGCCATTTCTGCCCAATCATAGTCAATAACAATTTGTGGCATTCCGGTAACTTTCTCCACATAAAGATCCGTAGCACCTTCTACAGTAGTGCTAATCGTGCCTAACTGCTCGGCATATTGAGCCAGTTTATTCAAATCTTCGCCATAAATTTTACAAACCAAATCCTGCTTTGCTCCTGTCATTAATTCGTTAAAACGCATCTGAACCGGAAACTGAAAACCAGTCGTAACTCCCGGTGCAACCTCTTTAACGGTTTGGGTCATTTGATCTGCTAATTCAGGAAACGAAGAAGCACTGGTCCATTCTGATTTATCCTTCAGGACAATAATCATATCACCTCCTTCTATAGGCATAGGATCTGTTGGAATCTCGGCACTCCCGATTCTCGAAACGACTTTTTCTACTTCCGGATAGGAATTTTTTAATGCTGTCGAAATTTTCTCAATGGTAGCTGTGGTTGTCGACAAATTTGTTCCCAACAATAATCGAGTTTCTACGGCAAAATCGCCTTCTTCCAGTTGTGGGATAAACTCACCGCCCATTCGGCTAAAAAGCAACAAGGCGATACCAAACAAAACGAAAGCTGAAATCACAATCCCTTTTCTAACTTGTAATGCTCGTGACAAAACTCTTTCATAGTAAGACTCCAGATTTGTCATTATTCGATCCGATAAATTCGGTTTATGATTTATTTTTTTGCTAATGAACAAAGCGCTTACCATAGGAACATAGGTAAGCGACAGTATAAAGGCTCCTAAAATGGCAAAGGCCACTGTTTGTGCCATTGGCTTGAACATCTTTCCTTCGATGCCTTCCAGTGATAATATCGGAAGGTATACAATCAGAATAATAATTTGTCCAAATACCGCAGCATTCATCATGCGTCCTGCTGATCCCGTGACTTCCTTGTCCATCTCTTCTTGTGAAATAGAATCGATTTCTTTGTATTTTTTGGAGGAATGAATATGATGCAAAATGGCTTCGACAATAATTACGGCACCATCGACTATCAAACCAAAATCAAGCGCACCCAGACTCATTAAATTCCCACTCACACCAAACGTATTCATCATGATAATGGCAAACAGCATGGCCAAAGGAATTACCGAGGCTACAATAAAACCTGCTCTTAAATTCCCTAGGAAAAGTACCAGCACCAGTACCACGATCAGTGCTCCTTCAATAAGGTTCTTCTCTACCGTGCCAATCGCATTATCTACCATCTTAGTCCGATCTAAAAAAGGTTCTATTTTTAAACCTTTTGGCAAAATCTTCTCAATTTCAGCAACCCGTTTTTTAACCTTTACGATCACATTATTGGCGTTCTCTCCTTTAAGCATCATCACAATTCCACCAACCGACTCGCCAATATCATCTGTCGTTAATGCTCCGTAGCGTATCGCAGAAGACATTTTTACCTCTGCAATATCTTTAATCAGAATTGGAGTTCCGGCCTGTGTGTTTTTGACAATAATATTCTGAATGTCTTTTATATTGCGGGTCAGTCCAACGCTTCGGATGTAAAGTACCGTTGGCCCTTTTTCAATATAAGCCCCACCCGTATTTTCGTTATTACTGTTCAGGGCCGTAAAAACTTCTTTAATAGTCAGGTTCTGCGCTTTAAGTCGCGACGGATTAACGGCAACCTCATATTGTTTTAGTTTGCCTCCAAAAGTAGCGACATCGGCAATTCCGGGAGTTCCCAGAAGCTGTCTTCTTATCGTCCAGTCCTGAATAGTACGCAGGTCTTCCAAAGAATACTTCGTTTCATATCCGGGTTGCGGTTTCAAAACATACTGGTAAATCTCGCCCAAACCTGTAGTTGCGGGTGCCATTTCAGGAATACTCGCGTTCTCTGCAATTTCTACTTTTTGCAATCGTTCTGCCACCTGCTGACGTGCCCAGTACACATCTGTATCGTCTGCAAAAACAATCGTAACCAACGAAAGTCCAAAGCGCGAAATACTGCGGCTTTCTTTCAGCTGTGGTATATTACTAATCGCCTGTTCGATTGGAAATGTAATTAAACGCTCTACATCTTCTGCCCCCAAAGACGGGGCTGTTGTAATAATTTGTACCTGATTGTTGGTGATGTCAGGAACCGCATCAATAGGTAAACGGGTTACTTCAAACACGCCATAGATAATCCATAGCAACGTGAAGATCCCAATTACCAGTTTATTTTTAACGGAGAACTGTATGATCTTATTAAGCATAATTTAATTTATTTGAATATAGTAATGCCAGGGCTAAAACATCAAAAATGTCTTAACCACAATAAAAATTCTATAAAATCAAATTAGGCTACAGGAGGTCGAAATACCGAAAACAAGGAAGGATTTGAATACAAATCTGAGGTATAAGGAGTCGTACCCGATGGTGAAAATCCAACGGTAAAAGGAATGTAAAATACGGGTTTGTCCTGCGGAACAAACACCAGCTGTACGTAAGGTCCGGATATGTTCTTAAACGGAAGCTGCATATCACGATCAGAATCGTTGTCTTTTAAATCTTCTCCCCAATAATGCATTTCTAAAAAATCAAAAAAACTGATATCATGTCTTTGTTGATGTTCCTTAAAATGCTCCAGCAATATCGGCAATTTATAAAACTGCTGAAAGAACCCAATATTGGATACAATTAAAAAGATAAAGAGATATATAATGATTTTTCGCACCTCACAAATTTAAACGATGTCGCAAAATAATTTTACACTTACAACAAGAAGCTACTAACTTTTATGACTTTACTTATTTATAGCAACAAAAATTACAATTATCACATTAAAAACTAAAATTTAAAGAATTTCATCTTATTTAAAAGTTAATTCAAAACAACTATTCTCAATTTAAAATTAAGATGCTCCATCCTAAATTATTTCAACTCAAAAAAAGCTTCAAAATTCTAAAAATTCATAACCCTTTTCTATTTCAAAATGGACGAGAATACTTCCATTAAAATTTGCTGAAAAGTTCCTAAAACCAGGCTAAATGCTACTTCCCTGCTGGTTTGCTCTCCTCACTTAACTTCTTGTAAGAATCCAAAATAAAACAAGTGTTTTCACCTCTCTTTTTATCTGTAAAAATTACACGTAACTTCTTTTTTACAATTTAATAATAGCTGTAAAAAGACTTTAAACACTAAAACATAAATTACTTAAAATCAACATATTAAATAATAAAAATCCAAAAGACTTAAAGACAAGTGTACGTTCATTCGTATAAATTTTAAAAAAAACTTTTTTTTCTGTCAGATTAATTTATACTTTTGTTTCGAACTATTCTTATTCATTCTAAATAAGAATTACTTACAAATTTATTTTTATTTGGCCAAAATAAAAAAGAATTTTCTTAGAAAAATTTCCAAAATAAATGAAAATTAAGAACAACCCCAGCAAAATCAAGCTATCAGACTCTTCTTATAAATTAAACAAAATTTCGAAGAACATCCGTAACAGGAGAAGCGTCTATGCCAATCAGTTTATCAAGGGAGAATTACCGGATCAATTGCTTGAAGAAATTTTGACGAATGCCACCTGGGCTCCTACTCACAAAATGACAGAACCCTGGAGGTTTATCGTTTTTAGGGGCAAATATTTGAAGAAGTATGGTGAATATATGGCTCACTATTACAAAGATTTTTATACTGAATTATCTCCCGAAGATCAAAAAGACAAGCTTTCTTATCTCGAAAATTATCCGCTCAATGCAGCCTGCATGATTGGAGTAGTCCTGGTGAAAAACACCAAAATTGACCTGCCCGAATGGGAAGAAATTGCTGCAGTCTCTTCAGCTGTACAAAATATTGCGCTTACCTGCCATGCTCATAAAATGGGCAGTTACTGGAGTACCAAAGGAGTAGCTATAGATTATGTGGCAAAATTTGGTCTCTCAGAAAATGAAAAATCACTAGGGCTTCTTTATCTGGGATATTATCCCGAAGCCTTAAAACCTTCCAAAAAAAAGAGAACCCCTTTATCTAAAAAAGTCGTCTACCTCGACTGAAAAATAACTTTAACCCCTTAAAACAACTATTTTATGAATACCACATTGATCCGTACAGAAGTCACCGAAAAAGGAGTCCAGCAGGACCAGGATTTTTATAAAGACATTTTCCATCAAAACTCCGGAACAGAATACGCTCAGGCCATGAAATTAGCACAGGAACGCGTTTCGAATTTCCTAAAAAATAACAAAAAACCTTTCAGCGGAATCAAACCTGAAGAAATCAGGGCCAAAGTTGAAGAGATAGATTTTGACACTCCACTACCCGATTACGAAAGTCTGCTGAACGAAGTAGACGAGCTATATGTTAACCATGCTACTGCCTTCCACCTTCCGGAATATATTGCCCACCTAAACTGTCCCGTTGTTATTCCTGCACTAGCAGCAGAAATTCTGATCAGTGCCATCAACTCCTCACAAGATACTTACGACCAAAGCGCCGGTGGAACTTTTATCGAAAGAAAACTGATTGACTGGACAAGCGAGCAGATTGGCTATACTCAGGGCGATGGTGTTTTTACAGCGGGAGGCTCTCAAAGTAATTTAATGGGGCTGCTATTGGCGAGAGATTACTATGCTTTGCAGTATCAGAAATGGAATATCAAATTGGAAGGTCTTCCTCCGGATGCACACAAATACAGAATTTTTGTTTCGGACAAGGCGCATTTCAGCAATCATAAAACTACCTGGGTTTTAGGTCTTGGAGAACAGGCAATCGTAAACGTCGGAGTAGATCAAAGATACCGTATGGATCCTGAAAAACTGGAAAAAGCGATTGCGGACGAAATTAGAAGAGGAAACATTCCAATTGCTATTACCGCAACAGCAGGTACGACCGATTTCGGTAATGTTGATCCTCTAAAAACCATTGCTGATATTGCCAACCGCTATAATTTATGGCTTCACGTAGATGCAGCTTATGGATGTGGATTATTACTGACAGAAAAACAAAGGCATTTATTAAACGGTATCGAACTTGCCGATTCTGTAACCATCGATTACCACAAATCGTTCTTCCAGCCAGTGAGCAGCAGTGCTTTTATTGTAAAAGACAAACTTCAGCTCAACATTATCAAGCATCACGCGGATTATTTGAATCCAAAAGAACAAAATTACGATGTGCTTCCGGCTCAGGTTAATAAATCGATTGTTCAGACCACACGCCGTTTTGATGCTTTGAAACTTTGGTTTACGCTTCGTTATATGGGCAAGAAAAAGCTTGGACAATTTACTGAAGCCTTAATTGAAATCACTCAACAAACTGCTGCCTACATTGAAGCCGATCCGAATTTTGAACTGTTATGCCACTCTGATATTGGTATTTTATTGTTCCGCTATCTGGACGGACCCGTTGAATCAAACTCTTGTGACGTCAACAAATACATCAAAGAGAAGCTTTTCTATGGCGGAGAAGTACTGGTTGCCAGCACCAAAGTAAATGGGGAATTCTACCTGAAATTCACCATTTTAAATCCTCTTACCACCCTAAATGATATTAAAAACATTCTTAACCTCATAAAACAAAACGGAGATGAATACCACAGACTCAACTAATTTTTACCAACTGGCAGAACAAGTAAACTACAAATCCCTGCTCAATTGCTATTGCAGAGAATTTAGCAATTGGATCCAATACGAAGGTGTTCCGAAATACGACCCTGCTTTGGCCGAATTTATGAAAACTATCGATCATAGCTCTTTTCTTAAATTTGATTTCACTGCTATTGGTCAGGAAGTTTTTGCTCCTTTGATTTATTTTTCTGAAAGTGGCGTACATGCTTTCGGATTTCCCGTAGTGTCACGCACTATTGCAACAGATGCATTCCGAGAAATAAATCCGATCGAATTTACGGAACTTGTTGCGGCTTATTCTAAAACAGAAAACCCTGATATTGATCCTGTTCCTACGCAAAAACGCATGCAAAACAGCATCGAGAATCTGGCACTTTATCTGGAACATTACAAAAACAGTGATCGTACAGCCAACAATCCGGAACAGTCCTTTATAGCTTCTGAACAATCTTTGATCCTTGGACATACCGTGCATCCGTTGCCAAAAAGCAGAGAGGGATTTACAAAAGACGAATTGATTCAATATTCTCCTGAAACCCAAGGACAATTCCCACTCCACTATTTCCTGATCCATCCGGAAAATGTAGCCGAAAAAAGTGCCGAAGACTATTTGATTACCGACTATCTAAGAAAAGAGGTTTCGCAATTTGCTGATAAAAATGCAAAAGAATTACTGGATTTCTACTCGCAATACAAAATAGTACCGGTTCACCCTTGGGAAGCGACTTATTTGTTGGAGCAAAAAGAGGTTAAAGAAATGCAGTCTAAACAGCTTCTTTTCAGTTTGGGGCAATTTGGACCTTCTTATGCGGCGACTTCATCTGTTCGTACCGTTTACAATGCCGACAGCGAATGGATGTATAAATTCTCTCTGCATGTAAAAATCACTAATTCCTTCCGTGTCAATTATCTACACGAACTTAACCGTGGTTATGATGCCGCGCAGCTGATGAAAACGGATTGGGGAAAAGGCATTCAAAAAGATTACCCACAAATTCAGCTTATTACTGATCCTGCGTTCATTACAGTGGTTTATGAAGATAAAATTATTGACGGTTTCAGTACCAGCATTCGTCAAAATCCTTTTCATGGAGCCAACGCTAATAAAAATGTGACACTGGTAGCTTCTTTGACACAGGATAACATTTTGACTGAACTCCCAAGAATCGTAACTCTGATTGAAGAATCGGCCAAAAGACAGGATTTGACCGTAGCAGACACTGCTATTGCCTGGTTCAAACAATACCTGAATATTAGCCTTACGCCGTTAATTGGCATCTTTAACAAATACGGATTTGGTTCAGAATTTCACCAACAGAATGTAATGGTCGAATTCGATGAAAATCTTTTCCCTTCAAAATTCTATTTCAGAGACAATCAGGGATACTTTTTCCGTCAGGGACAAGTAGAAGAACTGGAACGTTTGATTCCGGAATTTGGTAAAGACAGCCGTTCTTTTATTGCCGAAAAAAGAATTATTGATTTCTGGGGGTATTATTTCTTAATCAATCACTTGCTTGGAATTGTGAGTGCTTTGGGTAAAAACAAACTTGCTGACGAAGATACACTGCTTAACCTGATTTACGAAGCGATCAAAAAAGAGGGAGAATCAGATGTAACCGGCTTAGTTTCACATTTCACTGAAAGTGTCAAATTAATCGTAAAAGGAAATTTACTAACCAGTTTAAACAATATGGATGAGGCCAGTGCACCAAGAACCAATCCGGCAGTGTACAAAACTTTCCCAAATCCTTTAAACAGACACTTTTTCTCTAAAAAATTAATTCAGCCACAAGCAAACACTACTGTTTTCAGCCGTTATTTTGAGAAAGAAAATGTAACGATTACTCTGCGTCCGGTAGATGTCGACAAAGATTTGGAGATGCTTCACGAGTGGTTTCACCGCGAACATGCTTTGAAAATCTGGCAGATGAACTGGCCTATTCGCGATTTGGAGGTGTTTTACCGCACCTTACTTCCGGGAGGTCATTCTCACAGTTACATTGGAGAGGCTAATGGTGTTCCTACATTTAATATCGAAGTGTATTGGGCGAGCCGTGACATTGTGGGAGAATACTATGACGTACTTCCGTCTGATTATGGAACACATCAGTTTATCGCGCCAACAGATCCGAAACTAAAATACGGTTCACCGGCAACACAATCTATGATGGATTTTGTATTGAGCGAATCAAAAGTAGGCAAAATGGTAGGTGAAGGTTCTGTAGATTCTATCGCTTCGATGATGAACAAAGCTCACGTTGGATTTAAAATTCAAAAAGTAATCGAAATGCCTCATAAAAAAGCCAATCTGAACTTTTGTTACAGAGAATGGTACTGGGCTAAATTCCCGGCTGCCGAAGAGTTTCAAAAAAATATCGTTTCAGCTCCACAAGTTTAATTCACAAAATAACCACAATGAATACAGAAAAAATATATTCGGTAATCGGAATTGGAATTGGTCCTTTCAACCTTGGACTTGCCGCACTTATCGAACCCATTGAAGATTTATCAGCACTGTTTTTTGATCAGGCGGAAGGCTTTGACTGGCACCCGGGTTTAATGTTAAACAATGCCACTTTACAGGTTCCGTTTTTAGCCGATTTGGTTACAATGGCCGATCCTACGAATAAATACAGCTTCTTAAATTACATCAAACAAAGCGGACGTGCTTATAAATTTTACATCCGTGAAAATTTCTTTATCTACAGAAGAGAGTACAATGAATATTGCAAATGGGCGGCTGCTCAGTTAAGCAACCTTAAATTTTCACACAAGGTGATTTCAATTGACCCTGTTGATGATGTGTACAAAGTTACGGTGATCCATACTCAGACGTGTGTTACGACTGTTTATTATACGCATAAAATAGTTTTAGGTACGGGAACTTCGCCTCATGTTCCTGATTTTATTGACACCGAAGCTCTTCCAAATGTGATTCATGCTTCTCAATATTTGTATTTCAAACCTCAGATTCAGAAAAATGCGTCGGTAACAATCATTGGTTCAGGACAAAGTGCTGCCGAGGTATTCCGTGATCTTTTACCGGATACGGAAGACGGATTACAATTGAAATGGTTCACCCGCTCGTCACACTTCTTCCCGCTTGACAATAAATCTAAGCTGACTTTGGAGTTGACTTCTCCGGAATATGTAGATCATTTTCACAGTCTTTCGGCACAAAAAAGAAAACAGCTTTTAGACAGTCAGCATGGGCTATACAAAGGGATTGATCACGAATTGATTAACGAGATTTTCGACAGCTTGTACGAGATGAGCTTAGAAGACACTCCACTAAATGTAGAATTGCGTTCGAACATGCGTCTGACTTCGGTAAAAGAAGATACGGATGGTTCGCATTTACTTGATTTTGTACAGACAGAATTGGAGCAGCCTTTCGAGGATCAAACCGATTATGTGATTCTGGCAACAGGTTACAAATACAAAGAGCCCGCTATTCTTTCAGGAATTCAGGACAAAATTGGCCGACTGGAAAATGGCTTATTCAAAGTACATCGCAATTATACTATTGACAAAAACGGTACAGATATTTTTGTTCAGAATGCTGAATTACATACGCATGGACTTTCGACTCCGGATTTGGGAATGGGTGCTTATCGAAATTCGTACATCATTAACCAAATCGCTAATCGTGAAGTGTATAAGGTTGAAAAACGCATTGCTTTTCAACAATTCGGAGTACAAAGAGCAACTCCTGAATTTTCATCAGCGAATGTTTTGGAATTAGTAAACGAGCAAGTAAACCATTAGATCTAACCCATTTGATGTAATTAAAAAACACTTAACACATAGAACCTATGTTTCTATGTGTTAAAAAATAATAGAACTATCCATGACTACTAACATGATGCTAAAAATAGCCACAGATTAGAAGATTCACACAGATTACTATAATAATTGTGTATCAAATCTGTATGAATCTGCAAAATCAGTGGCAAAAAACATTTTTGCGGCACATTAGTCACAAAAAATAATTACAGTCAACCATTAGATCATACTAAAAATCAACTAAGATGATAACCCCAGAAAATACCTTTAAAGACGCTCAGCACCTCAACGCCGATATTTGGAATCAGGTCAATCGAAACTTACTCGCCAAAAGTATTTCGGAATTGATGCGTGAAGACGTCGCAAACCCACAAATAACTACTAAAGATGAGGATGGTCTTACTCATTTCAGATTAGAAACCGACACAACGAGTATTTACTATACTTTTTCGGCTTATCCGAGATTTCTTAACTATTGGCATATCGTTAAAGACAGCCTTTGTAAAGTGGAGCATGAAGTAAAATTAGAGCATATCGATGTCCCTAATTTCTTTATCGAACTTCAGGAAACTTTTGGTATCAACTCTTTTACCCTGGCCCATTATATCGAAGAGTTACTGCATACCTTATACGCTGATGCTTACATTCAGTCAAACCGTCGTGTGCCTGCCGCGGAACTGGCCGATGCTGATTTTCAAACGATCGAACACAGTCTCGATGGCCACCCGTGGGTAATTGTAAACAAGGGGCGTATTGGTTTTGACTCGGAAGATTATACGAAATACAATCCCGAGTCTGATCAAAGAACACGTTTAATTTGGATTGCTGCTCATAAAAACAGAGCTAATCTGCGTTTACAGACCGATGTGGACGATCAGGATTTTTATGAAAATGAAATTGGAAAAGAAAAACTGGATGCCTTTAGAAGCAAGTTAGCGACATTAAATGTAGATCCGTATGATTATGTTTTTATTCCGGTGCATGTATGGCAATGGCAAAATAAACTCGTGATGCAATTTTCTAATGATATTGCTTCCAAACATCTTATCCCATTAGAATTAACCGAAGACATTTACAGTCCTCAACAAAGCATCCGTACTTTTTTCAACGAAAGTGCACCTCATAAACATTATGTAAAAACATCAATGTCTATTTTAAACACCAGTCATGTCAGAGGTTTGTCTCCTAAACAATTATTGATAGCGCCACGTTTGACTGAGTATCTGAAAAATGTTCTTAAAAAAGACGAGCACTTGCAAAAAATGGGAGTTGTACTTTTAGGCGAAGTCGTTTCGGTTACCTATGCCCACCCTAGTTATAGTAAAATTGATAATCCTCCTTACCAGTACAATGAATATCTGGGTGCTATGTGGCGCGAAAGTCCTATAAATTCCCTTAGAGAAGGAGAGAATTTAATGACAATGGCGGCATTATTATATGTAGACAACACCGGAAAAAGTCTGGTACAAGAACTTATAGAAAAGTCAGGTCTTTCTACAGAACAATGGCTCAAAGCTTATATGACTGCGTATCTTAAGCCTGTGCTTCAGATTTATTACCAGCATTCGTTATCTATCGATCCACATGGACAAAATGTGATTCTGATTTTAAAAGACTATGTGCCAACACGTATTGCCTTGCAGGATTTTGTGGGAGATATTTTAATTAATGAAGAAGCAAAGAAAAAATTGCCACAGGAATTTATTGATAACCTGTTTAATGCCTCTCCAAATCCGGAAAATGCACCGTTAACGATACTTATCGCCATTTTTGATGCCTTCTTTAGATACCTGAGTCACGTTATGATTACAAACGCTAACTATACAGAGAAGGAATTTTGGAATTGTGTTTACGATATTATCACCGAATATCAGGCAGAACATCCTGAGCTTCAGGAAATCTTCGACAAGTATAATATGTTCATACCTGAATTCAAACGTCTTATTTTCAATAGCCGACGTTTGTATAATGGTTATGAAGAAACGGCCGGATTTCCACACATGAAGAAAAGTGGTTTTGTACCGAATCCGTTACATCAGTTAATCCATGAAGAAATAGTAACAGCAAAAGAAAACTAATGAAAGAAGCCCTTTTAAAAACACGCTCCTTCTTTGGTTTATTAAGGCGTTCTCTTGCCGGAAGTGAAAAAAACTTCACTTCGGGCAGCATTAACAAAACCATTCTTTTACTGTCAGTTCCAATGGTGGTTGAGCTTCTGATGGAATCACTATTTGTATGTTCCAATCTGTTCTTTGTTAGCCGATTGGGTACGAATGCTATTTCAATTGCGGGAGCGACCACTACTTTCATCACTTTTTGTTACTCCGTTTCCATTGGTTTGGGGATAGCGGCTTCAGCGATGATTTCCAGAAGAATTGGCGAGAAAAAATTCAAAGCGGCAGGTCAGACCACCATGCAGGTGATTTATGCTACAGTACCCATTGCCGCCCTGATTAGTATTGTCTGCACCATCTGGACTACCGATATTATGAGTGCCATGGGACTTTCGGATGCTATGGTTGAGGAAGGAAGAACTTACGGCATCGTCATGTTTGCTTCCAGCGGATTTTTGATTCTTCGAATCGTCGTAAATGGGATCTTCCGAGGTGTTGGAGACGCCTCGACTGCCATGAGAATACTGTGGCTTTCCAATGCGTTGAACATTATACTGTGTCCGGTATTTATTTATGGCTGGGGGCCTGTTCCGGCATACGGTTTATTGGGAGTTGGACTGGCCACTTTAATTGCAAGAGTAATTGGAGTGCTGTATCAGGCCTGGTATCTGATAAGGGCAAAAACCATGTTAAAAATTGGTCTGGCACAAATGGTCTTTAATCTTGCTATTTTCAAAAGAGTCCTGAAACTGGCTTTTGGCGGTACCGTACAATTCATCATTCCGGCATCAAGCTGGGTGTTCATGATCAAAATCATGTCGCATTTTGGCGAAAGTGCTCTTGCAGGTTACATTCTGGCACAAAGAGTCACTTCTATCGCTACGATGCCGGCCTGGGGTCTTGGAAACGCAGCAGGAATTTTAACCGGACAAAATCTGGGAGCCAAACAGCCCGAACGTGCCGAAAAATCGGTTTGGAGAGCGGGAATGTTAAACATGGGATTTCTGGTTTTAATTGGAATTTCATGGATATTCCTTGCTGTTCCGGTCATAAAAATCTTTACGGATATTCCCGAGGTGATCTCTTTTAGTACCATGTACATTCATCTAATTTCGATAGCCTACATCTTATTAGGTTATACGATGGTGATTTCAAGAGCTCTTAATGCGGCCGGTGAAGTAAAAGTGGTGACCTGGCTTTACATCCTGATGTTCTATGTCATACAGATTCCGCTCGCCTATGCTCTGGGAATTTCTTTTGACCTGGGCTCCAATGGCGTTTTTACAGCCATCCTTGTTTCAGAAATTATATTGGCCGTGGCTTGTATCGTCGTCTTCCGAAAAGGAAAATGGAAACATACAAAGGTTTAATAAAATCAAAATTCAAAAAAATTGTTTCACGCAGATTTTAAAAAGATTGAGCAGATGTACACAGATTATTAAATCAAATCGGAATCTGCCTGAATCCGCAGAATCTGTGTGAAAGAGTAACACAAATAATAAATATCAATTTAATATTAAATAATAGAACAATGAGTACAATAGAACAATTACACGGAGTATTTGCAAGAGCTTTTGAAATTCCAGTTGAATCAGTAAACGACGGATTGGAATATCAGGCTATAGCCGAATGGGATTCGATGAGTCATTTGGTATTAGTAGAAGAACTTGAAAGTACTTATAAAATCTCAATCGAAATGGAAGACATTCTGGAGATGGGAAGTGTAGCAAAAATTAAAGACATTCTTAAAAAATACGGATTTGAAATCAATTAGAATAGACCACTAAACTTATGGAACTATACGATTTAATCAGAAAAAATGAAAAACTGACTTTTACCGACGCCAGTACCGGAGTTTCAAAAACTATTGCAGAAATGGATCAGTCACTGGAAATCGAAAACATCCGTTCAGTTGTTTTTATTTACAATGACAATCAGTTACCGGCTATTGAAACGCTTCTAAATTTTTACCAGAGCAGGTTTACGATTGCTTTGTTGGGAATGGGTTTACTTGAAAATTTTAAGGAAAATCTGGAACAGAAATATACTCCTTATTATATCTACGACCCTACGCGAACTGAAATAGAAGGCTACACGGCTGTAAATGCCTCAGAAACGATAGTATTGTTTAAACGAAACGTAAATTTAATTTACCCGATACATGCCAAAATAAAACTTTTGCTAAGTACTTCCGGGACTACAGGATCGCCTAAATTTGTTAGGCTTTCTGATGAAAACCTGGTGCACAATGCAAAATCGATTATGGAGTATATGCCAATCCGGTCAGATGATGTAGTGCCTTTAAATGTACCTATTAATTTTGTGTATGGCTTGTCGATTTTTACCACCAATTGTATCAAAGCCAGTCAAATTGTTTGTACGGATAAAGATGCTTTTCAAAAAGAATTCTGGGCCGATTTCAAAAACTACGGATACTCTACCTTAGGTGGAGTTCCGTATTTCTATGAGATGTTATACAGTATCGGATTCTTCAAGAAAGATCATCCTTCTTTACGTTACCTGACTCATACGGGCGGAATGCTGAATCACAAACTAATCGAGGCAATTTCAGATTTTAGTGAGAAATTCGGCAAACAATTCTTTGCTCAGTATGGTCAAACGGAAGCCTCCGGTCGTATGGCTTATCTGCCTCCGAAAGATCTGCTACGAAAAGGAACTTCTATTGGTTTACCAGTTAAAAATGGACGTTTTGAGATCGATAACGAAACAGAGGAATTGATTTATATTGGTCCCAATGTCTACGGCGGTTATGCCAATGTGAGAGCGGATCTTCAGTTTTATGAAGAACAGGAAAGACTCCACACCGGAGACAAGGCCAGACAAGACGAAGAAGGTTACTACTATATTGTAGGCCGAATCAAACGAATCGTGAAATTGTTCGGAGTACGTCTCAATCTTGACGAAACTGAATTATTGCTGAAAGATGCATTGGGCGGACAAACGTTTATCTGTATCGGAATAAACGATAAACATCTGGCCGTAATGTACACCGACGAAAATCTGAACAAAGAATTGATTCTGAAAGTGCTAAAAGCCAAACTAAATCTTCACGCCAGTTCTTTAAAAGTGATGCATATAGAAGACGTTCCGCTTACACCAAACGGAAAAGTAAACTATCCTTTGCTTAAGGAGTCACTGGAATTAGAAGGGGCTTTATAGGCTTGCAATCGCAGTATTCAGTCGCAGTTTACAGTCGTATTACCTAGTTTCAGTGTTTACTGATTACTGAGACTGTAAACTGTGACTTTTTTATATCCTTCCAAAACAAAAAAGGCTCCTGACAAAACCGCGTCAGGAACCTTTTAAATAAAAAAACAAAATAATACTATTTGAAAAGCTATCTCTTAGAAGCTATATCCCAGTGCTAAATTAAATCTGGTACCGTTTCCTCTTGTATAATTGGCATTTGTACCGAAAAACTGCGAAGTCGTTGGATAATAATCGGTATTGAATATATTCTCAATTCCAAGCTTAACACGGATGCTATCTGTCACTTTATAAGCAGATGCCAGATTCCATAAATTGAACGAATGAATTGGTCCTTCGCCAATGGCATAAGCTCCTTTTGCATTTGGTTTGAAAACATCACGATCACCAACGTACATCCAGTACAATTCAACATTTAATCTTTTACCGCCATACTTTGCGTAACCTGTAATTTTAACCGGAGGAATTCGGTTTGATTTCAAATAAATATCGTTTGGTCCGTAAAAGTTCCCGTCAGAATCTTTATCCCCTCTTCCCTGTACATTTGCATAGTTACCCCCTACTGTCAATTCCTTAAGAATTTGGTAATCAGCCTGAACTTCATATCCCCAAACTCTTTCCGGCAAACGTTCTGCTACTAAAAACCCGTCTACCTGAATCAAATTGGTTCCTAATTTTGATGTACTCAAATAATAAGAAGCACTTAAATTGAATTTCCCTAACTGACTGCTAAAACCTCCTTCATAGTTGTTGACAATAATTGGTTCTGTCTCTAACTTAGAGATGGCATCCTGTTTTGCATTGGTTAAAACCCTTCCTAAATCAAATACAGAAAAAGCCTGAGAAAAACTCACAAACGGATTGAAGAATTTAAATCTTGAATATCGAATACCTGTATTAAAAACAAAAGCATCATAATTAAGTTCACCACCTTTTACAGCAATACTTCCCGCCCCATTTGCACCGGTAGCAAGAGTATTGTAATCGTCGATATTGATTTTAATATTTTCTGCACGTAAACCTGCTTTTACATTCCAGTCACCAAACAACTGTGTCGATAATTGTGCATATGGTGCTAGATTGACCATATCGATGTTCGGAACCCAAACACGTCCGTCTACCAGTTTTTGATTCGTTTTATCGTTCAGTAAATCAAACCCGTAAGTCACATCACCCGTGAAGTTTGACGAAATTACAAAAGGAGAATTCAAATATACTCTTAACCCTTTTTTGGTAGATGCTGTTTGTGATTGTCCACTTCCGTAGAAAAAAGTAGAGTTAGAAAATGCCGTCAGGAAATCCTGAAAATACAAGTTAGCTGTAAGTGAAGTGCTTCCAAAAATCCCTCTGTTTACATATTGAAGATTAGCGTTGTGATTGTAACGATTTCCTTCGTCTACACCAGGCCTGTTACCCAATACTCCAATTGCCGGGCTTACTCCGTATACTCCATTTTTAAGGATAAAATCCGAATCCTGATTCGAACTGAAGTAATTGTACATAAAGTCAATTCTTTGCTTAGGAGTTAAATCGTAACCTACTTTGGTAAACACATTATACGTTTTAGTTTCTCCTAATCCGTATTCAGGAGAAATAACCTTCCCTCCTCCATCACGAAAAACACCCGTTTTTTCATAAGTTCCGCCTACCATATAGTTAAACTTACTGATTTTTCCGTAAAACTGCTGATTGAATCGGTATCCTAATGTACTGTCACCTTTTATATTTCCGTTAGTTCCTGCCTCACTGTATCCGGCAAATTTCTTCTGAGTTTTACCTGATTTTGTAATGTAATTAATCAAACCTCCGTCAGCACCATTCCCATAAATGGCAGTTGCTCCCTTAATGACTTCGATACGTTCAATTACCGAAGGATCTATAGAACGCAGTTCACGTCCTGCAGATTTCAACGGTGTCGATTGCGGAATCCCATCAATCAAAACTAAGGGATTTCTTCCGCGAAGTGTCTGACCGTAATTCCCTGTATTGTTTGTACCCGATCCCAAACCCGGAACTGCAAATGCCACAGTATTGGCAATATTTGAACTTACAATTGATAAGTCTTCAATATCCTTAGCGTTGATTACGGTTACCGAAGAAGGTGTTTTTGATAAGGTTTCTACTTTTCTGCTCGCTGAAACGATAATTTCATCGAGTTGGTCACCATTGTCTTCAGAAGCTCTGGTTTCTTTACCATTAAATTTCAATTGCAAAGTCACATTGGTCGTTTCATTGTTGGCAACCGTAACTTCCTGTTCAATCGTTTCGTAACCCGATAATGAAGCTTGTAGTGTATAAATATTCTCTGCAATTTTGTTCAGTCTAAAGCTGCCGTCAATATTTGAAATAGTTTTATATTTTGAATTTTTAAGTGTAATAATAACTCCCGAAGCCGATTTTCCGTCAGAGGTTGTGATTTGTCCTTTAATTTTTCCACCATTTTGTTGTGCAAAAGAAGAAAAGACTGAAAATAAGAGGCTGATAATAAATAAAAACTTTGATGTTCTTAAACTAAGATATTTCATTGATTTTAATTTTTTGGTTAGTGATTTTATTCTTATTTAGAATTAATAAAAACAGCGCAAAAATAAAGATTAATAATTGTTTAACAAGTATTATTTCGATTTATTCTATAGAATATTTAATAATTCATGCGCCTTTGTCAGAAAATAAATCAGTTTCTTGATAAAAAAGCAATATTGCAACTGCGGCAGCTTAAAAAATTGTACGAATGTCACAAAACGATTCAAAATCAATCTGTAAGTTTTCTCTTCTCAAAGTTTAAGACTACTCCATTCAAAAGTTAATAAATGAGCATTTTTGAGGTTTTACGGTTCTTTTTTTCATTTAAAAAATAAAGATTTAGTCTAAATAAGTATAAATTTGCGACGCATTTTCTGTGGATTCAAGTTTAATTCCAACAGAAAATGATGCTATTACGGTGTGAACCGGAGTGCCAATAAAACCAAATAAGCTACTAAATGAAGAAAGGAATAAAAAAAACGATCAGACAAATACATTTATGGCTGGGGCTTGGCTCAGGTTTAATCGTTTTCATTGCGGCCTTAACCGGCAGTATTTTAGTTTTTGAAAAAGAAATTGACTCATTCTTACATCCTCAATACTATCAGGTTTCATCTGTAGGAACTACCAAAAAAACGATTGATTATTGTACAGACGTTCTTCAGAAACAATACGGCATCAAAAAAATCACCCGAATTTATACCTTTAATGATCCTTCGCGTACCTTCCAAATTCTGGCAAAGGATGCTGATAAAAAGGCACAGTTTTTTTCTATTGATCCTTATACCGGAAAAGTGCTCGCCACAACACCTCAGGAAAGTCGATTTTTTGTAGTAGTACTTTCACTCCACAGACAATTGCTAATGGGTGATGCCGGTCAGCTTATTATGGGATCTTCCTGTATTATCTTTGTTCTGATGCTAATCACAGGTATGGTGTTATGGTGGCCGAAAAAAATTAAAAATTTAAAACAACGGCTAAAGGTAAAATGGAGCGGTTCCTTCAAAAGAATCAATTGGGATTTTCATTCTACTTTTGGCTTTTACAGCTTTTTAGCTTTACTTATTATTTCGCTAACCGGTCTTTCCTTCGCCTTCGACTGGTTTCAAAATGGTCTTTATTTACTGGCTGATGGAACAACCAGTAAAAAATTGTCTTTAAAAGTAGAGAATCCTACAAAAATAGATCCTAAGCTCAATAATACTGCTTTTTATCAAAGTATTTACAATAAGACCGACAGTATTTTTCCTTATACCGGAAATATCCAAATTAGAATGCCGGTGGATACAATCAATAGCATTACGGTTCTGAAGGAAGATCTCGAAAGAATCATTCCACATCAATCCAGCTCGGCTTATTTTGATAAGTATACGGCGGAAAACATTGAAAACAGACCTTATAAATCCTATTCAAACGGTGACAAACTGAAACGTTTGATGTATCCTATTCATACCGGAAGTGTTTATGGATTAACTACTAAAATAATTGCTTTTTTGGTATGTCTTTTTGCTGCGACATTACCTATTACAGGACTAATAATTTGGCTCGGCAGAAAGAAAAAGTAGCTTTTTGACAAAACAAATCGCCTTATTCAGTTGTTGTATTTCTTTGGAAAAATTTTCTTACCTATCAGGTAATCAGGGTCCTTTTGCTCTGTTTTTCGAAATAAAAATAATCGTAAGTTGTTATATTTCAAAAATTTACTTAAATTTAATCCCCCATTTCTAATAAATCTTTTTAAGACTTGTTTAATCTGTTGGCTAAAATCTCAAGAGCATGAAATGGTTCAACACTTTAGTAATAAAAAAGTTTACGGAAAGACTTTCAAAACCCGTTTCTAATGATGGTTCTCTTCATCTGGAAAAGGGCAGACAGTTTTATTTGTCGAATCGGTTTCAGGATGCCCTGCTGCATTTAAACTGTGCGATCAATTCCGGATTTGATCAGGGGGTATATGCCTTAAGAGGAACTTGTCTTCAAAAACTGGATTACCATTATAATGCTATTGAGGATTTCGACAAAGCCATTGAAACTGATCCTTTAGAGTTTTCTATTTACTACAATCGGGCGGTATCCAAAAGAGCAATCTTAGATTTTACGGGCCACATAGAGGATTTGCACAATGCAATCTATTACTACAAGAAACATTCAACTATCGAAAATCAGGTACTCAGAGCGTTCGAAGCCCATTTACAGGCTGCTAAAATGGACATCGAAGGCCCAATTCAAAACAGACATGAAATTCGCAAAGCTCCATCGTTAGAAATAAAATCGTTAATCAGGGATTCTCTCAACCTCATTAAAAAAGCAAAGGTTAGAAATGTCACTGTAAATTGATTTTTGTCCTATTTTAAAAAGCTTCTTTTTAGTTTTAAAGTTCGTACTAAAAAAGTACACGGATGAAGCGGATTCGTTTCACAAAAACGCGGATGAAAACGGATTTTTAGAAGAATAAAATGCGTAATCATGATAAAATAATCCTATCCCGGATAAAACAAAAAAAATCCGTGCAGATCCGCGTCTTCACCTAGCGAATCTGTATCATCCATGTGCCATGATCCAAACTATAAAAAATGCAAAATTAACGCAAAGGCTTCCCTGCTTTTGCAACTCACACGCTAATTGTATTATATTTACCATACTAAACTGAAGTTTTTATTATGGAAGATTTTTTAATTGGTATTGGAAAGAGATTAAAAGAGATCAGGAAGAAAAATGCATTAACCATACACGAAGTAGCCAACAGAGCCGGAGTTAGCAACGGTTTGATTTCCAGAATTGAAAACGGAAGAACAATTCCTTCCCTACCCGTTCTAATTGAATTGATACAATCCTTAAATACGGATGTGAGTTACTTTTTTGAAGGCGTTGAAAATACCAAGAATGCAAAGTACATTCATATTAAAAAAGAAGATTATCAAAAGATAGAAAAAGAGGACCGTGCTGAAACTACCGGTTTTAACTATTATCATATTTTCAGTAAAAGCATTAACTCTATTGGTTTTGAAGCTGTAATTCTTGACGTGGAACCCAACTGTAAACGCGAAAAAGTAATTACAGATGCCTGGGAGTTCAAATACATCATTAAAGGAAGTGTAACTTATATTATAGATGATGCAGAAGTGGTTGTCAATGAAGGTGATTCACTATGTTTCAACGGAAGGCATCCGCACGTGCCTCAAAACCGAACAACAGAAAACTGTGTAATGCTGGTGCTCTACTTTTATTCTGAGAGTAATAGTTAGATTTAACCGTATTTTAACCGCAAAGAGCGCAAAGTTTTTTTTAAGCTGAGTCTTTTTAAAAACGCAAAGTCCGCAAAGCTTTATAAATAAGACTTCGCGAACCTTGCGTAACATCTTTTGCGCTCTTTGCGGTTAAAATCATCAGCGTTCTTTGCGGTTAAAATCAAAAAGGCTACCTTCAAAAAAGAAGATAACCCTTTAAAAAACAAAAAACACAAATTTTTTAGTTCGCTGTCGGAAGCCATGAACGGCCGTCTAATGACCAGCTTGTATTGATGGGTACACCAAACCATTGTAGCGAAGAATAGGCGATATCTACCATCTTTGGAACTGCTCCTGTTGCGGTACCACATTTTAAGGCAGCTGTACTACTTATCCATGTTGGAGTATTTGGAAAAGCAAGGTTTACCTGCTGAACGCTTGAATCGGTAAAACTATTTCCTGATCCGTTATCTCCTTTCCAATATCCAATAAGATTGGAGTAATCCGGATGTGAAGCAGTAACTGAAGAACAGGTATAATTTAAAATCGAAGCTTCCGATAAGGCTTTGTTCCATACACGTACCTCAGCAATATTTCCGTTTACATTGGCACCATAAGTGAGCGTTCCGTCTTGTCCTATCGCGAAAGGCAGTCCGGAAGTCAGACTTCCAAAACTGGCGCCAATAGCAGCCTGCCCCACAAAAGCACCGTCCTGATACGTTTTAACCAATTTGGCTGTACGGTCTACCACAAGTGTCAAGTGATGCCATTTCCCATCATTGATTGTCCCACCGGAAATATCCACACGACTTTGAGTGTCCCCAATATTTACCTTCCATGTTCCTCCGGTATTGGCACAGATGACAAAGCCACGGTTTTTTCCACTCACCCAGTTTTTATTCGAAACCAGCGAAGGATCACTGCTATATCCTGATGTTTTTACTCGGCATTCCACTGTAAAACTCGAAGTTCCGAAATTGTAAAGTGCATTGGATGTTGAAGCATAAATAGAATTGGAATTAAAATTGACAAACTTACCCGTTATCGTTGTAGTGGGATCCACCGGTTTTTCGATTTTAGTTGAAGTAAAGTTTTTATTGTTGAAAATAGTAAAGATGTTTCGTTCTTCGTAAGAACTTCCGCCATGAGATCCGCTGGAACCTGTAACAATACCTCCGTGATCCGGCGCTACCACAACCAGCCAGTCTTCATTGGCGTAATTAGGTCTGCTCTTTAAAGCCGTTAAAATTTCACCTATGTAACCATCTGTGGTTTCGATTGAAGATTTATATTGTGGCACATTAAGCGAAAATCCGTAACTGTGTCCTGCATGATCCACGTCATCAAAGTGCAAAAACAAGGCATCCGGATTGTCGTTTGTAAGTGCTGCTACCACTTCATTTTTAACAGCCAAATCGGTAGTGAACGTTTTCTCTACATCAATCCCATCCACAATGTAGGTATTGATCGGTGCCCAATGCACGATTGACATAGTTTTTAAAGCCGAATTATACGTTTCAAGTCTTTTCAAAAAACTAGGATACGAGGTAAAATTCGGACTCGAGAATGAATTATCGGTTACGCCATGTTTCAAATGGGTCACACCGGTAAGCATCGTCGACCAGCCGTTTCCACTCCACGTAGGTGCTTCGGTCAATGCATCTAAACTGTAAACCGCATTCGGTAATAAACCATGAACATTAGGAGTATTGGCCCCCATTAGGGCATCCCCGCGACAGCCGTCGATTCCTATAATAAGCAATTTTCTGGTGCCACTGCTTAAAGCAGATTTGCCGGTTTTAGAGTTTGTTTTAGCATTTACTACCTGTTCGTCTTTCACAAGCGCTGAATCATTGGTACAGGAAGTGACTAAAAGCACACTTGCAAGAATTGTAATGTAACTTAATCTAAAAATCTTTTTCATTGGGTTGAATTGTTTTATGGTTACTATTTATTTACTTGTTTGAAACTTTTCCTGCAGGGATATTGTTTTTACTAATTGTTAATTGATAATTGTTAATTGTTAATTGTTACTTCTTTCTTCTTGCTTCTAACTTCTTGCTTCTAACATTATTCACATCAAACACCTCACTTCATAACACTATAAAGCGATGCCAGCGAATTTAATATGTAATCGGGCTGGGCTGCTTCAAGCTGCTGTCTGGTTTGTGCGCCGGATAAAACGCCTATTGTTACGCCGCATTTAGCATTTTTACCTTCTTCAATATCTATCGCAGAATCTCCTGCTTTTAGTACTTTTGAAGCGTCTGTAATCGCAAATAATTGCATGGCTTTGTATATCATATCCGGAAATGGACGTCCCAGCACTACATCATCGGCGGTGATTAAGGCATCGTATTGGTTTCCTTCCTTCCAGTTTAACTTTTCTAATAAGGTATTCGCAACATGACTGCTGTAACCAGTGTTTAGTACCACTTTTACACCGTCCTTTTTTAAATTTTCAAAAACATTTTCAACGCCTTCAATAGGTAAAACGGAAGCTGAAAGATATTCATTGTCCAGTGTTTCTTTAAAATATTCGAATATTACATCTGATTTATTCTCGTCTGTGATGTTATTGTATTCTAAAATATCCCGGATCGCCTGATGTTTTTCTTTTCCTGCTCCTAATGACAATACCGATTCCAAAGAAACCTCGATCCCGAAGTTGTTGATGGATTTATGCAATGTTTTGTAAACTATATTTTGCTCATTAATTGTTGTTCCTGCCATATCAAAAACAACCATTTCAATTTCATTAATTTTCATTTTGTGTATTTATTTTAAAAAATTTATAGTTTTTGGTTGGTGGTTAATGGTTGATGGTCTAAAATCTATTGTTTATTGCTCTAGAAAGCACTATAAATGTAGATTATAAACTATGATTAATAATTTCCCATAACTCATAACTCAAAACTTACAATCCCTATGCATTAAAAATTGTATCAATATTATGTTTGGCAAATCCTGCACTTCCCGTCATGCCCTTTCCTCCTATTCCGGTTATAATGTGAATATTCTGGTCAACGGTGTATTCGAAAATATCTTTGGTCTTGCATTGTGAGTACATTCCAAACCATCTGTTCTGGATTTCATAAGTAGGCAAATCGATTATCTTTTTGGCTTCTTCAATCATAAAATGATCGATATCCATATTCAGATCAAATCCCAAAGAATCAATATCTTTTGCGGGAGCATACTCATGAGAATCTCCTAAAATCACGGAGCCGTCAAGGGCTTGCTTGAACAGGATATGAACGCCATACTTCTTCTCAAAACTATCCGGATTTTCTTTTGCTTTGATGGTCTGATACGATTTACATTCTTCAAACGATTCATATCTTCTGATGGTCAATCCCGTTAAAATAGAGCCGTCTAATCTGTAGTTATTCTGAGGTTTCGTCTGCAGCATCTGTAGTTTAGAAACAATCAGATCGCTGTTGTTGTAAATCTCAGGATATAATATTTTGAAATCACTTCCGTTACAAATAATAATTTTTGAAGCTTTATATACTACACCTGCCGCAGTTCTTGCTATTACTTCATCGTTTAAGTCTTGGGTTTCTACGACAGTAGTGTTCATAAACAAATCAAGTCCAAGATTAGCTGTCATAAACTGGTGCAATTTATGAATCATTGTATCAGGTTCAACGGTAACTTCCTGCGGAAAAAACAATCCTCCTTTACAATAGTCAGCACGTAAACCGTTATATTTATTCAGGCATTGCTCTTTAGTCAGCAAATTAGATTCGTAATCGTTCGAAATATTAATCTGATGGAGTTCTTCAATCAATTGTAATTCTTCTTCATTTGAAGCTAGATAAACAGTTCCGTTCTGACGGATACTAATGTCAAACTGCGATTGAATATCTTTATAAATCTTTAAACTTTCTTTTCCAAAATTCTGCCATTTTAGATCCATTCCGGACGGTACAACCTGTCCAAAATTTCTAACGGTCGCGCCTTCTGGTTTACTATTTTTTTCCAGAATGGCAACCGACATTCCTTTTTTCAGGGCATGGTAAGCGTGAAATGTGCCCAAAACTCCTGACCCGACAATTATTAAATCATACTTCTCTTTCATGTTTGTGTTTGTGTTTTTATTTGTTTTACTGTTTATTTGTTTTTGGTTTATGGTTTGTTGTTTCAGGTTTCAGGTTTCAAGTTTTAAGTTTCAAGTTTCAGGTTTCAGGTTTCAGGTTTCCCACGGCATCTCAAATCTTACATCTCACATCTTGCATCTTGCATCTCATAACTCACATCTCATAACTCATAACTCATAGCCGCATGAATTTTAGCAGTCTTTCTAAACTTCCTTTTAAAATAGTTAAAGGACATGATGGTAGTGATGATCCCAACAAAAGAGAGCAGATAAATGCAGGTGGTAAAAAAGCTTAACAGCGAAATATTCTTGTCGCCAAAATTTTTAAAAAACAATACCAATACACTTCCTAGGTAACCAAAAGCATCGGCGATATAAATTAAAAATCCGGTATTTCCATCTATCTTATAAGTGGCAATCATACGGTCAAAAAACAAACCGTTGAACGGAATGTAGCAAACGTACATTCCAAATCCGGAAATCATCATCCAAAGAAGTGGCGACATTAAGTGCTTTTGAAACAATAAAGTTGTGATCCCTATAAGTACAGAACCCAGGAGCAATACCAAATGATAATTTTTGAAGGCTTTGTAGTTGTTTTTCATACTTCCTAAAAATCCTAAAATGACCAAAACTGATATCGCAATCGGAATTTCGGAGTACATATAAATCGAAATACTCTCTTTGTATCCCAAAGAATCCCATAATTCTCTTGCAAAATTATCTCTGAATTCACGCATTGCCGTTAACATGGCATAAAAAATGATCAGTATGGTCAACGGAAAAGCAAATTGTCGGAATAATGATGCCCGTTCTTTTTTATCTAAAGGTCTGCGTTTGGATTTCATGACTAGATCTTCGTCATCCGGATTTGGGATTTTTTCCAAAAACAATGAAAATACGATTAGCGGAACAATAAAAAGTAATCCCGAAACAAAAGGCATCCAAAACTCATTGCACCCCAAAACCTTCAGAACAAATACTCCGACAGATTTTGCCGCTCCTGAGGAAACGATAAAACTCGAGCATAAAATTACCCCCAGTAATTCAGTTGTCTTTCGGCCTTCGATATAAGAGAAAACGATTCCCCAAATCATTCCCAAAGGCAATCCGTTGATGAATAAAAATAGAATATTGTAAGGTGCCGGTACCAAAGCAAAGCCCAGCAAAGCTAGTTCTGAAATGGCGATAAAACTAATTAAGTATAAAATTCTCCTGGCCGACTTTAATTCGGATATGATTTTGATTCCTAAAAATTTAGAAAAAGTATAGCCTAAAACCTGTGCTAAAATGAGCAGAATTTTATAATCTATTCCCCAAAAAGACAACTGATCGAAAGTAGCGACCGTAAAAGGTTTTCTAAAGGCGTACATACAAAAATAAGTGCCGAATGCCGCTATGGACGTTTTGAGTATGAACCTGAAATTAGACGCTTTTTTAGACATTAGTTCTTAAGTTTTAACGTGATGGGTTTGTGATCAATGTGAAATAGGTACGGTTGTTTTAGAAACCCGTTGATTGCAGCAGATTAAAAAAAAATAAACTGTAAAAATAAAATCTGCGCACATCCAACGGGTTAACTTATAGTTGTTTATAAATTATATTTTAAACCAAGGTTAAACTTCATTCCGTAATATTCTACCTGTTTTGGGCGGTTTGGTGTTTCTCCAAAATGGTACATCAAAGGCTCATTCAATACATTATTTACATCACTGAAAATGGTAAAATGATCTCCAATTTTATAGGAAGCAGAAAAATCAAGCGAGTTGTATTTACCGTAATAAATATCATTCATGTCTGTATTTTTAGCATTGGCATCAAAACTTGTGGCATAAGCCCCTTTGTGGTTGAAGGCAGCTCTCACATTCAGTTTGCCGCTCTCATAAAACAGTTGCAAATTGTATAATTGTTTTGCCTGATAAGGTGTTGATACTTTTCTTCCGTTAGGATTGTTAGCATTTTTTCCTAAAGTCATTTCAGAGTCCATAAGAGTTGCATTGATCTGAGTTCCAAAATATTTCAGGAATCCCGGCAAGAAGCTGAATCTCTTGGTAATTCCAAATTCAACTCCACCAATCCATGCATTTCCTCCATTAGCAGGTGAACTGATTTCTATATCAGGAATTCCGTTAATGGTCCCTTGATAAGTATCGTCAAATATTGGATCTGTAATCGATTTGTAGAATACTCCGGCGTTAATGATTCCCACTTCGTCAAGGAAATACTCTCCTAACAAATCAAAGTTCCAGGAATAGGTAGGGTTCAAATTTGGATTTCCTCCTGCATACTCTCCGTCAATAGTATTTAGTGAACCAGCCGGTGAAATGTCTCCAAAATTAGGTCTTGCAAATGTTCTGGTTGTGGCAAAACGAAGGTTCAAATTCTCAATCGGAGTATACTTTACATGCAACATTGGAAGCACTGACGTATATGTTTTAGTATTCTCAGCATCTACCACCACATTGTTTTCTACTGTTTTACCGGTTACCTGTGTTATGGTATTGGTTACACGCAGACCTCCCAAAACAGTCCATTTATCAGACAGATTATAGGTAGACATCGCATAAACAGAAGAGGTTGTCTCCCCTACATTAAAGTTTCTTCCTAATCCTTTTCCCAGTTCCGGAATCTGCGAATCAGCAGGATTTAAAACCAGGTTTGCTTTTGAGGTATTGAATAATTTTGTCATTCCGTCCGGAGATAAAACCGGACCGAAACTATTTCCAATCAAAGTGCCTGTTTCTTTCCTTAAGTAATCTGTACCTCCCGGTTGAAGAATTAAATCAGAAGCATAGTTGGATAAATAAGGAGTTGGAGAACCCGTCCAGCTGTAGTATTCGTCTCTAAAAGTGGCGATACGATCTTTATCTGTTACTTTCGCTCCGAACTTCATTTTAAGATTCTCATTAAAATTGTGCTCGTAGTTGATTGCAGCAATAATATTATCTCTTTCTACGATATTGATTTTGTAAAGTTCTAAAGTAGAGAACTTCATTTTTGTTGGATCTGTTTTGAAATTTGGATCGGAATAAAAATCAAATATGGACTTTGGATTGCTTGGATCCATAATTCCGCCATCAGCAGCCCAATACGCTCTTGGGCCTCCTGCTCCACCGTTGGCAAGCGGCACTGTTTTTAAATATTCGGGTTTAACACCTACTCCGGTTTGGTTAAACTGAATTAAAAAGTAACTGTTATCTTCTGCATTTGGGATGTTGCCATACTTAAACCTGTTTCGGTAAGAAGCCAGACTCCAGTCTAATTTTCCGTTCGCTAATTGATGTTTCCCTCCCAAATCAAGACCTAAAAATTGTGTCATTAATTGGTTGTGAATATCTTGCTGTTCCACCGTTAACGCATTTGTTGTACCGTTGAATTTATCAAATCGGATACGGTGTTTGTAATGTGTTTCTTCATCTGTAAGTCCGCCATAAGTTACTTTCAGAAAAATTTTATCTCTCGATGAAGGATTAAACTCCATTGCACCATTTAAACCTGTGGTTTTTCTAACTCCAGTGTAATCTCTCAACTCCAATCTGTAAACGCCCTGATCACCTTGTCTTCTCGCCTCGTAATTATCGGTAGCCCAGTTTCTATCCCAATACGTACCATTGATAATGTATCCAAACTTTCCATTTTTACTTTTGTCCCCTATTGTAAGTGATCCACTATAAATCCCTTTATCAGATTTTTGATTGTATCCACTAAAAACACTTGCTTTAATTGTTCTTTTCGTTGGAGCGGTTTGTGTAGTAAAATTGACACTTCCGCCAATCGCATCACCATCCATGTCGGGTGTAAGCGCTTTAGTAGCTTCAACATAGGCGATAAGATCTGAAGGGAAAAAATCAAATGCTGTCGCTCTCGAAGTCGTTTCTTCTTCTGCAGTTGGAATTCTGTTTCCGTTAATTGTAGTCGACGACCAAAATGGCGGTAATCCTCTCACCGATACGAAACGTCCTTCACCCTGATCACGCTCTATTGAAACTCCCGGCATACGCTGTACGGTTTCGGCAGCATTACGATCCGGTAGTTTTCCAATCCCGTCGGCAGCAATTACATTTACAATACTCATTGATTTTTTCTGCATGTTCAATGCTCTCGCTTCACTATTTCTTTGAGCCATTCCGCTCACGACAACTTCATTCAGTTCTTTGGAATTGCTTTGCAGTTGAATGATTCCTAACTTTAACTGTTGATTGTCTTTAATATCAATTTTTATATTCTTTACCTCATATCCTATATAGGAGATCTGTAATTCAAAGCTGCCCGATCCTACATCCTGAATTGTAAAATAACCACTAAAATCAGTTGTTGCTTTTTGATTATTAGACAGTACAATGGTTGCGCCCGGAAGTGGGGACTGCGCATCGGTAATCGTTCCGCTTATTGTTGCCTTTTGGGCGGTCATGTTTTGAGTAAAAAGTGCAACCGAAAAAATTAAAATTGCCTTGTAAATTGTTTTCATGGTTAATTTGTTTACAAATATTAAATTTATACAAGCAAATAAACAATGATTTTTATAAATAGTAAATAATCAAAAATTATCTAATTGTTAAAGAAAAGAAAATTGAGAGGTCCAATTTGTTAAGTATTTGTAAAAAAATAGTTTTATAATCCTTGAAATATTGACAGAATAGTGCTTGATTTACATCTTTAAAGTGAGGAAATTCAAGGAAAGTAGCAGATAAAATACTGCACGGAGCATAAGTTAAGTATTGATTAAGCGTAACTTCCCTGGAAAGTTATTTTTTTTACTATTTGTAAAATATTAATCTTTTTTTTTACCAAAAAACAATAAAAAAAGTAATAAAATAAAACGGACAAGTAACAAAGACGCAAATGTTTTTCAGCTTATAGCAGATCAAGAACAGAAGCTGCGGAAAAAAGGGCTGAAAGCCTGAAAAGCAACAGCATAGTGCAAAGCACTATGTATTAGATCAAGATACAGAATTGCCCTGAAGGGGCAAAAGCAATTTTCATCCCCAACAAATTCAAAAAAAACGCTCGCATTCTTAAAGAATCTTATACAAAATATGTGGATGCCTTCCTTTTCGATCAGGCTTTTGCCCTTTCAGGGCGTAACCTATAATTGCCATTATCATTCATAGTGCTGCACATCATGTTAATGCTAAAACTCTTTCAGAGCAAATCTGACCAGATATCTTCCTGGTTAGATTATCTAAACTTTTTGTTTAATTACCAACTTTACAACTGATTCTTTTTTAGGTTTTTAATTTATAACTTGAGTTTATTAAAAACAAAAAAGACCGCAAAAGCGGTCTTAGGTGTGTAATATACCAATTAAATTATCTAAAAAACGATTCCGTTATTACAATCCGGAAAACGACAAAAGTTCATTGTTTTATAAAATCAAACCGAATGGCAGACGGTTTTATTGAATAACTCTAAAATGCTGCACTCTCAGCCAATACTGTATTAGAGTGATCTTCTACAATAGCGTGTGGTGCATATTTTCTAAATTCCAGTATTCCTTCATCGCGGGAATCTCTGTCTTTAAATATTTTACTTGTTCCGATAATCTTTCCGTTAAAAGCTTTAAGATTAAAATATCTTTCATCTTTTGAATTTGTTTTCCGGAAGAATTTTGTGTTGTCCTGTGAATTAACTTTTACTGATTCAATCCCTTTCATACACATGAATTTTCGGGTATAATCGCCACTGCTTAAAATAATTTCACCATTTTTATTTACAAATTCGAATTGAAATTCTCCATTGGCTTTTTTAATAACGATAAATTTTTCCATTCTAAAAATAATTATTTATGTAATCTGAAATTCTATTTATAATGCTGAACGCAGCACCTTTAATCTTTAAAAAAGACTTTAAAAGTTGTCCCCTCTCCTACCTGACTTTCTACTGTAATGTTTCCATTCATAGATTCGATCTGATTTTTTGTAATGTATAAGCCCAAACCGTTTGCTTTTTCGTGTTTGTGAAATGTTTTATACATTCCAAAAATTAAATCTCCGTGTTTTTTAAGATCAATTCCCAAACCATTGTCTTTTATGGTGAATACTTTTCTTCCATTTTCTATGAAAAAATTAAATTCAACGATCAGTGGTTTTTTAGGATCTGCATATTTTATAGCATTGCTACTTAGATTTTGCAATACACTTTCAAGATATGCCGGATTAAAATGAACCACTGCTTCAGGGGAAACGTTGTTGATTATCGTAACATTATTCTTGTTGTTATAGGCATTAACAATGTTGAGTACCCTGTTTAAATAACTGTTTAAATTCAGCGCCTCGATATTAATTTCGGCATTGTTTTGAACATTTACAATTTGCGACAGATCTTCAATTGTTTTACTAAGATCTCCGGAAACCGCACGCAGGTATTTTAATGTTTCAACTTTTTCATCAAAACCTTCTTCTGAATCGATCAAGTCCAAAAGAACTTTAAAATTACCTGCGTGCGAGTTTAGGTTATGAGAAACGATGTGCGAAAAATTCAACAATCTGTTGTTCTTTTCTTTATACACTTCCATTTCTCTTCTTAACTCAAGCTCTTTCTCTTTTTGAAAAGAAACATTGCTGTAAGTTCCTATTACTTTTAATGGTTTTCCTTCAAGATCACGCTCGGTCACCATTCCTTTACTGAGAATCCATTTGTATTTTTTATTTGAGGTTAATACACGTTGAAAATTTTCGTAAAAAGGAGTTCTGTTATCAAAATGATAGTTAAATGCCTTTTGACAGTCCTCAACATCCTCCGGATGTATCATTTTCTTCCATCCCTCGCAAGTGTAAGAAATATCAGAAGCTTTTAATTCCAATATATTTAAGGCTTGCGGCGAATAATAAATTCGATCACTGGTTAGATCCCAATCCCAAATGCCTTCGTTTGAAGTCATCAGCATAAACCTAAAACGTTCTTCCGTTCTTCTGAGTTTTAACTCCTGCTCCTTTAATTCGGTAATATCTGTTATACGACCATAAAATTCCGTACTTCCGTCTTTATTGACTATTCTTTTTGAGGTCACCTTAAACCAACTTAATCCGTTGAAAGGTAATTCTGCCCTGAACACAACACTCCATTTTCTCCTTTTTTTAATAGCGTCGAATAAAGAATTTTTCACTCTTTTTTTATCATCCTGATGAATTCGATCGTATATAGAAAGTACGGTATTAGTAAACATGGTATTGGATAAAACTTCAAACATTTCATAAGTAGCGTCATTTATAAATGGCATTTCATAATCGTTATCTGCCGAAATCGTAAATACGAAAAGAGCGTCATGAACCTCATCAAATGCTTTAGATTTAAAAACATTCACATTTGCCTTCTTCTTTGTATTATAAAAATCGAATTCCATAGTCTTACTTTTATACATTCCCTTTCTATTAACTGTAGTTTTCTTTAGCACTAAAATTTGCATTAGATTATAAAAGCACTATTTGTTGATCAGACGGCGATCTTCTAAAAAAATAAAAATTGACCTGATTTTTATAACCCAAAAAACAAAAACAAAAAAAGCCGTCCGTAACAACAAAAGAGTATCTTTTAATACAGGAAGCTAGATGCTGAAAAAAAATAATCCATTCTGCTACAAATCCATCTTATTTATAAAGTTCCAGCAACTGCGTCTTCCTGACAAAACAAAAATACATGCAATAAAATCAATACGTTATAGAACATGGAACGTCTTGTTGTAGAATTATTTCTACAGAAAAAACATCACAAAAAAAATATGAATCACAAAAAAAAACAGGCACTTAAAAAGTCCTGTTTTTTAAAATAGGTTTGAAGTACGTTGTTTATCAATCCGCATACAACTGAAAAACTTTGATCAAATCGGCCAGATTATCAATTTCCAGCTTTTCAAAAATCCTGTTTTTATAGGTGCTTACTGTTGTTTTTTTAATGTTCAGATGTTCAATTATTTCGAGATTGCCGTAGCCTTTAATTAAAAGCTGTGCCACTTCGATTTCTCTGTTGGACAATACATCTAATGGGTTTGTTGGTTTTTTTGAAATATAAGAGTCCAGAATCCTGTCTTTAAGATTCTGCGTAATATACTTTCCGGACAAAATCATCGAACTGATTGCGTTTTTCATTTCTTCCTCCGAAGTTTCTTTGTTCAGGTATCCGGATGCTCCGGCATTCAGATAACGCATTGCATAGATATTCTCATCATAAGCTGAGAAGATCAGTATTTTCACTTCGGGCTGGATGGATTTAATCTCTGTTATGATGCTGATACTGTTTCCATCAGGAAAATTCACATCTAAGATTAATAAATCTATACTCTGTTCTTTTAAAATAGTAAGGGTATCCTTAAAATTTCCGGCTTTATGAATTAAAGCATTCGAAAATAACTCTTTTATCATCAAAGAAACGCCTTGTCGAACCACACTATGGTCATCAGCTACTAAAAAGCTATAGTTATTGGATGGGGATTTCATTTTCATTTACCTAATTTAGGGTTGTTTCAGCGCTTTTCTCTAACTAATTGCCTTTTTACTGTCAATATACAAAAAGTATATTAATTTGGTCTTATTTTAAACTAAACTTATGAAGAGGTTGAAAATAATCGTTGTCCCTTTGCCTTCTTCGCTTTGAACATCTATTTTCCCATCAAACAATTCTACAATTTCTTTACACAAATTGAGCCCCAAACCTACGCCAAGATCATTTACTTTTCCTGAAACGGTACCCTGATAATAAAGTTCGAATATGTTTTTCAGGTCATTCTTGGCAATTCCTATTCCACTGTCTTCAATTTCTATTTTTAAATTTACTTGCTTATCAGAGGTCTTCTCGAGATCCATCGCAATTTTTATCAATCCATTTTCGGTAAACTTATTCGCATTACCAATAATGTTATAAAAAAGCTGATGAATTTTTGCTGCATCGGAATTCACTTCAAGATTTGAAATCAGATTAGAATTCACTTCAATCTTGTTTCCTTTACTTTCAACCAATGAAGCCATCGAATTAACAATCTGATGAATTTCTTCCTTAAGCAGGAATTTCTTATTGTTTAATTTGGGCTCATAATTTCCATCTTTCGAATACTCCAGAATCTGATTGGCCAAAAGAAGTAATGAGTTTGTAGTAAACTGAATTGATTTAAAAGTATCTTTTATTTCAGCATCCTTTATTGATGCACTTATCATTTTACTATAAATTGAAATGATGCTTAAAGGAGATCTGATTTCATGACTGATCATTCCCATTATTCTGTTCTTAAAACTTAGGTTTTCTCGGATCTGCATCTGAGCGATAGTCAGTCTTTTTTAATATTGAAAAGCCAGTCTTGTGAAGCCAAAAAGTACAAGCGAAACGATAAACATCATTAAGATCAAAATCGCAATGGTATAACTTCTTGCAATTTTATTTGAATCGTATTGCTTTTGCAATTGCTTTTGAGTATTATCCTGAAGCAATTTCAACGAATTGTTGTAATTCGGCATAATCTCCGCCTCTAAGTTCAGTAATTCGTTATTAAACTCTTTTAGTTTAGCATCCTGATCTTTTAAATTGGCAAATGATCTCTTTAGATTCTTAAACTGTTCTTCGTAAAATTTATTAGTCGTATTAAACAGGTTAGCAAATTGTTCTTCAATGCTTCCGGTTACTACTTTATTATCATATTTCATTGTAACCGTAATCTTCAACTGCTCTTTCTGCACATCCACTTTTCCGGCCAAAGCAGCTCCTAATCTTGAAAACAACCCTTTTTTAGACACGCTATCTACTTTTATATAGGAGTCAGTTTTGATACTGTCTAAAATCTTCTTATACGCGAATTTGTTCAGTTTAAAAGGTTTAGACAAAGTAGTCTTGTCCGGATTGATTTGTGACTCGATAATAGAATCGATACTTAATTTTATCGATTCGACAGAATTCTCAGACTGATTCTTTTCTTTCAGAATCCTCATGAACTCCTTATTATCTTTTGTAATCAAGGTTAAGCTGTCAATCAATCGGCTGATCTCATTTAAGGAAGCGGTGTACTTATTTAGTGATTCTTTGTCTTTATAATAGGTATAATTGTTAAAACTCTTTTGAGAACTGACAAATGAATTATTAATACCGCTGGTAAAATTCGTTATTCTGTTCAATGAATCCATCGAGTTTAAAGTCTTCGACATTTCTGATTCATTAGACGATTCGTTGTACCAAATAACTATTGCAATTATTTGTAAAAGAATAACACAGGCTATTAAAGTGTAGTGAATTATCTTTCTGTGTTTGAACTTTAGTTTAAAAAAACTAAAAGTACTATTTAAGGAATGTTTTCTAATCAAAATTTATATTTTAAAATGATAAATAAAATAATGAGTCAAAGAATCAAATCAATAACTCATGCCACTTTTTTAATTAGGTATCGAAAGAACATCCTGAATGATGTACTACATTTTGAATAAATATTGTTCTATAGCTAAAATTAGCAAACACTAATTCAATTTTAATACTGATAACAGATCATATTGCTCTAAGTTACTCTTTCTTTGTTTAAAAAACAACAAAGCCAGAATACTTCTCTATCAGTAGCAACCATAACACAACAGATATTTAAAAGAGATTTGGGGGATCTTTTTTTTCAGAATAAATGTGTTTAATACAAAAAACTTACTTTATTCTATTTTTTAAATATATAATTGTTTCTATTTTCTTAATAAGTAGCAAAAATAGTATGCTGAAATTAAATCGACTGTAGAACATTTTATAACAACCTGTAGAACTTGTTCTACATTTTTACTAATAATTAATTCTACAATTTTCATGATACAAAGATACAGTTTTTGGAAAAATATGTCTGATTATTTACGAAATCGTTTGATCGGAAGCTTGTAGAACACCACAAACACGTACACCAAAGCACTGATTTCTAACCATTCACCTTCTCATTTCGAAAAAAAAATCAGAAATTCTCATGAAAAACCTTCTCTTCATTTTAAAGATTGATCTGAGTGAAAAACATGTAATTCCTACTGAAAAAAGATCCGATCCGAATCTTTCCGTTTCAGTAAAAATTATTGTTATTTAACGTTAAAGAATCGTTTATTTGTGCTCGAGCAAACCGTCTAAGTCCGATAAGGTATAAAACTTGAGATCGTTTAACTTCATATACCGGCAGATAAATTCTAAAGTTTCTATTTTCGTCTGATAATTTTCGGTAACATTTCTAACGGGTTTATGTCCGCATAAAATTAGAATTTTATTGTTTTTCTTCGCATAGTGCAATAATTCGAGAAGATACGGAATACTGAAATGAATATGGCTATTGTCGATATCAAAGGCAAATACAATTTTAGAATTGTTAAAATAACTATCCTGTTTTTCCGGAAGTTCTCCTCCAAAGGCTCTTCCTCTTATAATTTTAAATTTGGGAGATAACGCTTTATCCAATGCATCGGATCTTAATCCGTACGGATAAGCAAAGCTGGTCATTTTAAAAGAATGTTTTTTCATGGAAGCGATCATAGGGGTAATTTCCTGATCAATGTAAGCATCCATTCCATTTTTATTGACAAATTTAACGGCATTATAATGATGATAGCCATGTCCGGCTATTTCATGTCCGTATTTTTGCATTTCAAGAAGTTTTTCGATTTGCGGTTTCCCAATCGAATCAATACGGCAAACATTAAAAGTAGCTTTCCAGGAGTATTTTCTCAAAGCCTGATCGGCTTCGGACCATTCGTCTACATAGGCATCATCAAAAGATAAAATTACACCAGCTTCATAAGCTTTGGCGGCCGGATTTTGCTTTTTACTTTCACAGGAAAATAAAGTCAGACAAAATATAAACAGTATCGATTTAAGGAAAAACATCTTCATAAAATATAGCCTGAAAAATTTAAAAACGTACTCTTTTTTTAATCAATAGAATCTTGTTATTTCAAATATAGTTCTTTTTTCAGTTTTCTGCCATTAAAAAAGCCTCCAAAATGTTCTCACTTTGAAGGCTTTACTTTTTATGATTTATTCGTATTTCAAGTATTTCAAAACATCTATTTTAGTGGCCTGATAAGCTCTTGAAAGCACCACTGCTAGTGTTAGCAGCAATAAGGCGATAAATCCAATTAAAAATGGATAAACCGATATTGTAATGCGGTACGAGAAATTTTCTAACCATTTGTTAAGTAGGTAATAAGCCGGAAATAAAGCCATTAAAAAGCCTATAATACTGAAAACCAAATACTGCTTGCAAAGTTCTTTTAATAGAACATTTGTCTCGGCACCCAGAGTTTTTCGAATCGCGATTTCTTTCATGCGTCGTTCAATAGAGTACGAAGCCAGTGCAAACAATCCAAAAAGCGCAATTACAATGACAATGACATTTAATAACGAAAATAGATTTTTTTTGCCTTACATAATTGCTATAAGATCTTTTGTATCCTTTATCGACAAAATCATACGAGAATGGATATTCCGTATCTACTTTTTTAACCCAAAGATTTTCAATATCAGTCAAAGTCTGCTGCATGTTTTTAGCATCCACAGTAATATAAATATTATTCAAAAGTTCAGTAAACCAAGGCACTGTCTTAAAATGAAAAAAGGACATGGGAGGAATAGCCTGACCCGGATCCATCAGATTAAAATCTTTTACCACTCCCACAATAATGGCATCCTGACCATTCCAGTTTAACTTTTTCCCTATCGGATCTTTTTCGTTCAATAACTTGAGTGCAGTCTCATTAATCAACATTGAACTGACGGTATCCTGAGCAAATTTGGGATCTAAATAGCGTCCTTTAACTATTTTAATTTTCAACATTTCCAATAATCCGAAGTCAATTGGTATATTATTTCCATCTATACTTTTGTCTTTATATTGATAAGTGATGGTCGATTTTGGGCCATATCCTAAGACAAAACCGCCACCGGAAACTTCTTTAACCCCCTTGATATGAAGCAACTGATTCCTGATGCTATTATATCGGTCCAATCGCTCTTTGTTGCTGATTTTCTCTCCATAGATATTCTTATACGAAATGTTCAGAATTTGTTTTCCATTAAAACCTAACTCTTTAGAGTTCATATGTTCTATTTGCTGGTAAACAATATAAGATCCGATAATGAAAAAAGCGGCCACACTAAATTGAAAAATCAACATCCCGTTACGAAGCCAAATACCGTTTTTACTTCGGCCAAAGTTTCCTTTCAAAACCTTTAGCGGTTCAAAATTAGAAACATAAACCGCCGGTAGTATACCCGCCAGTACAACCGTTATAAAAAATATAGCCACCAGCTGCAGGTAAAACTGACTGCTTTGTAATACCAGTGATTTTTCTAAAAAAGCATTGTAATACGGTAACGAAATTTCGACAATAACCAATGACACTAAAATGGCAAACAACGTAATGAGCGCCGTTTCAAAAACAAACTGTTGGATTATACCATATTTTGAAGCACCAATAATTTTCCGAACTCCAACTTCCTTAGCTCTTTTTACCGCATTTGCCGTAGCCGAATTAACATAATTTACAATCGATAACAACAGGATTAAAACCGATAACCCCACCATAATAAGTAAAAATTGAAAATTCCCTTTTGATTCTGCCATACCACCGGCTTTGGTATGCAGACGAACGGAAGCCAGAGACTCTAAAATTGGTTTTACTTCACCATATTTGCGAATTAGCTCTTGAGGAGTAATTCCCTGCTCCTGTGCAAATCGGACTGTTAAGTTTTCAAAGTATACTTTTTGGAGATTCTTTGCTACTGGTTTCTCATCCTCCTGATTTTTCAGTTTCAGCAGTAAAACATACTGAAAGTTTCCCCAAAACTGAATGTTTGCATTAATCCGCTGGTCCATAAAATTAACCACACAAGAAGGATTATAGGCTGATTTTTTATCTAACTTATAAACACCTCGTACCATCAAAACTTTCTTCTGTAAAACTACTTTTTTACCTACAGCAGTTTCATTTCCAAAAAGCTTAAACGCCAAATCCTGCGATAAACAAATACTGTTTACATCCGGTAAAGCCCCCTTTCGACTGCCCTCAGTAAATTCATACGGAAAATAATCAAAGAAGTTTCCCTGGGCAATGGTAATCTTGTCAGATTGTACTTTTTTGTCCTTAAAATATAGAATGTCATTATCATAACCTCCGTTCAAATAACAAAAAGATTCGACTTCAGGACTTATAGCTTTTAGCGCTGCCCCTACAGGTGCCGAACTTGAAGACCAATAGGTTGTAGCATTCATTTTATTGGCTACTAAAAAAATCTTGTCTTTATTAGGGTTCCATTGATCGTAGGATTGTTCCTCATTCCAGTACAAAATGGCAAAAATTAATCCTGCAATTCCAATACTCAAACCCAAAACATTTAAAGCTGTAAAAACCTTATTGTTTTTAATGTGGTAAATAAATATGTTGATCCAGTTCTTTAGCATGATTTAATTTGTTGAATGGTTTACTAATACATCTACATTTCTATGATTCATTTTTTCCGAAAGAATAGCTCCATCTTTCATCACAATAGTTCTTTGCGAAAACGAAGCATCATAATCCGAATGTGTAACCATTAGAATTGTTGCACCTCCCGCATGAAGATCCGTCAACAATTCCATTACCTCATTACCATTTTTACTGTCCAGATTTCCTGTAGGTTCATCGGCAAGAATAATTTTCGGATCATTGATTAAAGCCCTGGCAACGGCTACACGCTGCTGCTGCCCTCCTGAAAGCTGTTGCGGATAATGTTTCAAACGATGCGAAATACCTAATATGGTAGCCATTTCCTGTACTTTTTTCTTTCTTTCAGATGATGGCACCTTATTGTAAATCAGCGGCAATTCAATATTATCAAAAACCGATAATTCATCAATTAAGTTAAAATTCTGAAAAATGAATCCGATGTTCTCTTTTCTCGCTTTTGATTTTAAATTTTCTTTCAAACCAATCATTTCCTGTCCTACCAGTTCGTAACTTCCACCGGAAGCACTGTCTAATAAACCGATAATATTCAATAAAGTCGATTTTCCACTTCCTGATGGCCCCATGATCGATACAAAATCGCCTTCGTTTACGGTTAATGAAATTTCACTTAAAGCTTTTGTTTCTACTTCTTCGGTTCTAAAAATTTTAGAAAGCTTTTTAATTTTGATCATACTACTTTGTTTTTGATGTTTGTTTTTCTTTCTGAGAATTTTATTGCCGAAGTAAAAAACAGATCCTAAATTAAGATAATTGATAACATAATCTATAAATATCTATTTTTGTTACATTTACCGGCAATAATCATTCTCCTATTTGATGATTTGCTAATAGTAATATGATTTTCGTGCCAAAAATTTAAAATTCGTAACTACCTTATTTTAAATTTTTTAGTATCTAAAAGAATTTAAAAGTGTCCAATAATGGACAGCTTTCGTCCAAAACTGAACAAAAATGAAAAAGACAAATGCTGCAATATTAATCATAGACGATCAGGAAGACATCCTTTTTGCGTCGAAAGTGTTCCTGAAAAAGTATTTTGAAGACATTTATACCCTCAATAATCCAAAAAATATTGTCGAATTATTGTCGCAAAAACGCATTGATGTTGTTTTGCTCGACATGAATTACAGGATAGGTTTTGAAGACGGAAGAGAAGGTTTGTATTTATTGAAAGAAATAAAAACACTATCTCCTAAAACGGTTGTGATTTTAATGACCGCTTTTGGCAAAGTCGAAACCGCTGTTGAAGGCTTAAAATCAGGTGCTTTTGATTATATCTTAAAACCCTGGGAAAATAAAAAACTGCTGGAATCTGTCAAACAGGCTGTCGACAAATCCCGAAAAGAACAAAAGAAAACGAGGAATGCCGAAATTGAAAATGACTTTTTTATAGGTACTTCCGAAATCATTAAAAAATCCTATTCTCTGGCTGACAAAGTAGCCAAAACGGATGCCAACGTGCTTATTTTAGGTGAAAACGGAACCGGTAAATTTGTTTTGGCACACCACATTTTTAGCCAGTCTGAAAGAAAAAACAATCCTTTTGTAGCGGTTGACCTGGGAGCCTTAAACGCTAATATTTTTGAAAGCGAACTGTTTGGTTATGCCAAAGGTGCTTTTACAGATGCTAAAACGGATACACCCGGACGTTTTGAAATGGCTCAAAACGGAACTATATTTTTGGACGAAATTGGAAATGTGCCTTTACATTTACAATCGAAATTGCTGCAGGTTATTCAAACCAAAACAGTAACCAGACTGGGTGAAACAAAGCCAAGACCACTAAATGTCCGCATCATTACAGCAACCAACCTAAATCTTAAACAAGAAGTTACCGATAAAAACTTTAGAGAAGACCTTTATTATCGTATCAATACCATGGAAATCGTTCTACCTCCATTACGGGAGCGTCACGGAGATAAAATTCCGCTGGCAGAATACCTTCTCGACAAAATGATTGCAAAATACGACCGAAATACAATTCAATTTGACAAAAAAGTACTGGAACAAATTGAAAAACATGCCTGGAATGGCAACATCAGAGAAATGGAAAATAAAATTGAACGTGCTGTTATTCTGTGCGAACACAATAAAATCACCACTTCAGATTTAGATTTAGAGACCATAACTCCCTACGAAGAGAACCCGGACGACATTCAGCTTTCTTCTGTAGAGAAGGCAGCAGTTGAGAAAGCCTTGCTGAAAAACAACAATAATATCAGTAAAACGGCAGAAGAACTAGGTTTGTCCAGGGGCTCTTTATACCGTCGTTTAGAAAAATACAACATCAATATCAATTAATATGTTTCAGACCTTCCAAACCTATAAACTGCTGTTTTTACGATTGATTTTAATTGTATTGATGATCGAAATCTCTTTTTATTTTTTTAAAACAGACCTTTTCTTTACTGGAATCTTTAGTCTTTTTGTTGTATTCCTGCTTGTTCGCGAAATGTACTTTTATACTCGGAATTTTGTTTTGATTTACAACAAAACCATCTCTTCGATCTTACAAAATGATTTTAGTTCCGATTTTTCACAACATCAATACAATAAAAATTACAACGAATTATTTCTCCTGTACGATACTCTGAAAAGCAAACAAAACGAGCAGATCTCCAAGGACATTGTCTATCGTTCGATTTTAAACACTATAGAATCCGGGATCATCATTCTGCAAAAAGAAGAAACGGAATGGAACATTTTCCTAATGAACGATCATTTTTCTTCTCATTTTAATGTTCCAAAGGTCTCCAAATGGAAATATCTTAAAGACCAATTGCCATCGTTATGTGAAGTTATCGAAGCCGACGATTTTCAGGAAGTCAAAACCTCTTTAGAGATTCGGGTAAAAGAACAAAACATGCAAACCTTTGTATTGCAAGCTTCTAGAACAGAGATCTTTGGAAAAGGTTATTTTATCGTTTTACTGGATTCTATTCAGAATGTTGTCGAAAAAAAAGAAAAAGATGCCTGGGTGAATTTAATGAAAGTGATTTCGCATGAACTCTTAAATTCTATAACTCCTATTCGTTCTATTTGCCAGAACCTACAGGATTTGGTAGAACAGGACACTATGTCGGCTGAAGATTTGGAAGATGTCAAAAATAGCGTTGAAACCATGCTCAGACGGAGCGATCACCTGCAAAAATTTGTCGAAGGTTATCGAAAACTAGCCATGTTACCCACACCAAAAAAAGAGAAAGCTGACTTACAGCTACTGATGCACAATTGTCTTCAGATTATGGCTCCCCTGTTCAGGGAAAAAGGCATTGAAGTTGTCAACACTATTACTTCCAAGCACTGGATTAATATCGATTCTCAGCAAATAGAACAGGTTTTTATCAATCTGTTGACCAATTGTATTTATGCTTTAAAAGATGCCACGGAAAAAACAGTAACGGTGTCGGCAGAGTTTAAAGAAAATAGGGCTTTCCTTAAAATCACGGACACCGGAAACGGAATCGAAAAAGAAATCGAACACAAAGTATTTCTCCCTTTTTTCACCACCCGAACAGAAGGTGCCGGCATTGGTTTAACACTCTCCAAAAATATCATTGAGGCACATGGCGGCTATATCACCCATAGAAATGAAAATGGCAAAACCACTTTTGAAATTTGTTTGCTTGAATAACAATTCAATAGTTAAAAACAGAAAGTCTATAACTATCATCACCAATTATGGATTAATAACCTACCATTGAAAGCCAAAGGCAACATGGAATTTTAATGTTTTATTACTAAGTCAATTAATGTTCCAACAAGCAAAATGGCTAATGAAAATGTCATCATCCCAAAAATGTAGGCCAAAAAGGCTTTAACATAAGAAGATGCTTTTCCTCTGTCATAAAACTGTCCAATAGCCCAAGTTGCATACAAAAATGCCGCAATTCCGGCAAATTGCATTATATTTAAATGTGTCAGACCGTAAACAACTCCAAAAATGGCATAAATTAACATCCCAATTCCCATTACGAAACAGAGAAGAATTAATATTTCAAATATGTTATAATCTCGTTTTCTGAAAAATAGTTTTGTCCACAATGCAATAAATATCCCCATCATTATATTGGAATAACCTAAATTCATCTGAACCCATTTTGAGATAGTACTTGTTGACGTTTTTTGACTGTCAAGGTAATTAATATAACCGTCCTGAAAATGAAAAAAATGATTGCTTATGGAATAAATTAAAGAACTAACAATAATAAAAATGATAGGTTTAACGAGTCGGCTTCTGTTTTCAGTAAGATAATTTCTGATATTTTGTCCCGGGCTTGTTATAAGTTCTTTAATCGTATAAAATATTCCACGTTCAAAATGCAAAACGTGTTCAATTTCGTGAACTATATAATGTCCGTTAATCCTTTTGAGTACTTTTGGCTGTCCACAGTCGGGACAAAAATTAGAATTTACTTCGGTGTTACAGTTTAGGCAGTTCATTTTTTTGGTCAAATATTTTGGTCAATTTTTTTATTTGTAGTCAGTTTGATAAAATTGTCGCTAACTTGTTTATACCCCTCATAAAATGTGATCAATACCTCTTAACAGGGATGATTTTTAGCAACTGATGTCAGTCTTTATTTTTTAAACGGAGCTAAAATACAAAAAAAGTGCAATGATTTTTAATCATTGCACTTTATATAACTTAAAGATTTTATTTGTTTTTATCATAGAATACGCAGTTTTTTATCAGGAACTCTTAATGGAGCGGGCAAAAGCTACTCCATTATGAAATGGCTTTTTTTTATTTAATTCTTCTGATAAAGCTGATGCTTTCGTCGGCTAAGAATTTAGTTTTTCACTCTTAAAGGCTCTACCAAAAACTTACAACATTAAATTTCCAATCTTTGTTTCTAAGAATAATTAGAAAAGTTTCGATTGCTGAAATTATACCAAGAAAAAAGCATAAATTTTTTAATCCATGAGTGCTATTTAATATAATTTCAGCTTGATACAAACAAAACATAAAAATCCAAATTTTACTTAAGTACGAGCTTGGAACTGCTACCTTTTTATATTTAAGATAATTACATGCTAAAATAGATGCTTTAAGAACTAAAAGTACTTGAAATGAATCTAGCAGAGAAGCAAAGTTTATATTTTTAAAAATGGTTATAAGCGAAAACATTATTATCCAAAAAAAATAATTTGAAATTATATCATACATGTTGTCGGTTGTCTTATAATTAAAAACTAAACCAATCAACAATAAAAAAGCAATTACAAAGTCAAAATAAGCAAATTCCTTTACTTCAAAAAGTATAATTATCGTAACAATTATTAAAAAAAATCTAAAAATTAAGTTTCTCATATTTAAATCCCATTACTTCCCCCCTGCTCTGCTAAGTGTTCTCAATTATGCAAAAATTCTGCTCACACTACGCAAATGTCTTTGACTTTGCGCTATTACAAACAAATATATTTAAAATACGTCGACATCTCAAAGTCTCCGACTTTAAAACAATTTTGAAACAAGTCTAATAACTATTTACCTCAAGAAGTATAATTAAGAAAGTCAGGAACTTTCAAGACGCCTACAATTTCTAAAAACAAAAAAAGCGCAAAGTCAGAGACATTTGCGCAGCTTTTCAATAGAACTCTTTGGGAGCGGAGATTGGACCTCTGTCCTTACTCATCGACTCAAAACTCCAAATGTGGCCAAAACCATTTTCAGCTAAAACAACTCATAAATAATATACTGAAAAATCAATCTTATCTCCAACTGAGACATTTGCACAGTTTTTCATATGGAACGCTTCGGAGAGCTGGCAGTATTAAAACAAAAAAGATGAACATTACTACTCATCTTTTTTGTTTTTTTGATCATATTTATTTTCAATACGTTAAAAAACCTAAACCACATATTACTAACCGTGAAACGCTATTCGAAAATTTTAAATTATTTCTTATTACGATTTTTACTCAAATTAGCAAAAAACAGATTACACACTAAAATACTTATTCCTGCTTCAATCCAAGCTAATGAAATAACTTTAGGCGAACTCCTAAAATCATTAATTGTTAAAATACAAAAAAGAAGTAACAAAAAGATAAAGATTGTGTAATTAATCTTTTTTAAAAATAAAAGAAAAATTCCCGAAATTAAACTTACTATTGCAAAACAACCGAATAAATAAATAGTAGTTAAGTCCCAAAGTTCATGTTTCTTTACGATATTAAAATTATAGAGAAAGCTCCAGATTATTGAATACATTACAGTATACATTAAAATTTGTAAGACCGGTTGGAATATTATTCTCAATTTTGAAATGTTAAAATCCATATTTTGCAGCTTCATCTTTTGTTATTGATTTAGTAATGTCCCTGTTTTCGGTTCCATAAAGAGCTCCTCTTAAAATCATATAGTTGTCGTATGAATTAGTAAAATCTGAAACTCCACCAAAAATACTTCCATCTCCATATTCTTGACCTGCTTTTATTGTACTAACTGTAGAATTGTAATTATTATTACCGTCTGCCTTTTCATCTTTTGATTTGTTTGTCGCAAATGGTATTTGTCCTACCGCGTCTGCCCAATAAGGCATCCCTTCAATTGTAACAAGCAGAAAGCCATTTGCTCCTGCCTTACTGGCTTTCCAGTCCCCGCTTCCTCCACTTCTGTATGATGACATCCATCTATCGGTATTTGAGAAACTTTCTATCTGTCCTTTTGTAAAATGCCTTAATCTATTAGAAGATGCTCCTTTCGAAATACTTTTCAATGGCATATAATTATCCGCTAAAGGCTCAAACCACTGGGTTCCTTGTTTATAAAGTTCTTTTGCTGTCATTTTCGTTATTTCTTTTTTACCATCATTCAAAGTAAAAAGTGTAGTGCCATCGTCAGCTGTTACTACTATATCTTTTGGACTTTTACTTTCCGAATTTATTCCATAACTTGCCAATGCTTTATTAAAATCAACTACTTTTCCGTTATCGGTATATTGCCCTTTATTCTTTCCTGTCCAATTGTACACAGCTTGTCTTCCATCTGGGTCTACAAAGCATACAGGATTATCATAAGCATAATTATATGGTGTCCATCTACGAGAGTTTTCTGCTAACGGGTCAATGTTCATCCATCTACCAATTGCTGGATCATAATTACGAGCTCCATAATTGTAAAAGTTAAGCCCCAGCTCATCTTGAAGTTCCTTCCCATTGTACTTATATCTTAAGGCATCATTAGTTGAGTTTTTGGCTGTATTGTATCCTTCTTGTTTTAATCCAAAAGGATAATAGTTATTTTCCTCCTGAATAGTCAAACTTTTATCATAACTCAAACGAATATTACCCAAATGATCTTTGTACTGATAAATATATTTATAAGAACTTCCCAAAGGTTCTACATAACCCTCAGCGGTTGGAAAAAACTTTAATGTTGTGGGTTGCTCTCCTATTTTTTCATACTGATACCCTCCCATATAATCTGTCACAACAGTTGCCGAACCGCTACGATTTACAATTTTCTGTAATTTTTGTCCAGTAGCATTGTAAATGTACACAATATTTCCGGTGGTGGTAAAGGTAATTTTTGTAGGTAAATTCAAATGGTTGTAGGTAATCGCTGTGATATTTTTATTGGCATCAGAGATCATATTCCCATTAAGATCATACGCATAATCATCACCTGTGTTATTCCCGTCTGTAAAACCTAGATTTTTAAGACTGGAGTCTGTAACCTTCATCAGTTGATTGGCAGTGTTGTTATTGGCATACGTATACACCAAAGCGTCAATAGCTGTGGCATTATCATTGCTTCCGTTACGGCTAAGCCCCATAATGTTTCCATTTTTATCGTACGACAAAGTTTCATTATAGGCATTCGTGGTTACCGCTGCTTTTTGGAAAATTCCTTCTTTGAGTCTGTTCAGGTTATCGTATTTGTAGCCATATGAACGTACAATTCCATTATCAGAATTAGTAGCCCAAGAGGTTTCAGAAATATTACCATTGTACAGAGCTTTTACTCCTGTCATTCCGTAATTTAAATTATCATAATTGATTCTAAATGCAAATAGATCTTTTGGAGTATCTAGTTTTACCAAGGAAGTAACGTCGTTAATACCGGTAAGCCAACCTCTGACATTGTAACTATAGTTGATATTCTGTGCACTATTCCCTACTTCTTTCGAGCTCAATTGGCCTAAATCATCATAGGTATTACTGGCGATAGTCTCCACAGGACCATTGTTTATTTGATGTGTATGAATCAACAAACGATCCTGAGCAGAATAGGTAAATTCTTCTCTTGTAACAAGCTCAGTACTACCTGAAGTACGTTTATGTCTGGTTGTAGTAGACAATGCCTTTCCAGCGAAATCAATTTTACTGTCGCTATAAGTATAACCTCCTAAATGGTTTTGGATATAGGTACGAATCTGTCTTGCCTTTGGATCATAAAATGTCGTACCAGTTTCACCTGCTGTACTACTACTGCTACTAAGTGCTCTTGTCCAGTTTCCGGTAGCCAATCCTTTAGCATTAATCAAGACCGGCTGGTCTTCAATACTAGAAGGAGTACTTGGAGCATTTGGATAGGCATAGGTATCGTAGTAATTAACCGTTAAAAGCTTAAAAACTAGAGGCTCAACCCGATTGGTATAATTCACCGCTATGCCATCGATCGTTCCCGAATTTTGCTTCTTTTCATACAAAACACTGGCAGCATTCTGAGCGTCTTGTAATGATTTTCGGGTTGCCGAAGTGGAAGCTTGGTTGTTCCAACCTGTGTATACTGGTCGGCTAAAAGCATCGTATTTGGTAATGATCCAGCCTTCAGAATTGATATCTGAAAAAGGAGAATGAGCTGGTCCTGTAGCGACAGGTCTGTCGAGTTTGTCGTATACGATGAATTCCCATTGTTTGCCCGGTAGTTTTTTCTCCACCAGTCTATTACGGTTATTGTATTTGTATTGGTAGCACAATTGATCCAAGATACCCGAAGTTCCGTCACTGATAACTGCGCTAAAAGTACTTCCTGCTTGCGCATGAAATCCGGGAAGCAAGGTAATCGAATTTGAAGCAGTTAAATTCAGAGTATTTCCAGGTAGCAATACTGCTGTGGAGGATAAATTCGCAGTTGTATTGGTCGTAGTACCAATAAGATCTGCCGCTTTTGGCGGAATGACATAAGTCAGATTGCCATAATCATCATAAACGTAATAAGTATCGTGTGGATTTCCGGAGTCGTAGGTTCTTTTAAGAATGATTTGTCCTTCTTTGTTTTTAAATTCTACGGTAGAACCGGCATTTTCGCTTGGGTTTGCACCCGAGTTTTCGTCGTAGGTTATGGTTTTATACAAAGCTCCCGGGACATAAATACCTGCTTCCGAAATACTGATATCGTATAGCCCTAGACCCACTTGCCAGCTTGTATTGGCTCTGTAAACCTTAACAGCATCAGCAACAGTACTGGCCGTAGAAACGATTTTGATTTCATTACCACTGCCCATTTTCCAGGAGGTTCCCGGAGCGGCTTGTTTTTGGACACGGTTTAAAGGCGATAATTCAAACTCTTTCTCAGAAAAAGGATTAGCCGTGTACTGATACTCTTTTTTATTGTAAAAGAATGCTGCATCACTTATGGCCGTAGCGGGATCAATCTTTGGATGGTTATTGGTGGTATTAGCAATAGGATAAGGCAGGTACTCTTTGTTTTGTCTGCCAAAGCCATCATACTTCATTGGAGTTACAATATTCTGTCCACTTGCTCCCTGACTAATAGCAATGGTTTGTATCGGACGGCCTAATCCGTCAAAATAAGTAACAGTTTGATTGATCTCCTCTTTGGTGAGAGTACCATAATTGGCCTCAGTAACTGCTTTTTTAGGCGCTGCAGTTGAGACAAAGTTGTCAGGACTGAAAGTTTGGGCCCTAAGACCCGAACTTGTCACTAACAAGAGAATAACTATAGGAATACATTTTTTTATAAAAATACAAGTTATGTTTTGAGAATTCATAATTCTTTATAAGTTTTTATTAAAAGCTAAATAGTCATACAAATAGAGACTAAAAATTTGTAGTGTTTTTATGCTACCTCCCGACAGCTATACTAATCATTAATGTATTGGGGTTAATCTATTGGTATATCTCCTTTGCTGCATTCTCCCTTTCTATCAGCGTAATTTTGTCCCTCATTTTTAATTTCATCTTCGGCTTGTCGGTCTGCATCAGCCTGAGAGATTATTGAATTATACTTTCCGGAAGGAACAGTATAGAGTACCGTTGTTCCGTTTTGCCCCTTAGGACAATACAACCTCCTTATAACTCTCTCAGCATAAACACTATAAAATACACACTGTCCTTTAGCATTGGCATTAGCCGGCCCTTCGGTATTCAATCTGTTTATGGCTTTAGCGTCTACATCTGCCTGAGAAGTATTCAAAGTTACTGCTCCTTCTGCCAAAGAATAGTTTTCATAAGAACCAATTGCACCTCCGGTGCAGCCGCTTTTTTGGAAGGAACCACTTATTGCAGCACTTCTAAAAATACACTCACCATTAGCATTGGCATTAGCAGAACCTTCGGATTGAAATTTTTTCCAAGCCAAATTATCGGCATCGGCCTGCGATATTTTCGATTTCACTGCCTCATAGTCTAAGCTGTATGCAACATAAGAACCTGTTCCTCCAATCGTACAGTTTGTTTTTTGGAAATTCTGAGACGCTATAGCAGCACTTTTAAAAATACATTTTGCATTCTCATCATTATTAGCAAATTCCCGTCCTTTGACATCAAACTGATCCAAAGCCTGTTGATCAGCGGCAGCCTGGGAAATATTTGAACTATAAGCCCCTTCCTGAATCGTAAACCACACGCTTTCAGGGATACCCCCTGAAGCACAATTGTTACGAGTGAATAGTTTGCTTAAAGCCTTACTCTTATAGGTAACAGGAACTGTATTATCGAGAGTACCGCAATCAACCTGCTGCCCCTTATAATTGTAACAGTATCTTTGAAGTACGTATAAATTCTGATCTTTCACATATTGCAATCTCCCAAAAGAATCATATCCATAATAGGTAGGTATTCCTTTAGGATCGGTTACACTAGTTATTCCCACAAGCGGATTATAGGTATAAGTTGTCACCATTGCTTCCGACAGATTATTTCGTAAAAAACTTTCCTGATCACTTGATAAATTTTCTAAAATAGTAAAACCTGCACCAAAGCCCGGCAGAGCCTCCAATTCTGCATAAGTGACATTCTCTATTTTAGCAATCGGTTGGCTTTTATTATACCCCCAGATAATAGCTACCGGAGTACCACTCTCTATAGTGTATTGCAAAATATTGCCTTTTTCATCGTATTTATCATAAACTATTTTTTTATCGGAGTTCAAATCAATATTGTCTAGTCCTTTATTAGCATAGATAAATTTTGGCAGTACTAAATTAGCGGTTGCGGCACTTCTCTCGTAGACAGTTTTCTGTTCTGATAGCTTTACACCTTTTTTTATTGTTTGCGTATCGAGAACTTTTCCAAACATGTTTCTGGCGATTAACTCATTTCTAAAAGGTTCATTGGCCATTTCCGGGTCTTGTGGATAAAAATATCTGGTTTCCAGTTCTTCGTTCAACGAATTTGTAACCGTTTGTGAACTCAATTTTAAATGAGACGGATTATTGTATTTATACTTCGTAAAGGTGGTTACAGGATTTTTACCTCCAGAATCATTTTGTATGTTTATTTCAGATTCTAAGTAAAACCAATAGGAATTAGTCGAATATCTATTAATGTTCATATGCTCAAGATTTTTACGATCAGGTGAAGGAAAGGAAAAAATTTGGTTAAATTTAGTGTCATATGCAATCCCTGTGACACTTTGTGTAAATTGATCTTCCAATTTATATTTGTAATCTGTAATATTTAAATCAGTTAAATTCTTATCAAAAATAATTTTCTTCTCTAATAGACCGTTATCCCAACTAGTGTTTGTCCAGGGTGCAGAATTAAGATGATTATTGACGCAAGAAGTTGGTCTGGCATCAGATGATGCATAATAAAACAGCTCTTCTCCCCCATTTTCATAATCAGCGCCCCCATAACTTACTGTTACATTGCGATAAGTCGTCGAATTATTACCATTTGATCTGTACAATTGGTACAAACTATTTGGGTGTACTGTTGAAAGATAAGTTCTGGCTATAGAAGTAATTGGAGAAGGTCCTGAGTTAACCCAACAAACCCTATTAATTATCGAATTACTTATAAAATTCATTTCAACCCCTTCAACACCGGAAGTTATATCACGATTTTTTCTGGGGCCATAATAATAATGTTTTATATCAGCTTTATTCTGCTCGTTATCAAACGAAGTGATTTGTTGGATTCTTAAACCACCAACATTTATAGGGGCTATTGACGAAACGTTTCCTCCAGTAGCATACGAGAAATTAAAATTTGCAGATGTTTTCGGCTCAGATGAAAAAGTCACCGTTACTCTATAATCTGTATTTTCCAGAAAAGTATAAGTATCTTTTTCTGTAAAATTATGTCTGAAAGCGACAACTTCGTCATTAAGCAGCGCATTTTGTAAATTCTCAATCGTAATTTTTAAAAATAATTCTCCAACAGGCATATCACCGGCCATTCCAACATAACTAACCAATGCTTCAATATCTGTTTTATATTTAATTACATTCTTAAATTCATATATTTCTGTTTCCAGATTCGAATTAGTTGAGGGGTTTGAAAGCCTACGATTTATAGTTTCCAATTCGATAGGACTTACGACGGTACCCATAACAGAATTACCCTCATATACAAATTCATTGTACCCTTTTGTAGGATATATTATTTTTTTTAAAATTCCCTTGCTGGCAAGAGTAGGATCAGCTCTTCTGTCTCCTCCCCTTGAACTTCTTTTAATTGCATCCATTGCTTTTTGATTCGATGAATACAAATCTTCGTGAATAACCGGATCAGGATAAACACCAGACTTTCCGTTGTAAAAACCCCATAAATCTTTACCACCAGATAAACGACTGTTCAATCCATTAGGGTCATTATACTCAAAACTATACTTTTTAGAGACATCTTTAAAGGTACACTCCTTTAAAAAAATCCTTTTATTTGGGGTAAACAGGTAATCAAACACCACGCTGTCAAGATTACTTTCTTTGCTGCTGTCCACTTGATATCCTTTTATTAAATAAGTACCTAATAAGTTCGGATTATAAATGTGCTGAAAAACTACTTTACCAAATATAGCCTCATTACTGCTTATACTTTCAATTGTTTTGCCAAGTACATGTAAGATATTTACATTTTTTTCTTCTCCTGGATTCACGCCCCTATCAGAACACACCTCTTCAAATGTTTTTACCGGAAATGAGAAACTAATACTTGAAGTAAAACTATAATTTGAATCTCTATATGTAAAATTGATTGTATCACCTGCAGGATGAATTATCTTGCTCAGATACCATCCCGTTAAGACACTGGTAGCTGCTTCAGTATTTTGCCAACTGCTGTATTCATTGTCTGAAAAATAATATTCAACTCCATCATCAGTAGTGACTTTAAAATAATCTTTAAGATCAATTTTCAACCGTTCAATCTTTAAATTATTATGCGGTACTAATACAGCTTTATTATTTTTATCAAAGACAAATTGTCCCGAATGGCCATTGAAACTGTAAGAGTACAAATCCGGCTCTGTATCATTAAACTTATTGGCTTCCATATATGAAATAAAACTATTGGAAAGACAATCATCTTCATTAATTGGATAATATCTCTCTTCATCAGGTTTTCCTCTTACAATTCTGTTTATTACCCCTCCAACATTCAAATTCCAACCAAGTCCAATGTTGGTTTCCATTTGGTCCACCTGAATTCCATTGGAATTATACCCCAGCGTTATCGGAATTGATAAATTTCGTGTTTTGTAAGTATACAGTGGTACACTAATATTAGGCGTCCCAGTAAACGTACCAACATCTGTTTGTCCGTACCTCCCCAATTCATAAGCAGTAGGTGATGGAGGTATAATTTTAGGAGCAGACGAATTTTCATCTTGTCCATATATTTCAAATGAAAAAAAAAGAAGAAAAAGAAGAAAAAGAAGAAAAAGATTAGTTTTTATTTTTAAATTATACATTTTATATTTTATTAATTTAATAACTCTTACAGACTAAATTCTGACATCCATACTTAGTTTATTCATGTTAATTATTCCAGTCTGTTTATTTAAAATTTTCGTGTTTTTAACAACATAAATCCTTTAGAACAAAGGCTTGATATAGAAGATGTTTTCCATGTATCTTTTTAAAAATATCTCTCGGAAATAAACAAAGAAGCATAAGATGCTTATAAAGTAACAAGTAACGTTTTCCCATAAAATAATTCGGTTTAATCTTTCTGCTGTTAAATTTTGAAGCCAAATTTAATACTCTATTTTGTATTATTCTTACGTTTTTACATATTTTGTTAAACATTAGCTAAAAAAAAACCTAAAAAAAACACTCAACTTATTAAAAACCAAAAAACTAAAACACTCCCCATAGAGTAAAAAAACAAACACACAGCATTCAGAAGGACTACAAAAAAATCTTTAAAATATTCAAAATTTTAAAGCCAAAGAAAAACAAATTTCACCAGGCTATCTTCAAAAAAAATGCGCAACGATCCTTGATCATTGCGCATTATAAAATTCTTACCCAATAACGGGTTTAAAGAAAGTAACTACCAGCCCTTTACCGCTCCGCCTTTAAACTCGCGAACCGCAGCCTGTTCTACTTCAGCAGATTGAAAAGCTGCTACAAACTGTTTTATTTTTTCTTCTTTTTTGTTGTCAGCACGACTTACAATTAAGTTGACGTAAGGCGAATCTTTGTCCTCTACAAACAGAGCATCACGAGCCGGTACCAATCCTGCCTGCGAAGCAAAAGTATTATTGATAATTGCAATTGCAACATTCTGATCGTCTAAAGCACGTGGCAATTGCGGCGCTTCTAATTCTAATATTTTAAGATTCTTAGGATTTTCCGTGATGTCTGTTACTTTAGGCAATAAACCAACATTTGGGCGAAGTTTTAACAAACCGTTTTTCTCTAAAAGTAATAAAGAACGCCCTCCATTTGTAGGATCATTTGGAATAATGATTGTGCTTTCTTTTTTCAGTTCTGAAAGGTTTTTGATCTTTTTAGAATAAGCAGCAATTGGATAAATAAAGGTCTTGGCAATAATCGCCAGTTTGTATCCGCGCTGTTTTGATTGCTCGTCTAAATAAGGTTTGTGCTGAAAAGCATTCACATCAATATCACCCTGACTCAACGCTTCGTTTGGAATCACATAATCATTAAAAGAAACCAATTCTACCTCAAGACCATATTTGTCTTTGGCTACTTTTTGAGCCGCCTGAGCCACCACATATTCCGGACCGGCCGCTACTCCAACTTTAATATGATGTGGGTCGTTACTTTTACTTTTTCCGCAATTGGACACCACAATTGACAGTACCACAATTCCTGCTATTTTTAAAAAATTTAGTTTATTATTCATCCTTCTACTATTTATAATTTTAACTCTTTTTTCTATCTTCTTTCTTCTTTACTCTTTCTTCTTTACTCTTTCTTCTTCGCTCTCAATTAAACGTTATCTATGGTCAAATCGTTTAGACAATGCATCACCTGCGAACTGAATCAGGAATACCAGAACAACCAGTAAAGCCAAAACCGAGTTCATCGTTACAGCATCATAACCAATATAACCGTACTGGTACCCCACCTGTCCTAAACCACCTGCTCCAACTGCTCCACCCATTGCAGAATATCCTACAAGTGTGATTAACGTAATCGATGCCGCATTAATTAAAGAAGGCAAAGCTTCCGGAAGCAAGACCTTAAATACGATTTGCAAAGGAGTTGCTCCCAATGCACGTGCTGCTTCGATTAAACCTGACGGAAGTCCCAAAAGACTATTCTCAACCAATCTGGCAATAAAAGGAGCTGCTCCAATACTTAACGGAACCAATGCTGCACTTACACCAATGGAAGTTCCTACCAGCGATCGTGTAAACGGAATCATCCATACAATTAAGATGATAAACGGAATCGAACGAAAAACGTTCACCAAAACCGATAAAAAGCGATTCAAAACCGGCTGTTCTAAAATTTGATTTTTTCGGGTCAGAAAAAGTAAAACACCCGTTGGTAGTCCAAGCAGAAAACCAAAAAAACCGGAGACAAAAGTCATTACTATAGTTTCCCAGGTGCCTTTTAATAATAATTCAATAATGGATTCAGACATAACCTATGATTTCTGTTTTAATATGTTTTGAAATAAAATACTCGATTGCAGCATCATAATTTTCACGTTTACCTGACAATTCGATCAGCATCACACCAAAATTAACTTCTCCTGCCTGATCCATTTGTGCGCTGACAATTTTAAAGTTAGTATCAAACAAACGCGAAACCTCCGAAATAACAGGCTCGTTAACCGATTTACCCGTCATCTCAAGTCGCAAGAGCGGATTCAATCCCTCACGATCTTCTTTTTGCAGCCTTTCCTGATACACTTGGGGAACATCAAGATGCAAGGATGAAGCGATAAACTCTTTGGTCAGTTCATGTTTCGGATCAGCAAAAATTTCTCCAACACTTCCCTGCTCTATTAATTTTCCGTGACTGATTACTGCTACTTCATCACAGATCGATTTCACAACTTCCATTTGGTGCGTAATTAGAAGAACGGTAATGTTCAAGCGACGGTTAATATCTTTCAGTAAGTTCAAAATCGATCTGGTTGTTGCAGGATCCAGTGCACTTGTCGCCTCATCACATAAAAGTATTTTCGGATTATTAGCCAGCGTACGTGCAATGGCAACCCTTTGCTTTTGACCACCCGAAAGACTTGCCGGATAATCACTGGCCTTTTCTTTCAAACCTACCAATTCCAATAATTCTAAAACACGATTTTTGATTTCGGCTTTAGAAGCTCCAACAAGTTCCAGCGGAAAAGCCACATTTTCAAAAACCGTGCGTGACGAAAGCAAATTAAAGTGCTGAAAAATCATTCCAATCTGTCTTCTCTCTACCGCCAGTTGGGCATTAGACAATTGCATTAATGCTTTTCCGTCTACAATAATTTCTCCCGAAGTGGGTCTTTCCAACAAATTCACACATCGAATTAAGGTACTTTTTCCCGCTCCCGACGTTCCAATTACACCAAAAATTTTCCCGGGCGGAACCGTAAGCGAAACATCCGATAAGGCGGAAACTATTCGGTCCTTCTGATGGAAATTCTTAGTGACATTTTTTAATTCAATCATTCCGTAATTCAAGTTTAAAAACAAAAAAGCCTCTCAAAAAATCATGAAAGGCTTCTTAAATAAATACTATTATTTTATAGGTAAGCCAGATCAATTAACCTCATAACAGGGCCGCAGCACATCATCATGTTGCTGTTAAAATAGCTTCTATTCTGGTTCTTTTTTCTCATTGATGCGGCAAATTTAATGAGTTATTTTTAATTTCAATACAAAAACGAATAAAACTTTTATTAACCTATCAAAATAATAGACTAAAAGCATGTTGTGCGTGTTAAAACCATTACTATCAAACGGACAATGTCATCAACAATCTTAAATTAAAAATTAAAAGTCAAAAATTAAAAATCTGCAATCGCTAATCTAAAATCCAACATTCTAAAAATCTAAAAATCTAAAAAACACTTTTATGCCAACAAAAAATGGCGCTTTTCAGCACCATTTTTTATTTCAATATTCAAAACTCTAACGTTACTTTTTATCAATCTTATACAACCTGCCAGCATCCGTAACCGCATACAAAGCCCCGTCATTTCCCTGAGTAATATCTCTGAACCGTTGATTCTCTGATACCAAAAGCCTCTCTTCACCCACAACTTTATTATTATCTATAGCAAGACGCACGATATGCATTCCGCTTAAAGCCCCAATAAAAAGATTGTTCTGCCATTCCGGAACGCGATTACCGCTGTAAAACGTCATACCACTTGGCGAAACTACGGGATCCCAGTAATAAACCGGTTGCTCCATACCGTCCTGCTGCTGAATTCCTGCGCCTATTTTTTCTCCGCTGTATTCAATTCCGTAAGTAATGGTAGGCCATCCGTAATTTGCACCAGCCTTTAAACGATTGATTTCATCACCTCCTCGTGGGCCATGTTCCGAAAGCCAGATTTCACCACTAACGGGATGAAGCGCTAATCCTTGAGGATTTCTGTGTCCATAGCTATACAATTCAGGCAATGCTCCTGCCTGACTAAAAGTTGGATTTCCTGATGCCGGCTGTCCTTCTTTTGTAATTCTTACCACCTTACCAAGACCTGATGTAAGTGATTGTGACAAAGGCCTTGTTTCTAAAACCGAACGTTCTCCGGTGCTAACCACCAAATTACCAGTCTTATCAAACAAAATACGTCCTCCGTAATGAAGTGTGCTCGCATTGGCAGGCTTTGCTCTGTAAATAATCGTCGCTCCTTCTATTGTTTTCTCATCAGCCGATAATTTCCCCTTTGCCACTGCCGTGTTATTTCCTCCGCCAGTAGCTTCTGAAAATACCCAATAAATCATTCTGTTGGATGCAAACTCAGGATCCAGACATAAGCCCAACAAACCACCCTGCCCTCCTGCATTTACAGCAGGAATACCGGTAATAGGAGCACTTACCACTCCCGCAGTTGTAACAATACGCATAGTACCTGCTTTTTGTGTGACTAACAAACGACCATCCGGAAGACTTTTAACTCCCCAAGGGCTTGTAAGCGCACTCGTAATAATCTTAGTCTCAAATGCCGTATTGGTCTGCACACCATTACTACGAGTTTGTCCTGTAAAAGCAGGTTTATAAGTCGTATTTGCAGGATTCCCTTCTACAGGGTTTGTAATCGTACCGGGATTAGACGGCGTTTCTTTGTCATTTGAACAGCTCAAAAAAGTAAAGAATACGCCCGAAAGAAGCACAATGTGTTTTAGATTTTTCATATACAGTAGATTTAGTTAAAAAATGATATTTGGGTATCAACATCAAACTTCTAAATTTTAAATTGAAAAATTTTATATAATTCACCCGAAAAGTTATACAATTTCACATCATACCATGAACAATTAACAGCAAGAACATTCAAACATAACTTACTATAAAACAAAACCTAACAATTTAAATTAACAATTTGCCTCCTAATTTCCTTATCAATAAAATCATAAAAATATCCTAATAATGGTCGATACTACAATTATTCTTTTACATTTGCTATCATCAGACGATGTGATACTACGCATGAAAACACTAATCCAAAAAAAATCACTTGCAGAAGAAGTTGCTTCCAAAATACAGGAGCAAATCACTTTGGGTCATTATAAAATTAATGAAAAACTACCCATAGAAGCTGAATTGATGAAAAGTTTTGGTGTGGGTCGTTCCTCTATACGTGAGGCGATGAAGTTGCTTGCTAATTCCGGTTTTTTACGTATTCAGCAAGGTGTAGGTACTTTTGTAGAGCGATTAACCAGTACACGCGAACCAATGGATCAGCGTATCATGCGCGCCAATGTTCAGGATCTGGACGAAGTGCGACAAATACTCGAAATGAAAATTGCCGAAAAAGCTGCAATCAACAGAACTGATGACGATATCGCTGCCATGAAAGAGCATTTACTCAACAGAATGATCGCTGCCAAAGAAGGAAATCTCGAAGAATGTGTAGAAGCAGATATACAATTTCATATTGCGATTGCAAAAGCTTCAAAAAATGAAATTCTGGCTGATCTTTACAAATCTGCTTCCGTACATCTTAAAAAAGGATTCCTGCATCTTTATGGTGATACCAAAATATTCCAGGAAACATCAGCCGTACACCAGCAACTTTTAGAAAATATTATTGCACAGGATCCTAAAAAAGCCTGGAATACTGTTGCAAAAATTATAGGACATATCAATTACTAATTTTTTACCCATATTCATCAGATGATCTGATCTATTATTACTTATGAAAACAGAAACTACTTTTACCAATACCCTAACAGAGTCTAAGCAATTAGCTCAGCAAACCGTTTTCTCCATTTTGTTCACGATCAGTTTTACGCATTTCATTAATGATATGTTACAAGCCGTAATTCCTGCCGTTTACCCCATTTTAAAAACCAAATTCAGTTTGAGCTTTACTGAAGTCGGGCTTATTACCCTGACCTATCAGCTAACAGCCTCAATCCTGCAACCTTTCATTGGTTTTTATACTGATAAAAAGCCGCGTCCGTATTCGCTGGCAATAGGTATGGGTTTCACCCTCGTAGGTCTTGCGGCGGTTGCGGTAGCTTCCAGCTTTATCAATATTTTACTTGCGGTAAGTTTAATTGGTATTGGTTCGTCTATATTTCATCCCGAATCGTCAAGGGTTGCCCATCTGGCTTCAGGAGGAAAAAGAGGTCTGGCCCAATCTATTTTTCAACTGGGAGGAAATGCCGGAAGCGCTATCGGACCATTATTAGCAGCGATAATTGTTGTTCCTTACGGACAGTTTAACATTATATGGTTCTGCTTAGCTGCTATTGTTGGCATTGTGATACTTTCAGGTATTGCCAAATGGTATCAGGAACATTTGAATCTGAAGGCAAAAAACAAATCGGCTATTTCTGAAGAAAAGCACCACTCCCTTTCGAAGCAAAAAGTAATCATTTCTTTGGGAATTTTACTGGTTCTAATCTTTTCAAAATACTTCTACATGGCCAGTATGACCAGTTATTATACTTTTTACCTGATCGATAAGTTTCATTTATCAGTTCAGGAATCACAGATTTATCTTTTCGCTTTTCTGGGTGCGGTAGCTGCCGGAACATTATTTGGTGGTGCATTAGGCGATCGTTTTGGACGAAAGTATATCATTTGGATTTCTATTTTAGGCGTTGCTCCGTTTACATTATTATTGCCTTACGTTTCGCTTTTCTGGACCGGAATTTTATCGGTAATTATTGGATTGATCATATCCTCTGCCTTCTCCGCTATTTTGGTTTACGCCACAGAACTGGTTCCCGGAAAAGTAGGCCTAATTGCCGGTCTTTTCTTTGGTTTGGCTTTTGGTATGGGAGGATTAGGGTCTGCCGTACTAGGAAAACTAGCCGACACTACCAGCATCGAATATGTCTTTAAAATTTGCGCTTTCTTACCTTTAATTGGTGTTCTGACCAGTTTCTTGCCAAACATCGAAGGAAAAAGAAATAAACAATAATTTGTACTTCAACAAACTAAATCAATAAAAAACTGCAAATCTTGCGGTTAAACTTTTCAGCCACAGATTAGAATGATTCAATGGATTTTTAGCAATCCTTAATTTTTTTTAAGCTGTGGCTTTTACTTTTCTGAATATTTCAATCTTTAATCCTTAAAAAAAGATTAAAATTGGAGTTTCTTCAGCAAATACATTGATTTACTAATATTAATTTTTACATTTGCGTTATTTTTAACTATTCTAAATAGATTGAACTTCTCAAGCTATTTCAGTAGTGTACCAAAACTAACTCATTTTAAAAAAATAGTAAATCTTACAATATGAAAAAGAATTTCTTTCTCTCTTTTGCATTAGCCGCTTCTTTTTTTGTTAGTGCTCAGCAAAAAAACATATTATTAGAACAGTCTTTTTGGAAAACAGCACCGGATGTAAATGCGGTTAAAGCTGAAATTGCAAAAGGAAACAGTCCAACAGTACCTAATGCTAACGCTTTTGATGCGACTGTTGTTGCGATTAATAATGACGCTCCTATCGCTTCTATAAAATTCTTATTGGATCAGCCCGGTAATACCATCGCTAAATTAACTCACGACAATCGTATTTATTTGCATTGGGCTGCTTACAGAGGAAACCTTGAACTGGTAAATTACCTCATTACAAAAGGTTCTGACATTAATCTGGAAGACAGCCACGGTACTACACCAATTGCTTTTGCTGCTTCAAACGGTCAAACCAATACCGCTTTGTACGATGCTTTTTTCAAAGCCGGAATTGATCCAAAGAAAAAATATGCCGATGGTGCAAATTTGTTACTAATCGCTGTAGCCTCAGATAAAGATCTTGTTTTAACCGATTATTTAGTATCAAAAGGATTGTCTTTAAAAGATGTTGATGCTAACGGAAGTACTGCTTTCGATTATGCAGCAAGAACAGGAAATATTGCTCTTCTAAAAAAACTTTTAGACCGAAAAGTAAAACCAACTGACAATGCTCTTCTAATCGCAGCACAAGGTTCACGTAGAGAAACCAATACTCTTGAAACTTATAAATATTTAGTGGAAGAAGTAAAATTAAAAGCTACTGCGACCAGTAAGTCAGGAGAAAATGTACTTCACTTATTGGCAAATAAACCCAACCAGGGAGAGATCATTGCTTACTTTTTAGCTAAAGGTGTTGATGCTAACAAAATCGACAAAGACGGAAATACACCATTAATGATTGCTGCAGGAGCAAGAGAAACTGCTGCATTAGATAAATTATTACCGGTTACCAAAAACATCAATCTGCAAAACGCCAAAGGTGAATCGGCATTGACTTTCGCCGTAAGATCAGGAGCACCGGAAGCAGTTGCTACTTTATTGAGCAAAGGTGCTGATGTAAATGTAAAAGACAAAGACGGAAACAATCTGGGAGTATATTTGGTACAATCTTACCGTCCGATGGGCCGTGAGGCCAATGCTGCTCAGGATCCATTCGAAGCAAAAATAAAATTACTTCAGGAAAAAGGACTAAACTTAGCAGCTGTACAAAAAGACGGAAGTTCACTGTACCATTCTGCCATCGCTAAAAATGACCTGAATCTGGTAAAAAAATTAGCGCCTTTAAACATTGACGTTAATGCTAAAAACAAGGATGGTTTGACAGCTTTACACAAAGCGGCTATGGTTGCCAAAGACGATTCTATCTTAAAATACCTTCTTTCAATTGGTGCTAAAAAAGACATTAACACCGAATTTGACGAAAGTGCTTATGCTTTAGCAAAAGAAAACGAATCGTTAACCAAAAATAATGTTTCTATTGACTTTTTAAAGTAATAGCTAAAACCTGCATGTTTTAAGTTTCAAGTTTCAAAAACCTGACAATCCAACAATCTAAAAATCTAAAGATCTAACAATCTAAAAAAATGAAATCAATATTTAAAATAGCCCTCACAGCAGCATTAATCTGCTTAATTTCTTTTCAGTCTGCAGCACAAAGCAAATACAAATGTATGCTTCAAATGGCTAATTATATGGGAGAAGGCGCTTACATCGTTGTTTCACTTATCAATCCAAAAGGAGAATACGAGAAAACACTTTATGTAATGGGTGACGACAAAAAATGGTACAAATCATTGAAAGAATGGAATAAATTCCAAACTTCAAAACCTGCTGACATCAGTGCAAAAACAGGAGCTTCTGTTACAGGTGGAGACCGTAGCATTACCACCATTGAAATTGAAGATTCTAAAATAAACAAAGGATATAAACTAAGATTTGAATCGGCTGTAGAAGATCAGAAATATTATGTAAGTGATCTAGAAATTCCACTTACGACTCAAGGATTGGCAGACAAGACAGAAGGAAAAGGTTATATCAGATATGTGAGATTAAACAAAATTTAATTGTAGTAATCACACGGTTTACTATCAATTAATTTCTTTAAAAAAGAATAGCCACAGATTCTACAGGATTCAACAAAATCAGATCCTTTTAATCTGTGGCAAAAAAAAACGCTTACATTTGGTTACATTATAGATTACATTCAATGACTCTTTCTTTTTGGCGTTACGCGCACCTGGCTCTTGCTTTATTCTCTTCTCTATTTTTAATCCTCGCTTCGGCAACAGGTATTATACTGGCTGTTGACGCGATGCAGGAAAAAACACTTCCGTATCGCGCTGAGAATTTTGATAAGATCACATTGGAAGAAGCCCTTACCGTACTCAAAAAGAATTATTCTGAAATCACTACCATAAATGTCGATCACAATCAATTTGTAACCCTGCAGGCTATTGATGAAGAGGGTAATGACGTTAACGTTTATATAGATCCTAAAACCGGTAAAAAATTAGGAACACCCCTGAAAAAAAGTGAATTTATTCAATGGGTTACCGGATTCCATCGTTCTTTGTTTCTTCATGAAACGGGACGATTTTTTGTTGGTGTTATTTCCTTTTTACTCGTTTTAATTGCAATATCGGGTTTTGCATTGGTTTTAAACCGACAAAGAGGCATTCGTAATTTTTTCTCTAAAGTAGTTAAAGAATATTTCGCACAATACTACCATGTAGTTCTGGGAAGACTGGCACTAATTCCGATTTTAATTATTGCACTTACAGGAACGTATTTATCTCTGGAAAAATTCAATTTCTTCATGGATAAAAAAGATCAGGAAAAAGTCAAAATGGTCAAAGCTGCTGTTTCCAAAGAAGAAAAAGAAACTTCTGTTTTCAAACATACTCTTTTGGCGGACGTCAAACAAATTGAATTTCCTTTTACAGATGATCCGGAAGAATATTACATCATCGAATTAAAAGACCGTGAAATTGAAGTCAATCAGGTAACCGGAGCTATTGTTGAAAAAAAACTTTCTCCAATGACAGCCCAGTTTTCAGACTTAAGCCTTGATCTTCATACCGGAAGAGCCAACGGAATTTGGGCTTTTATACTTGCCATTGCCAGCATTAATATCCTCTTTTTTATCTATTCGGGTTTTGCAATTACTTTAAAAAGAAAATCTAGCCGAATCAAAAATAAATTCAAATCCGGTGAAAGTGAATTTATACTACTGGTAGGATCTGAAAATGGAAGCTCTTTACGATTTGCCAATGCCATTCTCAAACAATTGATCGATCAGGGCAAAAAAGCATTCATTACCGAATTGAACAGCTACACTACTTTTCCAAAAGCAGAACATCTGATTGTCTTCTCCTCTACACACGGATTAGGAGATGCGCCTTCGAACGGAAATAAATTTATATCCCTTTTAAAGAAATACCCCCAACAGCAAAAAATTACTTATTCTGTAGTAGGATTCGGTTCAAATGCCTATCCTGATTTTTGCGGTTTTGCTTTCGAAATTGACAAACAATTAGGAAATCAAAATTGGGCGGAACGTTTATTGGAAGTTCAGACGGTAAATGATAAATCAGCAGTTGAATTTGTAAACTGGATCAGACTGTGGAGTGCTAAGATGGGAATTCCATTGTCGACAACTCCTTCGCTTTACAATCATGTTCCGAAAGGATTGCAAAAATTAATGGTTTTGGATAAAACACTTATTTCCGAAACCGAGCAAACTTTCCTGATCACCTTGCGCGCTAACATGAGGGCTAAATTCACTTCTGGTGACTTATTGGCTATTTATCCGGCTAACGACAGCAGGGAACGTCTCTACTCCATCGGAAGTCATTCCGGAAACATACAATTAGTCGTAAAACTACATCCACACGGATTAGGCTCAGGTTTTCTGAACGCTCTGGCACCCGGAAATGTGATAAAAGCCAGAATCATCAACAATAAAGCGTTCCATTTTCCTAAAAAAATACCTCAGGCTGCCTTTATTTCAAACGGAACGGGTATTGCTCCTTTTCTTGGAATGATTGAGCAAAATAAAGCCAAGACAGAAACACATTTATATTCAGGATTCCGTATGGAAACGGAAACGGTTTCGGGTTATAAAAAGTTTACTACCGAAATGATTCAGAAACAAAAACTGCATAGTTTTCATCTGGCTCTGTCCCGCGAAAACGAGCATTTTTATGTGATGGATCTTATCAAACGTGATGCTGATTTCTTTATCAACTTATTGCAAAAAGGCGGTGTTATTATGATTTGCGGTTCACTTGCCATGCAGCAAGATGTCGAAGCAATTCTCGATCAATTGTGTCTCGAAAGAAATGTCAAGAACCTTTCTGAATACAAGAAAAACGGTCAGCTTTTGAGCGATTGTTATTAATGAATTATTACACCTCATTTTCGTTTAAAATGTAAAATAAATTTCAATGTCAATCAAAAAACCAGTCCTTACTTTTTACTTGTTTTTACTGCTAATACTAGGTGGTCTGACCAGTAATGCACAAGTTTTACGAAAAAGAACTACACTGCTCATGGGAGGACGTTTTGACATTTCGATCGTTGCAAAAGATTCCCTTACCGCAGAACAGAATATCGATATTGTAATTGCTGAAATTACACGAATTGAAAACCTGATCTCCGACTGGAAATCTGATTCACAAGTCTCTGAGATCAATCAAAATGCGGGAATCCGTCCTGTAAAGGTAGATCGTGAAGTTTTTGAACTCACTCAAAGAGCATTACAATTTTCTGAAGCTACCATAGGTGGTTTCGACATCAGTTTTGCCGCAATGGATCGAATCTGGAAATTTGACGGATCGATGACAGAAATGCCTTCTGCCGAGGCCATCAAAAAATCTGTAGAAAAAGTAGGTTACAAAAACATTATCCTCGACAGCGTTCAATCGACCGTATTCCTAAAACTCAAAGGAATGAAAATTGGATTTGGCGCTTTGGGAGAAGGTTACGCAACCGATAAATGCCGAAATATAATGCTTGCAAAAGGCATCAAAGCCGGAATTGTAAACGGTTCAGGCGATATGACGGCCTGGGGAAGACAACCCAATGGAAAAGACTGGAACATTGGCATGACGAATCCTTTTCATCCCGATACTTTGTTTGCCGTTGTTCCGTTAAATAATGGTGCTGTGACTACTTCCGGAAGTTATGAAAAGTTTGTTGTTTTCAACGGTAAGCGTTATTCTCATATCATCAACCCCGCAACCGGATATCCTGCTACGGGTTTGTGTAGTGTTTCTATTTTTGGTCCAAACGCCGAAACTGCAAATGGGTTAAGTACTTCTCTTATGGTTTTAGGACAAAAAGCGGGACTTCTTCTTTTAAAAAAATATCCCGACTATAGCTGTATCATGATCACCGACAACGGAAAACTAATCAAATCCAAAAACTTCAAGATCAAAAAATTCAAGACTAAACTTTAAACTGCTGAAGATACTTTGCTGCGAGTGTTTTTTTCACTCAGATTGCTTCGCCAGTTCGCTATCGCTCGGGTTAGCAGATAATGCAGATTTCCATCCCTTCAAAGCGCTAATATTGAAGCATTTTTTTTATAATTTCAGATTTCTTTCTTTAATCTATAACTTTAAAAAAATTAGCCACGAATTCACAATTTTTTTAAGAATACAAATTAAAAAGAATTCGTGAATTCGTGGCTATTTATTACACGACACTTTATAAAAATAAAACCAGAAAATTACCTGTAAAATTTCAGGAAAGAAAAATCAGGACTTAGCATTGCTGCTTCATTAGTTGCCGTCTCGAGTTGGGCTTGTGTGGCGTAAACAAACATCTTTTGTTCGTAATCACTGATTGCTTCCTCTATCGTTTCAAATTCTCCATTGGTCAGATTATTAGATAAAATTAAGGCGTCTAATAATCCTATATTGGCTCCCTGACCCGCAAACGGAGGCATAATATGTGCTGCATCTCCAATGAGTGTGATAGGTAACGGACGTTCTTTCTTCCATTGAAGATTTAAACTGATCTTTCTCGTTGGCCATAAAAAAAAAGAAGAAGTAGCTTCAAGCAATTCCTTATAACATTCGTCCCATTCAAAAAACCGATTTAAGAGGTACTTTCGAATGCCATCTGTACTCTCAAAAGTCTCCTCTTTTCTCAGAAACTCCATCGGACTTTTAAAAATGACATTATAACTCAATACTTTGCCATTCTTTGGATTCGCAACCAACAAACCTTCTTTTCCGGAAGTCATAAGTATACTGCCATTACACAATTTATTGAACTTCTCGCAGGATTTTTCCGGACAAAGCACTTCACCTTGTATCATCAATGTTCCGGTATATTCGATTGTAGCGGGTGTGATCAATTTTCTGGCTTTAGACATTCCTCCATTAGCTCCAATAACAAAATCGGCAATCGCATTTGTTTCATTCTCAAACTCTAAAACCCATTTTCCCTTAGTCACTTTAAGATTGGTAAACTTGCTGTTCCAAACTACAGTATCGCTTTTCACACTATTAAGCAATAACAATCTCAAATCGTTCCTGTTAATTTCGGGATTATCATAACGTTCTTCTTCGGTTGTTGTTTTAGAAAATAACACATTTCCTTGTGGATCTGCTACTGTTCTTCCCATTGGTAATGCCCTGTCAAAATAATCCTCTAATAAACCAGCTTGTTTTAAAGCTTCTTGTCCTGAACCTTTGTGGAGATCAAGAGTCCCGCCTGAAATTCTGACTTGGGCATTTAAATCTCTTTCATAAACGGTAACATCAGCTCCGTTTTGCTGTAATAATTTTGCCATAGTAAGACCAACCGGTCCTGCACCGATAATGGCTACTTTTTTATCTTTTAATAACATCATTTTATCTTCTAAATTATGAATGACAAAATTCTGCTATCCGATTATTTTAGGATTGTATAAATGCGACAAAATCATGGTTTATCAACTGTTGCTTTGCTTTTCGCGCAAAAGCACCCGGTGTGGTACCACTGTAACGTTTAAATTCTTTGCTCAAGTGAGACTGATCCGTATAACCTAATTCCTGTGCTAAACTTGCAATACTTAGATGGGGATCGAGCCACAATCGGTTGCGGGCCTGTTCGAAGCGCATGACAGCCGAAACATCTTTCACCGTATAACCTGACGATTGCTTAAAATTTCTTTCTAAAGTACGTATTGTAGCATGAGAAGCGGCAGCTACCTCCCTGACCGATATACGTCCTCCGGCTGCCGTCATAGCAATTCCTGCTTTAGATATCAAACTATTGCTGTCAGACTTTGCTTCTGCTGCAAAAAAATAGTCTTCGACTTTGGCAATAGCCTCTTCAATTTTGTGAGAAGCGATCAGATCGTTCAAAACAGACTGAAGTTTAGCAATAGGATGCTCAAAAACCTGTACTTCCTCCTTACCCTTTTGATAAGATAATCCAAGCAGGTCAAAAACCATCCACGGATAGCATCTAATACCGATAATTTCAAGTGAATTAACAGAATTAAAAACAGCAGGCTGATGGAGTAACCCTATCATAAATGGTGATGTCAGTGGTTTCAAAACTCCATTAGAAGAAATACGAAGCTCATTTCCAAAATAAAAAATAATTTCAGCATAACCATCCGGTATCACTTCAAAGTTCGACTGCACTTTGCCGTAATCAATCTTATCATACCAAAAGCACTTTACGCTTTTTTGTAATTCTTCGGGCGGAACAAATTCCTGATGGTTGGTTTGAAAAGAAAGCATAATTGGAAGAAATTAGAGACAAACGATTATAAAACAAACAAAAGCCACTTCAAAAAACTGACCGTATTTTGACAATAATCCATTTCAAAATTAAGAAATTATTAGGTACTATTACAGCATAACATAAACAACTGTTTATCAACCACAAAATAGAATAATAAACTTTGCATTGAACTATTCTCAATTTCGACCTTTGCAATTTAAAAAGTATTATAGTACAAAACACATCCGATTCTTAGCCTTTAAAATCTAAATTTATGCCAACATTAGAATTTCTAATATAATTCTAATGATCTTCTAATTCCTTTATTTAGATTAAATATAAACAATGATTTAGCTTTGCATTTCTATTTAAGAAGTACATAAATCATGAGGTTTTTATTGTTATTGTTGACGTTCGTTCATTTTTCAGTTTGGTCCCAAAATGGAAATATTAAAGGAAAAGTTACTTTTGAAAATTCTGAATCTGCATTTGGCGCTACAGTTACAATTGCCGGAACTCAAAAGTTTGCCCTAGTTGGTAACAACGGTCAATTTGAAATTAAAAATGTTGCTTATGGTATTTATACACTTGAAATTACATCACTTGAAGCGAAAACTAAAACAGTAAAGGTAACTTTAAACAGTCCTACTGCTCAGGTAAATATTTCATTAGAAAAATCAAATGATCCAAAAGCCTTAAAAGAGGTTGTCGTAAAGAAAAACTCTGTAAAAAAAGAAATCATCAGTAAAGGTTTCTCTGTAAATGTTATAGAAACTAAAGACGCCGCCACACGAAACCTGCAAACCAATGAATTACTTGATCGTTCCGCAGGGGTACGAATCCGACAAAACGGTGGTTTAGGTTCAAGCGTAAATTACAATCTGAATGGAATGTCCGGAAATGCTATCCGAATTTTTATTGACGGAATTCCGCTTTCTACTTATGGTTCTTCCTTTAGTCTTAACAGCATACCACCTGCCTTAATCGAACGCATCGAAGTTTACAAAGGGGTCACCCCCGCAGAACTGGCGGATGATGCCTTAGGCGGAGCCATAAATGTAATTTTGAAAAAAGGTGCTAAAAACACGCTGAATGCTTCTGTTTCTTATGGATCTTTTAATACCATTCAGTCCAACTTTAATACGACCTATCGTGACAAATCGGGATTTACCGTAAAAGGATCGGGCTTTTATAATTACTCAGATAACGATTATGAAGTATGGGGAAGATTCGTTTACAATATAGCACCGGATGGACGTTACGAACTTACACGCGCCAAACGTTTCGAAAACCGATACAGATCCTATGGAGGAAGATTTGAAACCGGTTTTACCAATGTAAAATGGGCTGACAATTTTTTAATTGGTATAAATGTCTCTGAAGATCACAATCAGATTCAACACGGTCAATTCATGACAAGGCCTTATAAGGGACGTTTTTCCGAAGCTGATGCTACTGTAATAAGCCTGAATTACTCTAAAAAAGGTTTTCTCTTTAAAAAACTTGATTTTTCAACCAATACCGTCTTTAGCAATAAACATGAAGTCGTAAACGATACGGTAAAATGGAATTACAATTGGAACGGTGAAAAAGCAATAGGTTTATATGGTGAACCGGTTTTATCCTATACTGGCGCACAGCAAGGTGGTCCAACCATTAATAACATTTCAGAAAATATATTAAGCTCCAGAAGCGTATTTACCTATAACCTAAATGAATATAATAGATTTATATTCAGTAATTTATATTACAAACTGGATAGAAATGAAGACGATTTAATCAAACCGGAATTTCAAAAAGATTTTGAAGCAACATTTGATTTGCAAAAAACAGTCACTTCATTAGCTTATGAAATGCAGGCTTTTGAATCACGTTTGAGAACCAATATTTTTGGTAAGTTTTACGAACAAAAAGTAAACCACAGAAAACCGGAATTGGTTACACAAAACGGGCAAACTACCGTTGTAGAAAAGATTACCAAAAGTGCAACTCCATTATTTGGATACGGACTGGCTACTTCTTATTTTATTACTCCTGAACTAATGATCACGGCATCTGCGGAGAAAGCCATCCGATTAGCGACTTCAGATGAAATGTTCGGAAGACCTAGTGAAAATGTACTGGCTAACCCCAATCTAAAACCAGAGCAAAGCAACAATTTTAATGTAGGCGTACAATTTGGTCCCTACGAAATAAATACACATAAGATTTCAATTGCTGCATCAGGTTTTTCAAGGAATGCCAAAGACCGAATTGTTCGCACTTCCGGTAACAGGGTAAATGATGCCATACAAACCCTACCGTTTGAAAACCTGGGGCGTACACAATCTATTGGTTATGAAGCTTCTTTTAATTATAGTTACAAAGATCGCTTGTTCTTATCAATGAACATGTCAAAATTTAACTCTTTGTTCAAGATGCAATTTGATGGAAATGGAGGACAGTTATCCAACTATAATAAGCAAATTCCAAATGAGCCTTTCTTCACCGTAAATGGTAATGTACAATACAATTTTAAAGAACTGATACAGAAAAATTCGCAACTAAGTTTGTATTATAATTTTGGTTATGTAGATCCCTTCGCCACACTTTGGATTGACGTCATAAACTCAAAAACACCGGCGCAATTTGTACAGGATTTAGGTTTGAGTTATGCATTTCCAAAAAAACAATTCGTACTAAGCTTCGATGCTAAAAACATCTTCGATAAACAAGTTTTCGATAATTACGCTGTTCAAAAACCGGGACGCGCTTTTTACTTGAAACTGAATTATACCCTTAATAAATTTTAATATCTAATTTTTTTAAAACAATCAATATGAGAAAAAATACGTTTAAACTATTTACATGTAGTTTACTTTTAGGAGCATTGTCATTGACAACAAGCTGCAGCAGTAATGACGACAAAACTGCTGATCCGGTAAATCCGGAAACACCGGATCGTTGGATTACAGTTTCGGGAGCATTAATGCAGGATGCTCCTGGCGATGGAAACGGAGGAACTATGGTTTATGCTGTAACCAAAAAAAATGCTAAAGATCCAAACTATTCGATTAATGTTTACGCAGACGGAATGCCGGTACAATCTAACAGAACGGCTCGTTTGCAATCGTCTGTAGACGGAAAAACTCTTTTCAACATCACCTACACAGGGGCTAACGGAGGAGAATTTATGACCTATACTGTAAATGGAGCTAAAAACTTCACACAATCAGGTACGACCGTAAACATTTCTCAATACGCCGGAACATCTCCAAGATGGAATAAACTTTTTGACGGAGACAAAACCGGAGTTGCAGTAAATGTAACTGCTCCGGTAGTTAAAACAAATCCGGACAAAACGTATATGTATACAAGAGGTACAGCTACCGTACTTTCTTTAGATCTTAAAGGAATACGTATTTCAGGATTTAAACAATATGAACTTCCGTTAACCGCTCAGGAAGAAGCTCAAGGGCACCATATTTTTCGTTTAGATGCTCCTACGATCAACAAAGCAGGAAATAAAGTAATTATCGGAACATGGTTACGCAAAACGAATCCTACTACGGGACAAATCGAAACTACTTATGACCGCCCGGGTGCTAAGTCTGTTGTAGTAGATTATCCATCATTAGAGAATCCACAAATCATTACTTCTAAAGTTGGTTTTGGAGATACCAGCGGTTTCCGTAGCTTCAACAGCTTCTTAGGAACTGACGGTAACATTTATCAGGCTACCCAAAGAGATACCAACAAAGGTTCTTATATCGTAAGAATCAACCAAAACAATCAGTATGATGATTCATTTGTTATCAGTCTTGATACTGCATTAGGCATAAAAGGATCTTATATCGATGCCTGGAGATACGCAGGAAACGGAATCGCTTACGTACTTTACACCAGCACTGCTACTGGAGATCAGGGATTTGTTGCAAGAGTAGATTTAAATGCTAAAACGGCTAAAAAAGTGGAAGGCATTGATTACGATGCTGCTATAGATTTTGGTCAGTACCAAGGTTTTGTAGTGGATGGAAATGAACTTTACTTAGCGGTTACACCGGTTGGAAAAGACGGAAATATTTATGTGATCGATATCCCAACAGGAGCTGTTACTAAAGGAGCTAAACTGGTAAACAAACCTGGAAACCACTATATTGGAGTATTCTAAAAAATATCTGCACCAGCAGTAAAAGCACTCATAACAATTGTTATTACTTGAGTTTTTTTTAATTAAAGCATTCCGTTTCAGATTTCTGGAACGGAATGTTTGTTTTTAGATCAAACGATAATTCAGATAATTCCTGAAAATTTGAATTTTCTTTTGACAAACAATTTCTTAGTTACTTTTAATTAAATATTTTTCATAGTTTTGTGCAATCGATTACATTTAAACTTTAATTGCTTTCGAAACTGGTTTTCAGATTTACAAAAAAAATGACATTCAGCAATAAAGTAAACAACCTATTCATTTTAAAACTAACTTTCAAACCAAATTCATACCACATGAACGCAAAGCCAATTCCACTTTTACACATTGTCCTGATTCTGATGATCCACTGTTTTCTATCCGGTGCTTTTGCTCAGAATACAAATACATACGATACTTACAAAAATGTAGAATTTAAAATGCCCAAAGTCAATGAACCGGTAATACCAAATAATACTGTAAATCTAAAAGATTTTGGAGCTGTAAATGGTGGCTATGTTTTAAACACTAAAGCTTTCGCTGATGCCATAGAAGCCGTGTCAAAAAAAGGTGGTGGAAAAGTAATTATTCCACCCGGAATCTGGCTAACAGGTCCGATTATACTAAAAAGCAATATTGAACTTCATGCCCAAACAGGCGCCTTAATTAAATTCTCTACCGACAAAAATTTATATCCAATTATTGAAACCAGTTTTGAAGGGCTTAACACCTGGCGATGCATCTCTCCTATTTATGGCAAGAATCTGGTAAATGTAGCCTTTACAGGAAGTGGTGTGTGGGATGGTTCCGGAGAAGCCTGGAGACAGGTTAAAAAAAACAAACTGACGGAGGAACAATGGAAGAAATTTGTCGCTTCCGGTGGCGTTTTAAATGAAAAGAAGGACAGCTGGTATCCTTCTGAACAATATTTAAAAGGCTCCAAAGGTGCCGATCAGAATGTTCGTCACGATCTAAAAACAAAAGAAGAATTTGAAGCCATTCACGACTTCCTTCGTCCGGTTTTAGTGAGCATACAAAATAGTAAAAGAGTGTTATTTGATGGCCCTGTGTTTCAAAACTCACCTGCCTGGAACCTTCATCCGTTTATGATAGAGGATTTAATCGTTAGAAATATAACTGTTCGTAATCCGTGGTTTTCTCAAAACGGTGACGGTCTTGACGTAGAATCCTGCAAAAATGTCATTATCGAAAATTCAAGTTTTGATGTGGGTGATGATGCCATCTGTATCAAATCGGGAAAAGACAAAGACGGTCGTGATCGAGGTGTTGCCTGCGAAAATATTGTCGTAAAAAACAATATCGTTTATCACGGACATGGCGGTGTAACAGTGGGAAGCGAAATGTCAGGCGGAGTGAAAAATCTGCATGTCTCCAATTGTACTTTCATGGGAACGGATGTTGGTTTGCGTTTCAAAAGCACCCGTGGACGTGGAGGAATTGTGGAAAACATTTATATCTCGGATATTTTTATGACCGATATTCCTTCACAAGCCATCTCTTTTGATTTGTATTATGGGGGAAAATCCATAGCCGAAACTTTGGCCGAAGGCGGAAACACCGTAACCACAAAAGCTGTTCCTGTAAGCGAAGAAACACCACAGTTTAAAAACATATCGATTAAAAACATCACGATTAAGGGCGCACAACAAGCGGTATTTCTGCAAGGTTTGCCCGAAATGAATCTGAAAAACATCGAAATCTCCAATTTGATCGCCAAAGCAGAAAAAGGCTTTTCGATTATTGATGCTAACGGAATTAAAATCAACCATGCAAAATTAGACATCGAAAACCCTACCGTATTTGAAATTTACAATACTAAAAATATGTCTTTAAAAAATATAGCTTTTAATTCGACTTCTGCGAAAGCAATCTCCATTAGCGGAGAAGCTTGTCAGAATATTGAGTTGGCTGCATCTCCAAAAACAGATTTTTCTAAAACAACTACCCTCGGAGAAACTGTTCCCAAAAATGCTGTAAAGTTCTGAGATTGAAATTTAAATGTAATTAACAAAATTATTCTCTTTAACAAAGTAAGTTCACGAAACTCTAAATAAAAAAGCGCCTCATAATATTGAGGCGCTTTTTTCATTCTTTATCAATACTTTTAAATTCTAAAATTGTTCTCTAACCACTGTAAGAAACAAACCATTACTCAAAAACCAAAAGAAAAAGTAAATTTAACTTCCCTCCTGAATTACAGTTTTACCTCATTTACAACCAATTATTACGCCAATAAAACCAGTTTTACCAACAATAAACAAAATCATTCGTTTAAGATTTAAATTCGTTAAAAAATGAGGAAACCCGTAAAGATTTAAAAAAATACTTTTTTAGATTTGCAACCTTTAAACAAAGGTCATTAAAACAAAAAAATACACGAAAAATGCTTACCTGTTACCATTATACTTCTTTACAAATACTATTTTTTTTGACCACAAGAACAAACTCCAAATAACATTAAGCAAACTCATTTATCCTTAATTCTAAAAAATGCCATCACCTATAAGCATATAGAATCGGGACAAACGATGCAGAAATCTAGAAAAAACAATAAACACTTCTGAATCCCCAGAAAATCCTAAGAAGATTTCACAACAGTTCGTTCAAATTCAATGAATTAAAAAAAACAATAAAAAACCAGAATAAAAAAAATCACCAAAATGTATAATCTAAAAATGAAAGGCTTTTTGCTTTTTTTATTGCTCTCTTTTAAAATATCTGCGCAAAACAGTCCTCAATCTGAGCCCAAAATCATTCCGCCCTCTCCTACAGCCTATGAACTGGGTAGATACGGTCAGACCGATGTTGGAACTTTTACCGGTACTCCCAATATTAGCGTACCGATTTACACGTATAAAACTAAAAATATTTCGATACCAATTACACTCAACTACAATTCTAATGGTATACAGGTAGACCAAATGGAAACTAATGTGGGATTGGGATGGAACCTGAACACCGGAGGAATCATCAACAGAGTGGTGAGAGGAAAAGCGGATGAAGACAGATCTAATCCAATTTCTGAGGATATGCATTGTACAGATAGTTTCTTCACCTACCTGGAGAACAATCAGTTTAATGATATGCAACCCGATATGTACTCGTATAATTTTCAGGGGCAATCGGGGCAGTTTGTTTTTGATAACAATGGTAAAGCGGTAATAGTAACTCAGAACAATCTAAAAATTGAGAGACTGGGGATCAATATTCAATCCGGTTTTAAAATAACGACCGAAGATGGTGTCGAATATTATTTTAATGAGACTGAATCTAGTACCTGGGAGAATGTAGAAGCACCACAGACTGTCGTTACAGGCTGGTATCTTACTAAAATTATTCATCCTGAAGGAGATGTCGTTAATTTTACCTATAAAAGTTCTACTTATTCTTTTATTTCTAATATTAGTGAGTCGTTTGGGATAGAGATAAGTCGCGTAAATTGTGGCGAACGAGCAGCTACTGCTCCGGAAAACTACAGTGAAAATCACTTAAACGTTATGGGAAAAACTATAGAAGCCATAAGTAGTTCTGATCCTCAGTTTGGCCGTGTGCATTTCCAACTAACAGAAAATCCAAACATAACGGGTAACTTCTTAATTAGTAGTATTACCGTTTTTAATGCGGGGCAAAATATAATCGAAAAAGCTAATTTTAGCTACCTTTTTACTCCCAACAAAAGAATCTTCCTAAAAGAATGTACTTTTAATGATCCTTCAAAAAAATATGGTTTTGAATATGAAATGCCTAATGACTTAGTTGCCAGATTATCAAGCCAAAGAGATTTATGGGGTTATTACAACGGAAAACCAGGTACATATCCTGACGCTACTATTCATAAAGATCTTTATCCAAAAACAGATCGTATAAAAAATGCCCTTACAAACAGATCATCAGGGGACAAACGTCCTTATGCCGAATATGCTAAAAAAGGTATATTAAAAAGAATTGTGTATCCAACTAAAGGCTACAACGAATTTGAATACGAATCCAATTCAGTATGGGGAACCGTAATTAGTCCGTGCGAACCAGAAACACAAAATAGCTGGTTCTACAATCCGGGCTATAGTTGGGAACAAAAGACTGAGACCTATGTATTTGAAAATAAAACGGATTATGAGGCTCAAATACAGGCGAGAGTTTTCTTCAATGATTATGAATTTACCGAAGGTACATTTCCTGCTGGAGAATTAGCAATAACCGTCAAAGTAGAAAATCTAACTCAGCCAACAGTATTAGACCAAAATCTGATTTTTTATGCTCATGAACATAATAAACCCAGAACACAATCATTTACATTCCTAAAGAATAATACCTATAGAGTTACTCTCCTTTTTACGCCAGAACCAAAAACCACAGCACAAGTAACTTATACCTATTGTAAAGGTGGAGGTATTGAATCTAAAGCAAATATCCCTGTAGCAGGATTACGAATTGCAAAAATTAGCAGCTTTGATGCACCTGCCAATATTGTAGATGTTAAACACTACTATTATGGCAAAAAAGAGAGTCCTTTAGTTTCAACTGGTACAGAAGGAATAAAACCAAACATACTGACATTTAACGAAGTACGAAGATTTTGTGCACCACCAAGCGTACAATTTCCTTTTGGAGAGGTAGATAAAACTGTTTTTATGAACATCAACGTTAACAGTATCTATCCTTTGTACCGATCAATGGGTAACAATTCTACTACTTATGAAAATGTTACCGTAAGTCACGGAGGTCCAAATTTTGAAAATGGAGGTGAAGAATTTCAGTACTATATCTCTGCGGATATTCCGCCATATTTATGCCTCGACAGCCATCTTTCGTCTGCTCCATGGACTAACTTAAGTTGGGACAACGGTTTATTACATAGAAAAAGAACTTTCAACAATAGATTAATTGATGTAAACACAGTAGAAAACCAATACAAACTCGAAAATCAATACACTCGAAAAGTTCCCGGAATTGCTACTGACATCAGATACAATTCACTCTATAATTTTCCTAGTCCAAATTATAGAAATATTGAACATTTGAATATTAGTAAATACACTACTAACTCTTACTGGTTTTACCTAGAATCTGAGTCAAATACGCAATATGATTCTGAAGGTCAAAACCCTGTAACCACTTTAACAAAGTATAAATACAATAATCCATCTCATTTAAAACTGAGTTCACAAACGGTTACAAATTCTTTGAATGAACAACTGGAAACGAAATTTTTCTATCCGCAAGACCCGGAAATGGCTAATGAACCTTTCCGAAATGAGTTAATTTCCAAAAACATGATTGGAAAAGTTCTCGATACACAAACGTTAAAAAAAGGCGTAAAACTATCCGAACAAAAAACAGTCTATGATAAAAGTACTGCGACCGGTAATCTGCTGTTGCCGAAATTAGTTTACGCAAACAAAGGTCTGAACATCATTGACTTAAATTCAGACAAAAAAATCATTTACAATCAATACGATACTAATGGGAACATCTTACAATACACTATCGAAAGTGGTACTCCGGTAGCGATTATTTGGGGATACAACAAAAGCCAGCCAATTGCTAAAATAGAGAATGCTACTTATACTGAATTAGAGGCTCTTCCCGGTTTTGGAGCAGGTTTTACAATTGTGACAAGTTTATCTGCTGCACAGGAAAGTACCTTGCGAAACAATCTGCCAGAAGCCATGGTGACCACCTATACCTATACTCCGCTCGTGGGAATAACCAGTGTAACCGATCCTAAAGGAATAACTTCTTACTATACATATGATACTTTTGGAAGATTACAATATGTAAAAGATCAAAATTTAAACGTATTGCAAAAATATTGCTACAATTATAAAGGACAGCTGGCAGATTGTGGTAAACTTAATGAGGCAAATCCCGTTTCATTTAAAAATTCAACTCAAAGCAAAGCCTTCACTCGTGACAACTGTGCACCGGGTGGTACGCCGGCAACTGTATTATATATTGTTGCCGCAGGAACACACAGTTCAGATGTTTCTCAGGCTGATGCCGATGCTAAAGCCTGGCAGCAAATTAATGCTAACGGACAGGCTTTTGCCAATAATGATCAAAATGCCAAATGTAAGTTCTGGAATACGGCGCAAAGCAGACAGTTTACCCGTAGTAACTGTGCTGCCGGAGGGATCCCTCAGAGTGCCTGGTATACTGTCGCTGCCGGAACGTACTCTTCAGATGTTTCTCAAGCCATGGCTGATAATGAGGCCTTGAGAATAGTCAATGCCAATGGGGAGGCATTTGCCAATGATAATAAAAATGCAAAATGTATTTTTAAAAGTGCTGCTATAGCACCTCAGAATTTCCAGAAAACCGACTGTTCAATTGGTGGAGCAGGTTCTTATGTGTCCTACAGCCTGCCGTATGGCGCAGCTCAATCAGAAATATCACAGGCTGATGCTGATAGTGAAGCCTGGAAAAAATTTCAAGCAGAAGGTCCTATCAATGCGAATACCCATGGAGACTGTACTTTTAGAAGTGCCGCTATAAGTGGTTCCTTTCAGAAAAACAGTTGCACGGGCGGTGCAATTGGCTCGTATGAAAATTATGCTTTACCGGAAGGGGCGGTAACTTTAAAAACTTCTCAGGCGCATGTAGACAGTGAGGCCGGCAAAAAACTAAATACCGAAGGCTTAAGCAACGCCAATGCAAAAGGTCAGTGCGTATTTTATAGCAACTATGCCCAAAGATATATCAGAAGATCCTATTGCCCTCCGGGAATGAATGGAACAGAAGTGCTCTATAGCGTCCCGGCAAAAAAATACAGTTCGCTGCTCTCTCAGGCCGATGCCGACCGACAAGCCGAAGATGAAATTAATAACCAAGGACAAGGTTATGCCGATCGAACCGGACAATGTAACGAAGGTGCCATAGAAGAAAAATAACCAAACCCAAAACTCAGCAATTGTGTCAAACATTCGAAAACTGTTTTACACCAATGGTATTAAAATAAAGGGGGCTAATTGAATGCCTGTTTATAGTAGTACTTAGTCTGTAATAAAAAACCATAAAGAATTATGAATTCTCAAAACATAACTTGTATTTCCATCAAAAAATACATTCCTATAGTTGTTCTCTTGTTAGTGACAAGTTCGGGGCTTAAGGCCCAAACTTTCAGTCCGGACAACTTTGTCTCAACTGCTGCGCCTAAAAAAGCAGTTAGTGAGGCCAACTATGGTACCCTCACCAAAAATGACATCACTCAAAATATTACTTATTTTGACGGATTAGGCCGTCCGATACAGACCATTGCCATTGGTCAAGGGGCAGACGGACAGAATATTGTAACTCCAATGAAGTATGATACCTTTGGCAGGCAAATCAAAGAGTACCTGCCCTATACTGTTGTTAATTTAACCAATAATCATCCAAAAATTGATCCTGATGTGGCCATAAGTGAGGCAGCGTTGTTTTACAATAAAAAAGAGTATCAGTACACCGCCAATCCTTTTTCGGAAAAAGAGTTTGAATTCTCTCCTTTAAACCGTGTTCAAAAACAAGCCGCTCCGGGAGCCTCCTGGAAGATGGGGAATGGTAACGAAATCAAAATCGAGTACAAAGCCAATACTCCTGCAGACGCCGTTAAAGTTTTAAAAGCCAATACTAACTGGCAAGCGGCTTTAGGATTGTACGAGATTAGTTTTTCTACCACAGGCAACTATGCGCAGGGAGAACTTTATAAAACCATAACCTACGATGAGAATTCTGGTGCCAACCCAACCGAAAGTGCCGGTTCTACCGTAGAATTTAAAAACAAAGAAGGACAAATCATTCTGAAAAGAACTCACGACTCCGGAAACCCTCATGATACTTATTATGTTTATGATGATTACGGTAACCTAACCTATGTCATTCCGCCAAAAGCGGCAGACCTTATTGGTACTACAACCAATACAACTGCAAATTTAACCTCTACAGCAGTAGTGTTACCTGGAAATACTCTGAATTTGACCGCCTCAAATTCGATAACCTTGCTTTCTGGATTTCATGCTCAGGCAGGAAGTACCTTCAGCGCCATTATCAGTGACGGAACTCAGAGTGTTTTGGATCAATTGTGTTACCAGTACAAATACGACAACCGCAACAGACTGGTAGAAAAAAAACTACCGGGTAAACAATGGGAATTCATCGTATACGACAAACTCGACAGACCTGTTGCTACAGGACCTGCGCGTTCTCCTTTTTCAGATATCAATTCTGAAGGCTGGATGATTACCAAATATGATGCTTTTAGCCGACCAGTATATACAGGCTGGAACAACCAGACTTCCACTTCGGCAAGCCGAAAATTATTACAGGACGCTCAGAATGTTGCTGGTGTTTTATATGAAAAGAAACAAAGTTCCGGAACGATCGACGGTATAACGGTTTATTACAGTAATACAGTAGCACCTACCTCATTCAAACTGCTTACCGTTAATTATTACGATGCCTACACCTATCCTAATGCTCCGGCAACGCCTTCTGATGTTGAAGGTCAGTATCTTTTAGCTAATACTAAAGGATTGGCTACCGGAAGCTGGACCAGAGTACTCACTACAAGTGCCAGTACAGCTGGTGAAACCGCTACGACATTTTACGACCCAAAGGCAAGACCAGTGCGTACCTATACCCAAAACTATTTAGGAGGTTATACCTATACCGACAACAGTCTTGACCCTTTTTCAGGGCAATTGAAATACAACATCACCCGACACAAAAGAGCAGCTTCCGATGGAGAACTTACCACAAAAGAAGTTTTTACTTACTCACCTCAGGACCGTTTACTGACTCAGACCCATCAAATCAACAATGGTCCTGTAGAAACTATTGTGGATAATACTTATGATGAACTGGGGCAATTGATCACTAAAAAAGTAGGGAACAATACTCAAAAAATAGATTATAGCTACAACATCAGAGGCTGGCTTACCGGTATTAACGACGTTACTTCCTTGGTAAAACCAGAAGTACCGAAAGATTTATTTGCTTTTAAGATCAATTACGATAATATAAATTCAGGAATCTCAGGAGTAAAAGCTTTGTACAATGGTAACATTTCTGAAACATCCTGGGCTACTAATTCTGATAACGGAACTGTACGTTCTTATGGTTACAAATACGACAACCTGAACCGACTAAAAGAAGGAATTTTCCAAAAAGCAGCGGTAACCACCAATGCCTATAATGAAACTTTATCTTACGATAAAAATGGAAATATTATGGGGCTTAGTCGTAATGGAAGCAGTGAGAGTGCCACAGCTATTGATGCTTTAGTATATACGTATGCCAATAACAACACCGCCAACCAACTGATGAAAGTTACGGACTCCAGTCGTAAAGATTTAGGTTTTATAGACGGGACTAACGCAGGCGATGATTATGCCTACGATCTTAACGGGAATATGATTTCTGATGCCAATAAAAACATCACTTCTATCACCTACAACCATTTAAATTTACCTACAAAAATTACCTTTGCCACCGCTGGAAATATTGTGTACATTTACAACGCTGCGGGACAAAAGCTGCAAAAAATTGTAAATCGTACCGGTACAACGGCTGTGGCAACAGATTATTTGGGCGGTTATCAATATGAGAGTAGTCTTTTAAAGTTTATCCCAACAGCAGAAGGTTATGCAGAACCTTCTGGAAGTTCTTACCAATACATTTATCAATACAAAGATCATTTGGGTAACATCCGTTTGAGTTATGATAAAACACTAGCCATTAAGGAAGAAAGTAATTATTATCCGTTTGGTTTAAAACAAGAAGGGTATAATATTGTTAAAATGGGTGTAGAGAATAAGTATAAGTACAATAATAAAGAGCTTCAAGACGAGCTGGGGCTTGGGATGTACGACTTTGGGGCGCGTAATTATGACCCTGCACTTGGTAGATGGATGAACATTGATTTATTGGCTGAAGCATCGAGACGTTGGACTCCTTATAATTATGCTTATAATAATCCTAATTATTTTATTGACCCTGATGGTATGAGAGCTAACACTTCAAATATTAAAGAAGAAGGGAAAGATGATGGTAGTTCAATGGCAAAGTATATTAAAGAGCAAGCTGAGATAGGTAAGCAAGATAATAATGCTTTTAAAGAATATCTAGAATCAATTACAAATGGTAGTGATGGCGATCCATCAAAAAAAGGTGAAAAAGGCAAAAGTGATAAAGGAAATAAATTAAATTGGTTTAGACCAAAAGATGGTTCATTATATGATGTTGCTGAGGATGACGAAACTAATATTGAAAACGTTGTAATTATATATGCGCATGCAGCAGATGACTTCATTATTGGACCTGATGGTAGTATCTCCACGGCACAAGGGTTAGATAAGATTTTGAAACAAAATAGCCCAGCATGGAAAAATTTCAGACAAAATGGAGGGAAATTGACATTAGTTTTAAAAGCATGTAATGCTGGAAAAATTGGTGGATTTGCGCAAAAAATGTCAGCTTCTTTTAAGGGGCTAACTGTTATAGGAGCCAGTAATCTATATATCACAGAAACATTTGCTGGTTTAAAAAATTGGGAAGTAGGTGTTGAATATGGTAACTGGAACACATACTACAACAACAAACTAATTAAACAATTTAAAGGAGTTCAAAAATGAAAAAAATAATTATTTTAATAGCACTAACTATTATTAGCTGTGGAAAAAAAGAAGATGGTAAATTAACTCAAGATGATATAAAGATTTTAAAAGATAAATCTATAAATCAAGGAGATAAATATTCATATTCATTACTGGTTGCACATTATCAGAATATAGGAAGTTATGAAATGTTACCATATTCCTTTATTATCGCAAAAAAACACAAAAATCCTGATGCATTTATAGAAATATATAAAGACTTAATAAAATTAGAAAATAATGGAAAATTTAAGGAATCCTTAATTTTAAATTTATCAAAGGAAGAGACAAGCTATGTTCTATCTCTGTTACAGAGAGGAGCTGAATTAGACGATATAGATTGTAAAGTCTTTTTAGCTCATCATTATAGGGATGGTCTTGGTCTACCAAAGAATCAAAAAATTGCAGATAGTATTATGAATACAATTGATAAAAATGACTAATTAATAGTTAGTGCATTTTATGGGTTCTATTCCGGAATAAGTATTTTAAAAAAGAACAATTTAATAAACTAAAAAATAAAGTGTAATTATAATTCTTAATAAAAGAAAAGACGACCAAACTGGTCGTCTTTTCTTTTATGGGATTTTAAAAATCTGGTAATGTATCAGATGTGTTGGTAGTTAATAATTTTCTCTAACATTTACAGATTATCAAACATTTATAGTAATATCGCGTTAAAATTAAAATAACTTTCGGGTTGTTTTTTTATTTTATAATGCTTTAAATCGAAAGAAATGACTTCAAACCCGACTTGGTGTTGCAGATGTGTTGGTGAAATTAAAAACATGATAAAATATGGGAAAACAAAGTCTGATAATCAAAGATATATTTGCAAACTTTGCAAGAAAACTAAAGTTGAAAGTTATAGTTATCAAGCATACAAAGATGATATTAATGAAAGTATCATTCAGTTCACAAAAGAGGGCTTAGGAATAAGAAGCACGGCAAGAATATTGAAAATATCCACCACAACATTATTAAAAAGGATTATATCAATTTCCAGAAGTATTACCAAACCAGTTATAAGCAAAGATAAAACTTATGAAGTAGATGAACTGTATACTTATATCCGACACAATAAAAATTATATCTGGTTGGTGTATATTAAAATAAGAATTGAATATGGTGGCATTTTGATAGATCCAGAAAAACTTAAAAACCCACCAAATAATAAATTTAAACGATGAGAATAATAATTTATGTTTTAATATTTAGTTGTTTCTTTTCATGCAAAAAGAAACAGGTAATTATAGATACTGATGATATTGATAAATTATCAAAAGCAAAATATGAAATGCCGTCAGTTTATGGACAAACTAATCTATTTATCTTAATAAAAAATGAAGAAATAATAAAAACCAATGCCGATTTTTTAAATTATTTGTACGAATTGAAATTTAAAAAATCGTTTGGGACTTTCAGAGACTTTCTAGATGCAGTTCTGAATCATAAAATTGAGATTACTAAAAAAGATTTTAAAAATATTTATTACGAAATTTTTATGCCTAGCAACAATATAAAAAAAGAGTATGAGCAAGGCTTTGATCATTTTTATTTAAAGTACACAAAGGATTTTAACCAAAAGAAAGTTTTGAATATTACTAAATTAAGCAAAGATGACTTTTTTACAATCCAATACTATTTCTATTTAAATGGTTATCAAATACAAGAAGATAACTATAATGGATACTACTATTTAATCAGTAGAGATATATTACTTAAATAACTTGCTGCGCAAAGTACTGTTGCTGTGAGAAATACTAGAAATGATAATTAATAAAAAATATGTATTACATTATATTGTGTGAAATAGCAACAGGAATACTATTAAAATTAGATGGGAAAACTAGATATTTGATTCTATTTTCACAAAATCAAAATACAGTAATAGTCAATATTTATTGAATAAAATTATTTTAAAAAAGGGAAGAGTACCATACTCCTACTCCTCTCATTACGATTAATTTATAAAACATCTCCATAACTAATCAAGAATTAAATTCAAATGGAGAAAAAAATTACATATGAAGTTCAAAATAACTGTACCTGCTGGATATCAAGTTAAAAATTACGGAAATGACAATTTAGATATTAATGTAATTTTAGAGAATAAGGAGATCTTTTTTGCTACTCTTTTTACGACAAATAATATAAAAATGCTTTTAGAACGAGATGAAAGCGCCTTTTTCTGGGCCCACACCATGGTAATACTAAAAGATTTAAAAAAAGAAACAATTAAAAAATTCGTTCAAGAAGCTATAGATAGTGAGAGCCTTGAGGCAATTTTTTATAAAATAGGCAACCTTGGTCAAACAAAAGGTTATCCATCAAAGTTCGAAAAAATAACTGATTTTAGTAATAAGTCTGAATAAAAGAAGTCAAAATAAACAATGAGAAAATTTTTAATCTTTATACCTATTATAGCTTTAGGTTGCGTAAATACATTACAAGAAGATCGTCTATATTTGAAGGAAATAAAAGTAAAAAATAAGGTTATAGAATGGTTTTATTATTCGAATGTCGCTTCAACAAGTGCTGATTATATATTGCTCTACGATTCAAAAAACGACAGAAGTGATACTATTGTTAATTCCACAAATATAAAAGATGTCCGTTTGACAAATGACACGATTACTTTATATTTTTATGGTAAACCTAAAATTTATGATACTTCCATCATTATAAAAAAGAAAATGGATGAATTCAAAATAATAATTGATACGAACGCAATATCACCAGGACCTGGTCCAAGTAGAAAGTCTTATTTAAAAAAAGACCTTTAGATACTTATTCTTCAACTGGATTTTAATTTTATGGAAGAAAAATTTATAAAAAAATATTGGAATGAAGAGGATGTGATGTTTTTCATTCATTTTACAAACGGCATTGCAACGAGACAGGTAGAAATATCAAAAGATAATAAAGTATATTTAACTCAGGATAATCCGGTTGTGAATGAATCAATGTTGTACGACCAAAATATGGAAGATCTTGAACTAAATCTAAATGATTTTATCACTAAAGAAGAATTTGAAAAAGTTTGGAAGATTTAATTTATGGGTACACTTTATAGAATATGACTCCTTGTTATTTTCTAAGGCAGAAAAAACAAATATTGTTATAACAAAAAAACACCTAAAATACATTTACAGTATAATCAATAAATTTAATGATTGATAAAATAAAGACCTTAATTAATTGTGTTTTACTGATTACGTTGTTTAGCTCATGTAATAATGGAATCTTGCAGGATTCTGAAATAAAAGAAGCAAAAGTAATTATAGTAAAATCGGGAGATAAAAATTTGTATGCAAGCTTGTGCATTTATTATTATGAAAAAGGAGAATATGAATCGACACTTCCTTATTCTCTAGTCATGGCTTATAAATATAATGATAGGGATGCTTATTATAATATTTACAGAACGATGATTCAAATTAATAATGGTGGAGAATTCAATTACGAAACAATTAAAAAACTAGACAAAACCAGCAAAGAATTTGCATTGCAAAATTTGATTAAAAGTGCCAATTTAGGATGTAATAGTGCTAAGAATGAGTTGGAAAAATATCATTTAGAAGGTACTTTGAAAAAGTAAATTTTCAAAACATAACCCATTATTAAACTAGCAGTTAAAAAAATAATCAAAAAAAGCGCCTCAATACTCTGAGGCGCTTTTCGTTTCAAAATTTAAAATAATAGAAACCGCGAAGACTATTTCCATCCGCCACCTAAAGCGCGATACAAATCGACCACGGCTTGTAATTTTTGCAAATTATCAGTGATCCCGCTTAATTGTGCCGCCAATAAATTTTGCTCTGAAGTTAATACATCGGTATAATTAGTGGCCGAGCTGTACTCTAAAAGCTGTTGTGTAAAATCGACTGCTTTTTCAAGGGCTTCAATTTGTTTTTGTCTTGAATCTTCTTTTTCAACGGCCATTTCATAAGCATACAAAGCATTTGATACCTCCTGCCCTGCTACTAAAAGACTCTGTTGAAAGTCATTCAGTGCCTGAACTTGTTTGGATTGTGCTGTTGTTAATCTTGCCTTATTCAGTCCTTGATTAAAAATAGGCTGTGTTAAGCCTCCTATCAAAGAATAAAAAACAGAATTGGTAAAGAAATCCGTTAGTTGCAGGTTAGAGAATCCGCCACTTGCGGTAAGCGTTAAACTTGGATAAAAATACGTTTTAGCCATATTGGTACTTTCAAACGCAGTGCGGAAATTAAACTCCGCCTGACGAACATCCGGGCGATTTTCTAGCAATTGCGCCGGCATACCTACAGCAAGATTTTCCGGAACGGTCTGGTTCCCCAATGTCCCTCTTTCAATAGTGCCCGGAGCTTGTCCCAACAAAATATTAAGCGCATTCTCCGTTTCACGAATACTTCGTTTTAAATCCGGAATCAATACCTCGGCTGCATGCTGATTGGCTTCACTCTGCACCACTGCTGCTCCGGTCACTATTGCACCTTCTTTTAAAGCTTTAATCGTTTCCACATTTTTAATACGGCTTTCTAAAGTCGCTTTGGTAATTTCTAATTGTTTGTCGTACGCTAACAACAAAAAATAATTATTGGCAATATCAGCGATCAATTGTGTCTGAATGGCTTGTTTTGCAGCATCTGTAGCAAGATAGGCAGCTAAAGCCGCTCTTTTTGAACTGCTCAATTTTCCCCAAATATCAAGTTCCCAGGAAGTACTTAACCCTAGCTTATAGGTTGTTGTCAGTGTATTGATATTAATTCCCGGGGGGAAATTCAGTCCCGCCTTTGATTGTTTGTTATGTGTAGCACTCGCATCAAAATTTAGCGTTGGATAATAAGCCAATTTTGCCTGACGCAAAGTAGCTCTCGACTGCACTATATTTTCGATCGCATTCTTTAAATTGAGATTCTGATCTAAACCTTTTTGAATTAAAGCATTCAGTTTTTCATCTTTAAAAACAGTTTGCCACGGCATACTTGCCATAGTAGTCGAATCGGTAGCATTTTGATCGCGATACAACTTATCGGTCGAAATAGCCGACGGACGTTCGTATTTCTTGGTAATCGAACACGCACTCAACAGTGTCGCTGCCACTACCACAAGAATATATTTATTAGAACTATGAGTCATTTTTTTTAAATTAAATTACTACTCTTTGCGAGTTTCTATCAATTGCACTTCCTCGTCATCATCACCTTCATCATCATAATTTTCTTTTGGCGGACCACTCACACGCTCTTGCAATGTCTGGAAAATAATGAACAATACCGGAATTACAAATACTCCTAAAATGGTACCGATCAACATTCCGCCAACAGCACCCGTTCCAATGGATTTATTTCCAACAGCTCCTGCACCCGAAGCAAACATTAAAGGAACAAGTCCCAAAATAAAAGCAAAAGAGGTCATCAAAATCGGACGGAAACGTGCTACCGCTCCTTCAATAGCCGACTGTACAATTGGCAGTCCCTTTCGGCGTCTTTCGAGTGCAAATTCGACAATCAAAATCCCGTTCTTGGCCAATAACCCAATTAACATGATTAAGGAAATCTGTAAATAAATATTACTGTTCAACTTGAAAATAATCGAGAACAAATAGGCTCCTGCCAATCCAAACGGAATTGAAAACAGTACAGCAAAAGGCAGGATATAACTCTCGTATTGTGCACTTAGCAGGAAATAAACAAACACCAGACACAATACAAAAATAAAGATCGTCTCACTTCCTGATGCTAATTCTTCACGCGTTAATCCCGAAAATTCATAACCATAACCTGCAGGGAGACTTTCTGCTGCCACTTCCTGAATCGCTTTAATAGCATCTCCGGAACTATAACCCGGTTTTGGTGCTCCCGTGATAGAAATAGAGGTAAACAGGTTAAATCTTGAGATAGATTCCGGTCCGAATACTCTTGTCATTTTTACGAACTCGGTAATAGGCGCCATGGTTCCCGCACTGTTGCGGACAAAGATCTTGTTCAAACCTTCGGTATTGGTTCTAAACTCCGGAGAAGCCTGAATCATCACACGATATTGCTTTCCGAATTTATTGAAATTGGAAGCGTACAATCCTCCATAATAACCTTGCATGGTTGATAAAATAGTATTGACAGAAACTCCTGCATCTTTTGCTTTTGCCAGATTAATATCCATCATGTATTGAGGGAATCCCGGATTAAAAGGTGTCGTAGCATATTGTATCTCCGGACGTGCCGAAAGCTTAGCCAGAAATTCATTGTTTACTTTATAAAATTCTGCTGTACTGTGACCTCCTTTGTCCTGTAACTGAAATTCAAATCCACCACTTTGTCCAAATCCCTGAATCGTTGGCGGGGAAATAAAGAAAATATTAGCTTCCCGAATACCACTGGTTTTAGCAAACAGCTGACCAATTACATCATCGACACTCAGCTCACGATCTTCCCAGCTTTTCAATCTCACAATTACCATACTGTAGGCACTACCCGCACCTGCTGTAAAGTTCTGACCCACGATACGAAGGGTATTTTCGACACCCGGAATGGTGTGCGCTATACTATCGACCTTTTTCGCCACAACGTCAGAACGTTCCATAGAAGCCGAAGGCGGCAAACTGATATTGGCAAAAACTACACCCTGATCTTCCGCCGGAACGAAAGCTGACGGTGTCGTTTTCATCATATAGAACAAAGCTCCCGCAGCAAAAAGTATGGATCCCAGTGCAATCCATTTTTTGATGGAAAGGAACTGAACTGAACGTTTGTATTTTTCGGTTACATTGTCAAACGCAACGTTAAATGAGGTATAAAAACGCTGAATAAAACTTTGATGTTTGTGATCGTCAGCATGTGGTTTTAAAAGTAAAGCACACAACGCCGGACTCAAAGTAAGCGCGTTCACGGCCGACAGAATAATCGCAACCGCCAATGTAATTCCGAATTGCTTATAGAAAACCCCGGTCGAACCTGTGATAAAGGTTACCGGAATAAATACCGCCGCCATGACCAGCGTGATCGAAATGATCGCTCCTGAAATCTCATTCATAGCATGAATAGTAGCTTTCTTAGCCGATTTATACCCATTGTCGAGTTTGGCATGTACCGCCTCGACGACTACAATCGCATCATCGACCACAATACCAATGGCCAAAACCATCGCAAATAGCGTCAGCAGGTTAATGGTAAAGCCGAATAAATTCAGGAAGAAGAACGTTCCAACAATCGCAACAGGAACTGCAATCGCCGGAATTAAAGTCGAGCGGAAATCCTGAAGAAAAATAAATACTACAATAAAAACCAGAATAAAAGCTTCTACCAAAGTGTGAATTACCTTCTCAATTGAAGCATCCAGGTTTTCATTGACATTGATTAATACGGTATACTTTATGCCTTTCGGAAACGTTTTTACGGCTTCGTCAATCAATTTTTTAGAATTATTAATGACATCACGTGCATTCGACCCGGGAGTCTGACTAATTGCAATACCCACAGACGGGCGCCCGTTTGTGGTACTGGTCGAAGAATAACTTAAAGAACCTAATTCTACTTTCGCCACATCTTTTAAACGCAATAACTGCCCGTTACCGGCCGATTTAATGACAATCTCTTCAAATTCTTTTGCACTTGTTAAACGCCCTTTGTATTTGATTACATATTGAAAAGCCTGATCTCCGTTTTCACCAAATTTTCCCGGTGCCGCTTCAATATTTTGTTCTGCCAAAGCAGCCGAAACATCACTCGGAATCAATTTATACTGCTGCATTACATCAGGTTTCAGCCAGATACGCATAGAATAATCTCTTGAACCGAAAACGGTAACATCTCCTACTCCCACTACACGCTGAATTTGCGGTACTAAGTTGATCTTAGCATAATTTTGAAGAAATGTCTGATCGTAGGCTTTATCATCACTGTACAAAGAGAAAATCAATAAGTTACTACTCTGACTTTTGGTTACGGTTACCCCCGCCTGAGTTACTTCAACCGGTAATAAACTGGTAGCTCTGGAAACCCTGTTTTGTACGTTTACTGCAGCTAAATCAGGATCGGTTCCTACTTTAAAGAAAATTTTTATAGAGGCATTACCATCATTAGTCGCCGTAGAAGTCATATAGGTCATGTTTTCTACACCGTTGATCTGCTCTTCAAGCGGAATTACGATACTTTTCAGTACCACATCTGCATTCGCTCCGGTGTAACTTGCTGCTACATTCACGGTTGGCGGTGCGATGTCCGGATATTGCGCAATAGGAAGTGCGGCCAGTCCCAGGATTCCCAGGATTACGATAATAACCGATATTACCGTAGATAGTACCGGTCGTTGTATGAATATTTTAAACATTTCTTTTTATTTTAAATCCGCGTAAACCGTTTCTGCACTTTGATTCTGAGCTTTAATTTCAGTTCCGTCTTTAAGTGCTGCCACACCTTCCAGAACAATTTGGTCTCCGCTCTGCAAACCGCTTTTTACGACATAATAATTTCCTGCAGTATTTTCTAAAACCGTAATATTGGCATTTTTAGTTTTCCCGTCTTTTCCAACTACTACGGTAAACAATTTATCCTGAAGTTCAAAAGTGGCGCTTTGAGGAACAATAATCGCTTGATTCACTTCGTTCGGAATTCTCACTGTAGTACTGTTTCCGCTTCTGATGATGCTTTTTGTATTGGGGAAACGTGCTCTGAAAGTAACGGACCCCGTCTCGGTATTGATTAATCCGTTTACGGTTTCAATACGTCCTTTTTCACCGTAAGCTGTACCATCTGAAAGAAGCAGAGACACAGCAGGCATCTTTTTAATTTTTTCTGCCAGTGCAATTCCGGAATCTGTATTCTGAGTAAAACTTAGAAGTTTTTTTTCATTCACTGCAAAATAAGCATATACATTTCCGATGCTTGAAACCGTCGTTAAAGGATCTGCGGTATTAGAACTCACTAAACTTCCCAAACGAAACGGAATAGAGCCCACGACACCGTCAACAGGACTGGTTACTGTTGTATATCCCAAGTTTGTCTTGGCATTTACCAGACTGGCATTGGCCTGCGCCAATGTTGCTAAAGCCGATTCATAAGTATATTGTGCCGATTCTAAATCGTATTTACTGATGATTCCTTTTTCGACCAACGGCTTTACTTTATTGACTGCCAGTTTAGCCGCACTTAAATTAGCCTGAGCACTTTTGATACTTGCAGCGGCTGTGCGAACTTCCTGTTCGTATTCCGGAGCACTAATTTTAAACAATGGCTGTCCGGCCCTAACCACAGCACCTTCATCAACAAAAATCTTATCAATATACCCTTCTACCCGCGGACGAATTTCTATATTTTGCTGTCCCTGAATACTGGCGGGATAATCTGTATATAAAGTTGCCGATTTAGGTTCTAAAGTCAGCGTTTTATATTCTTTAACTTGTGGTGCACCTCCGGCCTGAGCCGCTTTATCATTTTTGTTTCCACACGAAGTGATGATAATAGATGCTGCTAGAATACTAAAAAAAGATTGCTTCTTCATTTTTATGGATTGTGTGATTATCTATTTATTAAGCAACAAAAGAACTGAAATAGAACACACAAAATTTTTACAATAGACGAAAAGCCCTCTGCAATCGATAAAGATTAGATGAGAACCGATGGAAGATGTTCCCTGATAAATAAGTATTTTTGTAATAGCCTCGTCGACTCTAAAATGGTTTTTACGGGTTGTAAATCTATTTTGAGCGATTGGTTTTATATCCTGTTCAAATAAAATGTAATATTGTCCCTAAAATCACAACTTACAATGACACCCAATTTTTTTAAACCGTTTATGTCTACCGGATTACACATCCTGGCCTGGGTATTATTAGGATATATGCAGCTGTTTTATATTCCGCTTACCTGGAATATAGTACTTCCCCATATATTCTGGATTTGGCAAACCATTGTTTTGCTTTTCATGCTTGCGATTTTTTACTATAATGCCAAGGTAATTGTTCCAAAAACCATCATTAAAGACAAAATTGGCCCTTTCTTGTTATGGATACTATTGATTATTTTCATCATGCAGCTGGCATCCTATTTTTACAACCTGAACACCGATTTACATAACAAACTGGCTGCGCTTATCCGATTCAAACGATACCGAAATACCTATTTCGATAACTATATTTTTAGTCTCACCTTACTGGTTTTAGCCATCAGTACCAGTTATGCCATGTTGCTGCATTGGCAAAGAGCCGCTCAACATAAACAAAAACTGGAGCAGGACAAAACGATGACCGAACTGGCTATGCTGAAAGCACAAATCAATCCGCATTTCTTTTTTAATTCGCTTAACAGCATTTACTCCCTTACGTATACCAATATTGAAGATTCCCGTAATGCGCTTCATACTTTAAGCCGAATGATGCGATACCTGCTTTACAGCACTGAAGGCGAAAGAACAACCTTATTGAAAGAGGTGGCTTTTATGAAGGACTTTATTGCTTTAATGAAGCTTCGAGCCAACAGTAAACTGACTATTACCGGCGATATTCCGGAAAAAATTCAGGATTATCCAATTGTACCGATGCTCTTACTGCCGTTAGTCGAAAATGCCTTTAAACATGGCGTGCATGCTACGGACAAAAGCGAGATTCATTTTGCGCTGAAACAAAACGGAACGCTGCTTGAATTTGAGGTAGAAAACACTTTTTTCGAAAAAACAACTCCAACAGAACAGGGCGGAATTGGCTTAACCAATACCAAACGCCGATTACACCTCATCTATCCTGACAAACACAGTTTAACGGCCGGTATTGATCCAAACGGAAAATATAAAGTAAACCTGCAAATAACTTTAGAACAATGATTGTATTAAAATGTATCGCAGTAGACGACGAACCGCTAGCCTTAAAATTGGTGGAAACTTTTATAGAACAAACTCCTTTTTTACAGTTGGTTCAAAGTTGCGATAATGCTATTGAAGCTATGAGTCTGATACGGGAACAACAACCCGACATTATTTTTCTGGACATCAATATGCCGAATTTAAGCGGTATGGAACTTGCCCGCCTTTTACAGGAACAGCAGGGAACATTACCTAAAATAATTTTCACCACAGCCTACAATCATTACGCTATTGAAGGTTATCGGGTCAACGCTGTTGATTATCTTTTAAAACCCTTTAGTTATGAAGAGTTTTTAAGAGCCGCCGGCAAAGTTTTGCAATTAACAGAAGAGGCCTCCGGTCAATTTCAGTCCATTACAGCAGATGATGATGATTTTATTTTTCTGAAAGTAGAATATCAGTGGGTTCGAATTTCATTAAAAGACATCTTGTATATCGAAAGTCTCAAAGATTATGTGAAAGTACATCTTGAAAATTCTCCAAAAGGATTAATGTCTTTGATTTCTTTAAAAGCGCTCGAAGAAAAACTACCCTCCCTAAAATTTATGCGAATCAACCGCTCCTTTATTGTTGCATTGGACAAAATAAACTCCATCAGTAAAAACTCAATATTCATTAATAAAACCGAGATCACGGTTGGTGAACAATACAAAGAAACCTTTAAAACCATTGTTGACAAATGGTTGAAATAAAATTTAAAAAATAATATCATGCAAAAAAGATCAAACAAATATTACCTGACTTTAAGCTTAAAAGAATACGCAAACGGCGAAACGGAACCCGCAAAAGAACTTGGAATAGAATTCGACAATCATGATGAAATATTCGATATCATCGAAAAAATAAAGGCTAAAAACCTGTTTGAAAATCCACACGAAGCTACCCAATTTGCACTTGGTCTCAAATTGTTCAGCGAAATAAAACTGAAACACCGCAACAACCCTCTTTTTGAAGAATTAAATGAAGTCTTTCCGGTTTTCATGAAAAAACTAAAAAGTTTATAATTATAAGCTGCTCTCTACGTAATTTATTTTAACACATAGAAACATAGACTCTGTATCTATAAAAAAGGCTGAAACAACAACGTTTCAGCCTTTTTTATACAAAGCAAAAGAATCAGTTAATTACAGTTCTCCATTTCGATAATCGAAAATCCCTGTTTAAGAATCTGACTTTGCACAGTCTCTGGAGCCTTGTCAATATGACAAAATTTGCATTCTTTTGAGGTCAGCGGTTGCCCTTCCTGTGCTACTGTTTTAAGATACCTTTTGCCATATTCAAAAATCTGGTTTTCATCAACAGTACGTTCGTCAACCAGAATATCAAAATGCATTACCGTTCCGTCTTTTCGGGTTACATAGGTATCCCACACTGCTATCTTCATACTATTTCCATTTTACATTTCACCTCTCACAGTGAATCTATCCAATTACATCTGCTATAGAAGCACCAAAATTAATATGAAGCACATTTCCGTTTGGCGTTACCAAAGCCGGAACCGATTGCAATCCTGCTTTTTGAGCTTCCGCAATTCTGGATTTATCGACACCCAGATGGACAACTTCAACCTCAGCAGGGTTAATTAAACTTAAAATATCCTGTTCTGCACTAATACAAACCGGACAGCCGGCATGATAAAAAATTGATTTACTCATTTTAATTTGTTTTAAATTTGACTTTATTGTCTGTACAAAATTACTTCGATTCAGGATCTGCTAAATAATCCAGTTTTTTCATTTATAGTCCTAATCTGGTCTAGTTTGCTTCCAATCTGGACTATTACTTATACTAAAAACTGGATCTTTTAAGTACGTCTGTTTACCGGTAATTTTGCCTCATGAAAGAAGATATTATTTTCAATTTAAAACAGGTTCATCAACGCATGGAGAATGCCTGTAAAAGTTCCGGTAGAAATGTATCAGATGTGAAACTATTACTGGCGACTAAAACCGTTTCTCCAGCAGACATTCAAATTGCGATCGATGCCGGAGAGACACTCCTTGGCGAAAATAAAATGCAGGAACTCCGTGATAAAAATCCGGCACTAAAAGATTTAAAAATCGAACGCCATTTTATTGGCCATCTTCAAACCAATAAAGTCAAAGACGTTCTTAAGTACGTCACTTGTATTCAATCTCTCGACAGACTGAGCTTGGCCAATGAATTGGACAGGCAATTGCAAAAAGAAGGACGAACACTGGAGGTTTTTATACAAGTTAACACTTCATTTGAAGAAAGTAAATTCGGACTGCCTCCAACAGAAGTACTTTCATTTATTCAAAAGATAAAACGTTACGAAACTCTTAAGATTAAAGGACTAATGACTATTGGATTGCTGGATGTCGAAAAAGAAAAAATGCGTCCGTCATTGCGTTTGCTTCGAAAAACAAGAGATGAAATTTACGCAGCTGAAATTGAAGGGATCAATAATTTACAACTTTCAATGGGAATGTCACAAGACTTAGAACTGGCCATTGCCGAAGGTTCGAATCTGATCCGAATTGGAACTTCGATTTTTGGAAACCGCTTTTTAGGAAAAGAAATCTGGAACGAAAATATTGCAGAATAAAGTCTAATTTTGCACCAAATAAAATCACAAATGAATCTGCACGAACTTGTTGTAAACGATACTGAAAAAATAGCACTTGAAGATTTACTTTTTAGTACAGAGAATAAAACGATATTAATTCAGACGATAAAAGAACATAAATACATCGAAGAATTAAAAAAATACAATCTCAAAGTAGATAACAAAATAATACTGCACGGGCATTCGGGCTGTGGCAAAACCACTACTGCAAAAGCCATCGCCAACGCTTTAAACAAGAGTATTGTTATTGTGAATCTCAGTACCGTAATCGATGCTAAAATTGGAGAAACTTCTAAAAATGTAAAAGTGTTGTTTGATAAAGCAATTCGTGAAAAAGCGGTTTTATTTCTCGACGAATTTGATCAGATTGGTAAAAGCCGTGACAGTCAGGACAAAGATGTGGCTGAAATGAAACGTCTGGTAAATACGATCATTCAACTGATTGATTATCTTCCGGCAGACAGTTTACTTATTTGTGCGACCAATTATTACGACAGTATTGATACAGCTTTGCTGAGAAGATTTCAAATCAAATTAAAATTTGAAATGCCCACTGATACAGAACTGAATGCCTATTATGACAAACTGCTTGCTCATTTTCCGATTCACCTTCAAGAAATTAAACGCAAGTATGCTATTTCTTATGCTGAAGCCAAAGACTACATTCATACTACAATGAAAAAGCAAATTATTGCCGAACTGGAATTTCAGGAACAACAGAGACTAACGGAGATCATAGCATAAAAAAATGCCTCATCACTGAGGTATTTTCTATGACATTGAATTTCTTAAAAAATTAAGCTTTCGCTTTTCTTTTTACCGTACAGCCGATTTCTTTGGTTTGTGTAACGGCAGGTTTTTTATTGCTTTTTAATGCTGCGATCACCTCTTCAGCATACTTTGTTTTTTCGGTTTTAGTTCCTTCCGGGTCACTATCAATTGCTCCTACATATTCTACCACATTTCCTTTATCGGTTTTAGAAACGATAAAAAGATGTGGTGTACGTTTCGCCCCATATTGATCGGTAACTTTTTGTCCGGCATCAAATAAATAAGGGAACGGATATTTTTTATCTTTTGCCAACTCCTGCATTTTCTCAAAAGAATCCGCCTTAGAAGCTTCAGGATCATTTGGATTAATGGCAATTACCGGGTAACCCTGGGCTTTGAACTTTTTATCCAATTCAATTATTCTTTGCTCGTACGCTACCGCATAAGGGCACGTATTACAGGTAAAAACAACGATGTATCCTTTTGCTTTTGGAAAACTGGCAAAGGAAACTTCTTTTCCGTCTACGTTTTTCAATTTAAAATCCGGAGCCGTTTCGCCGGCTTTAAGGGTGGTGCTCTGAGCCTGAGAAAGCAGCAGATTAAACAAAAACAAAGTCACAGCAGTAATAAACTTATTCATAATTTACAGTTTTTTATATTCAGTTAATAATTGTTCGTAGGTAAATTCAGATTCAATAAATTTTCTTTTATCCTCTTTAATAAATAAGGTTGCCGGAATGCTTCCCGACCAGTCTTTATCAATGCGGTCTATATATTCCTGCGGATTGCTTTCGTTTAACAGAAAAACTTCATTTTTCAGGTTTTTTCTTTTCACAAACGGAACTACAGCTGAGTTTAACTTAGATTTAAAATCGACACTTACCAATAAAACCGCTAATTTATCTGATTTATGATCCGCCTTTAACTTTTCAAAATGAGGCAGCTCTTTAATACAGGGTGCACACCAGGTAGCCCAGAAATTAACAACATAAGTACTGTCTTTGCCGTTCTTAATTCTTTCGTTCATCTGATCGATGTTTAACAGCTTTACATTCTGACTATAACCGCTTACGGAGAAAGCAAATACAATAAAAATTCTTAATACATTGATTTTCATATCTCTTTGTGCTATTTTTAGTTTTTGCCTTACAAATATAAACGAATGCCAATTTGCTTTTTGTTAATAAAAGTTTAATGCGAAATAAATTTAGTTTGTTATTACGATGTTGATGTCGTTAACAAACAAGAGTGCTTCCATATTACTCATATTCGTCATCGATAAAACGCCATTCTTGTTCTCATTTATAGCGTTTATTCTAAAACAATATTCATCACCATCCTTATCCATCAACGTTATAAATTCGAGTGTATCATCTGAATTATTCTGGCAGCTGTTTGAAATAGTGTATCGGTACATTACTTTAAACGTGTTTTTATCGTAATTGAAAACTTTTCCGTCTGTAGTAAAAACCCACCTTGTATTTCGATTGGCATCGGCGTACCAGGTTCCGACAATTTTTTTAGAGGAAGGATCTGTACTTTGACTGTATCCTGTTGTTACAGCCATTTGAAACAACAACACCAAAAATAACAATAGCTTTTTCATCGTTTATATCATTTAATTGTTTTATTCTAAACAGCAATCAAAATTATCCAAACTTACTATTTTACACTTTTGAGAAAATCTCCAATTGCTTAAAAACCGGAACTAATGATGTTCCCTTTTCAGAAAGATGGTATTCGATATGTAAAGGTTTTAAACGAACTACTTTTTTGTCCAGAATTCCAAAATCTTCCAGTTCCCGAAGTGCCGTTGCAACAGATTGTTTGCTCGCTCCTTTAAGTTCTCTTAAAAGTCCGTTGAAACGCAAAGGACCATTAACGGCCAGTAAAAAGATCTGCGGTTTCCACTTGCCCGAAAGCAATTTTAAAAGCCCTTCTGCCGGACATTCATTCTCTCTTTCTGATGTATTTGCTGTAGTCATATTTTTTAGACTAATTGACTTGTGATTAAAGATGGACGAACTTTACAGTAAAATTATAAAATTTAAGCCGAAGCGTAAATCTAAAACCGTTATTTATGAAAAGACTTTCGCTATTATTAATTCTGATCTGCAGTACAAACTGTCAGTCACAAATAAATTCAAAAATGAGTACAGACAAAACAAATCCATTATTATGTGATCCTGAAACGGGAACCTGCGAAATGCCAATTCACGAAAAAGCAAATGAAACTGCCATCATTCCAACAGCAGATAAACCCATAAAAATTATTTATTACACTGATCCTATCTGTTCTTCCTGTTGGGGAATTGAACCTCAGTTAAGAAAACTAAAACTCGAATACGGCAATTATATCGATATTGATTACAGAATGGGCGGTTTACTTCCGGATTGGTCTTACAATAGTGGCGGAATCAGTAAACCGTCAGATGTCGCTCATCACTGGGAAGAAGCAAGTTTGTACTATGAAATGCCTATTGATGGAAATGTATGGCTCGAAGACCCGCTCGATTCTTCCTATCCATCTTGTATTGCGATGAAAGCAGCGCAAATTCAGAGTAAAGATAAAGCGGTAAAGTTTATGCGGATTCTTAGGGAGAAATTGTATCTCGAAAAGAAGAATATTGCGAAATGGGAAAACATTTCTGAAGCGGCCGAACTTTCCGGTTTAGATACCAAAAAATTAAAATGGGACTACGAAGGAGAAGCAAAAGTACTTTTTCAGGAAGATCTGAACTATGCCAGAAGTCTTGGCGTACGAGGCTTCCCTACTTTGTTTTTCTCTGATGGGAATCAAAATCAATTAACCGTTTATGGTTCTAAGCCTTATGCCTCTTATGAAAATGCAATATTAGCCCTGTTTCCTGACGCTAAAAAGAAAAAAACAGCAAATGAGCATCCTTTAGCTCTATTTGAAATTTATCCTACTCTTGCACCAAAAGAGTATGCCGTTATTCTGGATATTTCTTATGCCGAAGCCCATACAATTCTGGAGCAATTATTTGAAAAAGGAGAACTAAATAAAAAGTCAGTAAAAAACGGTGTTCTGTATGGCAAAAAATAGTCACTTTAAAAACCAATTGTTCAAATAATCAATAAAATTGCCAATAGCCGCTAAGCAGTAAAACTTAGCGGTTTTTTCTATAAAGGGTTATTTGTACTAAAATTGTGTAACAAAAGAGGAAAACTATGTAATATCAGTACACTTAAATAGAGTAATTTTAAATCAACAATTTTGTTCTGTAAAAACGAATACTAAAAATTTATGCCATACAAAGAGTATAATTTAAATCATTTGATTATTTGCATTTACAACAACTTGTATCAAACTGACCATAATGCGAAAAGGATCTTATAAATGGAACGTAAACCATTTTTTAGAATTATAAAATTTTGCTAAATAAGCAGCATGGCAACAATTTGGCAGGATTTTCGCTTGCTTTTAGAGCGTATGCTTAACTAAGTGTTTTTGCATTGTTACGTCAGAGAATAAAAATGAAATAATAAAAACAAGACTGATTGTTAAGAACCATCAGAATGAATAACAAAAAAGTTTAATTAAATAAATAAGTATAATCATGGAAAAATTGAATTTTATAGATCCACTATTACACGGAATTACTCCAAAACCAGCCTCTAAGTTTTCTGTAAAAAATTTGATTTTTGCAGGTGTAGGAACTCTTGTAGCAGGTGCTATTTTGAAAAAAGCGGGACAAGATAAAACTGCTGCCGTTGTTGGAAGCCTGGCTATTCCTCTATTGGCTACAGCTTGCTACAAACAAGTTTCAAAAACCAATAAAGCTAAAAGAGATCTTAACGTAAGCAGCGGTATCGAATACAATCATTAGATTTCGTCTGTTTCAGATCTATTTCGAAATCTCTCACAAATAGTTTAGTCTCGAATTCATGAATTTTGCTTAGTCTCATCTGGCAATACTTCATGAATTCGGGGCTTTTTTTATCTGATAAAAACTAATGAATATTGATATTTCCTTCCACCCAGTTTAATGCTTTATTGAAAGATTCTTTTTTAAAGCCAAGAAAATCGCCGGGAATGACAGAACCAAACCCATTAGTAAAAGAAATAATCTCTTCCGAATCTGTAATTATGGCGGCTCTGTTCCATTTTCCAAGATGTTTTAAACCAAGCAAGGCATCTTGCAGCCATACTCCTGAAGTAGAAGCCTCAGTGTCTGTATCCAAAACCAATAAAAAATTGATTTCGTTAGTTTGTTTTACCAAATGTTCCACTGCGGGGATCACGACACTTAGAAAATCTTCATTTGTTACCACTGCCAATGCCCGAAAAGCGACAATATTGTCTGTTGTATCAATTTGATGTATCATAGCATTTATATTTTAAATTGTTATTAATCCTGATCTCTATATCTTTTTCACCTGTCCATTAGAAGAGCTTTCCAACACTAATCATAACACACTTTAAATCGTATCACTTCTAATTGTTTTAAATTTCATCAAAGCTAAGAACTACTAAGTTACAAATTTACAAAGGTTTACACTCATTAAACAATTTCTATTTTTTTAAACCTTTGAAAATAGTACTTCCCATTTCATTCGCAAACATACCGTTTCCAAAACACGATTAGAATCCTTAAAACTTTACACATTTTACCATTAAATTTCATTAAATTTATGTCCGCACACAATTCTAAACTCATGGAAACAAAAGATGGAAGAATAGCACTTTATGCCAAAACCCGAAAGGAATGGCGCGATTGGCTACAGGAAAACAGTCAGATCGAAAAATCAGTCTGGTTGATTTTATACCACAAAAAAAGTAAAATAGAAAGTGTAAATCTTATCGAAGCTACAGAAGAAGCACTCTGTTTTGGGTGGATTGACAGTTTGTGTAAAAAACGGGATCCTGAAAGTTATTATCTGACATTTACCCCACGAAATGCCAAAAAAAGCAAATGGAGCCAACCCAATAAAGAGCGGGCAGAAAGAATGATTGCGGAAGGTTTAATGACAGAATACGGTCAGCTTTCGATTGATCTCGCCAAACAAAATGGCAACTGGGAATCGGTTTAAAGAACTTTAATGACTGTCTTTCCATAGCATAGCATTGCCAAACCACAAAATTTTTACATGATTACTACCATTTTCTTAGTAGTAAATGCAATTTGATTTGTAGTTTTAGGCTTCAAAAAGTAATGCTGTTCACATCAATTCCGGTAAGTAGTTTTGGCGAAAACAATAAAAACTTATCCAATAAAAATCATTCAATACAAAAACAAGAAATTAAATATCAGCACATTAAATCCTTTTACATCAAGTATAAATATAAATATTTCATTCTCAAAAACACTTGTTTTTAGGCGAACTGACAATCCAAAACGAGCTTTTGACAAGTACTGCCATCAGACTAAAAATAACAAATAACAATCTAATAACCAGCACTTTAAAACCAAACATGTAAAGTAAAAAATAAATCATAAATCAAATCCGAATCCATTCATTTGGCAATCCATTCGGAAACTTAAAATACCTAAAAAAACAAATAACAATGATTGTAGATTCCTTACAAAACGCAGCCAGATACTACAGCCTGCATCCTAATTTTAAAAAAGCATTTGATTACGTAAACCAAAATGACATCAGCACTCTTGAAGAAGGAGCCTTTGAAATTGGCGAGGGCTTAAAAGTAATTGTAATTGTTGGCGAAGGCACCACTAAAGAAGAAAGTATAAAAGGGTTTGAATGTCACGATAAAAATATCGACATCCAAATTCCGATCAAAGGGCCGGAAACTTTTGCCTGGAAACCCAGAGAAAAATGTATTAATCCGAACGGAGAATACAGTGACGAACGCGATGTTCGTTTCTTTTACGACAAACCGGACATGTTTTTCGAATTACAGGAAAAGCAGTTTACAATTTTATTTCCCGAAGATGTTCACTCGGCAATGATAAGCGAAAGTCCACTTAAAAAAATTGTTATTAAAGTCAAAGTTTAAAATAGGAATACCATTCAAAACACTATTAATCACAAAATTTTACATGGATTCAATATTTAATCTAAAAGGAAAAATTGCATTAATTACCGGCGGTGCCGGAGTACTGGGAAGTAACTTTGCTAACGTTCTGGCCGAACAGGGTGTTATTACCGGAATCATTTCCCAGTCTATCGAAAAAGCCAATACAACCGTAGCTGCAATAGAGAGCAATGGTGGAAAAGCTTTTGCCATTCAGGCGAATGTTTTAAACAAAGAAGAACTGGAAAAAGCTAAAGATTTTATTGTAAAAAAATACGGTCGTCTCGATATTCTAATCAATGCTGCAGGAGGAAACATGCCTGGAGCTACCATCAGCCCGGATCAGGCCATCTACGACCTTCAAACCGAAGACTTACAAAAAGTAATCGATCTGAATATCATTGGAACTATGCTGCCTTCACAAGTATTTTCGGAACTTTTTGCTCAACAAAAACAGGGAAACATCATTAACATCTCATCGGCAGCCGCACAACGTCCTCTAACAAGGGTGGTAGGATATGCCGCTTCTAAAGCAGCAATCGACAATTTCACACAATGGATGGCCGTAGAACTGGCTACTAAATATGGTGAAGGGATACGTGTCAATGCCATTTCACCGGGGTTTTTCATAGGAGAACAGAACCGCTCTCTCTTACTGACTCCGGAAGGAAAATTAACGCCAAGAGGAGAAAAAATCATCGAACATACTCCAATGGGAAGATTTGGTACTCCCGAAGATATCAACGGAGCACTTTTGTATTTATGCAGCGACCTGTCAAAATTTGTCACGGGAACAATCCTAAAAGTAGACGGAGGATTTGCGGCAGCAAGTATTTAAAACGAAAATAGAACCTTATCAATCCTATCGTATTACCAAATCATTAACAAAAAAAGAAAAAAAACTATATGATTTCTGTTTAGGATTTTCTTACTTTGTGTGAACACTTAAAAACTATTCTAACTATGAAAAAAATTAATTTATTGGTAATTGTCTTATTGACAGCTTTTTCAGTTAATGCACAAGACGTTAAATTTGCTCCTTTGGATGCGAGTCCGGTTGATATTGCGTATTCTCCAAACAAAGCGGTAAAATTCAAGAAAACCGATAATCCGGCTCCGACAGTTAAGGTTATTTATTCAAGACCTTCAGTTAAGGGACGCGCTATTTTTGGTGAATTGATTAAGTTTGGTGAAGTTTGGCGTGTAGGTGCTAACGAAAATACCGAAATCAAATTTTACAAACCGGTTACTATTGGCGGAGTAAATATTCCTGCCGGAACTTACAGTTTATTTGCTATTCCTGAAAAAGACAAATGGACCATCATTATCAATAAAGAAATCGATTTATGGGGTGCTTATGCGTACGACGAAAGTAAGGATATTGCAAGAGTAAGTGTTCCTGTAAAACCAGTATCCAACACAATTGAGGCCTTATCTATTGCTTTTACTACTCAGGGTTCCGTAACGAATTTGGTAATTGGCTGGGACAAAACAACTGTTGAAGTTCCAATCACAATAAAATAATAGTCTGCACAATTAGCGACAGCACTAAAGAGATACCAAATGGTGTCTCTTTTTTTTATGCTTCAACTCAAAACAAAAATGGTAAAAAAGAGAAAAATCATTATGATCTAGTCCTCTCTAATTTATTTTTCATCCGGTTATACTTTATACGATGAAGTTTTGTATTTTTATGAATATCAATGAATTTAATTTTTAACTTAATCAAAAAATAGATGGGAAAATTTGTAATTACTAAGAGAGCCAATGGTGAATTTCAATTTAATTTAAAAGCTGGTAATGGGCAAACTATTCTAACAAGTGAAGGTTATACTACCAAAGCGGCCTGCTTAAACGGAATTGAGTCTGTTAAAACAAATTCGCAGGACGACGGAAGATTTGACAGACTGGAATCCAAAAGCGGAAAACCTTATTTCAACTTAAAAGCCAGTAACGGTCAGATTATTGGAGCAAGCGAAATGTATGAAAGTACCAGCGCCCGAGATAACGGAATAGCATCGGTAAAAACAAACGCACCCGAAGCTTCTACAGACGATCAAACTACATAACTGCGGTACAAAATAATAAGAAATGGGGCTACTGAGCCCCATTTCTTTTCCATTTCCTTAGACTAAATCTCTCCGAATTTTTCTTTATAACGACGTAGCTCTTCTTCCGTTTTGCTTAACAATTTCTCTAAAAGCACAATTTTATCTTCATACAAAGCCTTTAACGCTGCACTATTATCCGAATTAATCTGAATACTTCCATTATTGTTTCCTCTCACTTTATTAAAACTATTGAAGTATCTCTGACTGTCAAAACTGATTACATCTTCTACACTAACTTCTAAAATTCTGGCTATTTCAACCAATTTTTCATACGAAAGAATCGTTTTTCCTTTCTCGATTTTACTATATCCTGCCTGTGTAACACCTAACTGATCTGCCATATATTCCTGCGTGTAATTTTTTAGTTCTCTTATGCTTTTTATTTTACTTTTTATCGAAGAGGTCATAATTTTATTTGGGGTATTTTGTATCGCTAAAAACCAACCGCTATTAAACTTATAGTATTACAGCCATACTTCTTTAGTATGCGATCCTACTACTTCAATCGTAGGTTTATGAAGCAGCAGATTTTCATTTTTTCCTGGTGGTAATAATAAAACCATAAAGTATGGCAAGGGCTATAACCAAAAGATCATTTTGGGAAATTTCATCTAATAACATTATTAATTTTTATAGATTTGTTTTCGTTTTCTTCAAAAGTCTGTTAAAATTCAAGTTTAGAAACTCATCGATCTGTTTCCCGATTTCGTGACGGTCTAAAACCTTAATTTTCACTTTAATTTCTTTTTTATATACATCTTTTACAATGACATAATAGTCAAATTCAAAAGTATTATAGAATCTTAAAATGATAAGAACAGCATATACTATAATCGTGGGGCCGATATAATACAAGTCATTTAAATTGGAAAAAAACATACAATAATAAGCCAAAGCGGTAGTCAGAGTAAAAACTCCGTTTTCAAGAAGATAGGTCTTCTTTTTTTTGAGTAAACCAAGTTCTGTAATTTCATTAAAACAGTATTGCCATCGTTTTGAACCATACTGAAACTGAACCTGATCCTGAGTAAGGGTAATGAACATAGTAATTAAAGATTATTAATAAAAGACAAGAAATAATTAGGCTGAATACCAAATTCAGCGATAATTAAAAGTGGTTTATATTCCTAAAAAAGCAACCAATAGCGGTCTCTTTTTTTTGAATAAAACTCTCTTTCGCAATATTACGCATTCTATGTATTTTCTTTCTTACAAACCTCCTTATAGAATATAACTAACTGTTGTAATTAATTCTGAAATGTCAATTTTTACCTATATCCAATGGTGCAGACCGTTGATTTTTCCTCTATTAAATTTCATTTTTCTTCTTAATGTTAAAAACAAAAAAAGCCCTTAATCAGAATTTGTTTAAGGGCTTACTATTTCTTCTTAGAATTAAATTGTCCCAATCAGGAGGCTTTCAATTTTTGAAAGCGGAATCTCGGGATTGGCACCGGGTGACGCAGCAACCAAGGCGCCTACAGCGCAAGCAAAATCAATTGCGTCCTGGGGCTTTTTTCCGGTGAGCAATGAAGTAATTAAAGCGGCTAAAAAAGAATCCCCAGCCCCTACTGTATCAACAACTTTTACAGTATAACCGTAATTCTCATACAATTGATTTTCCCAAAGCAATACTGCACCATATTGCCCTCTGGTTACACAAATAGCATTGGTACCCGTTTTCTCTGCAATAAAATAAATATTCTCTTCCAGTGTGGTAAAAGGCGAATGCAGTGCTGCGGAAACTTCTAATAATTCTTCATCATTAAACTTTATAAAACTAGCGGCATGCATCAACTGTTCTAAAATCTCATAGGAATAATGAGGCTTTCTTAAATTGACATCAAAAACTTTATAAACATTTGTCCGTAATAATTCTTCCAGAGATTTCCTCGATACCTCATCCCGACAAACTAAACTTCCAAAAATCAAAACATCGGCATTTACTGCCAAACTTCTGGCAAAATCACTCAAAACGATCTTATCCCAGGCCGCCGGATAATGAATGACGTAACTCGCCGATCCTTTCTCGTTCAGGGTCACATGAACCAGACCAGTCGGAAAATCTTCTGACTTGATTATCGCTTCTGCTTCGAGTCCAAGATTTTTTACATGATTAATAATGGTAACACCGTCTTCATCGCTTCCTACACAGCTAATCATTGCAGCATTGCATCCTAACGATTGCATTCGCAGGGCAACGTTTAATGGTGCGCCTCCAATCTTTTTTTCTGCAGCAAAAACATCCCAAAGTACTTCTCCGTAGGCGACTGCCTTTAGACTTTTTCCGTTACTCATTCTAAAAACAATTTTATATTAGCAAGTCTGTTTAACACACGGTAATGTTGATTTTCTTCCAAAAAAGAAGATTATCTAACTCTTTTTACCGATGTGTCTAAAATACAACTATAAAATTAAACTTTGATCGGGGCAATACTAAAAACTGTTGGCTGATTTAAAATAAGAATCAGGAAGATTTGAAAGTTGACACTGTTGTTAAAAAACTTTATCAGTCTTCCATTTTTTGTTAATCCTGAACAACTTTATAATAAAAAATCTTTCTAAAATTTTCCCATAAAAAAACCTCGCTTAAAGTTCATTAAGCGAGGTCTTTTTCTTTCGAAAAAAAATATTATTTTTTAGATTCTTCGATAGAAACTTTTCTAAACTCTTTTAAAAGTTTTTCAATTTCTAAAGTAGATTTACGCGCTCTTGGTCCAGCAGCTTTAACACCTTTTTCAGTTAATGATTCAGCCTCTGCTTTAAATGTTTCAATTTCGGCGTTGATTTTTACTAATAGATCGTTCATGCTTATAATTATTAAATTAAGTCGCAAAAATAGAAGTTTGAATGGGAGTTACAACACATTTGCTGTTAAATTTATCCTCATTTTTAGGTCTCTGACTTAACGATAAATTTACTTTTTTAGTTTTTTGCATTTCATTTTTCACAACAAACTAATAGTCAATATTTTATTTTCCAACCCTAATAACTCCTGCCCTGTAAGGCATTCCGAAGTTTTTTCAATAAAATTTCATTTTGCAGCTTCAAAACACATCAAAAAACTAGATTTTTATTCCTTTCCGCAATTGTAATTCTGCTTTTTTTGACGAAAATAAGTCAAATGTGCGCCAGATTCGACTCAAAAGGCTTCAAAAATGAAGGTATTTGTCCTACCAGACTCCAACTATGAAAAATGGTTTATTTCCTAATTTCAGCTTTTACTTTTACTAAAAAAATCTCTTCCCCATCAATCAAATTCTTTCTACCCGGGTAACATTGCAATCAATAAATTCAATTAATTTTTCTATTTTTTTGCTGCAATTCTCTTTGTTTGAAATTGAAATAATGTAACCATTCTTATCTTTAATATATAACAGAAAATAGTCCTTAGTGAGGATTGCCTTCTCTATCTGGCACCATCTATGAGTAAATCCGCCCAAAGGGGAATGAACCTCTATAAATGAATTCGTAAAACTAAATTTGTACTGACGTGAAAAACGATCAAATTTTAATAATTTTCTGAGCAATCGAAAAGTTACTTTGCAAATTGTATTTACTATTGGATAATGAAAAAGTAAAAAAAGGATCACTAAAAACAAGTCTTTTATAATCCATTGAAAAAAATCATTATTCCCATTCCAGTCTGAATAAACAAAGACCAGTAAAGTGACTGCTAAAAAAAACATTACTCTTTGTTTGTACAGATCTTTGAAGTACATCTTATGCAAATTGCGTATCTCTGCAATATTCAAATCAAACTCCAATGAAAAAGTAGAGGTGCCCATATGCTGTTACCAATGTTACTTATTAATAAATGATACATTTTTACACTCCCTCTTCTCTTCTTAAAAAATAATGAAGAAGTAATAAAGTATGCAGCAAATTTAATTGTAACATTTTTTTTCAAGCACCTCAATAAGCCATAAAACTATCGTAATAAGACAAATATGAAATTAAGCTGTCTATGAGAACCTTTTTTGCATAAGTCTCTTATTTAATTCCTTTTTTTAATGCAGCCAGAGCAGGATCTGTTGCTGCTTTAATTTGATTGATTACAATTTTGGCAATTTCTGTGGCTCCTTTTAATGACAAATGGGTATCATCATTTTTATCTTTATCGTAATAGTTGTTTTCACCGACTTTAAAATGCAAATGCAACAGTTTCGATTTTTCGGGTCCGTAGCTTTGTTCTAATATTTCTGTAAAATATTCAAGATCAATAAAAGGAACTTTAAATTCTTGCGCTACCAGTCTGGTTATTAAAGGATAATCACCGTGTGTGGGTATTAAAACTCCTTTTTCGTTAAAATTACGTCTTGCGATAGAAGTCAATAATACAGGTGTTGCTCCTTTTTCTCTACTCTCATTTACAAACTTAATCAGGTTATATCGGTAACTTGTATGGGGATTTGTATAACGGGTTGAATCTTCGATTTTTTCGTCATTATGACCAAACTCGATGAAAACGTAGTCTCCTTTTTTGAGTTTTTTATAAATCGAATCCCATCGTTTTTCATTGATAAAACTTTTAGTACTGCGACCGTTTACGGCTTTATTCTCCACCACAATATTTTCGGTAAAGAAAGGCTGTAAAACCTGTGCCCATCCGTGTTCCGGATTGCGTTCGGGATCTTTTTTATTGGCCATTGTCGAGTCGCCTATAGTATAAAGTGTTGTTTTTTGAGCAAAGCATGCCATTGAAAACAAACCGATAATTAGCAGATAATATTTAGTCATTTGATTAACATTTAACTCTTTAAAAAAAATCTTAGCAACTCAGAACCTTAGCCCCTCAGAACCTCTAAAAAAACTATTTCGCTGCCGTTGGTACTGTTGCCTTCTCCCCAATAACGACTTCATTAAGCAATACATCTTTGGCATTTTCGCTTGAAATCGCATTTTTTGCCCACTTGATATTGATAGCATTAAAGGAGATGTTATGCACTTTTTTATCCGGAAACCCCTGAATTACAATTCCGGATGCCGTGGCCTTGTTGCAGGTAATATTCGAGAATGAAATATTTGAAATCTCAGATTGAAAACCGCTTCCTTCTCCGTGATAATTGGCTGTGATATACAAACAATCCTCGACCTCATCGAGTTTTATATTTCGAACAAAAACATTCCTGATGAAACCGCCTCTGTCAGCATTGGTTTTCAAATAGATGCCTCGTTTTAAATACCCTGCTGTTTCACAATTTTCAACGAATACATTCTGAACTCCCGCCGACATTTCGCTCCCAATCACTACTCCATGAAGTCCTTTAAACTTGCAATTTCTAATGACAATATTCTCGCTTGGAGTAGCCGAATTAGCTCTTCCTTCATGATCTCGTCCCGCTTTTATGGCTACATTATCATCGCCATTATCAAAGGTCACATTTTCAATTAAAACATCTTTTGCATACTCGGAATCAATTCCATCGTTATTATGATTCAATGATTTGTAATGCACACCACGCACCGTAATGCTTTGCGATTTCAATAAATGCAAGCACCAGAAAGGAGAATTTTCAATATGAATATTTTCAACCAAAATGTTTTTACAATTTAAAAACTGAATCATCTGCGGACGCAAAAAGTATCCTTCTCCAAATTTCCTGTCCTCAAAAGGTGTACTACTATGGTTCATTTCACGGCTTCTGTTTTTTCCGGCACCTTCCTTTCCTTTAAAATTTTTCCAGATTTTACCTCCGTTACCGTCTATCGTCCCTTCTCCTGTTATAGCTATATTTGAACATTCATTAGCATAAATCAACGGGCTGTAATTGTATAACATCGTTCCTTCCCAGCTCGTTAAAACCATTGGTAAATAATCTGTCGGAGTATCGCTGAATTTAATTTTTGCCCCTTTTTCTAATTTAAGATTGACATTACTCACAAAATGAATTGGGCCATTGATTTTATAAATTCCTTTTGGAACAATGATTGTCCCTCCCTTATTCTTTTTACACAAAGCCATTGCTTTATCAAAGAAAGGTTTGTTATTGGTAATGGAATCCCCCTTTGCTCCCAACTTTATAACATTAATTTGATACGAAGGAATTACGGGAAGCTGAATTCTATTGACAATTGAGTCAACCTTTGTCGATGGAAATTCAGTGCTCTGAGCAAAAGAAGCCCAGGAAAGGAATAGAAAAATGAAGTGCTTAAAAGTCATGTTTTTTTTAGGTTCTGAGATTCTGAGATGCTAAGGTTCTAAGGTTTTTGCTGTTTTTTTATACTAACCCGTTAAACCTATATAATCTGCCTCATCCTTGTGCCATTTATCGCACACCGATTGAAACAGATTTAACGGATTTACGCTGATTTCTTTTTTAACCACATCTAACATTTTACATTTTACATTTGAAAAAATAATCTGTGTCATCTGCATGCCATTTTTTCTATCTCAAATACCATTGAGGAATTGAATCTTTCAAAATGTTATCTATCGTATATTTTTCTACATCTTTCTTCTCAAGCTCATGCGACCATGAAACTCTTTTTGCATTTTGAGCTCCTTCACCTTTACAATTGTATTCGGCATAAAAAGCCGTTTTTTCCGCTTCGGGTTTTGACCAATTTTCCCAGCCTTCCGGTCTGATATGTTTTCCCAAATCACAGTTCATATAAACGGTTTTGGCATAGATACGCCAAGGTCTGCCCAGATAAACTGCTGTTGCTGTCGGCTCAGCCGTGAGTTTGCAATTTTTAAAAACAAATCCAAAAGCGGTTCCTTCAGGTGTTGAAGCAGCAGTAATATAGGAGTTTTTGATACTGTGAATCTCGCAATTCTCAAATAGAGCTGTTGCGCTTCCGAAAATAAAATCAGTTGTTCCTTCGATGTAACTGTCTTTAATGTAGTGTTTGGCTTCTTTTCCGGACAAATAGAGCGTATCCTGATTTCCGAGAATTAAACAGTTTGAAATCTGAACTCTGTTTGCTACAACAGACAGTGCAATGGCCTGACCGTTATCACCTGAAGCATTTTTGATCGTTAAATTGGATGCCGAAAAATCATCGCCTTCCACTAAAAGGGTATACGTATGAAAAGTGCTGTTTCTCCCCACGTTAATCTTAGAGAAGTTATCATCAAAAGTAATGATGGTATTTTCTTTGCTTTCACCAATTAAAGCAACTTGACTGTTCCATTCCGGAATACGGATTTTCTCCTTGTAAATTCCGTTTTTCACAAAAACAGTTACCTTTTCATAAGGAAAAGAAGGGCATGCATTTATAGCATCCTGAATTTTTGTAAAATCACCCGAACCGTCTAAAGCAACGGTAATTCGGTTACTTTTTTGGGGATCTGAAGATTCTTTAGACGTTATTTTTACTCCGTTTTTTACAGCCCAGGCGGTGTATTTTTTAAGTACTTCTTTGGGTGAGTCTGAATACCAGGAATAGCCGTTTCGTCTTTCGGCACCAATTTCCTCTATTGATTTTTTTCGGATTCCGTCACGATCACAAAAGAAAGGCTCATTGGTAGAAAGATCCATAAATCTCGCCCAGATCGGGGCTGCATTTTGCGTTACAATCATTTTTTTATCGATCACTTTTCCGGCGTCATTTAAAACACGCTTTTCTTCCAGATTGGTGATTTTTGTTTTTTCAAACCAAAGTTTTGCGCTTTGTACCGCTGTAATAATTTCAGGAGAAGGTTTTTCGATCGACATTAAAAGCAATACAATTTTTGCGGATTCAGAACCGCTTAACGATGCCAGTTCGAATGCTCTTGCGTTTGCAGGTGCTAAAGTAACCTCATCATGTTGTGCGCACCAGGCCGTTAAAGTACCATTCTGTTTGTATTGTGTTTTTAAAATACAATCTATTCCTTTTCGGAAAGATTCTTTCGCTTTTTCGACAATTGCTTTAGACGGTTTTATACTAAAATAATCGGTTTCTTCGCTTACCTGACGTATAATGTTCAGGATATTCACCATCGAATCATCATTGTATGTGATGTGCGTGTAATAGCCTTTTTTTAAAGGGTAAAACTGAGGCCATCCCCCATTTTTATATTGGGCTTCCAACAAATAATTCAATCCGTTTAAAAACGATTCTTTGTATCGATCGTCTTTAACCTGCGCGTACATTTTAGACATGAAAAGCATCTCCTGACACGTTGCCCCATTGTCTGTAGTCGTTTCTGCAGTTGTTTTTTTAAGCTTCAGTAAATCCTTTTTCTGCTCCGGCGTTAATTCATTCTGCATCTGAATGTTCTTGGGCCACCCGCCTATCTCTCTTTGGTAGAGCAGTACATTCTCTGCTATATTTTTTGCTTCATCGGTACCAAACCAGGCTGCATCATTTTTTCGAATGATATCCGGCCAGTTTTTATAGGTGTTCTGTGCCTGAATACCAAAACTCAGAGCCATACCAAAAAGCAACATAATATTTTTTAACTTAATCATTTTAAAATTTTATTTTGTTATTCTAATCCAATTAAACCAACAGATTTTAAAAACCTGTCGGGTTAGTTCTGTATTATCTGTTTAATTCAACAGCTGCTAGAATAAATGGTCCGGTTGCTTTAGGATCGTTGTCTTTTTTCTTTTCGTTTACATAATACGTATACGATCCATCACGATATGGATTCCCTCCTAAACCCGCCACCTGACAGGCCTGTGTAAGTGTGATTCCGCCATCAGCATCTACCCTGATCAATTGTTTGGTTAAACCATCAAAAGCTTTATTGGCCAAACTTTTATATTTTGCAGGCAGATATCCCTTGTTCGCTCCTTTTGCAAAAGCATAAGCAAACATTGACGATCCCGAAGCTTCAAGATAGTTTCCTTCTGCCCCGCCTTTGTCTGTAACCTGATACCATAAACCGGATTTGTCCTGATATTTAGCTAAAGCAACCGAAGCCGTATTCAGGTATTTTACCAGTTCTTTTTGTTTCGGATGGTTTTTAGGGAAATAATCCAAAACATCAACCAATGCCATTACATACCAGCCTAAAGCTCTTGACCAAAAGTTCGGAGAGGTTCCGTTATCCTTATTTGCCCAAGGCATTTGTTTGCTCTCATCCCAACCGTGATACAATAAACCTGTTTTTGGATCTGTTGCATGCAATTGAATTAACTCAAATTGTTTCGCAACATCATCAAGACTTTTTCCTCCCTCAAAAGTAACGGTATATTGGGCATAAAATGGTTCACCCATGTACAAACCGTCCAACCACATTTGATTCGGATAAATTTGTTTGTGCCAAAATCCACCACTGGCTGTTCTTGGCTGCTCTGTCAACTGCTTACGTAGTAGCTGAAGCGCTTTTAAATACTTTTCTTCTTTGGTAGTCGCATAAATATCAAACAACAAGCGTCCCGGTACAATTAAGTCAATATTGTATTTGTCCAGTTCATAGGTTTTAATCGTTCCGTCGTTTTGAACAAGAACATCTGCATAGCTTTTTACATAGGCTGCATATCTCGGATCAGGATTTTTTTTGTTCAGTTCTTCAATTGCATGTAAAACCAATCCATGAACATAATCCCATTTTGCTGTTTTTGAATCATCAATCCTATAACTTTCGGGATGACGTTTCATTAAAGTCAAAGCCATTTTATCAGACCATTTTAAATCTTTTCCAATAATAATTTCTTTGTTTGAAGGTTCCTGCGAAGTCACTTTACAACTCGCAAAGACCATCAGACAAACCAATGTCATTGCTGTAAAATAACCTTTTGTATTCGTATTTCTCATTTATACTTTATTTTAAATTCTACTATTGATCTAATTCTAATGCGCTCAGCAAAAATGCCGCAAGAGCCGGTGAACTATTGTCCTTTGCCTTACTTTTGATATAATATTCATTTGATCCGTCCCGAAATGGTTTTCCTCCTAAACCTACATTCGAAGATACCTTTGAAATCACAATATGACCCTGATCGTCTGTAATCACAAATTCTTTTACATAGGATTCAAATGACTTTTGCGCTGTCTTTTTATAGACTGGATTCAAATATCCTTTATCTGCTCCTTTTGCTAAAGCATAAATAATCATGGCTGACGATGATGCTTCTAAAAAATTCCCATTCATTTCAGGTTTATCAGCAATCTGATACCATAACCCTGATGTGCTTTTATGCTGTACGACAGTTTTGGCTATTTGATTCAGGTATTCCTTTAGCACTTTGTACTTGGGGTGTGTTTTTGGATAGTATTCCAATGTTTCAACCAAAGCCATCATGTACCAGCCTATACCACGTCCCCAGATGGTTGGCGAAGTCCCCGTTTGCGGATTTGCCCAAGCTATTTCCTTACTCTCGTCCCAAGCCTGATAAACCAAACCTGTATTTTTATCTGTCAAATGATCGTGCACCAATTCAAATTGTTTGGCAATATCGTTCAAAGCTTTCCCATTTTCAAATTTCACAGTGTATTGAGTGTAAAATGGCTCCGCCATGTACAAACCATCAATCCACATTTGATTGGGATAAATTTGCTTGTGCCAAAATCCTCCACTTGCGGTTCTGGGCTGATTTTCTAACTGATCCCGGAGCTCCTGTAGTACTTCTAAATACCGTTTGTCCTTAGTTTCGTCATAAAGTCCGAACAACAGTTTGCCCGGGTTCGCACAATCAATATTGTACTCGCTCTTATCATACTTAGCGATCTTCCCATTGGCATCAATCAGTTCATCTGCATATTCTTTGATATATTCGAAATATTTTTTATCACTTGTTTTCTGATATAATTTCTCAAAAGCAAACAAAACAAATCCCATTTTATAATCCCATTTAGGCTTTTCAGTGCCGTCGATCTGCCAGGCTTTTGGATATTTGTCCAAAATAGTAAGCGCTGTTCCCTGTGACCACTTTAAATTGTCAGGTAAGACGCTATTTTCAGTCATCTGCGCCATTGTTTTAGTACTGAAAATCAACAGTAAAACAATCAAATTGATTTTTATAAAAGTCGGTTTAAGCATAAAACTAATATTCTGGCAGTAGGTCTTTTTTGCCACAGATTAAAAGGATTAAAATGGATTAGGTTAACTTGTGTATTAAATTGCGAATATTTTTTCTCTCGCAGATCATGCAGATTTTTTAATCTCTGGCACTCTTTACTCTTTACTCTTTACTCTTTACTCTTTACTCTTTACTCTTTACTCTTTACTCTTTACTCTTTACTCTTTACTCTTTACTCTTTACTCTTTACTCTTTTACATCTTACCCTTCTTATTCAATACTTCCAACTTTTCATCTAAATATTTCACAAACTCTTCTTTCGATTTAATTCCGTTTGGCTCTTGTTCCCATGCACCTAAAAAGTAAAAAGAAGTTGCTTTTGTAGTAGGCTTAAATACTAAAAGATAATCTAAATCTGTATCGGGAGTATTTTCGATAGTATTAATTTGATAAAAAATGGCCATTCCTAATTTGTCCGGAACTAATGACTGCTGACCATACGTGGCCAGATAAGCCCATTTTTTATTTTTGCTTTCTTTTTTAAGAAGCTCCGTATTTTTCTGCTTTACAATTCCTGTACAGATTCCTTTTATTTCTTTGGATGCCTGAATGGTATGCTGCGTGTACAGTTCATTTGGTTTAATGGTCAAAACTGAGGTGAAATCAATTTTATCCGAAGCCGTTTTCCATCCATAATATTGCACTTTTACCCCCGATTCATTGGTTTTGTTTACTACTGTTGCAATAGTCGAATCTACTTCATAGAAATGCAATTTTTCATTGTTTAAGTAGCGATCTATGGATCCTATCCCGATTCCTTTTCCTGCTTTTAGAATATCGGCTCCCCAATCGCTCATCTCGTGATAGGAATCAAAATTATCCTGACCTACTTTTGGCAAAACAATTTCTGATGTTTTTTTACCGAAAATGTCAATCGCATTTCGCCAGTCCAAATACAAACGATATCCAATTCGATTGCTTTCCCAACCCGGTCCTTCGTAACGAATGTCAAAAGAATGGTCTGTATGCTCCGGTGCCAGTTTAAGTCTGTCTACATTTTTAAACACAGTTCCTCCGATATATTTACGGGCTTCCCATTTTCCGTCTGTTTTAGCAGAAATTTCGGCATACGTTTTGGCGGTTTTTATATCATATTTCTGTGCCTTAACCGCTGTAATACCGACTAAAAGTAAGGTTGCTATTGTGATTTTTGTTTTCATTTTTTACTGTAATTGTTTAAATATTCTGTCTAAAAATTGTGTTGTATATTGAGCTGTTTCTTCAAACCATGGCTGAAAAAACCAAAAGGAATGCGGTGAATCTTTTATGGTTCTGACCTCATTATAGATCTTATTTTGGTTTAAAATTGCAATCATATCCTCTCTGCCTGCATGAAACCGATCAAAACTGCTGTTGATGAACAGTGTTGGCGGAGTGTTTTTATCGGTATGGCTTAACGCCGATGCCTTTTCCCAGTTCTCCCGTTTTTCCTGATAAGTGCCGTTTAACCAAAAAGCAGCCATTTCTCCTTCTTCCGATTCCGGATGTTTAAACGCTAAAATTCCATCTACATCAATTATTGCGTTCACTTTTGCTGAGGATCTACTCTTGTTCGCAGGATCTTCAAAAGCGGAATTTTTATTTGTTGTACCAATCAAAGCTGCCATCTGACCTCCTGAAGAGCATCCAAGTACGGCAATTTTGTTTGGATCTACATGAAATTCTTTCGCATTCTCTTTTATAAATTTAATGGCATTTTTTACATCATAAACCGCCTGTGGATATTTTGCTTCAGGCGATAATTGGTATTCTATTGCAAAACAGGAATATCCTTTTGAACTGATTTCCTGCCCCAAAACCTGCATCTGATTTTTATTCCCCGATTTCCAGCCTCCCCCGTGAATCAAAATTACTCCCGGATTTGTATTTTCGGTTTTGTTCCAATAGGCGTCGAGATGTAATGCTCTGTTTTGACTCTTGTGATAGATTATATTCTCCATTTGAATCACATTTGCCTTGTTTTTCGCTTCTGCTATTTTTATAAACGGATATTTCTTAATCAACTTAGTATACGTACTATTTACGGTATAAGAAGTATCTGCAGTAATATGATTCTGCGCCAGAACTATATTCGAAAAGAGCCACAAAACAATCCCTATTCTTTTCATTTTACTTATCTGATTTATTCGTTAAGAAAGGAGCCCGATTCAGGATCAGGCCCCTTTTTAACTTCCTCAAAAAAACTTAACCTCAAAATTTTTAAAACCACTAATCATAAAAACCTTTTTAATAAGCCGGGTTTTGAGGGTAATTTTTACTTCTGTTCAAATCTAATGCTGACTGTGGTATTGGTCTCAAAATTTTAAGATTACCATTCTGTCCGTTAAATACGTTGGCATTGGTGATTTTAGGATTGTATAAAACGGCTCTTTGTACCAATGTACCGGTACGTTTCAAATCGAACCAACGGTGGTATTCTCCTAATAGTTCTCTTCCTCTTTCGTCTAATATGGTGTTGATATCAATAGTCGTCATTACCGGAATTGCTCCCACTACTCCGCCTCCTGCTCTTCTTCTTACTTCATTCAAACGTGTTAAAGCTGTCGCTGGCTGACCTGCTTTAAAGTAAGCTTCGGCGGCAACCAGATAGGTTTCTCCCAGCCTTGCTACAATAAAATCACGGGTACTGCTTCTGTTGGTTGCCGGTGTGATCGGTGTGGTGTTGTAGTTGGCACTGGTGGCACCGCTGTATGGTGCATTTGGATCGTCGAATTTACGAACCGGAATCAGGTTGTAATCACCACCTGAAGCGGCAGCCGAAGAATAAGTTCCCCAATTGTGGTATCTGAACGTTGCTGCATTGGCTTTTCTTGAAGCATTAGCGGTATTCCAGGCAGCTCTGTCGGCTAAAGTAAACCAACGTGGCTCGTAAAAATCTGTAATTTTCAAAACCGTTTTATCCGTTACGGTATAAAAATCGTAGTATCGGCTGTAGATTTCGGTCATGAAGGTATTTTCCCAACGTTTATCACCCTGCTCATACAATGATAATGCGTAAGCTGTAGGACAAAGTGTGTAACTTCTGTTTGGATATGGATTACCTGCTGCTGCTGCGCCTAAGTACGAACTAAACCAGTAGTTTTGTGAACTTCCCAACGCTGTTACTCCTGTAGCATTCGAAGCTACTGAAAACTGAACGGAGAAAATGGTTTCGGCATTCATCTCGTTGCCTGGTTTTACCACATCTGCAAAAGATACATTAAGTCCTTGTCCGGCAATTACCTGATCTGCTAAAGAAGCTGCGGTAGTAAAATCTGCCGGTGTTCCAAAAGTTTCGTAACCTTTAGTCAAATATACTTTTGCTAACAAATCCTGAACGGCTCTTTTATTCACTCTTCCTGTGTAAGCCCCTGTGCCCACTGCCGGAAGCGCTTCGTTAAGGTCTTTTAAAATTTGTGTGTATACTTCTTCTGCTGAATTTCTGTCGAAAGAGGTAATAGCAGTATTAATATTCTCTAATACAATCGGAACACCTCCGTAAGTCTGAACCAAAAGAAAATAAGCATTTGCTCTTAAAAATTTCAGTTCGCCTACTCTTGTATCTACTGTACTTGCTTTCTCAGTAAGGGTTGAATAATACAATCCTTTGTTGGCTTGCTGAATGGCCATGTAACAAGTTCTGTACAATAAATCTACTCCGGCTGACGAAGAAGAAAGGGTTAAATATTTAGCCAATCCTTCCGGTTCCTGATTTCTTCCTTCAGAGTACATATCGGTACCTGCTTCAAACAGCCACGGATCACCGCCGTATATATCTTTTAGAGTGGCATAATTGGTATTAACTAATGACTCAAACCCGGGAGCAGTAAGAAAATATTGTTCTGCCGAACCAAAGGCACGGTTGTCTTCTTCGATAAAATTGGAGCACGAATTAAATGTCGTCGCCAGTAATGCTATAACTACTACTATTTTTTTCATTTTTCTTAATTTAAAATTTTAAACTTAATCCCATCTGAACGGTCCTTGTCGCCACACGATTCACTGCTAATGCTGCAGTTGCCCATTCAGGGTCATATCCTTCGTAATTGGTAAATACAAAAGGATTCAACACATTCACATAAAGTCTTAAACTTTTAATTTTCAATTTGCTTACTAAATCCTGATCAAAACTATACCCAAAAGCGATGTTTTGAATTTTTACAAATGAAGCGTCTTTGTAAAATGCTACGTTATTGGTATCATAATAAACCCCTGCTCCACGTGGTAACGGATTTGTATTGGAATACTGAGCCGCTATACCTGCGCCATTAGCCGGAATATACCAGTCTCCAAGATCTAATTTTTGACGCCCTCTGTCGGTAACATCGGCAAAGTTGTCGTGGAATCCGCTAAAGACAGTCATTCCCTGATTGGTGATTAACGACATTGACAAATCAAATTGTTTTACTTTTAGAGTTGTAGAGAAACTTCCGGACCATTTAGGATCGTAGTTTCCTAAAATAGCTCTGTCGTTATTGGCGTCAATTTTTCCATCGTTATTCAAATCTTTTACTTTTGCTTCTCCCGGTTTCTGACCGTAAGAAAGGGCTTGTGCCGCTTCACTTTCCTGCCATACTCCATCAAAAACATAGTTGTAGTACGAATGAACATTTTCTCCAATAAATAAATTATTTCCAACATCACTTACCTGATCCTGACCATAAATAGACTCCAGTTTGTTTACGTTTTTAGTAAAAGTGAAGCTGGTCTCCCAAGTAACATTTTTAGTTTGAATGTTTTTAGTAACCAAGGCCACTTCAATACCTTTATTTCTGATAGAACCTACATTAGAAGTAATAGTTGGTACTCCGATTTCTAACGGAAGGGCTTGTTGAAATAATAAATCTTTAGACAAACGATTGTAAACGTCTACACTACCTGAAATTCTATTGTGAACAAATCCAAAATCCAAACCTAAATTCACCTCTTTTGTTTTCTCCCAGGTCAGATTGGTATTTCCTAAACTTGAAGTAGTAAACCCATTGGCAATGGTACCGTTAAAGTCATAGTACGCAGGATTTTTTAAAACAGTTAAACTTGAATAAGGGCTAACATTGTCATTTCCGGTATAACCAATACTTCCTCTTAATTTAAAATTAGAAACGAAATCTAATTTTTTCATAAATCCTTCTTCATGAACATTCCATCCTAAAGCTACAGAAGGGAAAGCAGTCCATTTATTATTTTCAGCCAAAACAGATGATCCGTCATAACGTACCGAAGCGGTTAACAAGTAACGTCCCTGATACGCATAATTGAAACGGGCCGCATACGATTCTAAAGTATTTTTAGAGTATGGAGTGAACACTCCTGAAGGAAGTAATGCGATAGTACCATTTGATGGTGTCAAGGAGTAGGTAGACTGAACTCCTGAACCTAAATTGTAAAAACTGGTTTCAAAAGGGTTTTCTCTTGACGCTGCAAAATACGTTTCGGTAGTATTAGAATAGAAACTCTGAAGACCTAAAAAGCTAAAAACATGGTCTTTATTTAACGTGTAATTGATGTTAAACTGATTGTCCCACGTATAATTAAAATTGTTCACATTGGTTACGTCACCGGATGGCAAGCTTTTATTTTTAAGACCAAAATCAGTTTGTGCGCCAAATGATCTTCCTTCTCTCGCGTCCATTTTTCCTGCTGAAAAAGTAGAGCGGAATGATAACCAGCTGTTGATTTTATACTCTCCGAAGATATTCCCAAGGGTAGTGAATCTTTCTATTTCGTCTGTTGAATTTGCAATTTCTAAAAGCGGATTGTAAGAACCTGTTTTGTTGATCGCTAAATTTCCGTTAGGATATCTCAATGTACCCGGCTGTTGTGCATAAGTTCCAACAATTTCATTACCGGCTGCATCTATCGCCCAAGGCGAAGTATATGGGTTTTGTCTGAAAGCTTCCTGCATGGCCGTTGGACTTCCTAACTGTTCAGAGGTCTTAGAAATAGTAAGATTAACTCCAAATGAAATTTTGTCGTTTATTTTATGATTCAAACCTGCTTTAAAATTGTATTTATCAATTCCTTCATTGTCAATTACTCCCGTTTCTTTCTGAGCTCCAAGACCAATGTTATACGACAGTCCGTTATCGGCACGACCGGAAACATTTAAGTAATTGTTTTGCATCATTCCACCTTTAAGAACCGCATCCTGCCAGTTGTAGCTTTTATTGTTAGCTACTCTCTGAAATAACACAGGGTTTGTACCGGCCTGTCCTACAGCAGCATTCAATTCTGAAGCATCAATATCGTTATAGGTTGGATTGGTAGCTGAAATAGTAGTTGCCAAAAATGCCGATTGATGGTAATACCACCATTTTTCAGGACTCATTAATTTTGGTAATCTTACGGCCTCTTTGTTACCGTAAGAGCTGTCAAAAGTAACAGTAACACCAGACTTAGCACTTGTTCCACTTTTGGTCGTTACAATGATAACCCCGCTTCCTCCTCTGGAACCATAGATGGCGGCAGAAGATGCATCTTTCAATACGTCCATTCTCGCGATGTCCTGCGGATTCAGGAAGTCAATATTATCTGTTGGTACGCCATCCACCACAAAAAGAGGTTTCGAACCATCTTTATTGATTGAGTTTGTTCCTCTGATCACAACGTTAAAACCGTCACCAATACGGCCACTGTTTGAAGTTACCTGAACTCCCGCAATACCTCCCTGAATCGCTTCCATCGGATTGGTAACGTTTCTTTCGGTAATTTTAGCTGCCGACAAAGTATTGACTGCTCCGGTAAGGTCTGTTTTCTTTGCGGTACCGTATCCTACAACCACTACTTCATTTAGTGAATTGGATTGTTCCGCCAGGCTCACATTCACTTTCGATTTTCCTGCAATGCTTACTTCTTGTGTCTGAAAGCCTAAGTAGCTTACAATTAAAATTACTTTATTATTGGACACATTTATTTTAAAACTTCCTTCAAAATCTGTAGAGGTTCCGTTTTTAGTTCCCTTTTCCTGAATGTTTACACCTGGTAATGATAATCCCGCAGCATCTGTAATTTTCCCCTCCACTATAGTCGATTGCGCATAAGCTGCACTGCTCAACAAAAAATTCAGGAAAAATAAAAATACAAGACTGTATTTTATTTTTTTCTTTAATAGTTGTTTGGTATTCATAGTTTTTTAAAATGGTTTGGTTAATTGATAGTTTTTAATTCGTAAGTTATTCTACTTTTTTTTCATTGATATAGGTATTAATAAATTGTATGTTCTTCACATTTTTAAGCAAATGCACCGAATCTACTTTTTGAATGACAACATTTTTAAGGGTAATATTTTCTACAGGAGATTGCTCATAGCCTTCTGCCCATACTCCATATTTTCCTCCATTTTTAACGTTTATATTTTCCAGGCTGATATTTCTGATGGTTGGAATAAAATTGCCGGTTTGTGAACCGTAAACATTGTAAAACATGTTTAATTTTAAAACACATTCTTTTACAGTACCCACTTCAAGGTTTCGAACGAATACATTTTCAATGACTCCGCCTCTTTTTGAATTGGTCTTGATTCGGATGGCACGATCCAAATTTGGACTGTCCATGACGCAGTCTTCTACAAAAATAGTATTGACACCGGCCGATATTTCACTTCCAATAACTACTCCGCCATGACCGTCGATCATTTTACAGTTCTGAACGATAATATTTTTGCTTGGAATTGCTACTCGTCGTCCATCGCCATCGCGACCTGCTTTGATCGCGATACAATCGTCGCCAGTATTAAAAGTACAATTCTTGATAAGTACATTTTGTGAATATTCAGGATCACAACCGTCATTATTAGGACCATGACTGTTTACGGTAACTCCGTCAATGATAATGTTGTTTGATTTTAAAGGATGTAAAATCCAAAAGGGAGCATTTATAATGATAACATCTTTAACCAAAATGGTACTACATTCAAAAAACTCCATAAAATTAGGTCGCAGATAGCGTCCCTCACCAAAGATTCTTTCTTTTATCGGAACCCCATTTTCGGCCATATCGATCAAAACGGCACGATTTTGAGGATCATTCTGCGAAGGAATTCCTTTTTTCCAGCCGTAATCTTTACCACCGGACCAAATCCACCAGTTCGTAGCATCTGCCTGTCCGTTTAGAGTTCCTTTTCCGGTAATGGCTATATTGGTTTTGTTTTTGGCGTAAATAAGTGGCGAATAATTCATCAGTTCTGTTCCTTCAAAGGAAGTATGAACCATAGGATATTCTTTTGGATCGATGCTAAAAAGGACTTCTGCATGATCCTCTAAATGCAGGTTTACATTACTCTCTAAATGTATGGCACCTGTTACATATTTTCCAGCTGGGATTAACACTTTTCCTCCGCCATTTTGAGCACATGCTTTTATTGCTTTTTCAAAGGCCAGTGTATTTAATGTCTTTCCATCAGCCACTGCTCCAAAATCATTAACATTATAAGTCTTATCTAAAAAACGGGTTTTAGAGATACTTTTTACAATTAAGTCTTTGTTTTTCCAGGGATCAGATTCAGAAACAGCTAGAGCCTGCTTTCCACAAGACAGCATCGTGAAAGCTGTTGTAGCTGCCATTAAAACTGATTTAAACATTCTAACTTTCCCTGCAATCATGTTATTCTATTTTAAGATTGATTTACAAAACAGTGCAATTATGTAATCGATTACACGAAAGTAGAAAAATAGTTTTAATGCACCAAATTTATTTGAAAATTAATTATATATTTAATTTTTATTACGGAATATAATTACACTTAATGTAAAAAATTAGATAATTTATTATCATTGTAGAATCGAAATCGTTTTAATTATAAATTATGGTAATCGATAACAATATGTAAAACGTTATAAAAAAAAATGTATTTTTGTCAGAGATAAATATGAAAAACCATTTTTAATGAGCGAAAAGATAACCATTTACGATATTGCCGAAAAATTAAATATCACCGCTGCTACCGTTTCGCGGGCATTAAACAATAATCCGAAAATAAAAGAGAGCACGCGCGAGTTGGTTATTAAAACTGCGGCTTCAATGAACTATAAGCAAAATAAACTGGCGCTCGCCTTAAAAAGCGGCCGAAGTAATAATATTGGCGTTATAGTTCCGCGTATCGACAGCAACTTTTTCGCTTCGGTTATCCGGGGAATAGAAGAAGAACTTCATCCACATGGTTATCAGGTAATTATTTGCCAGACGCACGAAAATCCGAAAAGAGAAAACGAAAACTTATATACTTTAATAGATGCCCAAGTTGACGGTATCATCATGTCGGTTACCGATGTAACGGGAGAAAATGACGGTGCTTTTCAATATGTTCTGCAAAAAAATGTTCCGCTTATCTTTTTCGACAGAAGCAAACATATTGACGGAGTGAGTTCTGTAACCATAAATGACTTTAGAGGTGGTTACCAAACTACCAAACATTTAATTGATGAAGGCTGTAGAAATATTGCTCACTTATCCGGAGATCAGTCGCTTGAAATCTTTAAAAACAGGTTTCTAGGATACAAACAGGCTTTATTAGACAATGGAATAACATTTGACGAAAAATATGTTATTCCTGTAAAAAGTACCGTTGACCACGGAAAGCAGGCCGTAGAGCTTTTACTTCAGTTGGAAACACCTCCTGATGCTATATTTTCATCGAGTGATTTTGCTGCTTTAGGCGCTATTCAGGAACTAAAAGAAAGAAATGTCAGTATTCCTAAAGAGTTTTGCGTAGCGGGTTTCAGTAATGAGCCTTTTACGAAATTTATGGAATTATCGATTACTTCTGTAGATCAGTCTCCGCTTGAAATGGGTAAAATGTCTGCTCGTGTTTTTCTGGAACAGGTCGACAAAACGGAGACGATTAAAATTGAAAAAAAGGTAGTTCTTGCTCCGGAATTACACATTCGTAAATCGTCATCAAGAACTAGCCTTTAAGTTTTTTCATTTTTCAATAAAGATTAAGTAAATTAAGCTCTGTAATTAACCGGTTAGCCATAACTACTCTCTGCTTAATGAAACTTAAGATCTTAATAGTTCAAACAAAAAAAACTCACTTAACAGTGAGTTTTTTATATAATGCTTTATTTTTCTAGAGTGAAACCCCTCTCTTCCAGGGAATAAAATCGTTTTGATTTAAGATTGCTGCCTTGGTTTTAATGGTACCGCTGGCAACATCGATGATAAACTCCAACATTTCATCAGCCATTTCGTCGATGGATTTTTCGCCTGTGATAATACCGCCGGTGTCAATATCAATAATATCGGACATCTTTTTAGCAAGGTCGGTGTTAGACGAAATTTTCACTACAGGTGCGATCGGGTTTCCTGTTGGAGTTCCCAAGCCTGTCGTAAACAATACCATATTGGCTCCCGAACCTACCATTGCTGTTGTGCACTCCACGTCATTTCCAGGCGTACAAAGCAGCGTTAATCCCGGTTTCGAAATGTATTCGCCATAATCAAAAACACCGGTAATTGGTGATGTCCCTCCTTTTTTAGCGGCTCCTGCTGATTTCATGGCATCGGTAATCAATCCGTCTTTGATATTACCCGGAGAAGGATTCATATCAAAACCTGAACCGGCATCTACTACGGTTTTTTCATACCATTTCATTAATTCTAAAAAGCGTTCTCCACTTTCCTCTTCGACGCAACGGTTGACTAACTCCTGCTCTACTCCACACAATTCCGGAAATTCTGAAAGTATTGTAGTTCCTCCTAAAGCAGCCAGTAAATCTGAAGTTACCCCTAATGTCGGGTTAGCCGAAATTCCGGAGAATCCATCAGATCCGCCACACTCTAAACCTATTTTTAGTTTGGATAAAGGTGCCGGAGTTCTTTGTACTTCGTTTGCTTTTTTAATGGCTTCAAAGGTATCTTTTACCACACTGCTCAGCATGGTTTCGATTGTCCCGATTTGCTGCTGATCGTAAATCAAAACCGGTTTTTTACTGTTTGGATTTATCGCATCTAAAGCATCTTTAAAGATTTGAATTTGCAGGTTCTGACAACCCAGACTCAATACAGTTGCTCCGGCCACGTTTGGATTGTTTACATATCCTGCCAATAATTTGGCCAGACTATGCGAATCCTGACGAATACCTCCACAACCACCCTGATGTGTGATGAATTTTACTTCGATGTTGTTGAATAAATTAGCCTCGTTTGAAGCGGCTTCATTTCCGGCTCCACCGGTTTCTGATTTCACCAAGGAACGAAGTAACAATTGATAATCGTTCTCTTTGGGCTTCATTAATTCTTTTTCAAAAATATCTTTTAGAATTTCGATGTTTCTGTTTTCACAAAATACCAATGGAAAAAACAGCCATACATTCTCGGTTCCAACTTGTCCGTCTTCTCTGTGATAACCCATGAAAGTTCTGTCTTTCCACTTCTCAATATTCGGAGCCGTCCAGCCAATTGTTTCTGTTTTTCCGGTTACTTTATCGCTTTCGTGTTTTACATTAGCCGTAGAAAGCAAACCTCCTTTTCCAATTTTAGCACTCGCTTTTCCTACCAGAACTCCATACATAATAATCCTGTCTCCTGTATTAAAAGGAACCATCGCGATTTTATGCTTCATCTTCACATCACTCTCAACAGTAACGGCCGAACCTTCAAAATCAATCACCTCACCTGCTGAAAGATTTACCAAAGCTACTGCTACATTATCTGTAGGATGAACTTTTATTAATTTTTTTTGCGTTGCCATAACTAAACTTTCTGAGTTACATTATTTATTTGTTTTTGAAAATTGGTAAAACCATTTTCAATTCCGTTTGCATCAATTTCTTCCAATGCGACTGTAATTGCTTTTGTTAATCCCGGCACCAGTGTTAAATCCTCGTCCCAGAAGCTTGTATTCTGCAAAGTCAATCGTGCTATTTTTTCATAATCATCCGATTTCCAAAGACTTTCGAAAAAAGAAACAATATCCTCACTATCATTAATTGGTAAAACCCCGCCCTTCCAACTTCCTTTGTAAAAACGGATCAAAGCAGCAAAAGCAAACGTTAAATGAACCGGAAGTTTTTGATGAATATCCACATATCCCGTTAAACTAGGTAATACGCGCACTTTAAATTTTGAAATCGAGTTTAATGCAATTGAAGACAGTAAATGCTTGATAAACGGGTTTCTAAAACGGTCCAGAATTTCTTCAGAGAAACTGACCAATTCTGCCTTATCCATGTTCAACGTTTCATTGATCTCTTCAAAAACAGCTTTGTTTACAAAATCACCGGTAAAAGCATTGTCAACCGTTTCTTTTACAGTCTCGTTACCATAAAGCATTGAGAAAGGAACCATAGCGGTATGTACTCCATTCAGAATTCTCACTTTACGTGTACGATACGGCTGCATGTCGGCTACGATTTTTACATCCAGTGCTGTTTTTCCAAACGGAAGTTTTGCTTTCAGTTTATCATCTCCTTCAATTACCCACAAAAAGAAACTTTCGGCACTTACAATCAAATCGTCTTTATAATCCAACTGACTGTTGTACTCTTCAATCTGGTCTTTCGGATAACCGGGTACAATTCTGTCTACTAATGTATTATGAAAAGAACAACTAGCTGTTAACCAGAAAACAAATTCATTTTCTAATTTCCAGTCCGCACAATATTTTAAAATAATTTCTTTTAAAGTATCTGAATTGTAATTGATTAATTCGCAAGGAATAATCGTTAATGCTTTATCTGCCGCTCCTTTAAAATGCTTGAATCTTTCATATAAAAGCACCGTTAATTTAGCCGGAAAAGAAACCGGGGGCTGCATACTCAACTGATCGGATTCGATATATTCTATACCTGCTTCGGTTGTATTTGAAATAATAAAAGCCAATTCTTCTTCTCTGGCCAAAGCCAGATACTCCTGAAAAGATGCATAAGGATCAATTGCTTTTACGATATTGGAAATCAATTCTTTTTCCTGGATCTCTTCTCCTTTTTTTACTCCTTTCATGAATAAGGTATACAATCCGTCCTGAGCATTAATCATGTTCACCAAACCTCTGTCGATAGGCTGTACTACGGCAATTCCTGCATTAAAATCAGCTTCCTGATTTAATTTTTGAAAAGCATATTCTACAAAGGCTCTTAAAAAGTTACCTTCTCCAAATTGAACTATTTTTATAGGAAGTTTTTCTGAAAGCCCTGAGCTCACTCTGTTTAATTTTTCCATTACTTTTTCTCTTAAAGTGTTATCAATAATCACGTTTAATACCTTATTTATCTCTGATTATTTCCTCTCACTGTAAAAGAAACATTACACTTGTGTGAGGAAAACAAACCTTGCTGTGAGGACTCACAAGATTCATTTATCAAGCGTAATGCTCAATTACAATTTCTAAAATCTAAAAAAAACGCATGTTAAATAAGGACCTATATGATTACCCTTATTTATTTTTAATACTTTTTATAATATCCAGAACCTGACTAACTTTTGTTTTTAATCCGTCATAATCCTGTCGTTCTAATATCTCTTTTGAAATTAACTGTGATCCAATTCCCACGCAGGTCGCTCCCGCACTAAACCACGAAGTCAGACTATCAACTGTTGGCAAAACTCCACCTGTTGGCATGATATTCGTCCACGGACATGGGCCTTTTATAGCTTTGATAAATTCCGGTCCGTAAATATCACCCGGAAACAATTTTACGATTTCGCATCCTAATTCTTCGGCTCTTGCAATTTCGGTTAATGTTCCGCAGCCCGGAGACCAAAGTACTTTTCGTCGATTACAGGCAATTGCAATATCTTCTCTAAAAACCGGAGTCACAATAAAATTCGCTCCCAGACTCATGTACAAAGATGCTGAAGCCGCATCAGTAATAGAACCAACACCAAGCATCATTCCCGGTAATTCTGCCAAAGCATATTTATTTAATGCTCCAAAAACTTCATGAGCAAAATCTCCTCTGCTTGTAAATTCCATTAATCTTGCACCTCCATCATAACAGGCCTTTAATACTTTCTTGCTTATTTCGATATCTGAATGAAAGAATAGCGGAACCATTCCGTTTTCTTTCATCGTTAAAGCCACTTCAATTCTTGAATATTTTGCCATATTTAAATCAATTATCTAGATACTAATCCGGTAGCATCACCATCTATCATATTTTCAACTTCTTTTAAGGTTACCAGATTATAATCTCCGGCAATGGTATGTTTTAAACAACAAGCAGCCACAGCAAAATCTAAAGCTCTTTGATTGTTGTTTTGATATTCCTGCAATCCATAAATTAAACCTCCCATGAAAGCATCCCCGCTTCCAACACGATCTACAACAGGGGTCACTTCTTTTACGGCTGCCTGATAAATGGCTTTACCGTCAAATAAAACCCCTCCTATTCTTTGATGTGACGCACTTACAGAGTACCTAAGGGTTGTTGCTGCTATTTTTAAACCCGGAATCAAATCAAACAATTTGCTGTACAACACCGGAAGCGATTTCTCGTCCTGATAATTCGGATTGACTTTCGGAATTCCCAACATAAAATAGGCGGTATCAATATCTCCTAAAATAACATTGCTGTATTGCAACAGCTCCGGCATTACGTCACTTGGTGTTTTTCCGTATTGCCATAATTTTGATCGGTAATTCAAATCACAGGAAATTGTAATTCCCAGTTTATGAGCTGCTTTTACTGCTTCTAAACAAGCTTCGGCGGCACTTTGGGAGATTGCCGGTGTGATCCCGCTCCAATGAAACCAATTGGCTCCCTCAAGCACTTTCTCCCAGTCAATCATTCCTTTTTCGATAGTTGCCATCGAACTGTGTGCACGATCATAAACCACATTACTGCCTCGTGTCCCGGCACCGGTTTCCAGAAAATAGATTCCTAAACGCTCTCCTCCGTAAACTACATTTCCGGACGCTACATTCATTTTTCGCATTTCTTTTACTGCCGAAGCACCGATTTCATTCTCGGGTAATCTTGTTACAAATTCGGCATTCAAACCATAATTAGCCAAAGACACGCAAACATTAAATTCACCGCCTCCATAAGATGCTCCAAATGCTTTTGCCTGCGAAAATCGCAAGTGTCTCTCTGTCGAAAGACGCAACATAATTTCCCCGAATGCAACTACTTTATTCATATAATTTTATTGTTTTACCAGTAAAAGTTTTTTTTTACCATTAAGATATTAAGAAAATCAAGCCTAATGCTTTTATTTACCACAGCTTACACTGATTAAAAAGAGACTTAAACTCTTTCCTCTATATTCTTTGCTCTATATTCTCTCTTCTCACTTAAAATTTAAAATATTCTTTTGCATTATGATAGGAAATATCCGAAACCAGTTTCCCTATCCACTCCATATCATTTGGAAGCTCTCCGCGTTTGATTTCATCTCCTAAAAGATTACATAAAATACGTCTGAAATACTCATGTCTCGGAAAAGATAAAAAGCTTCGCGAGTCTGTCAGCATTCCCACGAAACAACTGATTAAACCCATGTTTGAAAGAGCATTTAATTGTTTTGTCATTCCGTCTTTCTGATCTAAAAACCACCATCCCGATCCAAACTGAACTTTCCCTCTGACACTTCCGTCATTAAAATTTCCAATCATGGTTGCCATCACTTCGTTATCGGCCGGATTTAGGTTATAAATTATCGTTTTCGTCAATTTATCTTTACTGTCCAGGGCATTTAAAAAGCCGGATAGTTTTTGTGCCTGGGGATAATCACCAATAGAATCCCAACCCGTGTCAGGTCCTAAAATTCGGTGCATGCGGGCATTATTGTTTCGCAAAGCTCCTAGGTGAAATTGCTGCACCCATCCAAACTCATGATACGTCTCAGACAAGAATAACAATACGGCACTTTGAAATTTTAAAACTTCTTCGGGAGTTAAAATCCTATTTTCTCTTTTCTTTTTGAAGATGCTATTAATTTCATTTTCTGTAAATTCTTCGAAGTAAATCTGGTCTAAGCCATGATCACTAAGTTTACAGCCGTTTTGATTAAAAAACTCAATTCGGTTTCGCAATACACTGCACAAATCAGCATAGGTATGAATTGCAACTCCGGATACCTCCCCTAACTTGTCCAGATAGGCATTATAGCCATCATTGGAAATTAAGATCGCTTTATCAGGTCTGAAGGCCGTACTCATTTTAGTTCCAATTGGATTCTTTGCCAATTTTTGATGAAACTCAAGACTGTCAATCGGATCTTCGGTCGTGCAAACCAATTCAGCATTTACTTTTTTAAGCAGATTTTGCGTGCTGTAGGCCGGAGAATTAATTTTCTCGGTTGCTTCCTGGTATATTTTCTCTGCCGATTTTTCATTCAGCAAATCATAAATATCAAAATAACGCGCCAGCTCTAAGTGCGTCCAATGATACAAAGGATTACGCATGGTGTATGGAACCGTTTTAGCCCAGTTTAAGAATTTATCTTTGTCAGGAGCGTTTCCGGTCACAAACTGCTCGTTGATTCCCAAGGTACGCATCGCACGCCATTTGTAGTGATCTCCGTTGATCCACACCTGTGTAATGTTTTCAAAAATTTTATCTTCAGCAATAAACTGAGGATTCAAATGATTGTGATAATCGATGATGGGCTGATTTTTGGAATAATTATGATACAGCTCTTCTGCAAATTTATTTTCAAGTAAAAAATTATCGTTTATGAAGGTATTTGAACTCATGATTTTTTTGATGTAATTGAAATAATTATTCGTTTGATGGTTTCCCAATTGTTGCTAAGATTCCACCATCGACATACAAAATGTGGCCGTTCACAAAATCGCTTGCTTTTGAAGATAGAAATATAGCCGCTCCGGCCAGATCACTTGCTTCTCCCCATTTTGCAGCCGGCGTTCTACTGATAATAAAATCGTTAAAAGGATGCCCGTCCACTCTAATAGGTTTGGTCTGTTCGGTAGCAAAATACCCAGGACCAATTCCGTTGATCTGAACATTATGTTTGGCCCATTCGGTAGCCATATTTTTGGTCAGCATTTTCAAACCGCCTTTCGCAGCAGCATAAGCTCCTACTGTACTGCGGCCCAACTCGCTCATCATCGAACAAATGTTGATTATTTTTCCTCGTCTTCTTTCAATCATCCCTCTTACTACATGCTTTGATACAATAAACGGACTCACCAAATCAATATCAATAACCTCTTTAAAATCGGCTACCTCCATTTCAATCAGCGGAATTCTTTTAATAATCCCTGCGTTGTTAATCAGGATATCAATTGGCCCCACTTCATTTTCAATTTGTCGAACTGCAGCAATAACTTCCATCTCGTCCGTTACATTAAACTTATACCCCACTGCATGAATTCCCTCTTTTTGAAGTTCCGCTACGGCATCATCAATTTTTTGCTGAGAAGAATTTCCGTTTACCACAATTGTCGCACCCGCCTCTCCTAATCCTTTTGCCATTGCCATTCCCAGTCCGTGTGTACTTCCTGTAATCAGGGCAACTTTTCCGTTTATATCAAATAATGAGTTTGCCATATTATTTATCTTAAATCAGTGATTTTACACACATCCATATCTCCGTAATCCAAATTCTCACCCGCCATTCCCCAGATAAAAGTATAATTACTGGTTCCGGATCCCGAATGAATCGACCATGGTGGTGAAATAACCGCCTGATGATTGTTCATCCAAATGTGTCTCGTTTCCTGAGGCTGTCCCATAAAATGACAAACGGCCTGATTTTCGGGAATATCCAAATAAAAATAGACTTCCATTCTGCGATCGTGTACGTGTGCCGGCATGGTATTCCAGACACTTCCGGGTCTTAATTCCGTCATTCCCATCTGTAATTGACAAGTGGTTACAACACCTCCAATAATCATTTGATTTACGGTGCGGTGATTAGCTGTCTCCATAGTCCCCAATTCCAGCTTGTTTGCTTCTGCCAGACTCACTTTTACGGTTGGATATGTTCTGTGTGCCGGAGCAGAATTGATGTAATATTTTGCAGGATTCTTAGGATCATCACTTTTAAAAATCACTTCCTTATTACCGCTTCCGATGTACAAAGCATCTTTAAACGCTAATTCGAAAGAAACTCCTTCAACAACAACAGTCCCTTTACCGCCTACGTTGATAATTCCCATTTCTCTTCTTTCCAAAAAGTAACCTGCTTTCAACGGATCAATACTTTCCAAAGTCAGATCCTTTAACGGAACTGCTGATCCTGCGATATATCTGTCATAATGAGAATAGGTTAACACAATCTCATCTTCCTGCATTAAATCGTCAATTAAGAATTCGTTTCTCAATTCCTGAGTGTCATATTTTTTTACAGCTTCCGGGCTTGACGCGTATCTTGAACTATATTTTGTCATAATTTTAAATTAATGTAATCGATTGCACAAAATTAGATTTTTATCCTTAAAAACCATAATTGATTGTAAAATTTATTCTTTTTTTATAATTGTTTTTGTTATCTGTAATCCTTAAAGATTGATAATCGGACTGTATTTAGGTACTAACATTTTCATCACAGACCATCCTGTCAGGTAACAAATGGCACAAATAGAAAAAATGATAAAATATCCGGCTTCAATTCCTTGAAAACCCATAAATGACATATTGCTTTCTTTGGCATAATCAAACAGCATTCCCGAACCTTTATTGATAAAAGTAGAACCGATACCTCCGGCCAAACCTCCAATACCAGTGATCGTTGCAATTGCTTTTTTAGGAAACATATCTCCAACAGTTGTAAAAATATTAGCCGACCAAGATTGATGAGCTGCACCTGCAATACCAATAATAATAACAGGAATCCAATAACTGATGTACCCTAAAGGCTGTGCAATCAAGGCCAACAAGGGAAAGAATGCAAAAATTAGCATTGCTCTCATTCTACCTTCATAGGGGTTCATCCCTTTCTTCTCTACAAAATAGGTTGGCAGCCAGCCACCAATAATTGACAGCAGGGTTATCATATATAAAACGAATAAAGGAAGAGCCGCCTCAGTAGAATCCATACCATAAACCGAACTTAAGTAAGCCGGGGTCCAGAATAAGAAAAACCACCATACTCCATCGGTCATAAACTTACCAAAAGCAAATGCCCAGGTTTGTTTGTATTTAAAACAATCGACAAAAGAAACTTTATCTTTGGTTTCCGGTACATACCCTTTTAGTTTGCTGTCTGTAATATCATCTTGTTGTATATACTCTAATTCTGCAGTACTTACTTTTGGGTGTTTTTCAGGCTTATCATACATGAAAACCCAAAATCCCATCCAGACAAAACCTAAAGCACCAATGATGATAAAAGCCATTTCCCATCCGAAAGATTCTGCGATAAACGGAATAGATATAGGAGCTGCCAAAGCACCAACAGTAGCACCTGCATTGAAAATACTGGTTGAAAATGCTCTGTCTTTTTTAGGAAAATACTCGGCGGTAGTTTTAATCGCAGCCGGAAAATTTCCTGCTTCACCTACTGCTAAAACAAAACGGGCAAAGATAAACAGTGTAACACTTACATTAATGACCAATCCGGTGTCTTTCACAAGGTGAATTGCCTGCTTGGCGCCCTCAAAACCTACAAACCAGTTCCCACTAATAATTCCGGCTGTGGCAATACCACAAAAAGCATGAAGACAAGCCCCAAAAGACCAAATACCAATGGCCCACAGAAATCCTCGTTTAGTATCCATCCAATCCACAAATCTACCGGCAAACAGTAATGAAACTGCGTAAAAAATAGAAAACAAGGCGGTTATATTTCCGTAATCATTATTAGTCCAATGAAACTCAGGCGCAATAAAATCGCTCCACGTTAAAGAAAGTACCTGTCTGTCTAAATAGTTGATAGTGGTTGCAAAAAAAAGCAAGGCACATATACTCCAACGATAACTTCCTGTAGATTTTTTGGATTGGGTCATAATAACTGCATCTGTTTGGTTCATGGTAATGGTTTATTATAAAAGTTGATAGTTTTCCGGCTCATTTAATCTGCTGTTCAAACATGATATAAAAATTACAATACCTATGAATTAAATGCAACAAAATTAAATAAATGTAATCGATTGCACAAATATAGTTTTAAATCTTTATATTCCAAATAAATTATATAAAAATTTAATTTCAACACATAATTAAACAGATCGCTCAAAAAAAAATACTTTAAATTACATTTTAAGTAATATATTTGTTAAAAGCTATTTTTACAAACTTAACCGTTTTATCTATCAAAATTGTCCAAAAAACTTTCACTTTTGATCAATTCACTGTAATCTTCAGGTTTGTGAAGTAAAAGTCATTTGTTACATTTTTACAAAAGCGTAAAACTGATCCGAAAAAACTTTGTTTTAAAACACTTTTCCAACCCATTTAAATATTTCCATAATTCATGAAAAATGTAAAAGAATTACTTGTAACCTTATTTTTATTCACCTTCATGCACACTACTATACATGCACAAAATGAAATTATACCGCTCTGGAATACAATCCCAGGCGAAATAAAAGCTCCGGAATACAAGGAAAATGAATCTTTTATAGACGGAAAAGTGCAGAGTACAAGTTTAGTTACCGTTCCAACATTGAGTGTTTTTTTACCTAAACAAAGCAAACCCAATCAAACTGCTGTTCTTATTTTTCCGGGAGGAGGATATCAACATTTAGCTATTGATAAAGAAGGCACCAAAGTCGCCAACTGGCTTAATAGCTTGGGAATTGCAGCTTTTGTTGTCAAATACAGATTACCCAGTGATCAAATCATGAAAGACAAAAAAAACGGACCATTACAAGACGCACAGGAAGCCATACGTCACGTAAGGCAAAATGCAACAAAGTACAGCATAGATGTTAACAAAATAGGAATTATTGGCTTTTCGGCCGGAGGACATTTAGCTTCTACGCTGGCAACACATTACGACGAGATAACTTACGATTCGAAATCTAAAACAAGTGCACGTCCGGATTTTTCACTTTTAATTTATCCGGTAATCTCCATGCAAAATGAGATTACCCACAAAGGCTCGCAAAGTAGTTTACTGGGGAATAATCCCTCACAGGAAGTACGTGATTTTTATTCTAACGAAAAGAAAGTTACTTCAAAAACTCCTCCCGCTTTCCTGATTCATGCCACAGACGACAAAACCGTTTTAACGGAGAACAGTATCAATTACTATCTGGCGCTTAAACGAAACGGGGTTTCAGCTGAATTACATCTTTACGAAAAAGGAGGTCATGGTTTTGGGTTGGGCGTAAATAGTACCAGTAAATTTTGGACCCGAGATTGCGAAGAATGGCTTAAAATTAATGGCTACTTATAATAGTACAGAAAGAATAAAAAAAAGGGTCTTTAGATCCGGATAACCCAATAACCAAATCTAAAAACCCTATAAAAATCAGACTCTTTTGTAATCCTGCAAATTCATACAAAGCTTATACCCACGATCAAATGAATAAGTCCAATTTTCATTGTAATTAAAAAAATTGTTTCTCCAAAAACAGTTAATTATAACAACCTATTATGCAGTCTAAAAAGGTAAACACAGCATAATTACCCGTTATTATGGCGCGAAATTACAAGCAACTTTAGAGAAATCATTACGGCTTTCCGCATTATGAAAAACTTTTTCCTCTTAAAAACGCTAAGTCACTGAATATCTGAAACACTACAGTTCTAAAATCTTTTGTTTTTTTTAAGGGACTAAGAAACTAAGGCTCTGAGATACTAAGACTCGAAGGTGTTAAGGCTTTAAAAATTTCCGAAGTTTTCTTATTCTAGATTAAGTTATAACAAGCTCTTTACTAGTACATTTGTAAAATACAGACTTTTTTTCTAAGCTATTAAGGCGTAAAGTTACTAAACTTATGGAATCTTAGAACCTTAGTATCTCAGCACCTTAGCTTCTTAGAAAGAACTCTAAAAACTACTATCTATGAAAACATACGAATTCTTACTGCTTGGAAAGAACCAAGCGATTCTTGAGATTTTGCTCCGATTGGTGAATGCTTATGAAAACTGGAATGCAGTTGGTTTTAGTGATGAAAAACTGGCTCAGGATTATTTTCTGAACCACAAAATTGATATTGTACTTTTGAGTTCAGGCATCGAAGATCATATCGAAAAAGAATTTACTTCTTTTTGTTTAAAACAGCAACCTGATGTTGAAGTAATTGAACATTTTGGAGGAGGAAGCGGTTTATTAAAATCAGAAATTGAATATCGATTGCATCTGAAAGGAAAAATTTAGATGCCAACAAATTCTTTAAATTTGTCAAAAACCGAACGTTAAAATGGAAAAGAAATATTCAGTTGTCATTCATCCCTCACCAGAAATAATTGAGGCCATCAAAACCATGAAAGAACATCTTGCAACTAAAATTGGCTGGTTCAACAGTAAAAATTCGGTGGCACATATTACGATTTGTGAGTTTACAACTGACGATTCTCAACTGGATAAATTCAAGCAAAAGCTTTTTAATATTTGCGATACCTTTACTCCGTTTCAGGTACATTTGGATGGTTTTGGTTCGTACGAAAGCGGTGCTTTTTTCATTGCCCCAAATGAAGAATCAAAAAAAAGTTTACAACCAGTCATGAAAAAGACACAGAAAGCGTTACTTCTTTCCAACCTAAAAAAAAGCAGTGATCCGCATATTTCTATCGGCAGAAAACTAACTCCCGAAAATCTTAAAATCGCATCGCAGCTCTTTACCACAATTGCCATGGATTTTTTCTGTAAAGAAATTATCCTGCGTGAATTAGATCCGGTGAAAAAACAGTTTTTTGTCATTGATAAGTTTCCTTTTGGCAGTAATCCACAGCCGGAACTGATACAGGGGACTTTGTTTTAAATGTTTATTGTGAGATGTGAGATGTGAGACGCAAGACGCAAGATGTAAGATGCAAGATGTGACCTGAAACTTGAAACTTGAAACTTGAAACCTGAAACTTGAAACCTATAAAACCTAAAACTTCATTTTTTCGTATATTTGAATTTTACAAATCATCGTCATGAAATCACTGGATTCTTTTTACAAAGATATAACTGAAGGTTCCTCCGTTGAACCGGGTTCTTTATTGCCCAATGACATCAAAAAAGAGATTGGTCATTTTAATGTATTTAATATCAAAGAGGTTTTGGATCGTCTTCAGGGTAAAGCAATCATGCCTTATGACCGACGTGCTTACTATAAAATCAGTTTGATTAAAGGAAAAAACAGGGCTGAATACGCCGATAAGATAATTGAAATTGAAAAGCAGGGACTTTTATTTGCTACCCCAAAGATTCCCTACAATTATTTACCGCAGGACACCAATCAATCCGGGCAGTTTTGCGTCTTTACCAGTGAATTTTTATCAAAAAACAAAAGCGGGATTGATCTGGACGAACTTCCTATTTTTGCTTCTGACGGGTATCCTATTTTTCAATTAACCGATGATGAAGTAGCAGAAGTAGAATTGATTTTCAACAAAATACAAAAAGAAATCAATTCCGATTACGTTTACAAATATGATTTAATTCGGAATTACGTCGCCGAACTCATTCACTTCGGACAAAAACTACAGCCTATAACGGCATTGTATTCCAGACACAATTCGGCTGCCAGAGTTTCTTCTTTATTTGCTGAATTGCTGGAAAGACAATTTCCTATTGAATCTCCAAATCAACGCTTACAACTTAGAACTGCTAAAGATTTTGCCGAAAGATTATCGGTTCATGTCAATCATCTGAATAAAGTTTTAAAGGAAAATACCGGAAAAACTACAACCGAATTAATCAGCAGCCGTTTGACAAACGAAGCCAAAATCCTTTTAAAACAAACGGACTGGAATATTTCTGAAATTGCCTTCTCCTTAGGATTTGAAGAATTGGCTCATTTCTCTAACTTCTTTAAAAAACAAACTTCGTTTACTCCTTTAGCTTTCCGATCTTAAATTCATGATTTGAATTTCGCAAACATCGGTTTGATATTTACAATTCTCACACACTACTTCGCCCCTACCTTTGTCTTATTAATTTAAAATACAAAATAAAATGGCAGTACATACAAAAATTGCTCTGGTAACAGGTGGCAGCAGAGGTTTAGGAAAAAATATGGCGATTGCAATTGCCAAAAAAGGAATCGATGTAATTATAACTTACAACAGCAAAAAAGAAGAGGCTGATTCGGTAGTAAAAGAAATTGAAAGCTTAGGGCAAAAAGCCGCCTCGCTTCAATTAAATGTTGCCGATTCCGGTACTTTTAATCCCTTTTTCAACTCTGTTGCAGAAACTCTAAAAAGTACTTTTAAAACGGATAAGTTTGACTTTTTAGTAAACAATGCCGGAACGGGACTCCACAATTCATTTACGGAAACAACAGAAGCCGAATTTGATCAATTAACTAATATACATTTTAAAGGCCCCTTCTTCTTAACTCAGAAAGCATTAAATCTTATGAATGACGGTGGCGGAATCGTAAATATCTCAACCGGTCTGGCAAGATTTTCTTTTTCGGGTGCTTCCGCCTATGCCTCGATGAAAGGTGCTATTGAAACATTAACGAAATACCAGGCAAAAGAATTGGGTGAACGAAAAATCAGAGCCAATGTAGTTGCTCCGGGTGCAATCGAAACCGATTTTGGAGGTGGTGTGGTTCGCGACAACGAACAATTGAACAAAAATATAGCTGCAGTTACGGCCTTAGGAAGAGTTGGATTACCGGACGATATTGGCGGAGTGGTTGCCTTTTTATGTACCGAAGAGGCACGCTGGGTAAATGCACAACGCATTGAGGTTTCAGGCGGAATGAATTTGTAATTTTTACTTCGCGAATCTAATAAAATTAAACCCGACAGGTTTTTAAAACCTGTCGGGTTTGTCATTCTGAGTATATTGAATTAGTAAGAATTCTGTTTTTAATCTTTCTCGATGATTACGTCAAAACCTCCGTTTTTATCAAAAACCACATCATAGAATTTGGCGTTTTTTTGTATTCCGACTTCGTAAGTGGTTTTGTTTTTATCGTCTACCACTACTGCAGATTCCTTAATGGCACTGGCAGGATAATTTTTTTTCAGATACACCTGTGCTTTTTGTGGCAGCTTACTTAACGGAATCTGCAACTCAAAAGCTTTCAGAGCTCCCAAATTATCATAAACCGCCAATGCATTAGTATTTTTATCTGTTTTGAACTTGGCTTCATACCGAATTTCATCGTCGTCATCTCCAACATACTTCAAGGTCCAGACCGGAACTTTACCGGGATATTCTTTCTGAAAAGTAAACACTACTTTTTCAGGAGGAGTGACAACTTTATCGGGAGAAATTCCATTCTGCCCTATTAAAAAGCTGCTGTACAAAAAGGTAATCATCAGAAATAGGTTTTTCATGTGGCCTAATTTTAAATTAACATTTCTTAAAACTAACATATTAAAATTACTACTTTATTCTGAAGAAAAAATGATATTATAAAAAAATGTTAAAATAGTTGGTAACAATGTTCTTTGTCTTTCGTCTTACGAAAAACCAAAACCTAAAAAATGAAATCTAACCTGAAAAATTTTGAAGCTTCACCGCAGCTTTATGCACGCATAGCCGGGATATTATATTTGGTCATTATCGTCATGGGATTCTTCGCAGAAACATTTGTCAGAAACAAATTGTTTGTGTCCGGAGATGCCACTGCCACCGCTCAAAATATTATGCATTCGCAGTTTTTATGGAAAATTGGCATTACAGCGGATCTTATTATGCAAATTTGCGATCTTCCGGTCATGATTATTCTCTATTATCTTTTAAAGCCGGTAAACCGAAAGCTTGCTCTTTTAAATTTATCGTTCAATTTAATCCAGACTGCCGTTTTAGTCGCCAATAAACTGAATCTTTTGGCTGCATTGTTCTTTCTTGGAGATGCCGAATATTTAAAATCTTTCAGTCCAGATCAGTTGCACACTTTGTCTTATCTTTCGATCAAATTGCATGATTTTGGTTTCGGAATCGGATTGATCTTTTTTGGATTTGTATGTTTACTGGAAGGCTATCTGATCTTTAAATCGGGTTATTTACCAAAGACTATTGGAGTTTTAATGAGTCTCGCAGGAATTTGTTATCTTACCAATAGTTTCTTCTTAATTCTGATCCCGAAACTTTCAAGTATAATTCTATTGATGCCTTGTTTGATTGCCGAATTGTCTCTTAGTTTATGGCTTGTTTTTAAAGGGGTAAAACTGCCCGTCTGGAAACAGCAGTTGGTATAATCAACCTTAATAATGCAATTAATTTAAACACAAAGATTCTAAGTGTTGAAAAAATAATAGCCACAGATTTAAAGGATTAAATCGATTAAAAAATCTGCCAGATCTGCGGGAATTTGTTTTTTTTCACACGCAGATCTGGCAGATTTTGCAGATTTTTTTTAATCCTTTTTAGTAGAAGCTATTACTTTGAAAATCATTCAACCTGTGTAATTACCAAAACTGAAATACAATCAAAAAAGCCTGCGGGAAATTACTCCTGAGCAGGCTTTTTCTTTGAAATAATTGAATTAGTAAGCTTCCTTCATTTCTGTTTTTATATCAATTTTACTTCTATTTCAGTCCAATTTTACATCTGTATTATTTCTTCAGTCGATCTGATAATTCTCTTTTATAGGTAATACCAATCGGCAATTTTTCGTTTTTAATGACCACAAAATCTTTGTCGGTGGCTTCAATTTTATCAAGAGCCACGATGTAGGACTTGTGAATGCGCATGAAATTCTTCTCGGGCAAACATTTCTCCAATTCACTGGTCGTGATAGAGGCCAGATAAGTTCTTTTTATGGTATGTAACTTCACATAATTCCCAAAACTCTGTGCAAACAAAAGCTGATCCAATTCTATCTCAATAAAGTAACCGTCAACCTTCACTGTAACGGAATTGATTACTGCTTCTTCGATTTTCGCTTTACCATTTTCCGTGGCAAAAAAACGATCGATGGCTTTGAGGAATCTTGGAAAATAAATAGGCTTGAGAAGATAATCTATAACACCGTAATCATAACTTTCAAGGGCATAATCAGAATAAGCGGTGGTTAATATTGTACTGGGATGCGTTGGAATAATCTTCAGTAATTCCATCCCTGAGATCTCCGGCATATTGATATCCAGAAACATCAAATCAACGGGATGTTCTCTTAAATAATCCATTGCTTCAATACCGTTAAAGCCTTGAAAAACCAATTCTAATTGCGGATTTTGTTTGATGTAATTCGCCAGCACATAATGCGCTGCCGGTTCATCATCGACAATTATACATTTTTTAGGTTCTCTCATTCTACAAACTTTTTCAATTGCAGTTTCAAATCTACAATATAGGTGTTTTTATCGTCCTGAATGTCCAATTTATAGGCTTTCCCATAAATCAGATTCAATCGTTCTATGGTGTTTTTTAAACCAATCTTAGTCGAAATAACATCCGTTTTTTTCTTTGGAATGGAGTTCACCACATGCAAATGAAGCAATCCGTTCTCGACTGTAATAATGATTCTCACAAAACATTTTTCTATCGCACAGGTCCCGTGTTTGAATGCATTTTCGATAAATGCAATCAATAGCATTGGCGATACTTTATAGGCATTTTCATTGTCGATTTTACAGTCGTACGTAATCTCACAGCGATACCCTACCCTTTCTTTTTCCAACTGAACATAACTGTTTATAAACTCGAGTTCGTCTTCCAGAGACACGCATTGTTTGTTATTGCTTTCGAGCTGATAACGCATCAGCTGTGATACTTTCATGATTAAATCTGACGTCCGATCAGGAAACTCGAGACTAATTCCGTAAAGCGTATTAAAGGTATTAAATAAAAAGTGCGGATTCAATTGTCCTTTTAATGAATTCAATTGCATTTGGTTGAACAAAAGAGTCTCATCGGTCTGTCTCTTGTGGATTCTGTAAAACTTAAAAACAATTATCGGGCTCAATATACAAACCAAAGTCCCTAAAACGCTGGCCAGTTGATACACATAACTACGCTGATGAGAGTTTTGGTACAAACGGCAGTTACTAAACATTTCCAGACTGGTAACCTCATATAAAACAACCGAAAAGAGCAATACTCCCGCCAGTGTCAGAAAAATATAAGTTACAGGGCGTTGTTTTTTAAAAAGTATGGGAAGTAAAAAGAAACGGTTGAATTGAGCGTGCAAGTATAAAATTAAATAGAAAAAAATGCCCATTAAGATGGAGGTAAACGAACTGAACAACATCCAGTCGTTTTTTAAGGTATAAATAGTAAATGAAAAGGCAACAACGGCAATTTCCTGCCACCATTTGTGATCCAATATGTTTTCCAGTTCTTTATTCATTCTTAAAACTTAAATAGTTTACAAATTAACCACATTTTTTTAGTTTTTATTTCCAATAAATGACCAATTGAATTGGTCATTTATAATCGCATTACATCATTTAAGAAAGCTTTTATCCGACCAAGTGAAATAATTTTGAGAGATCAAATTCACACCACTAATTTATATGTACTTCAAAAAAATTACTTTATTAGTTTTCTTGATTTTTGCCTGTGGTAGTTCTGCTCAAACCCTGTCTTTAAAAGAAGCCATAAAAACAGGTTTGGAAAACTACGGTTCCATCAAGGCAAAAAACAATTACACCAATGCGTCACGCGAAAGTCTTAAGCAGTCTAAACGTGATTACCTGCCCAACCTAAACTTATCGGCACAACAGGATTACGGAACTGTAAACGGTCAAAACGGACCTCTTTATGGTTTTGGGGGGCTTGGAGTAGCTTCGTCCGGGCTTCCATTACCGGAACAAAACTGGAATTCGGCATTTGGCGCACTTTATCTGGTCAACATGAACTGGGATTTTTTCACTTTCGGAAAAACACAGGAAAAAATCAATTTATCTAAAATTGATGTTCAGGCTAAAGAAAAGGATCTGAAACAGGAAAAATTCCAACAGGAAATCAAAATTTCTGCTGCTTATCTGAATTTACTCGCAAGTCAGAGACTGTTGATTTCACAGCAAAAAAATCTGGATCGCGCTCAGGTTTTCAAAAAAACAGCCGTAGCAAGAGTTAAAAACGGATTATTAGCCGGAGTCGATTCTACTTTAGCCACTGCCGAAGTATCAAAAGCTAAAATCGCACTGAATCTGGCCAAAAACTTTGTCAAAGAACAAAACAACAAATTGGTCGATCTCATGGGCGTTGCTCCTCAGGATTTTGTAACCGATTCCCTTTTTGTCACTCAGATTCCAAAAGAACTGCTTAAGGAAAATACTGCAACAGACAGTCTTCATCCTTTATTACAATTGTATAAAACAAAAATCGATTACAGCAATCAGCAGGTCAAACTGTACAAAAGATTCTATTATCCAACCATGACTGCTTTTGGTGTTTTGCAAACCAGAGCTTCAGGATTTGACAGTAGTTATGCCACGAATCAGCATGCCTTTACCCGAAATTACTGGGATGGTGTCAATCCGGATCGCACCAATTATTTAGTTGGAATTGGAATTACATGGAATTTAACGACTCCTTTTCGTTCCAACAAGCAAGTCACTGCTCAGAAATTTGTTTCTCAGGGACTACAGGAAGAATACAACCAAGCCGATCGTGAACTAAAATCGCAGTTGAATTTTGCTGAAGATAAAATCAAAATCACTTTAGAGAATTATGCCGAAGCACCGATTCAGGTCGAGGCTGCCAAAAGAGCCTACCTTCAGAAATCGACTTTATACAAAAACGGCTTAACCGATCTGACTGATTTAACGCAGACCATGTACGTTTTAAATCGTGCCGAAATCGATCGTGATATTGTCAATAATAATGTGTGGCAGTCGTACTTACTGAAAGTCGCTGCAACAGGAAATTTTGACCTATTTATAAATGAATTTTAATTATAAAGCCCAATGAATTTAATACGTTTTGCACTCCGCAAGCCCATCTCTATTCTCGTATTGGTTGCGGGTCTCTTTTTCTTCGGAATTGGTGCCATCAGAGACATTAAGGTTGATATTTTACCGAAAATGAATTTGCCGGTTATCTATATTGCGCATCCGTTTGGAGGTTATACACCCGACCAGATGGAAGCTTATTTTGCTAAAAACTACGTAAACGTTTTACCTTTTTCGAATGGTATCAAATCGGTAGAAACCAAAAATATTCAGGGGTTAATGATTATGAAATTAACCTATTATGAAGGAACCAATATGGCACAGGCCGCTGCCGAATTGAGTGCACTATCCAACAGAATCCAGGCGGTTTTTCCTCCGGGAACACAACCTCCTTTTATCATACGTTTTGATGCTTCATCATTGCCAATCGGACAATTGGTATTAAGTTCAAAAATCAGATCCAATAACGAATTACAGGATTTAGCCAACGTTTATGTTCGTGCTTCTTTTACTTCGATTCCCGGTTTATTGTCTCCGGCTCCTTTTGGCGGAAGCCCAAGAACTATTGAGGTTAACGTAGACCCGGATCTATTGCGTTCGCACAATATGACGCCCGATCAAATTGTCGAGGCGATTCGTTTGAACAATCAGACGGCTCCTTCCGGAAACGTGAGAATGGGCGACAAAAATTATATTACGCCCACCAATAATACCATCAAAGAAGTTAAAGATTTTGAGCAGATTCCGTTATTCAAAGGCGGTGTTCAAAACTTAAAATTAGGCGATGTGGCAAGCGTAAAAGACGGTGCCGATATTACAGCGGGTTACGCTTTGGTAAACGGAAAACGTTCGGTTTATATCAGTATTGCTAAAGCGGGAGATGCTTCGACCTGGGATGTAGTTCAGAAATTAAAAAAAGAGCTCCCTAAAATTCAGAGTACACTTCCGGAAGATGTTAATTTATCTTACGAATTTGATCAGTCAGTTTATGTAATCAACTCCGTTAAAAGTTTGATTACTGAAGGAATTATCGGTGCAGTTTTAACGGGATTAATGGTAATGCTCTTCCTGGGCGACCGTCGTGCTGCTCTAATCGTAATTATGACCATTCCAATTTCGATTATTTCCGGAGTTTTATTCCTGAAATTATTCGGACAAACGATCAACTTAATGTCTTTGAGCGGACTAGCGCTTGCCATTGGAATTCTGGTAGACGAAAGTACGGTAACCATCGAAAACATTCACCAGCATCTCGACATGGGAAAACCCAAGGCACTCGCCATTTGGGATGCCTGTCAGGAAATTGCTTTGCCTAAATTACTGATCTTACTGTGTATACTAGCCGTATTTGCACCGGCATTTACCATGGTGGGGATTCCCGGAGCCTTGTTTCTGCCTTTAGCCTTAGCAATTGGTTTCTCTATGGTCATTTCGTTTTTATTGTCTCAAACCTTTGTGCCGGTAATGGCGAACTGGATGATGAAAGGACACGAAAAACATCCGCATGGCCCTGAAATTACCGACGACGAAGCCGAATTTAATGACTGCGGTTTAACTCCCGAATCAGAACAAAATCTGATCACTCAGAAAAAAAGTTATGTAGAAAGAGAAGACACTAATAATAACGGAAAAATAAGTCCTTTTGAGCGTTTCAGAATTCGTTTCATGCGAACTTTAGACCGATTGTTTGTGCACAAAAAAATAACGACCGTTGTTTATTTAGTTTCAGCGACTGTTTTGGCTATTGTTTTAATTGGTTTTATCGGAAAAGATGTTTTTCCAAAAACAAACTCAAGTCAGTTTCAATTAAGAATGCGTGCTGTTGACGGAACGCGATTGGAAAGAACCGAAGAACAAGCCCGAATTGTACTGAAAGAATTGGAAAAAATGGTCGGTAAAGAGCATATCGGAATTTCTTCTGTTTATGTGGGACAACACCCTTCCCTGTTCTCGATCAATCCCATTTATCTTTTTATGGCGGGTTCTCATGAAGCTGTGTTTCAGGTAAGTTTAAAAGAGTATCATGTGGATATGGATGAGTTTAAAGATGAGTTAAGAGCAAGACTGAAAAAAGTTTTACCGGACACTAAACTTTCTTTTGAACCTATCGAATTGACCGATAAAGTATTGAGTCAGGGGTCTCCTACTCCAATTGAAATTCGAATTGCCGGAAAAGACAAAAAACGAAATGAATTATATGCCACTCAGATTGTAAACAAATTAAACGCGATCTCTTATTTCAGAGACGTACAAATTGGTCAGCCAATACACTATCCGGCTATGAACATTAATATTGACAGAACACGTGCCGCCGAATTGGGCGTTGATATGAATGATATTTCACGTTCTCTTATCGCATCAACTTCATCGTCACGTTATACTGAAAAAAACAACTGGGTCGACGAAAAAGCAGGATTATCCTATTCTGTACAAGTTCAGGTTCCGTTGAATAAAATGAAAAGCAAAACCGATATTGGAGAAATTCCGGTATTGAAAAACTCGCTTCGTCCGGTTTTAAGCGACGTTGCCAAAATTACACCCGGCTTTGTAAGTGGTGAAAATGACAATTTAGGGGCCATGCCATACATTACCGTTACGGCCAACATCAACCAGACCGATTTGGGGACGGCCACAAAAGATGTTGCATCGACCATTAGTTCATTAGGCGAATTGCCTCGTGGTTTATTTATTACTCCAATTGGACTAAGCACGGTATTGAGCGAGACATTAAGCAGTTTACAGACCGGATTATTGGTTGCCGTTTTTGTAATCTTCTTAATGTTGGCCGCTAATTTTCAGTCGTTCAAAGTTTCGCTAGTGATCTTAACCACAGTTCCGGCGGTTGTTTTAGGCGCTTTATTAATGCTGACCTTTACAGGTTCAACGCTTAATTTACAATCTTATATGGGAATCATCATGTCTGTCGGAGTTTCTATTGCCAATGCCGTTTTATTGGTGACCAATGCCGAACAGCTTCGAAAAATAAACGGGAATGCCTTAGAATCTGCGAGAGAAGCCGCTGCACTGCGTCTTCGTCCGATTATCATGACATCGGTTGCGATGATTGCAGGAATGCTCCCAATGGCGATTGGTCACGGCGAAGGAGGTGATCAGGTTTCTCCGTTAGGAAGAGCGGTTATCGGCGGATTATTATTTTCTACTTTTGCCGTATTGTTGATCCTTCCACAGATATTTGCATGGGCACAAGAAAAAACATCGACACAATCCGTTTCTTTAGATCCTGAAGACGAAGAAAGTATCCATTATATCTCATCCTTAAGCAAGTCTAAAGTTGGAAAGTCATAAAGTGATAAAGTCGTAAAGCCGAAAGTCATAAAGTCGAAAGTCATAAAGTCGAAAGTTACGATCGTCGCGAAAACACTTCGATAAACTTTTATACTTTCTGAATACTTATAAAAACATATATAAAACCAAAAAATGAAAAATAACATTATAAAATCTACAGCGATACTATTTACAGCTTTAGTTGTACTAAGCTGTGAAAAGAAAAAAGAAGAAGCACCCAAAGCGGAAATCGAACCTAAAGTAGAAACTTTCCTTTTGGCCAAAGAAAAACTGACTACAGAATTGCGTTTACCGGCTGAATTAACCGGTTTTCAACAAGTAGATTTGTATGCCAAAGTGAGCAGTTTTGTAAAATTGCTGAAAGTAGATATTGGTTCGAAAGTAAAAAAAGGACAGCTTTTAATTGTTCTTGAAGCACCTGAGATCAGTTCGCAATTGGCTGCTGCCGAATCGAGATTAAAATCGATGGAAGCCATATACGCGACCAGTAAAAGTACCTACAACCGTTTGTACGAAACGAGCAAAGTCGAAGGAACCATTTCTAAAAACGACTTAGAAATGGCCAGCGGAAAGAAAAACTCAGACTACGCGCAATATCAGGCAGCCATCGCGGCACACAAAGAAATCTCGATTATGAAAGGGTACTTAGAAATCCGTGCGCCTTTTGACGGAGTGGTAGCTGCCAGAAATGTCAATTTAGGAACCTTTGTAGGTCCTGCCGGAAAAGGTTCTGATTTGCCCTTGTTAACCATTCAGCAACAGGACAAATTGCGTTTGGCCGTTTCGGTACCGGAATTGTACACCGGATATTTACACAATGGCGACGAAATGAGTTTCAATGTAAAATCGCTTCCGGACACTTTTAGCGCTAAAATTACCAGAATGTCCGGCGCTTTAGATTTAAAACTGCGTTCTGAAAGAGTCGAAATGGACGTTCACAACACCCAAACCAATCTATTACCCGGAATGGTAGCCGAAGTATTATTACCGCTTAACGCCAAAGACAGCACGTTTGTCATTCCGAAATCGGCATTGGTAAATTCAGCCGAAGGTTTGTTTGTCATCAAAGTCCTGAACCACAAAGCCACCCGCATTGACGTTAAAAAAGGAAGAGAAATCGATGACAAAGTTGAAGTTTTCGGAGATTTAAACCTAAAAGATAAACTGGTAAAAATCGCCAGCGAAGAAACTAAAGATGGGGATGTTATAAACGAGTAACCTGCGTTTAGTCTTTATTTTAGTGATTAACAATTACTGTACGCATTTTTAGGAATATAAATTTAAAAATTTGTTTAAAAACAGCTCTCATTAATTTGGGGCTGTTTTTTTGTTTTAATAAAACAGGTAAAACTACTTGCTTCTTTTATTTAATTTATTTCTAAAATTGTTTTACAGAAATTTGTAATAGTACGGTTTTCCATAGTTTTATTTATTTACCATACTTTAAATTTAAAAAAATATAAATTTAAAAATTATGCATATATCAAAAGTCTCATTAGTAAATTATAGAAATTTCGCAAATGCAAATTTCAAATTCAATAAAGGAATAAACACAATTATTGGAGAAAACGGTTGTGGAAAAACGAACTTATTTAGAGCAATGAGACTACTTTTAGAAGATGCCTCATATCAATTCGCTTACAAACTAAGTGAAGCCGATTTCAATAGAAGTATTGGTGATTGGAGAGGGCATTGGATTATAATTAGTATTGAATTTGATGAGATTAGTTCTGATGAAGCTATACAGGCATTATTTATTCATGGTACTGGAGAAATTGTTGTAGACAATGTTAAAAAAGCAACTTATAATTTATTTTTTAGGCCTAAAGCTGATATTAGACAAAAATTATCAGAGCTTAAGGAAGGCGATAAGGAAGGCCTGGAAATATTATTAAAAACAATTTCAGTAACTGAAAACTATGAAACTTTTTTTACAGGAAAAAGTACTGTTGATTTTACAGATAAAGACGTTTATAAAGATTTGGTTGGAGATTTTGAAAATGTGAAATTCAATTCTACTATTGATGCTTCTAAATATGGGATTAAAATTCCTCATCAGTTATCTGTTGCAAAAGAAATCTCTTTTACTTTTATTCAAGCATTACGAGATGTCGTATCTGATTTCCATAATAATAGAACGAATCCATTATTAACTTTATTAAAAAGCAAAAGTGGAGAAATTAAAGACTCTGATTTTGAACCAATTAGCCAACTTGTAAAGGAATTAAACACTGGCATTGAGACTCTACCAGATGTCCAAACAATCAGATCTGACATCAAAGAAACAATTAAAGATGCGGTTGGAGAAACTTATTCCCCATCCTCTATTTCTATAAAATCAAGTTTATCTGAAGAAGCAGATAAACTTTTACAATCTTTAAAATTATTTATTGGCGAACCAGGAGAAGATTATGAAGGAGGTATTCATGAACTAAGTTTGGGAGGAGCGAATTTAATATTCCTCACTTTAAAATTATTAGAATACAAATATCAAAAGTCAAAAGAAACATTTGCTAATTTCTTAATTATAGAAGAACCAGAAGCACATATTCACACACATATTCAAAAAACGCTTTTTGATAAACTAGATTATGGAGATACTCAGATTATTTATTCAACTCATTCAACTCATATTTCCGAAGTAAGTAATGTTAGTAACATTAACATTTTAGCAAAAAAAAGAAATTATGCTGAAGTTTATCAACCCTCCAATGGTCTTTTGCCTGATAACATTAATAAATTAGAAAGATATTTAGATGCCGTCAGAAGTAATCTACTTTTTGCTAAAGGTGTAATTTTAATTGAAGGAGATGCTGAAGAAATTCTTATTCCTTTAATGGTTAAAAAAGTTTTTGGAATAAGTTTAGATGAACTAGGTATTAGTTTAATCAACATTCGAAGTACGGGATTTCAAAATGTAGCTCAACTATTTCACAATGATAGACTGAAGAGAAAATGTAGCATTTTAACAGATTTAGATACTGCGATAATTGACACTAAAATATTAGACACTGATTCAAAAACATTAAAATCTTATAAACAAAAAATTGAAAAATCAAATAAAGCTGGAATTGAACGAAAAGTAATATTAGATGATTTTATAAAAGATAATGATTTAGTCAGAGTATTTTATGCTGACTATACATTTGAAGTCGATTTTATAAAAGCAGGAAATACACCTGAAGCAAAAGGAACTATTAAGGAGGTATATGTTGATATTCCAACTAGAAAATTAGCAAAAGTAGAACTAGATTCTGATGAAGTTGGTATATATGGCAAACGTATTCTGAGAATGGCTAAACAAGAAGGCAAAGGTTGGTTTGCAATTTTGTTAGGGAAATATATTAATGAATATGTAATTATACCAACTTATATAATCGATGCAATTATATTTGCAAAATCTACTTTTACAGAAGCATTAATTGCTAATTTAATAAAATACAGAATAAAAATTAATATACGAGATGATGAAAATTTAGATTTTTCAGTCGTTAACAAAACTCTTCTAAATTTCGGGGAAGGAAAAGCTACTTTAGCTGACTTGACAAATGATCTAGTCAAAGTTATTCCAGATGATCAAATAATTTACATCTTAAAAAAATTATAAATTATGTTTACTTGGAACGAAGGAGATTTAAATAAAGAGCAAGAAGATGCTATTTATGAAAAAAATAGTATCATACTTATAGCTTGTCCAGGAAGTGGAAAAACTAGAACATTAACTTATAAAATCGCATATGAACTTTCACGATTAGAGTCAGAAAAACAATATATTATAGCAATTACATATACGAATGCGGCTGCCGATGAAATAAAAGAAAGAGTTGAACTTTTAGGCGTTAATATAAACCAACTTTGGATTGGTACAATTCACTCTTTTTGCTTAGAATGGATATTACGACCATATTCATTATATATAAATGAATTAAAAGAAGGATTTCGCATCTTAAATTCTCATGAATCTGAAGAAATAATTTCTACTTTGTGTGTACCATATAAAAAACAAAAAATCACTCATTATCAATGCAATTATATTGCTAAAAAAGGACAATTTATTCCAACTTCATGTACCCAAGCACAAAAAACTATTGTCAACTCTATACTTAATGACTACTTTAAAATACTAAGGAAAAATAAACAGATTGATTTTGAGCAAATTTTGTTTTATTCTGATAGGCTATTAAAAGAAAAGAAAATTATTAGTAGTATTTTATCAAAAATATTTCCATTCATTCTAATTGATGAATATCAAGATACGAAAGAAATTCAATATGATATTGTTTCTTCTATTTTATCTGCTAATAAAGGAAATTCAAAAGTTTTAATAGTTGGAGATCCAAATCAATCCATCTACGAATCACTAGGAGGTTTTGCCATGTCAAAAAATGATTTAGAAGATTTATTGAATTTTCCTCTTGTTAAATATTCTCTTTCACAGAATTATAGGTCTTCAACTAGAATTATTAATTATTTTGACTATTACAAAACATTTGATAACCAAATTATTCCTTCAGGAGAAGATAAAGAATATAAAAGTGTAATAACATTCAATCCAACAATTGGAAAAGAAAATATAGTTAATGAAATAGTTAGGCTTATACTCTTTAATATAAATGAAAAAGGTGTTTCTCCAAATGAAATATGTATTGTTGCTCCACAATGGATTCATCTTGCAAGCTTATCTAGAAATTTAATGATTAAACTACCCGATTATAGTTTTGATGGCCCGGGATTAGCGCCTTTTTCACGCGATATAGACAACTTTTGGTACAAACTCTCCAAAATTGTTCTTACGGAACCTTCCCCTAATTTGTACGTAAGAAGGCTTCGATGGAGTAAAGAAATATTGGAAAATTTTTATAATGCTGGAGCTGATATATCAATTTCAAATAAAAACTTCTTAAAGCTATGTAATTCCATTTCTTTTGATGAGGAGAATGGATTAGAATATTTAAAATTAGCATTTGCAGAAATTTGTAGCGTATTAAAGGTCGAAATAAAACTTTTCTTAACATTACAAGAACATTATGATTCTTTTTTTAATAGTTCAGCAAAACGAATAGAGAGATTAATAAATGACGGAAATGAATTTATTGGTAGCATTGAAAATTTCAGAAAAGTTTTCAAACAGCGTGAAGGCATAACAGTTTCGACAATTCATGGAGTAAAAGGTGAAGAATATGATACAATGATTGGATTTGCTCTTTTGAATGACTATGTTCCTCATTTTACGGATGAAAATGGTCTTATAAATTCGAAGAAAATGCTTTATGTATTAGCTTCAAGAGCTAGAAAGAATTTACATCTAATTTCTGAAAGAGGAAGGGATGTCCATGATTATTATAGTCCAACTGGAAAGTTACCTACTTCACATTTAACTGAATATGGTTTTAATTATGATTGATTTTATTAAAAAAAATTAAAATAAATTCAAGCCTCGATTTTAAAGTCGAGGCTTTCCATTTTTTAACAAATTCAAAATTCTCTTAATCACACAAATAAGGATTCAAAATCTCCGCCAGTTCATTGAGCCAATAAAAGCTGTTTTCCAGACTGGTTCTTTCTTTCTCCAGAATTTCGTGTTCTCTGATGACTCCTAAAGCCAATATGTGATTGGCTTGTCTTATGGCTTTTGCCATTTCGGTAGGATCGATGGTGTGATTAAAAAAATCAATAAGCCTTGTTTCGGCTTCTTTGGAAAGGGTGTTTGTTTTCATAATTTGAAGAATTTAAGAAAAACCCTCATGCCTTAGTAGTCTTACGCTTCTTCACGGCGTCAAAGCTCTTTCGAAACTTTACTACATAGCACAAGGGCAAATTTTATTTTATCTTAATTGTGAAGATTTAAGAACTTCAAATATAGAGAAAACCACTTAAAAAAGAAAGATTTTTCTTCCAATAAATTACATTCATTTATCAAATATAAGAAATCTATATTTCAGCGAGCATTTATCGCATTTTTGTCATTTGTCACGTCCTGAAAAAAATTACATCTATTTCTTATGAAGTCCCAACGGGACGAAATATTTATACAAAAACAATTCATCCCATTTCAAAAAAAAACTGCGGGGTGAAATCTTATTTAGCAAATGTCGCTCCGCCGGAGCTTTTGGTACGGCACGTTTTATGAATCTAGAAATATTTCATTCCTACGGAATTTTTTCGCAATGTTGTCATTTCGGAAACCTGAAACTTGAAACCTGAAACTTGAAACATTAAAACAACCACCTAAAACACTACCATTATGCTACTTAAAAAACCATTTCCTTGAATTTTATCAAAAATAATTCAACAAAAAATTGCGAAACCGAATAGTTGCGCGTATATTTGCAACCAATTGGTTTCTTAATTAAAATCAGAATAGTATGAGACGTGACATTTTCCAAGCCATAGCCGACCCAACAAGAAGGTCAATTCTAACGCTGATCGCTGTACAGGCAATGACACCAAATGCCATCGCAGAGAACTTCAACGCCTCCCGACAATCGGTTTCAAAACACCTTCGCATACTGGTAGAATGCGATTTACTTAAACAGGAACAGCAAGGCCGGGAAATTTACTATTCGCTTGAAATTGAAAAAATGAAAGAGATTGATCAATGGTTAGTCCAATTCAGGGAAATCTGGGAAACCAAGTTCAATCAGCTTGACGAACTATTAGTAACGCTTAAAAAACAGAACAAATGAAAAACGATTTGCAATTTGATTTTACCGTAGACAAAGCCACCAAAACGGTAATCATAAACCGAGAATTTAATGCAGAGCTTCCGCTGGTTTGGGATGCTTTTACAAAACCAGAACTTCTCGATCAATGGGTAGCTCCAAAACCCTGGTCGTCTAAAACCAAACACATGACGTTTGAAGTTGGCGGACGCAGATTCTACGCCATGGTAAGTCCCGAAGGTCTGGAACGCTGGGCGGTTCAGGAATACACTTCGATTACGCCAAAGACCAATTTTAAGATGTTCAATACTTTTGCAGACCAAAATGAAAACCGCGAACTGCCGGGCTCCAATTGGGATCATAGCTTTAGTGAGCAAAACGGCATTACCAAGGTGAGCATCTCAATTTTCAATGAATCGCTGGAACGTCTGGAAAAAATGATTGAAATGGGTTTCGAACAAGGCTTTAAAATGAGCATCGACAACCTGGAACAATTGCTGAAAACATTATCAGAATAATAATAAAGAAACGCTGATTGCGCGGATTCGTTTCACGAAAACGCAGATTGACACGGATTTTTTTATATTATTTTAGGTAGAAGTTAATTGATACCTTCAAAATATTTCTATCGCAAAAATCCGCGTTGATCCGCGTTTTCGCATGGCGAATCAGTATCATCCGTGTGCTTTGTGCGTTCCAACTACACAGAACAGAAATTCACGCACAGTACCCCAAAATGTAATAACAGAACAAATCTGTATACCCTCTCTGATCAACTTCATGAAATAAATCTTACTTTTGATCAAACACTATCCTCAATATGGTTTCGATAAAAACATTCGATCAGGCGACAGATTTAGAACAGCCCAGACGCGTTTTAAAATATGTACTTGTGTATTGCACTTCGGGTTCGACTGTTATTTCCGTAGATGAAAATGAATTTACCTTAACCGAAAATGCTGTTGTTACCATTACTTCCGGTCAGATTCATTATTTTAAAAACATAGGGAATGCCACGGGATTTGTTTTAGAATTCACCTATGATTTTTTCTGCAAAGATGATACTGATATGGAATTGATTTTCCATAACGGACTTTTTTGTCATTTCGCAATGAATGAAATGATTGTGGTAGACAATAGCCCGTTTGTTATTCAGGAATTAGAAACGATAGGCAAAGAATTACTACAAATGCCCTATCAATACCTCACCTCTATTCACAGCCGAATTGAATTGATATTGATCGAAATCAACCGAACCAAAATTAATCGTGGGGATGAAATCTACAAACCCGATGCACTGTTTCTTCACTTTCTGGAAGCTATTTTACAAAACTTCGACAAGAATCTTTCTGTAAACGAAATCGCAGCGCTGATCGGTACAACAGAATCGAAACTAAACGAACTTTCGAAACTGCATACCAATAAAACGGCTCAAAATGTAATTTTCGGATTGATCATTTCCGAAGCCAAACGCCTTTTTACTTATGAGAAACTATCGGTAAAAGAAGTCGCTTATGCTTTAGGGTTTAATGATCCTTTTTACTTCTCTAATTTCTTCAAAAAACACACCAACACTTCCCCAAAAGCCTATAAAGAAAATACTGCACATTCGTAATTTCACCCAATTCATCGTTTTTAACGTTTGCTTTCTCAATTGATTACATGCTTTTTCGAGGATTCTCTATTCTTTAGCAACACTGCCTTCCGCATCTTTGTATTGTAATAATTAAGCAATCAAAAAGATGAAAAAAAATCAGAAATATGCCGTTTTACTTTTGCGAATTGCCTTAGCAGCAGGTTTTTTATCCGCCGTTTCAAGTCGGTTAGGATTGTGGGGAACGCAATCTTCAGGTTGGGAAAACTTTCTGACCTATACCGAACAAGTAAATTCTTTTGTTCCTAAAAACTGGATTCCAACTATTGCTATTGCATCGACTCTTTTGGAAACACTATTGGCTATACTCCTGTTCATTGGCTACCAAACGAAATTTGCGGCTGTTGGCGCTGCCATTTTAACTTTTGGCTTCGCACTTGCCATGACTTATTCTTTTGGAGCAAAAGAGCCTTTAGATTATTCTGTATTTACCTTTTCTATGGCAGCTTTTCTTTTGTCTACTGTAGAAAAATACCACTGGAGTTTAGATGAAATCCTTTCGAAAAATAAAACAAACTAAAAAATTACTATAATGGAAAAACAAATCACAAGAAGCAGCGAAAAAGACTGGAAAGTTCTAATTGAAGAAGGTGTAAAAACGGATGGTATCTTTTCCAAGTCCTTATACGTTGATCCCACTACAAACAGACCCACTGTTTTTTTACTAAAATTTGAAGCGGGTGCTTCGTATCCTAATCATGTTCATCCTTCGGGAGAAGAAATTTATGTTCTTGAAGGCGAAGTCCGATCCGGAAAAGACGAACTAAAAACTGGTGATTATATGTACATGCCACCGGGAAGCAGTCACTCTGTATTTTCTAAAACCGGTTGTGTGTTACTGTTTAAGGTGCCTGAGGAAGTTGTAATACTTAAATAAATACATTTCACATTTCACATTTTCACATCTTACCTAAAAAAAACTACTTGCAGGATCAGATTTTTAATTCGGTCCTGCAAATTTCTTTTAGCCAATAACAAAAGTCAAAAAAGATAAATAAATCTTAAAATTTACTTTAGCTTTTTGAATATATGTAGTTAACTACGTAAATTTGTATATAAATTATTTTTTATGGTATTAGAGCAATCAAAGTCATTGGTATTGGGGAATCTTTTGCAGCGTTTGAATGAGAACCTGAGGAAAGAGGCACAATTATTCTACAAAAGTCAGAACATCGATTTTGAACCCAAATGGTTTCCGGTGGTGTATGTGCTTTCGCAGAAAAAAGCCATTAGTGTTGTCGAACTCTCACAGGAAATTGGCTACTCCCATCCTACTACTATTTCGTTACTGAAAGAATTGGAGAAAAAAGAACTGATTGGTTCGACGAAAGACGCCAAAGACGAAAGGAAACGCCTGATTACCTTGACTGACAAAGCCAACGAGATGATTGATCAATTACAGCCTTTATGGCAAATTATGACCGAAGCGTTGATTGAACTTACTGATACCGAAAATAATTTGTTTAAAGCCATACACGAAGTAACCCAGAATTTAAAAACTAAAAATCTTTTTGACCGAATGACCACAATTAAAGAAATGAAGAGCGAATCTGCTCAAAAATCAACAGGAAATACTGTAAAAGTTGAAAAGATTGACGACAGCAAATTAATAGAAATTGCTTTTGCTATTCGTCGTCAAGTATTTGTTGAAGAACAAAATGTATCGCAGGAACGCGAATCTATGGATGATGAAGAGGCTGTTCAATATCTCGCTACCGTTAATGGCTTACCGGCCGGAGCGGCACGTTACCGCCAATTGGAAAAGGGTTTTAAAATTGAAAGAATTGCCGTTTTGAATACTTATCGCGGAAAACGAATTGGAGAGGCAATTTTGCAAAAAATCTTAGCGGATTTAAAAGATGAGGAAAAGATCTATTTGTATGCACAAGTCAATGCAAGTCGTTTTTACATCAAAAACGGATTTAAACAAACCGATATTTTTTTCCTGGATGCAGGAATTGAGCATGTTGAAATGGATTATGTGAAGATGTGAGATGTGAGATGTGACAATGAGTGAATGAGAGAATTAGAGAATGTGAAATAAATAAAACTTATAATTCTACAGCCAAAAGCTCCTTTCATAGCCCTAATTGCAGCGGTATCCTTTTTCTGGTCTCGTTTCTTTAACGAGAACAGAAAAAGATTTAGCGAAAAGCAGGACAAATGGTTTTAAAAGTGCCAAAATGTTCTGCTTCTAAAAAAAACTACACTTCAAAATATTCAATAAAATAAAGGCTTCACGAGGTTTTTATTGATTACCTATGACACGATAAGAAAATATTATGATAAAATTATTTCATAATCAGAAAAACCGTCCTACATTTGCCTAACGGTGTTAAACAATTTAATACTCAAATAAAATGGCTAGTAAAGATCGAATTTTAAGACAAAAAGAAGAGACCAGAAATAACATTCTTGGGGCTGCTTATGATATCGTAAAAGAAGAAGGCTGGAATGGTTTGAGTATGCGTAAAATTGCCGACAGAATTGAGTATACTGCTCCAATTATCTACGAATACTTTTCGAATAAAGAAGCGATACTTGAAGAACTAACCGGCAAAGGTTTTTTGAAACTGGCCAAAGAGTTGCAAACTGCAAAAGATAAGTTTGAAAAACCCGAAGATCAGTTAGAAGCCATGTGGATGACCTACTGGGATTTCGCTTTTAGTAATACTGAAATGTACCAATTAATGTTTGGTGTTCAAATGACCTGCTGTGCACAACGATGTTCGGCTCAGGAAGCACCTTACAAATTGTTTACCTCGGTAATTGCTGAAGTTATGAAGGACAGTAATCCAAGTGAAGATATTATCAAACAAAAATATTTTACTTTCTTTTCTGTTATTCATGGTCTGATCGCCATTAATATCATTAACAAAAGTGACATCCTGGAAACCATTAACGCTCAAATCCTGAAAGATGCGATTGGTGGTATCATAAAATCAATACAATAAAAAAAATTTAATTTTCACTTAACAGTGGTAAATGATTTAATAGAGTAATTTTGATTCTCTTTTACCCATTACTTAACAGTGATAAATAATTTAACCAAGTAATAAGTAGCTTATTTTGCTGTTTTACTTAACACTGATAAATAATTTAATACCCATTATGAAATAGAGTTGGAAGCGGAATTCTATGACCTTTTAGGTTTTGCAACTTAACGATGTTAGATAATTTAATATAATTAAACATGAATGCCAGAATACCACATCAATTAATCCAAAAGAATGTTCAACAATTTAAAACCAATAATAAAATGAAAAATGTTATCATAACCAGTTTTATTCTGGCACTCGTACTAAGCAGTTGTGCAGATAAATCGCAAGCCCCGGCAGCTCCTGCTGCACCATTATTACCTGTCGCTGCTATTACAAGCGAAAACACTACTACCGATGCCGAATATCCTGCCTCTATACAAGGTACTGTTGATGTTGAAATTCGTCCTCAGGTAAGCGGAAATCTGGAAAGAGTTTTTGTAGACGAAGGAGCTTATGTCAATAAAGGTCAGACTTTATTCAAAATAAACGAACGTCCATTCCGTGAACAATTAAACAATGCGCTGGCTAATTTACACGCTGCTGAAGCGGCTTTAATCAACGCGCAGTTAGAAGTAGATAAATTAACTCCATTAGTTCAAAATAAAGTAGTTTCGGATTATCAGTTAAAAACAGCCAAGGCTTCTCAAAAAATTGCTGCTGCCAATATCGAACAGGCCAAAGCGATGGTAGGATCAGCCAGAATTAATCTTGGATATACTAATGTTACAGCTCCTGTAAGCGGCTACATTGGAAGACTACCTAAGAAACAAGGAAGTTTAGTTTCGGCAACGGATGTTGAACCTTTAACCAACTTATCTGATGTGCATGAAGTTTTTGCTTATTTCTCATTGGGAGAAACCGATTTCATCAACTTTAAAGCACAATATGCCGGCAGCAGCCTAGGCGATAAAATCAAAAAGTTACCTCCTGTAACTTTGATTTTAGCCGATAATAATGCGTATCCTCAAACCGGAAAAATCGATATGGTAGACGGTCAGTTTGATAAAACAACGGGGGCTATTACGTTAAGAGCTACTTTTCCTAATGCTGGCGGGACTTTACGTTCAGGAAACACCGGAAAAATTCGTTTAGGGCTTCACCATGACGATGCTCTTTTGGTACCACAAGCGGCTACTGTTGAAATGCAGGACAAAGTTTTTGTTTTCACCGTTAACAAAGAAAATAAGGTCAACAAAATGCCGATCACGGTTATTGGTAAAAGCGGCACAAACTATTTGATTAAAGATGGTATCAAATCAGGTGATCAGATTGTATTAAGCGGTATCGATAAACTTCAGGAAGGTCAAGTCATTCAGCCTGAAAAACCGGCGACAAAAGTTGCCCAAGTAATCACTAAAAAATAATTTACACGCAAATGTTCAAAATATTTATACAAAGACCTGTACTGGCAACCGTAATCTCCATTTTATTGGTGATTCTGGGGGTACTTGGACTTACGAAATTGCCTTTACAACAGTTTCCTGATATTGCACCGCCATCGGTTTTGGTAACGGCGGTTTATCCGGGAGCTAATGCCGAAACGGTTTTACGTTCGGTAGCGCCCTCTTTAGAAGAATCTATCAATGGGGTGGAAAACATGACTTACATGAGTTCTACCGCCAGTAACGACGGATCGTTAGCCATTACTGTTTTCTTTAAATTAGGTACCGATGCTGATCAAGCAGCCGTAAACGTACAAAACAGGGTGGCTCAGGCGACCAGTCAATTGCCTGCCGAAGTGGTACAGCAAGGGGTGATCACTGCGAAACAACAAAACAGTTTCATTATGGCCATCGGTATGTACACCGAGGATGAATCGAAATACGATCAGACGTTTGTGGCCAATTATGCCCAAATCAATATTATTCCTGAAATCAAACGTATTCCGGGAGTAGGATCGGCCAGTATTTTTGGAGGAGTAAAAGATTACTCGATGCGTGTTTGGCTGAATCCGACACAAATGTCAACTTACAAAGTGACGCCAAACGAAATCATGAGTGCTATTCAGGACAAAAGTTTGGAAGCTGCTCCGGGTAAATTTGGGGAAAGAAGTACAGAAGTTTTCGAATACGTAATCAAATACAAAGGAAAACTAACCAAACCGGAAGAATATGAAAATATTGCTATTCGCTCTAATGCAGACGGTTCAGTACTTCGCCTAAAAGACGTTGCCCGAGTTGAACTTGGTGCTTATTCGTACAACAGTTTAACGCGTTTGAATGGTAAAAAAGGAGTTGTAATCGGTATTATTCAATTGGCAGGTTCAAACTCCAATGACATTCAGATCGCGATTAACAAACTGATGGAAAAAGCATCGAAAGATTTTCCAAAAGGTATCAAGCAAAATATTTTCTATAGTACCAAAGTATCACTGGATCAATCGATAGAACAGGTAGAACATACTTTAATCGAAGCATTTATATTAGTATTCATCGTAGTATTTATATTCCTGCAAGATTTTAGATCAACATTAATCCCGGCTATTGCTGTACCTGTAGCAATTTTAGGAACGTTCTTCTTCATGCAGTTATTCGGATTTTCGATCAATCTTCTAACACTTTTCGCTTTAATTCTGGCGATTGGTATTGTGGTAGATGATGCAATTGTAGTCGTCGAAGCCGTGCATGCCAAAATGGAGCACAAACATTTGTCTCCAAAAGTAGCCACACATGAAGCAATGCACGAAATAACGGGTGCTATTATCTCGATTACGCTGGTAATGGCTGCTGTATTCCTGCCGGTTGGTTTTATGGAAGGCTCTACGGGAGTTTTCTATCGTCAGTTTGCTTTTACTATGGCGATTGCAATTGTAATTTCGGCTGTGAATGCTTTGACTTTAAGTCCTGCGCTTGCTGCATTGTTCCTGAAAGACAATCACGGTGCACAAGGAAACGAAAATGAAGTTTTTGCTAAAAAAGGATTTAAAGAAAAATTCTTTACGGCATTCAACAGCAGCTTCGAATCTTTGACGAATCGTTACGTGGGCGGAATTAAATTTTTAATTCGCCGCAAATGGTTAAGCTTAGGTGGTCTGGCCTTAATTACAGCAGCAACCATTCTTTTGGTAAAAACGACTCCAACAGGATTTATTCCAACAGAAGATCAGGGATTTATTGCCATTGCGGTAAATACTCCTTCGGGAACTTCTCTTGACGGAACACAAAAAGTAATGACTCAGGCAGAAAATTTACTAAGAGCCGACGAATCATCACGATTTGTAACAGCTATTTCAGGATTCAATTTATTAACGAATTCTACAAGTCCATCAGCAGCCGTTATTTTTGTCTTGCTTAAGCCGGATGAAGAGCGTGGAAAAATCAAAGGAATCGACGAAATAATGGCCGATGTACAAGGGAAATTAGGAACTATTAGCGGTGGAAGTTTCTTCGTCTTTAGTTTCCCAACTGTTCCCGGATTTAGTAACGTTGAAGCTTTAGATTTAGTGTTACAGGATAAAACCGGAGGTAAACTGGATAAGTTTAGCGGTGTTTCTCAAAGCTTTATCGGAGAATTGATGAAACGTCCGGAGATTGCAATGGCCTTTACAAGTTTTAAAGCCGATTATCCGCAGTTGCAACTGGATATTAATGACGAAAAAGCCAATCAGCTGGGGGTAAATGTAAAAGACATTTTACAAACGATGCAGACTTATTTTGGTAGCGCACAGGCTTCTGACTTTAACCGATTTGGTAAATATTACAGAGTGGTTGTTCAGGCAGATATTGCCGACAGAGCTGATCCATCTTCTATTGACAGGGTTTTTGTGAAAAACAAAACCGGTGAAATGGTTCCTATAAATACTTTGGTGAAACTAAGCCGTATTTATGGTTCTGAAACGGCCTCCAGATATAATTTGTTTAATTCAATTTCGATAAATGCCATTCCGAAACCTGGATTTAGTTCGGGGGATGCCATTAAAGCCATAGAAGAAGTTGCTGCACAACATTTACCTGCAGGTTATAGTTTTGAATTTTCGGGACAAACCCGTGAAGAGATTTCTTCAGGAGGGCAATCCGCAACGATATTCTTACTGTGTTTGATATTCATCTATTTCTTACTTGCTGCACAGTATGAAAGTTACATTTTGCCTTTGGCGGTAATCTTTTCTATCCCTGCAGGTATTTTTGGAGTATTTGTGGCTATTGGTTTCACTGGAATTCAAAACAACATTTATGTACAGGTTGCTCTGGTAATGTTAATCGGACTGCTCGCTAAAAATGCCATTCTGATTGTGGAGTTTGCGGTTCAGAAAAGAAAATCCGGTCAGGCATTAATTCTGGCTTCAATCGACGCAGCAAAACTGCGTTTACGACCAATTATCATGACATCGCTTGCTTTTGTTGTGGGATTAATTCCAATGATGAGTGCCAAAGGACCATCAGCACAAGGTAACCATTCGATTAGTATTGGTGCCGCAGGAGGTATGATTTCAGGGGTAATTCTAGGATTGTTTATCATCCCGGTATTATTCATCATCTTCCAATATTTACAAGAAAAGGTTTCCGGAAAACCGGTAGCCGTAATTCATAACGAAGAAAAATAAAAATGGAAAACTATATCACAACCGTACTCGTAGCCATCATTATTGGCATCGGATACATCTCTTATAAAATTTCAAGAGATCTTGAAAGCAGAAAAGATACTTGTACAGAAATTTAATGACAACACCTAAAATGAAAAATTATATAACCAAAATTGTGATGATCGCTATTTTGATCACCACAGTAATATCCTGTAAGGTTTCGAAGGATATTGAAACTCCAAAAGATGCATTTCCTGAAAATTTCAGGAGTGCATCGGTTTCAAAAGATACGACCAGTATTGGCGATACGGAGTGGAAAAATTTCTTCACCGAAAAAGATGTTATTCAGCTAATAGACAGCGCGGTTGCCCGAAACAACGACCTGCAAATTGCTACTAAAAACATCGAGATTGCGCATTACAGATTCACACAGTCCAAATGGGGAAATGTCCCTGAAGTCAATTTATCGGTAGCAGCAAGTACCAGCAATCCGTCAGACAATAGTTTTACCGGAAAAAATTTAGGTCAGGCATTGGGTCAGAATCATATTAATGACTTCACAGCCGGAGCGACACTTTCATGGGAAGCCGATATTTGGGGAAAAATAAAGAACCAGAAAAAAGAAGCTTTTGCGGGTTATCTGCAGTCAGAAGAAGTTAAAAAAGCTTTGCAGACTACCATTGTTGCCAATGTTTCTAAGGGATATTATAATCTTTTAATGCTGGACGCACAGTTGGATATTGCCCGACAAAATCTAAAATTAAATGATAGTACCACCACTATTATCAAATTAAAATACGATGCCGGCCAGGTCACTTCATTGGCGATTCAACAATCGGAAGCACAAAAATTAAACGCCGCGCAACTGATTCCATTGTTGGAACAAAACATTGCGATTCAGGAAAATGCTTTGAGTGTTCTGACAGGATCTTTTCCGGATTCCAAACAGAGAAGTATTCGTTTGAGTGCTTTAGAAGTTAAAAACAATACCGCCATCGGGATTCCGTCTTCGTTAGTAAGCCGCAGACCGGATGTAAAAAGTGCCGAACTTGCTCTTAAAGCCGCAAATGCCAGCGTAGGAATCACAAAAGCCAATTTGTATCCGGCACTCAGAATAACTGCTCAGGGTGGTGTAAACTCCTTTGAAGCCAGCAATTGGTTCAATATTCCAGCCTCTTTGTTCGGAACTCTTGCAGGAGGATTGACACAGCCTTTGCTGAACAATAAAAAAGTAAAAACACAATACCATATCGCCGTTGCCGAAAGGGAAAAAGCGGTTCTGAATTTCAGACAATCGGTTTTAGTAGCGGTTAGTGAAGTGTCAGATGCTTTGGTAAAAGTAGAGAAATTGCAGCAACAGGAATCCTTTTTGCAGCAACGTGTAAAAACGCTGCAGCAAGCCATAAAAAATGCCAATTTGTTATTCAAAAATGGTATGGCGGAATATCTTGAAGTGCTTACTGCGCAATCTAATTTGTTACAAAGTGAACTAGAGCTCGCCAACATAAAAAGAGAGCAGCTATCTGCCAATACCGAGTTGTATCGCGCTTTAGGTGGTGGCTGGAAATAATACCCGTTAATTATTTATTTTTTTGAGAGGAGAACGCTGTGAGACTTATAGTTTCATGGCGTTTTTTTATGGCACGCGGATGAGGCGGATCCGCTTTGCGGAGGCGCGGATTGTCACGGATTTTTTTTATTCTCATTTTTGTCATTTCGACCGAAGGGAGACTCGAGCGATAACGAATAGGCGAAGCAAATCACACGTAGGGTTTGACAAAGATTGACGACATTCTGTACGGAGTTACTTGTGTGATCCTTCCTTCGTCAGGATGACAAGATTGCGCATAAAAAATTGCGAGAATAAAAAAACCGTGTCAATCCGTGTCTTCGCGGTAGCGAATCCGTCTCATCCGCGTACCCTATAATCCACAATGTTTTCTTACTTTTGATATTGTCAAGCCCTTAATAAATGGCTCCAAAGAATGAATATCGTATCGAATATTAATAAAACAATCCTCTTAATCAATACATTAAAACTCATGAAAAGAATCGCATGCCTTGCAATTTTAGCATTACTATTTACAAGCTGTAAAGAAAACAATTCAGAAAAAGAAGTAAAAGCAATAAAAGAACCAGTAAAAACAAGCCCTGCTGTAAAAAAAGAAGCAGAGAAAAAAGAAGATTGTAAGGATGTTGAAGTAGAAATGGGTTCCGGAAGAGAATGTATCTTAAAAGGCACTGATCTTGCCCAGGTCTATCAAAATATTATCCAAAATAAAGAGGTTGAAGAATCCGAATACTATTTAAGTGCAATTCCAAACGAAAGTAAATCTGTACCCGTAAATAAAAACGGATTGATTTCAATTGATTACGAAATCATCAAAGATAAAGTCCTTATTAGTATGAATTATGAAGGCGGTGTGACTGAAGTAACACTTGAAAAAATAAAAGATACCATTAAAAAAAGCATTTATCATTACGCCGATTAAACTCTGAAATAAAAGGGTTTACCTCAAACCAGTAAAAAACTTTCCCAAATAAACCGCTAAATAACTTTTACGTTTTTAGCGGTTTTTTTTTCATAATGGCTGTTCCTCATTCCTCAAAGTGACAAAAAGGAGAATAAAAAAATCCGCGAAAATCCGTGTCTTCGCGGTAGCGAATCCGCGTCATCCGCGTACTATATAATCCGTAATATTTCCTTATTTTTGGTAGGTAAAACTTCAATCAAAATGTCAATCAATCAAAATAAGTACCTCAACAATTTAAAGATAAAATTCGAAAGCTACGCTCCTATTTCAGAATCTTCCTGGCATTTAATTGCCGGTATTGCTGAAATTCAATCTATTAAAAAAGGAGATATTTTACTTCAGAACGGACAAATTGCAAAAGAAATATATTTTATAATCAAAGGTGCTTTACGGGCTTATATCACCGATGCGGCAGGTAATCTCTATAATAAAAACATTTTTCTTGAAGGCGATTTTGCCGGTTCAAAGGCTTCTTTACTGCAGCAAACCGCTTCTCACTTCACTATAGAAGCACTCGAGGATTCTACCTTGATTCAACTTAACTACAAAAAATACAGAGCACTCATTGATCAGAACGACGACCTCAAAAATTATTACATTGCCTATTTGGAAAAAAACTGGGTAATCGAAAAAGAACAACGCGAAATTGCTTTAGTCATGCAAAATGCTACCGAGAGATACCTACAACTTTTATCCAAACATCAGGATATTGCAGACCGTATTCCGTTACTTCACATCGCCTCCCATTTAGGAATTACCCCTACCCAGCTAAGCCGTATCCGAAAAAATCTCGAAAAAGATTTGTAAATCAACATATGTAAAGGTTTCTCCTAAAAGCCCGGGGTATCTTTGTCTTATATTTTTATAATCAATATTCAAATGAAAAAGATAAACTTAATCGAAGACAACTTAAATAATCTTACCGGAATGTGGAAAACGGTTAGTTCCTCTTTCCTATCCTACCATACAACTCCTCTTTTTGAATATAGCAAAGTTGAAAATTCAGGCTGGCCTAATAAATTGTGGTTTCGAAAAGATATCTCTAAAAATGACATCGACGAAATTACTAAAACCATGCAGGCCAATTCAGAATTAGCTTTCGCTTATTGGGATATCTACGGAACAAAATCGTACGAAATACTGGATGCCTATGGTTTCTCATTAAAAAGCGAGCAGGTGGCGATGGCTTTAAAATTAGATCAGAAATTTACGCTTCAAAATAATCTGAGTTTTAAAAGAGTTTCCACTGAACAGGACGCTAAAATATGGGCCGATCTGTATCCTCATGCTTTTGGTTATGTGATTAGCAAAGAAATCCTGATTCAGAATTACGACAACGTTCATTTCTATTTGGTTTCCTTAAACGCTCAGCCCATCGGAACATTTATGCTGTTTCAAACTCAAAATACAATTGGAATTCATGGCGTTGGAGTGATTCCGGAAATGCGCCGAAAAGGTTTTGCTGAGGAAATCATGAAATATGCTTTAAATCTATCCATCGATTTAAATAGGGATTACGCGCAGTTACAAGCTTCTGCCATGGGAAAAGACATCTACACGAGATTAGGTTTCGAAGACTTATTTGTCATTAAAAACTATGTTTTGGGAGCAAATTCCAAATCTTAAATTCCAAACTTCAGGTTTCAGGTTTCAGGTTTCAAGTTTCAAGTTTCAAGAGTAAAGAAGAAAGAGCCATGAGTCAAGAGTCAAGTTTCAAGTTTCAAAATCTATTCTCTTTATTCTATATTCTATATTCTTTACTCTTGACTCTAAAATCTAAAATCTTCCACTCTGTCCCAAATGCCCCTAAAATAGTCGTAAATGTGTAGTCCGTTCAAAAGATAAGAATTGTAAGTTTGTAATGAATTAATTAACAACCTTTTAAAAACTATCCCATGAAAAAAGCAAAAATTATCTTTTGGATCACTACTACTATTATCTTTTTATTCGAAGGTGTTATGCCGGCCTTAACTTCTCAGACAGAATTAGCAAAAGAAGGAATCAGACATTTGGGCTATCCTGAGTATTTCGGAAATGCCTTAGTCGTTTTTAAAATTCTTGGTGTTTTAGCTCTGGTGATTCCTTCCATTCCAAAAAACATAAAAGAATGGGCGTATGCCGGATTTGGTTTCGACTTTATTTTTGCTTCCATCAGTCATGCCGCAGTAGACGGTATCAATTTCCAGGCCTTCTTTCCTTTAATCTTTTTAGTAATTCTGGCGATCTCTTACGTTTATTATCATAAAATAGAGCGTTATAAAAACATCGCTTTATAACCTCATGAAATGATGATAGAAGTTTATAAAACAAATGTTCAGGAAGTCGAGCAATCTCTACTGATTGTGGGGAAACTTCTTGAACATTTTCCAAACAGTAATATTAATTTTGATTTAGAAGACTGTGATAGAATTTTACGCGTTCATGCACCGTCAATTTCAAATCAAAGAATAATAGAACTTCTGGATTCCTATGGCTATCATTGTGAAGTTCTTTTGTGAGTCCAAAAAACAACAAAGATCTGATTTATAAAGTTTTATTGATAAAATTAGTAAATTTGAGACACTATCAACCTTCAAATCTAACCAAATGAATTTACCGGCCGGACATCAAACCATAATGCCCTATTTGATTTTAAATGGTGCATCACAATTTATAGCATTTACTCAAAAAGTGTTCGACGCAAACAATTCTCCCAGCGATAATGTACTGCGCGACGACGGAACGGTTATGCACGCCGAAATTACCATCACCGGAAGTACTATCATGGTTACAGACGTAGTTGAAGACTGGTCAAGACAAACCGCTAACCTATTTGTTTATGTCCCCAATGTCGATGAAACCTATAAAAAAGCATTAGAAAATGGTGCTACGAGTATAATGGGAGTCAGCGATAAAGAGTATGGCAGAACTTGCGGCGTTACCGATCCGTTTGGGAATGTCTGGTGGATCACTTCTATAATAGAGTAAAAAACAAAAAACATTTATGAAAACAGAATTAAAACAAGATATCGGGACTACTTTCGGACAATTTTCCGACACTGTTTCTCTTTTTACGCAAAGCGAAGTCAATCAAATACCGTTTGAAGGTAGCTGGACAGCCGGACAGGTTGCCCGTCATATTATAAAAGCGACATCAGGACTGCGTCAGGTTTGCGAGGCTAATACCCAAAAACTAGCGGCAAACTATGATGAAAAAATTCCTGCGCTTCAAGGGATATTCCTCGATTTCAGTACCAAATACGACTCCCCTGATTTTATATATCCCGAGGACCGCGAGTATGATAAAACCGAGCTGATTTCAAGTCTTCAAAGAATTGAAAAAGAAATGCAGGATATTGCTGAAAATTATGATTTAACACTCACCTGTATGGATTTTGAAATACCGGGTATTGGAAATTTAACAATCTACGAATTATTATTTTTTTGTAACGTGCACGCCAAAAGACATTTAAATCAATTGAAAAACATTTATACTGTTGTAAAAAACTAAATATGAGATGAGATCCAAAACCAAAACCATTTTGACCGCCTGGCTCGTTGCCGGGACATTAGACCTGACGGCAGCCATTACAGTTTATGCTTTTATACTCCAAAAAACCACTGCCATAAAACTGCTGCAATCCATTGCAAGCGGCGTTTTTAAAAAGGAAGCCTACACTGGAGGCTCGCTAATGGCGCTCTTCGGTATTGGATTCCATTACTTAATTGCACTAAGTTTCGCTTCGTTTTATTTTATCATTTATCCTTATCTGCCTTTTCTCAAAAAAAGCGCAGTTGTTTCCGGATTCCTCTATGGACTATTCGTCTGGATCATTATGAATTTAATTGTACTGCCTATTACCTTTCCTGTGCTTCCCGAAAAACACTTAGATTTCCCGTTATTCCTTTCCATGTTGATCCTGATGTTCTGCATCGGTCTACCCATAGCACTTATAACGCGAAAATATTATAGTTTTCAGACGCAATCCTAATTGTAAACCTGAAATACAAAACGTCAAAAATCCCTTTTCACACAAAGGGATTTTTTTTTTGTTTTACCCCCTAACGTAACTTTTCTGCTTTTATTTTGCTCATACAATGCTAATTATATAAACTTCAAAAAAAGTTATGTAAGATTTCTTCTGCAGTTGTCAAGTAACTTTAATCTTTGATAATAAAGACCACAACTGTCTTTTAAGATTTACGTTGTTTCATTTTCGATTTAATACTAAAAACATATTATTTTGATTCTCTCTCTAAAAAATACTTTCACCGAAATAGGAAATGCAACTTTGTTTGCGAAGCAGTTTTTTAAGGAAGTTTTTGTTCCTCCTTATGAGGCCAAAGAGTTTATAAAACAATGTTATGTAATTGGATATAAATCATTGCCTTTAGTAGCCATAACCGGTTTTATTATGGGATTGGTACTCACCCTTCAATCTCGTCCTACACTGGTCAATTTTGGAGCGGAATCCTGGTTGCCCGGAATGGTCGCCCTTTCCTTAATAAGAGAAATTGCTCCCGTAATTACTGCTTTAATTTGTGCCGGAAAAATCTCCTCGGGAATTGGTGCCGAATTGGGATCGATGAAAGTAACCGAACAAATTGATGCGATGGAAGTCTCGGCAATTAATCCTTACAACTATTTGGTCGTAACCAGAATTTTAGCCTGTACTTTAATGGTTCCCATTTTAGTCATTTTTGCAGATGCGGTGGGCATTATTGGTGGTTTTGTTGGAATTAATATCCACGGTGATGTTAATTTCTATCGCTATCTGACTCAAATTTTACAATCGCTGGAATATCTGGATCTAATTCCTGCCACGATCAAGACGTTCTTCTTCGGATTCTTTATCGGAATGATTGGATGTTTTAAAGGATTTAATGCCTCTAACGGAACTGAAAGTGTGGGAAAAGCAGCAAATTCAGCAGTTGTAACGGCTTCGCTTACCATTTTTATTCTCGATATGATTGCCGTTCAAATAACCGATTTATTCTTTTAAAGATGATTAAGGAAAAAGAAAATACAGCACTTAAAACTAAAGCAGGAAGCAAAACTCCAATCATCGAGATCAGGGATTTGCACAAGACTTTTGGCACGGACAATACTGTTCTGCAAGGTGTAAATCTCACGGTGAATAAAGGGGAAGATTTAGTAATTCTTGGACGTTCCGGTTCGGGAAAATCGGTCACCATAAAATGTATTGTGGGTTTAATAACTCCCGATCAGGGTGAAATAAAAGTGTTTAACGAAAATGTATTAAACCTGAAGAAACCTGAGCTAAATCAGATTAGGGTTCGAATTGGGTTTTTATTTCAAAGCGGTGCACTGTATGACTCCATGTCGGTACGCGAAAATCTGGCTTTCACTTTACAAAAACACAAACAGAACTTAACGCCGGAAGAAGTTGAAACTGAAGTCATGGAAGCTTTAGATAATGTTGGTTTAGCGGATGCGATCGATAAAATGCCGTCTGAACTATCAGGCGGAATGCAAAAAAGAATTGGTCTGGCCAGAACATTAATCTTAAAACCGGAAATTATCTTATACGATGAACCCACAACGGGGTTAGACACCATAACCTCGCGTGAGATCAGCGAATTAATTCTTGATATCAAACACAAACGTAAAACCACTTCAATCATTATTACTCACGATATGGCTTGCGCAAAACTCACAGCCGACCGAATTATGGTTTTAAAAGATGGAGTAATACATGCCGAAGGGACATATGAAGAACTGGAAAAAAACGAAGACGAATGGGTGCGCTCATTCTTTGAATAACGCAAAATAAATAGTAGAAATCATGGATAAACAATCTGGATATACCTGGAAATTAGGAATGTTTGTAGCAATTGGATTGTTACTTTTTATAATGGCCATTTATTTTATAGGGAAACAAAAAAACCTCTTTGGTTCCACCTTTCACATCAGCTCCCGATTTAAAACTGTGAGCGGTTTGGAAGTGGGCAACAATGTACGCTTTTCGGGAATTAACATTGGTACGGTCGAAGAAATCAGGCTGATTAATGACTCTTCTGTTGTGGTTGTAATGGTGATTAAAGACGATGTTAGAAAATTCATCAAAACAGACGCTCGTGCCAGCATTGGTTCTGACGGATTGATGGGTGACAAGGTTCTCACTATTTCTCCCGGTGTAAAGTCACAAAAGGCTATTGAAAACAACGGTGCCATTGCTTCGATTGACGGAATAGAAATGCAGGACATCATGAAAAGTGTCAAAAAAAGCGTTGATAATGTTGGAGTCATTTCTGATGAACTTGCCACTTTTAGTCATAGTATGAATAACGGAAACGGAGCCCTGGCAAGATTAGTCCGCGATGATAAAATGGCCAATAGCGTTTCGAATACCCTTTCGAATCTGGAAAGCGGTACCAAAGGTTTTAGTGATAATATGGAAGCTGCCAAAAATAACTTTCTGTTGAGAGGGTACTTTAGAAAAAAAGAGAAAGAAAAGGAAAAACAGAAAGAGGAAGCTAAAGAGAAAAAAGAAGAACAACAGGAAAAAATCAATAAAGAAAAAGAGGAAAAAGCCAAAGAAGAGAAACAAAAACAGGAGAAACAAAAAGAAGAAGATGCTAAAAAAGCATCCTCCGGAAAAGAAAAATCATAGATAAAACTCCAATGAAAACGAAAAAACAAAATAAAAGCAGTGCCTTTGAAAAATTTGCTACCTATGTTTCTAAAGCGGCAGGAAGTACTCCTGCTTTTATAGGTGCTTTTTTAATTGTAGTAGTCTGGGCAATTTCAGGGCCTTTTTTTGATTATTCCGAGACCTGGCAATTGGTCATTAATACCGGAACGACCATTATTACTTTTTTGATGGTTTTTTTAATTCAGAAGGCACAAAATAAAGATTCGCTGGCCATTCAGCTGAAACTAAACGAGCTAGTCGCTTCCAACGAATATTCAAGCAACAGCCTGGTAGACATTGAAAGTATGACCGAAGAGGAAATGATTATTGTTCAAAAATATTATCAACATCTTAGTGAACTCTCCAAAAAAGACGAAAGCATCAGAATCTCCCATTCGATTGCAGAAGCGCACGAACAACACCAACGTAAAGGCAAAACCAGAACAAAAACCCGTACATCAAATAGTGCTAAAAAATGAAACTACGATCGACCGAAACCTTCTGGCTTCTAAGGAATGCCATGAAAAAAAGCTATCCTTCAATTGATTCCGATAAAAACACAACCATTTTGATTATTGGCGGCGGAATAACAGGTGCTTTGATCGCTTACAAGTTAATTACTGAAGGCAAAAAAATAATATTGGTCGACCGTCGTGATATTTGCAACGGAAGCACTGCTGCGAGTACCGCTTTATTACAATATGAAATTGACATTTCATTACACGAATTGATCAAAATGAGAGGATTAAACTGTGCCCTTGACAGTTACAGGAACGGTAAAAAAGCAATTTTTGATCTCCGCAACATCATCGATACTATAAAAAGCGATTGTCAGTTCGAATTCAAAAAAAGTATTTATTTCTGCTCTTTAAAAAAAGATCTCCAGTTCCTGAAAGACGAATTTAAGATCCGAAAGGAAAATGGCTTTGACGTGAACTGGCTGGAAAAATGGGATCTTGAAAAATTGGGGCTCAATGCTCTGGCGGCAATCGAATCAAAAACTGCAGCAGTTATGGATCCTTTTAAATTAGCCAATGATTTACTGATCTATTGCCAAAAAAAAGGAATGGAAATTCTGGATAGAACCAACATTACCTCTATTCAAAATCAAAAAGATAAACTAATTGCCGTTACTGAAAATAAATGTAGTATTACTGCAGATCACATTATACATTGCAGCGGTTACGAAAGTACCGAAACTCTAAATGAAAAGGTTGTAGATTTGAAAAGCACCTATGTCATTGCTTCTGAAAGTCTCCCTACTCTTCCTGTGGCTTTCAGAAATGCAATTTTTTGGGATACCTCCTCTCCTTATCTCTATTTTAGAGCCACTTCTGACAATCGTGTTATTATGGGCGGTGGAGATGTAGCATTTAAAGATCCTGTAAAACGCGATAAACTATTACCCAAAAAAGAGCAATTCTTATTGAAGAAGTTCCAACGAAAATTTCCGGATATTAATTTCAAAATTGATTATTCCTGGGCGGGAACTTTTGGAGAAACAAAAGATGGATTGCCCTATTTTGGAAAACCTGATCCCAATAAAAACGAACATTATGTCCTGGGTTTTGGTGGAAACGGAATTACTTTTAGTGTCATAGGCATGAACTCAATTTTGGACTCTCTTAATAATAAAAAAAATCCGGATTTAGAATATTACAGGTTTGGGAGATAACTTTTATAGAGGTGCACAGAAGCAAAGGTGCAAAGTTTTTTGTTGCATTCTGAAAGCTGGTTATTGGAGTTGAACTGCAAATAAAGCAAACGTTATTTTCTTCTCAAAGTTTTAATGAAACTCTTTAAAAGTAACTTTTAAAATCTTTACCTTACTGCTTTACAAAAACGGTACTTCATGAAAAGTTTTTCTTTCCCGCCCATATCCAACAAAGATGCTGTTATTCTGATTTTGGGCACCATGCCCGGAACCAAATCGTTGGAACTGAATCAATATTACGGTCACAATCAGAATAATTTCTGGAAATTTATGTTTGTTATTTTGAAAGAGGATCTCTCTAGTGATTATGAAACCCGAAAAGCTTTGCTGCAAAAAAACAACATTGCGGTGTGGGATGTGTTACAGCATTGTGACAGAATAGGGAGTTTGGACAGTGCTATTAAAAATGAAACCCCTAACGATTTTGAAACCTTTTTAGAACAACATCCCAATATCACAACCATTCTTTTTAACGGACAAAAAGCAGCAGCGTTCTTTAAAAAATATGTCCAGCTGAAGAAAAACTATCACTTGATCACATTACCCTCGACAAGTCCGGCAAATGCAGGTAAAAGTTATGAATCTAAACTTCAGGAGTGGAAAATTTCTGTTGATCCACATCATAATAATGCATCGACACCTCACACAGATTAATTTTTTTTAATACATTTAAGTTGTAAAAAACATTGATTGCGTTATTTTTTCTTTGAATAAGCTATTCTCTTCCGGAGTAGCCTTGTTACTTAATCGGAAACCAAAACGATATCATTATGAAAATTCAAACTTACTACAATCATGTTCGGTTTTATACCCCGCATCATTTTGTTTATTATCCGGTTTTAGCACTATTCTTAGGCTGCAGTATTTACTTCGCCTGTACGACCGAAAATACACTTATTTGGTCCTTTATAAGTGTTTGTTTTCTATTGCTGTTTTTTCTTGCCTATATGCTGCGCCAACATTACGCCCTGACGCTTCAGAACCGAATCGTGAGGCTGGAACTTCGTTATCGCTATTTGAGTCTTACCGGAAAAAGACTTGAAGAATTCGAGTACAAACTAACCGACGATCAGATTTTTGCTTTGAGATTTGCTCCTGACAACGAAATCCTGCCGCTTTTGGAAGATGCTCTTAAAAATAACCTCACCGGAGATGCTATAAAAAAAGCCATCGTGCACTGGAGAGCAGATTACAACAGGGTGTAAAACCAATGGAAAGGATAAACTTTCCCTAACCTCTGCTTCTGCGATTAAACAAAACATATACTAAAAAAAGAATCAGCCAAACGGTTACAATCACGCCAAAATACATCCCAATAATTGAAGGATGCAAATAATTAGGTTCGTAAAAAAGCTTATCAAAAGTGGTAAATTTCTCCATTAGTGCTTTTCGGTCAAAGCTGTTTCGAATTGTATTGAGTACTTCATCACGATGTTCTCTAAAATAAAATGCATCTGCGGCCAGTTCCTTAGGAACAATATTACTTTCAATTTTATACTTTTTTAAAAGAGTATCCAGCTTCTGAAAATTCAACTGCAACGAGTCTTTTCTGTATTTGTACAGCAGTTTATATCGCTGTACTGCGGCATCGTACTGTTGTTTTTCTCCTGCAATTCCTTCTACAGCCTTAAACAATGATTTATTCTCGAGAAAAATACAAATGCTATCGTCGTATTGAGGCTGTACCTCAACACCTCTGAATAGGATCTCTGTACTGTCTTTAATTACTTTTTTGGTTATAATTCTCTTCGAAAGTTCCTTTTGATCTAAACCAATTTCGTCCAAAACCTTACCAGTTACGGTCGAGACTTTATCTAAATCGGTTGTGAGTACTTTCAAAGTATCTATGCTGTAATACGTGCTCTCTGTGTTGTAATAACCATTTGATATTAAAACGCTATCCACTACCTCCGTGACAGGATAGGGTTTTGGATATAAGATATTAACCGGATTAAACAATTTTTCAGAACTGTAAGAAGTGTAATTGTATAAAAACGGATTTAAAACATTCAGTAAAGTTTTATCTCTATTGAAATCAACTTCCGGAAGTTCGCTCCTTAATTTGGCATTCAATCCAAAACTATAACTGATAAAAAAGGAAAAACTCAGAAAACAAATCAGCAGTAATACCAAACCGGTTTTAAGCAGATTGGTCAAAGAATAAGGATATCGGGAATGATTTCTAATCAGAAATATCAGAAAGAAAAATAAAAACAAACCGCTGATGAAAAAATGGGAAATGGAAACATCATCATAAAATTTAAATCTGTAAAATTCAAAATAGGAATTGATATTGGCAATACCTTTAAAGGTAAAAAAACCATATAAAAAATACCCTAAATGAATGAACAGCAGTACTAAAAAAGACTTTACAAAGAATTGCTTTAATTTTTTTTCCATTTTTTATTTTGAGAATTTACTCTCAAATATAGCCAATCTGATTTAGAAATGAAATTTTCAAACCCTCTTGAAGAAAATTCTCTAAATCAGAATTAGTCCTTTTTTCAAATTCCAATACAAATGAAACTGAGACAAATCCAATACAAAAAACAACATACACAACTGATAATCAAACACATTAACTCAAAGTCAAATTAAATAAAAAAGAATTGGGCGATTATTCTTCGTTAAGTTTAAAAGCTAAAAAATTATCAGTAAAATGATAAATACTTGAGTTTTTTCGCCACGAATGCTCGAATTATTTGAAATACAAATTCGTGCATTCGTGGCGATTCTTTATACTATTCAGAAACTTCCAATTGCAGTACAACTTCCTGATAATGTTTGCTAAGTGAGAATAATTGCTCGGCAAAAATCATAATAGCAAGTGGAATGAAGAAAAAGGAAAGCAAATTTTCTTCGTATAAAAAATAAGTGGTTACCATAAAAATTCTCAGGTATTCCAGATAATAAATCCATCTTCTTTGTTCTAATAATGCCCCACAATTTACTAATGTTACCAGAATAAGTAACAGTACAAAAATTTTGTCCGAGACATTTAGTCCTTCAAAACAATACGTAAAAACCGTTAAAAGTATCGTGGAAACTCCAAGCTGGATATAGAGATAATTCTTAAATCGAAGCCTTTGATGCGGATTCGCTTTGTCCTGTAGAAAACGTTTCTCTAAGGTTGGCCGAATATCCTGATCCATATGGGCAGGACTACCAAATACCGCTTTCCATTTTTCTTTAAATCCTGTTGCGCGCTTCCACAGCTCGTAAATCTCAAAATAGTAATGAAAATGCTGCCACAAGAAACTATAACTTTTGAGCGGATGTGTTAAACCGTATTTTGGTTTTTCTTCTTCTTCCTGAAAAGTTCCGAAAAGGCGATCCCAAAAGGTAAACATATCGCCATAATTTTTATCAAGATACTTCTCATCAGACGCGTGATGTACGCCATGTACAGAAGGCGTAACAAAAACATACTCCAGCCATTTTATTCTGCCAACAAGCTGTGTATGCGTAAAAAAGGAATAAGCTCCGTGCACAATCAGCATGGTAATAACCATAGAGGGGTGAAAACCAATAAGCGGCAGTACACACCAAAATCCTGTTCTAATCACAGCCTGAAAAGTCGTAATTCTGGCGGCTGCGGTAAAATTAAATTCTTCGCTATGATGATGTACGATGTGTGCTGCCCAGAAAAAATTGACTTCATGCCCCAATCGGTGGTACCAATACCAGACAAAATCGGTGGCTAGAATTAAGGCAATCCACACAAAAACACTATTCGAAATGTCAAAAAATCGATAATTATCATAAATCAAATAATACAACTGGTAAAAACTGGCCGCCACAAACAAGTTAATCAAACGCTCTGCGATACCAATGCTAATATTTGAAACTGAACTTTCATAATTAAAAATTTCCGGTCTCTTTCGTCGTTGGGCAAGCTTGTATTCTAAAAAGAGAAAGAGAAAAAAAGCAGGCATCGCGAAAGCTAGAAAATTAATATGTTCCATTTTAAAAAATACTTATTTAATTCATAAAAAAACACAAAGCAGTAGTACTTCTATATCCTTATAAAAACAAAGACATTTTCATCAATCAACAAGTTCTTTTCGACTGAAAATCTTCTTATTAATTGATGAAAAAAATCTTTACTATTTAAAAACCTAATTTTTAATTCTGTTTAAATTTCGGAGTATCCAGCGCCACTTCTTTAACAGATTGAGTATCGGCTACCTTTTTCAACGCAATAATATAAGCTGCAATACGTGGTGTTACATTATATTTGGCAGCAATTCTGAAAACCGTCTCAAATCCTTTTTCTAAGATGTCCTCTAAGCGTGTATTGATCTGATGAATTCTCCAGGACTCCAGAAGCGAATTCTGAAGCCATTCAAAATACGAAACTGTAACTCCACCCGCATTGGCCAGAATATCCGGAACCACTAAAACATTGTTATCGTGTAGTATTTTATCCGCATCGGAAGAAATCGGTCCGTTGGCACCTTCCACAATAATTTTAGCACGAATATCATTAGCATTCTTTTGTGTAATCACATCTTCTGTGGCAGCAGGAATCAGTACATCCACTTCTAACAACAATAAATCCTCATGTTTAATAGCAACGGAATTCGGATACCCTTTAATACTTTTATTGTTCAAATTGTAGTACAAAATCAATTCCGGAATATTAAGTCCTTCAGGATTGTAAAACGCTTCGGAAACATCACTAACCGCTACCACTTTTAGTCCTTTTTCAAATAAAAACAAGGCCGAATGCAATCCAACATTTCCAAAACCCTGAATGGCTACTGTAGATTTTGCAGGTCTGAGTTTTAATTTTTCAAGGGCCAATAAAGTGATGATACTAACCCCTCTTCCTGTTGCTTCTACCCTGCCTAATGAACCGCCGGAATGCAAATGTTTTCCGGTTACTACCGCGTGAATTGTTTTGCCATGAAGTATAGAAAACTCATCCATTAACCATCCCATCTCATCGGGACCCGTTCCCATGTCCGGAGCAGGAACATCTTTTTCAGGTCCGAAAATATCTATTAAAGCTTTGGTATAAGCTCTTGTAATTTTCTCTAATTCATTCTTAGAAAGTGTCGTGGGATCACAAATAATTCCGCCTTTTGCTCCTCCAAACGGAATCCCGGTCACAGCCGATTTCCAGGTCATCCAGGCAGCCAGCGCTTTTACTTCGTCAAGATTTACTCCCTTATCATATCGAATTCCACCTTTTGACGGCCCTAAAGCAGTATTGTGTATAATTCGGTAACCTTCAAAGTTCTTTTCAGAACCGTTATCCAGGGTAATCGAAAAATTAACGACAATTTGCTTTTCCGGACGCTGGAGTTTTTGCCTGATCGATTCGTCTAATCTAAGAATGTCTGCGGCAATGTTAAAACGATCAATCATGGATTGAAAGGGGTTCTGTTTTATTAATTCTGCACTCATATTATATCGTTTAATTGGGGTTATTATATTTTATCTTTTACAAAAGTTTTTTCTAGGGTTTATGGATACTTGCTCTAACATGGGATTTTCCTAAAACAGCGTCGCATCATAACACTGGTATTTCTATTGGTTCTCATTTTGTTTCTTTTTTTCCAGTTCTAAAAAAAGCCTTTCATTGGTGCATGAAAGGCTAAAAAAAAAAAATAACAAGTAAATTTCTCTATCAACGCCATTTCATCACATAGTCCTGCATGCGACACATCGTGAAGCCACATAAAGATGAGATGATATTTTGACTATAGTTCTTCATTGTTATTGCAAATCTATAAAATATATTTTATAAATTCTATAGAATTAGTAGAGTTTATTTTTGAAAAATGAAAAAATTAACAAATAACACCTGTTAATCAACACAATACATTCTGTAAAATTTTATTTAAACTGAGAAACAACAATAAAAATGATCGCTATTAAAGCTAAAAAGATACCAATAAAGTTAATTTTAGATAATTTTTCTTTGAAAAAAAGCAAACCAACAAAACTTCCTAAAACAATAACTCCCATATTCATTCCTGCAAAAACTGTCGATGGGTTTTCAGCAAATGCTTTATGTGCCTTTAAATAGAACAGGATATTTCCGAAATTGAAGATCCCCACCAGGGCACCAAAAAGAATATTTTTGGAGTCCAATTTCCTCTTTTTTACGCCAATTTCATAAATCGAAATTAAAAACGCTACTGCTAAGGCGATACAGAACACCACAAACAAAGAGGTTGGATAAGGCAAAGTAGTATAAAGAGCGATTTGTTTGAAGAGAATATCAATAATTCCAAAACCTACCAGAACCACTGCGGGATAAATCCATTTATTCTCTGTGGTATCCGGTTGCTTTTTTAAGATGAGTAAAAGTGCCAGAAAGCCAATTAGCAACCCAATAATTTTATAGGTATTAAATTCTTCTTTAAAGATGAACCAGGCCGCCAGAATTGGGATGAATAACGATAATCGCTGGGCTGTATCTGTTTTCACAATCCCCACATTTTTTATGGAAGCTACCAGAAACAAAAAGACTACCGGCAATAATATCCCAATAGCAATGTAAATATTCCAGGGAGCGTTTGCAGCAACTTCCTTTAAATTTGGACTAAAAGTAAAATAACAAAGTGCTAAAGCAACAATATAATTGAACGCAATAATCTGAGTGGGGTGTGTATTGTATTTTCGGGTTATTTTAAAGATCACACCAACAATTACACTGCACAAAATACTGAGGATAAGAAACAACATAGGATTATATTTTGAATGCAAAAATAGTACTTAAACTTCTTTTGTTTTGCCTTTTATAAAAAATTCAAACCCGACAGGTTTTAAAAACCTGTCGGGTTTAGTTAGAAAAAAATAGATTATAAATTACAATTTACTGATATAACTTCCGTACATATCTTTAAACTGATGTCCTTGAGCAAACCGGTCTTTGCTCAGTTTTTTGTATTCGACCAATCCCCACAGAATAAATTCTTTCATAAAATACTGATCTTTTTTATCCAGTTGAGGTAAATATTTTTTCAGCAAAACATCTAGCGGAGTCACTTCGTCTAAAATGTTCTGATACTCTAAATCAGAAGCATCGTCCAACAATTCGAAACCGCTTTCGGCAAAAAACCATTCGATCACATCTGAATAAGGTGTTTTTTCTCCCGGTTTTTCAAGTTTCTCTATTCGTGGTAATAATGTTGGAAATAAAGTTCTGATTGCTAAACCAATTAAGTTTTGTGCTACCATGGCAGCTCCCTCCTGCTCTCCTTCGTAAACCAGTTCTACTTTTCCGGTAATAGCAGGAATAATACCCACAAAATCAGACAAACGCAAAGTGGTTTTATCTACTCCGGCTTTTAAGGCACGACGTTCTGCGGTACTCATTAAATTCTCGAAAGCGGTGATACTCATTCTCGCACTTACACCACTTTTATTATCGATATATTCGCTTTCACGTGCTTCAAAACTAATCTGTTCTAAAATATCCCTGGCCAGAGCCGGCACATAAACTAATTTGTGTTGTGTTTCATCCAGTTTGGCTTCCTGCTCTGTGATAGCTCTTGCAATAGCAACACTTTCGGGATAATGTGTGAGAATCTGCGAACCGATTCTATCTTTTAGAGGCGTTACGATACTTCCTCTATTGGTATAATCTTCCGGATTGGCTGTAAAAATAAATTGCATATCCAAAGGCATTCTCAATTTAAATCCTCTAATCTGAATATCCCCTTCCTGCAAAATATTGAATAAAGCGACTTGAATTCTGGCTTGTAAATCCGGCAATTCATTAATTACAAAAATACAGCGGTTGGCTCTCGGAATCATTCCGAAATGAATGACACGATCATCGGCATAAGAAAGCTTTAAATTTGCTGCTTTTATAGGATCGACATCACCAATTAAATCAGCAACGGTAACATCGGGTGTGGCCAATTTTTCAAAAAAACGCTCACTGCGATGCAGCCATGAAATTGGCGTATCTTCACCTTTCTCCGCAATTAAATCTTTTGCAAAACGTGAAATAGGATGTAACGGATCGTCATTAATTTCCGAGCCCGCAACAAACGGAATGTACTCGTCTAACAATTCAACCATCTTACGTGCCAAACGTGTTTTTGCCTGACCGCGAAGTCCTAATAAGTTAATATTATGACGAGAAAGAATGGCACGCTCCAATTCCGGAATTACCGTATTTTCGAAACCATGAACACCTTCAAAAACAGGCTTTCCTGACTTTATTTTCTCACGAAGATTATTGCGTAATTCGTCTTTAATACTGACACTTTTGTAACCAACAGCTTTTAACTGTCCTAATGTTTTTATATTCTTTATTTCCATTTTTACTGATTGAAAAATTTCTAATTTGCTTTTTTTTAACTTTTAATGACTTCTTGCTTCGACTTCGCTCAGCGAGACCACCGAGACTTAGACTGTCACTGCAACTTATGCTTCGACTTCGCTCAGCAGGACACTGTCACTGAGACTGAGACTGAGACTGAAACCAAGCTTAAACACTACCTCACCCTCTTCTTCCTATTCGTTTCATAATCTTCAAAAATCATCTCTCCCAGTCCTTTTAATCCGGTGTAAAATGCTTTTCCCTGATTCGCTTCGGTAAAATGGTTGACAAAACGCTGTAAATACGGATCGTTTGCAATCATGAATGTTGTAATCGGAATGTGTAATTTTCTGGCTTGCTGTGCCTGTGTATAACATTTATCAACGATGTACTCGTCGAGTCCGTTACTATTCATATAATAGGAACCGTCACGCTCGCGTACGCAGCTGGGTTTTCCATCGGTAATCATAAAAATCTGCTTGTTGGTATTTCGTTTTCTTCGTAAAATATCCATGGCCAATTGAAGTCCTGCAACGGTATTGGTATGATAAGGGCCTACTTGCAGATAGGGTAAATCTTTAATAGGGATGATCCAGGCATCGTTTCCGAAAACCAAAATATCGAGTGTGTCTTTGGGATAACGAGTTGTGATTAATTCGGCCAAAGCCATGGCTACTTTTTTTGCAGGTGTGATTCGGTCTTCGCCATAGAGAATCATACTGTGACTGATGTCAATCATCAAAACGGTGCTCATTTGCGCTTTGTATTGAGTTTCTTCTACTACCAAATCATTTTCGGTTAGCATGAAACTTTCAACACCATTATTAATCTGGGCATTTCGCAGACTTTCTGTCAATGAAATTCGTTCTAAACCATCTCCAAAATTAAACTCACGAAATTCCCCCGTATGTTCGTCACCATTTCCGGCATGTTTGGTTTTATGATTACCACTTCCGGAACGTTTTAAATTACCAAAAATTTGATCCAGGGCCTGTTGTCTGATAGCGCGTTCTGTCTTGGCAGTAATACCAAAACCACCGCTTCCGTCAGGTTTAACTTCGTCTTTTATGTAACCTTTCTTTTTTAAATCTTCGATAAAATCATCGATAGTGTAGTTCTCATCTGTTAGTTTGTATTCTATGTCTAACTCCCTTAACCAGCTGATTGCTTCGTCAAAATCACCCGAAGTATGGGTGATCAGCTCTTTAAAAATACCAAAAAGCTTTTCAAACGGAGACTGAAACGGAGCTTCGTACGACTTAAAATAAAAACCTTTTTTAAATTCGTTTTTCATAATTTTAAAATTACGCTATTTTAGAATTATGAAAAACGAAACGTTTATTAATTTTTAGTTAAAATATCTAACCAAAACTAACAACTAACAGTGTTAGGCCTGACAATTATTCAAACTTTCCGTCAACATAAAACCACTCCTTATTTTCGAATTTAAAAGTCGAAAACTCATAATGCACTTGTGGTTTGCTGTCTGAATCTAAAAAATAGGCTTTGAACTCGACGGTATTTTCAGCAAAACTCAAAATTTCGAGTCTCTGCCATTTATTAGCTGTTGCCCATTTTAAAATTTCGGTCTTCGAATAATATTTTCTTTCCGAAATATAAGTGGTTTCTAATAGATAATCTGCCTTGTGACAGGCATAAGCCGAATATCTGGAACGCATTAGAGCTAGTGCCGTTGGTGCTTTTTGATTGTTTTCAAGGTACTGACCACAGCAATTTTCGAACAATAATCCAGTATCACAAAAACACTTCTTACTCTCCATCAACCTGCTCTTCTCCATTAATTTTTACATGCAGCTGATTCAATAAAACCTGATACCTGCTAATTTCTCTTAAATCTTCATCTTCTTCAGCATGATCCAGCATATCATCTAAGGTATCACTTACTTCAAGCAGTTTATTATTCGCTTCTCTATTGTCCTTTGCAGCAATTAAATCAATAATTTCCTGCACACTTGCTTTTAAATCTTCGTATTTACTCATCTGTATTGTGTTATATTTTGTTCCAGGTTTCAGGTTTCAAGTTTTTTTTGTTGGAATTTCAAACTAAGAATAACCAGAAACATTTTATTCTCCTTTACTCTCGTTGAACTTTTTAATAATTTCTTTAAGCTTTTCTTTGCGTGCAATCTCAGCCTGTTTTACTTTGTTCTGGGCTTTATGCAATTTGTCATTATGCTTTTTGATGTTCCTTTCGTTGTTGCGTCCCATTATATTTCTCTTTTAATTTCGTCTAAAGTTTTCTCGGTATAAATCAACTCATTGATAATCTGCTTTCTCAACTCATCAATATCTTCATAATCAAAATGCTTTGCCCATGAAGTGAGTTGTTGCAGATTGCGAACTTGTTTGATTCGTTTCGTTGTTTCAAAACTGGTTCTTAAAACAGGTTTTCCATCATAATTTGGGTTCTTCTTATGCTGATAGGTTACCAGATTCTGATCGAAGTCAGCTTCGATATAGTACAGTTTTTCTTCAGCGTTATCCGGATAAAATTCGTTCCAGGCCGCAAAACCTATTTTAGTTTTCGAAGCAGTTTCCGGTACCATTGCTACCAAACGCCATTTGCTATTGGCCAGTCTTCCCCAATGATTTGACACCCGGTACATTCCGGCTTCCGTATAATAATAAGCACTTCCGGCTTTGCTCTCAAACTGCTTCTTTAAACCTTCAATTTTATCTGAAAGTACTTCATGAAAAACACAAAAGGTATTTTTAAAGGAATTAGGATGTGGTTTGAAGTTTTTTTGCATGTGCAAATATACTGAGATTGTCAAGAACTCCCTAAAACAAACATAATAATGATTAACTTTGCAGCTTCAATTTTAAAACAAACAAAATTATGTCTAAAGATCCACAAGGGAAAATGCTGCAAAAAGGAATTTATACGGGCATCATAGAAAAAGATGAAAACAACAACTATTTTTGTGGTGAGTACCTTTTAGACTATAAAATCGCACATACTAACTTTAATATAGGTGATTGGATCACGATTAAATCTATTATCGAAAACCCAAGCGATATCAGCTATGATAAGTATCCAAAAAAATCTAAAAACTTCGATAAGGCTAATAATAAACCGGAGAACAAGTAATTACAGATTAAGTTCAGGTTTCAAGTTTCAAGTTTTAGGTTTCAAGTTTCAGGTCACTTTTAACGCAAAGACCGCAAAGATTTACGCAAAGTTCGCAAAGTTTTTATTTATGAAGCTTTGCGAGCTTCGCTTTTGGAGTACATCTTATCCTAAAAAAAAACTTGTGTTTTTTTTTGTGGTTAAGCACATCTAACACTCAGACCCCGCAATCATAAACCTCAAACAAAAACAAATATTTTTCCGCTCAAAAGTAAAAAGTTAAAAAAAAGTGTACCTTTGCAAAAAATTTGTCGTTTTGAAGTAAAAAACAATCATTTCAAACTAATAGACAAGAAGTTACCTTTTATTTATGAAAAAAATAGTTGAATACCGCAAGTTACTAAATGTAGACAAAACTGCTGAATTAAAAGATTTAAAAACAATCTATCGTAATGCGATGAAAGAATCTCATCCTGATAAATTTCAAGGTGATGATGCTGGTTTAAAAGCTGCAGAAGAAAAAAGTAAAGCTATTATTGAGGCTTATCACTTCTTGGTAAGTATTAATCCTGAAACGATTAAACTTAATTTACCGGAATACACTGAAACGATTTCGACTTGTTCAATTACTGATTATAAATTTGTTGAAGGTCGTTTAATTATCGATTTCTCTAACGGAAGTGTTTACGAATACATTAGTGTTCCTAAAGCAACTTACGTTAAAATGGTAAATGCTGATTCTCCTGGAAGATTTGCAAAAAGACATATTCTTAATTCTTTCACATGGAGAAAGAAAACAAATCAAGAATAGATTTATACCAAAATATCTACAAAAGCACTCTCTCAACGGAGTGCTTTTTTTATGCGCAAAAATTTAAAAAAACGTTATTTATTTTCATTATAACGATATAATTAAGAGTTTTAAATCAAATAATCCTCACAAACCTTCTGATTACATGACAATTAAACCTAAAAAAACAATAACAAAATTTTAGGTTCCAAAATTCTTTATGTTTTATAATTTTAAATACTTTTGTTGCACAAATCAATTAACTAATTAATTTTTTATAATGAAAAAAATACTTTTTTTACTAACTGCTTCTGCAGCGATTATTTCTTGCAGCAAAGTTAAAGACGGAGAATACCTAATTACAGGAACTGCAACCGGTATCGAAAACGGAAAAACAATCATTCTTCAAGGTCAGGATCCAACAACAAAAATGGCTGTATCTCTTGACACAGTAAAAGTTGAAAACGGAAAATTCGAAATTAAAGGAAAAGTAACAGAACCAGCTTTTCATACTTTAATTGTTCAAGGAGCTAATGGTCCAATTCCATTCATCTTAGAAACAGGAGAAATTACTGTTGCAGTTGACAAAGACAGTATCCACAAATCTAAAATTTCAGGTACTTACAACAATGACGAGTATGTAAAATTCAATGAGGATATGACAAAAACTCAAAAAGGTTTAGTTGATTTTCAAAAGAAAAATACTCAAAAAATGCAACAAGCTCAACAAGCTCAAGATACTGCAACGATCAATAGCTTGATGAAACAATACATGACACTTCAAACAGAAGTTCAGGAAAACTCTAAAAAGAAATATTTAGCTTACGCTGAGACTCACCCAAAAGCATTTATCTCTGCTTTAATCATTCAAAGCATGGTTAATGACCCAAGCACTGACATCAAAAAAGCGGAAGGTTTATACAACTCTTTAGACGAATCTTTAAAAAACTCTACTCCTGGAAAAGAAATCAAAACTAAACTAGGACAATTGAAAAATCCTGCAGTTGGTGCATCAGCAGCTCCTGTTGGAAGCCCTAAATGAAGAGCAGATTTTTCGGCTCCAAATCCACAAGGAAAAGTAGTTTCGCTTAAAGAAAGCTTAGGCAAAGTAACTATCGTTGATTTCTGGGCATCATGGTGTGGTCCATGCAGAAAAGAAAACCCGAATGTGGTAGCTATTTACAAAGAATTACACGCTAAAGGTTTAAATATTATTGGAGTTTCATTAGACAAAGAAGCTGCTGCCTGGAAAGAAGCCATCGCAAAAGACGGACTAACCTGGACACAAGTTTCAAACTTAAAATTTTGGGACGAGCCAATTGCAAAACAATATGGTGTTGAATCTATTCCGGCAACTTTTATTCTTGATGCATCAGGAAAAGTAGTTGCTCAGGATTTAAGAGGTCCGGAATTAAGAGCCAAAATAATAGAGCTTTTAGCCAAATAATATTGCCTTTCAGAATAAAACAAAAAAATCTCCCTAGTGGAGATTTTTTTGTTTTTATATAGTACTACTTAACTAAAAGCTAATCCAAAGAGATGCTCTATTATCGATAAAAAAACAAACATATTCTATCAAACCCAATAACCTTCATTTAAGAGATAAACAACCTTTCTTTCGACTCTCTTCACAAATAAAAAAAATAGCGCTTAATTTCAAAGAAAAAACTACTTGGAAAAGTTTGAAAACGCAACTTATCAAAAGAAGACCAAAACCTAACAGTCTTCGTCAAGCTGCAAATTTCTGCGAGAACAAATGTCAAACATTTCAGAATAGATTTATTTGGTTCAACTCGTATTTGTTGCTCCTTTCTGAGAAAAAGCAGTAATTAAAACGTTTAAGAAATCAAAAAAACAAACAAATACCCCGTGACAACCTGTAAAAATAACCCTACTTTATAAAAAACACCTAAAAAACTTTATTTTTACTTTATTCAATTCCAACAGATTAAAAAAACAATGTAAAACTAACGTAAAATTAAGTTCATTTTTTGTTTGCAAACATCAAAAACGTTCCTATATTTGCAACCGCTTAGAACAATAAAGCACAACAATACAAAGTCTTGGGGAGATACTCAAGCGGCCAACGAGGGCAGACTGTAAATCTGCTGTGTGAACTTCGCAGGTTCGAATCCTGCTCTCCCCACTGAAAAGTCCTGATGAAAATCGGGACTTTTTTTTTTGCTTTAGTTTCATTTTTTCCCCTGCTTAGCTATCCTAAAACCTTATTTCTATATTTTTCTGCTAAAAATTTTACTCCAAGAAATTCTTAAAGACATTCTTACATAAGCTTTTATCTGTCCGACCACAACTTTAAAAAGTATAACTTAAAATTAAGTACGTTTTTTATTTGCAAACATCAAAAACCTTCCTATATTTGCAACCGCTTAGAACAACAAAGCGCAACAAATACAAAGCTTCGGGGAGATACTCAAGCGGCCAACGAGGGCAGACTGTAAATCTGCTGTGTGAACTTCGCAGGTTCGAATCCTGCTCTCCCCACGGAAAGGCCAAAAAGGCGGAAAACTTAAAGTTTTCAATCTTTTCAAAAAGCCACAAAAAATGTCTGAAGACCTGCAAATTCAACGATTTGCAGGTTTTTTTCGTTTAAAGCCTATTTTCAATATTTATAAATCCTCACAAAATTAAAGGTGCAGAATCGGTGCACTTTCCGGCGCGCTGAAAAGTGCACCAGAAACAATGAAAATCCCTTATATTACAGGGGTTAACAAGATTAACGACTTGATTTGGCAGTAATATTATTCTACATTTATTAATTTAAAAAGTAGGATTATGTTGGAAAGCAGTTTTGGTTTGGGATTCTTTTTAAAAAGACCCAAAATAGAAAGTAAAGAATGGATCGTATATTTCAGAATAACTGTTGACGGTATCCGTAAGGAAAGCTCAACTAAGAGAAAATGGGATAATACACGATGGGATCAAAGGTTCGAAAGAGCAATCGGCTCAAAGGAAGATGCAAAGTCCCTAAACTTCTTTTTGGATTCGCTGACTTTAAAAATCAATGAAATCAAAACCGAAATGATGTACAGCGGCAAAACCATAACCGCTGAGAAAATTATGGACGAGGTTCTGGGAAGGACAGCGCCAAAGATTAAGGTGCTCGAAGAATTTCAAAAGCATAATGATGAAATGGAGGCGCTTCTTGGAAAAGGCTATGCAAAAGGCACCCTTGACCGGTTTACCATTACTAAAAACCATTTGACTGCTTTTATCAAATTCAAGCTTAAAAAGCACGATCTTGAATTTGCGGATTTGAATCTTGAGTTTGTAAAGGACTTCGAGTTTTACCTTAGAACTGTACGCGACTGCAGCAACAACACCACCCTAAAGTATATTGCAAATTTCAAAAAGATTGTAATCCGCGCCATTGATAAGGAGTTAATCACCAAGGACCCATTTAAGAACTTTAAGGGACGTAAAACAAAACTGGTAAAAAAACCACTCACCGCACAGGAATTGTACGAACTTGAAAGTCATTATTTCACAACTGACAGGCTCAATGTCGTAAGGGATGTATTTGTCTTCCAATGCTACACTGGCCTGGCTTACATAGACGCTTATCAATTAAAGAAAACTGATATCAAAGAAGGCATTGATGGAAATCTATGGATTATGTCCGAAAGACAGAAAACAAACTCATCATTTAATGTACCTCTTCTTCCCCAAGCACTGAAAATAGTTGAAAAATATAAAGAGCACCCGCTGTGTATCCAGCGTGGAACCGTGCTTCCTGTTTCATCCAACCAGAAAATGAATGAGTATCTAAAAGAGGTGGCAGTCTTGTGTGGCTTTCCTTTTACATTAAACACGCATATGGCCCGCCGTACTTTTGGAAGCACTGTGACATTAAATAACAACGTCCCTATTAATGTAGTTAAAGAACTGCTGGGTCATGCATCGGTAAAACAGACTGAGGCATATGCTATAACTGAGCAGGCCACAATCGGTCGTGAAATGTCTATTCTCAATAAAAAACTCAATAAAACTGGATCCAAAATATCTAAACCTGATTTGGCGGTTCTCAGTAGGCTCGAAAAGGAAATTCAGGCAATCAAAAAGAAATACAACATTTCTTCGTGATCAATAAATTTCAAAATATATTTAAAATTAAAAGAGGCTATCTCAAATATTTTGAGATAGCCTCCTTTTACACAACTTAACTTCGCTTTTATATCCTGGATGATAAGATGGGGTGTACTTAATGTATCCTAAATCCTGAAGCTGTTTAAAATACTTATGATAAGTCGGCAGCGTATTCACATGTGACAGCTCCATAATTTTACTGCGGCTGACTTTAATCCTTCTTCTTTGGCCCTGCCTATAGCCTAATCCTAGTATTGCTGTCAAAATTGATAGATGCCAGACATTTAGTTTAGGATCATTACTATACATTGACAGATAACTCATTATATAGCTTTCTTTTAATCTCCTAGTGTTTATCATCATCAAATAATTTTTGAAGATCTTCTTTATTATAGTAGTACGACCCAAGCACTTTTTTGAAACGGACTTTTTGGCTTGTTCTAAGATTCTGTACTGAACCTGCTGAAATATCAAGCAGTTTTCTCACAGACTTGCTTTTAATCCACTCTGGTTCCAAAGTTTCTTTCCGTCCAGAATCCTTATCTTTAAATAAAGCCTGTATTTTATCTACTAGAAGAAGACCAAACTGTCTCAGATCTTCCTTGGTTACAATTTCATTCATAGTACAATTTCATAAAATTATTAATTGCAGAACCTTTAAATGTCCGCGTCAGCTGAAAACAAAAAATATACTTCACTTCCACGATTTTTTTTAAAAGATGGTCTATACTTTATGTATCCATACTGATGAAGTTCCTGGACACATTTATGATACGTATTTGCTGAAGAAACTTTAGCAATAACAATAATCTCCGAGCTAAAGACAAAAATTGGATTAATAAAGCCCTTAACGGATCTAAATTGTAATAGAGCTGCATAAATGGCAATATGCATTGGACTAATCCGGTAATCATTCTCTATTGCGGTGAAAAAATCCGATAAAGGCTTTAATTTTTCCATAACTTTTAAAGTGAGGGAGTTTTTCTTTTCTTTACTTTATTATCTTTCCTCCCTGAATCACCTTCATCAGAATCTAGATTTTTTTTTTGATCTTTAGATACTGATTCTTTTTGAGATTCAGCCTTTTTCTCTTCCTTACTCTCTCGATGATTAATTCTTTGTAAATTTTCATCATAAACATTAACAGTCTTAAACTGGGGATTTGCCTCCACAAACATTTTACTTTCAACACCGCTAACTACGAAAGTCGCTGACTGAAGATTTCCTTTTTTAAGGGAATTTAAAAGGTCTTCTTTATACTGCGGAGTATTGAGCTCTTTGATTGAATGTTTTGCCAGACTTGCTTCCAAATCATACCCATAATTCTGATGGTATTGGTTCAGCTTAAAATTACCATTGTCAGATTGTTTAAAGTCGATTTTCAGCCAGCAATTATAGCTCTCCCCTTCTTTGTTTTTAAGATCTTTATTGACAGATCTGCCTTCCATCAAATTATAAGCCTCTTTCATTGTAATGCTGGCGCTGTCTTTGTTGATGTAGAAGGTCTGTTCCAGACCAGGTTTGTTTTCTTCTTTCTGAAGATTGACATGATAGGAATTAAAAAAGTACATATCTGTCTGCTCAGACCTTTTGAAATTTAATTCTACAGTTAAGGTATCCTTATTTGGCAGACCATTGTTCATAATGCCGGTGTGCATAATTTTAAAATCCTTATCTCCCTTCATTATGTTCTCTCGCAGTTCAGCATCGAACGTTTCTCCAAATCCAGTATATTTTAACTGGTCTTTCAGGTATTCTAAATTTTTCTCATTCATTGCGTTTTCATTTAAATTATTTTCTAAAATTTCTCTCCTATCTATTTCCCTTTTGGCAAATCCAGTAAGTTCTATTGCTTCATTTTCGGAAGTATCTGCCCCGCTATTCAAAACTGCTCGCAAGTCGTCGATAACTGATTCAATCGGCAGGCTCTGAAAATAATTCACATCATTGGTCATAACCAGACAGTACTCCTTCGCATCCAAGGGATTTCTAAAAAACTCAATTGTGTCGGTATCAGTCATCTCATCGGTATTAAAGGCGGCAAATCGATGGCCGTTATAAGCCATTTCCTCAGCAAACGACAGCATCATTTCAGTGTCAGCTAAATTGATTATCATAATTTATTTTAAAGCTTAAAAAGTGTCACTGCTTAATTCGGAAATCGGAAATACCAGATTAGTCAGATTATTATTTATATCTAATTCCAAATTTCGCCCCCCGTTTTTTTCAATCATCTGAATGGTTAGATACTTATTCTCAGGGATAGTAAATTTCTCCAGCGCATAGACTTTTATTATTTCAGATTTATAAGGAATTACAGAAGATGATGAAGTTGCATACAAAGGCTCCAATTCAATTTCCTGTGAGGCTGTTCGTTTTGATTTTCTCTTATCCCTAATAAAAAAACGAAACTGATCAATATCGTAGTTAATCTTTGATTTGTTTTCAAAAACAACACGCAGATACAAAACATCCTGCTGGATAAAGATGCCGTTCACCTCTAGTCTGATCTGATACTTTGATTTTTTTAGACCACTGATTTTTTTCTTTTTTGAATACGCAGACCAAGCACACTGTTCGATCCTTTTCTGATTTTCGTTTTCTAAAGAAAACAGCACGTCCCTGCTTGCAGCCACTGCATTTTCAGCCTTAAAATTTAAGTCAGGGCAGGAATCGTCATAATTCAGTACAAAAACGTACAATTTCCCGTCAGATGTAACAACTGTCAGATTGGTCTGGAAAAAATGCTGTTTAGCAGCTTTTACAAGTAGTATATTCTCAACTCCTTTTGCTTTCTGGACAAGCACTTCTGCGCTTCCTTTATCTATGCTCTTGATTGTATAAGGAAAAATAATGCTTGTGGTTTTAGAAAAACCTACTTGTAGATTTTTATACTGGTCTTCGTAAAAAGCAGTTTCCTTTGCGTTTGACTGTGGACTAACTGAAACACAAACCAGCAGCAAGCTGATTAAAAACAAATAATTCGCTCTTTTCATATTTTCTCTCTTTTAAGGTTTTAAATTCTTTTGTTTTTCATCATACAGCAGCACCTGATACCCTGCCTTTACAACCACTTTTATGAGCTTTACCTTTTTGCTCATAAGACTTTTGGCAGCCTCGATGCCCATACCTGCAGCCTGTGCTCCCCATGAATCCGAAATCCCGGTAAGACCGAGAGTCTGAATGGATCTGTCCGCTGATGCTTTAGCCACATCCCTGTTAATCGCTCCGGGAATATAAATGCCGTCAATCCCGTCCATATCATAGAGTGCCAGCTCGACGGGAAATATCGAATTATTGTACTGGATGTTTGTGATTTTTACCTCCAGCCTCTCTCCTTTTAAAGCCGCCATACCGTACAGAAAAGTATTTCTGGGAATAATTGTTCCTTGGAGAAAAATATCATTCGTAAGTCTTAATTTAACTACTGAGCCATTGACAATAGTCTGCGTCTGATGCACAACTGCTTCAATAGAATTTTGTATTTCCTCAGCAGGCTGTGCCTCGTCCAGAGAATAAAATTCATTTGTTTTCAAAGAGGTCTGCCAATCGACGTTCCCCTGAAGTGAGCTTATGTTATTCTCTGCTTCTTTTTTCTGCACTGAATATATTTTGCCTTTTTTACTTTCAGATGTTTGTTTAAGCCTCTCCTGCACGCGATGCGGATGCTGTATATCCAAAATATTTTCCAACATACCGCCTAACTGCTGAAGTTCCGGATCAGGTTCCTGGGGCGTGCTCATCGTCGACATTAGCCCTTCAAGTTTTTTAATCTCTTCCAATTCTCCACGAGAAGTGCCGTAATTTTTAAATTCCCTCATGTCCTGACCGTAAGCAGGGACAACAGGCTGGCTGATTACGTTTTCAAGAGCCCTGAGCTTCTCATAAACTTTCTGTTCATTGCGGTCCTGAAAAGACTGAGAATTTAAAGCCGATCTGTTTTTTGGAAGCATCCGGGATTCAAAATCACTTGTGGAAAAAGAATCTGCTTTATCTTCCGAGACTTTATTATCAATATAGTTAGGATCTTTTTTTATCTGCTCTCGCAGTTTTATCGAATCAACTGCCGCCTGATCGTAATAGCTCATCTTATCCAATGCTGAGTCTTCTTTAAATTTAGGCAGCGGCAGATTAAAATTGAATCCTTTCCTTTCATCGTTCCCTGCCATCTTGGATTCCATTCTTCCGCCGCCTAATGAATAAAATAAGAATGTGAGAAATGGAAATGTTATAAGAGGCAGCATTAAAAGCATCTTTCTCTTTTTAGACTCCTTTGGAGATAATGTTTTCTCTTGCATAATTTTAGTTTTTTAAATTGATTGTCTTAATTTTTGAAGCTGTTGAAACCTCAGCTTCTTTATAGAATGTCCTATACAGGTTATAAATTAAGTAACCCGATGTCAAAACCGTAAAGAACAGAAGTCCCCAGATCAGTTTTGTTTTAGAGAGCCCATCTGTGACGCTCTTCATTTTTTCTGCCCATCTTTTCTGCAATAGCAGATAATACTTGTGATACACAAAAGGCTCAGTCTGCCTTGTAAAAAAGGATTTCATAAATCTCTATTTTCTGGTTTCTGCGGAAATATCTTTGTTTTCAATCGTATTAAACCGCTCGATAAGAAAACCATGCGGATTATTATCGCTTCTTGATACATTGCGAAGCGCACCTTCTGTAAGCAGGCTTCTTTTCAAAATACTGGTAGTACGGATAATGTTCTGTCTGGCATAACATCTAAAATGGTAGGGATATTCACGGATATCAATACTCACACTGTCAATCTGGATGGTCTGACTGATATTTCCTGATATAATACCCGAATAAAAATTGTTTTCCTTCAGGTCATCATAAATCCGTTTTGCACTGTCGTCTGCCAGATATAGGGCTTTTGTGATATTGGTTTTAATGACCTTATCATCAGGATCAAGGGTAAAGAAAAACTTATGAAAGGTTTTCACATGGTCCCTTGCTTCAACAGTGATATTATCTTTTCTTTCCGAAGCGTAAGCTTCCAGCGCTTTACCGTTTGCCAGAATATATACTTTATCCTGCATAAGGCTCACTGTCTGGAAACTTTTATAGACAGCATAACAGCTTATTATGATGCAGCCTGCAATTACAAGCATCGTGAAACCTCTCACATATCTAAATGCCGTATCAATGTTTTTCATTTTGGTAAACATATGCTCCTTTTATTAAGTCTGTTTAGAATTTCCTTTAAGCCTGTCATTCATATAGTTTCCTTTATCAGTAAAATAAGGACTGCTTCCTGCTGTCGCAGCCATGCTGCTGGTCATTCTCCGATCCGCATCTCCCATCGCATCAGCAGCCATTCCAACCGCATTTGAAGAGGTTCTCACAACAGAACTAGCTGAATTGCTAAACATGCTTGTCACTTTATGACCCAAGGCTCCTCCTCCGCCTGCATGAACTATATAATTGGCAACAGAAGGCACGGTAAAATATCCTATGATACCTATTATCATGAAAATTAAATATGACATATCGGTCCTGCTGAAAAAAGTGTCACCTGTTGCCTGCACCTGCGAGAGGTCCAGCTTGAGCATGAGTTCCTGAATCTTTCCTATAATACTTCCGAATATATTGGCAACAGGAAGCCAGAGGTAAATATTGATATATCGAGCAAGCCAGACAGTGAGCGTGTGCTGGAAACCGTCAAATACTGCGATTCCAAATACCAGCGGACCTAAAATGGAAAGCACCACCAGCTGAAATGTCCGAAGGGTGTCAATGCATAAGGCGGCAGCTTCAAACAAAACCCTCAGCACCTCGCTCAGCCATTCCTTGACCGAATTTCGAAAACTGTAAGAAGCTTTTTCCATTGCAAATTTTACATCATTGCCTATGCCTGCGAGCATGCTCTCATCCGATGGATCAGCACCGTCATGCGTATACTTATACCATCTGTCGCGATCACCCGTACCAGCGGCCCCTACATACATCTTCCATGGATCGGTTTCTTTAATTGCTTTTTCTTTCTCTTTAAGAAGAACAGCAACTGCATTGTTAGAGCCTGTTACCATAGCTGCAGTAGCTGTAACAGTTGGTTTCATAACTCCGTTAATAAGTGCCAGAACCGACGGAAAAATCATAATGCAGAATCCTATAACAAAGGGACGGAAGAGCGGATAAAAATCAATGGGCTCGGCACTTGCAATATGTCTCCACACGCGTGAAGCGATGTACCATATAGTTCCAAAGCCTGCTATTCCCTGCCCTACAGCAATTAGGTTAGAACACAACGGCATCATTTCATCATAAAGCTGTTCTAAAACCCCATGAAGACTGGTCATATCATCACCAAGTCCCTGCGCTATTATTCTGTAAGGAAGCAGTAATATGATAAGCATCACACAAACTGCTTTTTTGTTTAATAAACATTTCATATTCTACTCTTTAAATTCCTGAAAACTCTTTGAGACATAAACATCATTTTTCTCTTTTGATCTCTGAAGAGCCAGCACGTTCGATGTGGTATTAAAGTTTCTGAGAAAAAGCAGTTTATCCTGCATCTGCTCATAGATATCGTCAACTGCCTTTAGTCTTTCGTCGTCCGACATCATGAGCTTATCAGCTGTTATGACCATCGTAAGTTCATCGAGATTTCGCAGGCTCTGATTAAGCAGGTTTCCGTAAACTTTCTCAAAGTAATTTATTTCCTGTCCGCTGAAATTTCCGCTTTTTATAAATCGGTTCATTCCGTTGCGGCTTTCCTTGACTATTGAAATCTGATATTCTACTATCTCTGCTACCCTTTTGTAATTCTTTACCGCTGGACTTACCTGCATAAGTGCATCTAGAAAAGTTTTATGCAGGCTGAAGTTTCCTTCCGTCATATCTTTCACCGTTTTGTATCCACCTGAAAGCAGCTCATATCCCTTTTTCATATCACTGAGAATTTTCTTGAACTGGGATAGCTTTTCGATATTCAAAATCAGCTGCTGAATTTCTGCTGACTGCCCCATGGATTTAACTGGAATCATTAACAAAGTGATCAATATTGTCAAAATCAAAATCTTTTTCATAGTAGCTTAATTTATAATCCATATAATTCATCAACATTCTTAGAATCCTTTTTATCGGCAGATTTTGAAACCGACAGCAGTCTGGCATCCCTGCTGAAAGAAAGACAGAAATTATAATCCTCCAGCATAGTTCTGTGCAGAAGATCAATGCGCTCAAGCCTCTGGTCATCTTTTAGCTCTAGTTCTGCATCTGTGGTAATTACAAGCAGCTGGTCAAGAGTCTGGCTGCAGTTCTGAAGAAGTTTCGCAAAAGACCTCTCTATATAGTCCAGTTCATTACCATGAAACAAATCAGCAGTTTTAAGATCTGCCAAAGTCTTTCTACAGAGTTTCATTATTTTAAACTGCATGGAAATGATCTCAGCAGTTTTATAATAATTCCGAACCTTTGGATTGATTTTTAAAAGTGAGGTAAAATAATCACCGTGCAGGTTTAGCTCTCCTTTTCTGGCATCACCTATGAAATTAAGCCCCTTTGATACTGCCGAATATCCTTTCTTTGCATAGTCAATATAAACCTGAAGTGCCGCTATTTGAAGGATTAGTTCCTTCCTCTGCTTTGCCTGCCCGCTCATACTTTGATTAAAAACACAGAGCGCTACTAGTAGTACAGCTATCTTTTTCATGTTTTTTTTATTGAATTATGGAATTCCGTAAAATTGTTTCACTTGGTTTACATCTGCTTCTGTTTTGGCCCTCTGAAGACTCAGCAGTATGTTCTGCTGGTTAAACATTGTAAGGTCGTCGTAGTTCCCATCAATCTGATCAGCAGCCTTGTTGATGATTTCAAGACGTTTGAGATCACTCATCTGGGTGGCAAAAGAATCCAGAATCAAAAAAATCTGGTCGATATTCTTCACACTTTCCTCGAGTATTCCTGTATATACGCGCTCCATATACTGGATTTCGCTGTCTTTAAAATGGGTATCCTGCTTGAAAAGATTCCAAGCTCTTTCATATTCCTGAACAAGCTGTGTCTGCTTTTTGGTAATCTCTCTTATCCTCTGATAGTAGGTAATAATTGACTTTACTTTTGCGAGTTCTTCATAGTAGCCTTTGTAAAGATCTTTCTGTTTCTGAGTCCAGTCCGAGATCTCATCGAGCTTCAATTTGGAAAGTACATTTTCCACCTGCTTCTGTGCATTCTGAAGCCAGATAGTTTTATTCTGTAGCCGCTGGATTCTCAGGTCAATGGCTTTAATCACCTTTTTCGTAACAGCTTTTACAATTTCCAGTATCGGCAATACCGCAACTTTTTCCGCAGGTCTTGCCGAGGTGCCCACTAGCAGCAGGCAGACCATCAAGACTATTAATTTCTTTTTCATTATTCCTTTTCATTTAATTCCATTTCTCATATCCTGAGCCATTGCGGCTATTCCTTTCTTTATGTCCCCGCCAAACTTCTTCGCATAGGCATTCATTTTCACTTTCTCGCTTTCCTCTGTTGTATAAGCGTAGGATAAGAACCCGGCGCCTTGCTATATTAACTATAGCAGGTTTCCAAGAACTCTCCCCCGAACCGTACGTACCTGTTTCCAGGTATACGGCTCTCCATCAATTTATTCAGTCTAACTTTCCTGCGTGTATCTTATCGTGGCATTTTGAACAGACTGCCAAAGTTTTTCTTTTCCTTGCAATCATTCTTTTCATCCAATCTTCTTTACCTTTTAGGTCTTTCAACTTTCTTATATGGTGCATTTCCAATTTGTCATTTGCACCGCATAATTCGCATTTTTCGTTTTGCAGTCTTGCTATAAGGCTGTTTCTTCCACCTGTAATGGTAACTGTCATGGGTAAATTATCCACGTAAACTCCACGAGCAATTTTTTGGCGTTTGAAACCTTCATTGTAAAAGCGTCTATAGATTATGTAGCCTTTCCTGTTTTTATAAGGAATAGAGAACACCCCATTTATACACTTTTTTGTCTTTTCCTTACTTACCGAAGTTTGATATTTCAGTGCATAGGTTTTGTACATACTGTACTCCATGATGTAAGAAAATGACTGAACATATGAACTATTGTTAGCGATTGCGTAGTAATTGTAAAAGCCTCGGATTTCAGAGTTTACCTGACTGATGATCTCTAAATCATCTAAGTCTTTCATGTAATAACGGGAGCGTGGTTCCCAAACTTCTGTGCCTTTCTGTGTAACTAATTTTACCGCATTATAGCTCAGTAGTTTTTTCTTCATCACTTCTGCTGTTACATAGAGTACAATCTTGTCTCCGAAGCATCTGACTGTTCTACCGTGTTTATCCCTCTTTGTTTCATTGGATTTACGCACGTAAACATCAAAGCCTAAGAATTTGGCTGGTTTCTTAGCATTGGTTATCAAGGTTTTTTCATCCGAGAGTTCAAGTTTCAGTTTTTCAATAAGAAAGTTCTTAATGTCATCCTTAATCCTTTTACAATCTTGTTTACTACCTATGACCCCGATAAGAAAGTCATCCGCATATCTTACATACTTCAACTTTCTGTAACTGCTATCCATCTTATTATAGGCTGGATATTTGTTTCTTTCTTGTCGTAGTTCCTTAATGTCTGCAATCATTTTGGCTCTAACAGTTTCATCTGTCTCGCATTCCAGTTTCTTTGCCAAGCGGTATCGTCTCTGTTCGTATAGTCTGTACTGGCGTGTTGCCGTCGTTCTTTCCCCTTTATCAAATTCTTTGATATACTCCTTGACATATTTATCAAGTTTATCAAGGTAGATGTTGGCAAGGATTGGACTTATAATTCCCCCTTGCGGTGTACCACTGAATGTTTTGTGATACATCCAGTCTTCGATATACCCTGCATTTAGGAACTTCCTAATTAAACGGATAAACCTGTCATCATTGATACGTTCTTTAAGGATTCCAATCAACACTTCGTGATTGATATTATCAAAGAAGCCTTTTATATCTCCTTCAATGAACCATCGCACAGCTGTAAATGATTGCTGAACACTTATTAATGCCGTATGGCAACTTCTCTGTGGTCTAAAACCATGTGAAGTATGTTCAAAATAGCCCTCATATATAGCTTCCAGAATCATTCTGATAACTTCTTGTACTAGTTTATCATCGAAAGAGGGAATTCCAAGCGGACGTTTCTTACCGTTTTTCTTCGGTATATAAATCCTTTTGGATGGGTTTGGCTGATAGCTTTCATTTTTGATCGATTCAATCAGCCTTTCAATGCGGGATATACTCATTCCATCGATGGTTTTTCCATCGATACCTTTTGTCATATTACCTACTTTGCTGTAGATTTTTTGATAAGCAGTATAGTACATCTCTTCATTGAACAGAACTTTGTACAGCCTTTCGAATTTATAGCTCGAATCTCCGCTGTGCTTTATTAGACTGTTCAATACTATTTCTGGATTTCTCATAATGTCTCTCACATTTTCCATTAACCGTATTAAACTAAATTGACTGCCTCCCTTCGCCATGTACAAGGCTTTCCCTTGCTCAGACTACTACGGAGGCTCCGTTACCTTATCGAATATTCAGGAGCTTTTCTCCATAGCCACATCAGTGGCATTTCGACTTAGGTAATCCCCATTTAGACATATAGCAACTATTGGCTTATTAGATTCTCGGATGCGATGTTCGCCTTTTTCTGCTTATTGCAGCTACGCTGTGGTTTGTTTATGCTATAACTACTACCTAACATTAGTATAGTACCACAGTATGACGTTTATAACTATTTTCCGTCATAGCCCAAGAACCGACCGTTCAGACTATCGTTCAATCAATCCAGACTTCATCCTTATATCTAACTTTTCAACTTGCCACTCAGTCGCAACTTAATAGTTAGTTGACTTGTGGCTTTTCTGACATGCTACACTCCCCGTCGGGTTTCCCGTTCGGATAAGTCAGCTGTTGATGGGCGTTATAAACACTTGCCCAGTGGTTGCCAAACCACATTTGCTATATGTCCTTATGGGCGCACTAAGTATTCCTCCAGTGAAACTTCGGTTCTATAGACCTTTGAAAGCATCCCTCCCAGAGAGATAAACACTTCTTTGTATTTCCTGGCTGGATCATTGGCTTTATTTACAGAAAGTACAAGTGCCTTTTCTTTGTCTGTAAGTCCCAAAAGCTCCTGAATCTGGTCAAACTTATTCTGATATTTGCTCTGGTCCAGAAGGATCTTGCAGTCGCTGTTGTTGATAATTGCCTGTTTTACCACGGGCGAAGAAATAATATCCTCCACTTCCTGGGTTACCACTATCGCTTCCCCGAAGAATTTACGCACTGTTTTAAAAAGATACTTTATGTAATCTGCAAAACCCTCCTTCATTAGTGCTTTCCATGCCTCCTCAATGAGTATCATTTTTCGGATGCCTTTTAATTTCCGCATCTTGTTAATAAACACTTCCATAATTATGATGGTCACAACAGGAAAAAGAATCGGATGATCTTTGATATTATCCAGCTCGAAGACAATAAACCTTTCTTTTAGAAGATCCAGATTTTCTGTCGCGTTCAGTAGATAATCAAACTCGCCTCCCTTGTAATAAGGCCTGAGCACATAGAGAAAGTTATTCACATCAAAGTCCTTCTCCTTTACTTTATCGCCTTCCAAAATTGAGATAAAATCCTCTTTCAGGAAATCATAGAAGCTGTTGAAACAGGGAAATATCTCCGCATTAATATCCAATTTCTCGTAATACAGCTGCAGGGCATTTGAGAGTGCTACATACTCGCTCCGGTTAAAGGTTTCGTCGTCTTTTTTCCATAGTGCAAGCAGAAGCGTTTTAATGCTCTCTTTTTTCTCCGTATCCAGACTGTCTCCTTCTGAAATATAAAATGGGTTAAAACGGATAGGATTCTTTTCATCGTAAGTAAAATAATACCCGTTTACCATATCGCAGAGCCCTTTATAGCTGTGTCCAACATCCACCAGCACAATATGGGTTCCCTGCTCGTAATAGCTTCTCACCATATGATTGGTAAAAAAGGACTTGCCGCTACCCGAAGGTCCCAATATAAACTTATTGCGATTGGTGCAGATTCCCATCTTAACAGGCTCATCGCTGATATCAACATGAACTGGTTTTCCTGTCAGCCTGTCTCCCAGCCTGATACCGCAGGGACTCAGCGAAGATTTATATCCCGTTTCCATATTCAGAAAGCATACGGCCTGTTCCGTAAAGGTGTCGAAGGTGTCATTCATGGGAAAGTCCGCTGCATTTCCTGCCATTCCAGCCCAATAGATCTGAGGAGCTCCGACAGTTTCCTGCTTTGCTGCCGCATCCATCTGGGCAAGAGCTGATGACACTTTATTTTTAATCTCTTTCAAGTCTTCTTTATCCGTGCTCCAGGCCAGTACATTGAAATGGGCTTTAACCGGAAGCCTCTGCTGTGATACTGCCTCGTTCAAGAAATCATTCGTCGCATCCCTGGCAATCATATTCTCCCGGCTGTAGGCAGAGAGTGACTGCAGTCTGAGTCGCTTGCTTTCCAGCTTTTGGATGGTTTTCTGTGAATCCTCAATGAAGATATACTGATTGTAAATATGATTACAGGATAAGAGCTGGCCGAGGGTTGACGCAAAACCAATACTGAATTTGGTCTTATCGGTTGAATAGCGGTCAAAATTGATTCTCGATCCGCATAATCCAGGAAGATCAGCTGCATCACCAAGAGTAAAGAGCTGACAGTGTTTATCCCCTACCGCTAATCCCTCATCAAACCTTATATCCTTAAATACGAATGAATTTTCACGCTCTGACAAAAAACAATACTTTTCCACCAGCCCTATTCTTCTGCTCTCGCTTCTAAGCGATTCATTTTGCAGACGCTCCAGCTTTATAAATCCGCTGTCTTCCATAATCCTTTTAAACTGCCCGCAGGTATCTGCAAAATCCTGCAGAAGCTGCGGTTTTAAGGTTTCCTCGGGTACTATGGAACTTCTAAGCAGATTAGAAAACAATGAGGTTGCATTTCTTCTTCCCGCCGGTTTCTTGGTCAGCATGATATAGCAGGAATGATCCAGAAATGGTCTCTCGTTAAAGAAACGCTCGCTGCTTCTGGTCAGAAAACTGCTGTCTTCACTTAAAAAATCAGCTCTATAAGCACTTTCTAAAAACCAGTCCTGTTTATGAAAAACACAAAACTTCGGCAGCACCTTTAACGCCTTTATCCATGACTGGTGGAAAGCTTCATACTCCTGGTCTGACAGCGTAAAAATTTCAGGCAGTTCTGCCTTAAAAACTATAGTTACATCGCCCTGTTTTGATAAAATACAATCATGCTCCACTGCCATAACTGGCAGCTGCTCTTCCATCCTCTTCTCCATCCTTTCTCCATTATATAATTAACGCTCTATGGCTATAACTTAATAAAAACCTCTCTGCTGTAAACTTTAATCCACTTTGGAATCTGTTTTTTAGCTAGGGCCTTCATCATGCCGTATTCTCCGTAGGTATTACTCATTCTGTATATTTTAAAAACAAGAAAACCTCCCGCCGTTCCAACAAAACCAATGCATATCAAGGAAGGAATTCCAATTATATACAGGACAGCAAACAGAATCATAAGACCGACAACACCTCCGCCCAAATACCAGATGTACTGCGCTTTAAGTCCCTTAAATTGTATACTCTGATTGATTCCTTTATTGATCGAATAAACGCTGTTACTCATTTTTTCTATCGTTTAAACCCCGAAAAAGGATTTAATTACAGTAGCTACTACCACCAGAAACACACAGCTTCCAAACCAGGCTGCTGCGACTTTTCCGGTATCAGGATCTCCGGCATTCCATTTCTGGTAGACCTTTACTGCCCCTATCAGCCCGAGGATAGCTCCTACTGCATACATTAACTCAGTGCCGGCATCGAAGTAACTTCTCACTTTCTGGTTGGCTTCATTAATTCCCGCCACACCATCCTGGCTGTAAATAACATTACTAACCAGAATCATCAGGAGCGACGATCCCATAGCTCTAAATCGTCTAAAAAGACTTTTTAATTTCCATCTGCATTTTTTCATCACAAATCATTTTTAAAGTTATTCTTTAATAAAAAGAAGAGGAATACCCCCGTTGCTGCTCTATTTTTCCTGTCACATAAAGCCATACCGCACCAGAGAGAACGGGGAATATTCCTCCTCTGAATTTTTTAAAATACTGATCCTTCCCAGAGACTGTCTGCTTCGCTGAGTGTTAAAAGCAGATTGGGATGCTTTTGAGATTCAAAGACCATTTGTTGGTTAATGTTTTCTCTGAGGGAGGAAATTTTGACATAAGGATATTCATCCAGAAGCATTCGCAGGTAGTTTTGAAACTGCTCTTTTGTTAGTCTCTTTTCTGCACTTTCTTTAACTGCTTCTTTAATACGCTGCGATAGATTTTCCGCATCTTCCAGGGTATCAAAAGATTTCGGAAATGAATCGGATATCGATTTTATATCCTGTAAATTTTTAGAAGTTTTTTTTAGAAATGGTATTTGCAGTTTTTTTTCACCTGATAAGATTTTTTTAAAATCACTTCTGTGAAATTTCAGTAAGATTATTAGGTACCAGAAAATTATAGCAATACCAGCCGCGGTCAGATAACTGCCCCATGAAATATTTGTAAACATAGCTCCTCATTTTATCGTTCAACATTTTATCCTCCTCTATGAAAATCACCATCCGTTAAATTTTGATGGTATTTATTCTACAGGTCAAAGGAACTATAAGAATAAATTTTCTACAAGTACAACTTTTCTGTACCCTTTTTGTACCCTTTCAAAATGCCCGAATTTAAAGGGTTGTCAGATTACAAATGACAATAAAATCTAGTACGTTTTTATCTTGCGGATTATTTTTTCAAGACTTTCAATCGCAATTTCCTTATCACGATCTTCTGCATTATATGACTTGCTTCTCACTGACTGGTAAGAAAGATTTCTCTTTACTGGAGTAGAAAGGTAAGGTACTATACTTTTAAATATGTAATTCATAGACTTGGCCTTAATAATTCTCGCCTCATCTGTCGCCCTTAAAATAAGTCCGATCTGATCTCCTGAAAGTATACATTCAAGTTTTGAATCTACTTTCTCTACAAATTCACTTCCGACAGAAGCATCAATCTGTTCCTGCATTAGAATTGCAGCCTTTTTTTCAGCAAATCTGATTTCGCTGGAGAACCAGTATTCCAAAAATGAAATAAGATTCTGTTGAGATGGATTAAAGGTTAATTTTAAATCTGCGTTTATTTTAGACAGTTTCTTGCAGAAGTATAGCAGCTTTTCAATTCTTTCAGATAAATTCTCAAAACCTTCTAAATACCTGCCTATTCTAGTTACCAGTCTATCGGTATATTCTCTGGAATTAAAATTCATTCTTATAAGCACAAGATCCAGATTTGAAAAACCTTCTGATTTCGTAACTGGATAATTTAATTTTTCAAGTTCGATGATTATCTCTCGATAATACAAAATCTGGCGATAGGTATACTTACTATTTCTGCTGTTATGAAGTGGCGCAGCAAGAAGATTGACAACATATTCCAATTCGAGATCATTCTCCCCGGTATTTTCTTTTTTTTTAATCAGATTCTTTAAAATCGCAAGTGTTTCTTTTTTCCAAATCGAAAAATAGCTGAAGGACACCCTTTGGTCCAAACTTATAAAGGACGAATACCTGATTTCTACAAATGACAGCAAATCGTCCAGGGAACTAACAATCAGGTCAAATATTCTAAAAAATTCAGGAGAATTGAATTTTTCGATCTTTCTTATTTCTACTACCCTGTCTATTAAAAAAACCAATGAAGAATGATATTTTCTTATAAGTAGTCTAATCTGCCTTTTACTTTTCAGCTCGAAAAAAGAATCTTTAATATGAATTTTAATTTTTTTTGATTCAGATACTATTGTTTTACTCAAATTCTCCAATTCATATTCCGATACTTTTACAGAAGAATTATCAGCATCAAATGAATTTATAATCAACGAATCAAACCATTCCAAAGGATACATTTTAATCATCGTCTTATCGTTTTAATTAAACAATCTCTGGCAGAATAAGGAGCTATCTTGGCAGCTTACTTTTTATTAGAACGAAATTCGGTTGGCAGCATACCGGTATGTCTTTTAAAAAATACGCCAAAGTTTTCAGCGCTGCTGAATTCTAATTCATCGGCTATATTAGCCACGGAATAGCTTGAGTCCGTAAGAAGATTTTTTGAAACATTGACAAGAGCTTCAATTATAAATGCTTTAGCTGTTTTACCTGTGCTTTCTTTTACCATCTTATTCAAATGTCCTGGAGTGATAAATAAAGCTCCTGCATAAAACTGAACATGATGCTGTTTTCTCAAATGTATTGATAATAGAGTCAGGAATTGTATTACAATGCTCTCTCTTCTTGAAAAGTCAAGATTTAAGTCGGGTTTATATTTCGAATGTATGAACTTGAGTTCATATATAAATAAATTAAAGCATATCCGGCGAAGCTTAGTAATTACTTCCGGTTTGTCATTGCTGTTCTGCAATACATACATTATTTTATAAATAAGTGACAAAACTTTAAAATCCGTTTCCTGAAGACTAATCTTTCGATCTGATTTTAACATTAGAAAACTAAAAGCATCCGAAAGCTCTTTCTCATAACAATTATTAAATGCAAAATCAAAATTTGTCCTTATAAGATATAGCTGGATATTATCCGTGGCTTCAAGCCTGGTGCAAATGGAATTAAATGGGATTACCAATAAATCTTTCCGATTAACTATATTAGTTTCGTCATGAAATCTGATATTCATTTTACCACTTTTGATTAAAAGCACTGAAAAATTTGAAACGGAAAATGGTACCGGTACAATATTTTTTGCCCTATAGTCTGTAATGTATACTACATCAATACCATCATTTTCAATGCTTTTAATCTCAGTATTTAAGATTTCTCTAATCATTTTTGCTCTTTTAGTTTAGATCTGCTTTTAGATATCATCCTTGAAAAAATATTCCATCCATGTAAAAAACTGGAAATATAAATTAGACAAACAACAGACGTATAAGATATACGCCGTTAATCTCGGACTCTCAATTATATTGTCCTGGTAAAGTACGTACTGAACCAGCTGATCAGCAGCAAAAAGCTTCATTATAAAATAAAGGCTGCAAAGATTAAAAAGGAACAATAAAATGTAAAACAAAGCTCTCTTTTTCATAAATCAGATAGATTAGAAAATTATTAATCAACTATATAAGTAGGAAGTGATTCAACTTCAATTACGACAATATATCATAAATATTTGGTACTCTTACTGGTGGTGGATGTCTCCCAATCTCTGTCCTTTCTGTCCTTTTCACTAAATAAAATTGCTTCCGAAATTGAGGAAATAGATAAAATGGATTCCTTTTCTCCTGTTAGAAGTGTGGAATCTTGTCGTTTTGAAATCTCGTATTGAATTATAAAATCATCCACAATATGGTACTGCTGGCCGCGAAGATTTCCGAGATTAACGATATACCCCTTCACATCAAGTTTCAATGATGATCCGAGTGTGCTTTCATCAACAATTATAAGTAATGTTGAGACAGGATCCTCAGTAGAAGAAATTGTATCTAAATCAGAAGTGCTTTTCTCAAAAGTATTTAGTTCATTTCTCCCAGGTTGGGCTTTTAATACTGAAATGATCTTTTCTTCTAATTGGGCAGGAACTAGAAGTACGTAATCTCCCGCCCGAACTTCCTTAAAATTTTCCTCCAAAGCAGACCCGTTTTTAAAATCTGCAGTTTTCTCTTTGCTGATTGCTTGGCTGGAAACCAATCTTAAATCAGAATTGTCAAAATCGTCATTTGAACATGAACCTAAAAAAATAATTAAACCAGTTAATAGTAAATTTTTCATAATGCAAAATGGTTTGGTTTATTGAGAACTTGTCTCAGTCCATTTTACCCGGGCCAGCAGAACTTTTGCTCAGTACTTTACTGAATCTTTTGCTGTTGAATTCAAGGCAAATCTAAATTGCAAAAAATCATAAATCAAGTGCATGTATGTGGATTTTCGGAAAATCCACTGTCGATTTCCATGAAATCAATAATGTATTTTTCTTACATTAAATATTGAAATTCAAATAATTACATTATTTTTGAAAGTTACTCTATAGCGACTTCTACATTTTTTTTTATTAATCTGATTTATGCTTTCATAAGAGCATAAACTCAAAATTTCTATGTATTATGAAATGTAATTTATCGGTACTGCTGCTTCTATTTCTAATTAAATCTTTAACTGCCCAGAATACTCCGAACAGAATTCCTGATTCCCTTATTTTTAAAAGTTATGGATATCTGGATGATAAAATTTATCAATACAAAAATGACAGTCTGAAAGCATCTCCATATTTATATGCCTATTTAAGAAAAGCCCGAAGGGAAAAGAATCATGAAGAGTTAGTTAATGCATATCAAAATATGCTGCATCAGTCACCTATGACTCTCCGTTTAAAATACGCAGACAGCATGGTGCAGACAGCTGTAAAGTCAAGAAGTCCTGAACTGATTGGATCTGCTCAGCTATCCAAAGGAATAGTCTATTACAGCCAGAAAAACTATGTAAAAGCCTATGATTATTATATTAAAGCAAATGAAAGCATTTCCAAAACCGAAAATGATTACCTAATCTACAAAACCAAATATCATATTGCTCAGATTAAATATTATCTCGGCTTCTATGATGAGGCTATTTCTCTTTTTAATGACTGCATTGAATATTTTAAAAAAAATCAGCCCCGCCCCTATTTAAATTCACTGCATTCACTTAGTGTTTGTTACAATAAGATTGGAGATTACAGGAAATGCTCTGAAACTAATGCATTTGGAATTAAAGAATGTGAACGGCTTAATATACCAGAAATGGAATTATTTTTTAAGCACTCCGAAGGAATCAACCAGTTCTTTCTAAATAATTATCATACTTCGATTCAATTGCTTCAGGAAGTCATGCCGCAGTTAAATAGCATGACAGAATTTGCAAATGAATCAATCGCCAATTTTTACATTGGAAAAAACTACTGGAAACTACAGCGTCAGGCAAAAGCAGTTCCTTACTTTAAAAAGGTGGAAAAAGTATTTATTGAGAAAGGTTACATTCGTCCGGATTTAAGAGAAGTTTTTGAATTAATGATTAAATATTACAAGAAAGAAAATAACCTGAAATCCCAGTTGTATTATATAGACCAGCTTTTAAAAGCAGATTCTATATTAACAGATACCAATAAGTACCTAATGGGCAAAATTCACAAGGAATATGACACGAAGGAAATTCTGCTGGAAAAAGAAAAAATACAGCAGCAGCTTGTAAGAGAAAAATATTATGATGTTATTTTGATCAGTGTGGTTGTCGTTCTATTCTCCGCTGTCATTTATGGGACCTATAACCATTTTGAAACTAAAAAGCGCAATAAGATCAAATTTGATCTGCTTCTGAAAAAAAATGAACAGAGCAGCTTACAAAAACAGGCAACCGATAAATTCGAAATAACCGATATTTCGCAGGAGACTGTACAGCAGATAATAAAACACCTTGAAAAATTTGAAAGGGATAAAAAATTCCTGCACAAAGAGGCAACACTAACCACTTTAACTGTACGGTTTAATACAAACAGCAAATACCTTTCAAAAGTGATATACCATCGCAGCGGCAAGCGTTTTGCTGATTATATCAATGACTTAAAAATTGATTATCTGGTAGAACTGCTCCAAAACTCAAGCATGCATAGAAATTACTCCATCGGCTCCCTTGCTGAGGAAGCCGGTTTTACTTCCACTCCCCGATTCACCAATGCATTCCAATCTAAAACAGGAATTTCGGTCAGTTATTTCCTTAAGGAATTGAAAAAAGAGAATTCGTGAAAATATTTTTATAATAATACCGTTTTCATTTAAGGCAAAATTTTACTTTTGCCCACTTAATTTAAAAAAATTGTATAATGAAAGACCTTGTTGCAAAAATCAACGCTGAAATCGAAACATTTAAAACTGAATCTGAAGCTTTAGCTGAAAAAGGAGTTAAAGCTGCCGGAGCTAGAGCAAGAAAATCATCTTTGGAAATTGAGAAACTTTTAAAAGAGTTTAGAAAAGTCTCTATTGAGGAATCTAAAAAATAAATTCATCCTTACCTTTACTTAATTAGCCTTTCAGAATCCTGGAAGGCTTTTTTTATTTTTCAAGTCAGTGTAAAATTGTAAACAAAACTTTTTATTAAGAGCTATAGCAAACGTTTAAACAATTCCATCGAAATAAATTTTAAAAATATTCTTTAAACTATTCTTATTTATAGGACTTTCTTTAATTTTGGAGGCACCAATTTAAAAATGGATTAAGAGTAAAAATTATTTGTATCTTATTATGATTTAGATACTATGAGTTTACTTTTTCTTTATCTAAATATGGCTCAAAGAATTTTAAGTCAACTTCAAAAACAACTTTTGGAATTAAGCCTAATTGAACTTTCTCAAATAAATCAATTAATTTAGATGCATCAATTAATTCAATTGGCGGTGCTCCATCTCGTGATGCTTCGCGCTTTGCATCTTCGGAAAAAGTACCAGTTGTCAATATTATACCCTTTTCGGCACGACCTATCATTGCATTTCTAAAATCTCCAACTTGAGCCCGTGAAACAGTTCCTTTATATCTTTTGCATTGGAACAATACTTTAATGCTTACAAAAGGGTTTAACTCCAAGGTACCGTATCCATCAATTCCACCATCATGTGAGCCACCAGTAACCTCTACATTTTCAAAACCATGCTCACGTAATAAACGCTTGCAAATATTTTCAAATCCTTTAGGTGATAGCCCTTGCAAAACTTCCAGCAAATTTGGTTTAAGAGTATGCTCAATATTTTCCGGCTCATCTTCCTCTTGTTCTTTTAGTATTTCGTTCTTTGATTTTGCTTTTCTTGCTTTTTGATTTATTTCAACCCATTTCAAGAAAATTTCACGGCCTTGTTTTTCTGTTAAATAAGTTTCATTACCTTTTGGTGTTAAAGTCCAAATACCTTTACTCGATGCATCAAGGAAACCTTCCCAAACTAAATACTGCCTTGCCCATGCTACTTGATTGTAAAATCTAGGAATTCCAGTCTTGGTAGTTTCTTCTAAAGTTTTGTCCGAAATATTTAAATTTTTTGCAATAGTATTTGTAACTTCTTTAGGCCTGCCTGAGCCCCCTAATTGACGCAATGCTTCTAATAATGGCCCCATCCATTTAGGAAAGGTTGACTGTTTGTTTTTATTTTCTGTCATATCTATTCACAAAGAATTTAAAGTTAAATATTTATACCTATAAAAACAATTAAAAGTACTAGACCTGATGCTAAAAAAACAATCATCATTACATTAAAATATTTTGTTAAAGAATTAAAACTCTGAGAAAATCTATCCTTTTTTTATTAATATTTTCAATTTTATAATTGATTGCTTTCAAGGATGTATAATGCGAAATTACATTAATCAAAATAACTAATCCAAAGCTTATCCAAGATAATAATAACAATTCTTTATTAGTTGCTTTTGAAAGAACTACAATGTCTTTTATAAAAGCTAATGATAATCCTAAAGCTCCCGAAGCTACAAAAAGCAATTGTTTGTCAAACTGAGTTGAACTTTCAAAATATACTTTATTAAGTAAATCTAAGTATTCTTTATCTTCTTCTTTCATTATTTCTTAGGAGGCGTAGGTCTACTTGGTAATTCTAACCCATTATTTATAACTGATCTTTCAAAATCATCACACATTTGATTTAGGATATCTTTTGTTTCTCTTTTGAAAAATTCTCCTAAATCTTTATTCATTATAGTATATTTTCTATAAAGTTTGTTAAAATCAGTATATATTTCATCTTGAGAAAATGCTGAACCTTCATCTTTGATTTTGGCAATTAATCTTTTTCCCATTTCATCTCCTTTAATGAAATTAAAAAAAGTATCTATTTTGTTTTCAAAATCTTCGATTAATTCTGCAATAGCTTCTTCCTCTTGATTGCGTTTTTCAATAACTTTTAGAATATTGTATTTATATTTATTATCTGAACCAGTTGGAACTCCTGTAACTTTGTTTTTCTCTTTTACTTTATAATCTTGTGGAGCTACAATACCAATTTTATTATCAAAGTATATTTCTACATCATCAATATCATCTTGGTCTTTATTTATTTGCCCATAAATAATACTAAATTTTCTCCAAAATTGTAAAAATAATTCTTCATTATATTTCTTATCAATTTCAATTACAAATTCAATTAGGTTTAAAATTTTAAAATAATCGTTGATAATTTTTTTTAACTTTTTAGCTTCTTTACTAGTAGATGTTATAAATTTTGTAAAATTATTATCTATTGCTAGAATAATATTTATATCATCATTGGTAGTATTGTATTCTTGAAAAGCCTTAAAATGTGTTTTGAATAAATCCTGGTCTTTTAATTCTTTAAGATAAATATCTAATTTTTCTTCATCACCTAATGGATCAAAGTCTGAAACAACAACATTACTATAATGTTCAAAAGCTTGTTTTATGTTCTTAACATTTACATTTTTATATGAAAAATCAATAATCTTACAATCATTTTTATATTTAGTAGTTCTATTAACTCTTGATATAGTTTGGATTGCATTTATACCTCTTATTTCTTTATCTAAAAAAAGTGTGTGTAATTTAGGCTCATCAAATCCTGTTTGGAGTTTATCAACTACAATAATTAATCCGTTTTTAGCTAATTTAAAGTTCTGTAAAACTTGTTTTTCATTTATACCATGATTAACACTATTACTGCTTGGTTGGTCTTGACTGTCAGAATAAACTATATAAATTGGAGCTTCTTTAAATCTTTCGTGTTTTTTTTGTTCTACTAATTCTTTATAGTGTTTATCAATTAATCGTTTGTATCTGATTGCATTTGGAATTGAGGAAACTGCTAACATAGCTTTTGCCGTACCTCTAATATTATGATAAACAGTTGAGACTAATCTTTCTGAAATAAATTTTGAAATAGCTTCGATTCTTTCTTTATTGGAATAGATTTTCTTTTTACGAATTGCGTACTTTTTACCCTCTTCATCTATACCAGTATCTGTATCGTCTGGTATTTCTTCGTATCCAGAATCACCTTCAAAACCTTCTAACTCATTATCTGGTATTCCAAATTGCATTTTTGATGAAACTGGAACAATACCTCTAATAGGATTTAAAATAAAACCATCTTCGATGGCTTCTTTCATAGTGTAACTATCAAAAGGAATCCAAAATTTTTCTGCTTCCGCATATTTATTATACTCTCCAAAACGAGCTAAAGTAATATCGCTAGGCGTAGCTGTGAAACCTATTATTAAATTCTTTTTATGAATCGTATTTGTGTAAACTTTACTGTTATCAAAACCGCTTTGCAATTCATCGAAAACACTTATCATTTCTTCGTTTTGTGATCCACTATTACTTCTGTGAATTTCATCAATTAAGAAAGCAACTCTTAATGTAGATAACTTCGAAGTTACTTCATTATCAAGTATTTCTTTTATTGCACCAAACTTTTGAATATTTACAACAATTACTCTTTTATCACTACTTAATGCAGTCATAAAACTTTTCTTGTCTGAAGCTTCCAAAAACATTCCTTTTTGAATGTTCATATTGTGTAACATACTGTCTAATTGGTCTCGCAGTTGCAACCTATCGACAACTAACATTACTTTATCGTAGATGTAATTACCATCTTTACGTAAGTCTTTTAATTGTAATGCTGTCCAACCTATAATATTACTTTTACCAAAACCTGCTGCATATTGCAACAATAAAGAATATACATTTTTGTTGTTTTGATATTTTTGCCTTTTTGCAATTAGTTCTTTTATTTGGGTTTCTCCAATACCCTTTGCTTTTAATTCTTTTTCTAGTTTATTGATGAAATAATCAGGTTCGTTTTCGTGTTCTAAAAACTCATTGATTTTTGCAATAACCTTATCTGCACCAAATTTTTGTTTAGGTCTTGGGCTGATTAATCTACCATCATTGTGCTTGTATTCTTTTACTTTACTACCTTCTTTTTTAATTAATTCACGCTCAATAAAATTATAATAGAGTATTTCTTTTTCTATCATTTTTTTATCGTACAAGGCTTTGAAAACCTCTTCAAATTTTAGGTTTTTATCAGCATCTTTATTTATTAGCGGATATGGTTTAAAATCTCTAAAAACTTTTTTCTCGTATTCGTCAAAATCATATTCATCTGAAACAACTGTATTTTTTATTTCATCAAAATGATTAGAAATATTTCTGATAATATAGGTTTCATTAATATCTGTAGAAGTAATATGAATTGCTTTTTCAAATATTTTTAAAAAGTCTTTTCTAATGGTTTGAGATAAATCATTTCCATCAGCAATTTTTAAATATTCTTGTACTGCGGTTTGATAATCCATTGCAACTTTCTTTCTGCCGTTCTTTTTAGCATTTTGATTGTTCCAATTGCTTTTTAATTCGCTATAGCCTAAAAATATACCATTAAGAAAAAATGATAAATCTGGGCGAAAAGAAAAGTATTGTTTGCCTTGATACTTAAAAGTATAAGGTAACTCCTGAACGATAGAGAATATGTTTTCATCGAACAATTTATCTTCGTGAGCTTCACTACCACTAGGATAGAATAAATGAAATTTCAAACCTTCAAAAGTAACTGATTTGTTAGAATTGATAAACAAAGCCATATTCATAGATGATTTTACTTTTTCATCTAAAAAAAGGCTGAAAGCTTCTATTAGTTCTTTTTCACTAGTAAACTTTTTAGAAAGTTTTTTATAGTTGTCTTTGTTTAAAGAAGTTTCAGAAAGAAATTGTTTTAAATCTTCGTTTATAAAAAAATGACTTGAAACTGTATTTGCCTTAGCTTCTTTGTATTGTAAACCATCTGGACGTTCACAAAAAAAGTTTACTAAATATTTGTCTTGTAAATCTAATTCATTCATCTTAGTCCTATGTTACTTTTATTTTACCTGTAACCACATCATTAATTAATGTTTTACGAAGCTCTTTTAATTTTATAATTTGAGTATTTATATTTTCTACAATTTTATCAGTAGTTTTTATTTTCGTGTCTAAATACTTGGCAATTTCTGTTTGTTCATTTAAAGGTGGAAAAGCAATATTAATAACTGCCATTTCATTATTCATAATTTTTGCACCGTTGGTATCAATTCGTTTATTGTGAGTTGCACTCTCTTGCAAAGCATAAACAACATAGTCTAAATCTAAATTTTTTCTTTTGGGTATTAAAGTACCACAGACATTTGTACAATTAAATTTGCCACTACGTCTGAATACTGTTCCAGCATTTGCACCATCTGTTGTCCAAGTTAATAAATCATTATCAAAGTCATAAGTTTCAATATAACCTAAACAACCATTATTTTCAGTTTGAGAAGAATATACAGGATATTTACCTTCTTCAACTAGTAACTCTTGACCAATTACACGACCTCTACCAATATTAAATAAATCTTTAATTCGTTCTATTTTCCAATGTTGAGGAATATCATTAATATAGTTTATATCGCTGTTTTTGAATTTTACATTTTTATCTAATCCTTTGCAAACTGCTTCATTAATTATGCTTTTTCTATACTCCTTGTAGTAGTTGGCTTTTTGAATTAAAAGATTTATTTTTTTATCAATTGCCTGGGTTTTGCTGTCGAGGTAATTTGCTATTTCAATTTGTTCTTTTAACTGAGGTATTGCAATGTTTAGATTTAAAATTTTTGTTGGATTAGTTCGTGGCATTTTAACACCATCCGTCATTGAATTAATTTTAAAAATAAATTTAGTTGACAAAAATCTATAAAAGAAATATTTTGAATGACTAAACTTTCCATTAAAAATAGAGCGCAGAACAACAACTTCACCACTAACACCACCATTAAAATCTGGTAAATATATTTTGCCTAAATAGGGCCGAAGTTTATTAATCAATATATCACCTGAATTAAACAAATTTGTTGTTTCGTTATTATCATTTGAAACTCTTTGTATTAGTTTGCCTGTAAATTGCTCTATATTTTCCAATGGTATGTAGCAATTTTCTGATAATTTATTACCATTTAGTGATATTTGCTTAAACACATCTTTTATTCTTTTTACTTCCCATTTTGAAGGAATTTCACCTAACCAATCAATTTCTGAAGGTTTATATTTTTCATACTTTATCATATTGATAATTCTTTTTCAAGGTTAGCTAAATCAATTTCAAGTTGTTTTAAATCGGCTGTTATTTTAATTATATCTCTTAATTTTTCTGGAATGTAAAACACTTTATTAAAATTGATTTCTACACCAATTGTATTATCTAAATACTCAAAAGGTTTGGTAATGTATTTAGCCATAAAAGTTACAATTTGCTTTTGATTTTCCTGTTCATTAGGATTAAAAGGAATTATTTCATAATCTTTTTGAAGATCTTTCGTTATTTCAGCAGTAACCAATATATGTTCTTCTTTAGTCGAAGTTTTTTTCTTGTAAGTAGATTTAATAACTATTTTACCATTACCTAAAAAGCTTAGTTTTTGGTTTTTATCTTTTACTACAATAGTGGCTTTATTATTATCATAATGAAATGAATTGCCTTGTTTATCAATTAATACGAATGCATCATCTTTATAATCAAAATCGTTTACAAACGACTTAAAATAACCCTCATAGAAATTGGCTAAACTAGAATAGTTTTTATTTTCAAACTTAGTGATTACCATTTCATTAATTGCTTTTATACCATTTTCTTTAAAGCTGTCTAAAATAGCAATTGTTTTAGGTTCTATTTTTATGCTTTTATCTTCTTTAAAATCGCCGTTTCTATCTGCTTTATTAGGCATTTCAACAGATTTACCTTCATCATCTACATTGGTAAGTATAATAGATTGTTTGTTAAAGTAAAAGTGCCATTTATCAAATATTTTGCAATATTCGTTGTCTTTAAATTCAGTAAAAGTCTTTATAATTTCAATTCTATTTTCTTCGCTCATTTGCTTTCTCTTTTTACCTTTACTTTTCTTTAAAGGCACAAACAGATTGGCTGCATTGATAAGCATTACTTTATCTTTTCTCTCTGTGGGTTTGTTTTTGTTGAATATCCACAAATAAGTATAAATACCTGTATTGAAAAATTCGTCAGTAGGCATTTGAACAATTGCTTCAACCCAATCGTTATCTAGAAAATATTTTCTAATGGCACTTTCACCACTGCCTGCATCACCGCTAAATAATGTTGAACCATTATGGACCACGACTGCTAAACCATCATCAGCCAATTGATATAATATGTGTTGTGTAAATAAAAATTGACCATCAGAAATTGAAGGCAAGGCAACAAATCTTTCTGTAGTATCATTTACAATGTCTTTTTGATATCCTTTCCAATCGACACCGTAAGGAGGATTTGCAACAATAATATCAAATTTCTTTTCTATAAACTTAATTTCTGTTAGTGTATTACCATGTTCTATTTGAGAACCAACTCTAAATCTACTTTCGATTTTTGCTAAAGCGTATAGACTATCGTTCCAATCTTCACCGTATGTAGCTGTTGGTCTTTTAAAGTTTTCTTTGATTTTATCTTCTACTCCAAATAAAAGGTTTCCTCCACCACACGTTGGATCATATATTGTTAGAAATTTTTCATTGTCTTCAATTTTAGAAGCAATAATATCTGTTATCAATGAAATAATATCGTCAGGTGTATATTGCTCTCCTGCTGTTTCTGCTGAAATATCAGCCCATTTTCTTTTGATGTGTTCTTCTAAAGTAGTTATTTCAGAATTATTAAAAGGTGTTAAATCAATTTCACTCCAAGTTTGCACCGTTTCAAATAATATTCGTTTCTTTTTTAATAATCCACTAATACCAGATATATCCAAAAACTTTTCTTCTTCAGTTCCTTTATCAACTCCTAACAAATATTTAGTTTCAGCATCAAAAGCTTTTAAGTATGCGTGGAAATCTACATCAAAAGTTTTGTCATTTTTACAAATGTCTTTTAATGTTTTGTTTTTACGAATTACGAAATCATTATATCCTAATCCTTCTAATTGAAACATATCAATAAAATCCTCAATATCAATATCTCCGATATCTTCTTTCAATCTTTTTGCTTCTCTTACTAATCTACTCTCTACCATTAAAAGAGCAAAGAAAGGCATCATGTATTTTGGGAAGTCACTTTGTTTTATTCCAGAGGCTATAAGTAAATCGGCAGTTTTCCAAACGTCTTTTTCGTATTGTAATATATTTATGCTCATTTTGTGTTTTAATGTTAGAATTGGTAAATATAGATAATTCTAATGCTTATTCTCCCCAGAAATTATTGATAAAATTGCTTTTTTTTAAAACTAAATAGGCTTCTAGTTTATATTTGTGAAAGAAGTGTATGAGCAAATTAAAAAAAAATTAATTAAGAAAAAATAAAAGTAAAAAGTAAATTCTGATACACAAATAAATAGAGTGTTATTACATTTCTATTAAATAAAAAAGATGCTTACGCATCTTTTTTATTTAATCTCCTACTCTACCAAATATCATTTGATGATAATTTCTCATGAATTCGTATACTGTTCCTCTTGCGTATAAACCAACTGTAATTTTAATAAGTAAAATATTCATACCATTCCATAATCAAATACTGGAAAATAGTATAATTTAAAATCGTAGAGATCTTAGTTTTTATTTTTCAAGATCAAAATCTAGTAATTCTTTAGGATGCTTTCCTAATCCTTTTGCTAAATCCAAAAGTGTTGTAAATGATAAATTTCTTTTCCCATTTTCTATGTCACTTATTGTAGCTTTGATAAGCTTATCACTATTTAAGGCAACAGTGTCTTGACTTAAATCTAATTCAGTTCTAAGCTTTTTAACATGCAAGCCAAATTTTTTTAATTTTTCCTCCTTATGTTTTTCCATCTTTTTTAAGCATTTAAACAAAAGGCGTGATAATTCCATTAAAAAATGTTATAAGATCTTATAACAAATAAAAAAAAATTGTTATATTTGTTTATTATTTGAATTAACATTTAATATTATTTGCATTTAGCATATAATTAAATAATTTTGCGATTCTTCATGTAAAAATATTTGAAGCATTCGCTTTGATTCTCGTTTTCAAAAACTGGCGTTTTATTAACCACGAGAGGATAAGTTAGATGCTCACGTCTTATGGCGTGGGCTCACTTATTTGTGGTAGGGTGCCGCCAGTGCCTTGAAAACGATAAGCTGAGTTCCGCGCTTTTTTATGCAAAAAACTCACTTACTTATTCTCAGCGTAATACCTCTTATTTTTTTTAAAATTCGCATCTAATTAGTCGAACCTTTTAAAATAATCATTGCCTGTGTATTAAAAATCTCCCTTATGCCTATTAAGCTGTGTACTTAATACATAAAAAATGGCCCTCAGCTGCAGCGACCAAACTAGAGCAGAGGACCTTAGCTAATCAAATATCCATTTAACTAACCAATCCCAATATTATGAATTATTTTTCATTTTCTAAGGATGGAAGAGCACTTTATTGCCTGTTTTTTGCTGGCATTCTGTTGTCTTTTTCCACCATTTATTCCAGAAATTTTCGAAATGATAAAATGCTACCCTACCAGCAACATGAGGTCCAGGGTATTATAAGTGATGGTTCTTCTCCTCTTCCAGGAGTCACGATCACGCTTAAAAGCAGAAAGAATACAACCGTAATCACTGATTACAATGGCCACTATTCTCTGCTAGCTTCTCCTATAGATACTTTGATAGTATCTTTTATTGGATTCAAAACTAAATTTATTCCAGTAAATGAGAGAGCTAAAATTGACATTAAGCTGGAATACGATACTACTACCCTACAGGAGGTTCGGGTAAATGCTGGTTATTATTCCGTAAAAGAAAGTGACCGTACGGGGAGTATTGCCCGAATTACCTCTAAGGATATAGAAAATCAGCCTGTTACTAATGTACTCGCCACGATGCAGGGACGTATGGCTGGTGTAAATATTATTCAACGAACAGGTATTCCCGGGGGCAGTTTTGATATCAAAATCAGGGGACAGAACAGTATTCGGACCGATGGAAATTCGCCGCTGTACATAATAGATGGCGTTCCCTATTCGTCAGATGTCATTAGTTCAAGTCTCACGGCTACCGCTTTTCCTTCCGGTGTTAATCCACTTAACAATATTAATCCAGATAATATTGAAAGTATTGAAGTCCTCAAAGATGCTGATGCAACATCAATATACGGTTCTAGAGGAGCTAACGGTGTTGTGCTGATCACAACCAAAACAGGAAAAAAAGGAAAAACATCCTTCAATTTGCAGACATCTACTGGTTTTGGAACAGTTACAAAACTTCCAAAACTGATGAATACAGAGCAATACCTTAAAATGAGAAAACAGGCATTCATAAATGACGGACTAACCGAGTATGGTCCTTATGATTATGATGTTAACGGGACATGGGATCAAAACCGGTACACCGACTGGCAAAAAGAACTTCTTGGACGCACATCCCAAACATCGGATTTTCAAGGAACAGTTAACGGAGGTTCTGAAAATACGCAATTCCTTATAAGCGGAAATTTTCACAGGGAAACAACCGTTTTTCCGGGTGATTTCTTATACAAAAGAGGCGGCGGCCATATTAACCTCAATCATAATTCAGACGATAATAAATTTAAGATACATTTTTCAGGATCATATAATGTCCAGGACAACAACCAGCCTTCTTTTGACTTTACTAATGAAGCTAGATATTTGGCACCAAATGCGCCTGCGCTATACACTGCAGATGGGCAGCTAAACTGGGAGAATTCTACATGGGATAATCCCCTTAGAAATCTTGAAAGCAAATACAAGTCAAAGACTAATGATCTTCTGGCAAATACCTTGATATCATATGAAATCTGGAAAGATTTTACAGTAAAGAGCAGTTTTGGTTGTACAAGTTTGGATACTAAAGAGACGAGAGTTATACCTTCAACTATGGCAGATCCTGCCTATGAAGCAACAAGCGATGATTCATCGCTATTTTTAAACAATACCAAACGAAGCTCATGGATTATCGAACCGCAGATAAACTGGTCAAAAAATCTTGGAGCTGGCAAAATAGATATTTTGACTGGAATGACTTTTCAAAGCCAGAAAACAGAGAGAATTAATCTATCAGGAATTGGATTTACCTCTAATAGTTTGATCTATAATATTGCTGCCGCAAAAAACATTAGAATATATACCGATGATGAGACAGTATATAAATATCAAGCATTCTTTGGTCGATTTAATTACAATTATAAACAGAGATATATTGTTAATCTCACAGGCCGTCGCGATGGTTCAAGCAGATTTGGACCTGGAAATCAATTTGCAAATTTTGGAGCTGCCGGTATTGCGTGGATTTTCTCTAAGGAAACTTTTCTGGAAAATAATCGATGGTTGAGTTATGGAAAAATAAGATCGAGCTATGGAGTAACTGGTAGTGATCAAATTGGCGATTATATGTATCTTGACACTTATACAACTTCAGGTAAAGTATACAATGGAGTAACAGGAGTTCAGCCCTCACGCCTCTTTAATAAAGATTTTGGATGGGAAACTAATAAAAAATTTGAACTTGCTCTTGAACTAGGTTTCTTACATGATAGAATATATGTTACAGGAGCCATTTATAAAAACCGTTCTTCAAATCAACTAGTAGGTATTCCGCTCCCAGCAACAACTGGCTTTACTTCATTGCAGTCTAATTTAGATGCTGTAGTAGAAAACACTGGACTTGAATTAACCTTTCGAACAGTAAATCTTAGAGGAAAAAACTTTAGCTGGTCTACAAATCTCAATTTGACATTTGCCCGAAATAAGTTGGTAGATTTTCCTGGTCTGCAAACGTCAACCTACAGTCAGCAGTATCGTATAGGCCAACCGCTAAATATTAATCTGCTTTACAATTTTAAAGGAGTCAATCCGCAGACTGGAATTTATGAATTTGAAGATCTAAATAATGATGGCAGAGTCACTTTTCCCGATGATAGACAAGCCGTAGTAGATTTAAATCCAAAATATTATGGGGGTATACAAAATCAAATCAGCTATAAAAATTTAACTCTGGATTTCCTGTTCCAGTTTTCAAAACAGAAAAACAGATCTTATCCTGTAAGCGGTGCCGGTCAGATGCTAAATCAGATAGACAGGCTTACTGACAGCTGGACACAGACGGGAGATAATTCACCCTATCAGATATATACCACTGGATATAATAACGATGCTCTAAATGCAGATTCCCTCTACTCACAAAGTACAGGTGCTATTACAGACGCATCTTTTGTTAGATTAAAAAATTTATCCCTCACCTATGATCTCCCATTAAGTCTAAAAGGGCTTAAATGTAAAATTATGCTGCAGGGCCAAAACCTGTTGACTTTTACAAAATATAAGGACGGAGATCCTGAATTTATTTCTTACGGTTATCTGCCGCCATTAACGGTAATTAATACCGGAATTCAATTAACATTCTAAACTATCAAAGATGAAAACAACATATATCGTACTTCCAAAGATATTTTACTTATTAATTATTGGTTTAGTATCATCATGCCAGTCATTTGTTGAGGTTGATCTGCCAAAATCACAATTGACCACAGAAAGTGTATTTGAGGATTATAATACCGCAGAAGCAGCCTTAACTAATATTTATACAAGTATTAGAGAAAAAGGTATTTTAACAGGTGGCCAGCTTGGAATTTCAAATCAGCTCGGAAATTATGCCGATGAGATCACCTGTGTGGACAATCCTTCAAAAGCAAGCTATAATTTTTATCGCAACTCTCTCTTACCTACCAATACATATGTTACTGGATATTGGAATGCTGCCTACAATCAAATTTATGCCGCTAACCTTGTCATTCAGGGTACCAAGTCTAGTAAAAATCTAACTGCTCAGCAAAAAGACCAACTCGAAGGAGAAGCATTATTTATTCGTGCTTTACTTCATTTTTATCTCACAAATATATTCGGAGATATTCCATATGCTACACAGACAGATTACAAACAAAATAGCATTATTTCTAAAACTTCAGTAGACCAAGTATATCGTTTAGTTGTTACTGATCTACAGGACGCTTCCGTACTTTTAAGCAGTAAAGATGACAATCCTGGTCGTTTACAGCCGAGTGTGAGCGCTGCGCAGGCATTGCTTTCAAGAGTCTATCTCTATCTAAAAGCTTATCCCGAAGCTTCAAATAGCGCATCTGCAGTTTTAAATCAGAGCAGCGAGTATAAATTAGAAAATATTTCAAATGTATTTTTAATTTCTTCCTCCGAGACTATTTGGCAGTTACAATCTGAATTAACAGGACAAAACACAGCAGATGGAGCTTTTTTTATTTTTACTTCAGTGCCACCGCCGTCTGTGTCATTGGATAGTCAGCTGATAGCTTCATTTAACGCTGCTGATCTACGAAAAACAAACTGGATTAAATCCGTTACAAAAGGAAGCCAAACCTATTTTCATTCTTATAAGTATAAAGAAAAAGATTTTACTGCGACATCTAAAGAATATGCAATAGTACTAAGACTTGCTGAACAATATCTTATCAGGGCAGAAGCCAGAGCCTACCAAGGCGACTTAATTGGGGCAAAAGAAGATCTAAACAAAATTAGAAATCGTGCAGGACTAAACAATGTCGCTGCTGTGACACATCAGGAAATTTTAGACGCAATTCATTTAGAGCGTCGATGGGAACTCTTTACAGAATATGGACATCGCTTTTTCGATCTTAAGCGGTCAGGTAAATTAGATTCTTCACTAAACGGAATTAAGCCTGGCTGGAACAGCAGCGATGCTTTATTTCCGCTGCCACAAAATGAACTGACCGCTAACCCAAACTTAAGACCTCAAAATACTGGATACTAAATATTTTATTATGCAACTTATACATATGCACGTGTCAATCGGAAATTACAGCCAAAGATTAATACAGAAAAGTTTTTTTTTAGTTTTATTTTTTATTTTGCCATTAGTAGCCTGTCCCTTATGGGGACAGGTGGTGCAAAAAAAGCAATTGGTTTCATCAGATTATTATGGTTGGGGAAAAATAATTATAGATAAAGTCTCCCCTGATGAGAAATGGGTTTGCTATAAAATGGAATACGAAAAAGGAGGTGACACTTTATTTATCCGTAATCATTTTTCGCATAAGTCTTATAGTTTTCCTAAAGGCAGAAACGGCTTTTTTGCCGGAAATAAATTTATCTGTAAGATAGATAAAGGTATTACTATTGTAGACTTAAAAACAGCTTTCAGAGAAAATCTTTCCGACGTTGATCGCTATTCTTACAATCAGCAAACAGAGCAGCTAATTTTTCTTCTTGCTGACAAAGAAGCAAATAAGAAACTTGCAATACGCTCTTTTAAAAACAGCACAATAAGAGAAATTAAAGACGTAACTGATTTTAGTCTCAGTCCTTCTGGCAATCATCTTGCATATTTCAGCAACAATAACAAAACATCTTTTGTTTTCCAAATTAACCTTAAATCAAAAGAAGGACCTAAGCTTATTGCATTAAACAAAAAAGGGAATTTCATGGGGTTCACATGGAATAAAAACGGCAATGCATTGGCTTTCTATCAACAGGATAGAAATATGAAGATTAATGCTTTAATATATTATTTGTCCAAAGAGGATAAATTGTATAAACTCGACAGTGCTTCTGCTGTAGTCTTTCCAAAAAATACAGACATTATTTATGAAAATCTAAATGGAATTTTTATCTCTGATGATGCTGAAAAAGTATTTTTTTCAATTAAAAATCAAGAAGAGATTATTTCTAAAAGCCATCAATCAGATGTGGAAATATGGAATGGAAATGACAAATGGACTTATTTACAGGAAAAAAACTTTGGCAACTTTGAAAATGGTCCTAAAACAGTAATGTGGATTCCTAAAACAAATTATTTTTCAGCAGTTACCTCAAATGAATTTCCAAAAGTAATACTAAGCGGTAATTATAAATATGCCATAATTTCTAATCCAAAGCAGTATGAACCGCAATTTGATTTCAACGGCCCTAGAGACTATTATCTTTTAGATCTCAGTACTTTTCAAAAGAGTCTTTTATTACAAAGACAGTCCTACGATCATAAAAACCTGATTGCTTCGCCAAAAGGAAAAAGCTTTGCTTACTTTAGCGAAAATAATTGGTGGGTTTACAATTTTGAAGAAAAAAAACACATCAATTTGACCGCATCTCTTGGAGTAAAATTCACAGCAAAGCTACATGATCTTCAAATAGAATCAATATGTGGCAGTCCTGGATGGACTGTTGACGATAATGAGCTTGTATTCTATGATAAATATGATATCTGGGTAGTTTCAACTTCAGGTAACGAAGCGAGAAGGTTAACCCGTGGAAAAGAAGAAAAAATCAGATTCCGCATTGCTGATATGCCTAATAAAAATATTGATAATTATATTTATGACGGTCTAATAAGCCGGGAAATTGATGTCCAAAAAGAACTGATTCTTCAAGCCGAAGGAGAAGATGGAAAAACAGGATATTTTATATGGAGTCCTGACGGTTCATTAGAACCAATAGTTTATAAGGACAGTTTTATTGATCAGCTAAATTATGGTACAGAAAAAAAGAATTTTTATTTCAGAGAGCAGAAATTTGATATATCCCCAAAACTGATTCTGAAGGAAAGAAGCAAAGAACCGATAACAATTTTTAAGAGTAATCCTCAACAGGAAAATTTCTTTTGGGGCAAGTCACAATTAATTAATTACAACAGCGATGGAAATTTCTTGAAGGCAGTTCTTTATTATCCTGCGCAGTACGACTCCAAAAAAAAATACCCCATGATTGTCAAAATCTATGACAGGCAGTCTAATCAATTGCATAAATTTGAAAACCCAACTTATAATAATGTAAACGGTTTTAACACAACTCTTTTTACCTCCGAAAACTACTTTGTCTTGAAACCTGATTTATTATTGGAAGCTAAAAATCCAGGGGTTTCTGCATTGTCCTGTGTAATTTCAGCAGTAAACAAGGTAGTGGAAACAGGAATAGTTGATTCCTCGAAAATTGGTCTGATGGGACATTCTTACGGAGGTTTTGAATCTTCTTTCATTATTACTCAAACTCAGCTGTTTTCTGCTGCAATCGCTAGTGGTGCGATTACGGATCTGAACAGTTACTATCACACTATAAACAGTAGATCTGGAAAACCTGATATGTGGAGATTTGGAATTGAACAGTGGACAATGTTGGCAACACCTTATGAAGCACCAGAATCCTATTGGTCAAACTCACCTATTGCCCACGTAAAAAATGTAAATACGCCCACATTATTATGGACAGGTAAAATTGATTCGCAAGTAAATCCATCCCAAAGTTTTGAATTTTATTTAGCGCTGCGCCGACTTGGTAAAAAATGTATCATGCTGCAGTATCCAGATGAGAATCATCTATTGATAAATTCTTTAAATCAAAAAGATGTTACAGAACGTACAATGGATTGGTTTCGTTACTTCTTAAAAAATGACCAATCCGCTATGTGGATTGAAAAGGGTACAAAATAAAAAAACAATGCAGTTCAAATTATGAACTGCATTGTCATTTTAATAATGGATTCAATTGTCATAACGATATAAAGGCGTTACACAATTATTGTTTGTAGTTTTCTCATAGGCCAATGGTCCAGAGTCACCTGAAATGTGGCAAAAATTTTCACTTATAGCGTCGTCGCAATCTACTGACACATTACCACATTTGTTGTTTGACAAGGCATTATACCCCTGTGTCAGGGTAGTTGTTTTTTTCGAAGCGCTCTGCATCGAAGTGGTTGCAAATGCACCACAGACTGCCAGAGCTATAACTCCTGCTGGCAGCAGATTTTTTAAACTTAAAGTTTTCATGATTTTAATTTTTAAATTATAGTGTGATCTACTTTTTTCTACAGGTTTTCGATCTTAATCCTGACACCGGCCGGTATATCTTAATGTTTTTATAAAATATTTAATGTGATGAGATTTCCTTTTTAATGATATCACTAAACTTATATACAACAAGAGTTTTATCAATCAAAGCATATAAATTTTCTTCAGTTATAGTTAAAGAACGCAGTCTTTTTTTTCCTATATGATAAACTGGAAAGCTCAGGAGATATTTGTTAGTTTTAATATCATACAAATCAATTATAGAGGAACGTTCCCAAAGCTTATCGATTTCATTTTTTCCTTTTATCTTTGAATTTACAAAAAGTAGATTTTGATAAACAGCAGAATGTGCATTTACAATATAAACAGGCGAAGAAATAGTTCTCTCTTTATCATTATTTAAAGATGCAGTTTTTATCTTGACATTCTTTATTGTATCTATAGTATGCCCTCTATAAGATAAATTTCCAAGTTTATCAGCAATTATAAATTCGTTCCGGTAGTAATAGAGATACACGATTTTTTTTAGCTTTGGGCTGTATAATAACATCCCATCTGTATCAAAAATTCCATCTGTCTGCCGCTCTAATAAATCTCTTTTATATTTAATCCTGCCAGACGTATCCGATGTGTTGTAAATTCCAAGTACGTTTGCTGCGTTCTTTGCATTATTAGATCGGAATACTGCGCTAAAATCGTCTAGAGGCAATGCTTTTGTAAAATAAGGAAATCCATCAAAATCATTATTAATTTTCCAATTTTTCAGACTTCCCTGAAAGTATTTTGGGACACTCCCATCGAATAAATAAAACGAGGAATCACGGACTGCTATGGAAATATTTTTAAATGGTATTTTGTTTGGAGAAAATGATATTCTAACCCTTTTAATCTGTTTGTTTTTATTATCAATTAATAAAACCTGTGAAGGATTGGTGTAATTACCGAGATAAACTTTTTTCTCATCGGAACCGGCAAAATAATATGAATTGAATTTCAAATCAATCTCGTAAATAAACTCTGCTGCATGCACAGGATATCTTCTGATAAATGGGTTGTTATAATGCATAATATTTTCTGAGGAAAGAAAAAGCAATGTGACGCTAACTACACTAAAAACTAAGCAAAAGCAGATTAGTCTTACAGGTTTTAGGTAACTTTTAAAAGTATACTTTCTTTCGCCGCCATTGGAACTTAATAAAATTGTTAAAACCGCTAGAATAATAAATGTTAAATTGAAAAGCAGGTGCACATTCCAGCTCATCTTTTCTAACACACCACCACACGAACAAGGAATAAAAGAACTAAAGTGAAGAATAATAAATATATAAACCGTAAACATTTCCATCAGTATAAGAGAAAAATAAAGTCCCCACAATCTAAATCTTGACGTAATTAACAATATAGCAGTAAGAAGTTCTGCAATTGGAACTAACACAGCTATCCATGATGAAAAAGCACTTAATAGAGGAGATTGTGACAACTGCACATGAAAGTTCTCAAAATCAAGCAGTTTACTTATTGCAGCATATACAAACAATAAAACATATAAATAAGAAACTAACTGTATTACAAGATTTTTTATCGATCGACGTGAATTCATAATCTTAAGATTTTAAGTTTATCTCATTTTTAAATCATATATTATTAGATGATTATCTTACACAAATGTAAATACGAAATTTCGCATAAAGACTTTAAAAATCAAGCCAAAAACTTTGAAAATCAGGCAGTTTTACATTTGAGATGGCATAAAAAATAAATGCCTGCACTTTGTAAGAATAGCGCAGGCATTAAATCATTGTAATTGTTTTTGAAATCAGCCTTTTATCGAGGCACTGATTCCGGCAAGTTTTTCATGCAGCTCTATAAGCCCTGCTTTTTGCAGGCACTCTTGAGAGAGACTCTCCAGTTCTGTCCTTCCCTGCTCACTTATGCTCTCCAATAGTACCGAAGATCCTTCTCTTATCTTCAGCCCGTCCTGTATCAAATGGCTTAAAAGCAGCACATTTTTTCGTGAAATTTTCAAATCCATTTTCACCGGCTCATTCATGCCAGGGATACTCAGCACCGTATCAAAAACCTTGGCCGCATCATTTACTGTAATCATACTTCATCATTTTAAATTAATATTTCACTTACCGTAAAATTATAAAGTATCATCCCTATTTACCCTACTCAAAATTTGGGGAGGATTGCAGGGCTTGGAGGCCTTTTCTAATTTAGCTCTCATGTAAATCCGTAGAACCTGTTCAATTGGTGCATTTTAGATTTTTAAAGCAGATTCTGAATGGATTTCCTTTAATTTTTAATAGGGATGACAGCTTCTTCTTAGCTGATTGCTACAGCTGAAAAAAGACTTTTAGAAGCTTTCGGACTGCGGTTTTCTGCAGTCAGCAAGATGTCTGGTTGTATCACAACCAAAAATCTTGCTGCCCCTCTGCTCGGAACTCGCTGGCAGTAAAAATTTAAGGTTGAATGAAATTGAAACAGAAAATGAAAAGATCATGGAAGAAAAAAAAAGCGGCAGAAACAGATGGCTGCACATCCGGCTGACCAAAGAAGAATTTGATTTTATTGATAAGAATTTCAAAGCATCAGCCTGCCGTAAACGCAGTGACTTCGTGCGCAGAAATCTGCTGAGAAAACCCATTGTAATGAGATATAGAAACGAGTCGCTGGATAAGCTGCTGCAGGAGCTTATCCAGCTCAGAACACAGCTGAATTTCATGGGAAATAATTTCAATCAGAGCGTTAAAAAACTCCATACCCTTTTTGAAATTTCCGATTTAAGAGTCTGGATTCTGTCTTTTGAATCTGACAGAAAAAAATATTTTTCGCTGGTTGAAGAAATAAAAAAACAAATTGAAAATCTCGCCCAAAAATGGTTGCAGTCATAAACACAGGACACTCGATTAGAGGCATCTTCATGTACAATGAGAATAAAGTTTCCCAGGGTGCAGCTGTGTGCATCGGCGAGGGAAATTATCCCATCGATATTGAAAAAATGTCAGAATCTTTTAAGCTCGGCGTATTTCTAAAACAGCTCCAGCTCAATGAAAATGTCAAGCGCTGCGCTGTGCACATCTCACTGAATTTTGACCGTTCGGACAAGGATTTATCCAAAGAGAAACTCATGCAGATTGCCTGTTGTTATATGGAGAAAATTGGATTCGGCGCACAGCCTTATCTGGTCTACCAGCACCACGATGCGGGACATCCCCACCTTCATATCGCATCCATAAATGTGCGGGCAGACGGATCCAGAATTAACATGCACAATATTGGAAGAAACCAGTCTGAAACTGCTCGCAAAGAATTGGAGATTTCTTTTAATCTGGTTCGGGCGGACTCGAGAAGAAAACAGAGTCCGGCACTTATTAATGAAATCGATGCGGAAAAAATAAAATATGGGGCAATACATTCCAAGACAGCCATCGGAAGTGTACTCAATGCAGTTATTCCGCACTACAAATACACAACGCTGGGTGAGCTGAACGCAGTATTGAACCTCTATAACGTGAAGGCGGAAAGGGGAAAGGAAAATTCAAAAATGTTTCAGAATAAAGGGCTGGTCTACCAGATTCTGGATGAGAACAAAAAGACTGTCGGAGTTCCTATAAAAGCCAGTAGTTTTTATTCCAAGCCAACCCTTTCCCGGCTTGAAATTAATTTTGCCGACTCCAAAACTTCTCGCATGATAAACATGAAAAGAACACGAAATGCGGTGGACCTGCTCCTTTTGAAATACCCAAACATTACGCTCTCGCAGCTTGAAACGCGGCTGGCTAACCAGGGCATTACGGCAGTTGTCAGAAAAAATGAACAGGGGCTAATATACGGCATGACGTACATAGATCATAACACCAGATGCGTTTTCAACGGAAGCAGTCTGGGACCTGGATATGCAGCCAAAGGTCTCCTGCAGCGTCTGGGCCATTCCTCTCATTATGAGAAGCAGTATACAGTTCCTGATGGTACCGCTAAGAAGCACGGCTCTTTTATTTCCGCAGGGGAAGTGCAGCGGATAATTGATGAAGTGCTTTACGCCGGAACGCCGTCAGATTACCTTCCCAGAGAGCTTAAAAACAAGCGAAAAAAAAGAAGGAGAAAAGGACAGTCCGATAATAATTAACACATAAAAATCAACAGCATGCAGACGGGAGAAAATGAACAGGCGCTTAGAAAAATTTTAGATATGACAAGACTGATGAGCATCGCAGTGCTGCTCATCCATTTTTATTATTACTGCTTTAATTCCTTCAGGCATTGGAATCTTGCGCCGGATTTTACCTGCAGGATACTGGAGAATATTTATCGTACGGGGCTTTTGGACAGCTTCCATAAATCAAAGCTTTTTGCACTTGGACTCTTGGTTATTTCCCTCATGGGGGCCAGAGGAAGAAAAGATGAAAAGCTCCATTTTAGAACTGCTTTTTATTATATCTCATTGGGGCTGATGTTTTACTTTGGTTCCTATCTGGCTTTTGTAATATTTGCGAATGCTGAGGTCTGCTCCGTACTATATATCTCACTGTGTTCTTTGGGTTATTTAATGACGCTTTCCGGTGGCACCCTACTCTCCCGAATTATCCGCAGAAAGCTGGGTTCAGCAGATATATTCAATAAGGAAAATGAAACTTTCCCACAAGAGGAAAGGCTGATTGAAAACGAATATTCCGTTAACCTTCCCGCACGCTATCACCTCAAAGACAAAGTGCGCAGCAGCTGGATTAACATTATAAATCCCTTCCGAGGTATTCTGGTTCCAGGCACGCCGGGTTCGGGAAAATCATACTTTGTAATCCGCCATATAATCACCCAGCATATTGCCAAAGGATTTTCCATGTTCATCTATGATTTTAAGTTCGACGACCTCACCGTTATCGCCTATAATGCCTGGCTGAAATATCGTCATCTTTATGCCGTGGAGCCCAAATTTTACATCATAAATTTTGACGACCTCTCCAGAACGCACCGGTGCAATCCTCTTGATCCTGCGGCAATGACAGACATTACCGATGCCGCTGAATCTGCCCGCACAATCCTTATGGGACTCAACCGGGAGTGGATTAAAAAACAGGGAGATTTCTTTGTGGAATCCCCTATAAATTTCCTGACAGCTGTCATCTGGTACCTTCGAAAATACAACGATGGCGAGTTCTGCACCCTGCCCCACGTTATTGAAATGATCCAGGCAGATTACGAGAGCCTTTTCACGCTTTTGAGAACTGAAAAAGAGATCGAAGTGCTTATCAATCCCTTTGTCAGTGCGTTCCTGAACGAGGCTGTAGACCAGCTGGAGGGGCAGATCGCTTCTGCTAAAATCTCACTGGCAAAACTCTCCTCACCCCAGCTTTACTATGTGCTGTCAGGCAGTGATTTTACCCTTGACATTAATAATCCATCTGATCCAAAAATTGTTTCAATGGGGAACAATCCGCAGAAAATACAGACATACGGGGCAGTCCTTTCCCTTTTTGTCAGCCGTCTTATCAAACAGGTAAACCAGAAGGGAAAGCTTAAAAGCAGTCTCATTTTTGACGAGTTCCCCACTGTCTATCTCAATAATATTGACAGTCTGATTGCAACGGCAAGAAGCAACAGAGTGAGCACCTGTCTGGGTATTCAGGACTTCAGCCAGCTTCGTAAAGACTACGGCCGCGAGCAGGCTGATGTGATCATTAATATAGTCGGAAATATCATCTGCGGACAGGTCAGTGGGGATACGGCCAAACAGCTCTCAGAGCGTTTCGGAAAAATAATGCAGGACCGCGAAAGCCTCTCTATAAACAGCAGCGACACCTCCATAAGCCGTTCCCGACAGCTGGAATCCGCAGTGCCGCCTTCGAAGATTTCTTCGCTGAGTTCGGGGGAATTCGTGGGCATGACAGCTGATAACCCGGACTGCAGAATTGAGCTTAAAACCTTTCACTGCGAGATCATCAACGACCACGAAAAAATTAAAAAAGAAACAGATAATTACCAAGAAATTCCGATCATACGGACAATTGATAATGCTATCATCCACAAAAATTATCTGCAGATAAAAATTGAAATTCAGGAAATAATCCACAGTGAAATGGAAAGGATAATCAAAAATCCTGCGCTTTCATCACTGGTTCTCAAAAAAGAAAAATAACTTTTAATCCTTAGATGTTTTCTTGAGACAGAGAAAAAAGAAATGTTTTTTTAGCTACCGGATTCTTTTATAAGCTGCAGTGTCTTTTCGTCCTGCTCTCCATTGTAATATTTCACAAGCACCTGCCTGAAACATTCAGGCGTTTCAGGCAGAAGTCCGAACAGGGTCATGCAGGATTTAAGTTTCCTTTCATCTGGCCTGCCCAGAATTTCCAGTGCCGTTTTATTCTCGATCTCAAGCATTGGCTGGGTAATTTCCACCAGACGTTTTCCCAGTATCGGGTGATTGAGATACAGTGAGGCTTCCTTTAGGTTTTCAATGCCGTAAAAGATATTATAATCCGTGAATCCCAGTCCTCTTAGCTGGGGAAAAATAAACCACATCCAGTGGGTCTGTTTGCTGCCCTGCCTGATCTCTTCCAGAGCATTGCCGTACGTTTCCCGCTGCGCTTCTAAAAATCGGTCCAGATCATATCGCTTTTCCATTGCATTGCTTTTTTGTCACCTGAAATTACAAAATATTTCAATGCCGATCCCAAAACAGGCATCTGAAATAGGGGTTCAGCCTGCTGTAAAAACTATAAGGAAATTTTCAATGAAAACGGATTAAAAGAGCCGCGAAAATAGCACCCGCAGGCTCCTGCATGCGCATAACGGCCTTGCCGCCCTTCGGGACTTATAGCACTCCGGATCCTTGATCGGGCGCTTGATTTTGTGCTTTCTTTTTTCCCGTTTTTTCTTTGAAAAATTTTATGCGGGCTTGAGAAAAAACAGAAAAAATATTCACTTAAAATTTTACATCATGGAAATCTCAGGACGAATCACAAAAGATGCCGTAATGGTAAAAGTTTCAAATGACAGGGAGGTGGTAAATTTCTCCATTGCCATAAACGACAGCTACAGACCAAAAGGCTCAGGCGAGCTTAAAAAGATTGTAACCTACATCGACTGCTCCTATTGGATGGGTTCCAAAATGGCGCAGTGGCTTAAAAAAGGAACCGTGGTTGAACTCTTCGGACGTATAGGTATGAATGTTTACAATAATGCCGAGGGCAAAGCGCTCGGTTCGCTGACCTTTCACACCAGTAATATTAAAATACTGGTTTTCCCGAAAACAGAAAACACTACTGAAGTTCCCGCAGTCCAAAAGAAAAACATGGATCAAGACACCCCTGACGACCTGCCTTTCTAATTGGAATCTATACGGTTTCACATCAAAATTTATACGCCATGAAAGCCTTTGAAAAATCAGTCTACATAGAATATCCCGTATCCGCCCAGTTCAAAAAAATAGTCCTCTCCAATATGGAATCTTATGACGGAACAAAAAAAGAGCAGTTAAAATCTTTTTTGGAAGACCTGCAGAAAAATGGATGCATCTGCGGGATGATTTCAGAGTTTGTCTACAACTCGGACTGCAGGAAATTCTATATCCAGCATTTGGATGATTTGGAAAATATCCGATACGAAATTGAAGATTCCCTTGGGGAATCTGTCAAAAACCGCCACCGTCTGCCCCATTACACCTTTGTATGCTGGCTCTGCTTTGAAGAATACTGTTTTGACATCTACAGAAACAGTTTTGAATAACGCTTTTCAATCTTAAATCTTCCCTTATGAAAGCATCAGATAAATTTAAAACCGCTATAGAAAGCTACCTGAGCGAAAAAGCGCAGAACGATGCCGTTTTTTCAGCGGACTATAAAAAAGAGAGCAAAAACCTTGAAAGCTGTTTCCATTACATTTTCGGCGAGGTCAAAAAAACAGAGGAATGCGCCTTTGACAATCAGGAAATCTTTGACATGGCTGTGAAGTACTACACAGACGACACTATTGGAACGCCTGCCCCTGTTCAATGCAAAGTAGCAGCAAGTTCCCCTGCCAAACCTGATTTGTTCTCAACTGCTCCCGCAGTATCTCAAAGCACAGTTCAAAAAACAGAAATAGTGCAGCCCGTGAAGCCTGTACAAACCCTAACACTCTTTGACTTATGATACCCAAAACAGTTATAGAAAAAGAAATCAGCGCCTTAAGCACTACCCTAGCCCCAATCACAGCACAGATGCATCAGTGGGCGGAAAAAAACATTTTCCTGAAATGGGCGGTACTCTCAAGGGGAAAATTCCATTGTCTGGAATGCACCCATTCGTGGAAACCCGACAGCCAAAGCCAGTCTTGCAAAAATTATATTAACTGTACCGCCTGTCAGGGGAAACTTAAAATGCATCAGCACAATCAGGTGCATTTCAAAGAAATCGAATACTTTGCCCTCACCGATACCTGCTCTGGGTATCAGGTGGTGCGCATCATCTGCTCGCACAAGAACATGAAAAAAAATGTTCTTCCTGCCTATTCCCATACCGAAGTCATGCAACATTGGATAAATCCAAAAGGGGAAGTGCGCACCATCTCAAGAAGCACCAATGTTTTTTCTAATGCCTATGATGCATGGCAGTACTATTCCCCTTTAGAAATCCGCCCAAAGGATTTTCAGAACTCGCCAAAGTACCGCATCAATCCCTACAAGGTATATCCGCACATGAAAGTGATTCCGCTTTTGAAAAGAAATGGTTTTAAGACTTCCACGTATGGCATTGCACCGCAGATACTCTTTACTGCTCTTCTAAAAGACCCCATTGCAGAAACCCTTTTAAAAAGTTCGCAGACCTCTCTGCTCAAGCATTATCTCACCTCCCATGAACAGCATCTGCGTGAAAACTGGCAGGCAGTAAAAACCTGCCTTAAACAGCGTTATCAGATTCAGGACATAAAAATTTGGGAGGATTATATTGCCCTGCTCCGATGGTTTAAAAAAGACCTCAGCTCCCCTGCTCTTGTCTGCCCTGAAAATTTAGACCAGGCGCATGACAGGCTTGTTGCCAAAAAAAGGGATATTCAGCGCAAGAAACATCTTGCGCAGATGCGTGCTGAAATACAAAAAGCAGAGCCGATTTATGAAAATGATAAAAAACAGTTCTTCGGACTTTCCTTTACTGATAACGACCTTACCGTAAAAGTCCTTGACCGTGTGCAGGATTTTCTCGAAGAGGGCGACACGCTCCACCACTGCGTATTTACCAATGAGTATTATAAAAAGAAAGATTCCTTGATACTCTCGGCGCAGATTGAAAACAGACCCGTGGAAACCATTGAAGTATCCCTTTCGAGAATGGAAATTATCCAGTGCAGGGGACTTCGCAATAAAGCCACTAAATATCACAGCAGGATTCTTAGGATTATAAATAAAAACCTGCCTGAGATTGCCGGGCGGTTGAAAAAGCAGAAAAAGCAGAATGCTCTCGCCTAAACCATTTTACTATTGATACCGCAGATTTTACACTGCGGTATTTTTTTGCGCGCGCAGACACTTTAAGGTTCACAGAGCAGTCCCGGCTTAGGGGCTATTGTGGAATGTTAAGTCAATTTCACCACAAAGTTCGGGCACGGCTTTCGGTTCTCCGCAAAAAATTCCCCCATAAATGCAGGGCTGCGCTCCTGCTTTATTGCGTTGCTTTCTGCGTTCGCTCGTCCCTGCCCGCTCAGCGGTGCTGTAATTAATCTTAAAACTACAGCAATTATGAAAAATCAACATCAAAACACAGACTGGCAGAAAGTATCAGAAATCGAACTGATCTATAAAACCAGAGTAAAAAGTACTGAAAGACCGTGTATCACTTCTTCCAGAGATGCTTACCGCATACTGCTCGACAGCTGGGATCCCGGCAAAATAGAATTCTTTGAGCAGTTCAAAGTGCTGCTGCTCAGCCAGTCCAACAGGGTTCTGGGAATCTATGAGGTTTCCTCAGGAGGCATAGCGGGAACTGTGGTGGATATGCGCCTGCTTTTCGCTGCAGCCCTGAAAGCTGCCGCCGTCGGGATCATCATCACCCACAACCATCCCTCCGGAAAAACATCACCTTCCGAGGCCGACAGAAATATGACCCGAAAAATCCGGGAAGCGGGAAAACTGCTGGATATTCCACTGCTCGACCATCTGATTGTGACACCCGAAACCTATTACTCTTTTGCAGATGAAGGCGCCCTTTAGGGGCGTTTTCATCTTTCATGCCCTTGTGCTGTTCTGGTTTTTTAAGTAATTTTGCCCTATGAATCATGAAGAAATAAAACGATATTTTGAGAACACTCCGCCGCCGAATGAAGTAGTGTGGACCTAATGGGCGAAGATTACCGACACTCAGGTTTTCCTGAAAAGCTGTTATACCACCATCAGAAACTTTAACGGTCCTGTCGATCGCTGTCCGGCATGGTGGCATTTAAGGGATTTTTACATTCTTATGAAGAAAACAGCAGACCAGCCGATCAGCGAAGAACCTGCTTCAGAATAATTCTGATCCTTCCGTAAATTCTTAATAAAGCAAAAAGCACCGATTTGCTTTTTTTATGCCCTGAAAAATAAGGATTTTTAGATTTTGTTATTATTTAGAACATTTTATTTTTAAAATTTGTTACCAACTGTACTAATTTTGATCTGTATAAAATGAGTAATTGACTGCATTGACTTTAAAACAGCCTGAGCGATATTAGAAACGAATTTACAAATTTAAAATTAAGACATTAGAAATGGGAGATATAAATAGTGCCCCATGATTTTCCCTAATATTTTAATAAAAACACTCACGTTACGGAAACCCGTAATTTATTTACATTAGCATTTTCTAATTTGCGCCAGACAATGAAAAATCTGCTTAAAAAAAGACATGCCGATTAAACAAGTTTAAACACGTATTTATACTCTAGCTTCTTTTTTATAACTTTCTTTATCTTAGTCACCTTGATATTAAACTCAGTGATTATAAATAATCCTGTTAAATAAGCTATCGATCCATAAGTAAAATGACGGGATTAGATTTACAGAAGTGATAAAAAAAGAAGATAAAATTTAAATAATCATTTTTAAGTCTTAAAAATATAATAAAATGAACGGAGTACCTATTTTACTGAATAATAAGGCTTTTACGCCATTTCACTTTTATTCGTATTTTTTAAGCAGCGTTGCTAGTTTTTATCAGCAATTTCCAAAGGAAAAAATAACATTTTTCTTAATCGGTGAAAATGAAAAAGAATCCTTCTTGCATTCTTATTACTTTGACCCAATTACTATCCCCCTATTTCTTTCATTGGCGGACCAGCTCACCAAGTTTCATAATGAGCCTATTTCTCTTGAATTATACAATACCCACTCCACAAATAAAGTACTGGCTTTTTTAGACAGGTCCGATTTTTTCAAAGTTTCAGGTAATTTTGCCAAGCCTGGTAAAAATATATTAAAGTTCAACAAGGAGTATTTAGGATTCTTCAATTTAAATGAACAAAGGCCCGAGCACAAAGTGAGATTTTATTCTTTGAATGAAGTTAATTCTTCGCATAATATGATCAATGTCTCCACGGCTGAACAGCAGAGAGATCTTCTTATCGAATACTACACGTACAAAGTCAAAGACCATTTTGAAGATATTTTAAAAGAAAGCCACCAAAACAATAAAGTTGTTTTCGACTATGTCCAGATCTTATCAGAACTGATTACTAATGGAGTTTTGCACTCAAAATCAGATGTATATGCCTTGATGTTTACCGACAGGGAAAAGACCTGTTTCTCAATTTCGGATAACGGAATTGGATTGTTTTCATCTTTGGCTCTGAAAGAAAAACAGATTGTAAACGACAGCTATAAATTGTTTGATTTATATAATGAGCTTTTGAATGAGATTCCATTAAATGTAGCAGACAAAATAAAGCAGTCATTTTACGCAATTTTTGAAGCCCTTTACTATTCAATATTAAAGGACAGAAAGGGACTTTTTGACTTAATGACTACAGTCGTATTAGATTCTAATGGATATTTCAGACTGCATAATAATAACGCCCAGATCATAATATCACTTAGAATGTTTAATGAAATTCAGAGCTTGGTAAATATGCGAAATCTAATCTATGATAATCATTTAAAATATATTTCGAAGTTAATTACTAAAGATGAATTTATGACTGTTTTCAACGAACTTACATTGGTCGTTAGAAATGAATTTAAAAAGTTGATTTCAAACATAATTTCAAATTATAACCAAGATGTAAAATACTCCTCCATACGCTTATATGAGGTTAGATTTAAAGGGGTGCACATAGAAGTAGAAATCCCTAAAAAGTACTAAGTATGTTAATTTCTAAGATTATACATGAAGAATCGATTTATTTCAATCTTCACGCTGAACAGACTATAAGCAGCAGCTACTTCGCTGCTGAAATAGGGTTATATGCCACAGAACTTTTTGACAGCACCCTTAATAGGATTACTAAAGGTCTGGATGAAATCGATAATAGTACAAAATATGTCTTATACCTAGATTTCGAACGTATTGAAAACGCAGGAAAAAATTTATTTGACGACCTATCTTCAATAAAAAGCAAAGTAAAGTCTTTGATATTCATTAATTTAAAAGAGAATATTTTAAGTCAATTATCACTTAGTGAGGACTTTTTGAACAATCCTAACAATCATAAAGTTGACGAAGACGATAAATTTGCTATGTTCTATTTTGGAAATGATTCTGCAACAGAAAAATATCTAGATTCGAAAGACTTGTTTGAAGACTATCTGCTGTCATTTATAATGCATTTTAAAACTAAGGATACAGACAAGTTATTTTTACATGAATCATCTTCAGTTTACTTGACATCCTATATAGATATCAAAAGAATGATTTCAGAGGATACCAGTTTTATGATGTTCTGCCTTTACCATTTGTCAATAAAAGTTAAAGATAGCTGGATTGAAAACATTAATGATAAACCAGTACTGGTTTGCCAAAATTTAAACAGCTCTTTCATCAGCTCCGTACTATCAAATTTCCTCCAGCTTGATATACTGATTCTTGATCACGTTGGTCCTGTCAATACACACTACAGCAGTTTAAACAGCAAAATCGAAGAAGGCAAAAAATATATAATTGTGTCAGATGTTGTATGTCTGGGCACAGAAGTTAAAATCACGAAAAATATTATTTCTTTTCTTGGCGGGAGGGTTATTGGTAATGTTAGCATTGTAAAATTAGATACGTTATATGAAGATGACATTGCCAAAGAAAAAATTAAGAACTTAAGTGTTTTTAACATCAATCAGAAAAATAATTCTCAGGTAAAATTCAAAATTAAAACAGCTATAGATCCAGATGAATAAGGCAATTTTACACATATCAGATTTTCATGTAACCTCCTGCTTTGACGCAAACGGCGATCTTCTTAATGATTTCAATTCTTGGCTTGTGGTTGATAAGAAAGCTGAAAATGAAAGATTTATAATATCTTTCTGCGATTTTGTAGAAGAACAAATTCCAGATACATTAATTTATTTAATTATATCTGGTGACTTAACAAATTCAGCAAAAGATAATGAATTCATCGAACTAGCCTTAATTTTGGATATACTCATAACCAAATTAAGGATTAGTAAAGAAAATATTTTAATAATTCCTGGTGATCATGACGTAAATAGAGTTGATGCTGCCATAGCATTTGAAAAGGCCGGTGCGGGAGCACAGCCAAAAAAGCTTTATGATTTTAATGTGGAGAAATTTGAGAAATTTGAGAAATTCTACAACACGTTTTTTGAAAAATCAAAAACATTTAGTGCTGAGAATGCTGTTACAGATGTACTAGTTATTGAAGATTTAAAAATAATTTACATAGGCTTGAATTCCAACTTCAAAATTGGTGCTATCTCAGGTTTAGGTTTTATAGATCCTGCTAAACTTGGACAAGAACTGGCTGAAATTACAACAACGTACTCTGATTATATTAAAATCGCAGTTATCCACCACAATTTAATCAATTTTTATAAAAAAGAAATAGCTCCGCAGTGGGATAAAGAGAATTACTCGGACATAAAAAGAATACTCGAAATCAATCAGGTGGATTGTTATATATTTGGCAACGAACACACTCCATTTTCCGAAATAAAAGAAAGGGTTCCACATATCAGCATAGGGTCGTTCGGCTGTAAAAACCCTGATCCAAACTTTAATCTTTTAGTCTTTAAAAAAAAAGATTCACAGGTGATTCTTGAAAATAAATATTTTAGAATTACTAATAACAATATAAATGGACAGCCTGAGCACGGGGTATGGGACATAAGCTCTTCCTGCGGGGAGGTCAGTAAAATAGAATTAAAAATACCGCCAAGCCAGACGGCTCTTCCTTTTTCTGATTTTTTACCGGAAGAAACCGAATCACCAGTAGATGCCGAGGTGCAGAAAAAAGAACCGCTTCATCCATTCGATATAAATGACAGTAGACATCTTAGCTTATTGAAACTGATCAAGGACAATAACTTATTTCATTCCGGACATTTTCACTGGAGCGAAACCTCACGGGCTCACGGATGGATTGATGTAGCAAAATTATTGGGAGATAGATCCCGTCTTGCTAAATGTAAAAAGCATATTTATGAAACTATAGCAAACTCTGACATTAAATTTGATTTTGTAATTGGGCTCGGAGTTGAAGGAAATATTCTGGCAACCAGAACAGCAGTCCTCAGCTCAAAGCCTTATAGTTTCTTGCCATATTCCTATAGATATGACGATCATTCTGACTTTGAAAAACAATTGAATTTTGAGAATAACGGACGTTTTAAATCTGTTCTTATAATAACAGATGTTGTTCATGATGGAAGAACTATTCGAAAGTTAATTCATAAAAAAAGAAAGGAAGACAAAACTCATGAATTTTTTAATGGCGTTGAAAAAATTTATGTTGTTTCATTATTCTATACTGGAAAGATTACGGAATCTCATACAGATGTATATAACCTGCTTAATAAGAATAAAGAAGATGAATTTTTCGACAGTGAGAATGATCATTTAGAAAGCCGTATTGAGTTTCATTTTATCTCCCATATAGGTGTTGAAGTCTGCCCTTACAATAAAAATAACTATAAATCAGACTGCATTATCGTAAGGGAAGGATTAGGCTGCATACACAAATTTTACACAGAAAAAATTTAAATAGAAAATGAGAAAGCAGGAAATTAAAAAGTTCAACAAAACCCTTAGTAAAAATAATTTAACAATTGTATGCGCCGAAAGTATTACCGCTGGAATGCTTTCAAGCTCGATAGCTTCTGTTGCAGGCGCTTCAAGTATTTTAAAAGGAAGCATTGTCACATATGACAGAGAATTAAAATCAACAATTCTACAAGTCAATCCATCAACTATTGATAAATACTCTGCTGAATCAATTGAAACAACTATAGAAATGGCATATGGATTGTTAAAGCTCTATCCTAGTTCTGATATATATGTTGCTGTTACAGGAATAGCATCTCCTGGAACGGAAAAGTATCCTGTATCTGGTGAAGTTGGGGACATTTTTGTTGCAGTCTACTATAAGCATTTAAAGCCTCATTTACGACTTCAAACTTTTATTACCAAAATAGAAAGTACTGAAAGAAATAAAATACGTGAAGAAGCAGTAAGATTTATTTTTGAGAAGATTACCAACATGGTTTCATAATAAGTTTTCGTTAAATCATGATTTCAATTCAGATTGAAAATTTTAATAAAGACTTTAATTTACAAGTAATTTAATATGACAGAAGCAGTTTTTGGACTTATTAGAGTGTTAATTGGATCTGGTATAACTTGGTACCAGTCTTATTATACAAATAAACAGTCAGAGGATTGGATTTGTATTGCAGATTATAATAGTTTTAATATTAAAACTAATTATAAACCTATTGGGCTAACTTCAGAACAAATACTATAAATAAACATAATTCTACTTTTGACAGTTTTAATTTTAATTAAAACTATAGAAAATCTAATTGTATCGATTATAGAAAACCACGTAGCAAGCATACCGTATAGAAATCAAAATTGCAAAACTAAAAGTATGCTAGTATTTGTAGCCAACTTTCATCATGATTTGTTTCAATCCAAAATGAAGTTCCTGAATATAAAATTATAGACAAAATTAAACTTAAAAATAGAATAAATAATGTGAATTTAAATGACCAAAGTAATTCTATAAATGTGTTGCTTCTTCTAAAAAATAGATAAATCATTATCAGAAGAAGACATTATTATAGCCCTTGCTGTAGAAAATAAAGAAAAAATTGATTTTATTAAGCATCTAAAACAACTAAAAATTTTATAATATATATTATTTCAATTCTCGAATCTCTCTTTTGGTGTTTACTTTCTTAGTTTTAAATGCTTTGTCAATGTCATGCAAGTTGTACAATCCTCTTTTTGTAGAATTTTCTAACTGAAATCTCAAATCGGAAATATGTTGATAATATTTTTTACCTAAATCTATTAATTCAAGATTAGATTTCCCTCCTGCTTTTATATTTAAATTATAAAAAAGTTCATTTAACTTCTCCAAATTTTCACTCGTTTCATCATCTATCCATAAACTAAAACTTATAGCCATTAGCATATTTTTCTGGAACTCAAAAAATTCGATATCGCTGTAAGAGAACATCATGTGATAAGGTTGGCTGTCTGCCTCATCTAGCACAACAGTCTTAAGAACAGCTATTTGGCTTTCAATATACTGATAAGCTACTAATCTCTTTTTTAATATTTCTTTATAGTACTCATTTTTGAAATCTAACTTTTTAAGCTTAACAGTAATGACATAAGATACAATCGCAGAAACTATTCCGGCCATAATTGTACTAGTTAGAAACAATCTAATATCATCCATATTTAGTTGATTTGATAGTTATATAATTGATTATTATCTTTGTAGTAGAGCATTTAATTTTTATATACGCAAAAAAGCTTCATTGTTCTAAAAATGTTTTACGGTAAGCTATTTCTTTAGATATTTAAATTTTCGCCATCTAAGAGTTTTATCCAAGTTTTTATTATGTAAATAATGAATAATATCATCCATATTGAAACCCAGAATGAAATCTTACCTAATGTTGTAGAATAATGCACAAGCCACAAATCTCTTAACATCAAAAAAGCAATTCCAAATAAAGCCAAAAATATTAAGATAACTGGGGACAAGACGGCTAGGCCAAAAATAACACTTGCTATTCCTCCTTCTTTAACAATCATTTGTTTTCCAAAAGATGAATATGAAAATGGTAATGAAATTCTGTCTATAAAATTATTTTGATGATCATAAATATTAGGACAATTATAATCATTATTATAAATTTTTTTTCCCAATTTTTTAATTCCAAAATACAATTCGCTTTTGTACATAGACATAGAAATAATAGTGAATATAAAAGAAAAATATAAAACAGGAAGTATAATTGTAACAATGGAGGTGTTTTTTATAGCAACTGGTCCAATTTGAAGTGTATCAATTTCTAAATTTGAAGAAATAAAAAAAAATAAAATAACAAGAATTAAGTATATAGAATATTTATCAACTTTTTCATTCAGTTTTTCTAAGTTCGAATAAGCTCTATTATAAAGGTCTAAGATAATACTGTCTTCTGCATTTTCGGTCAATAACAATAATTCTTTTTCTCTATTCATTAGTTATTTTTTTTTTAAATATAAGTTAGTAAATATTATGATCTTTAACTCCTTTTTTTCTTGTAATAAAATATAATATATCCTATTCCTGGAACTAATATATTTACAGCAGTATTTAGAAAAGTATTATCACTTACAAACAATAAAATAATTGCTGTAATTAGCGATGACAATACTAATATTAAAACTATTTTATGGCGTTTTTTTTCAAATGCAAAGTTTACAAACACTCCTGAAATTACTACCAAAAGTGTGCAAAACTGGAATAACAATGGAACAATTGGATTTGGATCTTTAACAACTAGAAATTGCTTTGACTTTACTTCTTCAGAAATATTATCAAAATCAGTTTTTAATTTATTTAGTTTTTCAATACGAACTTTCCAATTAAATACTGCATATATATCTTTAGAATCAGGATCTGAATAAACATTACTTTTTACCTCGTAAACGGTATAAAATAAAGTGTCTCGTTCAGATTTTATCTTCAAATATTTAGATTTTTCGCTTAAAAATTTATCATAAGCTTTTTCAAAATTTTTTGCTTTATTTGTATTTGCATAATCATTAAATACTCTGTCCAAAGAATCTATTTTTGATTCAATGGAACTGCCGATTTTAATCTTAACAATTTTATCAGCTAATGAATTCACAAGCTTTGTTTTTGCAGGTAACAAAAAGTTATTGATTGAATTTAGGTATTGCACAGCGTAGATTGCTTCTGCATTTAGTTTTTTATAAACTTCTTCTTCTTTCTGTTTCTCTTTTCCAATTTTGATATATTCAATATCAATATTTCTGGCTTTTATTATCCAACTTTCTTCTTGTCCTTTAGGTAATAAGTTGCAAAGTGATTGAAATTCTTTATCGCATCTATCTTGATATTCTGAATCAGATAATTGAGCGTAATTATTTAATGTTGAAAATAGTAAAAATAGTAAGAATATCTTTTGTTTCATGTTTTTGATCCTTAATATTTTCGTGTTAATGTATTTTATTCTTTATAATTGTTCTGTACATATTAATTATTTTTTTGTCATTTAAAATTTAAAAAATCATCAACCTTCTTTCCAAAATTTGTTACAGAAATATTGTCAATGCCTCTAACTAGAATATATACTCCCCCTACAAAACTCATCAATTTTTCGATTTTCCAATAAAAAATATCTAAACTATTATTTACAGATTGAAGTACTATAAAAATAGCCGTAACCCCTACGCTTAATTCAATTAGACCATATAACAACCTATATTTTTTTCGAATAAACCAAAAAATAAGTCCAATTAGCAAAGAGTAAAAAATTAAAAGAAAATAAAATAGTACCTCATTAAAACCTTTAACATAAGTAAGTAAAATATATGTTATTGGCAAAAATAAAATTGTTCCAATTACAAAATTCCTCACGATTCGAAGATTAACTGCAGACTTTGAATTTGGATCGTTTAGATCATTAATTCTAAAATCATTATTTTCAATTATCTTTTCTATTTCTGAAATGTTTTTTTTACCATTTTCGATTAATTCCTCTAACTCTTTACGTATTTCAATATCTTTTTCGTGAAACTCTTTATTCATGTTTTTTTTAAAAATTTTCTCATATCTATTACCTCAAAAAATAATAATTTGAATCAAAACTAAATAAGCATTTTTTTAATATGAGCTTTCCTTTTAAACACTGATATTTAGTTTTGGATCTTCCATTTTACCTATTGTTTCGAGATGCAATTAATTCTAATGCTGCAAATGCTTCTCGTTCTGCTATTTCAATAGCTTTAATTTTGTTGATAAAATTTTCAAACCGCTGTAGCCAATTACCTTTTGTGATAGAAACTATAAAAGCTTCTCTTGATATTTCAGCTACTATAAACTCATTATTGAGACGTTGAGGAAATAAGCAATATAGTTTTGTATGTCTGCTTTTTTTGGGAGTTTCAATCCTACCAAAATCAAAAATAACTGCGACTGGTCGATAAATCCAATTAGAGGGAAAAATCTCATATGAAAAGCTTGTTCTAAAAACTTGAGGCATCAATGAAGAAAAATAATATTTCCCTTTTTGAAACCGTTTAAAATCATTTTTAAGCCGTGTTCCGTCAACAACCCAAATTAAATTTGTATAGAAGCTTTCTCGTGAAGCTTGTTCCTTTGTATCAATATGCGAATGTTGAAATTCAATTATAATATTATTATCAGTTCGAACATCAGCTATGTGAAGTTCTCCTGTAATTTCATCACGCATTATAATTTCTTGCCAATTAAGCGGAAATTCTTTTTTCCAATTGCGATGCCATTCAGTTTCAGCTTCCCACCACTTGTCACAATTTTTATTGCTTTGATGCGCCCAATGATGAATTCGCTTTGAACCACACTTTGCTACAACCTGTTGAGTGCAACCTGGACAAATCGCTTTCCCGTTTGGAGTCGCCTCAACTCTCATATCTTTAATTAATGCAAAACGCATACTTATCCTTATTAATTTAGCACATTCGATTACCAACAATAGCTTTTAAATGTAGCTTTTGCTAGCTAAGTAAGTTTAATTAGCTTAATACTAATTAACTAATATCTAAATTAGGGTTTAAACCGTTTCTTAAATTCTTCTAAATCATATCCAGTTTGTAAACGTAAAAATGAATCAGCTGTGCCTCCAAATACTTTTTCAAGTTTTAAAGCTATCATAGGAGAAACTTCAACATTACCATTTAAAACATTGGAAATATCCGAAATTGGAGTATCTAGCAATTCTGCAATTTTACTTATTGAAAATTTTCTTCCATCTATAAGTTCCATTTTTAAAATTTCTCCAGGATGAACGTTTCTCATTTTTCGTACCATATAAAACTTTTTCAAAAATTATTTAGGGCACTACGTTTATCTTAGCAAAACATATCTTATTTCACTTGTTTAAAGTATCTACAATTAAATATGCTCAATTTTTATTAGTCCTTCTTATCTTCAGGCTTAACTATAACTTTTGGCTTTAGTGAACTAGTCGGCACTGGAACTATTCTTCCTGCAACAGCACCTGTCTGTACATTTTTATTTAACTTTTCTATAGTTTCTTTTAAAATATCGGCTACTTTTTTTTCTATCATCTTTTATTTTTTAGGATTATTAGCTGGTCTATTCTGTGGTGGTAGAGGAATCGTCCTGCCTTTTTCTTCTGTTGCAGGCATTGGCTTGGCTGGCGGGCTAGGGTTTTGTTTATTGCTCATATTAAATAAATTTATTGTTACAAAAGTTAGAACGAATACAACTCCAATTATCAAACTCCAAATTGATGTTCTATTCAGACGATTAATTATTTTATTTCTTTTTTTAATATTTTTAAAAATATCATTATACTTTTTCTCATCTATTTCTTGAATTGTTAAATCGGAATCTATAATTGATTTATAATGAGAGTATAAATTTGAAAGCAATGTTAGAACTAAACAAATAAGACCAATAATGTATAAAGGTTTGAAATCGGTCTTGTCAACTGTAATAATTTTTTCCAAAAAAGTCAAAGAAAGTACAATTCCACCAGAAGCTAATAAATTTATGTATTTTTCAAAATCATCTTGACTTTTACTTTTATTATCAGATACAGCATTACGATATTCTATCCAATCTTGTTCAAACTTTTCATTTGATGATTCCATCTATATTTCAATTTTATTTATTTTTTTCATATTCTTATCTGTTTCAAATGATAAACAATAGTTTTTAGGTAGTTATAATCAAATGTCATTTTGGGTTGTATTTTTTTTTACATGTTTTTGATCCAAAAGGCGTAATATGATCTTAACTTCTTTGAAATATATTAATTAATCTTTACTATCATTATTGTTGCATTAAGTTTCTAAAAGTAAGAAATTTGATTAATATTTCACGAGTATATTATTAACAATAATTTTCTGCATTTAAAAAAATGTATTTGAAATTATAAGTAACCTTCTCTAATTCTTGATAAAAAAAAGGTGTAGGATGTGGTAGGATGTTGTTTTTTTACTTCCTACCACTTCCTATTATGTCCTACTATTTCCTACTATGTTTCCTATTACTTTTTTATAGTAAATATCTATAATACAATTATATATAATAATGTAGGTGCAGAATCGGTGCATCTATTTTAACACAAACCATAAAACACTATAAAACAATCACTTGAAACCTTAAGTTCGAAACATTACTAAATTATCTAAATGAAATATAGACTGTTTCTTTTTTACTTTTTATTTTTTGTCAGTACGTAATAATTCCATTGGTTTATAGAATTTACTACTAACTATCATCCATGTTACCCAACCGGGTCTTTTATTAAAATATTGCTAACAAAAATTATTACCAAAATTTTTAATTCATTTAATTTTCCTACTCTGTTGTAAAATTGTAGCACAAGCTATTTTTTAAAACTAGAGAATCATTTATTGGCAAAGTTTAGATTTAAATATATTATAAAAGCTCCTTGTTTTTTAGTTGTTTTTTTTATTTTAACAGGTTCGATTCGCGATCACAACACCAAGGAATAGAATTCTATATCTAAAAATGTTGAAAAAATTAGTAATAAGTTTTGTGGCAAAAATATGGTACATGGCATTTGGAGTCGATATCTTTTTTTTACTACTGTTATATAAATTGACATCTACTTAAAAATCTAAAAACGAAAATATCAGATTAGTTAACGAATTAAAAAACTTAGATTATGAGTACGGATGATCATAAATATTTTATGGTATTTACAATAACTTTTTTATTTAAATATTTTTCTAACAACTAAAGCTTAATTTATCTATTTTTACTTTAGTTTAGTCCCCTAAACAAATTTAAATTTGGAAGATTTGAATTTAAACAGAAAGTCCTTTACTCTTTGTAAAGGACTTTTTTTAAATTTTTTGATTATTACATTTCATAAATCAAGAAATCCTTCAACAATGGTTCTGTCGCATCTGTCAGAATCAGATATAACACTTTAAGTAATTTTAAAGTTAGTCTGCCAATTTACAGAATGATTTAAACATAGTTACCCCTGATTCAATCATCTGATTCTTTCTCAGCATATGCAAAACTTCAATTCCGCTCAATGTTCGTCTTGCCGATTCAAAATTTTTAAAGCCTAACCCATTTTGTATCCTCCATTTTATAAATCGATGGTCCTGTTCGACAATATTGTTGAGATATTTACACTGCCGGATTTTAATCTTTGAGAACGAACGCTTGTTACAGACTTTGATTGCTGCAGTATTAGAACCGCTTTTATCAATGTTTATTACTCTTGGCCGGCAATTATTATTAATTTTTAATTAGAAAAGGCTGAGCGCTCATTCTTTGTCTTTTTCTGGTCAAAAGAAAGTAAACCGTATTACCTAATTTATCTACCGCTCGATATAAGTAACACCATATACCTTTTACTTTGATATAGGTCTGATCCAATCTCCAGCTCGTCCCCACTCTGCCTTTTCTCTTCTTTATTTCTAACTCGATGAAAGGTGTAAACGTATAGCCCCAGCGTTGAATAGTAGCATGATCAACATGAACTCCGTGCATTTTCATGATCTCTTATACATCCCTGTAAGTAAGGGTAAATCTTAATTTAAAATACACTGCCCGAAGAAGAATAGATTTTGGATAGCTCTGACCTTTGGTATTCATTTTTTTTAGTTTTAAAATTCCAAAGATAAAAGCTATTCCCAAATGCGACAGAACCCTTTTAAGAAATATAGGTCTATTTGAATAGAACTGACCAAAAAACGGGCTATTCTAATCCATAATTAGGAATTAATACTCAATCAGTTCTTAACTATATTTGAAAAAGGGGTTCAACTTTATTTAAAAAGTTAAACCCCGTTATTTTTAAAACTTACACACTTTTTAGGACTGTGTTTTTATCGATAATGATTTGTAAGTTCTTATTGCATTGAAACAATTACAAATTCACTTCTTCTGTTTAACTGATGTTCATCTTCTGTACAAGCTACATTATCTGAACATTTATTGATTAACTGACTTTCGCCATACCCTTTCCCTGATATTCTGGTTGGGGCAATTCCTCGTTTTACAAACCATTCGATTGTTGCTTTTGCTCTTTTATTAGACAATCTCATATTATATTCCTGAGTCTGTCTACTGTCTGTATGAGAACGAACATCGATTTTCATTTCAGGATATTGTTTCATTACAGCAAGTACTTTCTCTAATTCAAAAGCAGCTTCCTGACGAATAAATGATTTATCCAGATCAAAATAAATCATCGGAATATCTAAAGTTTTAGCCAAATCTGTCCCTACTTCTATTTGCTTGATTTGTTTATTTAATTTAATATCTAATTCAGGTTTATCATTTGTTGGCTGAATTGTAACCGAACTTTCATTAGTTTCATAATCTTGTTTTGAAACTCTTACATAATAGGTTTGATTGCATTTTACATCAAAATTGTAACTTCCGTTTTTATCCGAAATTATTGTTGCAATTTCCTTAAACTTATCGTCAAGCAAAATTACTTTTGCATCGGCTAAAGCTTCGTTCGTTTGAGAATCTGAAACAATTCCAAATAATTTTTTTTCACAATCCAGTCTTTTTGTTTCTGTGAATTTATAGATATCATCATTTCCAATTCCGCCTTCTTTGTTGGATGAGAAGTAACCTTTACGTGTATTGCTGTCAATTATAAAAGCAAAATCATCCAACTTGGTATTTACGGGTTCTCCAATATTTTGTACCAGATCAAAAGTAGCATCTTCCTTGATTTTTGCCACAAATACATCAAGTCCGCCTAATCCAGGACGTCCGTCGCTTGAAAAATAAAGTTCATTATCTCCGGATATAAACGGGAATGTTTCTCTTCCTTCGGTATTAATTGCTGTTCCTAAATTTTCCGGTTTCCCGAATGTTCCATCTTCATTAATAACAACACTAAACAAATCCGATTGTCCTAAAGTTCCCGGCATATCTGATGCAAAATACAGCTTTTTTTCGTCCAGACTTAAAGCCGGATGTGCAATACTGTATTGATCACTATTAAAAGGCAACTCAATAATATTTGCCCATTTATCATTTACAAATTCGGCTTTGTACAACTTTAATAATGTAATTCTTTTATTGTCTTTTCCTTTTTTACCTCCTAAAAAATTGTTTCGGGTAAAATACATTGTCTTTCCATCTTTGGTGAAAACCGGAGAAGATTCATTGAATTTTGAATTGATTTTTTTCTCAAACCGAATTGGATTATCTAAAGTTCCATCCGCTTTTAATTCCGCAGCATATAAATTCGTAAACGATTTATTTGTCCATTTAAATGTTTTTTTAATAACACTTCCAGTATCACGAGCAGAAGCAAATACTAATTTATTATTATAAATTGTACTTCCGTAATCTGATTGTTTCGAATTAATTCCGGCATTTGCAATATCAAATCTTCCTGAATTCGCTTTAATCTGCTCCAGATAATTTTTATTGTTTTCGAATAAAACGCCTCTTGTATCAGTTTTTACTTTCGCATTAAAAATTTCAAGCATTTTATCTGCTTTGGCATAATCACCCACAGATTTCAACGTCTGAGCATATCTGTAATAATATTCAGGTTCTTGTTGCTCGTTAAAAGCAAAAAGGGCGTCATACCACTTTGCAGCTTTCGGTAATTCGGCATTAAAATAATAGGAGTTTCCTAATCTCTGAAACATTTTTTCATCCTTATATCCGCTTTCTGCTACTTTTTCATAAATAGCGATAGCGTCTACAAAAGCATATTGATTGTACTCCTTCTCTGCTTTATTTAAAACTGTTTTTTGAGCCGTTCCGTTAAAACAAACAGACGACAAAACAGCAGCATAAATTATATTTTTAACTTTCATAATTAGAAAAATCTTGGTGAAGTTATACGTCCATATTTATTTAAGAATTCAAAACGGAGGAATATCTCGTGCGATCCTGAATTATAATTCACTAATTTGGTTGTTTCACGATCGTAAGCATAACCCAAATACAAACCATCTGTGATTTGAAAACCAGCCAGTGCACTTACCGAAGCGCTCCATCTGTAAGCCACTCCAATTACAAATTTATCGTTGAACATAAAGTTAGCCGATGCATCTACTTGCAATGGTGAACCTTCGACCATTTTTGTCATTATAGCCGGTTTAAATTTTACGGTTTCATAACGATCTAATTCAAATACATAACCTGCGATAAAATAATAGTTGATTTTGTCTTTGTAAATCGCAACATCATTATCATCATAACGATTGGTCTGAATGAAATTAGGAACCGATAAACCTACATAAGCTTTATCTGTATGCCAGTAAACTCCGGCTCCAATATTAGGCGTGAATTTATTTTTAAAATCCTGAAATTGCGGATCTCCCTGATCTTCCGGTGTTAATTTAGTTGGATCTAATTTGAATAAATTTGCTGATCCTTTTATGCCAAAAGATAATTTGGCTGTAGCCGATGTTGGTATAGAATACGAAAAATCTGCCGATAAGTTATTCTCATTCGTTGGACCTATTTTATCATTGATTAATGAAACTCCTAACCCAACGTTATTACCAACTGGTGTATTTACAGAAAAACTACTTGTTTCCGGCGCGCCATCTAACCCAACCCATTGGGTACGATATAAACCAAAAATACTCAGTACTCCACGTGATCCCGCATAAGCAGGATTCACATTAATGGTATTGTACATATATTGTGTAAATTGTGCATCCTGCTGTGCAAAGCTCGCAGTTGAACAAAACAGTAAAACTAAAATTAACTTTTTCATTTTTTTCATTTTTAATTACAGCTCAACTTCAACAAGCCAATTAATTAGCATAGAATATTATTTGGTCAAGTACAGATAACCCGCTTCCTGATGAGGAGTAGATTGATGGTCTTTATATTTTATGATATAATAATATGTTCCCTCTGGTAATCCTTTTGATTCTTTAATGGTAACACGTCCTTCTGAAATTCCTCTAAAGGCAACATCGGTATTATTGTAATGATCTCTTTCAAAAACCAATACACCCCAACGATTATAAATTTGAACTGTGTTGTCAGGATAACATTCTATTCCTTGTATATAGAATCTTTCGTTCATACTATCACCATTTATTGAAACGGCATTAAAAATTTTGATTACACAACCACTTAATAATAAAACTGTTGGATTGTCACCTAGATTATTTATGTTATCTGACTTATCCTCAACTTTAATTCCACTTAGAGTACTACCCATTACACTAGCCTGATTACTAATACTTCCATTATTAATATCATTTTGCGTGATGCTATATTGAGCACTAAAAGAAACTTCATCCGTATCATTTACATTCAAATCTATTGGACCTCCTGACATAATAATACCAGCTAATGGATCTAAAACAGTAATATTGTACAAAGGAACATTTCCAGTATTAGTAACCTTGAAGTTATAAGTTATAGTTTCGCCAGCATCTGCATTCCCATTACTATTTTCATCATTAAATACCGCTGTCTTAATTATGGCAATTGATGGAACTTCAACAATCGCCGGGGCACTTACTACTACCGTAGAGCTAATAGTACTACAATTCAATGGGTTGTTTACTTCACAAATCGTATAGCTTACTGAATAGTTTCCAGATGGGGTGTTGGCCGGAACTGTTACTGTTCCATCTGCATTTACTACTAGTCCTGATCCTACTGGAACCGTACTTGATGTGATTTGTACATTCCCTGCTGCAGTACCTACTACTACTGGGCTTCCATTTAAGGTATCGTTGCCCGTTAATGCCGTGGTGGTGCCACCTGGTAATCCATTAACCGAAGGGGTCGTTTCTGTTACCGCAACAATCGCCGGGGCACTTACTACTACCGTAGAGCTAATAGTACTACAATTCAATGGGTTGTTTACTTCACAAATCGTATAGCTTACTGAATAGTTTCCAGATGGGGTGTTGGCCGGAACTGTTACTGTTCCATCTGCATTTACTACTAGTCCTGATCCTACTGGAACCGTACTTGATGTGATTTGTACATTCCCTGCTGCAGTACCTACTACTACTGGGCTTCCATTTAAGGTATCGTTGCCCGTTAATGCCGTGGTGGTGCCACCTGGTAATCCATTAACCGAAGGGGTCGTTTCTGTTACCGCAACAATCGCCGGGGCACTTACTACTACCGTAGAGCTAATAGTACTACAATTCAATGGGTTGTTTACTTCACAAATCGTATAGCTTACTGAATAGTTTCCAGATGGGGTGTTGGCCGGAACTGTTACTGTTCCATCTGCATTTACTACTAGTCCTGATCCTACTGGAACCGTACTTGATGTGATTTGTACATTCCCTGCTGCAGTACCTACTACTACTGGGCTTCCATTTAAGGT